>NZ_JARUXN010000003.1:1196701-1209377 GCF_031451415.1 Caballeronia sp. LZ028 | reverse complement strand
CTGCTGCACGAAATGCAGAAGCGCGACGCGAAGAAGGGTCTGGCGTCGCTGTGCATCGGCGGCGGCATGGGTGTCGCGCTGGCGGTGGAACGTCCGTAACGAATGCAGTACGACGGCGCCGCGCGCGCGTCCCGACGCGTCATCAAAACAATATTAGCGTTGGGCAAGATGGCCGCGTCGGCGCCATTCCGAGATTCATTAACCTGAGAGAAATGACGAGGAGTATCAGCATGACTAAGCGAATCGCAGTGGTGACGGGCGGCATGGGCGGTCTGGGCGAAGCAATCAGCATGAAGCTGCACGACGCGGGTTACGCGGTCGTCGTGACGCATTCGCCGGGCAACGCGAAGGTCGGCGAATGGCTTGCGAGCATGGACCGCCAGGGCTACAACTTCCGCGCGTATGGCGTGGACGTCGCCGATTACGATTCCGCCCAGCACTGCGTGGCGAAGATCCAGGCTGAAGTCGGCCCGATCGATATCCTCGTGAACAACGCCGGTATCACCCAGGACACGACCTTCAAGAAGATGACGAAGGTGAACTGGGATTCCGTGCTGCGCACCAACCTCGACTCGGTTTTCAACATGACGAAGCCGGTCTGCGAAGAGATGGTGTCGCGCGGCTTTGGCCGCATCATCAACATTTCGTCGGTGAACGGCTCGAAAGGTCAGATCGGCCAGACGAACTATTCGGCGGCGAAGGCGGGCATGCACGGCTTCACGAAGTCGCTCGCGCTCGAAGTCGCGAAGAAGGGCGTGACGGTGAACACGATTTCGCCGGGCTATCTCGCGACCAAGATGGTGACGGCGATTCCGCAGGAAATCCTCGACACGAAGATTCTTCCGCAGATTCCGGCGGGCCGTCTCGGCAAGCCCGAGGAAGTCGCGGCGCTCGTCGCGTTCCTGTGCTCCGATGACGCGGGCTTCGTCACCGGCTCCAACATCGCGATCAACGGCGGCCAGCACATGAGCTGATGTCCGCGAGCGGCGCGTGTGTCAGCGCGCGCCGCTTCGTGTTCGCATCGAATCGATCTTCATCTGAAACACCCGTGCCATGCACAACGTCAGCGCGCGCGCACTCCTTTATAGCGTCGGTCATCTCGATTCGGCGATCGAACATCTCGAGCAAGTGCTGAGCCTCGAAGGCGCGAACTCGCTCTTCTCCAAGACATACTGGCGCGGACGCGTCGTGCAGGCGCTTTCCACACCGGGACTCGCGCCGTCGCAGCATTCGCGCCTGCAACGCCTGCTGGATCGCATCGCTCAGGCCTGAGCGGAGCAACAAAGCGCGCACGCGGTCGACCGTGAAAACGCGCGCAGGCAAGGCCCGCGCCGCCGCTTGTCCGGCCCCGTCGTGCAGCGTCATTCCTCTGATCCGTGAAGAAACTCGCGTCCGCTTGTACCATTCGGCCGTGTCTCAAATTCACGGTTCGCCAGCATGTTCTCTTACATCAGATCGATGATTTCGACGCCGCGCAGGTTCGGCGCGTTCGGCGCGCTCGCGCTCGCGTGTCTGCTCGCGGCCTGCGGCACGACGAACGGCGTCACGGCCGGCGCGCAGCCCAACACCTACACCGTCACAGGCAAGGCGACGGGCACGCGCATGTCGTGGGTGACGGCGCGCAACGCGGCGATGGACGCCGCCTCCGAATACTGCAAGCAGCGCGCGCAACGCGTCGCGATCCGGTCGGAAGCGACGAGCGGCGTGCGCTCGCTTCAAGAGCAGACATCGACCGTATCGTTCAGCTGCGTGCCGGAGAACGACGCGCGCGGCTGAGCAATTCATCCGACGACATCACGGCCGCGTACTTCTGCGCCATATCGAAAAGGTTGGCGTCATGCGGCGCGAGCGCGCGATCGCCGACGCAATCGGATAGCACCACGGGACGAAAGCCGAACTGCATCGCATCGACGACGCTCGCGCGCACGCAGCCGCTCGTCACCGCGCCCGCGACGGCGAGCGTGGTGACGCCGCGCATGGTGAGCCACGCGGCGAGCGACGTGCCGAAGAACGCCGACGGCACGTTCTTGCGCACGACGAGCTCGCCGTCTTCCGGCGCGAGTTGCGGCACGATCGCGCTGTCGTGCGCGTGCTCTTTCAGCGTCAGCATGCCGGGGACTTTGAGCGAGAAGATGTTGGCATCGGCGTCGTCATCGGCATAGACAATGCGGCTATGCGCAATCGGCCAGCGCAACTCACGCGCCGCGCGCAGCAGCGGCACCGTGCGCTCGATCGCCTGCGCGATGTTGCCGCCGCCGAACACGTCCGGATTGGCGAAACCGTTCACGAAGTCGACGATCAACAGTCCGATGCGGCCTTCGATGCGAAGGTCGTTGCCGAAACCTTGCCGCTGATAAACCTCGTCGTTCATGACGTTTCCTCGATGGTTCTGCCTTCGCGCACGACGTCCACGCCGTCGAGCGAGACGGTGCAGCGGCGCAAGGGGATGTCGATATGGCAAGCCGTCGTGCGCTTGCCGCCGCCTTCGTTGTTCGGGCCGAGCGAGAACAGGAAGTTGCCGTCGAACGCGCGGGCGTCCATGCCGAGCGTCGCTTCGCGATCGTAGAGACCGAGCGTCGACCAGTGCGCGCGCTTTTGCAGGCCCCAGCCGATGTGCGAGATCGCGAAGGCTTCGGGGTCGTCGAACGAGAGCATGTATTCGCGCAGGAGATCGGCATCGACGCCGCCTTCGATGTGGCGCGCGTAGCCGCCTTCGACGGTCAGCACGACCGGTTCCGTGCAATAGCTCTTCTGCGGCAGAAGGATGTCGCCGCGATCGATCACGATGCGCCCGTTCGCGCCGCCTTCGTTCGGAAAAGTGAGCGCGAAACCGCTCGGCCAATGATCCCAGCGGCCGGGTTCATCGACGAAACCATATTCGGCGATGGCCGGAAACTCGCCGAGCGGACAGCGCAGATCGGTGCCCGCTTTCGATGTGACGCGCATCTCGCGCGCCTGTTCGATGCGCTTCGCGGCGGCGAGCACGCGCCTTCTGTCGTCGAGCGACGGCGTCATGCGAACGAGCACTTCGGGCGGTTCGACGGCGAGCAGGATCTTCGTGCCCGACGCGAGAATGTCGTGTTGCTCGGGCGAAAAAAGCAGCGTCATCAGATCGAGCACGAGATCGCTTGCCTTGAGGGCCGCGATGGCCGCGCGGTTTCCGGTGAGCGGCGTTTCGCCGAGATAGGCGAGGGCGTCGCGGCTCAGCGCCTTCTCGCCGTTGACGGGCGGAAGATCGAGCCGGTTGACGATGGCGCCCATCGATTGCGTCGCAATCAAGGCGCAGGCGAGCGTTTGCGGATGCGTTGCGGCGCCGGTGAGTATCGTCACGGTCTGGCCTGCTTTCAGGCGCGACAGCGTGAGCACCTCTTTCCACGCTTGAATCAGTTGATGGTCGCTGATTGGCATGATGTGTCGCCTACGTTTCAGGTGAGTGTTGCGCCGAAGAACGAACCGAGCGCGCGATAGAAGCCTTGTTCGTCGTCCCACGGGATCATGTGGCCTGCGTTCGGCACTTTCACGACTTCGAGTTGCGGCATCAGATCGCGCATTTCTGCGATGTCTTCATCGCGGATCACGTCGCCGCGGCCGGCTGACATCAGCAGCGTGGGTTGCGTGACGTGCGGCATGTCGGCGTGGATGTCGTCCGTATGGAAGCCTTCGAAGCTCGCGCGGATCGCGCGTTCATCGCAGGTGTGCAGCCATTGCGCGCGCAGGCGCAGTTGCTCGTCGGTCCACGTCGGGCAGAACGCGCGCATGCCTTCTACGTCGATGCCTTTGCGTGCGAGCGCGATCGAATCGATGTACCACGCGAGTTGCGCGGGGTAGGCGCGACGGCCCGGGCCGGACACGGGCGGATCGATGAGCGCGAGTCGCGCGATGGACTTTGTTTGCCGTGCGGCGCGCAGGGCGATGCGTGCGCCCATCGAATGGCCGAGCACGTTGGCTTGCTTCAGGCCGATCGCTTCGATGAACGCGATGAGATCGGCGGTTTGCGCGTCGAGACTGTAATCGAGCGTCGATGAGGCTTCGGAGAGGCCGCGGCCGCGGACGTCAAGCACATAGGTATCGAAGTGGCGGCCTAGCGTTTCCGCGACGAATCCCCAGGTGATGGCCGGGCTCGTGATGCCGGGGATTAGCACGATGGCATCGTGGGTTGCTTGCGGCCCGCCGTAGCGCAGATAGTGTTGGCGGATGCCGTTTGCGTTGATGTTTGCGCCGTAGAGTAGGGTCGATTTCATCGTGTGTCTTTCTCGTTTACTTCCGTTTTCGCCGGATCCCGTTTTCGGGTCGGTCTATTGGCACTGCCCCTGTGCGGGGCGGCACTCACTTTCTTTGCTGCTGCAAAGAAAGTAAGCAAAGAAAGCAGCTACTGACACGCCCGCGGTCACACGCAATTTGGGTAGTCCTCTCGTCCATCGTGGGCTGCCTAAAGAGTGCCCTCATAGGCCCGACCGGGCTTGGATCGCGCACGGTCTGCCACATCGCACCACACAACAAGCTGGTTCAGCACCAAATAGCTCCAGCCCGCTTCGCGGCCGACCGGTCAATCGGGGATGCATGTGCTTCTCTACTAACGTATCCATCTCTCCGCAAGTGCGGCACGTTGGTTTCCCTTGCATACCCGGCGGCAGCGCGTAGCGCTGTGCCGAAGCTCTTTCGTGCTGAACCAGCGCGCTCAACGTTTTCGGGCGGCGGACCGTGCGCGAGCCAAGCCCCGTTATTGTGATGAGGGCACTCTTTAGGCGAGTGCCGCCTGGGACGAGAGGACTACCCAAATTGCGTGTGACCGGGGGCCTGAAAAGCTGCTTTCTTTGCCTACTTTCTTTGCAGCAGCAAAGAAAGTAGGTGCCGCCCCGCACAGGGGCAACGCTAATAGACCGACGCGAAAACGGGATCCGGCGAAGAAAAAAAAATCAAAAAGCCCCAGACAATAAAGCCCCGGCCCCGGGCACAACCCGCTTGAGCCCAAGCTGAGACAACATCGCAAAAGTAGTAGCGATTGCAGCAGTCACGACGGGCTTCCCGGTCAACGCCTCGACCATCGGCACAACGGATAAAGACGGCATCTGCACGCAAGCGGAGAGAACGACGACATCAGCGTCCTGATAGCGCATCGACTGCACGATAGCGGGCAGAAGAACCGGATCATGCCGCGCCACATCGAGATTGTCGGGAATCTCGAGCGCGCGATAGTCGATGACATCGAACCCTTCGCTTCGAATATAGTCGACCACAAGCTCAGTCAGCGCCTTCATATAAGGCGCCACCACGACGACGCGTTTCGCCTTCATCACCTTCAACGCATCGACCAAAGCACCAGCGCTCGTCACAACCGGCGCCTCGCCGCCATTCGCAGCCGTATGCCGAGTCAAACGCGCCTGCGATACGCGGTGATAACCGCGCCCCATCGCCATGATCGCGACGAGACACGCATAACCCAGCACATCGACGCGCGCATCGGAAAGCTCGACGGCGCAGCGGTCCGACTCCGCATCCATCGCGGCGAGCTCTTCCTTCACGACCTTCTTCATCCGCATGCGGCTCGAATGAAAGGTGAAACGCTCCGGTTCGATGGATTGACGCGCAGTCAGCATCGCCGGAATTTCGGTTTCCATCGTCGTATTCGAACTCGGGACGATCTGCCCGATGCGATAAACCTTTCCCGGCATCTCAAACCTCCGCTGAAACGTTGGACACAGCCGCGCGCGGCGCGAAATCCGTTGCGTTGTACGCATAGACCCAGTTGGCCTGAATGCCCGACGCCTGCGGATTCAGATACGACTTGAACTTGTAGATGAGATCGCGCTTTCTCTGCGCGAACGCGCTCGGCAAGTGATACGTGCGGCCCCGCTCGCGCGATTCGAGTTGCACGCGGCTCGTGCGCGGCAGACGTTCGGCCTCGTAGTCGCCCAATGCGTGCGCGATGTCCGTGCCATGCGCCGCGAGCGATTGCGCGAGCACGTAGCCATCTTCGATTGCCATCGCCGCGCCTTGCGAGAGAAACGGCAACATCGGATGCGCGGCGTCGCCGAGCAATGTGACGTTGCCACGCGACCACGTCCGCATCGGATCGCGATCGAACAAGCCCCATTTGAAGACCGATTCCGCGCGCTCGAAAAGACGCTGCAAATTCGGATGCCAGCCTTCGAACGCGTCGAGCAATTCCTCACGGCTCGACTTCGCGTTCCACGATTCCTCGACCCAGCTCTGCGTCTCCGCGACCGCGACGATGTTCACCGCCGCGCCGCCACGCACGTAATACGTGACGACATGCGCGTGCGGCCCGAGCCAGAACGACGAATCCGGACTCACGAATTCGGGCGTCTCATCGAAGGGCACGACGGCGCGGAAGCACATGTTGCCCGTGAAGCGCGGCGCTTCGTCGCCGAAGAGCTTCGAGCGCACGATCGAACGCACGCCGTCGGCGCCGACGATCACGTCCGCTTCGAATTCGCTCCCATCGTCGAAGACGGCGACGGCGGCGTCCCTCTCCTGCCGAATGTCGATGCAACTCGTCGACAGACGCGCGGCATCGGCGGGCACGAGCGTCGTCAGCAGGCGATGCAGGTCCGCGCGATGCACGTGATAGAACGGCGCGCCATACAGCTTCGGGCATTCCGAAGCGAGCGGAATGCGGAAGTTCTCGCGCGCGGTCTCCCAGTTGCGCCCGACAATCGCTTGCGGCACGAACGCGACATCGCGCAGCGCATCGCCGATGCCGAGCGCCTGCAGCACCTTCACCGCATTGGGCGTCATCTGGATGCCCGCGCCGACATCGCCGAAAACGCCCGCGCGCTCGAAAAGCCGCACCTCGATGCCGTGCCGCGCGAGCGCGCCGGTCAATGCGACCCCGCCGATTCCGCCGCCGACAACGCCGACGCGAAGTGTTCTGCTCATGATCTCGTCCTTCCGAAGATTGAGTCGTATGGATTGATGTCGATATTATATGGCCGTATAAATAAATGCAACGGCAATGACGATGCTCGTGACGGCGTGATAGGCTGCGCCCATTTCGCGGCGACCGTCCGCATACGACAAGGAAGAGTCAGGCTTTGATCAAGGCGATTTTGTGGGACATGGACGGCACGCTCGCGGAAAGCGAGTCGCTGCATCTGAAGACGTTGATCGCTGCGCTCGCGCGGCATGGCGTGGAGGCGGGCGAGGAGATGCATCCGCTCGTCTTCGGCAAGACGGGGCGCGAGGTGCATGCGCTGTGTCGTGAGCGCTTCGGCTTGACGGTCGACTTCGCGGATTGGTCGATGTTTCGCGCGCGGACGTATCTGGAGAATGCGCCCGCGCTCGTGCCGCGTCCCGGCGCGCTGGAGGTGTATCGCGCCGCGAAGGCCGCGGGCATCACGCAGGCGATCGTGTCGAATGCATCGCGCATGCTGCTCGAAGCGAATCTGCGTGCGCTCGGTATCGAAGAGCCTTCGCTCGTGAGCATCAGCGTCAACGATGTTCGCAACGGCAAGCCGAGTCCCGAGCCGTACGAGCGCGCGGCGTGGCTCTTGCGGCTCACGCCCGAGGAAGTGATCGCAGTCGAGGACAGTCCGACCGGCGCGCGTGCCGCCATCGCGGCGCATATGCGCGTTCTGGCATGGCCTTCCGACGATGAAGGCGCCGCGCTTTTCCCTAGGGAAGCGCAGGTCGTGCGCTCGCCGCGCGAGTTGGCAGAGGCGCTGGGTCTCGATCCCGCGGCGCTTTGACGGCTTGCGTCAGTTGCGCGCAGCGAGATCGTTGAGCACGATCTTGTGGATGTTCGAGGCGTGCACCCATTCTCGCGCCTGACGCTCGACCAGATCCGTGAACGCGGGCGGTCCACTGCAGTAGATTTGCGTGCAAGCGCGCGTCGGACTCATGGTGAAGGCGCTTTCCTGTGCGAAGAGATCATCGGTCAGGTCCAGATGATGGTAGATCTTGCCGTGCTCGCGCAGTGCGTCGAATTCATCGACGAACATCGCGTGGTCGGCCGCTCGCGCGAAGTGGTGCACTTCGAAGTGCCTGCCCGCCGACGCGAGCCGCTTCGCGATTCCGACGATCGACGCGGCGCCGGATTCACCGCAATAAAGAATGGATCGCACGCGCTCTTTGAGCACGTCGCGTTCGATGACCGGAATCAGGTTGTCGCGCATATCTTCTCCAATAGGACCGGCATCCTCCGCGAACGGAAGATGAGGCAGTGTATGGATCGAATGGGATGGCCAAACCCGGCGGTGATCGTCGGGGCAGGCTCGCAGTCAGAGTAGGGTGGACCGCAGCCGCCGACAAGCCGCCATGACGGAATACCAGTCATACGGCCGCGCCGATAAGGAAACCGCCTGTTTAAGGGCTCAAAACGCAACGAGCGACCACTGTGGGTCGCTCGTTGATCGTTGGGTCAGTTAAACGGGGTGACTATGCCCCGCGCAATTACATCGGGTGGGTCGCAACGAAGTTCTTGTACGACCAGTAAGCGGGCTTCGTCGTCTGACCGTCGGACTTCATCAGCCCGAAGTTGCCTTCGTTGTCGTCATAGAGCTCGAACGCCTGGATCGACTGGATGTTGTACTTCGATGCGACGCTCTGGTACTGCGCCATCATCATGCTGCCGACCATGTAGTTCGCGATCTGCTGATCCGTGCCGTAGTTCGGACGCACGCCGAATTCGCTGAGCCACACCGGCTTGCCGAACGAATGGAGAACGCCGAGCATGTCGTAACAACCCGTGCCGCCGCATGCGCGCGTCATGTTGCCCTGATCCGAATACCAGTGCCATGCGGTGATGTCCCAGCTAACCGTCGGGTGGCCGCGGGTGCCGTCCGGCTGCGAGCCGTCCATCAGCATTTGGAAGAACGCGTAGTGCAGCCACGTTCCGTTGACGACAATCTTCGCCGTGCTGTCCTTCGACTTCACGCCGGCGATGAGACCGCGGATCACGCCGCGCGCGACGACGTAGGGCTGATTCTTGTAATGCGTCCAGCTCGTGCCGTCGACGTTGCCGTTCAGCGCCGTCGCTTCGAGTTCGTTGCCGACTTCGTAGTACTTGTACTTGTACGTGCTCGCGACTTGCGCGCCGAGCGTGTAGGCCGCGTTGTACGCATCCTGTTCGTTGCTGAAGCCGGTGCCGAGCAGGATCACGGGATACACGGTCACGCCGCTCGCCGCCATCGTCTGCGCCATCTTCGCGATGACCTTCGCCGACGCCAGGTTGTATACGTCGTTACGATAGATCGTCGCGCCGATGTCCTTCAGTTGCGCGAGCTGCGTCGCCACGGGCGTCGAGTCGTACGCGCCGCCGTTCGTGTTGCGGCCGTTCGCGCCGTAGAAGATCGACGTGCTCGTCGCCGCTTTCGCCGTCGATTCCGGAGCGGCGGCGCTCTTGGCAGTCGCGTCGTCGAACGCGGTTTCACCGCCGCCGCCGCACGCGGCGAGCAGCACGCTCGTAAGCGCTGCCGTGGCGATCGCTGCGGCCTTGCGGGCCGAGAAAACGTTGAAGTTACGAAGCGAGGTCGGGTTAAGGTTCGTCATTGTGTTTAGTGGTACTAATGTACTTGCGTAAGGCTCGTAAAACCCAGAATGCTGCCCGGACCTCTTCAGTGATTCACGATGCCACTCGGAAACGTGGCGATCGTCTGATCCGTTTGTCGTCGAGATGACACTCGTTAGTCATCCAAACTACATGCTCAGGACAGACTGTTTGCGCGACGCCGAAGTTAGGCGCTAAAGGACAGACTGAACGGCACGGATTCACTGCTGGGTCCATTGCGCGATGCAGCAGGCGCTCTGGATGGCTGAGTCGAGCAAACGATTGCGTTCGCTCTCGTGGGCCTTACGAAATGACAAACCTGCTCAGTTCGAAGGCATCGTCGTCGGATAGGTAACGTTTGCGCGTTTGCAGTCAAACTTGCCGAATCGTTTCGGAGTTCTTCCGCTACCTCGGCAACCGTTGCCGAAACCTGATCAACGGCTGCAAGGTTATCGTCTTATGAGATGAATGTAAACGTCTGTCACAGTAAAAAAATCTGCTGCGGCGTTGCGGTGGCAGAAAAACTTACTTCTTCGGAATCGAGTTTGGAGTCAGTAAATTCTCCCGACGGCTCTGACGGCCTTTGTTATCAGGCGGTACAGACTTCCCGGCGCTCTCCTTCGATGTTGCATCGCGGAAGCGTCGGGCCGAGATTCGACTGCTGCGTCGATGTGTACGTGGTTGAATTCCGATAGATGGCACTCGACGGCGGGAAGAATGACCGTTTCTGCAGTGCGCCTGTGATTCGCGCAAAACTCGACGGATTCGTCCATGATCGTGCGCAGGCCGAAGAGCGCGCGTTCGACCTTCAGCTCGAACCGCGTGAGCGCATACTTGAGATCGGTATCGCAGCGCGTTCTGTTGTATCGTTCATCAAGCTCCCGATGATGGGTTCGCATCGCGAGCAGCGGTGCGAGAGGGCGGTTCCGTTTCTTCATCGCGCGCATTCTGACCGTTGACCTGTATCAAGCTCGACGCACGCGCCGGCCGGACGACGACCCGACGCCGCAGGCACCATAACGCTTATCCATAACGCCACTGTCTTTTCAGAGGGAGATGAACGTGCGAGCTGCCGACATCATGACGACATCGATCGTTTCCGCCAGTCCCGATATGTCCGTGCGCCAGGCCGCGGGCACGATGGTATTCGCCGGCATCAGCGGCATGCCTGTGATCGACGAGGAGGGCAACCTGCTCGGCATCGTCACCGAGGGCGACCTGATGCATCGCGCGGAGATCGGGACCGGCGTCAAGCAGCGTGCGTGGTGGCTCGAACTCGTTGCATCGACGCGCGAACTGGCGAGCCAGTATGTCAAGGAGCACGCGCGCAAGGTCAGCGACGTGATGACCACCGACGTCGCGACCGTGAGCGAAACATGCCCCGTCGCCGACATCGCCGAGCTGCTCGAACGCAAGCGCATCAAGCGCGTGCCGGTGCTGCGCGACGGCAAGGTGGTCGGCGTGGTGAGCCGCGCAAATCTGATTCGCGCGCTCGTCACAATGGCGCCCGAGTTGCCCGTCGATGCCGATATCACCGATCACTCGATCCGCGAGGCGGTCATCGCGGCGATGTCGGGCCATCCGTGGGCGCTCGCTCGCGAGAACGTCATCGTCGAAAACGGGACCGTGCATCTGTGGATGACGGTCACGAACGACGACGAAGCGAAGGCCGTTCGCGTCGCGGCCGAAAACGCGCCGGGCGTGAAGGAAGTCGTCACGCACGTCGGCCCGCCGAGGGTGTAGCAGCGTCTCTTCAGATGAAGCTGGCGCCGCCGTTCACCGGAATCGTCTGTCCGGTGATGAACGCGTTGCCGATTAGCGTCATCACGACGTCCGCGACTTCGTCCGCTTCTCCGAGCCGCCCGACGGGCAGCCGCTCCGCAACGTTCGACGCCTTGAGCGGTTCGGCCATTTCGGTGTCGATCGGTCCGGGCGCGACGGCGTTGACGGTGATGCCATCGCGCGCGAGCCGTGCGGCGTAACCGCGCGTCAGACCTTCGAGGCCCGCCTTCGATGCGTTGTAGTGAACGCCCACCAGACCCGGCCCGCGCGCCGCCGCCGACGACAGATTGACGATGCGTCCCCAGCGCCGCGCGCGCATGCCGTTGAGCACGGCTTGCGTGCAGAGAAACGCCGACTTCAGATTGACGGCGAGCGTGCGGTCGAACTCGGTTTCGGTGAGATCGTCGATATCGATCATCGTCGCTGTGCCCGCGTTGTTCACCAAGATGTCGATGTGGCCGAGGCGTTGAACGATGTCGTCGATCATCGCGGTGACGTCGTTGCCTGTCGACACGTCGGCGCGTACCGCGATCGCGCGATTGCCGCCGCGCTCGATTTCCGCGACCACGCCGGTGGCCTCGTTTTCGCGCTGCCGATAGTTCACCGCTACCGATGCACCGGATGCGCCGAGAGCGAGCGAAATCGCGCGACCGATGCCGCGTGAGCCGCCCGTCACGAGCGCGACGCGGCCGTTCAGATCGAGAGTGTGAGAGGGCATGGCGCGATCCTTCGTCGTGGGTGAGAAGGGCCCAGTTTGCGCGCGTCGTGATGATTTCGCTGATCGCGATGCGATCGATGATCGGGTATCGCGGATACGCGCGAGGCGCTCACGGCAAGTAAAGGAAAAAACCGATGCCGGGTTAAGAGCATCGGTTCTTCCTTGCGCCATGCTGCCAAGTTACCGGCCGCCGTGGCCTCCGCCGCCACCGTGACCGCCACCGCCGCCGTGACCGCCGCCGTTTCCGCCGCCGCCGTTGCCGCCACTGCCGCCGCCGCCGTTGCCGCCACTGCCGCCGCCGCCGTTGCCGCCACTGCCGTTGCCGCCGCCGTTGCCGCCACCGCCGTGACCGCCGCCGCCGTGACCGCCACCGCCGTTGCCGCCACCACCGTTGCCGCCGCCGCCATTGCCGCCGCCACCGTGACCGCCGCCGCCGTTGCCGCCACCGCCGTGACCGCCGCCGCCGTTGCCGCCACCGCCGTTGCCGCCACCACCGTTGCCGCCGCCGCCATTGCCACCACCACCGTGACCGCCGCCGCCGTTGCCGCCGCCGTTGCCGCCACCGCCGTGACCGCCACCGCCGTTGCCGCCGCCGTTGCCGCCACCGCCGTTGCCGCCACCGCCGTTGCCGCCGCCGCCGGGGCCGCCGCCGGCGGGGCCGCCGCCGC
>NZ_JARUXN010000003.1:883162-1196601 GCF_031451415.1 Caballeronia sp. LZ028 | reverse complement strand
GTTGCCGCCACCGCCGTTGCCGCCGCCGCCGTGACCGCCACCGCCGTTGCCGCCACCGCCGTGACCGCCACCGCCGTTGCCGCCACCGCCGTTGCCGCCACCGCCGTTGCCGCCACCGCCGTTGCCGCCACCGCCGCTGCCACCACCGCCGTTTCCACCACCGCCGTGACCGCCGCCACCATTGCCGCCGCCGTTGCCGCCACCGCCATTGCCACCACCACCGTGACCGCCGCCGCCACCGCTACCGCCGCCGCTTCCACCACCGCCGTGACCGCCGCCGCCATTGCCGCCGTTGCCACCGCCTTGACCGCCGCCACCGTGACCACCGGCTGCGCCGCCATTGCCGTTACCGCTACCGTGGCCGCCAGGCGAACCGTTGCCATGGCCGCCGTCGCCATGACCGCCGTCTCCGTGACCAACTCCGCCATGACCGCCGTCGCCATGACCATCGCCGTGGCCGTCGCCATGGCCATCGCCGTGACCTACGCCGTGGCCGTCACCATGACCATCGCCGTGACCGTCGCCATGCCCTACGCCGTGTCCATCCCCGTGGCCATCACCGTGTCCGTCGCCGTGTCCGTCGCCGTGGCCGTCACCATGTCCATCGCCGTGGCCATCACCGTGTCCGTCACCATGACCATCGCCGTGGCCATCACCATGACCATGACCGTGGCCATCACCGTCACCATCGCCGTGGCCATGTCCATGACCGTGGCCATGCCCATCGCCGTCGCCGTCACCATCGCCATGCCCGTGCCCGTGACCATGGTGCCCATGTCCACTCGAATCGCCGCCCGAGTCTCCGCCGGAGTCGCCACCGGAATCTCCAGCGCCCTGACTGCCGTTACCTGTTCCACCCGATCCTGTGCCGGTTCCGGTGCCTCCGCCGCTCGTGCTTCCGCCAGCCCCCGCCGTCGCGCCCGGACCGCTGCTGGACGAGCCTTGACCGCCGCCCGCGCCCGCGCCCGCACCCGCACCCGATCCCGAGCCACTCGAATTTCCGCCGCCCGAAGCCGCTCCAGGCGATCCCTCGCCACCGCGACCGCCCTCGAGCAACGGCACGACCGCCGACACCGTTTCGACGGTCGGATCCGTCGTCGGCGATACGCGCGTCTGCGAGTCCGCCGCCGCAACCATCATCACGGCGCTCGTGCCGAGCGGCACGCATCCCTCGGAAGTCTGGTTGCAAGGATTCCCCGTCGTTTGCGCGGACGCGAAATTCGACATGGCCGCCGCGATCACGATGACGCTGAGTTTGATAGCAGTATTCAATTTGAATTTTTTAGGATTGCTCATTTGTGCCCCTTGTAGTGTTTCTTCGCCACGCGTCGGATGCAGAGTCGAACGCGATGTGGGGCAAGAATGACAGGCTGTACGGTGCGTTCTGTGCGGTAATTAACCGGGCGCGAGGGCGTCGTCATTTCGCGCAGTGCGCGAGCGCTCAGAGAACGTTTGCGGACGGCCGGAAGCGTCGTAGTTCATACGCTCGTCCCGGTCTTGCACGTCAGAATCGCGCGCAGGCGCGGCGGCCAGCCAGCAGATGCATCGCATGTCGATGAATCTTCGCGATGCCGAATGTCACGCGTATCGCGCACCCGTTGCTGGCTTCCGTAGAAAGGTGAATGTAGGCTATCTGTATGGATGCGAAGCGTCAAACGCGCTCTGTGCCGTAGACCGCACTCCGAGCGCACGACCGGTCAATCGGACGGGGATATCGTCTCTATCCGCTGATCAAAGACCGGGATCGAGATTGGCGCAAATTTGAACTAGAGTTATTTATCGTTCGCTTTCCTGATCTATTGCATAGACGCGCGCGCATTCGTCGAAGCAAAGCGCGCAGCCAAGCATCCGACGAATCAGAACACGAACGCAAGATCGACAAGCCGGCCCAGTGTTGTTCATAAGACTTAGGAATACCAAAGAACGGCGGATCGATGCGTCAGCCGACACATCGTATCTTTCAACCGGAGGGTGTCATGAAGAGATCGAAACGAGTCGCGTGCGTGGAGGCGACGGCGCTTGTCGCTCTGTCGATGGCGAGCGCAGGCGTCGCTCATGCAGACGACGAAGCCGTGGTGAATCCGAATCCGGCGGCATCGCGCGAGGCGCCGGCGGATCTGTCGAATCTTAAGCCGGTCGTCAATGTGCTCGCGCCGCCGGACACATCCGCGATCATGCCGGAAACCAGCGCCGGGCCTTATACGCCGGGCGTCAATACGCCGGCCGGCATCGTGAGCAATGCGCAGACGAGAGCGTATGGCACCTTCGGCATACCCTATTCGACCGGCCGCGTGCAGGACGGCAACCAGAGCGCGGCGGGCACCACGAGCGCGAACTATCTCAGCACGACGTATCCGTATCGGGCGATCGGCAAGCTCACCTTCAGCGCCGGCTACTGCACCGCGAGCCTGATTCGCAGAAGTGTGATCGTCACGGCGGCGCACTGCATCCAGAGCTTCGGCAGCGGAAGTTCGCTGTTCTCGAACTGGCAATTCCGCCCCGGACACTACGGCGCGTCCGGCGCCACGTCTGCTCAGATCGCGCCTTATGGAACGTGGAACTGGGCGGCGCTCGTGCGGCCATCGGCGTGGGCGAACGGCACCGATACCGGCTCGGGCTCGGCGCGCAACAACGACATCGCCGTGATCGCGATCGCAAAGAACGCGTCGAATCAGTTTATCGGCGATATCACCGGCTATTTGAGCTATGGCTGGAACAACTATTCCTTCATATCGTCGCCGAAGACCGGGAATCTTCAGACAGCCGCCGTCACGACCTTCGGCTATCCGACCTTGCTCGACGGCGGCGCGATCATGCAGCGCACCGATGGCCCGGCCTATACGACGACCGTGAGCGGCGCATCGCAACTCTGGCAGGGCAGCAATCTCACGAGCGGCGCAAGCGGCGGACCGTGGATCGTCAACTTCAGGCCGCGCGATGCCGTGCTTTCCGGGGGCGCGGTCATCGGCAATGCGTCGAATCTGTCGATCATCGGCGTGACGTCCTGGGGCTCGTCCGATCCGAACGCGATCAAGGACAACTATGCGTCGCAGTTCCGTCAGAACACGCAGTATCCGAACGCGACTTATGGCAATTACGGAGCAGGCAACATCGCGTCGCTGCTGAACACGCTGTGTTCGACCGCCGCGCCGGGCGGCGGCACGTACGCATCGCAGGGATATTGCAACTAGCGCCGATTGACGTGGCCCGTTCGCTTCGAACGGCGCGCGGGCCACTTCGCCTTTTCCGACGAATTCGCTGGAGCATGCCTCAAACGCCCGTAGAATACGAAGCGAACCGGCTTCTCACTTCATCGGCAGTATCGCTCAGGCATGACGAAAGACGACACCACTCACGTCCGCGCACACGGCGCATCGAGCAAGCGCAAGCGGCTTGGCCGCCCGGCGGGCAATATCAATCAACGTGAGAACATCCTCGACGCAGCCGAGGTCGATTTCTCGCAGCGCGGTTACGCGGGCACATCGCTCAAGGAAGTGGCCGCGTCGTGCGGCGTCACGCAGGCGCTCATCACGTATTACTTCGGCACCAAGCAGCAGCTTTTCGAGCAGGTGTTCCTGCGCCGCGCGATGCTGATCTCCGAAGAGCGCGTGACGCTGCTCAATGAACTGATCGATGGAAAAGAGGCGAACGTGCGCGATATCGTGCGCGCGTTTCTGCTGCCGCTCGTCGCGCTGCGCAAGACGGACGGCGGCCGCGCGTTCATTCGTCTGCAGGCGCGCCTGCACACGGAGCCGCCCGAAATCTCGTACAGCCTGCGCAGCACCGCTTACGGCGATTCGACCGATGCCTACGTCGAAGCGCTGCGCGCCGCGCTGCCCGGCCTGCCCGCGAAAGATCTCTACTGGCGTGTGACCATGATGATCGGCGCGTATCTCTACGCGTTCTCCGACACGCATCGTCTCGACGTGCTCGCCAAGGGCGCGTGCGATCCGTGGGACGCGAACGAAACGCTGGAGCAGTTGACGAACTTCATCGTCGGCGGTCTGGAGGCGCAGGCGAGCGCGTCATCTCCGGCCAGCGCGAAGAAGGTCGCGAAGCCGAAGACGACGCGCCCCGCACGCGCCGCATAAAAGCAAGGTTCAGCGCCGCAAACCGATTTCCATCGACTCGATCACTTGCGCGATGGTCGAATGCATCGATGCGAGCGTCGCGCCGGGCAAGTCCGACGATGCCGTTTCGCCGATCATGTCGCGCAATGTTTCCTGCACATCCGCCGATGCCTGTTGCGGCAACGCCGCCGCGATCACGCTGAGCGCGGCGGTGAGGCCATGCAGCTTGCCGGTCAACACTTCCAGTTCCTGACTCATCTTTGCTTCCTGTCGTTTCAAAGAGATGATGCGGACCGCGCGTCGTGCGCGGCCCGCGAGAATCACGCGCGTTCCGTCTCCGGGTGCGCCTTCAGCTTGACGAACAGCGCGATGCCCGCGATCACCGAGGGCACGGCGAGCAGCGCGAACACCGCCGGCAGGCCGAGCTTCCACTGCGCGAACAATCCGCCGAGCGCGACGCCCGCGATGCCGCCGAAGCGCCCGACGCCATACATCCACGAAACGCCGGTTGCGCGGCTTTGCGTCGGATAGAACATCGCGGCGAGCGAGGGCATCGACGATTGCGCGCCGTTCATCGTCGTGCCGGCGAGAAAGATCAGCGCGCTCACGAGCCCGATGCTGCCGATCGCCTGCCCGACCACGAAGATCAGCACGGCGGTCAGCAGATAACCGAGCATCACGACGACGTTCGCGTTCCAGCGATCCATCAGCCACCCCGATGCGATCGTGCCGATGCCGCCGCCGAGCGGAAAGAGCGCGGTGAGCAGCGCGGCGCGCTCGGGCGTGAAGCCGGCTTCGTTCATGAGCAGCGGCATCCAGCTCATCAGCAGATAGAAGATGACGAGGCCCATGAAGTACACGAGCCACAGCATCAGCGTGCCGACGACGAAATTGCGCGAGAGAATCGCGCCGACCGACGATTTCGCGTGCGTTTGCGTGCGCTCGGACAGACGAAACGAATCGATGCGCGCGAGATCGAGCGGCGCGATCCTCGAAAGCGGCGCCCAGATTTTCTCTTTGGACGCGCCGCGCTTGACGAGATAGCGCACCGATTCCGGAACGAGCATCGCGACGAACAGCGCGAGCACGAGCGGCACCACGCCGCCGACGACGAAAAGGCTATGCCATCCGAATGCGGGAATCAGCCACGATGAAATGAAGCCGCCGAGCGCCGCGCCGACCGTGAAGCCGCAATACGTCGTGTTGACGATGATCGAGCGGCTCTTTGCCGGCGCGTATTCGGAGACGAGCGTGATCGCGTTCGGAATCGCCGCGCCCAGACCGATGCCGGTCAGAAAGCGCAGCGTGACGAGCGATTCGACCGAGCCGCAGAACGCGGTCGCGAGACTCATCGCGCCGAAGAAGGCGGTCGCGGCGATGAGCACCGCGCGCCGTCCGAAGCGATCCGCCGCCGGCCCGGAAACGACCGCGCCCGCCGCGAGCCCGAAGAGCGCGGCGCTTAGAACGGGCGCGAGCGCGCCCTTCGTGATGCCCCAGCCCTTGACGAGCGCCGGCGCGATATAACCGATGGCTGCCGTGTCCATTCCGTCGATCAGCACGATCAGAAAGCACACGCCCATCAGCGTCCATTGAAAGCGCGAGAAGCGGTGCGCGTCGATGAACTCCTCGACAGGCACGCTCCCGCTCCACGCATCGCCCCGATCGGACGCCGTCGAATGCCCGGCGCGCGGCGGGAATGCCGGGCCGGTGTGAAGCTCTGCTTGCGACATGACCAACTCCTCGTTGTCGACGGCGCTTCGCCGTCCATTGTCACCAGGCCGGCGACATGCCGGTGTTCACGCGAAGCGGGGGCCCACCGGTTTCGACGCTGGTTTATTATATGTACCTATAATTAATAAACGCAATGCGGAAAAAAATAGTTCTCGACGCGCGCTGAGCGGGCGCTCCGCACAGGCGTTCAGCGCGATGAAAGCATTCGAACGAATGTGCTGAAAGGAAGCGATGCGACGCTTCGCGAGCGTGCCGGAGGCCCGCTACGCGGCGCGGGCGAACCGGGTATCATGCGCAGCGGCTGAAACAAGAACTACAACTTTCGCGATCGTCGCCGTCGTGCGGGCCGCTTCCAGACATCTGCCCGGCACGCGACCTTCACGCCACATCGGAGCTGTTTATGCCATTGCGGTCCGGCGTCGACGAGGCCAGCTTTCGTCGCATCCTCTTTCGCAACATCGCGCTGCCGCTCGGAACGGGCGTCGTGACGGCCGTCGCGTTCGTCGCGCTCGTGCTGTATCTGCTGTCGGGCATCAACTGGGTCGAGCATTCGGAGCGCGTGATCGGCAATGCGCAGGAAATCGGCCGGCTCGTCAGCGAGAAGGAAAGCGCGATTCGCGGCTATCTGATTACCGGCGACGAGAGCTTTCTCGCGCCGTATGACACCGCGAAGCCGAAGCTCAGCGCCGATATCGACACGCTCGCCGATCTCGTCTCCGACAACGCGCCGCAAGTCGATCGCCTGATTCGCATTCGCGCCTTGCAGACGCAGTGGGACAAGGTCGCCGACGAGCTCATCGATGCCCGCCGCCGCGCGCAGGATTCCGTTCCGCTGGTGCGCGCGGGGCGCGGATCGGCCGAACGCGCGGAGACCGAGCGCGAGCTTTTCGCGTTTCTCAACATCGAGCAGGCCTTGCGGCTGCAGCGCGTGGAATCGGCGAAACAGCTCACGACGATCACCGTCGTCGTCTTCCTGATCCTGAGTCTCGCGCTGTCCGTGATTCTCGCAATCTTCGGCAGACGCGAATTGATGCAGCTTTCCAGCGCGTTCGGCGCGGCGATCGGCGAGCAGGAACGGCAGACGCGCGCGCTTCAGGAACAGGCCTGGCTGCGCGAAGGGCAGACGCGGCTTGCAGAGAGAGTCATCGGCCGGCAATCGCTCGATCAGCTTTGTCAGACGATCCTCGATTTTCTCGCGGATTACCTGAAGATTTCGATGGGCGCGTTCTATGTGCTCGAAGCCGACGGCGCGTTGAAGCGCACCGCGAGCTTCGGCTTCGATCCCGACAGCGCGCCGGTTCCCGAATCGCTCGCGGGCGTGAAAAGCCTCGTCGGGCAGGCGGTGCACGCGCGCAAGCTGACGAGCATGAACGACGTGCCCGCTGGTTACTGGAAGGTGACATCGGCGCTCGGCGCGAGCGCGCCCGCGAGTCTCGCGATCGTGCCGATAGAGAACGAAGGCCAGGCGAACGGCGCCATCGAACTGGGCGCGATGCACAAGCTGACCGAACGCGACGAGCAGTTCCTGAAGTCGATTGCGGGGAATATCGGCGATTTCGTCGAGGCGGCGCAGTATCGCGAGCGCCTGCAACGCGTGCTCGAAGAAACGCAGCAGTTGAACGAAGAGCTGCAGATGCAGCAGGAAGAACTGCGCACGACCAACGAGGAACTCGAACAGCAGACGACCGCGCTTTCGCAGGCGCACGTTTATCTGGCGAATCAGAAGGCCGAACTCGAACAGACCAACGATCGGCTCGCGGAACAGGCGCGCGTGCTCGACGAACGCAACGTCGCGCTCAATGCCGCGCAGGGCGAACTCGAAACGCGCGCCGAAGCGCTGCAGCGCGCGAGCCGCTACAAGTCGGAGTTTCTCGCGAACATGTCGCACGAACTGCGCACGCCGCTGAACAGTTCGCTGATTCTCGCGAAGCTGCTGTCGGAGAACAAGCCCGGCAATCTGACGAAAGACCAGGTCAAGTACGCGCAGACGATTTATTCCGCGGGCAACGATCTGCTCAATCTCATCAACGACATTCTCGATCTCTCGAAGGTCGAGGCGGGCAAGCTCGATCTGCATATCGAGGACGTGTCCTTGCAGCGCATCATGGATTCGCTTGCGCGCACCTTCGATCCGCTCGCGCGGCAGAAGAAGCTCCGGCTCGAACTGCGCAACGATATCGACGACTATCCGACGCTCACGACCGATTTCCGCCGTCTCGAACAGATTCTGAAGAACCTGCTGTCGAACGCGGTCAAGTTCACGGATGCGGGCGCGGTCTCGCTCACGCTCAAGCGCGCAGGCGAGGGCGCGGTGCAGTTCGTCGTGACGGATACCGGCATCGGCATTGCGCCGGATCAGCTCGAAGCGATCTTCGAAGCGTTCCAGCAAGCCGACGGCACCACGAGCCGTCACTACGGCGGCACGGGTCTCGGCTTGTCGATTTCGCGCAGTCTCGCGCATCTGCTCGGCGGCGATATCGCGGTGCGCAGCGCGCAGGGCGCCGGCAGCACGTTCACGCTGACGATGCCGCTCGTCTACGGCGCGTCCGACGCGTTGCCGAGCGCCGTAGCGGAAGCGCCCGCGCCCGTGGTCGTCGAAGAAGAGGCGCCGATCGAAGCGCTCCACGTCATCGACGACGATCGCTTCGATGTCACGCCCGGGCGACGTCTCGTGCTCGTGGTCGAAGACGAGCCGGGCTTCGCGCAAGTGCTGCTCGATCTGGCGCACGAACTGGGTTATCGATGCATCGTGAGCGGCACGGCGCGCGAGGCGCTCAAGCTCGCGCAGGACAGCGCGCCCAACGCGATCCTGCTCGACATCGCCTTGCCCGACCGCTCGGGGCTCGTGCTGCTGCAGGAACTGAAGGCGAATCCGAAGACGCGGCACGTTCCGGTGCATGTCGTGTCGGCGTCGGACAGAAGTGAGGCCGCGCTGCATCTCGGCGCGATCGGTTACGCGGTGAAGCCGACGACGCGCGAGCAACTGACGGCGATTTTCCAGCGCCTCGAAGAGAAGAGCAGCCAGAAGATCAAGCGCGTGCTGCTCGTCGAGGACGATGCGCGTCAGCGTCAGAGCATCGTCGAACTCATCAGCGATACGGACGTGGAGATCACGCCGGTCGAGTTCGGCCGCGACGCGCTCGAACTGCTGAAGACGACGATCTTCGATTGCATGATCATCGACCTGAAGCTGCCCGATATGCAGGGCGGCGACCTCTTGCGCCAGATGGCCGCGATCGACGCGTATTCGTTCCCGCCGGTGATCGTCTACACGGGCCGCAATCTGACGCACGACGAGGAAGCGGAACTGATGCGCTACTCGCAGTCGATCATCATCAAGGGCGCGCGTTCGCCCGAGCGTCTGCTCGATGAAGTCACGCTGTTCCTGCACAAGGTCGAGACGGATCTTTCCGCGGATCGTCAGGCGATGCTGCATGTTTCGCGCTCGCGCGACCGCGTGCTGGATGGCCGCCGCGTTTTGCTCGTCGACGACGACATTCGCAACATCTTCTCGCTATCGAGCGCGCTGGAGCATCAGGGATTGAAGGTGGATATCGGCCGCAACGGTTTCGAGGCAATCGAGGCGCTCGACAAGAATCCGGACATCGACGTCGTGTTGATGGACGTGATGATGCCCGGCATGGACGGACTCGAAGCGACGCGGCGTATCCGCGAGGACGCGCGCTTCAAGAAGCTGCCGGTGATCGCGATCACCGCGAAGGCGATGAAGGACGATCAGGAGCAATGTCTCGCGGCGGGCGCGAGCGATTATCTGGCGAAGCCGATCGACATCGACCGGCTTTACTCGCTGTTGCGCGTGTGGATGGCGCGGCGCGTTTAGATATTCAGCGCGCGCTTGTCGACGGCGAGCGCCGCTTCGCGCATCACTTCCGACAGCGACGGATGCGGGTGGCAAATGCGCCCGATATCCTCGCTCGCCGCCTTGAACTCCATCGCGACGACGGCTTCCGCGATCAGATCCGACGCGTTCGCCGAGATGATGTGCACGCCGAGAATCTCGTCGGTTTTCGCATCGGCGAGGATCTTGATGAAGCCGTCCGTTTCGCCGATGCCCATCGCGCGGCCGTTGGCGAGCATCGGAAACTGGCCGGCCTTGAATGCGCGGCCTTCCGCCTTCAGCGCCTGCTCCGTCTGCCCGACCCACGCGATTTCCGGATGCGTGTAGATCACCCACGGAATGCAGTTGTAGTCGATGTGCGGCTTCTGCCCGTCGATGATCTCCGCGACCAGCACGCCTTCGTCCTCCGCCTTGTGCGCGAGCATCGGGCCACGCACGACATCGCCGATCGCGTAGACGTTCGGGACTTTCGTCGCGCAATGGCCGTCGACGGGAATGAAGCCGCGTTCATCGACCGACAAGCCGATGGAATCGAGACCGAGATCGTCCGTGTTCGGCACGCGGCCGATCGACACGATCAGACGATCCGCGTCGAGCGTCTGCGCGTTGCCGTCCTTGTCCTTGTAGGAGATCGAGACGCTCGAATCCGTCGTCTTCACGCCGTCGATTTTCACGCCGAGATGAATCGTGAGACCTTGCTTCTTGAAGAGCTTCGCGGCCTCCTTTTGCAGCGCGGAGTCGGTCGTGCCGAGGAATTCGGGCAGCGCTTCGAGAATCGTCACTTCCGCGCCCAGCCTGCGCCACACGGAGCCGAGCTCCAGCCCGATCACGCCCGCGCCGATCACGGCGAGCTTCTTCGGCACGGACGTGAAGGCGAGCGCGCCTTCGTTGTCGGAGACGATCTTGTTGTCGACCGGCACGTTCGGCAGATGCCGCGCCTTCGAGCCCGTCGCGATGATCACATGCTGCGCGGTATGCGTTTCACCGCCGACGTCGATCCTGAAGTTCGCGCCGTCCTTGCCCGCGAGCTTGCCGTGACCTTTGATCCAGGTGATCTTGTTCTTGCGGAAGAGGAACTCGACGCCGCCCGTGATCTTCTCGACGATCGCTTCCTTGCGGCCGACCATCTTGCCGACATCGACGGAAAGGTTGTCCAGGTTGATGCCGAGCTCGTCGAAATGGAGTTGCGCCTTCTCGAATTGCTCCGATGACGCGAGCAGCGCCTTCGACGGAATGCAGCCGACGTTCAGACAGGTGCCGCCGAGTTTCGGCTTGCCGGCGTCGTTGATCCATTCCTCGACGCACGCCACCTTGCGGCCGAGCTGCGCGGCGCGGATCGCGGCGATATAGCCGCCGGGCCCGGAGCCGATGACGATCACGTCGAAATCGGCCTTCTGACCTGACGCGGCGGCGGGCTTTTCAGGCGCAGGCGCCGGGGCAGACGCGGGAGCGGGAGCGGGTGCAGACGCGGGCGCCGATGCCGATGCCTTCGTGTCCGTATCGATGACCGCGATGACTTCGTCCGCGTGAACGATGTCGCCTGCTTTCTTCAGCACTTCCACGATCGCGCCGGCCGATGGCGCGGGCACTTCGAGCACGACCTTGTCCGTTTCCAGCTCGATGAGGATTTCGTCCTGCGCCACGGCGTCGCCCGCATTTTTCTTCCACGGCAACATCGTCGCTTCGGTGACGGATTCGGAAAGCTGCGGAACCTTGACTTCAACCCTGGCCATTCAGATTCTCCTGTTGAGCAATTCGTCGCGATGGGAAATGTCCGGCTGCGTGCCTTGCGGACGCGGCCTTGTCCGGCCGGCCTGACGCGCCGAAGGACACAAGGATACGCCGTGTCCGGACCGCGCGCGCGGGATACGGCCCTCGACTCGCGCATCGCCTCGGCTTTGAGTCATCGTTATATTCGATGGTATATTGCGGAACACGAAAGCACGAGGTGATCATGCGGACCCCTCCGTTTCAACTTGCACGCTCGAGCGCGCCCGGCCTATGCGATGCGTGCTGTCAGCCGACCGAATCCGATCTTCGCGCCTCGCGTCGTCGCGCGCGTCTTGCCGAACTGGATTCGCATCTGCATTGCTCGGTGATCGGCACTTGTCTTTCGACGGGCGAGCTACGCAAGCTCGTGCCCAAATTCACCGATCTCGACCGCCATCACGCGAGTGATCTGGAGATTCATCACGCCGCTGTCGAACTCGCGATCGCGGGCGGCGCGGGCGCGAAGGCGCTGAACAAGGCGCTCGACGAACGCTATTCAGGCGCGATCCGCCGTTTCGACGCCGCGCGCGATACGCAGGCGCTGCTCGATCTGTGGAACGAGGCGCTGAAGTCCGGCGATATTCCGCCCGCGTATTGGGCGGTGATGTCGCATCCGCACGCGACGATTGCAGTGCGCCAGTCCGCGTTCGGCGAACTTCATATGCTGTCGCATCTCGTCGGCGCGGCGAATCGCGCGGATATCCGGCGGCTCGTCGCGCTCGAAGCGGAGAATCAGGAGCTTAGGGAAAAGATCGATCGGCAGCAGGCGCGTCTTTTCGAACTGAGCGCGGAACGCGATGCGTCCGTCAGACAGGCGAGCGAGCACGCGCTGCAACTCGCAGCGTTCGGGCAACGCAAGGCGGATTTGCCGACGGCGCAGCTCGCAGCCGAAGTCGAGCGCCTGCGCGAAAAAATCGAGGACGGTGAATGCAGGCTCGCGCTGCACACGAGCCGCCGCGAAGCCGCCGAGCAGCGCGCGCTCCGGGACGAGGACGAGACACGCGCATTGCGCAACAAGCTGGGCGAAGTTCAGGCGCTGCTGAAGGTCGTACAGGCCGAGTGCGCGGCGCTGGAACGCGCGACGCTCGGTGCCTGCGATCGCCCCGACGTGCGCCGACGCGCGATGGAATGGGTGAGCGGCAGGCGTATCGTCTATGTCGGCGGAAGGCCGAATTCGAATGCGGTGCTGAAGGCGCTGGTGGAGGCCGCGGGCGGCGAGCTGATCGTCCATGACGGCGGCATCGAAGATCGCAAGGGCTTGCTCGCGGCCGCGCTGCCGAACGCGGATGTCGTGCTGTTTCCCGTCGATTGCATCGATCACGATTCGATGAGCATGCTCAAGCGCGTCTGCGACCGGCATGGCGTCGAGTATTCGCCGTTGCGCACCGCGAGCGTCGCGAGTTTCGTGGAGTTCGTCGGACGGCTCACGATTCGCGCGCGTGGCGGTCAGGCGAGCGCGCCGCCGCCGTCGGCGTTCTGCTTACGACACGGTTAGGGCTTGAGCAACTGCGTGAGCGATTCGATCTGCTCGGCGCACGCGGCTTGCGCCTGTGTTTCGACATCGCGATAAAGCCGCACGATGCTTTCGCCGACGGGCGTCAGCACGCAGCCGCCGCCGCTTTGCCCGCCTTGTTCGGAGATGGTCGCGGGCGATTTGAGCGAGCGATTGAGCTCGTCGATGAGCAGCCACGCGCGCCGGTACGACATGTCGAGGCTGCGCGCCGCCGCCGATATCGAGCCGTGCTTGCGCACCGCTTCGAGCAGCGACACCTTGCCCGGACCGATGGCGATGGTCTCGCCTTTCGTGACGCGCATGCGAAAGCGCACTTCGATCGGCTGGTTCGCCGCGTCGGTGTCTGATGCGTTTTCCGGTGTTTTCAGGGTCGTCGCCATGCCCGAGAGGATACACGAAGGAAATCGGAGGGGCGTTTGACGAGGGGCTTGCGGGCGTTATCGGTTGTCCGGATAGGACGGCAGCGGGGAATATGCAAGGCCGTGTTTGCGACATGCATGTGGCTTGGGCTGACGGGAGGCGCGAGGTGGTCATCGCGGACGGTCGATGATCGGGTAGAGAGATTGGCGCGACTGCCCGAGCGGCGCTTGCATTTCGTTACGCCAGTGGAAGTCGCGCTCGCCCGTTAGCATCTGCTTGCCGTCGAAGCCGCGCGCGTTCCAGCGTTGCCGATCGCGATGTCATCGACGCGGAAGAGTGTGCCCGGTAAATATTGGCGGTGGAATGTCGTTACGTAGCGGAACGGATGGCTTGCCACCGGGAACCAGCAACGAGAGGGTAGGGGCGAGCACCGCCATGCGATAACGGTAGGTCCGCCGCTTGGCTTGCTATGAGCGCGACGCCGGGTACATATGCCGCGGCTGGCTCGCCGGAATCTTGTGACCCGCTGCGATCCGACGCCCGTACATCTGTCGGACTGTGCCAAACCCCGCGCCCGAATCGAGATCCGCCACCGGCACCACCAGACACCCGTTCAAGTGTTCATGGCCCGATTCCCGATACACGCCCACACGCTGCAACTTCGCGCGCACTTCCTTTCCTTCGCGCGAGTAACTCGGCGGCAAGCGATACGTCAGGCTCTTGTTCGCGTACCCGAGCCGGAACGTATCGCTTGGCCGATGCCGTCGGACTGTCCGTGCTTCAGGTTCACCGCTACGAAGGCGGCGCTTCACAACCCACTCTTGATACGATTCGAAGACTGGCTGTTGCGCTAGGCGTGAGCGCCGATGCACTGGTGTTTGATGAAGGCGAACGCGGCCCCGATGAGGCGCTGCGCTATCAGTTCGAAACGATTTCGCGCATGTCCGAGCACGAGCAGCAGCTCGCTCGCGAACTACTTGATGCGCTGATCGTCAAGAGCCAAGTGACCGGCGCGATTGCGCGCGTCACGGCAGCCGAAACCGCCGAACGCAAGCCGCGCAAAAGCCGCTAAAGAGGAGAGTTTCAACCCGTAAACGAAGCGCGGGCCGTAACGGCTGCAACCGATACGACCCGCTGACCACAACCAGCTCAATTAGGGAGCTAATCATGGCTGATACCGATCTTAAATCAAACTTGAGCGTTTCCCAACGCTTCATGATCTGCGACGCCGCTATGCGTGAGTGCGACATCAAGACCGCTCACAATCGTGGCAAGTACGAACGGCCCATTCCCGTGCCGTACATCCGGCTCATGGGCAAGTGGCTTGCTCAGGCCGGCTTCAAACCGCGCAGCCGCGTGTGCGTTCAGGTGGAAGACGGACGGCTCATCATTACGCCAGCTTGAACGACGCTACAAACGACAAACCCGGCTGCGGCCGGGTTTGTCGTTTCATGTTTCTAACTTAGAAGCTTTTCAATCAACAAACTTCCCAAGATGACCAGAACGATCGCTCCAAATACGTAGTAGGCGCGCCGCTCTCCTGGACTCATACGCTTCCACTCTTCGTCAGTGGGTCCTCTCATAAAACCCCCTTCATTGCTTGGAACCTCCTATCGGAACGGAGTGGCTCCACGGAGTAACGCCAAACGTAAATCCTGACGGCGTCGTTACCCCTATTTCGACCGCCGTCGCTCCTCCGTAGGCATGCGTTACCGCACCGAACGCATTGACTTTCCATGGAGTCGGAATGGAAACAAATGCCTGATTTCCGTCTCCGTTCATAAATGCATTCGTTGAGCTTGCATCGCGCGCACCGAATATCCAGCCAAGGCTGCTTGTAAAGCCGGGAGACCAAGAACCCGGTGGGAACGTCTGGGTAACCCCAGCAGATACGTATCTTGTCCCATCGTAAAGGTTAACCGCACCTCCAACACTGCCCGATAACGATGAAGCACTGACAGTCGCATAATTCGGTGATATCGCCCCCGACGCCTGCTGTGCCACGTTCCCTTGCGCCTGAATCGCAGCACTCAGCATTGCGTCACTACATTGCACGGTGGCCGGGCACACCTGCGCAACCAGATCCTTCGGCTTCTTGTCACCGCCTGCACCATCATGAGCGGACCGATTGTATAAATCGACGCTCGACGCAGTGGCCGCTCCCGTCGAACCTCCCACCGCCGCTCCCGCGCCCGTCGCAAGCACGTTCGCAATGATGTTACCCAGCGCCCGATCCGCATCCGCGTTGCCGGTCGGACTCGATGCCGCGATGTCGTGACTCAACTCATTGAGCTTACCCGCCGCCGCCGATATTCCCGCTCCTGCCGCACCCTGCGCCGCGCTCGCAACACTTCCCCCACCCAGTCCCGCCACCGCCGCCCCACCGGCGATATGCATCGCAACCCGATACTCGCCACCTTCCTTCCACTTGCCAACGCCCGACGCGCCCGCCGTTGTCGAATCGCAATTTCTCCTGACGCGCCAACCACTTGCAACCCGATTTTTTCCGACGCACCTGACACCCTGCAACTTTTTCCCCCGACGCGGTTTTGGGCCTCAAGACGCGAGTTTGCCAGATGACGCTCTGCGTCCATCTCAATTAACCAGCATGACGAACCATTCGTCCCGCCGTGGCTGACGGCGCACGAAGTGCGACGGCAGACGCGGCGGAACTCGGCCTCCGCACACCGACCACGCCGAACCCGTCAAGGCCGCGCAGCGCCCGAAGGGCTTGGCCTTGACGGCCACAGGTTCTTAGACGCTCGGACATGCGGTGCAAGACGGGTTTTAGGCTTGCACCGCATGCCAAACCGCGCTTTTCTTGTGCTGTTGATTTCGCCGCGCAGCGGCGCAAGATGGGGAGCCCCACGGGGGCGGACGGGAGGGGCGGCTGCGAGCACGGAGCGTAAGCCCGTAGGGCTGAAGCCCGAGCGCAGCAGACGCACCGGGTGGGCGGGGCCGTACAGCTTGAACGACGCTACAAACGACAAACCCGGCTGCGGCCGGGTTTGTCGTTTCATGTTTCTAACTTAGAAGCTTTTCGATGACTAGGTAACCAACGAATACCATAGCAGCGCCGACGAAGATCGTCCCAGCACTGATCCCACTCTTCGTCGTCGCGTGCTCGTTGCCGCTGTCGTTCTGCGAGATCATCGGCGAGACGCCCCCGCCATCGGATACCGCCGTCACACCATTGGCCTTCGCGCTGTTCGGTGCCCCCATGGACCCGCCTGCGCTGAACCCACTGCTCTTCGCATCGTAGTTCGACGCGTTCGCGATATCGCTGAAACTCAGGGTGCCCGTCGTGAGCGTGTTCTTTGCGGCCTCCGCATCGCTCGAGATATACGCACCCTTCAGGTCGGTATTCCCCTTCACGTTGATGTCGAACCCGCCCGCACCCGCATGGATGCCTGACTGTTCCTCAACGCCCGCATAGTCACCATGCGCGTCGCCCTTCTGCTGGCTGTAGCTCGCGCTGCCGCCCGCCTGGCTGATGCTGACACCGGCGCTCTGACTCGCCTGATGCGCCGCGCTGTGGCTCGTATCCTGCACCGACTCGATGTTCAGATTGCCGCCGATCAACGCCGACACCTGCCCGCCATCGACCGTCGCGCCCTTGATGTTCGTATCGCCACCCGACACGATGCTTACACTATTAGCGCCGCTGATATGCGTATTATTCTGCGCCGCCGAATCCGCGTTGGCATCGCCATGTGCGCGGCTCCCCGAGGCCGAGATCCCATACCCCTGGGACCCAAACGACACGCCGACGCTGCCGCTCTTCGATTCGTTGCTGCTGCGCGTACTGTCCGTATCCGTCGAATGGATCAGGTTGACCTGATTGGCCGCCGCCAGCACTACGTCGCTTGCGTTCACGTTCGAGCCGGCAATAGTGACGTTGCCGCTTCCCGGCGTGCCGTTAAGGTCGGTGCTGTTGCTCTCCAGCCTGCCGCCGTTCGAATTGTCGAGCGTGCCCGACACCGCGACAGACATCGGCCCCGCGCCCGTCTGCGTGATGATGGTTGCAGCGTTATTCAGGATCGCGCCCTGGCGCTGGACGTCGAATTGTGAATAATTGTTGACCGACACGCCCGCCGAACTGGGTCGCGAGATATTGACTTGCGGCAACCCGTTTTGCGTCTGTATGACTTGAGCGCCCGAGCCGGGCACCGCGACTATCTGCGCAATTGACGGCGCGCTTAGGATGACATTGCCGATAAGGACCATCGCGGCGAGAACGAGCGCGCGCAATGCGGGCACGGTCCCGGCGTGATGAGAGCGCGTCGCGGGACGACGCGCGCCGGGCGCGGTGCGATGAGCGCTGGCGAAGTCCGCGACGGCGACGAGCATATGCCGCACGCGGCTATAGACGAGTTTGTAAAAACCCTTATTCATGATTCTTTTCGGGATTGAGTCGGCGGGGTCAGCGTCTGCGCGCCACTGCTTAGCGGCAGAGAACTCCGAATTTTCAGCCATCCTTAACTGAAAATTCATACAGATAACTCTGAAAGAAGAAACGCCTCGCGAGATGCGAGGCGCCTATTCGAGTGGGGAAATTCTGAGTTTGGAACGAACGAGCGCGAGTCCCGGTCTGTGCGCGGCGATCTAGGGCGTGTCCGGATACCGGATCACAAAATCCTCACATCGCGGACAACCCGGCGCACACGTCGTCTCAACGCCTCGCGCAAGCGCGACTTCCTTCGCCGAAGTGATCGTCGCGCCGATTTCCCGCGCGAACAGCATGCGATCGGCCGATCCGTTCATCGATGCGACGCACCCAGAACGTGGGCATCGACGCGCGCGAGGCGCTTCAGATGGCGCGGCGCGCGCACCGTGTCCGCGCCGGAAACGAGCACCGGCAATCCGTCCTCGATGCCAAGTTCGCGATCCTCGCACTCATACGCGACAATCACCTGCGCGCCGATCGGCGTATTGAAAAGCTCGTGCCAGGAGAACGTCACCGCATAGCCATCGTGCGCGTGCGCGAGGAACACGGTGCGCTTGAAATCGGTGTTGTCCGGCCGGCGCACGCCCGCGGCGTCGAGCACCACGCGCAATGGCACGCCGCGATAGCTTCCCATCGGTCGAATGTAGCGGCCCGTCGAAAAGCACACGAGATCGAACGGCTCGATGCTCACGCGCCCGAATTCGCGCATTGCGGCGACATCGAGCGTCAGCGGCCTTTGCACCGCGCCGCCGATCTCGATATATGGGCTACTCGAATTGCTCTGGCTCGATGACGACATGATTCCTCGAAACATGGGGTCGCGCGAAATGGGCTATATCCGGGAATATATTACGATGTCGCACCGATGACATTTCTGTCCGCACATAATCGGCATGCCCGGCGCACGATTGGGCAACAAAATGGGCAAACGTGTACTGTTCTACCCGCGAGAACGTCGCAGCCGGCTGAGCGATCCGCCCAGCCGGCATCCCGCTCCATCCCATCAACGAGAGAGGATTGTCATGCCGTTCGTCACGACCAAAGATAACGTCGAAATTTTCTACAAGGATTGGGGCCCGAAGGACGCGCAGCCCATCGTTTTCCATCACGGCTGGCCGCTTTCTTCCGACGATTGGGACGCGCAATTGCTGTTTTTCGTCCAGAAGGGATATCGCGTGATCGCGCACGACCGGCGCGGACACGGCCGCTCGTCGCAAGTCTCGGACGGTCACGACATGGATCACTACGCCGCCGACGCCTTCGCGGTCGTCGAGGCGCTCGATCTGCGCAACGCAATCCATATCGGACATTCGACGGGCGGCGGTGAAGTCGCCCGCTATGTCGCGAAGCACGGCGAACCGGCGGGACGCGTCGCGAAGGCGGTCCTCGTCAGCGCTGTGCCGCCGCTCATGCTGAAGACGGAAGCCAACCCGGAAGGCCTGCCTATCGACGTCTTCGACGGTTTGCGCAAAGGGCTCGCGGACAACCGCGCGCAGTTCTTCGTCGATGTGCCCGCAGGTCCGTTCTACGGCTTCAACCGCCCGGGCGCGACGGTGCATCAGGGCGTCATCCAGAACTGGTGGCGTCAGGGCATGATGGGCAGCGCCAAGGCGCACTACGAGGGCATCAAGGCGTTCTCGGAAACGGATCAGACCGAAGATCTCAAGTCGATCTCCGTCCCCACGCTCGTTCTGCATGGCGAGGATGACCAGATCGTGCCGATCGCCGATGCCGCGCTGAAGTCCATCAAGCTGCTGAAGAACGGCACGCTGAAGACGTATCCGGGCTTCTCGCACGGCATGCTGACCGTCAACGCGGACGTCCTCAACGCAGACCTGCTCGCATTCGTGCAGGGCTGATTCACGCAGCCGGCGCGGACATTGTTCGTCCGCGCCGGCATCTCTGTTCAAGGCACACGGCTTTTTCCCGATTGGAAGCGCGCTTAAAGTGGCCAACTCCAATCTAGCCTCAGTGCCATCATGCAAATCGATACACCAGCAATTGCAGCATCGCCGGAAGGACGTTCGACGTCGATGCGCCAATGGCTCGCCGTCATCGCCGTGGCCGTGAGCGCGTTCGCGTTCGTGACGGCCGAATTCCTGCCCGTCGGCTTGCTGCCGCAGATCGCGCACGATCTCGGCGTGTCGCCCGGCGTCGCGGGTCTCATGGTGACGACGCCCGGCGTCATGGCCGCGATATTCGCCCCGACGCTCATCGTCAGCGCGGGCCGAATGGATCGGCGATATGTCTTCCTGCTCCTCACCGCCGTCCTTCTGATCGCGAACCTCGTCAGCGCCGTCGCGAACAATCTGCCGGTCATGCTCGCGGGCCGCGCCATGCTCGGCGCCGCGTTGGGCGGCTTCTGGACCCTTGCGACCGCCGCCGCGCCGCGACTCGTGCAGCCGAAAGATGCAGCGAAGGCCACCGCGACCATTCTGACCGGCGTGACGCTCGCGACGGTCGTCGGCGTGCCGCTCGGCACGTTCATCGCGTCGTTCGCGTCGTGGCGTTTCTCGTTCGCGGCGACGGCGGGACTCGTCGCCGTGGCGCTGATTGCACAGGCGCTGCTCGTGCCTTCGTTGCCGTCGGCATCGGCGTTGCGCATCGCCGATTTCAGAAAGCTGCTCGCGCGTCCTCACACGCGATTGAGCATGCTGATGGTCGCGCTCGTTTTCGGCGCGCATTTCTCGACCTACACGTACATCGCGCCGCTGCTCGAACAGGACTTCTCGTTGAGCACGATCACGCTGCTGCTCTTCGGCTTCGGCCTCGTCGGCTTCTTCTCGAATGCGCTGATGTCGATGGTCGTCTCCGGTCATCTCAAGAAGTCGGTCGCCGCGATGGTGTTGCTGCTGCTCGGCGCGATTTCGTCGATGCTGCTGCTGGAGCACTCGATCATCGGCGAAACGGCGGGGATGCTGCTGTGGGGCATTGCGTTCGGCGCCTTGCCGCTGTGCTTCAGCGTGTGGATTCAGCGCGGCACGGCGGACTTGCCCGAAGCGGGCTCCGCAATGTTCGTGAGCATCATCCAGGTGGCGATTGCGGTGGGATCGGCGGTCGGCGGCACGATCGTCGACCGTGCGGGCGTACACGCTGATTTCACGTTGGGACTCGCGCTCGCGCTGCTCGGACTCGTCGCGCTGCAACGGCTGGCGGCATGGGAACGGCCGGCCCGGGCGTCCGCATTCAAGCGCGGATACGACGCTTCGCCGGATTGACCTGTCGCAAGCCGCGCTATATTGGTCGTTCGGTCCGACGCCCTTGCGCCGGGCTCATCGACGGGAGAAGCGCATGAAGCGTCGGCTGATGGCGGCAATCGCAATGACGATGTTCCTCGCGGCGTGCGGCTCCGTCGCGCCGGACGCGGCCGTGCAAACCGTCCCGCTCGCGGGCACGCCAAACGGCGTCGCAGTGCGCGATTCGGACGGCGCCGTGTTCGTCACCGACGACCGGACCAACGGCGTCGTGATGACGTCGCATATCGGCGAAGAGGACGCGCCCGCGTTTTCGCTCTACGCGCGCATTCCGGCAGCCGAGGGCGAACGCACGAGCCTGAGCCAGATCGCGTTCGCGCCGAACGGTCATCTGCTCGTCGAGCAATTCGGCTTCGGCACGTCGGCCGCGATCTACGATGTCGCGCCGAGCGGTCAGGTCGCGCTCGCATCGGACACGAATTCCGCGCGGCGGCGTGTCGGCCTGCTCGTGCTCGATGGCGGCACGTTTCTGTCGAGCTGGTTCATGGAGGAGGGTGGCGCGCCGGCAGAAGGCGGCGTCAGCGTGATTACGCGTGGCACGGCGCCGCGGCAGGTGATCGAGCGCGACATCGTCACCGGATTGGGCAAGCCGGTCGGCTTGGCTACGGTCGGCGACACGCTCTACATCAGCGATCAGGCCGCGAACCGCATCTATCAGGTGGACTTGCAGTCGGCGCGGGCGGCGAGCGCGCCCGTGCCGGCGAGCGATGTCTTCGCGACGGTCGAAGCGCCCGACCTGATGGCCGCGACTCCCGACGGCCGGCTCTTCACGAAATGCGGCGCGCACGCCGTATGCAGCATCTCGAAGCGCGGCCGCGCGACGGTCATCGCCGACGATCTGCAATCGCCGCGCGGCGTGGCGGTGGACGTCGCGCGCAAACGGCTCGTCGTCGTGGATCGGTCGAGCGCGCCGGACAAGCCGAGCGCGCTGCGCGTGGTGCCGATCAAATAGCGACGGTGTCGCTCATCGCGGCGACGACCATCCCTTATAGCTGCCGACGTTGTCGCGCGTGACGAGCGTCGACGGCAGCAGGATCGTCGAGTTGGCGGGCTTCTTGCCGTTCATCAGATCGTAGCCGACGCTCACCGCCTGCTGCGCCATCGCCCACGGATCCTGGCTCGCCGACGCCTGAACCATCGTGTCGGTCTTGAGCGCGGTTTCGATATCGGGCGCGCCATCCACCGACGTAATCACGATGTTGTTCCGATGCAGTTGCTTCGCCGCGAGGTCCGTGCCGATCGCTTGCGGATCGTTGATCGCGAACACGCCGTCGAGCTTCGGGAAACGCGTCAGATAACCCTGCATCGCGTTCATGCCGCCTTCGCGCGAGCCTTTCGCGTCCTGATCGTCGGAAAGTACCTTGATGCCCGGGTTCTTCGCGAGCACGCTCTTGCAACCGTTCACGCGATCGATCACCGCCGACACTTGCGGCCCGTTCTCGATCACCACGTTGCCCTTGCCGTTGAGCTTCTTCGCCAGATAATCGCAGGCAATCTCGCCGGCCTGCACATTGTTGGTCTGCACGGTCGCGTCCGCGCCGGCCGCCGCGACGTCCACCGCGACCACGACGATGCCCGCCTTCTGCGCCTTCTTCACCGCCGGCTCGATCGCCTTCGGATCGACGGCGTTCAGCAGGATCATGTCGACCTTCGCCGAAATGAAATTGTCGATCTGCGTGAACTGCTTGTTCATGTCGTAATCCGACGAAACAGCCGTCACCTTCACGTTCGGATTGAGCGTCTTGGCCTTCGCTTCCGCGCCCTTCGAGATCGTCACGAAGTACGGATTGCCGAGCGAGCCGACCGTGATGCCGATGGACTTCAACTGCTTGTCGGCGGCGTGCGCGGATAGCGACATCGTGAAACCGAGAGCGAGTGCGACGCTGGCGAAAAGCTTGTTGTGTTTGCGCATGTTGTTGTCTCCGGGGTGGTCCATATTTTTGAGGGCGGGCGCAAGCGGACCCGAATGCGCCCGGTTTAGCCAGATCAGGTGCGAGCCGAGCCGCGCTGACGGTAACGATCGAGCGCCACCGCGCCGATGATCACGAGGCCCTTGATGATGTACTGCCAGATATCCGACACGCCGAGCAGCACGAGGCCGTTGGAGAGCACCGCGATGATGAGTGCGCCGACCAGCGTGCCGACGATCGAACCCACGCCGCCGACGCAGCTCGTGCCGCCGAGAATGACCGCGGCGATGGCGTCGAGTTCATACGACTGGCCGAGTTGCAAACCGTTCGCGGCGTAGAGACGCGCGGCCGACATCACGGCGCCGAGACCGGCGAGCAGGCCCGAGATCGCGTAGACGAAAAGCTGGATGCCCCACACCTTGATGCCGGAAAGACGCGCCGCTTCCGGATTGCCGCCGACCGAATAGATGCGCAGTCCGAGCACCGTGCGTCGCAGGATGAACCACGACACCAGCACGACGAGCAGCGCGATGATGACGAGCCAGGGCACGCCGAAGAGCGTGTCGTTGCCGATGAACGCGAACGGCAATTGCGGATTGAAGATCGTCGTATCGTGACCGATGAGCCGCGCGATACCGCGCACGGCGGTCAGCGAACCGAGCGTCACGATGAACGGCGGCAGCTTGAGCAGCGCGATCAGCAATCCGTTGATGACGCCGAAGCCGAGACCGACGGCGAGCGCGGCGGGAATGCCGAGCCATCCCCATCCCGGAATGTTCGATGCGAGCAGTGCGGCGACCGCGCCCGCCGAGAGAATCGAGCCGACCGACAAGTCGATGCCGCCCGTCAGAATCACGAAGGTCATGCCCGCCGCGAGCACGATGTTGATCGATGCCTGCTGCGTGACGATCGACAGATTCTGGAAGCTGAAGAAGCCGTCGGTGACGATGCCGAAGCCGATGCACAGCAGGATCAGCACGGGCAGCATGCCCGCGGTTCGCATCAGCACCTGCATGCGTTCGCGATGCTCGATGCGGTTCTGCCGCTGCGATACGCTCTCCGCCTTCGCAACCGGCGCGCTGTCGTGGTGTTTCGTCGTGTTAGCCATGTCTCTCTCCAGATATCCTTTAAGCCGCCTGATCGAGCGCGACCTTCGAGCCCGTCGCCAGTTCGATGATCCCTTCCTGCGAAATCGGCTTGCCGGAATGGCCGCCGAGTTCGCCCGCGATTTCGCCTTCGCGCATCACGAGCACGCGGTCCGCCACGCCGATCACTTCCGGCAGCTCGCTCGAGATGACGATCACGCCGACGCCCGACCGCGCGAGATCGTTGATGATTCGATAAATCTCCGACTTCGCGCCGATATCGACGCCACGTGTCGGCTCGTCGAGAATCAGCACTTCGGGCTTGGTTTCGAGCAGGCGCGACAGCAGCACCTTCTGCTGATTGCCGCCCGACAGCGCGCCCACGTTCACGCGCATGTTCGGCACGCGGATGGTCAGCGCGGCGATCGCGTCCTTCGCGCGCGCGTTGCCGCGCGGCAGGTCCATCACGCCGGCTTTCGCATCGCGTCCGGCGACGGTGATATTGATGTTGTCGCGCACGCTCATGTCGAGGAAGAGGCCCTGGCCCTTGCGGTCTTCCGTCAGGTAGACGAGACCGGCATCGATCGCGTCGCGCGGCGTGCGCAGCTTGAGCGGCTTCCCGTGCATCGACACTTCGCCGCGTATCGCCGGTTCCGCGCCGAAGATCAGACGCGCGAACTCCGTGCGTCCCGCGCCGACGAGTCCCGCGATGCCCAGCACTTCGCCCTTGTGCAGATCGAGGCTGCATCCTTTCACGCGATTGCCGTCCGCCATATCGCGCACGGACAGCACGACGTTGCCCGGATCGTAAGGCGCGTGCTGCTTCTTGTAGAAGCCGGAGATGTCGCGGCCGACCATCATCTTGACGAGGCTGTCGGCGGAGAGTTCGTCGCGCATCAGCGTGCCGACGTACGCGCCGTCGCGCAGCACCGAAACGCGGTCGCTCAGTTCATAAATCTCCGCCATCCGATGACTGATGTAGATGATCGCGATGCCTTCCTCGCGCAGTTGCCGCACGAGCTCGAACAGGCGATCGGTTTCGCGCGAGGAGAGCGGCGTGGTCGGCTCGTCCATCACGAGGATGCGCGCGTGAGCATGCACGGCGCGCGCGATTTCGACGAGTTGCCGCTCCGCGATCGACAGGTCGCCGACGAGCGTATGCGGCTTGAAGTTCGCACCGAGACGCTTGAGCACGTCGGTGCACCCGCGCTCCATGCCCGCGCGATCGACGAGCCTGCCGCGCCGCAATTCGCGCCCCGCGTAAATGTTCTCCGCGACGGAAAGATTCGGCGCGAGGCTCAGTTCCTGATAGATCACCGCGACGCCGAGCGCGCGCGCGGCGAGCGGCCCGCCGATGGTGACGGTCTTGCCGTCGATCAGGATTTCTCCGCCCGCATCGGCCTGATAGGCGCCCGAGAGGATTTTCATCAGCGTGGATTTGCCCGCGCCGTTTTCGCCCATCAGCGAATGCACTTCGCCGGGATAGACCGACAGACGCACGTCGTTCAACGCGCGCACGCCGGGAAAGGTTTTGCTGATGCCGCGCATTTCGAGCAGCGGCGGTCGGCTGGAAGCATCATGCGGCATGGTTCATCTCCTGCGGTTTGATGCCCGCGTGGCGGATCGCCGCGCGCGGTGAGAAGTTGAAGAACATCGGCAACGTGGCCGCGCCGATCGCGCCCGCATCCGGGCCGAAGGAGCCGCGCACGAGCGTCGGGGTGCCGCGCGCTTCGGGCGCGTTGGCGGCGAGCGTCGTCGACAGACGTGCGACGAGCTTGTCGAGGAGGCCGCCGTCGATGTCGGAATCGATCACGACCATCGGCACGTCGAGCACGCAGAGCGTCGCGCGCAGGGCGGGCGCGAGCGCTTCGATGCAGTCGTCGATCCATTCGTCGACGGCGGGAAGACTGCGCTCGATGCAAGCCTGCAGATCGACGCGGTTATCGGCCGCGGCGCCACAGTAGTTGAGATGCCGCACGAGCGCGTTCAGCGATGCGCGCGACAGCAGGATGTCCCACTGGCCGGCCGGTTGCGGCGCGGACGGCAGGCGGCTCGGCGGCACCGGAATCACGCCGATGTCGCCCGCATTGCCCGACGCGCCGCGCAGGCAGTCGCCGTTGATCGCGATGCCGCCGCCAATCGCGGAGCCGAGAAAGAGATAGACGAAGTCGTCGCAACTGCGGCCGTGGCCGTAGAAAAGCTCGGCCGTCGCGGCGGCGTTGCCGTCGTTTTCGCTGAAAACCGGCAGCGAGAGCGTGCGCGCCAGTTCATCGGCGAAATCGGTTTCGTCCCACGCGCGGAAGCGTTCGGCGGGCAGGCCGAGTTCGCGCAGCCAGCTGCCGAGATTGAAGGGCTGTGCGATGCCGATGCCCGTCAGCCGCTCGCGCTCCGGCTCGGAAAGCAGGCGAAGCATGCTTTTGACGTCGCGTTGCACGATTTTGAGCACTTCGGACGGATGCGGCAGGATGGCGTCCAGCGCGCTGCGGGCGAGCACGTCGCCGGCGAAATTCACGAGCACCGTTTCGATGCCTGTGCGATCCAGCCGCACGCCGATACCGAACGCGCCGCGCGGATCGAGCCGGATCAGCGACGCGGGCTGACCGCGCTGGCCTTCGAGACGACGACCGGTGTATTCGATCAGGCCCGCATTTTCCAACGATTCGACGATGCTGCCGACCGCCGTGCTCGTGAGATTCGCGTGACGCGCGAGGTCGGCCTTCGATGCCGGCTCGGTGCGCCGCAGCGCCTGCAGCAGCAGACGTTCGTTGTACCGGCGCACGCTCGCGGAATTGCTGCCTCTGCCGCTTGGGGATTTCACGCGCTGTCTCCGAAGTAGCCGGCCATCGAGTCGTGGCCATTAATTAAATCAAGTTGATTTATTTAAGACCGACGGCGCGGCGAAGTAAAGCAGGGAAATCCCGAAGCATTTTGTTCAGCGGAATGCGAAACGCGCTGCGCGACCATTGCAAACCGCGGACCCGGTGCGCTTTCACACTAGGCGATGCAATCGTCAGTTCCAAGCTTTGCGACACGGCTTTGCAGCCAGCTTTCGACGCGCGGTGCGCGCAGCGTCGTGCGGATCGATGTGCTATCGTCGGCGACACTTTTCGACACATTGGCCGCCGTTTCATGTTCTCGATTTCCGAAGCCACGCACGCGACCAAGGCCGCGCAATACGACGATCTGCTGCAGCAAGCCCGCGCGCTCCTCGCCGATGAAACCGACTTCATCGCCAACGCGGCGAATTTTTCGTCGCTCATCTATCACACGCTGCCGGATCTGAACTGGGCCGGCTTCTATCTGTTCGATGGCACCGAACTCGTCGTCGGGCCGTTTCAGGGCAAGCCGGCGTGCGTGCGGATCGCGCTTGGACGCGGCGTCTGCGGCACGGCGGCGCGCGAACGGCGCACGCAGGTCGTGCCGGACGTGCACGCGTTTCCGGGCCACATCGCCTGCGATTCGGCGTCGCGCTCGGAGATCGTCGTGCCGCTCGTCGGAAGCGACGGCGCGCTGATCGGCGTGTGGGACGTCGATAGCCCCGTGCCGAACCGCTTCGACGATGAAGACGCGCTCGGCATGGAAGCGCTGTGCGCCGAGTTCATCGCGCTCGCGTGGAAAAAATGAACGTCGAAGCAGCGGATAACGGCGCGGCCGCGCTCGTGGAAGCGGCCTCGCGCTGAGAATTTGTCCTGATCGGACGACTGGTCGCGTGCGTCTACAATGGGACGTTTTCATCCGTCTCAAAATTTCATGACGAGCCTCGTCCGCCGCCGCCTGCTTGCCGCATGCGCCATGAGCGCGTGTGCGTTCGCGCGCGTGCGCGACGTGCGCGCGGCATCGGACAAGGCGACCGTCGCGCTCGTGATGAAGTCGCTCGGCGATCCGTTCGTCGTGTCGATGATCGAAGGCGCGCGCAACTATCAGCGCCATTACGCATCGCAGCTCGATCTCACGACGAACGGCACGCTCACCGACAACGACGTCGCCGGGCAGATTCACATCGTCGAGTCGCTCATCGAAGCGAAGGTCAACGCGATCGTCATCGCGCCGGCGGATTCGAAGGCGCTGCTGCCGGTGGCGGCGAAGGCGATCGCGGCGGGCATCATCGTAATCGCCATCGACAATCCTTTCGACGAAGCCGCGCAGGACGCGGCGCGCGTCACGATTCCGTTCGTCGGACCGGACAGCCGGCGCGGGGCGAGGCTCGTCGGTGGGTATCTCGGCTCGAAGCTGAAGGCGGGCGATGAAGTCGCGATCATCGGCGGGCCGGCGAACGATCGCAACGCGCAGCAGCGCACGGTCGGCTTCACGGACGCGATGAACGCGGCGGGCATGCGTATCGCCGCCGTGGACAGCGGCGACTGGACCCTCGTGAGCGGCAAGGCGAGTGCGCTGGAGATGCTCTATGCGCATCCGGACTTGCGCGGCTTGCTCTGCGCGAACGACAACATCGCGATGGGCGCGATCGACGCGATCCGCATCGCCGGAAAAAGGGGCCGCGTGCTGGTGACGGGCTACAACAACATCGAAACCGTGCAGCCGATGCTCGACGACGGCCGCCTGCTTGCGACCGTCGAGCAATTCGGCGCGCGGCAGGCGGTGTTCGGTCTGGATGTCGCGGTGAAGGCGCTCGTGGAGAAGCGGCGGCAGAGAGACTTGTCGCCGTATATGGAAACGCCGGTGCAACTGGTGACGAGAGGGGCAGCGAAGGGGTTTCGGTTCGGGGCTTCTTAGAGCGCGTTAAACCAGCCCCCGCGCCGCAAGACTCCGATACAGCGCCCGCACCCCGAACGTCCACGGCTCGATTTCCGTCGACAGCTTCACCGTATTGACGAGCGCGCCGAGACTGGGCGTCGAGATCGTCACGACATCGCCGAGATGATGCGTGAAGCCGCCGCCTTCGGTGTCGCGGTCCTTGATCGGCGAGAACATCGTGCCGAGGAACAGCATGAATCCATCCGGATACTGATGATGCGCGCCGTGCGTCTGCGTGACGAGATCCGCCGGATCGCGGCTGATCTCGCTCATGTGGCTCACGCCTTCGAGCACGAAGCCATCGTCCGCGCCTTCGATGCGCAGCGACACGCTCGTCGCGCGCACCGAATCCAGCGTGAAGCGCTCGTCGAAAAGACGCACGAACGGGCCGATCGCGCACGACGCGTTGTTGTCCTTCGCCTTGCCCAGCAACAGTGCGCTGCGGCCTTCGATATCGCGCAGATTCACGTCGTTGCCGAGCGTCGCGCCGACGATCTCGCCACGCGCATTCACCGCCAGCACGATCTCCGGCTCCGGGTTGTTCCATTTCGACGTCGGATACAGGCCGACATCCGCGCCGAACCCGACCGAGGACATCGGCTGCGACTTCGAAAACACTTCCGCGTCCGGCCCGATTCCCACTTCCATGTATTGCGACCACGCGCCGCGACGCTCCAGTTCGGCCTTCAGCTTCATCGCGGCGTCCGAGCCGGGCTCGATCTTCGACAGATCCGCGCCGATCAGCTTGTTGATCGTGTCGCGCACTTCCTGCGCGCGGCTTGCGTCGCCGCCCGCCTGCTCTTCGATGACGCGCTCCAGCAAACTCACCGCGAACGTGACGCCGCACGCCTTCACCGCCTGCACGTCGCAGGGTGCGAGCAGGCGCAGGCCGCCGGCCGATGCATCGAGCGTCGCTTGCAGCAGATCCTGAACGTTGCCGAGATGCTCGCCTTCGGCGTTGCGGGCGATGTCGAGCGCATCGGCGTGATCGAAGAGGTCGGCGGTGGTCGGCGCGGCGCGCGTGATGTCGAACACTTCGCCCTTGCGCACCGCGACGACGGCGGGACCGTTCACGGGCGCAGGGCGCCAGACACGGCCGATCAGCACGGCGTCGGCGAAATCTTCGGGCAGACAGGAGGAGACGTTGACGGTTTGCATGAATGCGATGACAGGCGGGAAAGGAATGCCGATCGTAGCCCGCGTGTCGAAGAGTGTCCATTGGGTTGATTAAATGTCCAACCCGTTGGAATAATGCGGTCATGGAAAAAACTTACGACGTTCCCGCGCTGCGCCGCGCCAGCGACATTCTCGAAGCGCTCGCCGCCGCCGCGAAACCGGTGCGTGCGGCCGCGCTCGCGGAACAAACCGGCCTCTCGCGCAGCACGCTTTATCTGATGCTGGAAACGCTCGCGCGCATGCAATGGATCGAAAAGCGCGACGACGGCTACATGATCGGCGTCGGTCTCTTCGAGCTCGGCAACGCCTATGTGCGGCACGACAAGCTGCAAGCCGCGTTTCGCGAAGGCGCCGGCGCGTTCATCAACAAGCACAACGAGGTCGTGCAGCTCGCCGTGCTCGACGGCGTGCAGGTTGTCTACATCGCGCGCGAGGACGCGCATCGTCCGGTGCGGCTCGTGTCGGATCTCGGCTCGCGTCTGCCCGCGCATTGCTGCGCGCTCGGCAAGGCGCTGCTTTCCGGAATGACCGATGAAGCCGTGATCGAGCGCCTGCCCGACCGTCTCGAAGCGGTGACGCCGCGCACCATCACGCGGCGCGCGGCGCTACTGCGCGAACTCGCGTCGATTCGCGCGAGCGGTCTCGCGGTCGAGCGCGAGGAAGTCGCGGAAGGCCTCGCGTGTTTCGCGGCTTACGTCGGGATGACGCCGGCGGGCAAGCGCGTCGCGGTATCGACGAGCGTGCCGGTCGGCCGGCTCGATCCGAAACGTGAGAAGCAGATTTCGATCGGTATCGTGCAGCTTGCAGCTCACTTGCGCGGCGCGCTCTGACGATGTGATACGCGCGTGCCAGCGCAGGCCGACGAAGCGGCGACGCGCGCGTGATCGGTTCCTGCGGAAAGCGGTGCGCTCGCGTGCGCCGCGATCAGCACGTCGCATGTTGCGTGCGAGCACACTACATCGCGCAGACGCGCTTCGCCGTGCCGCCAGCCGGTTTCCGCCTCGCCGCCGAGCACGATCAGATCCGCGCCCGCCGCTTTCGCCTCGCGCGCGATCAGTTCGCCGACGCTCGTGCCGTCGAGCGGCTGCGTGACGCTGCGCGCAATGCCGTCGATGCCCGCGCTATCGATCAATCGCGCCGCATAGCGCGTGACGGCACGCGCGTGATCCTCGATGACATCGAGCGTTTCGCCCGGATTGCTGTCGGCGGTGACGATGGCCCACCACGGCGCCTGATCGACGATGTGCAGCGCGGTCAGCCGCGCGTTGCAGTCGCGGGCGCGCGTGATGGCGGTGGTCAGGGCGCTTTCGCTGAGGCTCGTGCCGACCGCGACGAGAATGTGCTTGTACATGATGAGTCTCCGTCTGTTTGGTTCAGAGCGGATGATCGGCTCGCAAAGTTAGCGGGAAATGAGCGCGCAATTGCATCTTTTACAAAGCGACTGGATCGCTGGCCATTGCGCCCGCGCCGCTGCGCCTTCGCGTATCGAAACCGTAAGGGAATACCGTTTGCTGATCGTGTGCCTTCCGAATGCCTCCATCGAGCGTCCGAGCGCTCCGGCATTCGCGCAACTTCGCCCGGCGTTCGTCCGGGTCTCACCCGATTACCCGATAGCGAGCGGCGATGTCAGACCGAGACGACTCCGATACTCAAGACGAAGCGCGCGAGAATGAGCGCAAGGACGCGAAAGACGACGGCGACAAAGCGAAAGACAAAGCGCGCAAGAAGCCCGGCAAAAAGCCGCTGATCATTCTGGGCGTCGTCGTCGTGGTGCTGGCGATCGGCGCGTTCGTCTGGTGGTTCCTGACGCGCAATCAGGTCAGCACCGACGACGCCTACACCGACGGCGATGCCGTCACGATCGCGCCGAAGGTATCGGGCTATGTCGTGACGATGAACATCGACGACAACCGCTTCGTGCACAAAGGCGATCTGCTCATCAGGATCGATCCGCGCGATTATCAGGCGCAACTCGATCAGGCCAACGCGCAGCTCGGTCTCGCGCAGGCGCAACTGCACGCGGCGCAAACGCAGCTCGAAGTGGCGCGCGTGCAGTATCCAGCGCAGCTCGCAGAGGCCCAGGCGCAGGAGCTCAACGCGCGCGCCAATCTCGCGCAGGCGAGCGCGGCGTACGAGCGGCAGCATTCCGTCGATATCCGCGCGACGTCGCAACAAAACATCGACACCGCGGACGCGCAGCAAAAGAGCGCGCAGGCGAACGTCGCGCAGGCGCGTGCGCAGGTCCGCACCGCGAGCCTCGTGCCGCAGCAGATCGCGCAAGTCGTGGCGACCGTCGAGGAGCGGCGTCAGCAAGTGCGGCAGGCGCAGGCGCAAGTCGAATCGGCGCAACTGAATCTCTCGTACACGGAACTGCGCGCGCCCGCCGATGGCTGGATCACGAAGCGCAACGTGCAATACGGCACGTTCCTGCAGGCGGGCACGTCGATACTTTCGCTCGTCACGACGCGCGTCTGGATCAGCGCGAACTTCAAGGAGTCGCAACTGGATCGGATGCAGCCGGGCGACAAGGTCGATATCGACGTCGATGCGTATCCCGACATGAAGCTGCACGGCCACGTCGACAGCGTGCAGCTCGGCAGCGGCTCGCGCTTCTCCGCGTTCCCCGCCGAAAACGCGACGGGCAACTTCGTGAAGATCGTGCAGCGCGTGCCGGTGAAGATCGTCATCGACGACGGATTGAAGCCGGGCACATCGCTGCCGCTCGGGCTTTCGGTCGTGCCGACCGTCATGCTGCGCCATTGACATCATGAGCGACAGCACCGCGGAACACGACCACAGCGGCTGGAAGCCGAGCGAGAATCCGTGGCTCATCGCCGTGGTCGTCACGCTCGCGGCGTTCATGGAAGTGCTCGACACGACCATCGTGAACGTCGCGCTGCCGCACATTTCCGGCACGATGTCCGCGAGCTACGACGAAGCGACGTGGACACTCACGTCCTATCTCGTCGCGAACGGCATCGTGCTGCCGCTTTCGGCGTACTTCTCGAAGATACTCGGGCGCAAGCGCTACTTTCTCATCTGCATCGGGGCGTTCACGGTCTGCTCGTTCATGTGCGGCATCGCGTCGAATCTCGGTGAACTGATCGTCTTCCGGATTCTGCAGGGCTTCTTCGGCGGCGGCCTGCAACCGAGCCAGCAATCGATCATTCTCGATACCTTTCCGCCCGAGCAGCGCGGCCGCGCGTTCTCGATCTCGGCGGTCGCGATCGTCGTCGCGCCGGTGCTCGGACCGACGCTCGGCGGCTGGATCACCGATAACTTCACCTGGCGCTGGGTCTTTCTCATCAACGTGCCGGTGGGCGTGCTGACGACCATCGCGGTGATGCAGTTCGTCGAAGATCCGCCGTGGGAAAAACGGCAAGACCCGAAGAAGATCGGCATCGATGTGGTCGGCATCAGTCTCATCGCGCTCGGGCTCGGCTGTCTGCAAGTATTTCTCGATCGCGGCGAGGACGACGACTGGTTCGCGTCGAACTTCATCTTGACGTTCGCGGTGCTCGCGGCGGTAGGCATCGTCGGCGCGACATTCTGGCTGCTGTACGCGAAGCGGCCCGTCGTCGATCTTCGCGTGATGAAAGATCGCAACTTCGCGCTCGGTTCGGCGGCTATCGTCGGATTCGCATCGGTGCTGTACGGCAGCGCCGTGCTGATACCGCAGCTCGCGCAACAGCAGCTCGGCTACACGGCGACGCTCGCGGGCCTCGTGCTCTCGCCGGGCGCGATCTGCATCGTGTTCCTGATTCCCGTCGTCAGCAAGCTGATGAACGTGATCCAGACGCGCTTTCTCGTCGCGTTCGGCTTCTTTCTGATGGGATGCGCGCTCTTGTATTCGCATCATCTCGTGCCGAACGTCGATTACGTGACGCTGACGAAGATGCGCAGCGCGCAATCCATCGGCATCGGCTTTCTGTTCGTGCCGGTCACGACGCTCGCGTATCTGTCACTGCCGAAGTCGCTCAACAACGATGCCTCCGCGCTCTTCACGATGTTTCGCAACGTCGCGGGATCGATCGGCATCTCGCTTGCGACCGCGATGATCCGCGAGCGCACGCAGGCGAACATGGCGCATATGGTCGAGCATCTGACGCCGCTCAATCAGCCGTACAACGAGTCGGTGCAACGCATCGCGCGCACGCTGATGGACAGCGGCCAGACGATGTCGCAAGCGATGTCCGCCGCGACCGGGCAGATGTACAAGACGCTCGTCTCGCAGGCGACCATCCTCGCGTATCTCGACGTGTTCGCCGCATGCGCGATCTTCGCGTTCATGTTCATACCGCTCACGTTTTTCTTTTCGCCCGTGAAGGCTTCGGGCCAGGCGGGAGGGCATTGAGATGAAGCTGCGTCCAATCATTCCGTTCATTCCGATGTTCGCGCTCGCATTGAGCGCGTGCGCGGTCGGCCCGGATTTCACGCCGCCGAAAGCCGATGTTCCCGATAACTGGCGCGACACGCAGCGCGCGCAGAACGCGCCGGACGATCCGCGCGTGCCCCATGCCGACGCGCCATCGACGGCGCAGATTTCCGCCGATCCCGATCCGCGCTGGTGGAAGCAGTTCAACGATGCGACGCTCGATGCGCTGATCGAACGCGCCATCGCGGGCAATTTCGATTTGCAGAGCGCGGTGCTGCGCATCGCGGCGGCGCGGGAAGAGAGCGTGTCGGCGGCGGCGCAGGGCTTGCCGCAGTTGAGCGCGAATGCGAGCGTGAAGCGTCAGCAACTCGGCTTGAAAGGCCTGCTCGAATCGCAAGGCGTGTACGACAAGCTCGACGGTCTCGGCGCGAACGGCGCGCAGATCCGTCAGGGACTCGATTCCGCGACCGGTCCGGTCACGCTGTTTCAGGACGGCTTCGACGCATCGTGGGAACTCGATCTTTTTGGCCGCGTGCGGCGTTCGGTGGAATCGGCGAATGCGCAGACGCAGGCTGAAATCGAAAGTCGCAACGACGCGCTCGTTTCGCTCGAATCGGAAGTCGCACGCACGTATGCGCAATTGCGCGGCGCGCAGGCGATCAAGCAGATCACACTCGCCGAGATCGACGCCGAAGAGCAGATTCTCGATCTCACGCGCGAACAGGCACGCGTCGGCCTGACGAGCCAGCAGGACGTGCAGAGCGCGAGCGCGCAAGTCGGATCGTTGCAGGCGCAACTGCCGACGCTCGATGCGCAAATCGCGCAGGCGATGAACGGTCTCGCCGTGCTGACCGGCAACGCGCCGGGCACGCTCGACGCGGAACTGTCCGATGCGCGCGCGTTGCCGCCGGTGCCGCCGGTCGTGCCGATCGGCTTGCCGTCGACGCTCGCGCGCCGTCGTCCAGACATTCGCCGCGCGGAGGCGCAACTGCATTCCGCGACCGCTGAAGTCGGCGTCGCGGTGGCGCAGATGTATCCGGATATCTCACTAACTGGGCAGGTCGGCACGCGTGCAACGAAGGCGCGCTATCTCGCGCATTGGTCGAGCCTGTTCTGGTCGGTCGGGCCGAGCATTTCGCTGCCGATTTTCGAAGGCGGCGCGTTGCGCGCGAACGTGCGCGTGGCGAAGGCGCAGGCGGGGCAAGCGGCGTTGCAGTATCGGCAGACGGTGCTCAACGCGTTGCAGGAAGTGGATAACGCGCTGGTTTCGTATCGGACCGAACAGGACCGGCGCGCGGCGCTCACGCGCACGGTCGAGGCGAATCGCGTCAGCCTGCAACTCGCGACGGACAGTTATCGCAAAGGACTCACGCCTTTCGTGACCGTGCTCGATGCCGAACGTCAGCTTGCGCAGACGCGCGAGCAGCTCGCGCAATCGACCGTCAACGTGACGACCGATCTCATCGCCGTGTACAAGTCGCTCGGCGGCGGATGGCAGGACGACGCATCCGCGACCGCGCAAAACTAACGTCTGCGCTTTTTCCAGTCGTAGTCGGCGGGCGGATCGGCGACGCCGGGCTTGCCGACCGAATGCGGGTTTTCACTGCATAGCGTGACGAAGCCGATGTTCTCGCCAGCGGCTTGACGGCGGCGCAGGTCTTCGGCGAAGCGCAGCGCATCGGCGAGCGCGTTCGCATCGAAGCGCTTGTAGCGTGCCGCGCCTTCGGCGTCAGGGTTGTCGCCAAGCCAATACACGACGAACATCGATTAGCCTCTCGTTTGGAGATGAATGCACCATCGTCGACGCTCATGCGACGACGATGCAAATCCTGCACGGCGCGCGTGCATCGACGCGCCGCGACAGCCACCGGGTAATCCCGAAGTGTAACGTCGGCGCGCCGCATGCCGCCTGACGCCACGCTTTTGCGGGCCCGCGAGGGAATGATCGTTGCTCTCATCTCCGTTCATTCCGAGGCCCGAACGATGCAACGACACGAACGTGTTTCCACGCGAGCGCTGTGGCAGATTCCGCCGCGCGCGACGTGCTGCGACGAGCCGCGCGTGCTCATCGCCGATGACGACATGGACGCGACGCGCGCGATCTGTCTCGCGCTCGAAGACGCCGACTTCACCGTGCGCGCGGTGCACACGGGCCTCGACGCCGTGTCGCTCGCGCGCAAGTGGCGGCCGGGCGTCGTACTGCTCGATCTGATGATGCCGCTCGGCGATGGCTGGGAAGCGGCCGAAGCGATCCGCGCCATCGATCTGTCGATGTTGCTGCTCGCGCATACGAGTTGCACGGATCCGCAGGATCTGTCGCGCGCGCAGCGCACCGGCTTCAACGGCTACTTTGTCAAGCCGACGGAACTCGACGGCATGATCGCGGTGCTGCGCGATTATTTCTCGGCGCGTCAAGGCGAGGGCGATCATGCATCGGTGCGCTTGCGCTGAACGAGTTCGAGCTTCGGCGCGAATGGTTCGACATCGCGCTCTGCGTCCGCTTTCAACATGTCTTCCCAGTACTGACAATAGCCGGCCCAGAACGGCATCTGCGTATGCGCGGATGCAGCCGTCGGCAGCGGATCCGGCAGCATGCGGCGCAGGCGCCCGATCTCCTTGTGCTTCCACTGCAGCAGCGCGCGGCGCTCTCCGCGCCGCGGCGGGCACATTTCGTTCATGCTCGCAACAGCTATCGAGAAACCCTCGGCGGGGCGCGATGCCATTTTCGTCAGCACCGCGGTCTGCGGGCGCGGCCCGCGTTCGTGACAGATGATCGCGCCGATCTGCCCAAGGATGTACATCGCTTTCGCCATCGGCGGTTCGGAATGGTGTTGCATGGCGCCTCTCTTTTTATCGTTATGAGTCTTCGTGCACGGCGCTCGAAGTTTTCTCGATCTTGATGTGAATGCGTCCAGGCGACGCATTTATAAGATACCGTATTGAGATTAATCCGAAATGTGCGTCGACAAAAAGATACAGTCGCGCCGTCTCTTTCACGCCATGTCGAGCACATGGCGCTCGAACAGGTCGCGCATGTTGCGATGTGCATCGCCGCTGTCGCACGTCGTGGCCGCGACGATCCGCTCTCGTTGCGCGATGAAGATGAACTGGCCGCCGTGTCCCGCCGCGAAGACATAACGCGGATCGATCCAGCTGAGATAGCCGTATTGCGCGTCCATCGGCGGGCCGCCGTCGCTTTGCACCGACATGGCATCGTCGATGAACGCTTCCTCGACGATGCGCGCGCCACGCCATGCGCCGCGATGCATCATCAGAAGGCCGAGCGAAATCATGTCGCGTGCGCGCAGCAGGAGACCGCGCCCGCCGAACGTGTGACCGTCCTCGTCGCTGATCCATTCGCTCGCTTCGATGCCGAGCGGCGCGAACAGCGTGTCGCGCGCGTAATCGGCGAGCGTGCGCCCCGTCGCGGATTCGAGCGCCAGCGACAGCAACTGGACCGCGTGCGAATCGTATTGAAAGCGCGTGCCCGGCTCGCTCGCGAAGGGCCGCGAGAGAATGAAGCGCAGCCGGCTTTCATCGTCCGAGAAGCGCTCGCAACTGCCGAGCACGCAGTCGTCGATGGTGCGCTGGTCCCATTCGAATCCCGATGTCATCATGAGCAGATGCCTGAGCGTGATGCGCTGCACGCGATGATCGAGCGCCGTGTCGCACATGGGCGGCACAAGGCGCGCGGCGGGGGTATCGAGCGGCGGAAGCGCGCCTTCGCGAAGCGCCGCGCCGACGGCAAGCGCGACGATGGTCTTCGTGACCGAGTTGATGTTTTCGAGCGATTCCGGCGTCACGTCCTCACGATAATCTTCGAACGCGATCGCATCGTCGTGCGCGACGATGAAGCTTCGCACGCCGGATTCGTTCGTCAGCGCTTCGCGTAAGGAAGAAGTCGTCATTTAAAAAGGATCGCGAAGTAAATGAGGAGGGCTTCGTTTCGTCCGCGTGCATGCAGGAACGAATCGTGTTACACAGTCAGCAATCCGGATGCCACACACGGCGGCATCGCAGCCTTTCAGCGGTTTCAACTCACTTTCAGCGAGCCCGAATTTGTCAGTCCGACGACTCGCGACGCTCTGGCGTCTTGGCCGGGCGTTCGTCCGCGAAAGCCATCTGACCGGCGACGGCGCAGCGATGACGCGCGTCGCGCGCTTCTTCGCCACGCATGGCGCGCGCGCCGCGCCGCTGGCAGCCGGCGTGCCCGCGCTCTCGCAACTTTCGCGCGTGCTGGAGAACGCGTCCGGCGCGCTCGCGAGTCATCCGGCGCTTGCCGAAACGGCGGTGCGCGTCGCGCTGTCCGAACTCGACGGGCTCTTCACGCCGTACGACGCAACGCGCTTTCGCGACGCTTGCAGAGCCGCATTCCCGCCCGCGCTTTCCTTCGAGCTCACCGAGCTGAGCGCGGTGCCGTTGCGCTCGGGCATCGCGGAGCAGACGCATCGTGCGCGCCTCCGCGATATGGCGGTGCGCGTCACGCTATTGCGCGCCGACGCGCATGCCGAACTCGCTGACGATCTCGACCTCGCGCTCGCGGCTGCGCGTTTCGCGGAACGCCGTTCGGCGAAGGCGCGCGAGATGCATCCGGTGGAATGGGTGCGCCGTTCACGCGAGAGCGTCGATGCGATGATCGACTTGCGCCAGCGCGCCGCCGATCAGAGCTACTTGCGCTTTCGCCTGCGCGACGACGCGCGTCTCGCCGTGCCAGAAGTGCTCTGGGACTATTGCAACGACTCGGTGCTGACGACACGCGCGATCGAAACGGCCGCACTGTCGGATGCGCAAGCGCTCGCGTCATGCGGGCTCGATCAGGCCGATGTCCTCGCGACGCTCATCGAAGCGTTCTTCGAAATGGCGCTGGGCGTCGGGCTGTATCACGCGGGACTGGACGCGGCGGGCGCGCGCGTGGGCATCGAAGGCGAGACGCGCGGGCAAATCGTGCTGGAAGCCGACAATCCGATGATGTTCTTCGCGGCGCACGAGCGCGACTTCATCGTCGGCGTATCGCATGCGCTGATGGAGGGCGATCACAAGGCGGCCGCGCGCGCACATCTCGAGCACGGCCGGCCCGAGACGCATGCGACGCATCACGAAGTGCGCGTCGAAGCGACGTATCGGCGCGAAGCCGAGCGCTTTGCTTCGCCGCACGCACGCAGCAAGGTCGGTGTCGCGCATCTGTTCGGCGCGATCGGCAAGGCGCCCGCCGAACATATGTTCAGCGCGTCGCACGGGCGCATCGCGTCGCGCGCGGTGCTGCTCGCGCGTTCGGCGGAACGCATCGAGCGCCTTGCGGAGGACATCGCGCCGGACGTCGACGTATGGAAGATCGCGCGCAGGGTCATCGTGCGGCTCGCGGCGGATCAGATCGGCTTCAGAAGCATGGCGGCGCGCTTTGCGCACGAAGCGACGCACTGGCCGCACACACTGCCGCGTCTGCCGCGGCTCATCGCACAGCGGGCGGATGCGGCGGGCGCGTTTCGGCGGGACTGAGGGGCGCTGGTTCCGAGCCAAGGCGCGGGCATTAGCGCGTCAACGCGTACCCGGCGACATACGCTCCGCGATCGCGCGCGACGCGTCCTTCAGCGGCTCGACGTAGGTTTCGAGCGGCGTCGCGCTCTTTCTGAACAGCGGAATGCTGATGCTCACGCAGCCGAGCGTCACGCCATTCGCGCCGACGATCGCGCTGCCGTAGCAGAAAATCTGCGCCTCGTTTTCCTCGCGGTCTTCCGAATAGCCGCGCGCGTGAGTTGCATCGAGTTCGGCGTCGAGCGCGGCGCGATCGGTGATCGTGTTCGGTGTGAAGCGTTCGAACTTCAGGCCATGCAGCAATGCATCGCGTTCGGCGGGCGATTGCGTCGACAGATACGCCTTGCCGACGGAACTCGAATACAGCGTCACGCGCGTGCCGATGCGCGACGCCATGCGAACCGCATGCGGGCTTTCGAGCTTCTCGATGTACACCATCTCCGAGCCGCTGCGCACTGCCAGATGCACCGTCTCCTGCGTCGCGTCGCGCAGCGCCTGCAACGCGTCGGTGGCCGCGATGCGCAAATCGGAGCGCTCCCAACTGCGGCTCGCGAGCGACATCAGCCGCGGGCCGGGCGCGTAACATCCGCCGCGCACGCTTTCGACGACCAGGCCTTCCGCGATTAGCGCGCCGACGATGCGATAGACCGTCGGACGCGGATAACCGCTCGCCGTGGTGAGACGCGCGATGGTCGGCGGTTCGCCGGCATCGGCAATGAGTTGCAGCACCGCCATGAACTTCGAGAAGGCGGCGGTGCCGGTGGCCTTGGCGGCGTCGAGGGAAGCGGTGTCTGAGGGCATGATGCGGGAATCATGCCACGAGATAGCCGCCATCGACGGGTACGATCGCGCCCGTCATGAACGACGCCGCCGGTGACGCGAGAAACGCCGTCACGCGCGCGACGTCTTCCGGCAAGCCCCAGCGCTTCATCGGCGTGCGGTCGAGGATCGCTTGCGAGCGGCCGTCGTCGTTCTGCAGCGCTTGCGTGAGCGGCGTCGCAATCCAGCCGGGCGCAACGGCATTCACGCGGATGCCCTCGGCGGCATAGGCGATCGCCAGCGATTTCGTCAGTTGCGCGACGCCGCCCTTGCTCGCGCTGTACGCGGGCACGAGTCCGCCGCCGAAGAACGTCAGCATCGACGCCGTGTTGATGATCGAACCCTTGCTGCGCGCGAGCAGTGGACGCGCGGCGGCGCACATGCGCATCGTGCCGTTGAGATTCACCGCGATCACGCGCTCGAATGTTTCGATGTCGTGCTCGTCGCCGCGCCGGATCATGCCCGCGCAGTTGACGAGCACGTCGAGCGAATCGAGACGCGCAAAGAGCGCGGCGACGCTGGCGGCATCGGCGACATCGAGTTCGACGACTTCGATGCCGGGCGCGTCGGTCGGCGCTAGGCCGGCGGCGATCACGCGCGCGCCGAGCGCCGCGAATTGCTGCGCGATGCCCGCGCCGATGCCCTGCGTGCCGCCGGTCACGACGACGGTCTTGCCCTTGAAGAGATCAGCTTGAAAAGTCATATCGGTGCGATTCATACGGCGGGAACGGGTTCGGTCTGGCGCTCCGCGTCCTCGATCGGCGCGCGCACGACGAACATGTAGACGAGCGCAGCAGCGAACGCGACGCCCGCGCTGATCAGAAACGCGTTCACGAACGAATGCGTCTTGTCGACGACGAGGCCCGTGATGAACGGCGCAAACGAGCCGCCGAAGTAGCCGCCGAAGTTCTGGATACTGCCGAGCGACGCGACCATGTGGCGCGGCGCGGCAACGGAAACGAGCGCCCACGCGGCGCCGCTCGCCATGTTGACGAAGAACATCGCGGCCGACAGATAGGCGATCGCGAGCGTCAGGTTCGGCGTGAACGCGGCGGGCACGGTGAACAGCGCCGCGCCGATGAGTCCCGAGCAGATCGGCCACTTGCGGCTGCGGATCGGGGCGACGCCGCGCGCCATCAAACCATCGGCGATGAAGCCCGACGAGAGCATGCCGAGCGTACCCGCGAGATACGGAATCGTCACGACCCAGCCGGTCTTCGCGATCGTCAGATGACGCTCGTGTTCGAGATACGCGGGCAGCCACGTGAGATACAGCCACACCATGTAGATCACGCCCATGAAGCCGAAGATCATGCCCCACGTCGTCGCCTTGCCGAAAAGGCCGCGCCATTCCGCGAACGTCATGTTGCGTTCCTTGCGCTGCGCCGGTTCGCCCTCGGTCAGATGCGCGAGTTCTTGCGATTCGAGCTTCACGTCCTTCCGGTTGCGATAGACGATGTACCAGCCGATCGACACCGCAATCCCGAGCGCGCCCATGATGATGAACATGTTGCGCCAGCCGAAGGACAGCAGGAGCACGGTGAGGATGGGCGGCGCGAGCGCGGGTCCGATGGTCGATGACGTGACGAAGATGCCCGTCGGCTTGCCGCGTTCGCGTTGCGCGAACCATTCGGACACGACCTTTGCGCCCGCCGGAAATTGCGGCGCCTCGCCGATGCCGAGCGCGATGCGCGCCGCGAGAAACTGATGCAGATTCGTGACGAGCCCGCCGAACAACTGCGCGACCGACCACACGAACATGCCGAGGCCGAGCATGATGCGCGCGCCAAAGCGGTCGAGCATCACGCCGATGGGCAACTGCGAGAACGCGTACGCGAACGAGAACGCGGAGAGCAGCAGGCCCATCTGCGAGGCGGAGAGGCCGAGCTCCTGCGTGACGGAGTGATTCGCGATCGAGAGCGTGCTGCGATCGAGATAATTCACGATGCCCGCGAGCGTCAGAAAAGTGAGCGCGACCCACTGAATGCGCTTCAGGCGCGGTGATTTTTCCAGCATGTTGTCTCCTCCGAATGCTCTTCGAGTCTGTTAGAGGGTTGAGTTTGGGTGGATGCTAGCGAATGAATTGATCGACGAAGTCGGCACCGAGTCCGACCGATTCGTAATGCTTGCGGCACATGTCGACTTTGGTGAAGACGTCTTCGTAGCCGGTGTAGTTGCCGTACGGGTCGCAATAGAACATCACGCCGTTCACCTGGAAGTACGTGATCATTTCCTCGACGTCTTCGGGAACATAGAGCGTGTGCGTTTCGCCGGGCGGCTCGAAGACATAGCTGCCTTCGGTCGCTTCCCAGTCATGTTCGAGATAGCGCCAGCGGCCTTTGAGCACCATGCCGTGGACCGCCTGCGGATGACGATGACGCGACAGCACGCCGGATTTGCGCACGCGCAGGAGGTTCATCCAGTAGCCGGTCGACACGTTCAGACACAGTGGACGGAACCAGACGTTTTCGGCCTGCGGCACCCATTCGCGCTCGTCGGCGGGAATCGCGCTCGGCACGACGATTTCCTTTTGCGCTTCTTTAGGGAAGGGAAGTTGATACGGCGTCATGGCATCCGCCGCGGGTTTTGGCGCGGTCATCGCGTCTCCTTGTCCATATTGTGGATTCGTGAATCAAATTATGGACAGATATTCTTCCTCGTTCCGCGAATTGTCAAGATTCTTCAACGAATGATGAATTCGTGCAGATACCGCCTTTTCGACGGACGAAAAAAAGGCGGACCGGCAGGTCCGCCTTAGATCACGCGATGAAGCCGAGCGATTAGCGCGCCATCATCAGCATGTGCACGTTATGCATCACCCAAACCGTGCCGACGATAAGAATCAGCGACATGAGAATGGTGTAGGCAAACGAGATCGCATGCCAGCGCTGTCCCTTCGACGAGTTGACGTGCAGGAAGAACACCACATGCACGATCACCTGCACCGCGGCCAGCACGGCGAGCGCGACGATCGCGCTTTCGCCCTTGAACGCGCCCGAGGTCGCGGCCCAGAACGACGCCACAGTTAGCACGACAGCCAGCACGAAGCCGATGAGATAACCGCGCACGGTGACGTGCGGGAAATCGCTTGTTTCGGTATGAGCATGTGCCATCAGACGACGCTCCCAAGGTAGACGAAGGAAAACACGCAAATCCAGACGATGTCGAGGAAGTGCCAGAAGAGGCTCAGGCAAGCGAGACGGCGCAATTCCCGTTCGTTCATTTGCGGATTGCGTGCGATCTGCACGGCCAACACGACCAGCCAGATCATGCCGATGGACACGTGCAAACCGTGCGTGCCGACGAGCGTGAAGAACGCCGACCAGAACGCGCTGCGTTGCGGACCCGCGCCTTCAGCGATCAGATGCGCGAACTCCTGCATTTCCAGAAACAGGAAGCCCGCACCCAGCAGGAACGTGACGAACAGCCACGCGAGCACAGCGCCCGACTTGCGGCGCGTCGCCGAGATCATCGCGAGACCGAAGGTCAGGCTGCTCGTGAGAAGCAGGCCCGTTTCGTACGCGACGTCCTTCAGGTTGAAGAGATCCTTGGGCGTCGGGCCGCCTGCGGTCTGCATCGCGAACATCGCGAAGGTTGCAAAGAGCGACGCGAACAGCACGCAGTCGGTCATCAGATAGGCCCAGAAGCCGAACACCGAATGCGACTGGTGCTCGTGCTCATGGCCATGCGCGTGTTGCGCGGATAGCGTCGATTGCGACATTACATTGCCTCCAGTTCGAGTTCGCGAGCCGAGCCGGCCTTCGCAGGCGTCTTCGGCGGACGGTTGCGCTCTTCGGTCGACTTCACGGTCGCGGCCGGGATGATGAAGCCGGCGTTATCGCGGAAGCTGTAACCGATAGCCGTCGCGAAGATGCCGACCATGCTTGCAGCAGCGAGCCACCAGATGTGCCAGATAGCCGCGAAACCGAAGGCCAGCGCGAACAGGCCGATGACCAGACCCGCGCTCGTATTCGACGGCATGTGGATGTCGCGGTACGGACGCGTATCGATGCGGCCGTGTTCCTTGGCATCGGCGAAGTCGTCGAGTTCGCGCACAGCGGGAATATTCGCGAAGTTATAGACCGGCGGCGGCGAGCTGATGGACCACTCGAGCGTGCGCGCACCCCACGGATCGCCGGTGACATCGCGATACGCAGGCTGATTGCGGCGGATGATACTGACCACGATCTGCGCGACCTGGAACACGACACCCAGCGCGATGATGCCCACGCCCACGGCAGCGGCGATGAAGAACGGCTGCCACGACGGGTCGTCGTAGTGATTCAGGCGGCGCGTCGCACCCATGAAGCCGAGGATGTAGATCGGCACGAACGCGACGAAGAAGCCGACGAACCAGCACACGAACGCACTCTTGCCGAGCTTTTCGTCGAGCTTGAAGCCGAACACCTTCGGCCACCAGTACGAAATGCCGGCGAAGTAACCGAACACCACGCCGCCGATGATCGCGTTATGGAAGTGCGCGATCAGGAACAGGCTGTTGTGGAGCACGAAGTCCGCGCCGGGAATCGCGAGCATCACGCCCGTCATGCCGCCTAGCGTGAAGGTGATGACGAAGCCGATGGTCCAGAGGATTTGCGAAGTCATCTGCACGCGGCCTCGGTACATCGTGAAGAGCCAGTTGAAGATCTTCACGCCGGTCGGGATGGAAATGACCATCGTCATAATGCCGAAGAAGGCATTGACGTTAGCGCCCGAGCCCATCGTGAAGAAGTGGTGCAGCCACACGAGGAACGACAGCACCATGATGCAGCACGTGGCCCAGACCATCGTCTTGTAGCCGAACAACGGCTTCTTCGAGAACGTCGCGACCACTTCCGAGTAAATGCCGAAGGCGGGCAGAACCAGGATGTAGACCTCAGGATGACCCCAGGCCCAGATCAGGTTCAGGTAGACCATCGGGTTGCCGCCGCCGTCGTTCGTGAAGAAGTGCATGCCGAGGTAACGGTCCAGCGCCAGCAGCGCGAGCGCGACGGTCAGGATCGGGAACGTCGCCATGATCAGCACGTTCGAGCAGAACGCCGTCCACGTGAAGACCGGCATCTTCATCCACGTCATGCCGGGCGCGCGCATCTTCACGATCGTCACGAAGAAGTTCACCGCGGTGAGCAGCGTGCCGACGCCGGACAACTGCAACGCCCAGATGTAGTAGTCGACCCCGACGCCCGGATTGAACTGCGTCTCGGAGAGCGGCGGATACGCGAGCCAGCCCGTCGTCGAGAACTCGCCGATGAACAGCGACAGGTTGATCAGAATGGCGGCGACGGCCGTCATCCAGAACGACAGCGAGTTGATGAACGGGAACGCCACGTCACGCGCGCCGATCTGCAGGGGCACGACGAGGTTGAAGAACGCGACCAGCAGCGCCATGGCCATGAAGAAGATCATGATCGTGCCGTGGGCCGTGAAGATCTGGTCGAAGTGATGCGGCGGCAGATAGCCGGGCCCATCGAGCGCGATGGCCTGTTGCACGCGCATCATGACGGCGTCGGCGAAGCCGCGCACGAGCATCAGCCCGGCGACGACCAGATACATGACGCCGATGCGCTTGTGATCGACCGAAGTCAGATACTCGCGCCAGAGCCAGCCCCATTTGCCGAGTTTAGTGATAAGGCCGACCGTACCGAGCGCGAGGACCGCCATGAAGACGGTCGCCCCCATGATGATTGGCTCGTGGTACGGGATCGCCTCAAGCGTTAGTTTGCCGAACATGGCTTACCCCTTGGTTACACAATTTGCGCCTACGACCGAGTTGCCGTAGTTGTACTTCGCGACGATGTTGTTGAAGAGCTTCGGATCGACGGTCGAGAAGTAGCGCACCGCGACCTTTTCGCTCGGACGCGCGACGCCGGCGTAGACGTCCATGCTCAGATTCTCGGGCGCGTTCTTGACCTGCTTCAGCCACGCGTCGAAGTCTTTGTTGGACATGGCCAGTGCACGGAACTTCATGTCGGAGAAGCCCTTGCCGCTGTAGTTCGCCGAGATGCCTGCGTAGTCGCCTGCGTGATCGGCCATCAGGTGCAGCTTCGTCTGCATGCCCGCCATCGCGTAGATCTGGCTGCCGAGTTGCGGGATGAAGAAAGAATTCATCACCGAATCGGACGTGATGCGGAAGTTCACCGGCGTGCCGACCGGGAACGCGAGCTGGTTCACCGACGCGACGCCAAGATCCGGATAGATGAACAGCCACTTCCAGTCGAGCGCCACGACTTCGACGTTGATCGGCTTGACTTCGGATTGCAGCGGCTTGTACGGATCGAGCTCGTGCGTGGTTTTCCACGTGAGGATGCCGAGGTACAGGATGATGGCTGCGGGAATCGCCCAGACCACGACTTCGATGGCCGTGGAATGCGCCCATTTCGGCGCATACGTGGCCTTCGTGTTGGACGCGCGATAGCGCCATGCGATGAACAGGGTGAGCAGGATCACCGGGACTACGACGAGAAGCATGGCGTAAGTCGCGGTGGCGATCAGCGACGATTCCGCTGCGCCAATCACGCCTTTCGAGTCCAACACCTCCAGCTTGCATCCCGAAAGACAAAGACTGGCTATCAACCCCGATAACAATGGCACTACTAAACGTTGGGTATTTTCATTCATTGCATTCGCTGGTTTCGATGATCGAAGCGTCCCGGGAAGAACGCCGTTGCACGGCTTTGCGCCGCGTCAAGATCATGCCACGCGCGATTTTTCGCGATGACGCGAATGGTTGAAATTTTGTTTCAGATCAAGTTGATGCGACGGAGTGTCGCGCGAAGGCGGAACTTTTTGCCTACTCCGAAAGGAGCAGGCGAGTCTACAACGAAGGGATGGAATTGCGAGTGTGATAAAGCGACGTCAAAGCGTGTTCGAGCCGCGCGATGGATCGCCGCGATAACTTCGCCGGGTTCGATCGTCTCACGTGGTGGAGCCGAGCCGCGTGCCTAGGTGAAGCCACGGCTCAGGAGCCTTCTCCGGTTCTTCTCGCTAAAGCCCGGCGAGAGGCCGGGATTCCCGAATGGCATTCGATCGCTCGATTTCATCGCGCCGTCGCTGGCTCGCATCGGCAACGGCTTCGCGGTTCGAAGCGCTCCATGCGGACATGGTCGCCTGCATCACGTCGATCGGACTCCCCTTGGTGTCGATCGCAGCCAGGACGCAACCCAGAAGGTAGGTCAGCACGAACAGGAAGATGCAAGACCGGCGCGTCATGAGTTGCGGTGCATAGGCGGCAATGGCAGGAGCATTGCCTTGGTGAGCGGGAGGCGGGGGGACGCTACCCGCTTGTGTGAGAGTCGAGACATGGGAGCGGCAGTCTACGACGGAGTATGGAAACCAGAATCGGTCGATAGTTCGACTTGGGCCGAACCACGCCGGACAATGCCCAGCGCAGCGGCTGCCCCGTATGACAGATCAATGATTCTGTTGCGTGAAACCGGACCGCGATCGTTGATTCGGACGAGGACGGACGGGCTCCCTCCCGGAAGCGTGACGCGGATCCACGATCCGAGCGGTAGCGTGCGATGTGCCGCTGTCATGGCATACATGTCGAAGCGCTCGCCGCTGGCGGTGCGTCGACCGTGAAACGTTCGCCCGTACCAGGATGCAATCCCGGCTTGATGGTACGCGCGCGCGGTCGGTGTCTCGTCCGGCCGGTCGGATAAAGTGATTTCGGTCGAAACGCAATCGTCGTTTGCGGATTGAACCGGAAGGCTCGACGCGCTCGCCGGTTGGTTTGTCGAAGCGCCCTCATTGCCTAGCTCCGACAGAGAGGCTGCACATCCGGCGATCAACAGGATGCAGGCGAAGGCGCTGAGGATGCGCGGCTGAAGCATGTTCATTCGGTGCATATCGCTTTGTTCGAGAGCAAGTAACCTGACCTGACGTTCGACGGATCACGAAGCGCAGTCGGAAAGGTAGGGCAGGGGATCGACTGGCTGACGATCCCGTCTCACCTCGAAAAGCAGCGATGGCTGACCATTCGTTTGAGCGCCCATCGTCGCGATGGCTTGCCCCTTCGTTACGTCGGCCCCTTCCTTGGTCAGAACGTTTTGGATATGGCCATAGGCAGTCAGGTAGCGACTGTCATGTTTCAGTATTACGAGGCTGCCGTAGCCCGCGATCTCGTTACCCGCATACACCACGCGTCCTCCTTTCGCCGCACGGATCGTGTCTCCCGCTGCGCCACCGATGACAACGCCCCGGACCCCGTCCACGCCGAAGCGCTTCAGGATTGGGCCCTTTATCGGCCAGGACAAGGAATCGGATCGGCAGCGTGTTGCGTTCACACTCCGCTGCGTGGAATCGTCCGAGCCGGCAACCGATGCCGATGGCGGACCGACCCGCAGCAGTTGGCCGTTCGTCAGTGGAGTGCTGGCGGAAAGCCCGTTCCAGGCGGCAATCGCGTTCGGGTCGCGACCGTAGGCGGCTGCGATCGAAGCGAGGGTGTCCGCGCCTGTGACGCGGTAGAAGCCGGCAGGTGCCGCCGGGGCAGCGGCAGCGTCGGCTTGCGAAGCTGGCTTGGTCGCGGTCTGCTCGAGCGTTCGACTGGCGCATCCGCCAAGAACGAAGCTGAAGACGACGGCAAGACATGCTGCGCACGACAGGCGGCGCGATTGGACAGAGCTAATCATTTGGACTTCTTTGAGCTTCGGTGCCGGCAAAGAGGCGAAGTGGCGCACTTTTGCCATGCCGCGCTGGTGGTGTTGATCGGATTGTTTGGCGGATGCGACGCCGGCAAAAGCCAGCGGCGGCGGAAGCAGCGAGTTCGAATCTGCTGAACATCGCTCTATCTCAAATTGCACGAGGCGAAGCGGCAATTCGTCATTGCGGATAACGGTGTTTTGCGTCCGGCGTTGACCGTTACACCGTCGGTTGACACTCTTTGACGATGCGGTGGTTAAAAAAAGGCGCGCTCGCCGGGCGCCACGCTTGGAACTGACATTCGACGCGATGAAAGCAGCCATATCGCGTTCCACGCGGCTCGGCCCGAGCGGATGCGGCAAGACGACGCTGCGCTCCATTGCCGGGCTGGAACGTCCGGTCGGCGGATCGATTTCGGTGAACAGCGTGACCGTTTTCTCGGCGCGCGACGAGACCTTCGTACCGCCGAATCGCCGCAAGTCCGGCATGGTGTTCGAACCGCTCTCGAACCTCGACGCAAAGCTACGCGACAGGATGCGTTTCGAGCTTCGGCACGACCGATTTCATGATCGGCGGAGAGATCGTGCTCGCGCGTGTGCATCCATCGCACAAAACGCCGGTCCGGGAGACCATCCATTTTTCGATCGATCCGGCGAGTTGCATCGCGCTGGCATCGCAGAACGCGTGACGCGACAGGCACTACTCCGTCCGGACTACGCCGCATGAGCTAGCGGCACAGCGCCGCCGCATCCGCACGGCGGATAGGCGTCTCGCGCGACGCTCCTTACCCTTGTCGGGAAAGTTACAACGACAAGGAAAGGACGATGAGCGTCGTCGACTCAACCCTCGCTACAAAAGCATCGACCGACACGCGCGCCTGGCGCGTGCTCGGCGCAAGCACCTTCGCATTCACGATCTGCTTCGCCATCTGGATGGTCTTCGCCATTCTCGGCATCCCTCTCAAAAAGCAGCTTCATCTCACCGATACCGAGTTCGGCCTCATCGCCGCGACGCCGGTGCTCACGGGTTCGTTGCTGCGCGTGCCGCTCGGCATCTGGACCGACCGTTTCGGCGGCCGCATCGTCCTTTTCTGCACGATGGCAGTCACTATCGTGCCAATCTGGCTGATCGGCTATGCCACGGAACTGTGGCAATTCCTCGTGCTCGGCTTGTTCGTCGGCGTCGCGGGCGCGTCGTTTTCAGTCGGCACGCCGTATGTCGCGCGCTGGTTCCCGAAGTCGCGTCAAGGCCTCGCGATGGGCATCTTCGGCGCGGGCAATTCGGGTGCGGCGCTGACCAAGTTCGTCGCGCCCGTGCTGATTCTCGCGGCGGGCACATGGACGATCGTGCCGAAGGTCTATTCCGTCGCGATGCTCTTCACCGCGATCGTCTTCTGGTTCGTGTCGGCGTCCAATCCCGCGCATCGCAGCGCCAGCACGCAGAGTTTCGCCGCGCAGATGACCGTGCTGAAAGACCGGCGCGTGCTCCGTTACGCGCAGTACTACTCGGTCGTGTTCGGCGGCTACGTCGGCCTCGCATTGTGGATGCCGCAGTACTACGTGAATCAGTACGGCTTCGGCATCGAACAGGCCGCGTTTCTCGCCGCTTGCTTCTCGTTGCCGGGCGGCGTGCTGCGCGCGCTCGGCGGCTGGATGTCGGACCGCTTCGGCGCGTACCGCACGACCTGGATCGTCATGTGGGTCGCGCTCGCGTGCTTCTTCCTGCTGAGCTATCCGGTGACGGATTTCGTCGTCCACGCGAAAGACGGCCCGCGCACGTTCCACATCGAAATGGGACCGGTCGCCTATACGGTGCTCATGTTTGTCGTCGGCGTTGCGATGGCGGTCGGCAAGGCGTCGGTGTTCAAGTTCGTGTCGGACGAGTTCTCGACGAACATCGGCGCCGTGTCGGGCATCGTCGGCCTCGCGGGCGGACTTGCCGGCTTCCTGTTGCCGATTCTCTTTGGTTTGCTCGTCGACCTCACCGGCGTGCGTACCACCTGTTTCATGCTGATGTTCGGCGCGACCGCGGTCAGTCTCATCTGCATGCACTTCACGTTTCAACCCAAGCACTAACCATGTCTTCACGCTATCTGCTCACTCGCTGGGATCCCGAGAACGCCGCCTTCTGGCGCGCAACGGGCGAATCGGTCGCTCGCCGCAACCTCTGGATCTCGATTCCCGCGCTCGCGCTGGCGTTCGCCGTGTGGTCGCTATGGAGCGTCGTCGTCGTCAATCTCGATAAGGGTGGTTTTCACTTCACGAAGGACCAGTTGTTCTGGCTCACCGCGTTGCCTCCGCTTTCTGGCGCGACGCTGCGCATCTTCTACTCGTTTCTCGTGCCGATATTCGGCGGACGCCGCTTTACAGCGTTCTCCACCGCGAGTCTTCTGATTCCAGCGCTCGGCATGGGCTTGGCGCTGCGCGATCCGTCGACGGGCTATCCGACGCTGCTCGTTCTGGCGTTGCTGTGCGGCCTCGGCGGCGCGAATTTCAGTTCGTCGATGGCGAACATCAGCTTCTTTTTCCCGAAGGCGAAGAAGGGTTTCGCGACGGGCATGAACGCAGGCATCGGCAATCTGGGCGTGTCGATCGTTCAGTTCGTGACGCCGCTCGTGATCTCGGCGAGCGTGTTCGGCGCATTCGCGGGCGCAGGCCAGTCCTACGACGTGAACGGCGTCGAGCACAGCATCTGGCTGCAGAATGCGGGCTTCATCTGGGTGCCGTTCATCGTCATCTCGGCGCTCGCGGCCTGGTTCGGGATGAACGACATCGCCGATGCAAAAGCCTCGTTCGCCGAACAGGCCGTCATATTCCGGCGCAAGCACAACTGGCTCATGTGCCTGTTGTACATCGGCACGTTCGGTTCGTTCATCGGCTTTTCGGCGGGCCTCGCGTTGCTGACGAAGGCTGAGTTCCCATCGGTCAATCCCACTGCTTACGCGTTCCTCGGGCCGCTCGCTGGCGCGCTCACGCGGCCGGTCGGCGGCTGGATCTCGGATCGCCTCGGCGGCGCGCGCGTGACGCTGTGGACCTTCATCGCGATGATCGCGGCGGTGTTCGGCGTGATGGCGTTTCTGCCGCACGACGGCGCGAGCGGCAACTTCGCCGGCTTCCTCGCGATGTTCATCGCACTGTTCGCGCTGACGGGCATCGGCAACGGCTCGACCTTCCGCATGATCCCGGTGATCTTCCTGACGCAGAAGCAGCGCGAAGCCGAAGGCGACTCCGACTCGGCGAAAAAGCAGGCGCTGCACGAAGCGGGAAAAGAATCGGCGGCGGTGCTCGGCTTTGCCGGTGCAATCGGCGCGTACGGCGGCTTCTTCATTCCGCGCAGCTTTGGCACGTCGATGAGCATGACCGGCTCGCCCGACACCGCGCTCTGGTGCTTCATCGCCTTCTATGCGCTGTGCGCGGCGGTGACGTGGTTCTGCTACGCACGCCGCAATGCGGACATGCCTTGCTGAACCCTCCGGCACGCGGGGCGCGTAGTCGGGCCTCAAGTTCGTCCGCGTGCGCGGAGATAGACCTAGTCCGAAAGGAGTACGCGCACTAGTCCGTCTGATGCGCGTCGACGCCTCCTTTCGGGGAATGGGCGCGCGGCGATCGCGTCCCTACACTCGAATCAACGTATTCATGGCGGCGCATGGCCGCCACGCCCGGAGAAACGGATGAGTCACTTTCTGGATCGGCTGAAGTTCATGTCGCGCATCAAGTCCACGTTCTCGAATGGACATGGCGCGGTCGTGAACGAAGACCGCAAATGGGAAAACGGCTATCGCAGCCGCTGGCAGCACGACAAGATCGTGCGCTCCACGCATGGCGTGAACTGCACGGGCTCGTGCTCGTGGAAGGTCTACGTGAAGAACGGCCTGATCACGTGGGAAACGCAGCAGACGGATTATCCGCGCACGCGCCCCGATTTGCCGAATCACGAACCGCGCGGGTGTCCGCGCGGCGCGTCGTATAGCTGGTACGTGTATTCCGCGCAGCGCGTGAAGCATCCGATGGTTCGCGGCCGTCTCATCGAAATGTGGCGCGAAGCGCGCAAGACGCTCGATCCGGTCGCGGCGTGGGCGTCCATTTGCGAAGACCCCGTGAAGGCAAATCGCTACAAGAGCGTGCGCGGCCTCGGCGGTTTCGTGCGCGCCGACTGGGACATCGCGAGCGAGATCATCGCGGCGGCGAATGCGTACACCATTGGCAAGTACGGGCCTGACCGCGTGATCGGTTTCTCGCCGATTCCAGCGATGTCGATGGTTTCCTATGCGGCCGGCGCGCGCTATCTGAGCCTGATCGGCGGCGCATGCCTGTCGTTCTACGACTGGTACTGTGATCTGCCGCCCGCATCGCCGCAAATCTGGGGCGAGCAGACCGACGTGCCCGAATCCGCCGACTGGTACAACTCCACGTACCTGATGGTTTGGGGTTCGAACGTGCCGCAGACGCGCACGCCCGACGCGCACTTCTACACCGAAGTGCGCTACAAGGGCACGAAGACGGTCGCGGTGTCGTCGGATTACGGCGAAATGGTGAAGTTCGGCGACATCTGGCTCGCGCCGAAGCAGGGCACGGACGCCGCGCTCGCCATGGCGATGGGCCACGTCGTGCTGAAGGAATTCCACGCGAGCGGCAAGTCAGCGTACTTTCGTGACTACGTGAAGCGCTATACCGACATGCCGATGCTCGTCGTGCTGCGCGAACACGAAGGCACGCTCGTGCCCGATCATTTCCTGCGCGCATCGCAACTGCAGAACGATCTCGACGAAGCGAACAATCCGCAATGGAAGACGCTCGTCATCGACGAGACGAGCGGCAAGATCGTCGCGCCGAACGGCACGATCGGGTTCCGCTGGGGCGAGGCGAATCACAACGACGGCGCGAAAGTCGGCCGTTGGAACCTCGAACAGAAGGACGGCGGTTCGGGTCGCGACATCGATCCGTGCCTGTCGCTGATCGACGCTCATGACGAGATTGCAGAGGTGAGCTTCCCATACTTCGGCGCGGAGCATGACGCACTGCTCGCGCGTCGCGTGCCGGTGAAGCGCATCACGCTCGCAGACGGCACGGGCGCGCGCGTTGCGACCGTGTACGACTTGCAGATGGCGAACTACGGCGTGGATCAGGGCCTCGGTGGCGCGAACGTTGCGACGTCCTATGACGACGACACCCCGTACACGCCCGCATGGCAGGAAAAGCACACGACCGTGCCACGCCATCTCGTGATCCAGGTGGCGCGTGAGTTCGCCGACAATGCGGACCGTACGCAAGGCAAGAGCATGGTGATCGTCGGCGCAGCGCTGAATCACTGGTATCACAACGACATGATTTATCGCGGCATCATCAACCTTCTGATGATGTGCGGCTGTGTCGGCAAGAGCGGTGGCGGCTGGGCGCATTACGTCGGCCAGGAAAAGCTCCGTCCGCAATTCGGCTGGGCGCCGCTCGCGTTCGCACTCGACTGGTCGCGTCCGCCGCGCCAGATGAACGGCACGTCGTTCTTCTATAACCATACGAGCCAATGGCGTCACGAGAAAGTCGCCGTCGACGAAATTCTCGGGCCGACCGCCGACAAGTCGCGTTACGAGAATCTCTCGATGCTTGACATGAACGCGAAGTCCGAGCGCATGGGCTGGTTGCCCTCGGCGCCGCAACTCGGTGCGAATCCGCTCGATATCGTCGACGCCGCGAAGCGCGCGGGTCGCGATCCGATTGAATACACGGTGGAGCAACTCAAGTCGGGCAAGCTCGATTTCGCATGCGACGACCCCGACAATCCGGCGAACTTCCCGCGCAACATGTTCGTGTGGCGCTCGAATATTCTGGGCAGCTCCGGCAAGGGACACGAATACTTCCTGAAGTATCTTCTCGGCACGCAGAACGCGCTCTTCGGCGATGAGGCCGACGCGATCAAACCCGGCGAAGTGAACGTGCGCGACGCGGCGGAAGGCAAACTCGATCTGCTGACCGTGCTCGATTTCCGTATGAGCACGACTTGCCTCTATGGCGACATCGTGCTGCCGAGCGCGACGTTCTATGAGAAGAACGACCTCAACACGTCGGACATGCATCCGTTCATCCATCCGTTGTCAGAAGCGGTGCAACCGTTATGGCAAAGCAAGAGCGACTGGGAAATTTATAAGACCATCGCGAAGAAGTTTGCGGAAATCGGCGGAAAGCATCTCGGCACGCGCACGGACCTCGTCTGCACGCCGCTCATGCACGACACGCCGGGCGAACTTGGCCAGGCGTTCGAGCCGAAGGACTGGCGTCGCGGCGAATGTGACCTGATCCCGGGCAAGACCGCGCCCTCGATGACGGTCGTCGAGCGCGACTACACCGCGATCTACGAGAAGTTCACGTCGGTCGGTCCGCTGCTGGAGAAACTAGGGAACGGCGGCAAGGGCATCAACTGGAATACGGCGTACGAAGTCGAAGAGCTCGGGAATCTATCCGGTCAGAGCAAGGGACGTCCGCGTCTTGAGACGGCCATCGACGCCGCCGAGATGATTCTCACGTTTGCGCCTGAAACGAACGGCCACGTCGCGGTGAAGGCGTGGGAAGCGCTCTCGAAGATCACGGGACGCGATCATTCGCACCTCGCGCTCGGTCGCGAGCACGACAAGATCCGTTTCCGCGACGTTCAGGCGCAACCGCGCAAGATCATTTCCGCGCCCACATGGTCCGGGCTCGAGTCGGAAGAAGTCAGCTACAACGCGGGCTACACGAACGTTCACGAACTGATTCCATGGCGCACGCTCACGGGGCGTCAGCAGTTCTATCAGGATCACCGCTGGATGCTCGATTTCGGCGAGGGCTCGTGCGTCTACAAGCCCGCGATCGACACGAAAACCATTGCGCCGATGCTCGGTGCAAAGCCTAACGGCGAGCACGAACTGGTGCTGAACTGGATCACGCCGCACCAGAAATGGGGCATTCACTCGACGTACACGGACAACCTGCGCATGCTCACGCTGTCGCGCGGTGGCCCGCATGTGTGGGTCTCGGAAGCGGAAGCAAAGGAAGCCGGTCTCAGGGACAACGACTGGGTCGAAGTGTTCAACGTGAACGGCACGCTGACGGCGCGCGTCGTCGTCAGTCAGCGGGTGCCGCGCGGAATGTGCCTCATGTATCACGCGCAGGAAAAGATCATCAATGTGCCGGGCGCGGAGACGAGCGGCATGCGCGGCGGTATCCATAACTCGGTCACGCGCACAGTGCTCAAGCCGACGCACATGATCGGCGGATATGCGCAACAGGCTTACGGCTTCAACTATTACGGCACCGTGGGCAGCAACCGCGACGAATACGTGATCGTGCGCAAGATGAAGAAAGTCGACTGGCTCGAAGGCCCGCTGAAGGAAGGAGCAGCATCATGAAGATCCGCGCCCAGGTGGCGATGGTCCTGAATCTGGACAAGTGCATCGGCTGCCATACGTGTTCGGTGACGTGCAAGAACGTGTGGACATCGCGCGATGGCGTCGAGTACGCGTGGTTCAACAACGTCGAGACGAAGCCGGGCATCGGCTATCCGAAGCAGTGGGAGAACCAGGAGAAGTGGAACGGCGGCTGGATTCGCAAAAGCGACGGACGCATCGAGCCGCGCCAAGGGCCCAAGCTGAAAGTGCTCGCGAACCTTTTCGCGAATCCGAATCTGCCTGCCATCGACGACTACTACGAGCCGTTCACATACGACTACGAGCGCCTGCAGAACGCGCCGCTTTCGGAAACGCCGCCCACGGCGCGCCCGGTGTCCGCGATCACGGGCAGGAAGATGGATAAGATCCATTGGGGTCCGAACTGGGAAGACGATCTCGGCGGCGAATTCGATTCGCGCGGACGCGACGCGCTCTTCGAAAACGTGCAGAAGGAGATGTACTCGACATTCGAGAACACCTTCATGATGTATCTGCCGCGACTGTGCGAGCACTGCCTGAATCCGGCATGCGTGGCGTCGTGCCCGTCGGGCTCGGTGTACAAGCGAGAAGACGATGGCATCGTGCTCGTCGATCAGGACAAGTGCCGCGGCTGGCGCATGTGCGTGTCCGGTTGCCCGTACAAGAAGATGTATTTCAACTGGAAGTCGGGCAAGGCCGAGAAGTGCGTGTTCTGTTATCCGCGTATCGAAGCGGGTGAGCCGACGGTGTGCTCGGAAACCTGCGTAGGCCGTATCCGCTATCTCGGCGTGATGCTGTACGACGCGGACCGCATTGCCGAGGCTGCGTCGGTCGAAGCGACGACGGATCTCTATCAGTCGCAACTCGATCTGTTCCTCGATCCGCACGACCCGCAAGTTCAGGCGGAAGCGCTCCGTCAGGGCATCGCGCAAAGCTGGCTCGACGCGGCGAAGCGCTCGCCGGTGTATCGCATGGCGTGCGAGTGGAAGGTCGCGTTCCCGTTGCATCCGGAATACCGCACGCTGCCTATGGTCTGGTACGTGCCGCCGCTCTCGCCGATCCAGTCGGCCGCGGATGCCGGTCACATGGGCATGAACGGCGTGATTCCGGACGTGAAGAGCTTGCGCATTCCCATGCGCTATCTCGCGAACCTGCTCACCGCCGGCGATGAGGCGCCGATCGTCTCCGCGCTGAACCGCATGCTCGCGATGCGCGCGTTCAAGCGTGCGCAGAACGTGAACAACGTGAACGATGACGCCGTGCTGAACGATGTCGGCCTCACCGCGTCGCAAGTGGAAGAGATGTATCAATTGATGGCGATCGCCAACTACGAAGACCGTTTCGTCGTGCCGTCGTCGCACAAGGAAATGGCGCAGGACAGCTTTGACGAAAAGGGCAGTTGCGGTTTCTCGTTCGGCAATTGCGGATCATCGGGGGTTTCGGACGGATCGCTTTTCGGATCGCGAACGCACGGCGAAGTAAGTTACGCGGCGTTGCCGAAGTCGCGCAAGAAGGCACTGCAGGAAGGCTGACCGAGGATCACACATGTCGCTATATTCCATACTTTCCGCGCTGCTCGATTATCCCGAGCCCGCGCTTCTTGACGCGCTGCCAGAAATCGAAGCCGCGTTGCACGACTGGCCGCAGGCCCAAACGCGCCTTGCACCGCTCATCGCGTCGCTGAAGCGTCCGCTGATCGAAGTGCAAGTTACATACGTGGCCACGTTCGACCGCAATCCGTCGCATTCGCTGCATCTGTTCGAACACGTTCATGGCGAAAGCCGCGATCGCGGTCAGGCGATGGTCGATCTGCTCGACGAGTATCGCGGTCTCGGCCTCGATATCGAAACGAACGAATTGCCCGACTACGTGCCGCTTTTTCTCGAAGCGCTGGGCGCGATCGAGCCGGCCCGCGCGCAGTCGCTGCTCAATGACGCCATTCATGTGCTCGATGCCATCGGTGAACGTCTCGCGCGCAATGAGAGCCCGTATGCCACGGTTTTCGCGGTGTTGCGCGAGCTCGCGACGGTCGACCCGCTTCCGCTCGCGCAGCCGCCCGTGCGCGACATGGACGAAATGCTCGAAACCTTCGGTCCGGGCGCGGACGGCGTCGAGCCGCTGCTCGCACCGCACATGCGCCAGGATACGCAGACCATTCGCTTTCATCCGCGCGGCGCAATGACTGCCGGCGCGGCCGCTCTTGCCGCAAAGGACGCACGATGAACATGCTCAACTCCTTCTTTTTCGGTATCTATCCGTATATCGCCGCCAGCATCTTTCTCTTCGGCAGCTTCGTGCGTTTCGAACGCGAGCAATATTCGTGGAAGGCGGATAGCACCCAACTCGTCGATCGCGGCAATCTCAGACTTGGCAACATCTTGTTTCACGTCGGGATTCTCGGGCTGTTCTTCGGGCATCTCGTCGGCCTGCTCACGCCGGTCGCCGTATGGGACGCGCTCGGCGTCGAGCATAGCGTCAAGCAGGTATTCGCAATGATCGCTGGGGGTGTAATGGGCACGTTATGCCTCGCAGGCTTGCTGATCCTGCTGCATCGACGCTTGACGAGCGCGCGCCTGTCCGCCGTGACGAAAGTCGGCGACTGCGTGTTGTTGCTGTGGATCTTGATCACGCTTCTCCTGGGTCTATCGACGATTGGCGTATCGGCCGGTCACATGGACGGCTCGATGATGGTGCGGCTCATGACCTGGGCCCAGCACATCTTCACGTTCAGAGCCGATGCCGCGCACTATGTCGCAGATGCGCCGCTGCTCTTCCGTGTACATTTGTTCATGGGCATGAGTCTCTTCGTGATATTCCCGTTCACGCGTCTCGTGCATGTGTGGAGCGGCTTCGCTTCGCTCGGCTATCTTGGGCGGGCCTGGCAATTGGTCCGCAGCCGCTGATTCCCTTGATCGAGAAGCATGTTCCTGTCGTCGTTTCGCGAACGTCTGACCACACGCATCGTCACGCTGTCGATGGTGTCGCTGGTTCTCGTGCTCGCGATGATCGGCGGGACACTCTGGCTCTCATGGCAACTGCAGGGTGCAGGCGCCGCGATCAACGACGCAGGCAGCCTGCGCATGCGCGCGAACGCAGTCGCGATTGCGCTATTGAAGGGTGAAAAGGCGCCATCGCCGTTGCTGCAACTGCAGATCGAGCAGATGAACGCAACGCTCGACCGCCTGCGTAAAGGCGATCCAGCGCGCCCGCTCTTCCTTCCAGACGATGTCGATGTGCGCCGACAGTTCGATCACGTCGCGAACGCGTGGCATTCGCGACTCGAACCCGATGTTCGCGAGGGCATGGCGAGCGCAGACCCACAGGCGGTGGCGCGCTATCTGCTGCAACTGCGCACTTTCGTCACTGGCGCCGACGACCTCGTCGGCTTGATCGAGCGGGAGAACGCGCGCAAGACCGCGTGGCTGCGCACGTCGCAGATGGCGCTTGCGGCGATGGCGTGTATCGGCACCGCGGCGATCGTCTATTTGCTCTTCTTGTGGATCGTCGTGCCCGTTCAGCGCTTGCAGGACGGGCTTGCGCGCATCGAGGCACGCGAGTTCGATGCGCGTCTGCCCGTCGAAACGCAGGACGAGTTCGGACATCTTGCCGCGGGCTTCAATCGCATGGCCGCGGAATTGCAGACGCTCTATCGCGACCTTGCGGGCCGGGTCGAAGCGAAGACCGCCGAGCTGGCCGCGCAGAACCGCGAACTGACGGCCCTTTATGAAATGGCGGCGTTCGTGAATCAGCCGAATGACGTCGATGCGCTGTGCCGAGGCTTTCTTGCACGCCTCATGCGTCAATTCGACGCCGACGGCGCGGCGGTTCGTCTCTTCACCGAAGATGGTCAAGTGCGTCTGATCGGCTCGGAAGGATTGCCGGCCGCGCTGCTTCAGGATGAAAGTTGCTTCGCCGCAGACGCCTGCGCATGCGCGCAGCGTTCATGCCAACGCGCGGGTTTCGCGAGCGTCGCGGCGTTCAGCATCGTTTCGCAAGGCGAGAAGCTCGGCGCGTTCTCGCTGCACTTCGGCGGCGAGCGGACTATTCCCGCAACCGAAGCGCACTTGCTCGAAACACTCGGCACGCACTTCGGCACAGCGCTCAAGAACCGACGGCTTGCGGCATTGGCGCGGCAGCTTGCGGTGTCGGAGGAGCGAAATCTCGTTGCGCAGGGCTTGCATGACAGCATCGCGCAAAGCCTGAACTTCATGAAGATGCAGGTACATCTTCTGGATGCGGCCACGCGCGAAGAACGCATGGACGAAATCCGCGAAATCGTGCCTATGCTTACGGGCGGATTGGCGGAAAGCTACGACGACGTTCGGGAACTCCTGATGAATTTCCGCACTAGGCTCGGCACCGGCGATCTGAGGCGGGCGGTAAACGAATCCGTCGAACGCTTTGGCATGCAAACGGGCATTGCGCCATCGCTCGATTATCGGGAGGAAGGCGGCTTGCCTTTGCCGCCGGATCAGCAGTTGCAAGTGCTTTTCATTTTGCAGGAGGCGCTGTCGAACATTCGCAAACACGCGGAAGCTCAGCGCGTTTTCGTGACGATCGTCAATGGTCGTGACTTTAGCCTCCTTGTCGAAGATGATGGTCAGGGCTACGATCCAAAGGAGATGGCCGGCCTTGGCGAGACGCATGTCGGCTTTCATATCATGCGCGAGCGCGCGCAAAGGCTCGGCGCAATTCTGCGGCTGACCGGAGCGCCAGCATGCGGGGCGCGCGTCGAACTCGTCTTGCCCGCCCCGGCGCGTCAGGCTGTCTGAATATGGTCACGCGCGCTCGCTTCGAGAGCTGCTTCGAGTTGTGTCATGACCATCCGCATTCTGTTGATCGACGACCACGCGTTATTTCGCTCAGGCGTTCACGCGCTCCTGCAACGGCAGTCAGACTTCGAAGTCGTCGGCGAAGCGTCCGACGGGCTCGAAGGTCTCAAGCGCGCCAAGCAATTTCGCCCGGACGTGATTTTGCTCGATCTCAACATGCCCGGACTATCCGGCCTCGAAACGCTCAAGTTGCTCGTGCAGGACGTACCGGAAACGGCGGTCGTCATGCTGACCGTATCCGAAGATCTCGACGAACTTTCATTGGCATTGCGCGATGGCGCGTGCGGCTATCTGCTCAAGAGCATCGAAACGGAGACGCTCGCAAGCGCGATCCGCAAGGCGGCGGGGGGCCAGCCCGTCATCGCGGACGACATGACGGCGAAGCTCATCGCAAGCATGCGTGCACCGAAGGCAGCGCCGGTTCCCGCTCCAGCGGTCGCCGCCGATCCACTCACTACGCGCGAGCGCGACATCATGCGCGAACTGTCGCACGGTGCAAGCAACAAGGAAATCGCGCGCTCGCTGATGCTCGCGGAAAGCACGGTGAAGATCCACGTGCGCAACATTTTGCGCAAGCTCAATCTCACGAGCCGCGTGCAGGTCGCGATCTACGCGGTCGGGCACGATGCGGTGCAGGCAACGGAAGCCGTTTGAACGGTCGTCGCGCTGCATCGAAGCTCGGATCACATCAAGCTGTACACCATGAATTCACATCAAACTGATTTGCCCATGACCTCTCACGATCATTCTTTCGCGCCGCTCACGATTCGCGGCCGCAATCTGCTGCCGATCGTGCAGGGCGGCATGGGCGTCGGCATTTCCGCGCATCGGCTCGCGGGCAGCGTCGCGCGAGAAGGCGCGGTCGGCACCATCGCGAGCATCGACTTGCGTCATCATCACGAAGACTTGCTCGCCATGTGCCGCGAAGACCACTCGCGGCCGACGCTCGAGCGCGCCAACCTCATCGCGCTCGCGCGCGAGATCAAGTCGGCGCGCGAGTTGTCGCAAGGACGCGGCATGATCGCCGTGAACGTGATGAAAGCCGTGAGCGCGCACGCCGATTACGTGCGCGTGGCGTGCGAAGAGGGCGCCGATGCCATCGTGATGGGCGCGGGCCTGCCGCTCGACTTGCCCGATCTCACGCAAGGTTGCGATATCGCGCTCATTCCGATTCTCTCCGATAGCCGCGGCGTCACGCTCGTCCTCAAGAAATGGATGAAGAAAGGCCGCTTGCCCGACGCCATCGTGATCGAGCATCCCGGACACGCGGGTGGCCATCTCGGCGTCGCGGACGTCGCCGATATGAACGACGAGCGCTTCGGCTTCGAGCGCGTTCTGAAGGAACTCGATGCATCGTTTGCGGCGCTCGGACTCAAGCGCGAAGACGTGCCGGTGATCGTCGCGGGCGGCATCAACAGCCATGAAGCCGTGCGCAAGTGGCTCACGGCCGGCGCCAACGGCGTGCAGGTCGGCACGCCGTTCGCCGTCACCGAGGAAGGCGACGCGCATCCGGAGTTCAAGCGCGTGCTGGTCGAGGCGGAGCCCGACGATATCGTCGAGTTCATCAGCGTGACCGGCCTGCCCGCGCGCGCCGTCAAGACGCCGTGGCTCATGCGCTATCTGCGCAACGAAGAACGCATTCGAACGAAAATCGGCGCGCGCAAACAGACGTGTCCGTCGGCGCTCGAATGCCTGAGCGCGTGCGGCTTGCGCGATGGCATCGAGAAATTCGGGCATTTCTGCATCGATACGCGGCTTGCCGCGGCATTGCGGGGCGACGTCGGCAATGGACTGTTCTTCCGCGGGCGCGAAAAACTGCCGTTCGGCGCAGCGATCCGCAACGTGCGCGATCTGATCGAACTCCTGTTGACGGGCGCGACGAAATCGTCCCCGGCGGCGTGCTGAGAAGCGGAAACATCGTGTTTCGCTGCGAGCCGTGACCGATCGTCCCGTTCCTATTGGCTCGGAACGGGGCCGATCTTAGGCTTGATGCCGATTGGCTCGCACGCCGCAATCCACGGAGTACCGCACGATGTCGAAGCGCTTTCCCCTGAACCCAAAGCATCCCGAGCGCAATTGCTGGGGCTGCGATCACTATTGCGCGACGGACGCCATGCGTTGCGGAAACGGTTCGAGCCGGACGCAGCATCCGGCCGAGTTGCTTGGCGAAGACTGGTACGAGCAAGGCGATTGGGGCCTCGAAATCGCCGACAACGCCAAGTCGATTCAACCGTCCGTCGCCAAAGCGCGCTGAATCGCGACTTCAGCGCACGATTTCGCCGATCGTCACTTCAATCACGCCCGCATCTTTCGTCGATACCCGTCCGCTCGATCCGCTCAGATCGCCGGGCGATGGCCGCGCTTTCCCGGACGCCGACACGCGCGCAGCGATGTCGATGCGCTCGAAATCCGAGAGGCGGCGGTTCGGCGTCATCGACATTGAATCGTTGAGATAAACCGTCGCAGGAAGCTGGTTCGCGCTCAGGCGCTGGACCGCGATCGGCATGCGTGAGCCATCGTCGGCGAGCGCGTAGACGAAGACCGTATCCGTTGGACGGACGCGCGACGCGAACTCAGGGCTCAACTGCACGCGGACTTCGATCGACGCCGAACCGGTGCCGTCCGCGATCGCCCGCACTTCGTCGATATTCTTCTGCGCCTGCTGCGCGACCTGCGGCGCGAGATCCGGCACCTGCCTCAAACGCTCCCAGTATCCGATGGCTTGCGTGTATTCGCGCCGGTCGAATGCCGCCGATGCAGCCAGCGCCAGCGCCTTCGGCTGCGTCGCGTCGAGCGCGAGCGCCGAGTGGATGACCTTCAGCGCCGCGTCGTTGAGATCGCCGCCGGTCGCGCTCGCGATGGCATCGGCGTAATCGGCAAGCAATTCGGCATCGCGCGGATTCAGCGCAACCGCCCGCCGATACGCCTGCGCGGCATCGTCGGCGCGCGTCAGCACCATGTACGAACGCGCGAGCATCGTCCAGCCTTGGGCGTCGTCGGGATTGCGCCGCAACCGCGCGGCCAGAAGACTGACGGCCGCTTCCATCGACCGGGGCGTGTCCGCGTGTTCGCTCGCCGATGAACCCGCCGCCGCTTGAATCGCGAGCGCCGCCGGATCGCCGACACGCATGTAAAGCGTCAGCGCGGACGCCGGCACGAGCGCGATCAGCAAGCCGGCGAGCGCGGCGTGCGTCGTTCGCTGATTCGCGACGCGCGCGCGCAACAGCGGCGGCACGACGCATGCGAGCGCGGCGAAGAGCATCGCGGCAACGATCAGCCAGAACGGGATCATCGGCTCATGCTCCTTTTTCTTCGGGTCTGATGCGCGCGCCGGATATGCAGCGCCATCGCAACCGCGCCCGCCGCGAGCACGGCGAACGGCCCGAACCACAGCGCCCACGTGACGGGCTTCACGGGCGGCCGATACAGCACGAAGTCGCCGTATCGGCGCACCATGTACGCCTGAATCTGCTCGTCGGTCGCGCCTTGCCCGACTTGCTCGCGAATGCGCGCGCGCAGATCGGCGGCGAGATCGGCGGTCGAATCGGCGAGGCTCTGGTTCTGGCACACGACGCAGCGGAAATGCTCCGCGAGATGGCGCGCGCGTTCGTCATCGGGCGATTGCTGCGCCTGAGCGCACCCGATGCACGCAGCGATCATCCACGCGAGCCGCCTAATCACGCGCGTTCTCCTTTTGCAGCTTGCCGACGAGCGGACCAATCACGCCATCGATCGACGCGCGCGTGAGCGGTCCCGCCTGCCGATAGCGCACGACGCCCGCGCGATCGATCACGAACGTCTCCGGCACGCCGTACACGCCATAGTCGATGCCGGTGAGCCCGTCGCGATCGACGAACGACGTCACGTACGGATTGCCCGCCGTCTCGAGCCATTGCAGCGCGGGCGCACGTTCGTCGCGGTAGTTCAGGCCGTAAACCGGCGCCGCGCCACTCGCCGCGAAATCCATCAGGACAGCATGCTCATCGCGGCACGCTTCGCACCACGACGCCCACACGTTCAGAATCCACACCTGTCCGCGCAGCGCGTGCGACGACATCGTCCGGTTCGCGGCATCGAGACGCGGCAGATCGAACTCCGGCGCGGGTTTGCCGATGAGCGCGGAAGGCAGGCGACGCGGATCGTGGCGCAAACCGGCCGCGAGCACCGCGACGAGCAGACCGAACACGGCGAGCGGAATCAGAAAGCGCTTCATCGTCCTGTCTCGCCGATGCTTCGCGGCGGTTCCACGGCAATCGCAACGGCGGCGGCCCGTTGCGGCGCGCGCAGCTTTGCGTAACGCCGATCCGCCGCCGCGAGCAGGCCGCCGAGCGCCATCAACACGCAGCCGCCCCAGATCCAGCGCACGAACGGCTTGATCTGGATACGCACGGTCCACGCGCCGCCGCCCGCCGGCTGATCGAGCGCGACGTACAGATCGCGCAGCACGCCGCGATCGATGGCGGCTTCGGTCGTCGGCGTGTTGGAGACGAGGAATTCGCGTTTCTCCGGATGCAGTGTCGCGATAGCTTTGCCGTCGCGCGTCACCGCGATCGTCGCACGCGTCGCGCGATAGTTCGGTCCGTCGATCGCGCGAACGTCGTCGAGCCGGAAGCGATATCCGCCCGCATCGACGCTCTCGCCGGGCGCGAGCCGCGCGTCGCGTTCGACGGGAAAGCCCTTCACCATCGTCACGCCGACGACGAACACGCCGACGCCCGCGTGTGCGAGCCACATGCCGACGGTCGCGAGCCGCACGCGCTGCCGTCCCTTGATGATGCGCTCGATCACGCTCGTCGCGATCGTCGCGAACGTCCACGCGGCGAGCAGCAAGCCGAGGCTCACGAACGGACGCGACACGCCGGGCACGAACGCGCTCGCCACGCTCACGAGCGCGGCCCAGCGCAGCCGCACGGCAAGCTGCGGCAGACGCGCGGCCTTCCAGCGCGCGAGCGGCCCGACGCCCATCAGAAAGATCGCGGGTGTCATCAGCGGGACGAACACGCTGTCGAAGTACGGCGCGCCGACGGAAATCTTGTCGAGATCGAGCGCGTCGAGGACCATCGGATAGAGCGTGCCGAGCATCACCGATGCAGCGGCGACGAGCATCAGCAGATTGTTCGACAGCAGCAACGCCTCGCGGGATACGGGCTCGAAACCGACCGCCGACACGGCTCGCGGCGCGCGCCACGCGAACAGCGCGAGACCGCCGCCCGAAAACAGCGCGAGCAACGCGAGGATGAACACGCCGCGCGCCGGATCGGACGCGAAGCCGTGCACCGATGTCACGACGCCCGAGCGCACGAGAAACGTGCCGAGCAACGAGAGCGAGAACGCGCAGATCGCGAGCAGCGCGCTCCACGCGCGGAACGCGCCGCGCTTGGCGGTCGCGGCGAGCGAATGGATCAGCGCGGTGCCGACGAGCCACGGCATGAACGACGCGTTTTCGACCGGATCCCAGAACCACCATCCGCCCCAGCCGAGTTCGTAGTATGCCCACGCGCTGCCGAGCATGATGCCGAGCGTCAGGAACGTCCACGCGGCGAGCGTCCACGCGCGCGAGGCGCGCGCCCAGGCGGCGTCGAGCTTGCCATCGAGCAACGCGGTGATGGCGAACGCGAACGCCACCGAAAAGCCGACGTAGCCCATGTACAGCAGCGGCGGATGAATCACCATGCCGGGATCCTGCAACAGCGGATTGAGATCGCGGCCGTTCATCGCGGGCGGCATGATGCGCGTGAACGGATTCGACGTCAGCAGCATGAAAAGCAGAAAGCCCGCGTCGATCCAGCTCATCACGCCGAGCACGCGCGCCGCGAACGGCAACGGCAGGCGCTTGCCGAAGCACACGACCGCGCTCATCCAGAGCGTGAGCAGCAGCGCCCACAGCAGCAGCGAGCCTTCGTGACCGCCCCAGACCGCGGTGAACCGGTAAATGGCCGGCAGCGCCGAGTTCGAATTGCCGACGACGTAGATCACGGAAAAATCGTCGTCGAGAAACGACGTCGCGAGACAGCCGAACGCGATCGCGACGAAGCCGAATTGCCCGCACGTGGCGGGCGCGGCGACGCGCATCCATCCTTCGATGGCAAGTCGCGCGCCGAGCATCGGCACGATGCCCGCGACGAGCGCGAGCAGCATCGCGAGGATGAGCGCGAAATGGCCGATCTCGGGGATCATCGGCGCGCTCCCGCGTTCCCGTCCGCCGATGCGCGCGCTTCACGCAGCGCGCGTTCGAGTGGCGGCGGCGTGTACTTTTCGTCGTGCTTGGCCAGGACTTCGTCGGCGTGAAAACGTCCGTCGGCGCCGAGCGTGCCTTGCGCGACGACGCCGCTGCCTTCGCGAAAGAGATCGGGCAGCGCGCCCGTGTAGACGACAGGAATCGACGCGCGCCCGTCCGTGACGACGAAGCTCACCGTGCGGCTGTCGGCGTGCTTCAAGAGCGATCCGCGTTCGACGAGTCCGCCGAGCCGGAAGCGCTGCGTGCGCGTTTCCTCGTGCGACGCGATCTCGCTCGGGCTGACGAAGAACATCACGTTGGCGCGGAACGCGTTGAGCACGAACGCGCACGCGAGCGCGGCGCTCGCGAGGCCGAGCGCGATGAACGCGAAGCGGCGATGGCGCGCTTTCATCGGCGCAGCGCGCGGTGGACGAGCCATGCTTCCGCGCCCATCAGCAGAAAAGTGATCGCGAACGCGGCGCAAAGCAGCGGATTTGCGGCGAGCATCGTCGGGACGGATGCGAGCGTGTTCATGCGGCACGCTCCTCGATTCGCGACGGACGCTCGTCGCTCGCGCGCACGCGTTCGGCCGCGCGCAGGATGACGCGCGCGCGCGCCAACGCCACGGCGATCGCATACGACCAGAATCCCGCCGTCGTCACGACGATGCCCCAAGCCATCGACGTTTCCATCGCGACGCCGCTGCCGAATCCGAGCGACGGTCCTTGATGCAGCGTGTACCACCATTGCACGGAAAAATAGATGATCGGGACATTCACGACGCCGATCAGCGCGAGCACCGAGCACGCGCGATCGGCGCGGCGGGTGCCGTCGATGGCCGCGTGCAGCGCGAGATAGCCGACGTACAGGAAGAACAGGATCAGCTCCGACGTGAGCCGCGCGTCCCAGACCCACCATGTGCCCCACGTCGGCTTGCCCCACAACGCGCCCGAAATCAGCGCGATCGCCGTGAACGACGCGCCGGTCGGGGCGAGCGCGCGGGCCATCATCGCGGAAAGGCGCGCGTTCATCGCGAGATGCAGCGCGCTGTACGCGGCCATCACGAGGTAGATGAGCATCGACATCCACGCGGCGGGCACATGCACGAACATGATGCGGTAGATGTCGCGTTGCAGCGCATCGGCGGGCGCGACGCCGAGGCCGATCACGAGTCCCATCGCGATGAACACGACCGACGCGAACGCGAACCACGGCGTCGCGCGCGCGGCGAAGCGTTCGAAGTTGCGGGCGGACGCGTAGCGGAACCAGTTCATAGGCGCTATTCCATCGATATGCGCAGGGCCGCCGCGCTCGCGAACGGACACAGCCATAGCGCGATGCACAACGCCGCCGCGAGCAGCGAGAAATTCGCGTTCGCCCATGCGGCGCTCGCGGCGGGATCGGCCGCGCCGACGCCGAATACGAGCACCGGCACGTAGAGCGGAAGAATCAGCAATGCGAGCACGACGCTGCCGCCGCGCACGCCGAGCGTGAGCGCCGCGCCCATCGAACCGATCAGCGAAAGCAGCGGCGTGCCGATGAGGAGCGACGCCATCAGCATGAGGATCGTGCGCGCATCGAGCCCGTATTCGAGCGCGACGACGGGCGCGAGCACGACGAGCGCGAGACCGGTCGTGATCCAGTGCGCGGCGATCTTGCCGAGCACGATGCCCGCGAGCGGCTGCGGCGAAAGCAGCATCTGTTCGAGCGCGCCGCTCGCGAAATCGTTGCTGAAGAGCTGGCCAGCCGAAAGCAGCGCCGCGAACAGCGCCGTGACCCACAGCACGCCCGGCGCGATTGCGTGCAGCAGCTTCGGATCGGGACCGACGCCGAGCGGAAACAGACTCGACGCCAGCACGAAGAAGAGCAGCACGGAAAGCGTCACGGTGCGCGAGCGCCAGTTCAAGAGCAGCTCGCGCCGGATCACCCGAAGCGTCAGCGCGATCATGCCGCGCTCCGTTCGAGATGCAGATGACGTGCGCGCGCGGCATCGACGGCAAGCGGGCGATGCGTCGTCGCGACGAGCGCGCCGCCTTCGCGCAGATGATCGTCGATGCATGCGGCGAACCAGAGCGCGCCCGCGTCATCGACGGCTTCGGTGGGTTCGTCGAGCAGCCACAGCGGCTTGGCCGCGAGCACGAGCCGCGCGAGCGCCACGCGCCGCCGCTGACCTTCCGACAGCCGGTTCAGGCGCGCGTGCATCAGCGGCTGCAAACCGGCGCGCTCGAGCACGTCGCGCTCGTTCGCGTGCAAGGCGTTCGCGCCGAGCAACGCCGCGAAGCGCAGGTTTTCCGCGACCGTCAGTTCGCCGTTGAAGCCGTCGGCGTGGCCGAGATACGCGAGGTCGCGTCTGAAGCGCGCCGGATCGTCGCGCACGTTCACGCCGCGCCACGACACCTTCCCCGCGGCGGGCGGCAACAGACCCGCGAGCGCGGCGATCAACGAGCTCTTGCCGCTGCCGTTCGCGCCGTGGATGAGCAACGCCGCGCCGCCATCGACGCACAGATTCACGCCGGCGACGATCGTGCGGCTGCCGCGCATCACGTCGAGTTGCCGGGCGCTGAGCATGAATGTTTCCTCTCTTGGCGTTGTTTACTGCTTCTTTCTGTCGTCGATTTCCTGCGCCTTCGCCATGTTCGGCAGTTCATGCGCGATGCCCTTGTGGCAATCGATGCACGTCTTCTCGCCAGTCTCCAGAAAGCGCTGATGCGCCTGCTGCGCGCGCGGGCTTTGCCGCGTGAAGTCCATGTACTGGAACGAGTGGCAATTGCGGCATTCGAGCGAGTCGTTCGCCTTGAAGCGCGCCCATTCGTGCTCGGCCAGTTCGAGCCGCTTGTCGAGGAACTTTTCGCGCGTGTTCACCGCGCCGAAAATCTTCGCCCACACTTCCTTCGACGCCTGCATCTTTCGGGCGATCTTGTCGGTCCAGTTGTGGGGAACATGGCAGTCCGAGCACTTCGCGTGCACGCCCGTGCGGTTGCTGAAGTGGATCGTGTTCTTCAGTTCGGCGTAGGTGTTGTCGCGCATTTCGTGACAGCCGGTGCAGAAGACTTCGGTGTTGGTCAGCTCCATCGCCGTGTTGAAGGCGCCCCAGAACACCACGCCGGCGACGAAGCCGCCCAGCGTCAGAAAGCCGAGGCTGTAATAGAGGCTCGGCCGGCGAATGGTGATCCAGTAGCGCTTGATCAGTGCCCACATGATGGTCGCTTGTTTATGGTCTATCGCTTCTTGGTTTTGTCCGGCTGCTGCCTGACGTCTTCGACGGCGACGAACGTATTGCCGACGAGCGGTTTCGTATCGGCCTGCGGGACGTGGCATTGCGTGCAGAAGTAGCGTCGCGGCGACAAATGCCCGGACACGCCGCCCTCGCGATCCATGTAATGCGACACCGCCACCGGCACCGCGCCGCTTTCCTCGGCGCGGCTGCGCGCGTGACACCCGAGACAGCGGTTGGCGTTCTTGTCGAGCTGATAGTTGTCGATCTTGTGCGGGATCGTCGGCGGCTGCTGTGCGTAGTTGAGTCCGCGTATCACGTCCTTGTTTTCGGTCGGCGCGATGAGCGGGGCTTTCGGTTCCTCATCGAGCGGCGCCGTGCCGCGCAGCGAATCGTGGAACGGCAGACTGGGCACCGTGGGCTGCGCGATCGCGAGCACGGCCAGCGCAAGAAGCGATGCAATGACGATGGCTGTCAACGTACGCATGGCGTCGGCTCCCGGACCCTAGACCCGCACGATCTTGACCGCGCACTTCTTGTAGTCGGTCTGAAACGAGATCGGATCGGTGGCGTCGAGCGTCACCTTGTTGATGAGCTGGCTTGAATCGAACCACGGCACGAAGACGAGCCCGCGCGGCGGCTTGTCGCGGCCGCGCGTCTCGACGCGCGTACGCATCTCGCCGCGCCGCGATATCACGCGCACCTCGACGCCGCGTCGCAGGCCAAGCGCTTTCGCGTCGTCGGGATGCATGAAGCACACCGCGTTCGGAAACGCGCGATACAGCTCGGGCACGCGGCGCGTCATCGATCCCGAATGCCAGTGCTCCAACACGCGGCCCGTCGCGAGCCAGAACGGATAGTCCTTGTCCGGCGATTCGGCGGGCGGCTCGTAAGGCAGCGCGTAGATCACCGCGCGGCCGTCCGGATTGCCGTAGAACTGCCAGTCGGCGCCGGCCTTCACATACGGATCGGAGCCTTCCTTGTAACGCCAGCGTGTTTCCTTGCCATCGACGACCGGCCAGCGGATGCCGCGCGCCTGGTGATACATGTCGAACGGCGCGAGATCGTGGCCGTGGCCGCGTCCGAAGCTCGCGTATTCCTCGAACAAACCTTTCTGGATATAGAAGCCGAACGCCGCAGCCTCGTTGTTGCGATATTTCGGATCGACTTGCGAAGCGGGAAACTTGTCGACCTGGCCGTTGCGATACAGGATGTCGTAGAGCGTCTTGCCCTTGTATTCGGGCTTTTTCGCGAGCAGTTCGGCGGGCCAGACTTCCTCGACCTTGAAGCGCTTGGAGAATTCCACGATCTGCCAGAGATCCGAATGCGCGCCGCCTGGCGCCTGTACGAGCTGATGCCAGAACTGCGTGCGCCGTTCCGCGTTGCCGTAGGCGCCTTCCTTCTCGACCCACATCGCGGATGGCAGGATCAGATCGGCGGCGACGGCCGTGACCGTCGGATACACATCCGACACGACGACGAAATTCGAATCCTTGCGATACCCCGGCAGCGCTTCGTTGTTGATATTCGCGGCAGCCTGCATGTTGTTGTTGACCATCACCCAATAAGCGTTGATCTTGCCGTCCTTGAGCATGCGGTTTTGCAGCACGGCATGAAAGCCCGGCTTGTCGGGGATGGTGCCCGCGGGCAGCTTCCAGATATGCTCCGCTTCCTCGCGATGCTTCGGGTTGGTCACGACCATATCGGCGGGCAGCCGATGCGAAAACGTGCCGACTTCGCGCGCCGTGCCGCACGCGGACGGCTGGCCCGTCAGCGAGAACGGGCTGTTGCCCGGCGTCGATATCTTTCCCGTCAGCAGATGCAGGTTGTAGACCATGTTGTTGGCCCAGGTTCCGCGCGTGTGCTGATTGAAGCCCATCGTCCAGAAGGACACGACTTTCGTCTTCGGGTCCGCGTACAACTGCGCGAGCTGGTCGAGCTTGTTCTTCGGCACGCCGGAAATTTTCGTCACGTAGGCAGCGTCGTAGCGCGAGACGAACTGCGCGAATTCGTCGAAGGTGATCGGCTGCGAGCCGTTCGGATCGCCCGCGTTCTTCGCCGCCTTTTGCAGCGGATGGTCGGGCCGCAGCCCGTAACCGATGTCCGCGTTGCCCTTCTTGAAGTTCGTGTGCTTGTCGACGAAATCGCGGTTCACCTTGCCGTTCTTGATGATGTAGTTCGCGATGTAATTCATGATCGCGAGATCGGATTGCGGCGTGAAGACGATGGTTTGATCGGCGAGATCGAACGAACGATGCTCGAACGTCGACAGCGTGACGACGCGCACGTCCTGATTCGAAAGCCGCCGCGCCGTCACGCGCGACCACAGCACCGGATGCATCTCGGCCATATTGGAGCCCCACAGCACGAAGGCGTCGGTGGCTTCGATGTCGTCGTAGCAGCCCATCGGCTCGTCCATGCCGAAGGTCCGCATGAAGCCCGTCACGGCCGATGCCATGCAATGCCGCGCGTTCGGATCGATATTGTTGCTGCGAAATCCCGCCTTCATCAGCTTGACGCCTGCGTAGCCTTCCCAGACGGTCCATTGCCCCGAACCGAACATGCCGACGGCCGTCGGCCCTTTCTCCTTCAGCACGCGCTTGAACTGCTCGGCCATCACGTTGAACGCGACATCCCACGACACGGGCAGGAATTCGCCGTTCTTGTCGTATTTGCCGTCTTTCATCCGCATGAGCGGCGTCGTCAGACGGTCCTGGCCGTACATGATCTTCGAGAGGAAGTAGCCCTTCACGCAGTTGAGTCCGCGGTTGACTTCCGCCTGCGGGTCGGCCTGTGTCGCGACGACCTGATTGCCCTTCACGCCGACGAGCACGCCGCATCCCGTTCCGCAGAAGCGGCAGGGCGCTTTCGACCAGGCGATGTCGTCGCTCTGCGCGACGGCGTGCATGTCGGGCAGCGTGATGCCCGCGGATGCGGCCGCCGTGGTGGCGGCCGTCTGCTTAATGAACGCGCGACGAGTCAGTTTCATCGTCGATGTCCTCGGTGAGCGGATCGGCGGCTTCGTGATGCTGATAGACGAGCGCGGTGCTGATGACATCGGGAATGGATTGCACCGCCTGCAATTGTTCGGCGACGCAAGCGGAGCGATCGCTTTCGAGCGTGAGAACGATCTTGCCGTCGGCGCTCGATCCGTGAACTTGCGCGCCAGGCAAAGCCGCGAGCGCGCGCGTAATTCGTTGCAGCGCTTCTATACGGCCGAATACAACGACGCCGGCTATGTGAAACTCGCAAGACTCGTCGGTCTTGTCGGCGTAACGATCGTTGATATCGACGAGTTTGAGCTCCATTTAATTCAAATAGTCGCGACGCTCGTTAATGATGTGGCGGTCCGCCGATCAGCATCTGATAGAACCAGACCGCGAATCCGTAAGTGGCGATGATCATGACCGTGAGCACGGGAACCATGACGACGGTCAGAAACAGAAAGCTGCGCAACTCTTCGGATTTGCGTATTTCGTCTTTCTCATCCATGGGGCGCGTCAGATCTCGGTTGGCGAAGTGGGGTGGCCAGCGCGAAAGATGGATCCATTGTTGGTTTAAGAAATGCATCTTTTCAAGTTGAAAATCGCACGGCGTCGAGGGCGGGTTTTGCAACTGTCGATAAATTTCCATCGCGCCAAATGTGGCGGAATTCGAATTAATCGCCGTGCATAGTTTCGCGCGCTCGAACGAATCGCAATGACGTTAATGCTCCTTTTCACGCGCGCGATATGGCTTTCATCTTGTTCCGAATGTCGCTTGATGCGCGGCTTTCTAGAATCCGGTCACTTCTTCGATTACGGACATCCACGCATCATGCCGATCAAGCTCGAATTCGCCACGCCCGAAGGCCGCATCTCGCTTTCAATCGACGATGCCCAGTTCGTGGCTTACGACGCCGGTGAACTCGCAATGCATTCGACGCGCGATTTCGTCGAACGCATGGAATCGATGGGGCTCGGCGAACTCGCGCAAACCTATGCGCGTCTTCAGGCACAGACCGAAGTCTCGGTGATGGAACTGCGCGAAGCGCGCGAAGACGCCGAAGCGTGGCTCGGGAAGAAAGAAGAAAGCAGCGTGATCGCGGAACAGATCATGCCGCGGGTCGAAGCGCTGCGTGAAACGATTGCGCGCACGCAGGCCGACTTGCGCGAGAACATCGAGCGGCTGGCGGCGCTCTCCGCAGCGTGCGATTGCGCGCTGCATCAGGTTCCGGGCTATCAGCCGCCCGCGCGCAGTCAGAGATGATCCGCTAAAGATTCGGATCGCGAATCGAATACGCGTTGCGCGCTGGAAGTCTCGCCCCGATACGCCTTCATGCCGAAGCGCTGCAGGATAAAGCTCTCGACGACGAGACGCATATCCGCTTCCAGCGGCCGCGTGCCCCAGCGGCTGTTTCCCGCCACCGACGCCACCGTGAACCACGATTGCGGCGGAAACAATTCGACGCGCAGCATGCCGCGCTCGAAGATCCTGAGCCGCCCCGTATCGATATGAAACTCGGCGCTGACCGCGCCGCCCGGCATGCCGATGCTGGCCGTAATGGCTTTCGCTTTCATCGTTCTGGTCTCTCGAAATGCTTCCGCCGCGAGGTCGATCCTCACGGCGCCGATTGTCAAATTCTCCGGCGGCGCGCCTGGCGCGCGGTCGTTTCGGCAGATAATCCCCGATAGGCATACAGTACTGACGTTGCGCGTCTCCGCCTAACTACCGGCGCGATCGGCAAGTCGCTCGCAACGCGTGGCGGAGCATGATGGCGAACGTTCGCTGCCGCACACAAAGACCATCCAGCACGTCTGATTCAATAGCCGCGCTTCTCCGGCAGGAGCAAGCGCCGGTCCTGTTCACAGATGCAAATCAAAGAGGGAAGCAAACCATGCTGAAAGCGTATTCCTATGCAGCATCCGCAGCCGACAAGCCGCTCGGTCCGCTCGAAATTCAACGCCGCGATGTCGGCCCGAACGATGTCCGCATCGACATTCTGTTCTGCGGCGTCTGTCATTCCGACCTGCATATGGCGCGCAACGAATGGGGCGGCACGAACTATCCGGTCGTGCCGGGCCATGAGATCGTCGGTCGCGTCGCGGCAGTCGGTTCCGACGTGTCGAAGTTCAAGGTCGGGCAACTGGCGGGCGTCGGCTGCATGGTCGATTCATGCCGCGTCTGCAATGCGTGCAAGGAAGGACTCGAACAATATTGCGAGAGCCCGGAAAGCTTTACGCAAACCTACAACTCGCCGGATAAGAAGTCGGGCGGCGTGACCTTCGGCGGCTATTCGACGAACATCGTCGTCGACGAGGCGTTCGTGCTGAGCATCCCCGAGAACCTCGAACTCGCGGCCGTTGCACCGTTGCTGTGCGCGGGCATCACCACGTACTCGCCGCTGCGCCACTGGAACGTGCAGAAGGGGCACAAGGTGGGCATCGTCGGTCTCGGCGGTCTCGGTCACATGGGCGTGAAGATCGCCGCCGCAATGGGCGCGCATGTCGTGCTCTTCACCACGTCGCCGGGCAAGATCGAGGATGCGAAGCGTCTGGGCGCGCATGAAGTCGTCGTGTCGAAGGATCCGGATCAGATGGCCGCGCACGCGAACAGCTTCGATTTCATCTTGAACACGGTCGCCGCGTCGCACGATCTCGATCAGTTCATGTCGCTGCTCAAGCGTGACGGCACCATGACGCTCGTCGGCGCGCCGGAGCATCCGCATCCGTCGCCTTCGGTGATGAACATGATCTTCAAGCGCCGCTCGCTCGCGGGCTCGCTGATCGGCGGCATCGCGGAAACGCAGGAAATGCTCGATTTCTGCGGCAAGCACGGCATCACGTCCGACATCGAGATGATTCGCATGGACGAAGTCAACAAGGCTTACGAGCGCATGTTGAAGAGCGACGTGAAGTATCGCTTCGTGATCGACATGGCGACGATGGAAAAGTAAGCCTGTGTATCAGCGGGGCGATGTCATCGCCTCGCGCATGCTTTCGACGAAGCGTTCCGTCACTGCCGGCAGCGTCCTGCCGCGCTTCTTCACGATGGCGATCGGCCGCACGAACGCCGGATGGTCAATCGGTTTCGCGACGAGCCCCGGTTCCGCGCGCACCTCGCGCGCGGTTTCCGGCAGGATCGTCACGCCGAGGCCGCCGCGCACCATCGCGACGGCGGTCATCATGTAAGTCGGCTCGCACGCTATCTCGAGCGTTTCGCGCGTCTCGCTGAGCGCGGCGTCGACGACCGCGCGCACGCTCGTGCCTGGCGCGGTGAGCACGAGCGGCGAATGCGCGAGCTCGTCGAGCGAGATGCGGCGTTTCTTCGCGAGCGCATGCGCCTTCGGACACACCGCGACGAGCCGGTCCACGCCCGCATGCAGCACTTCAAGCAACGGATCGGCCACATCGCCCCCGGTCAGCCCGATATCGGCTTCCTCGCTGCGCACGAGCGCATTCACGGTGCTCGCCACGACGTCGCGAATCTGAAATGCGACGCGCGGCACCTCGCGCTTGATGCCGATGATCAACTCAGGCAACACGCTCGCCGCGAACGTCGGCAGGCACGCGATGCGGATCGTGCCGCTTTCGCCGATGCCCATCGCGCGGGCATCGCGCAGCACGTTCTCCATGTCGCGCAACGACTTGCGCAGGAGCGGCAGCAGTTCGCGTCCGGTCGGCGTCAGCGCGACGTTGCGGCTGTTGCGGTCGAAAAGCCGCGCGCCGACGGCTTCCTCCAGGCGGCGTATCTGCACGGTCAGCGCGGGTTGCGACAAATGCAGGCGTTCGGCGGCGCGCGTGAAACTGCCCGCCTCGGCCACGGCGACGAGCGCGCGGATATCGCGAAGATTCAGATCCATTATGGTCCGTGATAGCTGCGATCAAATCATTTCAATTGTGTAATCGCCGCTCCGAACTTACTCTGGACCGCACCAAAAGACAATATTCGGAGACACGTTCATGCTGCCGATGCTCGGCCTCGCCACCATCGTCGTCCTGCTCGGGGCGATCCTTTCCAAACGGATGTCGCCGCTCGTCGCGCTCATCATCGTGCCGATCGTGGCGTCGCTGATCGGCGGCTTCGGGCTTTCGACCAGCAAGTTCGTCATCGACGGATTGAAGAGCCTCGCGCCGGTCGTCGGTATGTTCGTGTTCGCGATCCTTTACTTCGGCACGATCACGGACGCGGGAACGCTCGATCCGATCATCGATCGCATCCTGCGCGCGGTCGGCACGAAACCGACGCGCATCGTGATGGGCACGACGCTGCTCGCGCTGCTGATTCATCTGGACGGCTCGGGCGCCGTCTGCTTTCTCGTCACGATTCCCGCGATGCTGCCGCTCTACGATCGCCTGAACATGGACAAGCGCGTGCTCGCCGCGGCCGTTTCGATGGCGGCGGGCATCAACTTTCTGCCGTGGACCGGGCCGATGATCCGCGCATCGGCGTCGCTGCATCTGCCGATTTCATCGCTGTTCAATCCGCTGATTCCGGTGCAGGCCGTCGGGCTCGTGTTCGTGTTCGGCATGGCGTGGTGGCTCGGCCGCCGCGAGGAAAAGCGTCTCGGCTATTCGAGCGCGAACGGCGCGATTCCGCTTCCGAAGCGCGAACTGACGCCCGAAGAACAGTCGCTGCGCCGCCCGAAGAATTTCTGGTTCAACATCGTGCTGACGGTCGTCGTGCTCGGCACGATGGTCGCGATGGGCGAAAAGATTCCGCCCGCCATCATGTTCATGGTCGGGCTGTGCATTGCGCTGATGGTGAATTATCCGAACGTCGACATGCAGCGAAAGCGCATCGACGCGCACGCTCGCGCCGCGTTGATGATGGCCGGCATTCTGCTCGCGGCGGGCGTGTTCACCGGCATCATGCAGGGCAGCGGCATGTTGAAGGCGATGGCGCAGGCGGCGGTCGGTTTCGTGCCGCCCGCTTTTGCCGGCCACATTCCGGTCGTGCTCGGCCTGCTGTCGATGCCGCTCTCGATGCTCTTCGATCCCGATTCGTTCTATTTCGGCGTGTTGCCGGTGATCGCCGAAGTGGCGTCGCAACTCGGCGTGCCGGCGGTGCATGTCGGCCAGGCGGCGCTCCTCGGGCAGATGACGACCGGCTTTCCCGTGAGCCCGCTCACGCCCGCGACGTTTCTCGTCGTCGGCTTGTGCGGCATCGATCTCGCGGATCATCAGAAGTTCACGTTCCCGCTGCTGTTCGGCGCGTCGGTCGTCATGACGATCGCGTGCGTCGTGCTGGGCGTGTTCCCGCTGTAAAGGAAAAGCACCATGAAAGACATCATCAGAATCGGCGCGGGCGCGGGTTATTCGGGCGATCGCATCGAGCCTGCCGTCGAACTCGCGGAGCACGGCGCGCTCGACTATCTCGTGTTCGAATGCCTTGCCGAACGCACGATCGCGATCGCGCAGCAGTCGCGCCGCAACGATCCCGAACTCGGTTACGACCCGTTGCTCGAAACGCGCATGCGCGCCGTGCTGCCCGTCGCGGCGAAAAATGGCGTGCGGATCATCTCGAACATGGGCGCCGCGAATCCGCGTGCGGCGGCGAAGAAGACCGCGAGGATCGCGCGCGAGCTCGGCCTTGACGGATTGAAAATCGCAGCCGTCACCGGCGACGACGTGCTCGATGTCGTTTTGCGTTCGCGTCTGCGCTTCGAGGAATCCGGCGACGATGTGAGCGCGTACGCGGACCGCATCGTGTCGGCGAATGCGTATCTCGGCGCGGCGCCGATCGTCGCTGCGCTCGCGGCGGGCGCGGACATCGTGCTGACCGGCCGCGTTGCGGATCCGTCGCTATTCACCGCGCCGCTCATCCACGAATTCGGCTGGAAGATGGACGACTGGACGACGCTCGGACAGGCGACCGTCGTCGGCCATCTGCTCGAATGCGCGGGTCAGGTGACGGGCGGCTATTTCGCCGATCCCGGTTACAAGGACGTGAACGATCTCGCGCGTCTCGGCTTCCCGATCGGCGAAGTGAGCGCGGATGGTTCTGTCATCGTGACGAAGGTGCCGCACGCAGGCGGCTGCGTGACCGAAGCGACGTGCAAGGAACAACTGCTCTACGAGATTCACGATCCGGCGCGTTATTTTCAGCCGGACGTCGTCGCGGATTTCACGCAAGTTCGCGTCGCGCAGGAAGCGCACGACCGCGTGCGCGTGACCGGCGGACGCGGCCACGCGCGCACGGATACGCTGAAGACATCGGTCGCTTATGTCGATGGCTATATCGGCGAAGGTCAGATTTCCTACGGCGGTCCGGGCGCGGTCGCACGCGCGCGGCTCGCGCTCGATATCGCGCGCGAACGGCTGTCGATCATGTGCATCGATACGAGCGAACTGCGCTTCGACCTCATCGGCGTCAATTCGCTTTACGGCGACGCGCTTGCAGCGAACGCCGAAGAGCCGTATGAAGTGCGCGTGCGCGTCGCGGGACGCACGTCGAGCGCGAAGGCGGCGGCGCGCATCGGCAACGAGATCGAAACGCTCTATACCAACGGCCCGGCGGGCGGCGGCGGCGTGACGAAGGCGACGCGGGAAGTCATCGCGGTGCAGTCCGTGCTGCTCGCGCGCGAACACGTGAAGCCCGTTTTCGAATTCGTGGAGGCAAGCGATGAAACTGCGTGAACTCGCGCATGGCCGCACCGGCGACAAAGGCAACACGTTGAACGTGTCGGTGATCTGCTTCGACGCGAAGCACTACGCGCATCTGCGCGCGCAACTGACGCCCGAGCGCGTGAAAGCGCATCTCGCCGATGTCGTGAAGGGCGATGTCGTGCGTTACGAACTGCCGCTCTTGCACGCGTTCAATTTCGTTTTGCGCGATGCGCTCGGCGGCGGCGTCACGCGTTCGCTCGCGCTCGACGCGCACGGCAAGTCGATGAGCTCGGCTTTGCTCGATATCGAAATCGATGCGGTTTCCAGCCCAACGCCTATCTGACTGACGCCGTGTCGATCTTGCGCGCGGAATCCGCGGGCAACACCGACGTCAACACGTTCGCCGGCACATGCTGCGCCTCTTCCTGCGAGACCGCGCCGACGAACTTCCAGCCCGACGGCATTTTCACGAACGTGAAGCCGGTGGGTTGATCGACGAACACCGAATACGGCGCAGGCGATGCAGCCGTTTCCGTGGCTTGCGCAAACGACACCAGCGGGCTTGCCAGCAGCAAAGCGGCTGCGAGCGCGGACAAAGTCGATTTCATGGCGACACTCCTGAGATGGTTCCGATGTTTATGTGACGATCGATACAGATATTTAAGCATCGGCGCGCGACAGCGTCCAGTTATTTTGTTACGATCGACACATAATTCAGAATTTCGATGGACGCACTAATCGCCGGCATCGAAAAGGAGTGAGACATGTCGTCGGAAATGCACGAGACGCAGCACAGGGCGCGCGGCCGGCCGCGCGCATTCGACCGCGAAGCGGCGTTGCGAAACGCGATGGAAGTGTTCTGGGCGAAAGGCTACGACACCTGTTCGATGGCCGATCTCGTCGAAGCCATGGGCATCAATTCGCCGAGCCTTTATGCCGCGTTCGGCAGCAAGGAGGATCTGTATCGGGAGGCGGTCGAGTTGTACACGGAAGCCGAAGGCGGCGCGGCGCTCAGGCAGTTGCAGGCGCACGAATCCGTGCGCGACGGCCTGCGCGCGATGTTCCGCGCGAGCGTCGAATTGTTCACCGGCAGGAAGACTCCGCGTGGCTGCATGATCTTTCTGGGCGCGATGTCCGTCGGCGGCGAGCACGCGCAATTGCGCGCCGAGATGCAGAAGCGCCGGCGCAAGGTCGCGTCGATCGTCGCGGCGCGGCTCGCGCAGGGCGTCGAAAATGGCGAGCTCGACGCTCGCACCGATGTTCAGGCGCTCGCCGCGCTGTGCATGACATTGTTCGCGGGTCTGTCGATTCAGGCGCAGGACGGCGTGCGGCGTGCGGCGCTTTTCGCGGCGGTCGATCAGTTCATCGCGACGCTGCCGCTGCGCGCGAAGCGCTGAGCGAAACGTTCGCAGCCGTCACAATCGACGACGAAACAAAGTGTCCTTGCGCTTGCCCGCGCGCCGATGACGGGACCAAAATCCCCGTCACCCGGCATTTTGGAGCATCGCCATGACGACTCACGTCATCAGTTTTTTTGCCGACGACACCGCGCGCGCGTCGTTCGAAAATCATCGCCGCTATTGCGCGCGTCTTGCTTATCCGCACGAGTATGTCGATACGGCCGCGATCGGCTGGGCACATCTGCGAATGCTGTTGAAGTATCAGGTGTTGTTGCGCAAGCTGCGCGCGTGTGCCGAGGGCGATCTCGTGTTGCTGATCACGCAGGATTGCCTGCTGTTACGCGACATTCCGTGCGAGACCCTCATGCGCGGGGAAAACCGCGATTGGATCGTCTCGTATCGTGACGATGACCCCGGCGACGTCATGGCGGCGTTTCAGCTTTGGCGCAACACGGCGGCCGCGCGCGAGCAGGTTCAACGCATCTGCGAGGGCGCCAGGTTCGGCAGGGCGCTCGCGAGCGAAGCGCAGTTGCTGAGTGCGCTAGGACCTCGGCCGTTCACTGAGGCGATCGAAGGCCATCATCCCGTTGTGCTCGCGGCGCTGAACGTGTCGCCGATATGGGCGGAATGGCCCGCGTTCTCTCTTGCGCTCGCCGATATGCCCGATGCGCCGAAGAATCAGCCGGTCTTCGCCGACTTGCGCGATCTGTTCGCGGAGCACATCAACCAGTGTCAGGCGCGCGGCCTGCCGTATCTCGCCTTGCCGCAGCCGGAAGCCGATGAAACACGCTACGAAGCGTCGAACCGAAGCGCGTCCATCGCGCTCGCGATGCTTCATACGCCGAATATCCGCGAATACGGCGCGATCGCCGAGCGCAACGTGCGCCGCTATTGCGAGCGTCACGGCTACGCGCTGCATCTCTATCGCGACGTGCCGGCCGAAGCGGGCGCGGGCGCGAGCGGCAACTGGATCAAGCCCTGGGTGTTGCTGCGCCATTTGCCGGAACACGAATGGGTCTTCTGGATCGATGCCGACGTGCTCGTCGCCGATCAGAGCCGGCGGCTCGAACCGCTATGCGAGAAGCGGGATCGCGTGCTCGCGACGGACGTAAGCTGGCAGTTCAACTCGGGCATCATGGGTTTTCGCAACACGCCGCAAAATCTCGACGTGCTGACGGAAATCGAGCAGAGCATCGGCGCGATCGCGGATAAATCGTCGACCTATGCAAGCGGCGGCGACCAGGACGTGTTCATCAAGGTGCTCGCACGGCATGGCCTTGCCGACTCGCGCCATCTGCTCGATTGCGCGACCATCAACACGCCGTATCAGCTTCAGTCGCGCGACAGCTTCATGGTGCATTACATGCATATGTGGCCGTCGCTGCGCGCGCTCATCATGCATCACGGCGACCTGACGAGCCAGATGCGCGGCGCGCGCCGTCCCTGACTGTCTATTCCTTGACTTTCCAAAGCTTTACGCGCAAGCATGAGCGATCGCGCGAGCCGCCGCGCGTGCATCGATTTTTTAGGTAGTCCCTACTTACACATCGTTCCGATGATGCCGCGCCCGTCCACGCCTCGGCAGCATATCCGCCTTTGCACGGCGAGCGACGGCGTGCGCATCGCGTACGCGACGTGCGGCTCTGGCCCGCCGCTCATCAAGGCGGCGAACTGGCTCAGTCATCTGGAGCTCGATTTCACGAGCCCGGTCTGGAACCATCTGATGCTCGAACTGTGCGGCCGTCACACGCTGATTCGCTACGATCAGCGCGGCTGCGGTCTCTCCGATCGCGACGTCGGCGAAATTTCCTTCGACGCCTGGCTGCGCGATCTCGAAACCGTCGCCGATGCGAGCGGCCTCGAACGCTTTCCGCTGCTGGGAATTTCGCAGGGCGCGTCGATTGCCATCGCGTATGCGGTCGCGCATCCGGAGCGCGTCACGCATCTCGTGCTGCATGGCGGCTACGCGCGCGGCCGTTTGAAACGCTCGTGCGATCCGGCGTTGCACGAGGAAGCCGAAATGCTCGTGAAGCTCGCCGAACTCGGTTGGGGCAAGCAGAATCCGGCGTTTCGCCAGTTCTTCACGACGCAGTTCATTCCCGGCGGCACGCCGGAGCAGCATCACTGGTTCAACGAACTGGAACGTCTGACGACCACGCCGCGCAACGCCGCGCGCATCATGCGCGTGTTCAACGAGATCGACGTGGTGGCGCTGCTGCCGCGCGTGCAATGTCCGACGCTCGTGCTGCACGCGAGCGGCGATGCGCGCGTGCCGTTCGACGAAAGCCGCCTGCTCGCCGGGCAGATTGCCGGCGCGCGCTTCGTGCCGCTCGATAGCGAAAATCACATCACGCTCGAATCCGAGCCTGCGTGGCAACGCTGGCGCGAGGAAGTGCGGGGGTTTCTGCCGTCATCGAACGTGAGCGATCCGGCGTTCTCCGCGCTGACGCCGCGTGAGCGCGATATCGTCGAATTGCTCGCGGGCGGGCGCGACAACGCGCAGATCGCCGCGCGACTCGCGTTGAGCGAGAAGACCGTGCGCAATCACATCACCAGCATTTTCGCGAAGCTCGAAGTCGAAAACCGCGCGCAGGCCATCGTGCTCGCGCGCCGCGCGGGCTTCGACGCGCCCGCCGCCTGAGCGCTTCGGGACCTGCGTCCCCCTTCATTGCCGCCAAATGCCGTGTCCCGGTGCGCAGCCGGGACATGCGCCTCATGTGCGAGAGCGGGCCGTTGCAGAGAATGATTCGCAGAACGGTGACGCGGCGCACGACCCTACGCAGACCTGTTCGACGCAGCGCGCGGATTGCAGGGCGCGCATTCATCAGAGTCATCGACGCAGAGTCGTTCCGGAGTTCGCACATGGAAGCCGTTCAGCACGAGTCTCAATCCAGGAAAATCACCCCGCAGCAACGTTATGCGAAGTGCATCGAAGTGTCCCGCCGCATCCGCTGGGACATCGATCGCGACGTATTGCGCGGCCGTCATTTCGATCCCGCGCACAAGTTCATGCCCGACGGACTATCCGAAGTGCATCGTCTGCCGTTCCTCGACGCGCGCGAACGCCGTCTGATGTCTCAGGTTCAGGGCCGCACGTACGCCAACATGTTCGGCATGATCGAGCGTTTCGTCGGCGCGAAGATGCTGGAGGTCGGCCGCGATCATGCGCTCGGCGATCAGACCGCGCTCGAAGCGATCGTGCGGTTCACCGACGAAGAGCTGAAGCATCAGGAATTGTTTCGCCGCGTGGAAGCGCTCGCCGCGCAAACGCTGCCGCCGGGCTATCGCTTCATCGCGCAGGCCGACGAGGTTGCCGCGTTCGTGCTCGGCAAATCGACGTGGTCGATTCTCGCGCTGACGTGTTGCGTCGAAATCGTCACGCAGGTGCATTACCGGCAGAGCATGGAAAGCGACGCGAGCTTGTCGCCGCTATTCAAGGACATCTTCCTGTTCCACTGGAAGGAGGAGTCGCAGCACGCGATCATCGACGAACTCGAGTGGATGCGCGAAGACGCGCGGCTCGACGACGACGCGCGCGATACCGCGATCGGCGATCTGATCGAGCTAGTCGCGGCCATCGACGGGATGATGCAGGCGCAAGCCGCCGCCGACGCGCATTACTTCGTATCGCAACTGGACCGCGCGCTTTCCGCCGACGAAGAGGCGCGCGTGCATGCGGGACTGGTCGATGCGTATCGGTGGCAGTACATCATCTCGGGCGTGGACGAACCGCGCTTCGGCGAAATCCTGATGAGCCTCATCAGCGAGGCGCAGGGCGAACGCATGGGCGCTGCGCTCGCGCCTATCCGACGCCGCGCGCTCGCAAGCGAACTCGATACGCTCGCGTGACGCGTGACGCGTGTCGCATGAAGCGCGAGAAGGCCGGGTGTTCGCGCCCGGCCTTCTCATTTTTAGAACGTTATCCGTAAGACAAATGGTTTGCTGCTCTGCAAAACGCTGAATTGCCGTGAAAATCTAGTCGTTACCGATGTACTGAAGCCGTTTTTTTTCGGGCAACATAAGGCAAAGCAGGTAGTCGTCGCTCGCTGTCCCAAACTGATAACTAGATTGGACCATCATGCTCGCCGAACCGTTGCCGCAAACGACAGACATCGAAAAATTCGCGGAAGATCATGAGCGCTTCGCGCGACACACGCCATCCGAAATATCGATCGTTCTGCGAACGCTCGTGCAGCGGGGCGACATGCTCACCGTGACGAGCGGGCGCGGACAGATCGTTACGCAACTGCTGAAAACCGACGCGCGCGAAGCGTGCATCGTGTTCGACTGGGGCGGCGTCGAGGCGGACAATCGTGTGCTGCTTGAAGCGCGGCAGTTGTATTTCAAGGGTGCGCCGGACGGCGTGCGCGTCGAATTCACGACGCTCGCCGCGCGCGCCGTGACCCACGAAGGACGTCAGGCGTTCGAAGTGCCGTTCCCCGAGAAGCTCTATCAGTTCCAGCGTCGCGAATACTTCCGCGTGCCGACGCCGGTTCTCGAACCCTTCTACGCGAAAGGCGCATTCGCCGACGGCGAAGCGTTCCGCCACGAAGTGCACGACCTGTCGCTCGGTGGCATCGCGCTGCGCATGGACACGCCGCGTCTCGCGGAAACGGAGCGCGGCACCGTGTTCCGCGATGTCGTGCTTCATCTCGGTCCGGGCGCGGCCTTGCCCGTCGATCTCGAACTCGTGTCGCCGCGCTCCGTGACGACGCCGCGCGGCGATGTGCGTTACGTCGTCGGCTTTCGCTTCGTGCGGCTTTCGGCCGCCGCGGAGAACGTGCTGCAGCGGCTCATCACGCGCATGGAAGCGAAACGCCGCAGCCTGTCGGCCTGAAGGCGCGGAAAGGGCGCGCAACGCGTGGAGTAAAATGCGTGCCTCTTTCCACTCACGACGACGCATGTTGCGCAAGGCCTGGCGCGGAGAAGAACGCTTCTGGAAAGTCTGGTGGCTGTTGGGCGTGCCGATCCACCTCGCGTGGTGGTTCGTCTATCTCGACCTCTGGACGAGCGGCGTCACTCCCGAAACATTTCTGCTGATCACCGTCTGGTTCTGGCCCGGCATGCTCGGCGTATTCGCCGTGTGCTCGGCGCTGTATCTGCTGTGGTGCACGCTCGCGTGGCGCTGCGCGGGCAATGTCGATCGGCGCGTATGGACGATCGTCGCGCGCGTGCTGATCGGCGTCGGGATCGGCTCGTTTCTCACCGAATGCACGCTGATTCTCACCGCACCGTTCGTCTGATCGGACGGTCATTGCGCGCACGCGCGCCGGCTTAGCGTGCACAATGTCCGGGCTTGCAGCACGCCAACGAACGACGGACAACGACGCGCATGCTCAACGAATTCGCCAAGACGGTCCTTGTGATCGTCGCCGGATTGTTCCCGATCATCAATCCTCCCGCGACGGCGCTCGTCGTGCTGAGCATGCTGCCGCATATCGGCGACGCCGATCGCGCCGAGCTCGCGCGGCGCATCTGCATCAACAGTTTCGTGATCTTGCTCGCGTCGCTTTTGATCGGCGCTTATGTGCTGACGTTTTTCGGGATCTCGATTCCGGTGTTGCGCGTGGCGGGCGGTTTCGTCGTCGCGATGGCGGGCTGGAGCCTGCTTCAGACGCCCGATGACGACGACGGCGCCGAACCCGCGCCCACGCCGCGCGGCGGCGCGTCGCTGCGTGCGAAGGCGTTCTATCCGCTGACGCTGCCGATCACCGTCGGGCCGGGTGCGATAGCGGTCGCCATCGCGCTCGGCACGGGCTCGCCGCGTCATGGGCTGCAGCCGGTGCATCTCGCCGGCGTGGGCGTCGGGCTTGTCGTTCTGTGCGCGAGCATCTATGTGTGCGTGCGGTTCGCGGGGCATTTGGAGCGCCTGCTTGGCGCCGTCGGAACGCAGATTGCCATGCGCCTTTTCGCGTTCATCATCTTTTGTATCGGCGTGCAAATTCTCTGGCTCGGTTTGTCGGAACTGATCGCATCGGTTCAGCTCAACGTCAAGTAGAGCGGGAGACGGGGGGTTTGATGGCGGATCGCAGGAACTTCGCAGGCACCGTTGGTATTGGCTTTTTGCTGATGATGGTTTTTATGGTTCTTCGCCGGATCCCGTGTTGGTGTCGGTCTATTGGCGTTGCCCCTGTCCTAATGCACCGACACGAAAACGGGATCCGGCGAAAGAAAAGGCCGACACGATCACGGGACCTATCGCAAAAAACATCAAAAAGGCAAGAGATTCCACTTAACAATAGCGCGGACGTCGCGCTCAAACCCGAGCACACTCATCGCGGCGGTATCCATCGCGAGATGCGCCCCAAGAGCCGGCGATCCCGTCGCCCACTGCGCCCCGAACACGCGCGAAAAATGCGCGTGCGAAAAAAGTGCGATGTTCATCGCATTCGTCGCGAGCAGCTTGTCGATGAGCGCCTGCGCGCGCCTGCCGACATCCGCGAGATTTTCGCCCTCCGGAATCGGCGATGACCACACCGACCAGTCCGGCGCCTCTTCACGGATTTCCGGCGTGGTGCGGCCTTCGTAGATGCCGTAATTCCACTCGTGAAGCTCGGACTCCACCGTCGCGCGATCGCCCAGACCCGCGAGCCGGCAGGTTTCGATCGCGCGGCCCATCGGGCTCGTCAAAACTAAGTCGAAAGACTGCGACGCGAGCACCGGCGCGAGCGCCCGCGCCTGTCTGCGTCCTTCGTCGGTGAGCGGAATGTCGGTCGTGCCGGTGTGCTGGCCCGACTTGCTCCACTCGGTCTCACCATGCCGGATCAGCCAAATATGCATGCCGCCTTTCATGTTCATGTCGTTCACCCGATGTCTGATGAATGCTCTCGCCGCGCCCCGCGCAACACAGGTTCGGATTCTGCACCGATCGCCGAAGCCGCGCCGCGAAGCTGCCCACTCAGTCCACCTCGCGCGTCGCGAACGCCTTCAGCAGATGATGCGCGATCGCGAAGGGCTTCGGCGCGGAAAGTCCCTGTTCGTGCGTGCCGTCGAGCATCGCGCGGATCTCCTCGCGCGTGAACCAGCGCGCATCTTCGAGCTCGTTCCTGTCGATGGTGATATCGGTCGTGACGGCGCGCGCGAAGCATCCGATCATCAACGATGAAGGAAACGGCCACGGCTGCGACGCGAAATAGCGCACGTCCGTGCAGCGGATGCCCGCTTCCTCCAGCACTTCGCGATACACCGCGTGCTCGAAAGTCTCGCCCGGCTCGACGAAGCCCGCAAGCGACGAATACATCCCCGGCAGAAATTGCGGCTGACGGCCGAGCAGGCAGCGTTCGCCATCCGTGACGAGCATGATGACCACGGGGTCGACACGCGGAAAATGCTGCGCCTTGCAGTTCGGACAGATGCGCCGCCAGCCCGCGCCCGCCGAATCGGTCGGATGGCCGCAGTTCGCGCAGAAGCGATGCCGGCGATGCCAGTCGAGCATCGATCGCGCTTCGCCGAGCGCGCTGACGAGCGGCGGCGACACGAGACCCTGCATCGCGATGGGGCGCAGTTCGACCGCTTCGACATCGGCGAGGCTCGGCGTTTCTGCATCGAAGGAATGGGCGAACAGCGCGCGGCGGTCGGCGTCGCGGCCGAGAAGAACCGTCTGCGCGGGCGCGCCGAGCGCCGCGATTTCCTGGGCGACGAAAAGCGGATCGTGACCGTTCGCGCGCTTGAACAGCGGCACGTTGTTCACGAACAGCAGAAAGCGCGTGGCGGGATCGTCGCGCAGGCCGGCGACGTAGGTTTCATCGTCGCGCTTCTCCGATACGCGATCGAGCGGATCGAGTGTAAAACCGATGGCATGAGGCGGCGTGGGCATAGTATTTTTCGTGTGTGGCGGCGCGCGGAAGCGGCGCGACGCGTGACGGGAAGATGCAAGGCCAACCGGGAATCGTAACGAACTTGGCGCGTCCTTGCTGGAGGACGCACGGAGACGTCGATGATCACGCTCTATTCGTATCCTCAGTTGTTCGGCCTCGAAGACAACAATCCGTTCGGACTGAAGGTGTTCGCGTTCCTGAAGCTCGCGGCCCTGCCATTCGAGCATCGTCACGTGCTGGACACGAGCGCCGCGCCGCGCGGGCAGTTGCCGTATCTCGTCGACGGCGATGAAACCGTCGGCGACAGCGATGCGATCATCGCGCATCTGAAGAGCAAGCACGCAATCGAACTGGACGACGCGCTGGGCGCCGCGCAGCGCGATCTCGATCTGCTGGTCCGCCGCACGCTCGACGATCTTTACTGGGTGATGTCGTACTCGCGCTGGCGCGACGACCGCTACTGGCCGCAGTTTCGCGATGCGCTCTTGACGCAGCATCCGGACATCGGCGCCGACGCGCTCGAAGGCGCGCGCAAATACAACTTCGAACGCTATCGATATCAGGGCATCGGCAGATACGAGCCGGACGCCGTGTATGCGCGCGGCATCGCGAGTCTCCAGGCAATAGCGAATCTGCTCGGCGACGGTCCGTTCATGTTCGGCGACGCGCCCGCGAGCATCGATGCCGCGCTGTACGGGTTCGTCGCGAACATCTGGTTCTACGACATCGATACGCCGCTCAAACGATTCGTCGCCACGCGCGGCAAGCTCGTCGAACATTGCGGCGCGGTGCGCGAACGCATGGGCCAGGGAGCGGTGGCGTGACATTTTCGAAGCGGATCGTCGACAAGGAGACGTCATGGACTGCGCTGAGATCTACACCGACGCCGACGGGCACTCGGCATTCAGGACCATTCGCGTGTTCGAAACCGTCGCCGTGCCGTTCAACGGCATTTCGGTGACGCTATCGCCGCCGCAGCCGTGCGAGAGCGTGCTGGTGCATGAGTTCGACGAAGGCTATTTTCTCGATCGTCATAATCCGCCGTCGCGCCAGTATGTCGTCGTCCTCGAAGGCGAGCTTGAAATCGCGGTGCAGGACGGGGACATCGCGCGGCGCTTCGCGGAAGGCTCGGTGTTCGTCGCGGGCGATCTGAAAGGTTCGGGGCATTCGACGCGCGCGCTTCGCTCGGGTCGCGCCCTCGTCATCAACCTGCAAGGATGAAACGATGCTGCTCGATAAAAAACTGGCGGTCGTGACCGGCGCAAGCTCGGGCATCGGGTTCGCCACCGCGCAACGGTTCGTGTCGGAGGGCGCCCGCGTCGTGATCAGCGGACGCAACCAGGAGAAGCTGCGTCAGGCCGCGCAAACGCTCGGCGAGAATGCGCTGTGCGTCGTGGCCGACGCCGCCAGTCCGGCCGACATGCAGCGTCTCTACAAAACCGCAGTCGAGCATTTTCAGCGCGAGATCGACGTTCTGGTCGCCAACGCCGGCATTTCCCGGCAGACGCCCGTGCGCGAAACCTCGCTGGAACAATTCACCGATGTCTTGCACATCAACGTCGGCGGCGTGTATGCGACGGTGCGCGAAGCGCTGCCTTCGCTCGCGCGGCCGGCATCGATCGTTCTCGTGGCATCGCTCGCGGCCAATCAGGGCACGAAAAATTTCTCAGCATATTGCGCGTCGAAGGCGGCTGTCGTTTCTCTGGCCAAAAGCTTCGCCGCCGAATTCGTCGAGCTCGGCATACGCGTCAACAGTATTTCGCCGGGCGTCGCGAACACGCCGATCTTCGACAGCTTGGGCATGTCGGAGGCGCAATTGCTGGAGTGGGCGAAAGTCATCCCGATGAAGCGCCCGGCCGACCCCGCCGAGATCGCATCGGCGATCCTTTTCCTTGCGACGGATGCATCGCAATACATGACCGGCGCCGATCTTGCCGTCGATGGCGGCATGTCGGGGATCAGTCCGTTTTGATCGCCGCCGACGCCAACGGCTCGCTCGGCGGCTCGATGCGCCGCACGCTGACGCTGACGTCCATCCCGGCGAAGTCCTCCGCGGCGCCGAACCACGATCCGGACACCGGCGCCGCCTGTTCGGGCTTGCGCGTGTACGCGACGCGGATCAGATCGGTGCCGCCGACGAGCGAGTTCGTCGGATCGTAGGGCACCCAGCCCGCGCCCGGCAAAAAGACGTGCAGCCACGCGTGCGTCGCGCCCGCGCCGACGACGAGCGGCTCGTCGCGGCTCTCGATCTGTCGCGCGCCCTGCTGCAGCCCCGTGTTGCGGACGGCCGGCGCAGCGGGCGTGTCGAGCGCCTGATCGTACAAATACCCGGACACGAAGCGCGCGGCCAGTCCGAGTCCGCGCACGACTTCCATCATCAGCAGCGCGAAATCGCGACAGGTGCCGCTGTGCCGGTTCAGTGTCTCCGACGGACGCTGCGTGCCCATCGCGTCGCGCGACTGATACTGAAAGTCGCTGCGAATGGCGGCGTTGATGTTCCCCAGAATGTCGCGCGTGTGCGTGACGCCGCGCCGGGGCAGAAACTGCGCGACCCAGTCGCGCAGCATCGGCTGATCGTCGGGATACTGCGGCGGCAGGAAAGACGCCAGATCGAGCCGGTCCTCGTCGGCGTACTGAAACGGATAATTCTCGGCTTCGGGCGCGACCGGCAACTCCAGATTCCTGATGCCGAAATGCTCGATGACGAAACGCGCGCGCAGTTCGAGCGTGTCGGCGGGCACGCGCGGCTCGACGACCGCGACCGAATTGGAAAACACGTCGTGCATCCAGTACTGCGTGCTGTGCGGAGCGGCCGCGAGCGTCGCCGACAGCACGCGGATATCGTGCGCGGCGCGCGGCCGGAACATCACGCGATGCGGCGAGAATTCCACCGGCGTGTTGTAGCGATAGGTCGTGACGTGCTCGACTTCGAGAAAGACGGACATGTGCCACCTCCGGGCCAGCGCTGCACGATCGGGTCGACCCGACAATCATGCCACTGGCGCGCCGCCTTGAACATCAACGCGTCACGAGCACGAACGGAGCGACGCCGCCATACGCCGAACCGCTGCTGAACGATCGCAGGCCGAGATCGACGTCTCTGTATTTTCCGTCCGCGCGCTGCCTCAACTGATTGACGGACCAGACGCCGTCTTGCTCCAGAAGAATGGATTTCGTTTTCGGCTCGTACTGGAGATACGCCATCGACTTCGACGAACTCAGCGCGGTCGTCTTGCTTCTGCTCGTCACGTCGTAGAGGATGACCGAGCTCGGGCTGTTGGCATTGTCATCGGCGAAGAGAATTTGCTGATTGTTGATCGCCGCGATGAACTTCGGATTCTTCTCCGGCAGATCGGTCAGCACGCGCGTGAAGCCGCTCTCCAGGTCCATCTCCGTGAGATTGCCCTGTGCATTCGGCGACGCGAATCCGACGAAATACGCTTTCTTCGCATCCGGCGTGACGGTGAACTCATCGCGCGGCGCCGCCGGCGCCGAACCGGCCGGATAGCCGCCCCTGATGAAGCCGCTCGCCGATTCGATGCGCAGCACCTCCAGCCTCGTTCCCCGCTCGTTCGCGAGCGCGAAGATGTGCTCGCTGTCATTGGCGGCCGTCGCGATCTTGATGACGCTGAATTCTTTCGGCAGCACGAGCTTTCTGACGAGCGTTCCCGAATCCGTATCGACGACGTGGATGATATTTTTGTTCCACAGATAGACCTGATTTCCGGTCAACGCGGGCTGAAAACCATAGCCGGTGAACGTCGTCAACATCGGACCGATGGGCGTGATGCGCACGACCTTGTTGCTCGCGGTGTCGATGGTGGCGAGATCGACGGACGTCGAATTTCGCTCCATCAGCACGTGCAGCCGCTTGCCGTCGGCGCTTGCGAACATCTGATCGACGCGCTGATAGTCGCCGCCCAGCGAAAGATCGATCGACGCCTTCACAGCGCGCGAAGGAAACTCGTAGGCGGTAATCCGCGCCGGCGCCTGCGCACGCGTCAGCGTGTACACCGTCTGAGTGGAAGGCGGCGGCCCATAGTATTTCTGCACCATGTCGATGTCGGTGGCGCTCAGCTTGCCGTCACCGTTCCATTCGGGATTGCAGTAATTCATGATCGAAGCGACATCCCACGCGCCGATCGTCGTGTCGCCGTTCGTGCCCTGCGCGGGCTCGTTGCAGGTCGAAGGCGTGTCGGGCCGGTTCTGCTCGTGCGCGAAGCCCAGCGCGTGACCGAATTCGTGCGCGGCGATGCGGCGTATGCAGTATTCTTCGCGTCCCTGGCAACTTTGACTCCAGTTCCTGAACGTGAAGTTGAGCGCCATTCCGCCGACCGCGTTGTTCAGCATCGCGCCGAGGCCGAAAGTATGCGGCCCGCTCTGCGCGCTGTCATCGACGCTGATTCGGATCCCGAAGTAATTGGGGTCATTCGTGCATTGCTGCCAGCCTGTGAAACGCACGCCCGAATGCTGTTCCCAGGTTTCCTGAACTGCGAGGCGGCTCCAGTTTCGTGCCGACGCGAAGCGCGCGAAATCCGCGTTGTTCATGTTCCAGCACACGCCGATGGGAACGCGGCTCCAGATGACGGTCGACAACGCGTAGCCCTTGGTCGTCGATTCGGTCTGTGAAGCCGGCTGTCCTGCGATGCTTTTCGTGCTCTGGCCTGAGACATCGGAGCCGGCGTCGCCGCCGCATGCACTGATCAATACTCCTGATGAAATAGCCAGGACCATCCCTCGTATCCTTCTCATTTTGTTCTCCATGTATAGAGACCACGTCAACGCATGGCGGAAGGAAATCTGTTCTCAGCGTGTCGCGTCGCTGAAATACTTATTAGGATTGTTTCCGAGAGATTCTGCCTTTCAGCAGCAGTACGTCAATAATTAATTTTCCTTATTGCCGGATAGGGAACCCTTACTGGATCAGGAGTCCAGCCGATTCCAAGTTCGCCGCGACGCCAGGCCCTTGCGGCTCAGCGTCCTTTCCACGGCACGAGCCGCTGCTCCAGCGCGCGCATGCCGAAGTCGAAAATCCACGCGATCGCGCCGATCAGCACGATGCCCATCACCACCACGTCGGTGCGCAGAAAGCTCGACGCGTTGAGCACCATCTGACCCAGGCCGGCGGTCGCGGCGACCATTTCAGCGGCGACGAGCGTGGTCCAGCCGAAGCCCACGGCGATGCGCAGGCCCGTCAGTATTTCGGGCAGCGCGGCGGGCAGCACGACGAACCGCACGACTTGCCCGAAGTTCGCGCCGAGCGACCACGCGGCGTTCACCTGCTCGGCAGTCGCGCTCCTGACGCCGGCGCGCGCGGCCATCGCGATCGGCGCGAAGCAGGCGAGCCAGATGACGACGATCTTCGCGGTTTCATCGATACCAAAGTAGATGACGACGAGCGGTAGATACGCGAGCGGCGGCAGCGGCCGATAGAACTCGAGCGGCGGATCGAGCACGCCGCGCGCGATGCGGCTCACGCCCATCAGAATTCCGACCGGCACCGCCGTGACAACCGCGAGCGCGAACGCGCCGAACACGCGGATCGCGCTCCACAAGAGATGCTCCGAGAGCGGCAATCCGCCCTGAAGCCGTCCGTGCAACGCGTCGATGAACGCCTGCCAGACCGCCTCGGGCGAAGGCAGAAAGAGCGGCGGCAGCCAGTGGAAATGCGTGGCCGCCCACCACAATGCCGCGAGCGTCGCGACGCACAGCGCGCTGGGCAGCGCGGTCGGCCCCGCGCCCGGCATTCCGCGATAGCGCGCGCGATGCTTCGTGCGGGTGACGCGTCGCGTGGCTGGCGATGCGCTTGGGGCGTTCGGCAGCGGGACATCGTGAGCGGGCCGGTTCACGCCGCCTCCGTCTCGGTGCGATGCAGGCGGCGCGTCAGCCGCTCCCGCCATTCGATGAACGCGGGCGACGATTTGACGGCGCGCGCATCGCGGCTGCGAACGTAGTCCCGCGAGAAGGGCAGTTCGTGCACCTCTTCGATGCGGCCCGGACCTGGCGTCATCAGCACGAGGCGCGTCGCCAGAAAGAGTGCCTCTTCCACGCTGTGCGTGATGAAGAACACCGTCTTTCCGGTGCGCGCCCAAACGTCGAGCACGAGTTCCTGCACGGTTTCGCGCGTGAGGGCGTCGAGCGCGCCCATCGGTTCGTCCATCAGCAATACTTCGGGATCGCTCGCGAGCGCGCGCGCAATTCCGACGCGCTGCTGCATCCCGCCCGACAGCGCGTAGACCTTCGCGTGTTCATGTTGCGCGAGGCCGACGAGCGCGAGCGTGCGACGCGCGATCTCGCGGCGCTCGTCGCGCTTCACGCCGCGAAAACGCAAGCCAAGCGCGACGTTGTCGATGACGTTCAGCCACGGCATCAGCGCATGCTTCTGGAACACGACGCCACGCTCGGCGCCGGGCCCGTCGATCGGTTCGCCATTCAGCGACGCTTCGCCTTCGGTCGGCTCCAGGAAACCCGCGAGACAATTCAGCAGCGTGGTCTTGCCGCATCCCGATGCACCCAGCGCCACGACGAACTCGCCGCTGCCGATCTGCAAGTCGACGCCTTGCAACGCGGGCGTGCTCGCGCCTTCATACGTGACGCCGAGGTTGCGGATGGAAAGCGATGTCATTTCGCGGCCTGCTGCACGAAGCGCGGATCGACGCCCGTGGAGTAATCCGCGAGCACGTTCTGAATCGTGCCCTGCTGTTTGAGGAACTGAGCGGTTGCCGCGAGCGACTTTGCCGCCCCGGATTGCGCTCCGCCGCCGAGCCAGGTCGGCGACGCCTGCTCGCCCGCGCTCGGGAAGGCGTAGAGCGCGAGACTCGCGGGCACGTCGGCGGGATTCGCGCCGGATTCCTGCGCGACGGCCTGCACCTGTTTCGACGCGGCGGTCCAGTCGGCTTTGTGATCGCGGTATTGCGCGTCGGTATCGGCGAGCACTTTGACGAAACCGTTCAGGAACGCCGAATTGTCCTGCGCGAACTTGCGCGACGCGACGAAGCCGTCGAAGGTCGCCTTGCCCGATTCCTTCGCCACTTCGCCCGACGTGATCAGCACTTTGCCGTTCTGCTTGGCTTTGGCGAGCACCGGGTCCCAGATATACGTCGCGTCGATATTGCCGCGTTCCCACGCCGCCGCGACCTCCGGCGGACGCAGATTGACGATCCTCACCGTCGACGGATCGACGCCTGCCTGTTGCAAGGCGACGAGCGCATGAAAATGCGACGTCGACACATACGGCACGCCGAGCGTCTTGCCTTTCAGATCCGCGAGCTTGCTTACGCCCGAGCCGTTGCGCGCGACGAGCGCCTCGGCGTCGTTGATGTTGTCGAGAATCCAGAACAGCGAAAGGTCGACGCCTTGCGACAAGCCCGCCGCGATCGGGCTGGAGCCGGCTTCGCCCAACTGAATGGAGCCCGATGCGAGCGCGCGAATGACATCCGCGCCGCTGCCGAGCTTGCGATACGTGACCTTGTATCCGGTGGCTTTCTCGACGGCGCCGCTCGCCTGCGCATAACGCCAGGGCACGACCATGTCCTGATAGCCGATGACCACTTCGCGCGTTTCGGCGTTTGCGTGAACGGGCGCCATAGCAGCGAGAACGATGGATGCGATGCCGGCGATCAGCGCGCGGCGATGGATCGAAGGTTTCATGGAACGGACGAAATGATGTGGTGAAGCCTTCGACTATAGGCACTTTGCGTGCCGCGGCTACGAAGCAATCGTGCGTAGCAAATGACGCGGCGCGTGCTTCGCATATTCGCCGTGCGCCGTCATAGGGTTATCGGAAGAACTGCGCTCAGGAAGACAGTTTCCCGAGTCTTCAAATGCGAAATGAATAATTCCTTATCGATAGAAATTGGATCGCCGCGGGCGGGCCCGGCGTTAGCATGAGCATCCTCTCCAACCTGTCCTTCGGTTCATTCAAGCGATGTCCAATCTTCCCCGCTTCGGGGTCTGGGCGCTCGTGCATGGCAGTCGCGCGGCGTTGCAGGATCCCGCCGAGCCCTACGATGCCTCGTGGGCGCGCAACAAGGCGCTCGTGCTAGAGGCCGAGCGCCTCGGTTACGACTCCGTGCTCGTCGCCCAGCACACGATCAATCCGCACGATCCTTCGCTCGATCAGCTCGAAGCGTGGACGGCATCGGCGGCATTGGCTGCGCTTACGTCGCGCATCGAGATCATCGCGGCGATCAAGCCTTATCTCTATCATCCGGTCGTGCTCGCGAAGATGGCGCAGCAGATCGAGCACATCAGCGGCGGACGCTTCGCGATCAACCTCGTCAATGCGTGGAATCGTCCGGAGCTGGAGCGCGCGGGCATCGGCTTCGCGGAGCATGACGAGCGCTATGCGTACGGACGCGAGTGGATCTCGGTCGTCGATGCGTTGCTGCGCGGAGAAGCCGTGAAGCATCGCGGCGACAACTTCCGGATCGACGACTATCAGTTACGGCCCGCCGATCCGTTTCGCGCGCGTCCGCGCATCTATGTCGGCGGCGAGTCGGAGCCGGCGCGCTCGCTCGTCGCGGCGCATGGCGATGTGTGGTTCATCAACGGCCAGCCGCACGACGACGTTGCGGCCCTGATCGCCGATGTCTCCGCCCGCGCGCGCCCGGCGGGGCACGAGCCTTTGCGCTTCGGCCTGTCGGCGTTCGTGATCGCGCGCGAGACGCAGGACGAAGCGCAGGCTCATCTCGAACATCTGTTCGCGCTGGCGGAACTCGACAAGCCGCTGCGCGAACGGCAAAAGGCCAATACCGATCCGAACGCGGTGATGCACCAGACCTTCGCGCGATCGGCGCGCGTCGGGTCGAACGGCGGCACGGCCGCGGAACTCGTCGGCGATTACGACACGGTCGCGCGGCGCATCGTCGACTTTCATCGCGCGGGCATCGAACTCTTCATGCTGCAATTCCAGCCCTTCGAGGCCGACATGGCCCGCTTCGCGCACGAAGTCGTGCCGCGCGTGCGACGTCTGCTCGACTAAGAAAGCGCGCCGTCCCGTCCGCTTTCGACAAGGGACGGCGCGCGCGATCAGAAGAACGCGCCCGTGGGCGGCAATTGCCCGGTCAGCAGGTTCTGTCCGAGAAAGCGTTCCTTGTAGACGCGCGGATTGTGCGACGCGATCACCTTGATGTTGCGCCAGTGCCGGTCCAGCGCGCCGACGCGCGACACGACGGAGCCCGAGCCGAGATCGATCAGCCAACTTGCGATCTGCGGGGCGAGATCGTCGATCACGACCTTGGCTTCCGATGCCGCGAGCGTGGCCGCGAGCGTCGCCTCGTATTCGTCGCGTGTGCCGTGTCGGTCCCATGCGCGCTGCAACGCGCCGGCCGCGCGATCCGCGATCGCTTCGACGCTCGCCGCATACGCGCGGATACGGCCGAGCAGCGATTGCAGCACGGGTTCATCGACGGGATGCGCGGCTTCACCGTGATAGAAGTTGCGTCCCCGCGCGCGCAGCACGTCGACGGCGTCCAGCGCCACGCGCCGCACGATGCCCGCGATGCAGTTGGTGAGATAAACCTGATGAAACGTGAAGCCCCAGGGCGCGGCTTCATCGGACTTCGGCGGATCGGGCGGATAAAGCTGCGCGGCTGGAACCGTCACATCGCGAAACCGCGCCGTTCCCGAACCTGTGAGGCGCTGGCCGAAGCCTTGCCAGTCATCGTCGTCGTCGACGCCCGCGCCGCGTTCCAGCACGTACTGCACGGTGCGGCCCGCGCGGCTTTCCACGGCGAGGCCGGTGAACGCGTCGTTATACAGATTGCCCGTCGCGTAGATCTTGTCGCCGGAGCCGACGTACACGTCGCGCGACGCATCCCATTCGAGCCGACTGAGGACTCTGGTCGGGCGCGCGCCGGCGGCGACCACGTCGCTGTCGACGAAGCTCAGGCCGATGGTCTTCTTCTGCGCGGTCAGCTCCAGCACGCGCGCATGGAACGGTTGCTCGCGTCTCCGGAGCGCGGCTTCCACTTGCCACAGATGATTGCGAAACGCGTGGGCGATGTTCGAATCCGCCGCGGCGAGATCGCGTGCGACGATGAAAAGCCCGTTCAGCGAAACGCCGCTTCCGCCTGCATCGACGGGAAGACGCAGCGCGCCGAAGCCGAGCGCCTTGAGCTTTGCAATCTCTTCGTGCGGCAGCCGGTGCCCGCGTTCGCGCTCGGCGGCAGTCGCGGCGATGTCACCGATGATCTCCGAAAAGCCGAGCGCGGCGGACAGCGGGGAGACGAGCGTCGGTCCGGCGCTCGTCGGATAGTTGACGTCAGACATTCGTGCGCTCCTCGATTCACACCTTGATGCTGTAATCCGCGACCTTGATGCGCGAGTTGATGATCTTGCGCTCGGCCAGCCAGTCGGCGGCGCGCTGAAATTGCGCGATGAAAGCGGCATCGTCGGGCTCGTGAAACTGATTGACGCGCTTGAGGCTTGCGAGATAGTCGCGCACCTGATCCGGATATTTGCCCTCGCGCTGCACGAGCAATTCGGCTTCGGCGGAATGCGCCGACTGCCACGCGCCTTCGACGTAATACGCATCGATCACCGCGCGGATCAGCTCGGAATTCTCCTCGGTGAACTTGCGGCGCGTGACGAGCGAGCTGTAATCGATCAGAAAATCCAGATCGCGGCCTTCGTTGAAGATGTCTTTCGCGTCGTTCGAGAAGCGCGAGATGTCGACGCCGGGCGACCACATCGACCAAGCGTCGACTTTGCCTTGCGCGAAGGCGGGCGCCGCGTCGGGCGGATTCAGATAGACGAACTGGACCTTGTCGCGATCGACGCGATGCTTCTCCAGCGCGGCGATCAACAGGAATTCGCCAAGCCCCGACCGGTTGACGGCGACCTTGCGGCCCGCGAGATCGGCGACGGATTCGATGCCGCTCGACTTCTTCGCGATGATGGCCGTCGAGCGCGGCGAATAGATGTCGAACGCGGTGAAGACGATCGGCGAGCCGGCGAGCATCGCGGCGAGTGCGGGAGTCGTCGATCCCCAGAATCCGAAGTCGGCGCTGCCGCCGACCACGGCCTGTATCGAAGGCGCATGGTTCGGGAAAGGGCCGACCCATTCGACCTTGATGCCTTTCGCGGCGAGCGTCTTCTCGAACACGCCGCGCTGTTTCGCGATGTCGGGCAGGCTGCCGTAACCCCAGCCGATGCGGACCGTATCGGTGTTGCGCGTCAGCTTGCGCGGCTCGGCCGCGCGTGCCGGGAACAATCCGCCGGTCGCGGCGCCGGCCAGGAGGCCTCCCGCCGCGCGCAGCAACCGGCGGCGGCTCAGCGATGAGTCGTTCATGCTCGTCCTTCTTGTCTTATGGAAAAGTGATCAGTGAGACCGGACGCCGAGTTCCGCGAGCAGGGCGGGGCGCAGTGCCTGCGGCGCGTGTTCGCCGGGTTCGAATGACGCCGCGATGCGTCCGGCGCGCATGACGAGAATCCTGTCGGCGAGCGTGAGCGCTTCGTCGACGTCATGCGTGACGATCAGCACGCCTGGCCGATGCAGCGCGACGAGTTCCTTGACGAGACCGTGCATGCGGATGCGCGTGAGCGCATCGAGCGCGGCGAACGGCTCGTCGAGCAGCAGCAGCGCGGGATCGTGGATGAGCGCCCGCGCCAGCGCCACGCGCTGCGCCTGACCGCCCGACAGATTGCGCGGCCAGTCGTCCTCGCGGCCGGCGAGTCCTACTTCGGCCAGCGCGCGCGCCGCGCCCGTCCGGCCGATCGTATTCTCGTAGCCGAGCGCGACGTTCTGCCATAACGTCGACCAGGGCAGCAGGCGATGCTCCTGAAACACGACGGACGGACGTTCCGGCGCGCGGATCGACCCGGCGTCGGGGGAATCGAGCCCCGCGAGCGCGCGTAGCAGCGTTGTCTTGCCGCATCCGCTTTCGCCGAGCAGCGCGACGAATTCGCCTTTGCGAATATCGAGGTCCAGTGCATCGATGACGACGCGGCTGCCATAGCGTCTTTGCAGTCCGCGCACGGACACCGCCAGCGCCGGCGAACCGACGCGCGCGTCGCGGCGCGTAACGATGGCCGTCATGTGCGCGCCCCTTTCGCGTAGTTCGCGTGCCACGAGAGATAGCGGGCTTCGAGCAGGCGCACGAGCGCATCCGCGACGACGCCGATGATCGCGTAGATGATGATGGTGAGCAGAATGACGTTGGTGTTCAGGAATTCGCGGGCGTCCATCGCGAGGAACCCGATGCCTTTCGTCGTGGCCAGCGTCTCGGCGATGACGAGCGCGAGCCACGCGTGGGCGAGCGCGTAACGCACGCCGGTGAGGATCGACGGCATCGCGCCGGGAAGGATGATTCGTCGCACGATCGCCGTTCGGTTCAGGCCGATCACGCGGGCGAGTTCCATCAGTTTCGAATCGATCTGGCGAATGCCGAGCATCGTGTTGATGTAGATCGGGAAGAGCACCGCGAGCGCGACCAGAAAGATCTTGGCGACTTCGCCAACGCCGAACCAGACGATGACGAGCGGCAGCATCGCCAGGAAAGGAATGGCGCGCACCATCTGGATCGAGCGGTCGAGGAGCGCTTGCCCGAGCGGCGAGAATCCGACGGCGATGCCGAGCGCGAGCCCGATCGTTCCGCCGATGACGAAGCCTCCCGCGGCGCGCAGCAGCGACACGCCCAGGTGCACGAAGAGTTCGCCGTTTTGCGCCATGTGGACGGCCGTTTCGAAGACGCTGCTCGGTGCCGGGAGGACCTGCGGCGCGATCAGTCCGAGGCGCGCCGCGATTTCCCATAGCAGCACCACGATTGCGGGGATGGTCCAGGAGAGCCATCGGTAGAGCACGTCTTTGGAAATCAGCGCGCGAGACGCGTGTCCCGAGCGATAGGTGTCGCGCGTGGATGTCAGGTCAGCCATCTTGTCGGCTCGTCGTGAATTCGAGCCTGTAATTAGAAAGCTTCGGAATGCACGCAACAAACGTTTTATTGTGCTTTGCTTTTCACGCTTCACCGCGTTAGGGCATACGCATTGCTTACTACGAGAGACGCGCTTGCAAACCTCTTTCGCTTATGCCCGCCGCATGAATCAATATGACCTCGTCAGCGCCATTCAATGTCTGCAACAAGAGCTCGACACGTCGCTTTTGAGCGACAAACAGTGCGCGGTTCGGATTTACACGCTGATTAAACAGATCGAAGCCGCCTCGATAATGGACGATCGCCTGAAACACGATCTGATGATGGTCGAATTTCTTCTGGTATTGAAACGGCGGCAGCAAGCACTCGATCGGCTCAAGAGCGCGGTGGTAGCCACGTATCTGCGCGCATGATCGGAATTGTCTAGTGGTCCGTGGCGGGGGGAGGCGTCTAAGCGGCGAGACGATCCCTCTCGCGCCGGAAAGCACGCGCTTGCATACGCGTTCGAACTCGCCCGCGCCCTCGTGCATGCTCACGAGGCCCGCCGCGCCCGCGCGCTGCGTCTCGGCAAGCGTGTGAGCGTGGGTTGCGTCGGTGAAAACGACGACCGGCGTATCCGGACACGCCAGGCGCACCTCCCGCAAAAACGCGAAGTCGTCGGCGGGTGAGCCTTCCATGCCGCAGCTCAGCACGATTACGTCATAGCTCGTCGTCTTCAGCCTCGCGAGCAATCTATCGGCGTTCCTGACGCACGCTGACACCTGAAACCGGTCACTCGACTCGAACCAGCTTTGCAGCCCATGTAAAACGACCGCGATCGTCGGCAAAGGTCGATCTGTGGCGTTGCCCTTCGTCGTGCAAGTAACCGGCGCCGCAAGCGTCGCGCTCGCTGCGCCGCGTCCACAATCCGCTCGACTATCTGGAGATAGCCCGATGAGCCTGTAACTCTACGCACATCCGTTTTACTCTTACTGTCAGAAAGTTTTGGTGGCGTTCTCCTCTCGACGTGCTTGACCTGTTTGCGTTGCATTTGCCGGAGCTGTCAACGCGGATGGCAGCCCCGGCGGTGGCCCGCTATCTGCAAGGTTGAACGTTGGCAGAGCGCTCGGGCAGTGAAATCCGGTGAGCACGTCGCTCGTGAGCGGATTTGCGACGCTCCCCGCGCTGGAGATATCGAGCGCGGCCTTACGGCCGTCGAAGTCGAACACCGCGCGCGTGCGGCCGAGCGTGGCGGTCTGCACGATCTGCCCGCGGCGCATCAGACGCATAAGGGCCCAAGGGCCGTCTGCGGCAATCGTCGATGTGTCCGCGCCGACCCGCGGGTTTGCCGTCAGTTCTACATGCACGCCGCCGCGCGGCCCCGGCCAGGAGAACTTCAGCGGCGTCACCGGACCGTGTTGATATTGTGTGCTTTGCCCGTCGATGTCGATGAGCAGGCCCAATATCGTCGGATCCAGTTCCGGGACGCGCAATTCGGCCTTCCACGCAAGCTGCTTGCCCTGATCGCCGAAAAAGACCTGACGGATGGCCTGTGCCTGCTGGAACGGTTCAAGGCTCGGTCCCTGCACCGGCTCGGTTGAACCCGGCAAGGTTCTGTAGCGCCATGGCTGGGAAGATGTGTCGACGAAGGGAGCGAGGTTCTTCGTGAAGAAATCGTCGATCAGGCCGCCTTGCGCAAATACGCGCGTGAAATCCTCGATGCTGATGTCGCGTTTGCTATCGGGCGCAAATGGATAGTTGCCTTCCACAGCGAGGCGGCATGCATCGCCGACCACCGCTTGCGTCTGACGCGACAGCAATTGACCGACACCGCCATTCACGTCGCGCGAGCCTTGGGCAGCAAGCTTCAACAAGACCTCGCGAAACGGCGCGGGCATCGTCGCCGCGGCCATCTTCAGCTTGGCCGAGGCATCGCTCGGCGGCGGAAGGCCGTTATTGACTAGCGCATTGTCGGCGATCGTGAGCGCCGTATAAGTCTCGCTGAGCAGGGTCGCCACGTTATCGAGGCCGAACTTGCCGGCGGATGCAGCGGCCGTTTGTCCTTCCTGCGCCGCTTGCGTGTTGCCCGTGACGATTTCACGCAGCGGAGAAAAGCGGTTATCGACCAGTTCGCGTTCGACGCGTTCTTGCGCGCGAATACCGAGCAACTTTGCTTTCTCGTCGAGCTTGCTCGCCGCCTTGTCGATGAGCGTACCGCTGGTGCCAGTGATCTTTTGTGTCAGCGTGGTTTCGCGTGCCGCTGCGCGGGCGAGACGCGCCAGCGGCGAATCGGGAGCCGCGAACGCGCGCAGGACCTGCAGATTGAACGCAAGGGTCGACCCCGTGATCGGCCGGATATCCGCAAGGAAGGCGTCCCACTGCAGCGCGTACTCGGTCAGATACAGCCGCCGGATGGCGTCGGTCAAAGCGTCGTCCACGTCTGCGGCGGCACGCGCGATCTCAAGCGTTTTTTTTTTGAGCTGTTTCGAGTCCGCCATCCGGCCAGCTCGAAAGATAGGCGCGGCCCATGACCCATGCGTCGTCATCGCGCGCTGCGCGTACGAATTCCGTCAGACGCTTATCGAATACGTTGCGATAACCGTCGAAGGTAAAAAGCCCGGGCACGCCGCGCGAGAGCGGATCACCGCTTGCGCGGGTGAACACTGTTCCGGCTTGCGGGCCGACCGCGCGCAAGAGCGTGAAATCGTCGGGCGCGTCCTGCCGCATCGCGGCTTTCGCGCGCTCGTAAAGCCGCTGGGTGCCGTTGCTCGTATCGAGAAACGCGCGCGCGCGCTCGATAAGCGCATCGTTGCGAATGAGCGGCGACTGAACGATGCGCTCGCCCGAGAAGAGTTGCTCCACATGGCCAAGCATCGACGCACGTCCGCCGAAAATCGATGCGCTATCGGTGCGCGACCAGTCGTCGAACACCCAGGTCTTGATCTCCTCGGCGTTGTATTTCGAGCGATCGTGCAGCATCAGGTAGACGCGTAGCGCCGCATACGTCGTGTGTGCATCCTTGCCGTCGATGGCCTCGGTGATGACCGCCTCCATACGACGCACGATCTGGGGGAGCAGGAGATTGTCCTGAAGTGCGCGGTAGGTTTGCTCGCTCGCGTTGACGACACTGGGCGCGGCATAAAGACCATAGCGGAATCCGGTGTCCGGATCGGCCAGATCGAGGCCGGTCCAGGCGGGCAGATAGCGAGCTTCGGTCAGCGTGTCGGGAATGAGCGCTGGTTTGGGCTCGCGATAAAGTTGCGTGACCTTGGCCGTGAGCGCCTGCGCTTTTCGCGCGATGACTTGCAGATAATCACCGTTGTTGCCGAAACTCACCCGCAGTGCAAGGGCCAGCCACACGAAGAGCGACACTACAACGGCGTGCCCCAGCAAACGCAGCGCCCGTGAGCGATATTCCCAGCGCAGATTCGGCCGCACCAGATGCGATTCGGGGAGAATCACCTTCGAAAAGACATCGCGCAAAAAGTGGCTGTGAGTGCTCGTTGACGTGGCGCTGCGGATTGGCGGCGGCAAATCGAATCCGGCGGCGAGACGCTGCATGATGGTCAACCGCTCGGGCTCCGCAGGAACTCCGCCCTGAGCCGCACTCGTGAAGTACACGCCGCGCAACATCGTGTGATGCTGAGTGTTGTCGTAGCGAGAGTCGAGGAACGTTTGCGCGAGCAGGCCCGAGAGCGGCGCAATGAGCGCAGAAAACGCTTCGGGCAAAGCGGCCAACTGACGGCGGCACTTCATGTCGTACTCGTCTTCGAGGCGCGTGTTGACACCTGCGGTCAGGCGCCCCGCCAATGCCGTGAGTTCATCCGCATAGCGCATTTCGAACGACGCATCTTCGAACGGCAGAGTGAAGCCCCAGATTTGGGCGCGGGTTTCCTCGGTTAGCGAGGAGAAATATTCGCCGAAACCCGGCAATCGATCCATTTGCGTGACGATGAAATACACGGGAAAGCGAATACCGAGCGTTGCGCGCAGATCCGTGAGACGTGCGCGCAATGCCTGGGCTTCGACTTCGCGCAGGGATGCATCAGGATGGGTGAGCAGATCGAGCTTGACGGTCAGCAATGCGCCATTGATCGGCGTGCGCGGACGGCAACGGCGCAGCAAGCGCAAGAAGCCAAACCATTCGTCGGTGTCGGCCTGACGGCGATAACCGGTCTGGTCGAATTCGGCCGAGCGCTTCTCTGACGATGGTTGCACGCCAGACAGTCTTTGGCTGAAAGTGTCGTCGAAGTTATGCGTCGGCGCTGTGGGGGGTGGCAGCGAATACCCGGAGCTGCCCGGATGCACGAAGTGCCCGGCAGTATCGATGAAGACTGCATCGTTGGTCAGCCACCAGTCCACCAATGCGTCCGACGACGAACGCTTCAAACTTGCGGGCAACGGTGCATTTCCTGTGAGCACCGCAAGCCCCGAGTTGCAAACCACGCGTGTTTTGCCTGATTCGGCCGAACCCAGTGCGATGAACCAAGGCAACTGATAGAGATGGCGTGTTCCCTGGAAGAGCCGCGCGACGCCTCGTGCGCCTGTATGCATCGTCTTGAGCCGATCGAGCGCGACATTCATGCGGGCCTCGATTTCCCGCAGTCGTGGGCTGGCCGCTGACGGGCCTTTGTCGCGATCGACCGCAAGCGTCATGCGCAGGAAGTCCGGGTCGCGGCGCATCCGTTGCCAGAGCCGATAGAGGACCGACATCGCGAAAAGCGCGATCACGACTGCAATCGCGATTACGCGCGCTTCGATCGGCGCGAACGGTGTCGTCTCGCCGAAGCTCAAGAGCGGTGCGGCATACCAGATGAGCAGGCAAAGCAGCGCAACGAAGACGGCGCCCATCGACCAGCGTTTGATCCAGAGCACGACGGCGCAAAACAGCAACGCAACGATCAGGACGCGCAGTGCGATGCTTTCGAGCGGCTTCAATCCGCCGAATGCGATGTACGGTCCAAGAAACCAGACGCCGAGCGCGAGCAATACCAGTACAAGCGATGCCAGGAACCCGCGCGAACTCAGAAACGATAGCAACTTCTTCATCTTTCAGTATCCGTTGTGATGCGGCGAGGGCGCGCTAGGGCGTCACGTTGATGGAGACGCGCCGGTTCAGCGCTCGGCCTTGAGCGGTGGCGTTGTCGCCGACAGGATCGGCGGCGCCTCGGCCGACGGCCTCCAGACGGTTCGCCGGTATGCCCGATGCCTGCAACATCTGCATGACCTGCGTGGCGCGCTCGAGCGAGAGCGCATCGTTGGAAGTAAACTGGCGGCTCGTTACCGGCACGCTATCGGTATAGCCCGTTACGGTGACCTTGCCCGGCACCTTGACCACTTCGCGTGCGATCTTCGCGATCAACGGGGCCATCGAGCTATGCACCGTGATGCCGCCCGGAGCGAACATCGCGTCGCCGCGGAACGTCACGCCGCTGTGACTCGCGTCTTCATCTACGCTGACCGTGCCCGCGGTAATTTCTTCTTTCAGCAGTTCGCGCAGACGAGGCAGACGTGGCGCGGGCGGCGGCGTCATCTTCCCGATATCGACGATCAGCTTTTCGACCGACGCGCCATCGGAGAGCAATTGATATTTGAACCAGCCGAAGAGCCCGAGCAGAACGACGCCCAACAGCGTGAAGCTGATCCAGACAGGAAAGTCATACACCGATAGGCGCTCGCCGCGCGCATCGGATGATGCATGGGGCGACAACGCAACAGCGAGCGGCTTTCTGTGCGCCTGAATTTCGTGATAGAGCCGCTGGCGAATCGCGTCATGCTTGCGTGCGCCGTCTGCTTCATGTGCAAAGCGGCCCATGAAGCCGAGACTGAGAACGCGGAAGATCACCTCGAGCAAATCGTGGTGCTCGTGCGGCTGACTGAGCAGGCGGCCGATCAGCAAATAGATCTTGACGCCGCCCTGACGGTCTTCGTGAAACTCGGTGGCGAGGCCGTCCCGGATCCACGCCACGCCCGATTCGCGCTTGCCCCAAGTGGTCTGCATGGCCGCTTCATCGAGCGCAGTACAAAGGCAATAGCGCGCACCAAGCATGTGTTCGCGGCGAACGTTGGCTTGTTCGCACAGGCGCTGAAAGGCACGCACTTCTTCCTTGAGCAGCGCGTGTAGCGTGGTGATCTGGATGCTCGTCAGCGTATCCGGTATCTCGGCGAGCGCGCGCAAGAGCGGGCGGCTCGCTTCGAGCAGCGGATTGGTCGCCTGTTCGATGGCGCACAATCGGGCGGATGCCGGCTCGCCGGGCGGAATGCGCTTGATGTATTCCGCAGTTAGCGCTTCGTCGAGTCTCTCATCGTCTTTTGATTGCGCCTGATCGCCGCCGAACGTCGGCTCCTCATGCCAGTTTGGCTTCGATGTCAGGTACGCGTCATCCATGTCCCGCTCCTCATCATTCTTCTATGCCTTATGGACGTGCGCGATGCGCGCACGGTACCGACGCCTTCCGTGCCAGGTTCTGAATGCGATCAACCACGTACACCCCAGAGTTGCAACTGGAGCGCCGGAAATTCGCCTGCGACGTGCAACGCGATGCCGCCGTGCTTCGAGACCATGTCCCATAGCGGACCGCTTTGCTCGATCTGGTAGTACACGTAGCCTGCGTTGAATGGAATCTGACGAGGAGGAACAGGCATGGATTGCATGCCGATGCCCGGTAGATGTGCGCGCACCAGATCGGGCAACCGTTCGGAGGGACCGATCTTGGCCTGCGTTGCGAATTGCTGTGCGAGCGCATCAGGCGGCATCTGAGCGGACACGGCCAGCACGAGTGCAGAGAAGCCGCGCATCTCCGCCGGTTCGATCGACGCGTTGCGCATGCCATAACCCGCGTCCTTGAGTGCGATGCTTTGCGCGCTGCGTACGAGCACCGCATTCAGCAGCCATTGGGTGTCGTCGACCAATGGCCTAAGACAGACGTGCGGTTCGCTATGCTGATATGGCGGATGTGAGTCGAGCGGCCGGCGCGTGCTGGGGCGCACGTACGTCGACAGTTCACCCGCCATGCTCAACAACAGCGCATAGAGTTCCGCAGGCGATGTGCTCGGTATGCGGCGCAAATGCTGCAGCAACGGCTCATAGCGGTTGAGCGTCTGCAACAGCATGTAGTCCGACACTTCGGCGACCGTACCCGCTTGACCATCGCTGCCTGTAAGGCGTTCCGCGAGCCGATTGGCGCGCATGCGGGCGAGATCGTGAATATCGCCGAGCCAGGTGGTCAGCAACTGGCTCGCTCCATAGCCCGATACTGGCGGCACAAGCGTCTTGTCGAGTTCGATGCTGCCATCCGCACGTAACGCATTGATCTTCGTGAGCGGCAAGCCGATCCATGCATCGGTCAACTCCTTTTTGGGTAAGAGACGCAGCCGCAGATTCGACAATTGCACGGTTTTGAAACCCTGACCGATGGAATTGGCATCGCGAACGTCGGTATCGAAGACGGCATACCGCGCGAGGGAATCGGAAGCGTTCTCAAAGCTGGTTTCTTCGCCATTGGGGACGCGAATCGGTACGGCAAGGTAGATGACTTGTTCGAGATGCTCGTGACGCACCGTGAACGGCGCTGGCGGCGGGGTACTGCCCGGCATGTCGAAAGGTGTGCCATCGGCGAAGACGCCGCTTGCCGATCTGACGATGACTTTGCCCAGCGAGAGTGCCTCTTCTTCAATCTCATAGTGCGAGAAGCCGAAGAAAAACGGCGACAGGGGCGCCGCGCGCTTGTGCGCGAAATGTTCGAGATAGCGCTCTTGCTGCTGGAACAATTGCGGGCGCAGGAAGAGCCCTTCGCTCCAGGTGACTTTGTTATGCCAACTCATAGAGATAGCCTTTACTTGTTCCGTGACTCGGCATCGATGATGCTGATCGAATTCGAATCGACATCGACGGTGAGTTTCAGTCTTGGCGCGCGCCGGTACCACGCAGCTGAGGGTCTGGCAGGCAGCGGCCAGGTGGCGCGCCAGACGGCATTGGGCAAGTCGCGATAGCCGGCGATAACGCCAAGGGTCGTGCTCGCGTCGTTGGCGTTGCGCACGACGGTCTTGCTTTCGCCGGGGCGCAACAGGAACTGATCGCGTGCGGCGAGGTCGTCGGCGAGCACGGTCTTGTCCTTGTCCTGCAGGGAGTAGAAGTCGGCTTGATTGAAGGCGTCCGCGTTCTTCAACTCGTACACACGCACGAGGATGGGTGCGGGACGCTTTCGATCGTCGAGATTGACGCTCGACGAAGCGTTGATCGATAGCGTGAGTTTGAGCGGTTCGACCGGCGGGAGAGGGGCATTGCCCGTGCAGGCCGCGAGCATCAATGCAACGACACAATAGCAGAGGTAAGCGGACGGAAGGCGCATGGAATTTGAGGGAGCGCCGCACCCGGCGACACATTCGCGAGGTGCGGCCATTCAAAAGGCAAAAGAGGAAAGACCGGGGCTTATGCTTCCTTGTTGCCCTTGATGTCAAACGCCGCGGTCACCGCGCCGCCGCTGCCACCTTGCGCGTTTTGCACGATGTACTCCTGCTTGACCTTGGAGAAGGAAAGCTGCACCTGCTCACGCAATCCGGTGTCGCTATTGCTTCCCGATGGCTGCACGCGCGTGACCACCACGTCGCTCATCGTGATTTTCACGTATTCGAGCGGACTCCCGCCGGCCTTGCGAACGGTCAGTACGGCCTGGTCGATGTGTTTGCCGGTGAGGCAATACTTCATCAGGTTCGGGCTTGCGCGGTCCATGAAATGTTCGAAGGTCAGGTCGTCGACGGAGGCTTTACCCGCACCGCCACCGCTGCCCGAATGCATTGAGGAAGTCTGTGACATGCTCCAGCCCCAGTGCGTTACCTCGATTTCACCCTTGTGAGATGCGTCTTGCGATTCACCGTCGATGCCGTTGATCTTCAGAAAGATATCCATACTCATGTTTTCCACTCCTTTTCTTGCGTTACGGTTTTAAACAAGGCAGGGCAGGCGACCGTTTGCACAGCGCCTTCCCGCTTTCCGAGAATTAGTTACGCGCCCGCGCATCCGAACCAGAGCTTCAACGGAGGATTGGCCTGCGCGCGATTTTTCCGACCGAGAGTCAGTTGGCGCCGGGCGCCGCCGAGCAGCGTGAAGCGTTCGCGCGCCAGGCGATTGCCCTTTGCGTCCTCGACGTGATACGCGATCTGACGCGAAGTGCACCCACATTCGGAGAGTTCGCGATTCATCGAGATGTGCGCGTTGGCCACGAGGTTTCCCTCCTTCTGCACCGGTGTTTCGAGCTTTACATCGATGCATTGAGACACCGAGTTCTCGATGTCGATCGTGGGCTGCGCATTGCATAGCACGGGCATAAGCAGGGCTGTTGCCGCGCACCACAAGGTTGCTCGGTTAAAGAACAAGCGTTCCTCCGTTGGTCGCGCGCCCCGGTACATACGCTACTTTCAGCACTAGCGACGAGCGTCGCGTCGTTTGAACGAAGCTCTTTAACGCGATGAAGAACGAAGGTTGAATCTCGATGCAGCCGTGCGAGAAGCCTTTCGTGGAATCGTGAATATAAAAGCCTTTGCGGCCGAAGGTCTCGGTTCCTTTCATAGGTTCCAGGCGAGCTTCCGTTCCATTCGAGGACTTGTCCGTCGTACAACATGTCATGCATTCTTTGCTCTCCTGCTTACAGGAAACGCAGAGGTTGGCTTGTTGGCTCAAACCGAGCCAACAAGGGAATCCAGACCACGTAGAGTCAAGCCATCGCCACATGTCTTCAGGCCACGTCCTTCACGGACGGCAGGCGCGCCACCAGCCGCAGCGACACCGTCAAGCCCTCGAGCTGGAAGTGCGGACGCAGGAAGAACTTGGCCGAGTAATAGCCGGGATTGCCTTCGATTTCCTCGACCACAACCTCTGCCGCGGCCAGCGGCCGGCTCGCCTTGGTGTCCTGCGACGAGTTCGCGGGGTCGGCATCGACGTAATTCATGATCCATCCGTTCAACCACTGCTGCATCTCTTCGCGCTCACGGAAGCTGCCGATCTTGTCTCGCACGATGCACTTCAGGTAGTGCGCAAAGCGCGAGCAGGCGAACAAGTACGGCAGACGTGCCGAGAGATTCGCATTGGCCGTCGCGTCCGCGTCGTAATACTCCGCGGGCCGCTGCAACGATTGCGCGCCGATGAAAGTCGCGTGATCCGTGTTCTTGCGATGAATCAGCGGAATGAAACCGTTTTTCGACAGTTCAGCTTCGCGTCGATCGGAAATCGCGATCTCCGTCGGGCACTTCATGTCGATGCCGCCGTCGTCGGTTGGGAAGGTATGGCAGGGCAGGTTTTCTACCGTGCCGCCCGATTCCACGCCGCGGATCAACGAACACCAGCCGTATTGCTTGAACGACCGGTTGATGTTGACGCCCATCGCGTACGCAGCATTGGCCCACGCATAATTGCGATGATCCGCGCCGTCGGTCTCTTCCTCGAAATCGAATTCATCGACCGGATTGGTGATCGCGCCATAAGGCAGGCGCGAGAGAAAACGCGGCATCGCCAGGCCGATGTAACGCGCGTCCTCGGTGCTGCGCAGTGAATTCCACGGCGCATATTCCAGGTTTTGCGCAAAGATCTTGGTCAGGTCGCGCGGATTGGCGAGTTCTTGCCACGACTCCATCTGCAACACGGACGGCGACGCACCAGAGATGAACGGTGTGTGCGCCGCCGCCGCAACTTTAGCGATCGATCCGAGCAGATCGACATCGGGTGGCGTGTGGTCAAAATAGTAGTCGGCCACGAGACAACCATACGGTTCGCCGCCCAGTTGACCGTACTCTTCTTCATAGATCTGCTTGAAGAGCGGACTTTGATCCCACGCGATGCCCTTGTAGCGCTTCATCGTGCGCCGCAGTTCGTCCTTCGCGACGTCCATGAAGCGAATCTTCAGGCGCTCGTCGGTCTCCGTGTTCGACACCAGATGATGCAGACCACGCCACGCCGATTCCAGCTTCTGAAAGTCCGCGTGATGCAGTATCAGATTGATCTGCTCGGATAGCTTGTGGTCTATCTGCGCGATGATCGCCTCGATACTCTTATACGCGTCGTCACTGACGACGATCGACTGTTGAAGTGCCTGTTCCGCGAGCGTTTGCACGGCGAGTTCGACGGATTCGCGTGCCTGATCCGTCTTGGGCCGGAATTCCTGTTCGAGCAGTTGCGCGAAGTCGCTGTGTTGCGCGTGTGCCTTGGCGGTGGCGGCGTTTGTGATTGCAACAGGTTCCACCAATGTGTACGTGAACGATCGTCAGGCCGCACGGGTGGAGTTCAGCTCGGTCGCCTGCGACAAACATCCTCCGGTCAAGCGCATTGCCGAGGGCTCGACCAATATCTTCATTAATGACCAGGCCGCGGCGCGTAAGGATGATCGCACCGAATGCGACGCAACGGTCGATGATGGATCGAACAATGTCTTCTTCGGCGGCGACCGCAAACAGTACCTTGAAATCGCCCCTGAAATTCCTGACAGTCTGCGCACCGCAGTCAACGTAGCGTTCGTGGTTGCGGGCATAGTGGGAGGTCTTGCGGGCGCTGCACGGCAGGCGCTGAAAGCAGGCACACCGTTCGGGCTGAAGTGCGCCGGAAAATTCGTTGCGGGACAGGTGGTCGGTGTCCTTGCCAGCGAAGCCGTTGGGAGGTATGTCATTGGCCCGGCGATTAATGGCTTGGTGGGGCATCCAGTCGATGTGACCTCTGGACGAAAGGTCATTCTGCCGGAAGTCGATTTTGCGCTTCCGGGTCGCTTCCCCGCGGTCTGTTCCCGGTTTTATTCAAGCACATTGAGTGAACCGGGGTTGTTGGGTCTAGGCTGGCGGCTGGATTGGGAAACATCGCTTCACCGTACAAATGATGAGCTGATATATCGAGGTCCGCAAGGTCGACCGATTCACTTTCCACTGCTCGAAGCTGGACAGCAGTTGTTCGACACCGAGGAGCAGATCTATTTCTCGCGTGCGCTTGATGGCCGTTACATCGTCCATACGCTGACACGGCACTACTTCGTTTTCGGAGAGTTCGACACGGACGAGTGCGCGCGACTTGTGCTCATGGAGGGGCCGGAAGGCGAGCATATCGCTCTGGATTGGAATCGGGCGGGAGAGCTGGAGCAGATTACGGCTCACGGTGGCTATCGTTTGCGCTTGCATCACGACGACGTGCGCGGTCGTTTGAGTAGTGTGGAATTGGTTGCAGGCAGTGCGCCAAGGATGCTGGTCCGCTACGGTTACGATGCGAACGGTTACCTGGATTCGGTTACGGATAGTGCCGGCACAGTGACGCGGCGCTTCGGATAAAGGCCGAGGTATCGGTGGAGCAACTGGTGCGCGCGCAGGGCGTGGCGTTGTCGAAGTCGGGTAAGGATTGGCGGGGGCGGTGTCCGTTCCATGAGGATTCGACGCCCTCGCTGGTGGTGAGCCCTGCAAAGAACCTGTGGAACTGCTTTGGCTGCGGCGTGGGCGGCGGTCCGGTGGACTGGGTGATGAAAGCAAGGGGCGTTTCGTTTCGGCACGCGGTGGAGTTGCTGCGCGAGGGGATGCCTGCTTTAGCGGCTAAAGGAATGATCAAGGCGGCGGGCGTGGCGCGCTCGACGGTGACGGCGGCGATGCCTTGCACCTTGCGGGGCTAATTGATACGGCTACGATTCAAAGTTCGCACCCCTCGGAGGGTGAGTTCGCACCCTCAACGCACCCCCAAAACACCGTCAAAACACTCCGTTCGCACGCTGCGCAAAATTCCTCTGAGGCGTATGGCATAAGGCCGAGCGCGAATGAACAAGTGAACGGCGCAAAAATGCACGTCTATCGAGAAAAAAATCCTGAGTGCGTCGTATCGTACCCGCAGGAGTGCATGTAAATGGCCTATCAGCCGGTGCGCCCGAACAAGCGGATCAAGGGCCGCAAGATGGCGGCGTACAGCCGCCGCAAGATGCCGCAGAAACTGGAGGCCGATGTGCTGCCGGACTGGCTGGCGTATTTGCACGCGCATGCTGAATGGTTGCGGATGATGGCGTATTCGGAGAGCACGGTGACAACCGGTCATCGTGCGCTGGTGGACTTCGTGCGCTGGTGTGCGTTGCGGGCGATCGACGGGCCGCAGCACTTGACGGTGAAGGTGCTGGAACAGTACGCGCTTCATCCAGGCGATGCTCGGGCACGCGTCATTGGCGACGACGCAGATTTACACGATGGTGTCGGTGGAGAACGGCCCCGCCCGCCCGGTGCGTCTGCTGCGCTCGGGCTTCAGCCCTGCGGGCTTACGCGCCGTGCTCGCAGCCGCGCCTCCCGTCCGCCCCCAAGGGGCTCCCCAATGTGCGCCGCTGCGCGGCGAAATCAACAGCAACGAAAAGGCGCGGTTTGGCATGCGGTGCAAGCCGAAAACCCGTCTTGCACCGCATGTCCGAGCGTGGAGAACCGCTGGCCGTCAAGGCCAAGCCCTGGCGGGCGCTGCGCGGCCTTGACGGGTTTGGCGTGGCTGGACTGCATGTGCTCGGGGTTCCGCCGCGTCTGCCGTCTTCCTTCGGTCGTCGGCCTGCGGCCGCCGTCAGCCACGGCGGCTTGATGAGGCACAGGAATCGGATGAATCGTGTGGATCGTCTGGTTGATGGGCAGCTAAACTCGCGTCTGGGAAAAATTCCCCTGATCAGCGGGATTGAATGGCTGAAAGCCTTGCAGGCTAAGGGAGAGCGGCCCGCGCGGGAGGAGCGCATGTCAGGGTAAAAAGTTTATCAGTATGCGCCTAACCCGATCGGGTGGATTGATCCGTGGGGGCTTGCGACTGTTGATGCCATTTTCGAAATGGCGGGAAGGGTTTTTACGGGGGTGAACCCAACTGAGCGTGTTCCGCGAATCGCAAGCGAAGCCTAAAGAATATGGCGCAGCACTTAGGACTTGATGAACTCACTATTCATGAAAAAGCCACGGGAAAAATTTATAAATTCTCGGGAGACGATTTTAATAAAGTTCGTAACGGTGGAAAGGGTTTCAAGAACAATAGCGGGGCATGCTGACGGAGGGATTTCAGATGAAGGCTTTAAAAGTTCTGATTGACAAGGATTTCGAAGACGACGGGCTTTATGCAGTGACGCTCTGGGTTGATTCGGAGCCGCCACGGTATATTTCTATTTCTCGTGATGCGTTTGAGGAGCCAAAATTTGTATATGTAGAAGCGCAAGATCAAATTTATGGCAAAAAAACTAAAAATCTAAAGTACTCGCTTTATGACTCGGCATTGGATTTGTATTTCCTGCCGGACTCAGAGGACTGCTTTCACTGGAATAATAGTAGGAAAGTTTCGATTGAAATAGATAAAGAAGATCGAGATGCAATGCAGTCGACTTTGAATAATATTTTTCTGATAGACGCCAGTTCTGATCATGATGCTGGTTCGGGTGGCCGCTGACGCGGCCACCCGAACGTTATTCGGCAGTGATGGTCAGCCGCCCATGTTCAACGTTAATTCTCACGCGCTGGCCTGCTTCGAAGCCTGCGTGTTCGATTCACCGCCCGGCGAGTTTGAGCCACGGATAAAGCGGCGGCTCGGTGCGTTTGACATGGGGCTTGCCCCACCAGTTAGTGTTGTGGTTCTCGCGCCGTGACTGCTGAATAGTCACGAAGCGTTCCGTGACAGGTGGACGTGCTTTAACATTGGCATTAGCCATGATCAACTCCTTGCTTGAGTTGGTGGTGGTCAGCGAGCCGCATGGGTTGCCGCCCTTGCGGCTCGCGCTTTTACTGCCTTGCTATCTCGCCATAAGTTTCGACATCTGCGAGCGTTTGACGAGACTGTCCATCAAAACGATCAGCGCTTGCTGATCCTCGTCCGAAGGTAAATCCATCTGTTCGTAAAGCTCATGCAGCCGCGGGTTGTGAATGCGCGGTTCAGCGGGCGGCTCAAGTCCGACGAGCGAATCCACGCTGGTTTGCAGCACTTGAGCGATCCGCACCACTGCATCGAGCTCGCGCTCTTTTCCGCTTTGCTGTCTCACCATAAGCCACTACGCGCATAAGCCGATCCATCAAAGACCCGGTCGATAAGAAAGAGCGGCGCTCCCGCACGAATCCGAATTCTCTAGTGTCCGCATCGGGCGGACGCGTCTAAAGTGTGGCTTTCACTGCGCTCAACGAGCAAAAACGCTGCGCGCAATGGTGCAAGTCGTCAGCCATGCAAAAGAAACCGAGGACAGCGCCGCGCTCGTCAAGCCGCTCATGGAACTGATCCGCATGCACGTCGACGAAATCGAGCCGCTATTCAAGTCGCTCGATCAGCGCGCATACGAAAAGGGATTCGAAGACGGGCGAGACGTCGGATTCCCGAAGAGCAAGAATCCGCACGAAATCGCCAAAGTACCGGCGGATAACGTCGCCGCAGTCAGACCCGCACGGTCAACTGCGTGACGCTCATGCTTTCGCCGCAATAGTCGGGCGCGGCATCGGAAGAAACGGCGGCGTCGCGATAAGCGGCGATGCGCGCCGAGACGATCCCTGTCGCGCCGGAAAGCACGCGCTCGCATACGCGTTCGAACTCGCCCGCGCCCTCGCGCATGCTCACGAGGCCCGCCGCGCCTGCGCGCTGCGTCTCGGCGAGCGCGTGGGCGTTGGTTCCGTCGGTGAAAACGACGACCGGCGTATCCGGACACGCCGCGCGCAGCTCCCGCAAAAACGCGAAGTCGTCAGCCGGCGAGCCTTCCATGCCGCAACTCAGCACGATTACGTCGTAGCTCGTCGTCTTCAGCCTCGCGAGCAATTTATCGGCGTTCCTGACGCACGCCGACACCCGAAACCGGTCACTCGACTCGAACCAGCTTTGCAGCCCATATAAAACGACGGGGCGATCGTCGGCAAAGACGATCTCGATTTTGCTTTTGCGCTTCATTCTTTTAGACCGGCCTCGACGGACAATGCACACGATGTCCGGGTTGGAATTTCTTCGAGCGCGCACGTTAGCAAATCGGCAGCGTTCACGCTGCGGCGCACAACAAAATTTCTCGATTCATGGTCGATCCGTAGCGCTGCCGTTCGTCGTGGAAGTAGCCGGCGCTGCAAATGTCGCGATCGCTGCGCCGCGTCCGCAATCCGCTCGACTATCTGGAGACAGCCCGATGAGCCTGCAACTCTATGCACATCCGTTTTCGTCTTACTGTCAGAAAGTTCTGGTGGCGCTGTACGAGAACGGCACGCCGTTCGAATGGCGCGCGCTGACACCCGAAACGCCGCATTCGATGGCCGAACTCGCCGAAATCTGGCCGATGAAGCGCTTTCCCGTGCTCGTCGACGACGGCAGCCCGGTGATCGAATCCACGGTCATCATCGAATATCTCGGGCTGTATCACGCCGGCCCGGTGCGCCTCGTTCCCGACGATCCGCGCGCCGCGCTCGAAACGCGCTGGATGGATCGTTTCTTCGACAACTACGTGTCCACGCCGCAGCAGAAGATCGTTTTCGACGCGATGCGCGATCCGCACGAGCGCGACGCGCGCGGCGTCGCCGATGCCCGCGCGATGCTCGACACGTCGTACGCGTTTCTCGATCGCAAGATGTCCGCGCGCGAATGGGCGGCGGGCGACGCGTTCAGCCTCGCGGATTGCGGCGCCGCGCCGTTCCTGTTCTATGCGGACTGGTGTCATCGCATCGCGGAGCGGTATTCGAACGTGATCGCGTATCGCAAGCGGCTGCTCGCGCGGCCGTCGTTCGCGCGCGCCGTCGACGAAGCGCGGCCTTACCGGTCGCTGTTTCCGCTCGGCGCGCCGGATCGCGACTGAATCGCCCATTCTGAAAGGAGATCGGATATGAGCACGACCACGAACTACATTCCCGCCGATGAACTCGCGCAGCGCGCGACGATGAGATTTCCCAACGAAAGCGCCGAATATCGCCGGGCGCGCACCGCGTTGCTGGCCGAGGAAATCGACTTGCGCCGGCATATCGAGCGCGTCGCGCAGATGCGTCGCGCGTTGCCGCCCGGCGGCGAAGTGACGGGCGATTATCGATTCGACGGCGAGCGTGGCGCGGTTGATTTCGCCGGGCTCTTCGGCGACAAGGACACGCTCGTCACGTATAGCTACATGTTCGGGCCGCAGCGCGAGCGGCCGTGTCCGATGTGCACGTCGCTCTTGTCGGCGTGGGACGGCGAGGCGCGCGATATCGAGCAGCGCGTGGCGCTCGCGGTGATCGCGCGTTCGCCGCTCGCGAAACTCGTCGCGTTCAAGAAGGAGCGCGGCTGGCGCGACCTGCGGCTTTTCTCCGATACGAACGGCAACTTCAGCCGCGACTATCACGCGATATCGAAGGAAGGCGGCGACGATCCCGCGCTCAACGTCTTCACGCGGCGTGACGGCGTGATCCGTCATTTCTGGAGCGGCGAGATGGATTTTTCGACCGCCGATCCGGGCGAGGATCCGCGCGGCGCGCCCGATCCGATGCCGCTCTGGACCGTGCTCGACATGACGCCCGAGGGACGCGGGACGAACTGGTATCCGAAGCTGGATTACGGGCCGCGTGACTGAGCCGGTCGCTGCCGGAGGAAATCGACGAGGACGGATACAATGCCGCGGCGCGCTTTCCAACGCGCTTCCGGCCGAGTCATCCGATCCAAGTCATGAACAATTCGCCCCGGGCCTTCCTGCTGGGCCCGCTTCTCAAGAGCGTGTCGCGGTCGTTTTATCTCACGCTGCGCATTTTGCCGGCGGGCATGCGCGATCCCATCGGGCTCGCGTATCTGCTTGCGCGCGCCGCCGATACGATCGCGGATACATCGCTGATTTCGCCGCAGCGTCGGCTGGAATTGCTGCTCTCGCTGCGCGCGCAAATCAACGGTGCGCCCGACGACGGCGCGCTCGCGCGCATCGCGGGTGAGGTCGCGGGGCAGCAGGCGCAGCCGGACGAACGCGCGCTGCTCGAATCGCTCGATGCGGCGCTCGCGATCCTGCCGCAATTGAACGCCGACGACCGGGCCGCCGTGCGCGACATCGTCACGACGCTTTCCACCGGCATGGAGTTCGATCTGCGCACGTTTCCCGACGAAACATCGGGCGAGATCGTCGCGTTGCGGGAATTCGGCGAACTGGATCGCTATACGTATCTCGTCGCGGGTTGCGTCGGCGAATTCTGGACGAAGATGACGTACGCGCATATGCCCGGCACGCTGAAAGCCGCGCCCGACACGATGCTCGCGCTCGGCGTGCGCTTCGGCAAGGCGCTGCAGATGACCAACGTGCTGCGCGACTGCGCGAAGGATTTGCGCATCGGCCGATGCTATCTGCCCGAATCGATGCTCGCGCGGCATGGCCTCACGCCGCAAAATGTGTTGCGGCCCGAAACGTCGGCGCGCGCGCGGCCCGTGCTTTTCGAATTGCTGCGCACGTCGCTCGCGCTGTTTCAAGACGCCGTCGATTACACGCTCGCGATTCCGGCGAGCGCGATCCGTCTGCGTCTCGCGTGTCTCTGGCCGATCATGATCGGCCTCGATACGCTCGTCCTGCTCGCGCGCAACGAAGCGTGGCTCGATCCGCGGAAGGTCTCGAAGGTGCGCCGCAACGACGTGTACCGGATCATGGCGGCGTCGTTGCCGATGGTCGTATCGAACGGCATGTTGCGCGCGTGGACCGCGCGCCGCGTTCAGGCGATAGAAGCCGAAATCAGCGCCGCAACTCGGCCATGATGCGTTCGGCGAGAAAGTCGCACGGCGGCCGTTTCGACGCCGCGCTGCGCGCCAGAACCACTTCGAGCGTGCCAATATCGGGCAGGCCTTGCGCCGGCCCGAGCAGCGTGAAATGCGCCGGCACCGCGCATTTCGCGAGCGGCGTCACGGCGAGACCGGCTTCGGCCATCGTCAGCAGACCGAGCAGGCTCGGACTTTCATACGACGTGCGATAGCCGATGCGCGCGCGCTCCAGGCTGCGGATCGCGTTTTCGCGCGCGACGCTGCCCGGCAAAAACACGGCGATGGGCAAGGGCCGCTCCTTCCAGATCTCGGTGCCGGGCGCGGCGGCCCAGACCATCGGCTCGTGGCGGAGAAATTCGCCCGACAAACCCTTCACGCGCGTCGCGCAGACAAGATCGACCGAGCCGTCTTTCACCATCGGCGCGAGCGCGACGCTCGGCAGGCCGACCACCTGAATCTCGACTTTCGGATACGTCGCCGAGAATTTCTTGAGGATCGGCGGAAAAAGCGACGACGCGTAATCGTCCGGCACGCCGATCACCACGCGTCCCGTCACGTCCGGCCGCACGACCGCCGCCCATGCCTCGTCGCGCAGCGCGATCATGCGCCGCGCGTAGGTGAGGAGCACTTCGCCGTCCTGCGTCGGCACCACGCTGCGCGGCTTGCGCACGAACAGCGCCTTGCCCAGCGCGGTTTCCAGCGTCTTGATCTGCATGCTGACCGCCGACTGCGAGCGATGCACGAGCTCCGCCGCGCGGCTGATGTTGCCGGTATCCGCGACCGCGATGATCATCGAAAGGACGTCCAGATCGAGCGCTTTCATGGTGAGCGACCGGTTGCTATCAGAAATTCTGAACGATTCTATCAAAATTATGCGTTTTTCTTTTGCTTCGCCGCGGCGCATAGTCGCATCCAAGGAGCTAACTCATGAACGCGCGAACCGATCTCTCCGTCCTCACTGCCGTGCAAGGTCTGCCTGAACCGTCGTTTGCCACGACGAAATCGGGCATTTCCGTGCCGTATATCGAGTGCGGCGAGGGCGAGCCGCTCGTTCTCGTGCATGGCTCGCTGTGCGATTACCGCTACTGGGACGCGCAGATTCTGCCGCTCGCGAAGCATTTCCGCGTGATCGCGCCGAGCCTGTCGCATTACTGGCCCGCCGTCGATGCTTTCGTGCAAGGCGAATTCGGCTGGGAAGCGCATGTCGCGGAAATGGCGGAGTTCATCGAGGCGCTCGATCTCGCGCCTGTGCATCTCGTCGGGCATTCGCGCGGCGGCTGCGTCGCGTTTCATCTGGCGCGCGAGTATCCACGGCTCGTGAAGACGCTCACGCTCGCCGATCCGGGCGGTCCGCTGCAAACCTCGCCGCAGGCCACGCCCGCCACGCTGCCGCCCGCGACCAACGCGCTGCGCACGCGCGTGGCCGAGCTGATCGAACAGGGCGAATTCGACCGCGGCCTCGAAATGTTCGTGGATTCGGTCAGCATGCCGGGCTTTTGGAAGAGGAGCACGGAGAGCTTCCGTCGCATGGCGCTGGATAACGCGCTCACGCTGCCGAAGCAATTCCGCGATCCGCTGCCCGCATACACGCGCGAAGCGGCGCGCGACATCAAGTGCCGCACGCTGCTGATCGACGGCGAGAAAAGCCCGCGCATGTTCCGCAACAACGTCGAGAAGCTCGAAGAGTGGATCGAGTTCGCGGAGCGTCAGACGATCGCGCGCGCATCGCACGGCATGAACGTCGCGAGTCCCGGCGCGTTCAATCGCGCGGTGCTGGCGTTCGCCGGCGCATGGTGAGCCGAAAGCGGCTCACTGCAGCTTCCAGATGTTCGCCGCGATCGTGCCTTCGTCGTTGAACACGTTGATGATGTCGGGCACGTCGCTGATCGGCACGTTGTTCACGATCAGCGCGAACGCGAGCCTTCGTCCGCTTTTCGCGTCGATATAACCCGCGAGCGCCTGACCTTTGAGCGTGGTCGTCGCGGTGCCGTCGGGATTTTCGGTGCCGGTCACGTACGTTCCCGTCTTCGCGTACACCTTGCCTTTCGCGCCCGCGAGCGTCGGATCGGCTTCGAAGTCGGTCGTGCTCGCGAGCGAGCCGTCGACGCCGAGAAAAGGCATCGAATCCAGATACGCCGGGAACGCCGGACGGCCGTTCATCGCGCGCAACATCGCGATGACCGCGACCGGCGTCGCCGTCGTTTCGCCGCCACCGCTGCCGTCGATGAAATGCGTCTGGCTCATCGGCACGTTGAACGGCGCGGCGGATAGCTTCGCGTTCTCCGCCGCGAGCGCCGACTGAAGCGTGGTCGAACCGTTGTTCGCGACGCCGAATAGCATGAGGCTCGTGTCCGCGCCGATGTTGTAGCTGACCTTCAGAATCCACTTCGAATATTCGCTGTACGGCTGCGATGTGAGCTGCGCGACGCGCGTATCGGCGGAATATGAATTCTTCGCGGGCAGAAGTTGCGTCGGGTTGTTTTCGACAACCGGCGCCGTGACCCTCACGCCGGCGCGCGCGAGCGCCTCGATGAGCACCGTGCGCGCATAGTTCTGCGGCGCGGTGATGCGGAACGTGCGGATGACCGGGAAATTCGGCACGATCGGCGGCACGTAATTCGCCGGAATCGAACCGCCGATCGTGCCGGTGCAGGCAAGCGAGCCGAAGCAGGTCGGGTCCGTCGGCGTGACGGTGATTTTCGCCTCGGTGCCCGCCGCCGCTGTCATCAACGTGGATTGCACCGTGAACGCCGATGATTTCGGCCGATAGTCCACCGGCGTCGCCGAGCCGGCGCTGCCCTGCGAGATGATCGTATCGACGACATCGTCATTCACGAAGATCGACCGCAATTGAAATTCGCCGCGAAAGTCGGAGGGTTCGAAAAGCCGATCGTCGATGACGACTTCGCCGTTGACATTCTTGATGCCCGCTGCCGCCACCTGCGCCGCGAGCGCGTCGTAGCCCGCGAGCGGATCGGGCGCGGTGATCTGCGCATTGCCGAGATTGTTCGCTTCGTTGTGGTCGAAGTTGGTCCAGGCGAGCGTGCCGTCGGCGTTCGTGCGGCCGCCCATCGAGAGATCGCCGCTCGCGACGAGCACGAGATTGCCGTTGAGCGTGCCGGCCGCATCGACGGTTCCCGTGCGATACACCGGCGTCTGAAACTGATGCTGCGCGCCGTATTGATCGAGCGCCGCGCCGAGCGAAAACACCTTGCGCACCGACGCCACATACACCTGCGCGTTCGAATTCATGTCGTAGACGAGATCGCCCGAGTTCAGATCGACGACGCGCAATGCCCACGTCGCGCCCTGATACATGGGCTTTTTCATGATCTGCGTGATGGCGTCGGGGACGGACGTATCGGTGGAATCGGAGCCGCCGCATCCGGTTACGGACGTGACGAGCGCGCAGCCGAGAGCGAGAGCGGCCACGCGTGCCGGACTTCCTGAAAGCGGGTTCATGACGCGGCTCCGATAAAGGCACATCGCGCTCCGCACCGGAGCGAACATCCATACGTCGGGACTGCTTCACAGCGCAGACAGGACATGTCGGCGGCCGCCCATCATTTCGCAGCGAGGCGGGTGAGTGAATTAAATACCTTACACGAGCCTTGTCAAGCGAGGACTATCGCGAATCCAGTGCTTCAGGCAAGCGCTTTTTGTTTGAAATCGCGAATGCTTTTCGTCTGCTTGTTGTGACGCGACAACGGAAAAAAGTTTGGCGCGGGCTAACATCTTCGGCACCTCATCGCGAAGAAGAGGACACCTTGAGCACGGCCCACGACGATCTCGATGCATGGAAACGCCGGCGCACGCTCGAACTGGCGTACGAGCTGGCCGATAGCGGCCGCTACGAAGATTTCACCGATATCGCCTATGCGCTGCAATTCGAGCGCGGCATGGCGACCGCGCAAGCGCTGATCGACGACCCCGACATGCGCCGCGTGCTGAACCAGCGTTGCGGCGACGCGCGCGAAAAGCTCGCGCCGGTTCCGGAGCCCGTTCCCGAACCGGAGGCGATCGAAGCTGCATCGGAAGCATCGAACGATCATGCGCAACTGCCACAAGCCGGCGACTTCACGCGCGCGCCATCGCTCTTCAAGCGCGCCCTCGGCATCGTCTGGCGATCCGGCAACGCGGGCGGCCTCAATTCCGCTCCTTCCTGAAGTTTTCTTGTCGCGGGCCGTGCGCCAGCGCACGACATCACCCCATTTGCGCGCAAATGGCGGATTTGCACGACTTGAGCGCCCGTCAAAACCTTTACACTTGCAGAAGCTGAACCATAAGCCCGGACTGTGCGCGCACAAGTCCGGTGTTTGAACTTCGAGGAGGAAATGTTCGTGGCTAACGAAAAGATGCTCGCGCAAATGGCTGAGAAGGATGGTTTCATCGCTGCTCTGGATCAGAGCGGCGGATCGACGCCCGGCGCGCTGCGGCAATACGGAATTCCGGACGACGCCTACAACGGCGACGCCGAAATGTTCAAGCTGATGCATGAAATGCGCGTGCGTATCATCACGGCGCCTTCGTTCACGGGCAAGAAGGTGATCGGCGCGATTCTGTTCGAGCGCACGATGGACGGCGAAGCGGAAGGCAAGCCCGTTCCCACGTTCCTGTGGGAAGACCGCGGCGTCGTGCCGTTCCTGAAGGTCGACAAGGGTCTCGAAGCCGAAGCCGACGGCGTGCAGATCATGAAGCCGATCCCCGGTCTCGACGATCTTCTGGCGCGCGCCGTGAAGCTCGGCATCTTCGGCACGAAGATGCGCTCGGTGATCCATCAAGCCGACGAAAAGGGCATCGCCGCCGTGGCGAAGCAGCAGTTCGAAGTGGGCGCGCAGATCATCAAGCACGGTCTCGTGCCGATTCTCGAACCCGAAGTCTCGATCAAGAGCCCGGACAAGAAAGGCGCGGAAAAGATTCTGCGCGACGAATTGCTGAAGGGCCTCGACGCGCTGCCGGAATCGAGCAACGTGATGATCAAGCTGACCATCCCCGACGAGGCGGATTTCTATCGTCCGCTGATCGAGCATCCGCGTGTCGTGCGTGTCGTCGCGCTGTCGGGCGGCTATACGCGCAGCGACGCGTGCAAGAAGCTCGCGCAGAACCACGGCATGATCGCGAGCTTCTCGCGCGCGCTCATCAACGAGCTGAAGAAGGACATGAGCGACAGCGAGTTCGACAAGACGCTCGAGCAGTCGATCGACGAGATCTACGAAGCGTCCGTGAAGAAGGTCTGACGCTTCGTTACTTGTTGGCGCGTTCGGTAGGCGGCGGCGTTTGCACGACGGGCGCCGCCGCCCGAAAAATGTCCTCGCGCGTGCCGCTTTTCGGCGGATAGATGCGCTCGCCGTTGATCGTGCGCTTCGTCGCCTTCGCCGTCTCTCCTTCCGAGACGAGCTTTCTGTCCCATCCTTCCGTATACACCGCGCCCCACGGCCCGAGATCGCAGATGGTCGTGTACCAGTCGATCGACAGCGGCAGCATCTCCAGCCCGAATAGATCGCAGACGGCGTTGTTGCCCGCGTAACGTCCCATCGGCCGGCCATGCTGGCACGACATCACCGATGGCCGCGTGCCGTCGATCAATATGCGCGCGCAATCGCCCGCCGCGAACACGCCCGGCACGCCTTCCGCGCGCAGAAACGTATCGACGGGCACGCGTCCGAGCGGGTCCAGCGTGACCGGCAATTGCGCCGCGAGCGCGTTCGCGTGCATGCCGCCGCACCAGACGACCGTCGCCGCTTCGATGCGCTCGCTCGCCGCGCCATCGTGGAGCGTGAGACCTTGGCCATCGACCGATTCGAGCGTCACGCCTGGCCGCATCTCGACTTCGAGCGTCTGCAACGCGCCTTCGATGACATGCTGCGCGCCGCCCATCGATTGCGCGATCCGCGCCGAACGATCCGCGAGCACGACGCGCACCTTGCCGCGATCCTTTTCCGCGACGATCTCGCGCAGGCGCGCGGGCAATTCCGCCGCCAACTCGATGCCCGTCAGTCCCGCGCCGACCACGACCGCCGTATAGCGGCCGGGCGTGTCGGGCAGCGCGGGCAAGGTCAGCAGATGCGCCTGCAGCTTGCACGCGCCCGCGTAGGTGTCGACATCGAATGAATAGCGATCGAGGCCCGGAATCGGCGGACGCACGAGCACGCTGCCTGCCGCGAGGATCATCCGGTCGTAGTCGAGCGTCTCCGATGCTCCGTCGCGTTCGATCGTCACACGGCGATTCGCGCTGTCGAGGCTCGTCGCCTTCGCCTGAATCAGGTGCACGCCCGCGGGCCCGAGCACGGTATCGAGTTGCACGAGCGTCGGGTCGAGCGGCTGTTCGTAGTTGCGCACCCGCACGCTATGAAAAGGCACCGGATTGACGATGGCGACTTCCGCTTCGTCGGCGTGCCCGAGTTCGTCCAGCTTGCGCGCCGCCGACAGCGCGCTCCACAGACCGGCGAAACCCGCGCCAATCACAAGGATTCGTTTCAAGGCCATTCCCCTGATTAAACGATCGTTCGTGCTATGCGTCGCGTAGAACGGCGCTCCGTTCTTGGTTATAGGCGATTCGCAAGGCGTTGGTTCTCATCGCGCGTGCCCGTATTAGTCGGGTTTTCGCCAAAAGTGATTTCGCCGTTTAGGTATTTACCCTAGGGCGTGCGATACCTAAACTCTGTTCAACGGTCGCGCACGAAGCAAACAAGGCAGCGTGAGCGGCAACTCAAAACTTATGGATGGAGGAAAGCATCATGAACAAGTTCATCGGTACCGCAGCGGTCGCTCTTGCTTTTGCCGCGCCGGTCGCATCGTTCGCGCAGTCGAATCAGCCTTTGACGCGCGCCGAAGTCCGCGAGCAAATCGTGCAATTGGAAAAGGCCGGATATAACCCGAACGTCATCAGCGATTCGAAGTATCCCGCCGACGTTCAAGCTGCCGAAGCGCGCGTCGCCGCGCAAAACGGATATGGCGGTGTGGCGGATGGTTCAGCGCAATCGGGCGCTCGCGTCAATGCGGTTCAAGCCGACGTTTTCCCGACGTTCGCGCATCACTGAGCAGCAAGCAGCAAGCCGCAAGCCGCATCACGAAACGCGCTGGTCTCGGACCGGCGCGTTTTTTCGTTCTAGAGCGGAAAGCCGCCTGCGAAAGTCTCGCGCAAATATCCGATGAAAAGCGCGACCGCGCGTGGCACATGCGGCGCATAAGGCCGCACCACGAATAGCTGATCCGCGAACGCGCCGACCGGACGCCACTCCGGCAACAGCACGACGAGCTTTCCCGCTTGCACGGCGGCCTGCGCGGTGAAATCCGGCAAGAGCGCGATGCCGAGATCGTCGAGCGCTGCATCGCGCAGCACTTCGCTGTTGTTCGCCGCGAAAGGACCGCTCACCGCGAGCGTATGAGGCCCGGTCGAAGTCTTGCGCCCGCCTTTCCTTTCGAACGACCAGATGCTCGATGCTTGCGGCCGCGGATAGACAAGGCAATCGTGCGTGACGAGATCGTTGGGCGTCGCCGGCGTGCCGCGCCGCTTCAGATAGGCGCGTGTCGCGACGATCACCGAACGGGTATCGCACAGCTTCCACGCGACGTGCGTATCCGGCACCTGCGCGCTGTGCCGCAGCGCGAGATCGAAGCCTTCGGTCGCGATCGAACTCAACCGGTCCGATGCCTCCAGTTGCACCCGCACATCGGGGTGCGCGTGCAGAAATCCGGCCATGCGCGGCACGAGCTGCTGCCGCGAAAAGGCCATCGGCGCGGTTACGCGTATGAGCCCGCGCGCGACGCCCGCCATCTCCTTGACGCTCATGAAGCTCGATGCGATGCGCTCGTACTGCTCGCGCGTATCGTCGACGAGCCTGCGGCCCGCTTCGGTGAAACGCACGCTGCGCGTCGTGCGCGTGACGAGCGGCACGCCCGCCGCGCGCTCCAGTTCGGCGATGCGCTGGCTCATCGCCGCTTTCGATACGTTCAGCCGCGCGGCGGCGGCCGTGTAGCTGCCTTGTTCCGCAAGCACGGTGAGCCAGTGCAAATGGGTCCACAGACCTTCGATCTTTTGCTCGTCCATCAACCGATTGTTTGCCAATATAAACAATGAGTTCAATCATAGCGTCTTTGCAAGGGGCGCATCGCTTCCTACACTGTGTCAATTGCCAAACCAGTCCGTGAGAGGAGACAGCATGCAAGCGTTCAACGATACCGCCGACGTCGTTCATTACATTCACGGCGAGCGCACGCATGGCTCGGCCACGCGCACGCAGCCGGTGTTCAATCCCGCGACGGGCGAGCGTCCGCGCAAGCTCGTGCTCGGTGAAGCCGCCGATGTCGATGCAGCCGTCGCGAGCGCGAAAGCCGCGTTCCCGGCCTGGCGCGACACGCCGCCGATCCGCCGCGCGCGCGTCATGCTGAAGTTCCTCGAACTGATGAACAAGCATCGCGACGAACTCGCCGCGATCATCACCGCCGAGCACGGCAAGGTCTTCTCGGATGCGCAGGGTGAAGTGTCGCGCGGCATCGACGTGATCGAATTCGCATGCGGCATTCCGCAACTGCTGAAGGGCGACTACACCGAACAGGTCTCGACGGGCATGGACAACTGGACGACGCGCCAGCCGCTCGGCATCGTCGCGGGCATCACGCCGTTCAACTTTCCGTGCATGGTGCCGTGCTGGATGTTCCCGGTCGCGATCGCGGCGGGCAACGCGTTCATTCTGAAGCCGAGCGAGCGCGATCCGTCGGCGTCGCTGTTCATGGCCGATCTGCTCAAGGAAGCCGGTTTGCCCGATGGCATCTTCAACGTCGTGCAGGGCGACAAGGTCGTCGTCGATGCGCTGCTCGCGCATCCGCAAGTGAAGGCGATCAGCTTCGTCGGCTCCACGCCGATCGCGAACTACATCTACGAGACCGGCGCGAAGCACGGCAAGCGCGTGCAGGCGCTCGGCGGCGCGAAGAATCACATGGTCGTGATGCCCGATGCGAACATCGATCAGGCCGTCGATGCGTTGATCGGCGCGGGCTACGGCTCGGCCGGCGAGCGCTGCATGGCGATCTCGGTCGCGGTGCTCGTGGGCGATGTCGCCGACAAGATCGTGCCGCGTCTCGCAGAGCGCGCGCAGCAACTCAAGATCAAGAACGGCATGGAAGACGACGCGGAAATGGGTCCGATCGTCACCCGCCAGGCACTCGAACGCATCGAAGGTTATATCGCGCTGGGCGTGGAAGAAGGCGCGAAACTCGTCGTCGATGGCCGCGGCTTCAAGGTGCCGGGCCACGAAGACGGCTTCTTCACGGGCGGCACGCTGTTCGATCATGTCACGCCGGACATGCGCATCTACAAGGAAGAAATCTTCGGCCCGGTACTCGCGTGCGTGCGCGTGAAGGACTTCAGCGAAGCGGTCGATCTCGTCAACGAGCACGAATTCGGCAACGGCGTCGCCTGCTATACGAGCGATGGTCATATCGCGCGCGAATTCGGCCGTCGCATCGAAGTGGGCATGGTCGGCATCAACGTGCCGATTCCGGTGCCGATGGCGTGGCACGGATTCGGCGGCTGGAAGCGCAGCCTTTTCGGCGACATGCACGCGTATGGCGAAGAAGGCGTGCGCTTCTACACGAAGCAGAAGTCGATCATGCAGCGCTGGCCCGAGAGCACGGAGAAGGGCGCGGAATTCGTGATGCCGACCGCGAAGTAATCGATCGTTACGCTTGCAACTAATCGCCCGCTTTTTCCGTGTGGAAGAAGCGGGCGTTCGTTTTTGTGCCCCGGCGCGCCGAACCGTATGAAACGCCGTCGGTTGACCGTTCATGTGCAAGCGGCGAAGATGCAGCAAAAACGACAGCGACGCGAAGCCAATCGACATGCAGCGGCAATTCGACGACCTTCTTCTCGGCAGCATCGAACTCTTCTGCCTTGCAGCCGAACTCGGCAGCTTCACGCTCGCGGCGACCGCTGCGAGCGTCACGCCGGCGGCCGTGAGCCGCTCGGTCGCGCGACTCGAAAAGCGCCTCGCCGTGCGGCTTTTCGTGCGTACGACGCGCCAGATTCGACTGACCGATGCAGGACGTCGCTACTTCGAGCAATGTCGCGATGCGCTCAATCGTCTCGCGGAAGCGGAGCGCGAAGCCACCGGCCAGCAGACGACGCCGAAGGGCGTGTTGCGCATCAGCATGCCGACGCCTTACGGGCATTACCGCATGCTGCCGTTGCTTGCGGAGTTCAGAGAGCGTTATCCCGATGTCACGGTCGAAGCGCATCTGAGCAACCGCAACATCGACTTCGCCGATGAAGGTTTCGACCTCGCGATACGCGGACGCGCACCCCGCGATTCCGGTCTGATCGCGCGCAAGCTCGAAGATGCGGAGTTGGTCACGGTGGCGTCGCCGGCTTATCTGAAGCGCGCGGGCGTGCCGAAAACAATCGAAGATCTGCTCGCGCACGAATGCATCCAGTTCGAGATGCCAAGTACCGGACGGCCCGTGCCGTGGCTCTTCATGCAGAACGGCGAACTCGTGGAAATCACGACGCAAGGCGGCTACGGCACGTCCGGCGATGCGCTCGCGGGCATTCCGCTCGCGCGTCACGGCGCGGGTCTGTTCCAGATTTATCGCTTCACCGTCGAGGAAGAATTGCGCGCGGGCACGCTTGTCGAGGTGCTGCGCGATTACGGCGGATGCAGCAGGCCGTTCATCCTGCTGTATCCGCACGGCAGACATTTGTCGTCGCGCGTGCGGGCTTTTGTCGACTTCGTCGTCGAGAAGCTCGGCACGCGTTGAATCAACGTTCAGAGGATGCACATTCATGAGCAAGAACGCATTGACATCGCTACTCGGCATCGACGTGCCGATCATTCAGGCGCCGATGGCCGGCGTCAGCACGCCCGCGCTCGCGGCGGCCGTATCGAATGCGGGCGGGCTCGGCTCGCTCGGCGTCGGCGCGATGAACGCGGAAGGCGCGCGCAAGGTGATTCGCGAGACGCGCGAGCTGACGAGCAAGCCGTTCAACATCAACGTGTTCTGTCATGAGCCGGCCCGCGCCGACGCCGCTATCGAGCAGGCATGGACGAACTGGCTCGCGCCGGTGTTCGCGCAATACGGCGCGACGCCGCCCGCGAAGCTGAGCGAGATTTATACGAGCTTCGTCGTCGATGATGCCATGCTCCGGGTCTTCGTCGAAGAGAAGCCCGCGATCGTGAGTTTTCACTTCGGCTTGCCGTCGAAGGAATACATCGATGCGTTGCGCAACGCGGGCATCAAACTGATTGCGTCCGCAACCAATTTGCGTGAGGCGGAGCAGGTCGTCGCGGCGGGCATGGATGCGATCGTCGCGCAGGGCATCGAAGCGGGCGGACATCGCGGCATCTTCGATCCGCAAGCCGACGACGACAACCTCGGCACGTTGGCGCTGACGCGTCTTCTCGCCAGCAAGTTCGATGTGCCCGTGATCGCGGCGGGCGGCATCATGGACGGCGCGGGCATTGCGGCGGCGCTTGCGCTGGGCGCACAGGCCGCGCAATTGGGCACGGCGTTCGTGCCTTGCACGGAGACGTCGATCGATGCGGGCTACCGTCGCGCGATCTTGACCGATGCGGCCGAACGCACGACGTTCACATCGGCGATTTCGGGGCGCAAGGCGCGCGGCCTCGTCAACAAGTTCACCGAACTCGGGCGCGCCGAAGGAGCGCCTGCCATTCCCGCGTATCCGATTACCTACGATGCAGGCAAGGCATTGCACGCAGCGGCGAAAGCAAAGAGCGAATTCGGCTACGGCGCGCAATGGGCAGGGCAAGCCGCCGCGCTCGCGCGCGAGTTGCCCGCCGCCGAATTGATGGCGCGGCTGCAAGACGAACTGCGGGAAAGCATCGCGGGATTGCAGCGATATGCATCGCGTTGAATGCGCTAGTTGTATTCGGTGACGACGGTCACGAGCGTCGTCGATTCGGCGCGCGCGTTTTCGGATCGCCGTATCAGAAGCGCGCCGCCTGCCGGGCCTACGTGATATGAGCGGCCCAGGGACGGCCCGACGCGCTGTCCCGCGCCGTCGATGAAATGCGAGCTCACCGCAGCGGCACGATCGCCCACTACGACCAACGAAACCTCCGCGCTCGGCGCATTGTGCGGTGGCGCGTAATAGGTGACAACGGCGGAGGAACGTACGCCTTTCACATCAGCGGAATCGTTCTGGAATCCACTGGTTCCGAGCATGGAAGCAGATCTGGCAGCGATGTCAAACGGCGGCGCAACCAATGCACCTCTGAACGTGATCGTGCCGCCCGGAACGAGCGTCGCGAAAGCCGGCACGCAAAGCCCGGCAAGGGAACTCACGACGGCGCAGCGCAGCGCGTGCCGGGCAATAGTCAACCACTTCGCTTTTCTCATCTCGGCCCCTGTAATGAAACTTCTTGTGCTCGGGATTCCTTATCTGCGCGCTGCGGGAACATAATCAGCTTAAGAACATAATAAGACTCATCCTATTTTTGGAGCAAATCTTTTTTGAGATTTGATAGATGCCTGCGAGACGGCATGCAAATAACTCATGTCGATCCTTTTAGGCAACAAAAAACGCGCAATGGGAAATTCCCGATGCGCGTTTCAAGCGTATTAGAGCGAACTGCTCTGGCAAAGCCAGAAGGGTTACGTGAACGAACTCAAGGTATTCGGCACGTCAATGCACTCTTGCACAGTCAGCGTAAGGATGGTCCGTTGTCCGATGTTTTCGCGCAGCACAACAGCGTGTTTGCGTAGGAAATATCGTCGATGGTCAGGGACGCAACGTTCGCCTTCAATTGCAACGAGGAAACGATAACCTCGTATCGAGAACGCATGAGATCGCGGCGAACCGTAAAGTACGAGTCGAGCGCACGCAGAACGTCGACCTGCGTCCGGCTGCCGACCTTGAAGCCCGTTTCGGTTGCGGCCAATGCTTCCTTTGATGTCTGCAATAGCTGTTCGAGTGAGATACTCCGAACGCGCGCCTTTAGATATGCAGCGTAGTTTTCACGCGCATCCTTCTCGGCCGTGAAGGACGCGGATTCGATCGCGTCCTGCGCTTTGTCCTGCTGCGCCAGGCTTTGCTTCAATCGCGCCTGTATCTCTCCGCCGGAGAAGAGCGGCATCATCACCTGGAGCATGGCTGTGGTCGTGGTGGTCGGGCGCGCATAGCCCGACGCTGCGCCAGCCGGCGTGTAGGTGCCGGTAAGCGAGACGACCGGATAGTGCGCCGCACGCGCCTTTTTCGAATCCATCTTCGCGATTTCGAGCTCGAGCTGTTTCGATTGCACATCGTAGCCGCTCGAACTCGCCTGACCGGCCCAGACATCCGGATCTTCCGGCTCGATACGCGGCAGCTTCGTGCCCGCTGCAAGACCCGAAAGCGGCGAGAATGGCTTGCCGCTCATCTGCTGTAGAACGCGACGCTTCACCTCCATGTCCTGACGCGCGTCGGCGTTTTGAATCCGCGCCTGGGCGAGAGCGACATCGATATCGCGCTCGTCTATGACAGTCGCTTCGCCGGCGGCGCGCTTACGGCGCGTTTGCCTGTGCTGTTCATCGATGGCGGCGAGATATTCGCTCGTACGTTCGAGTTCGTCCTCCGCCGCGAGCGCATCGAAATAGGCGCGAACCGCCTTGAGCATCGCCGCTTGCTGCGCGGCCGCGAATTGCACCGCGCCTTGAGCGACGACCAGATCGGCCTGCTGATAGGTCGTCCATTTGGCCCAGTCGAAGAGGGGCTGCGCGGCCTGAAAAGTCCATCCGTTTTGCCAATAGCTCTGACGCGGAAAACCGTCCGTTTTGATTTCGTTATACGCACGGCCCCATCCTCCGCTTATCTGCGGCAGCAAGGCAGCTCGCGCAATGGGAATGGCCTGCTTCGACGCCTCATAGGCGGCGCGTGCCTGCGCGAGATCGGCATCCTGTGAGAGCGACGCATTCACCATATCGAGCAGATCGCTCGCGCATGTCTGATTAGCCAGCGTCATGCAGACCGCAACCAAGACTGCTGAGAATCCCGGCTTCTTCATGCGTCCACCAGCACCGGATCAGATGCTTGCACGACGTGTTCAGGCACGAGCCCGCCATTGGCGAATGCATAGCGCATGTCGAATGCCGATGCCAAAGCCATATCGTGGGTGATGACCACCACCGTTTGCTTCAGACTGCGAAGCAGTTGCGCAATGTGCTTCACGGATGCGGGATCAAGATTCGAAGTAGGCTCATCGAGCATCAGTATCTCGCGTTGTTGATAGAGCGCGCGCGCCAGCAAAAGACGTTGACGCTGCCCCGCAGAGATGTTGGCAATCGTGTCGCTGATGACGGTTCGCGTGCGCATCGGCAGACGCATGACATCGTCGAGAAGGCCCACGTCGGAAAGCAGCCTGTGTATACGGTCGTCGTCGGGATTCGCCGCAAACAAGGTGATATTGTCGGCAATCGAGCCGTGAAGGATGATGTCGCCCTGGCGCATATGAGCCATGTGGCGCCGAATTTCATCGACGGCAAGATTCGGCCACGCGATTCCGTTGAGTTCGATATGCCCTTCCCGCAGCGGCTCGGCCGCCGATAAGAGCTTGAATACCGTGGACTTGCCGCTCCCCGAAGGACCGGTGATGACGATCTTGTCGCCTTTGCGAATCGAAAGATTGAGATCGGCCAGCACGGGTTTATCGGATACGCCGTAGCTGAACGTCACGTTACGCATTTCGATACTCGAGAAATCGCGTATCTCCGTCGCCCGTTCGCTCGCGCTCAATGGCGTGTAAGTTTCGGTCTGTGCTTCGACGATATCGTCGACCCGCGCGACCGGCACGCTCAACATGAAGTACTGAAACATCGCGTTGATGGCGTTGGCAAAACGCTCCGACATCAACGACTTGTAGATCAGGAACGAATAGAACACGCCGACCGAAACGACGCCGCCGAGCATGAGCCGTGCCGCCATGTATGTGATAACCACCGTGTCCGCGTAGTTGACGAGTTTGAGCAGGCTGTCGCGCGTGCAGTTCAATCGGCTCTTCGCGAGCGCTGCCACGGCATACGCCTTGAAGATCGTCATGTAGATCGACGTGCGTCGAGTCTCGCCCTGTGCAAGCTTGAGCAGCGACGCCGCGCGGATGGTCTCGATCAGCGCGTCATCGCAACGGGCCGACGTTTCCGTGACCAGCGCGTGATTGTCGCGCATCGCGGGATACATGCTCAACGCCAGCGCCACGTACGCGGCGAATACCACGAGTGCAATGAGCGTCAGTTGCCGGCTTTGGATCAGCATGAGTATGAGCGCGAGCGTTCCTACCGCCACGTCGATGCACAACGAGACGATGGAGCGCGTCGCGTAGCCGGTGATCTCGTCCTGCGCCTTCACGCGCGCGAATACATCGCCGACGTGCCGCTTCTCGAACCATGGCATCGGATTGCGCAGAAGATGCCCGATGAGTCCTTCCGTCGAGTTGATTTGGACCAGATTGAAGATCAATTCGGTGAGGTACTTCTGCACGTATTCGCTCAACGCGCCAAAAACGAAAATGCTTGCGAAGGTATCAGATCAGCGAGCGACGGACACGTTTTATCCGCGTCATCGAGTGCGGCCAATGCTTCGGGAGTCAATTTCCGGATGTCGACGCCGAATTGCGTCAAAAGATCGGACGTCATGCAGGGGCGCACGACGCCGTCGCCGTTTTGGGGTCCACGAATCTCGATGCCGAGTTTGCCTTTCCACTCGTTGTTCACATAAGTGTCGGCACGATAGGTGCCGGGCAGGATTTCCTGCCCTTTGTTGAAGCGGGATATATCCACCTTTTCGCCGCTTCCCGATTCGAGAAACTGTTCGTTGAATTCGACGGCAGAATACTTCTTTGCGGCGTCGGCGTACGCATGCGAGCTGGCACTCATGGCTGCGAGAGCTTGCAGAGTGACGAAGTACATCGGATTCAACTTGTGAACCGACGGGAAATTGCGGCGGTCTTTCATTTTCGATTCGATCAGCCAAACGTATGACAGCGTGTCTCACACACGTCATCGCACTACGCACGCGGAGATACTTTCCAGGATGAAACGTATAAAGACTTAGGAATGCGTCTTGATCTGTTGAAGCAGAACCATACGAACTTAAGTGGCTCAGGGCGCAACGTCGGCTTCGCCGTTTTGCGGCCCGCCATAGTCATTGATGGCGGTATAGTTCACCTTCGATCCCTGACTGGGAAACGTCCCTTTCAAGGGAAACTTCTTTGTTTCGCCTGGCCCCACCATTCCACCTTGGTCGAAGGCGGCCACATTACTGCCTCGACCGAACTGGATTCGATCGAATGAGATGTGATAAGGCGTAGGGTTAGTCGCCTCGATCATGTTTTGATCGCCATCGTGTTTCAAATGCCAGATCACCTGAGCAGGCGCATCCGTGACTTGTCCTTTGAGCCCGTTAGGCCGGAAGAAGAACTTAATGCGCGTACGGAAAGCCAGTTGCAGTTGATTGGGGCTTGCTTCATCCCCGGTTGGCTTCGGCGGCACTTCGAGCACATTCAGATAGAAGAGGGATTCCTTGTCGGCAGGAAGCTCCTCACCGGTACTCATGATCCGCAAGGTTTGCGATTTACCCGGATCGATCCGCATGATGGGCGGCATGATGGTAAAAGGCACCTCGATGCTGTCGGGCTTCGCGTTCGGATCGCCCCGGTCGATCCATACCTTCGTCAACCCCGGGAGCTTTCCGTTGTTTGTTAATTTGACGGTAACTTCGGAATCGTTCTGGTTATAAACGATTCGCGTACCGGCAATCACCACGGATGCAATGGCGGTCGGGGCGAATGCAGCGATCGACAGGCAGATCGTTGCGAAGGTAAGTGTCTTGCGGATCAGTTTCATTGCGCGAAGAAATTCAATGCCACATTCGATTGGAAAAGCGGGGCAGCCGCCCCGCTTCCCGACCTCCCTGACAACTGAGAGGTCCTGGTGCTTATCGACTTATTGATAATCGATGCTGTACACGACAGACGAATTGGCCGCGCCGGCAGTCGTGGCGCCCGTTGCGTAGTATTCAGCCTGGTAGTACAGCGTCGCTGCGCCGCTCGAGATATCGGCCGCTTTGGAGTTCTGCAGATCGGTCGAAAAGCCGGCCTTGATCTGGGAACCGTCGCTGTTGTTGATTTGCAGCTTGACGTTTTGAGCGCCGCCTGGCGCGACGATAAGACGTCCATCGACCGGATCGACGGTGGCGCCCGCCTCATAGAAGACCGAAGCCTTGCTGGTCGACGTTACCGGCGTGCATTTGGACAACGCGATATGGTAGGAAGTGGCGCCTGCCGTATCGCCCGATTTCGTCAAGGCATTCGTGGACAGCGTCGGAAGATTGACCGTAAAGTCTTTGGACGACGTGTCATTACCATTGATTTCACATGTCGAAGCCGTCAAGGCTCCATTGAACGTGATCGTTCCATCAGCTGCGAGAGCGCTACCTGCAGTAGCTCCCAAAATAGCGGCCATCAAAGTGGAAATAGCGAAAGACTTCATAAAGCAATGCTCCCAGGAATGTTTGGTTTCAGCATATGGCCGTGGAGGGGCCTCCGGAATTCCGGATCGTTAAAGACGTTGGATTCATACTGATGCAACGAACTTGCACTGGACGAGAGTCGTAAAGGTGGGTTATCTGGGGATAACGTGCCTTCTCGAATCCTGCGATCCCAGGCCAAATGCTGGAAACGGATATTAAGGGTTCCAAATGAAAATAGAAAGTCTGGAAATCCTAAATAATTATCCGTTAATAAATGCCTTAAAGCAGTAGTTAGAAATAATTCTAAAGCCGCATTTAGAACTATTTCTAACTTGGTATTTGAAACTGATTTTGGCCCGGCCGCTGGGCGCTTGCGCAGACTAAATCGAATCAGGCGGAGGATTTAGATTATTTCCTAACGCAGTTCCCGAGATTCCGAACTCGATGGCAATCTTTGGCTTATCGGGTGGTCCGCAACGCCATGCCGCCCTCGGTCAGGCTTCTGAGTTCGTCGAGCAGACGCGCGGCTGGACGCGGCAGTATCCCGTCGCGGCGCTGAAACGCTGTCAATGTTCTGGCGGCGCGAACGCCCGGAATAGGCAGAGTCCCCATGATCCCTGCCTTGCTTTCGGAGTCGTACATCGGTTCCGGCATCCAACTCAGAAACGAGCATTCGGCTACCAGACTTTTAAGCACGGTCACCGAGCGCGTCCGGACGGCAATATCCGGCATGTCGAGGTTGCGAGAGAGAAACGTCTCTCGCATGTGTTCATAAGGGGCTGTACCTTTGGGCGGGATGGCCCACCGCGCGGTCAATGTGTCGGCGAGAGCGAGCTTGGGTTTCTTGCGCAATGGATGGCTGAAAGCTGCTACGACGAAGCTGTTGTCCTCCCATCGGCAGTCAGGTACGGCCACGATCTCGTCGCTGTCATTAGTGGCCGTGCTTAGAGCGAGGTCGATCTCGTAGTTGATGAGCCCCTCGGCAAGGCGGTCCCACACGCCTTCGATGATTTCGACGTGCAAGTTGCCCCATTTCTCCAAGACACGATCGACCGCCAAAGGAAGGAAGTGGGCAGCGAGACTGCCAACCGCTCCCACCTTGATCGTTCCTTTGGCGAGTCCGCGCATCGCGTCGATCTCTTCGCGCGCATTTTCTGCCTCGCGCAATAGAAGTTGAGCATGCGGCAGCAAAGCAGCGCCAATATCCGTCAACTGCATGCCTTTGACGTGCCGCTCAAAGAGCGGCGCGCCCACATCTTCCTCCAGACGCTTGATCGTTCGACTGAGTGCTGGCTGAGTCACATTGAGCGATGCTGCGGCCCTTCCGAGGCTGCCGGACGACACGATGGTCGTAAAAGCATGCAATTGATGGAGGTTGTAGCTCATGAGTTCGTTGGGGTGTTCCCTAGGGACACTGGCCTACGGCATTGGCCATCAACTCAAATTGGGCTTGGAAAAGAGCATCAAAAACAGCCACTTACTTCAACATATGACATTTTGCGAATGCTCCGAGCCTTTACCTGAAGGTAAAGGGTTTCGCGAAAAAAAGCAATATTCAAGCATGTCTCGGAAACCCATACTCGTTTCACCGAAGAGCAGAAACGCTCTTGAACCAAAGAGGAATCGCAATGACAGGCAGCGACAAACAAGGCGAAGGAAGCAGTCCGTCGACACACGCCACCGTTAGGGATGTCGTCATTAAGCTCGTGCGCGAACTGGGGATGACGTCGATCTTTGCTAACCCTGGATCGACGGAGCTTCCAATGTTTCGGGATTTCCCTGCCGACTTCCGATACGTCCTGGGCTTACAAGAAGCGGCAGTCGTCGGGATGGCCGATGGCTATGCGCAAGCAACTGGAAACGCTGCGCTAGTGAACCTTCATTCTGCGGCCGGCGTCGGCAACGCGATGGGCAATATCTTCACGGCATTCAAGAATCAGACGCCGCTCGTTATCACGGCGGGTCAACAAGCCCGTTCGATCTTGCCGTTCGACCCGTTCCTTTCCGCCGCACAGGCAGTCGAGTTGCCCAAGCCATACGTGAAGTGGGCGATCGAACCCGCGCGTGCGCAAGACGTGCCGCGCGCGCTGGAGCGCGCGTATCACATCGCAATGCAGGAGCCGCGTGGGCCTGTCTTCGTTTCAATTCCCGTGGATGACTGGGACCAGCCTGCGGAGTTTCATGAGCGCGCGACTGTCAGCAACTCGGTTCGTCCCGACCCGGAGGCATTGGCGAAACTCGGCGCAGCGTTGGACGCATCGAGAACGCCGGCTCTCGTGGTAGGTGCGGGAGTCGACCGGGCGGGCGCATGGAAGGAAGTCGTTCAACTGGCCGAGAGACATAACGCACGCGTCTTTGTCGCGCCGATGAGCGCGCGTTGTTCGTTCCCCGAGGACCATCGACTTTTCGCGGGATTTCTTCCCGCGATGCGTGAAAACATCGTCTCGCTGCTCGATGGGCATGACGTCGTTTGCGTCCTTGGCGCGCCTGCCTTTTCGTATCACGTCGAAGGTACAGGTCCGCACGTGCCGGCGGGCGCGGCGCTTTATCAACTCATCGACGACCCCAACGTCGCGGCGTGGACGCCCGGAGGGGCTGCGGTGGTCGGCAACGTCCGCCTCGGCTTGCTTGACTTGCTTGCGCGTGCGGCGCCAGACACGCGTCCTTTGCCTGAGCCTCGGCCAAGAGCACCTCGTGCCGAGCCGTCGCCCGTGATGTCGGTCGCCTTCGCGCTGCAAACCCTCGCGGAGGTTCGCGACCCGAACGACGTTGTCGTTGAAGAGGCACCGAGTTCTCGCCCGGCCATGCAACGGTATCTGCCGTTCACAAAGAGCAATACGTTTTTCACGATGGCTAGCGGCGGCTTGGGCTACGGCATGCCTGCAGCGGTCGGCGTTGCGCTCGCTCTTCCCGATCGCAAAGTGATTGGATTGATCGGAGATGGCTCGAGCATGTACTCGATCCAGGCGATCTATAGCGCGGTGCAGATGCGTCTGCCGATCACGTTCGTCATTCTGAACAACCAGCGCTATGCCGCGCTTCAAGAGTTTGCGCCGGTGTTTGGATTCGCTTCCGACGACGCTGTTCAGGGCACTGATCTTCCCGGCTTGGATTTCGTGTCGCTTGCCCAGGGCATGGGTTGTAAAGGTCTCCGTGTCGCGAACGCCGCGGAGCTCGCGGACAAGTTGAAGGAAGCCCTCGAGGCGGGCGAGCCGCGTCTTGTCGAGGTCGTGATTGCCTGAAGGGCCTACAGGAAAAGAGAAACATAAGGCGGAGACTATGAAGACGATTTCGATGCTTATCAACGGAGCGCATGTCGGCGCGAGCAATGGCGCGACATTCCAACGTTCTAACCCCTTGGATCAGGACGTCGCAAGCGTGGCCCCTGCGTGTACGCTGGACGACGTTCGTGATGCAGTGGATTCAGCTGCCGTCGCGTTTGCTCATTGGTCTCAGCAGGGCCCGACCCAGCGTCGTTCCTATCTCCTTAGCGCGGCGCAAGCGCTCGAAGCGAAGGCGGAGGCGTTTGCTTCCGCGATGGCGGCCGAAACGGGCGCTTCGCGCATCTGGGCCGACTTCAATGTGCGATTGGCCGCTGACGGCCTGCGGGAGGCAGCGTCACTGACCACGCAAATTTCAGGCGAAGTCATTCCGTCCGACGTCCCCGGCAGCGTGGCGATGGCGGTTCGGCAACCCGCAGGCGTATGCCTCGGGATTGCGCCGTGGAATGCGCCTGTCATCCTTGGCGTCCGTGCGGTTGCGCTTCCACTCGCTTGCGGTAACACGGTGGTGCTGAAGGGCTCGGAAATCTGCCCGGCGACGCACGCACTCATCGCGGAAGCCTTCATGGATGCTGGATTGCCCGCAGGCGTCGTCAACTTCGTCACGAACGCGCCTGCCGATGCAGGTCCGGTTGTCGAAGCGCTGATTTCGCATCCGGCTATCCGACGTGTCAATTTCACGGGCTCGACAAAGGTCGGGAAAATCATCGCGGAAAGCTGCGCACGGCATCTCAAACCGTCTGTTCTCGAACTGGGCGGAAAGGCCCCGCTGATCGTGCTCGACGACGCCGACATAGCGGCAGCGGTCGATGCTGCCGCTTTCGGCGCCTTCGCGAATTCAGGACAAATCTGCATGTCCACCGAGCGCATCATCGTCGATCGCGCGATCGCCGACGAGTTTGTTCTTCAGCTCGGTGAAAAGGCTAAGACGCTGCCGCTCGGCGACCCTCGAAAGGGGCCGGTTGTGTTGGGCTCCGTTGTCGATATGGCGACGGTACAACGATGCAACGCCTTGATCGATGACGCCTTGCACAAAGGCGCGACGATGGTCTGCGGGGGAAAAGCAGAGAACACGCTTATGCCTGCAACGCTCGTCGATAACGTTGGACCGAACATGCGGATCTACAACGAAGAGACGTTTGGCCCTGTCAAGGCAATCGTGCGCGTCGACGGCGAAGAAGAAGCGATCCGATGCGCTAACGATAACGAATACGGTCTCGCTGCGGCCGTGTTCAGTCGCGATGTCGCGCGCGCGATGCGGGTGGCGAGCCGCATCCAATCCGGGATTTGCCACGTCAACGGGCCAACCGTCCACGACGAAGCGCAGATGCCCTTTGGAGGCGTCAAAGGTAGTGGCTTTGGCCACTTCGGCGGACAGGCAGGCATTGCCGCTTTTACCGACTTGCGCTGGGTCACTGTGCAAACGTCGCCGCGACACTATCCGTTCTGAGTTACGTCCCTGTCACCCTCGTCAACTCGTTCGACAACTCAGGTAAGACCGCAGCCGCGGTCGACATGTCAACTATGGAAATCGCCGTACTCGGTGCAGGAGCGATGGGGTCGTTGTTCGGCGGCCGCCTGGCGGAAGCCGGTCACTCAGTCACGCTGATCGACATCAATCAACCGCATCTGGACGCTATCGGTGCGAAGGGCCTCCGCTTGGAGATGGATGACGATACTCGCGCAATCACGAACATCAACGCGATACGACCCGAAGCTACGGATAAACCGCCTGACTTGCTGTTGCTCTTCACGAAGTCGATGCACACGCGTGCGGCCTTGTCCGGCATCGAGCATCTGCTCGGCGAGACAACCGCCGTGCTCACGCTGCAAAACGGACTCGGGAACGTCGAAGCGATTCGAGACTTCGTGCCGCTCTCCAACGTGCTTGTTGGCGTTACTACGTGGCCGGCGGACCTTGTCGGTCCTGGCTCGGTGAGCAGTCACGGCGAAGGGAAAATTCGCATGATGAGCGCCGACGGTGAACGCACTTCCCAAGTCAATGCCGTCGCCGAGGCTCTGAATTCCGCCGGATTGAATTGTCAGATCGACGACAACGTCTGGGCAGCTATCTGGGAAAAGGTGGCGTTCAACGCTGCGCTTAACAGCATCTGTGCGGTCACTGGAACGACGGTGGACCAGCTTGGACTGCTGGAGGACAGCAAGAGCCTGGCACTGACCGTGGCCGCCGAGGTCATCGCAGTGGCGAACGCCAGCGGCGTTTCCGCGGATCTGAGCGTGTGCTCGACAAACATCGTTCATGCGATCGAACAGCACAAGGGGCACAAGCCGTCGATGCTGCAAGACGTTCTGGCCCGGCGAAAGACAGAGATCGAAGGCATCAACGGCGCAGTCGTTGAAGTGGCCCGCAGCATCAACGTGTCCGTTCCGCACACGGAGACATTGGCAAAGCTCGTCAGGCTTATCGACGCGCGAAACGCATCAGCCGTTGCGAAGTAGGTAGCCGCGGGCACGTCAACCGAGAACAACAAACGTCCGCGATCATGCATCAAAAGACGCGCCGATCAACCCGGCGCAGCGTACCCAGGAGACATCGCCATGAAGATATGTTTTGCCATGCTCCCGCGCGACGTCGCGGACCTTGTTGCAATCGACAGACCATCGAATGTGTGCGCGGAGGTCGAGCAATGAATCCGCAGACCTTCAGCGCTTCGAACACTGCTGACATCGGCAGTCTTCTCGACGACGGCCCCTTTACGCTCATTCAGAAGTTCGTCGTTTGCCTGGCCGCACTGTCGATCATCATGGACGGCTTCGATGGCCAGCTCATCGGTTACGCCATTCCCACCATCATCAAAGAATGGGGCATAACGCGCAATGCGTTCGCGCCGGCCGTGGCGGCGGGTCTGGTTGGCATGGGCGTCGGGAGCGCGTGCGCTGGCTTGTTCGCCGACAGGTTTGGCCGGCGCTGGGCGCTCATCGGTAGCGTCGTGGTGTTCGGCGCGGCAACCTGCGCCATCGGGCTTGCGCAAGACATACCGATGATCGCCGCGCTTCGCTTTATCGCGGGCCTGGGCATCGGCGGAGCGCTTCCCAGTGCCACGACGATGACCGCAGAGTTCACCCCGGCACGTCGCCGCACGCTCGCCGTCACGTCTACCATCGTTTGCGTGCCGCTCGGGGGCATGCTTGCCGGGTTCTTCGCCGGTGCCGTCTTGCCGACCTTCGGTTGGCGTGGCTTGTTCTTCATCGGTGGCACGATCCCCTTGGCCCTTGGCATTCTGCTGTTTTTCGTGTTCCCGGAGTCTCCCCGCTTTCTCGCTCGCAAGGAACAGCGCTGGACCGAGTTGCGTGCGCTCCTTGCGAGAATGTCGCGGCCGATTAGTGCGCAGACGACTTTCGTCGACGCCGCCGAGCAAAGGCTCGAACAACGCGACGGCTTCGGGTCGCTCTTCGAGCCGGCTCAGCGACGTAACACGATTGCTATCTGGAGTGCGTTTTTCATGTGCCTGCTCGCGGTCTACGCCGCCTTTAGCTGGCTGCCGACCATGCTCGCATCCGAAGGGCTTCCCGTGGCACTTGCCGGTTCGGGCCTGACCGCATATAACCTCGGCGGCGTCTTCGGGGCACTCATCTGCGCCTTGGCCATCACGCGCTTTGGTTCGCGTTGGCCGCTCCTGGTGTGCTGCGCCGGAGGATGTGCGAGCGCCTTTTTTCTGCGAGGCGTTGATGTGGCGAGTCACACGAGCCTCTTGGTTATCGGTCTGGGCGTCCACGGTCTCTTCGTCAATGCAGTTCAGTCGACGATGTACGCCTTGTGTGCGTATGTCTATCCGACTCGCGTGAGAGCAACCGGCCTCGCTTCGGCGCTCGCGTTTGGACGACTCGGTGCGATCCTCAGCGCATTCGCCGGCGCCGTCGTCATCACCGTGGGCGGAGCGTCCCTCTATCTCGCGATGCTCGGGGTCGCCATGCTGTTGGTACTGATCTCGCTGTCGCAGGTCAGAAACCATATCCCGGCGCTTCGTCAGAAGCGGCTGGTCACGCAAGTCGTCACTGAGTAGCGCGAGGTCGGCGACTGGCATGAGCGGCGCTTTCTCGCTCCGTCTGCCAGTCGCAACTGCGGTTGGTCTTCCTCTGTCGTCGCTCGACGGCCCGTGACACACGCCAAGAAATTGCTTTCTTCCCCACGTTTCCAGTTCGGTCAAGCAAGACACAATCATGGCAAGAGCGTTTCCCCATATCTTCTCCGTCGGTGACTATCGTTCCGCGGCTCGGCGTCGGTTGCCGAGGATGGTATTCGACTATCTCGAAGGCGGGGCCGACGACGAGTCCGGCCTGACGCACAATCGTGCCGCCTTTGACAAGTGGGAATTGCGTCCCCGGCGTCTTGTCGATGTGAGCGAGCGTGTGCAGTCTACCGACCTTCTGGGGAGACAAATTTCGTCGCCGCTCGTGATCGCGCCGACAGGTCTGAATAGTGCGTTCTGGCCCGACGGAGATCTTGCGCTTGCACGCGCTGCGAGCAAGGCTGGGATCCCGTTCGCACTCTCTACCGCGTCGAACATGTCGATCGAGGAGGTATCAAGGGGAGCGGACGGAGACTTGTGGTTCCAGTTATACGTAGTACACCGGAATGTGGCGAAGAGCTTGGTCACGAGAGCGCGAGAGGCTCGTTATTCGACGTTGATCCTGACCACGGACGTCGCGGTAAATGGATTCCGGCAGCGCGATCTGCGAAACGGGTTTGCTATGCCATTCAAAGTCACTCCACGAGGCGCTCTCGATGGCATTTCGCATCCCCGTTGGCTGTGGTCCTACCTGACGAATGGTATGCCGCAGTTGAAGAACTTCGCGACCGATGACGCCTCTGATACCGCCTCCCAGGCTGCGGTGCTGCGGCGGGAAATGGACGCGAGCTTTAGCTGGGACGACCTCCGTCGCTTGCGCGACGACTGGCCCGGAAAGCTGCTCGTCAAGGGGGTCGTGACGGCTGAAGATGCCGCGCGATGCGTGGAAATCGGCGCCGACGGTGTCATAGTCTCGAATCATGGCGGACGACAGCTCGCGGATCTTCCTGCGCCGATCGACGCATTGCCGGGCATCTCCGATGCGACGCCGACCACCGATCTCATTCTGGACAGTGGTATCCGAAGAGGGGCCGATGTGGTGAAGGCGGTCGCATTGGGCGCGACGGCCGTGATGCTTGGGCGCGCCACTTTGTACGGGCTCTCCGCGAAAGGCGAGGCCGGTGTGTCCGATGTCATCGCGATGATCAAAGAGGAAATCGACCGGACCCTCGCCCTCATCGGGTCCAGTTCGATAATGGAAGTCAATCGGAGTTGTGTCGCTCGGCGGCCTTTGTAGCGGAGGGGGGCAGCCATCGGTTCACCCTTTTCTTGACGTTATAAGGATGACTAATGACAGATCCGTTCTGATCGGCACACAGATGCGAATCCAACGCCGAGACAAGCGCCGACATTAAGCACATAGAGAAAAAATCCAACGGTGCATGCTGGCAAATGATGCATTTAACGCGTGAAAAAAGCTTGCATTCTCCGCGCAGAAAACTATCTTGAGTTCATAAAACGATTCTTCGCCTGGCACCGGAGGAGACCCATGCCAGCTACACGTATGATGATTGCGCGCCGCGCCGGGGTGAGCGTGGCAACGGTCGATCGTGTGCTGCGCGAAGACCAGGGGGTGCGCCCCGAAACGGCCGAACGTGTACATCTCGCGCTGGCCACGCTGCGCGACGAACGCGCAAGCCGCGGCAGGCCTGCGAAAACCACATCGTTCCGGGTCGCCTTCGTCTTACCGCAAATCAATTCCCGCTTTCTCGATCAAGTCGAACGCGATATCGCGCTGTCCGCCAGCTTCTTTCGCGAGCATCGTCTTGTCTCGTCGTTTTACCGTTGCGACCTGTCCAGCCAGCGCGACGCGATCTCACTCGCACAGCAATTGATCGACTACGACGCGCTCGTGCTCGTGCCGCTCGATTACCCATGGGTCGAGCGGATGATTCAGGACATGATGGATGCCAACGTGCCCGTCGTTACGGTCTTTTCAGATTTGCCGTCGAGTGCGCGCGCCACGTACGTGGGTGTCGATAACCGCATGGCCGGACGAACGGCGGGTCTGCTGATGGGCCGCTTCGTCGGTTCGCGCATCGGCACGGTCGCCGTGCTGTCGGCGTCGTCGCGTCTGCACGATCAGCTCGAGCGTCGGACGGGTTTTTCCCAGGTGCTCGAAGAGGACTTTCGCAACCTGCGCTGGCTCACGGAGCCCGATTTCGCCGAAGACGACGACAGCGCCGGACTCGCCGTGCAAGGACTGACGGCGGGACATCCGGATCTGGTCGGCGTGTATGTGACGTGCGGCGGCATTTCCGGCATCGCGTCGACGCTGCAGGAATCGGGCGACAAGGCGCGCGTCGTACTGATCGGCCACGAGTGCACGGCCGATACGCGGGCGCTGCTGTCGGAGCGGGCGATCGACGTGATCCTCGATCAGGACGTGCGCGGCATTGTCCATTGGGCCGGTCTCGCCGCTCTCAACTTCCTGAACGACGTGCGCGGCGTGCCTTCCATCCCGACGCCCGAAACCCGTATCTATCTTCGTGAGAATGCGCATGCCTGAAGCTCGCGACACGCGGACAGTTCGCTTCGGTCCGCCAGAGCTCATATGCAGCGTCCGGCGCATGGGCGCTGTCTGTCATCAGTTTGAGACCCGACAGAGACAAGGAGAAGACACATGTTACGTCTTACGTCATCAAGGGTATTAGCGGCGCTCGTCGCGTCGCTGGGACTGAGCTTCGGATCGGCGGCGCATGCGCAGGGCAAGCAGTTGACGCTATGTTGGGCCGCATGGGACCCCGCCAATGCGCTCGTCGAATTATCGAAAGACTTCACGGCGAAAACCGGCATTGCAATGAAGTTCGAGTTCGTGCCGTGGACGAGTTATGCGGACCGCTTCCTCAACGAACTGAATTCGCATGGAAAGCTGTGCGATCTCATCATCGGAGATAGTCAGTGGATTGGCGGTGCCGCGGTCAATGGACACTACGTCAAGCTCAATGATTTCTTCGACAAGAACAAAATCTCGATGGACGACTTCGTGCCGGCGACCGTCGTCGGCTACGCAGAGTGGCCGAAGAACACGCCGAATTACTGGGCGCTGCCCGCGATGGCGGACGCCGTGGGCTGGACCTACCGCAAAGACTGGTTTGCGAGGCCCGAACTGCGCGCGGAGTTCAAGCAGAAGTACAAGCGCGAACTCGAGCCGCCCACGACGATGGACGAACTCAAGCAGACAGCCGAGTTCTTTCAGGGACGAAAGATCGACGGCAAAACCGTGTATGGCGTGTATATCTTCACGGAGCGCGGCTCGGAAGGGATCACAATGGGCGTGACCAACATGCTCTATAACTTCGGCTTCGAATACCAGGACCCGAAGAAGCCGTATCACCTGGAGGGCTTCGTGAATTCGCCAGGCGCGATAAAGGGACTCGAATTCTATAAGGCGCTTTACAAGTGCTGCACGGCGCCCGGCATGACGAACGCCTACATGCAGGAAGGGCTCGATGCGTTCAAGTCGGGGCAGGTCGCGATGCAGATGAACTGGTTCGCCTTCTTCCCCGGCCTGTACAAGGATCCGAATGTCGGCGGCGACAAGATCGGCTTCTTCGTCAATCCGAAGGAAACGAAACAGTTCACGCAGCTTGGCGGTCAAGGCATATCCGTCGTGTCGTACTCGGATCACAAGGCCGACGCGCTCGAATACATCAAGTGGTTCGCACAAGCCGATGTGCAGAAGAAGTGGTGGCAACTCGGCGGCTACTCCGCGGCGAAGTCGGTGGTGGACGCGCCGGACTTTCCGAAGAGCGCGCCATTTGCGCCTGCATTCCTGAAGTCGATGTCGATAGTGAAAGACTTCTGGGCCGAGCCTACTTATGCCGAGTTGTTGCTCGACATGCAAAAGCGCGTGCACGACTATGTGGTTGCGGATAAGGGCACGGCGAAAGAAGCGCTCGATCTGCTCGTCAAGGACTGGAACAAAGTATTCAAGGCGGAAGGGAAGAACTAGCGTTACCGCACATGAACGCGCGGGCCGGCGAGCCGATCGATCTCGCCGGTCCGCGACAACAAGGAGTCAGGCATGTTGGCAAACAAGCCTTTTCCACCGGAAGGGTTGCAGACCAAAGCCCAGACGCGCGCGGCCGCGCGCTTGCGCGGACTGTCTGACCGAACCATCGCGTGGCTGTTCATTCTTCCGACTATCGTGCTGCTGCTCGCCATCAACATCTTTCCGTTGATCTGGGCATTGCGGCTCTCATTCACGAACTTCAAGTCGAATATGCCGAGCGTCCCCGCGCGCAATGTCGGCATCGACAATTACACGGACATACTCACAGACGAAGACATCTGGTACGCGATGCAGGTGACGGCGCGCTTCGTTTTCTGGTCGGTCGGACTCGAAGTGCTGCTCGGCTTCGGGCTCGCACTGCTGATCAACCGGCAGTTTCGCGGCCATAGTTTCTGGACCACGCTGATTCTGCTGCCGATGATGCTTTCGCCCGCTGTCGTCGGCAACTTCTGGACCTTTTTGCTGCAACCGCAAACGGGCCTTTTCAACGACATCGTCGGCTTTTTCACGGGCATTCCGCCGAACTCGTTCCAGATGATCGGCGATGTGCCGCTCGCACCGTGGACGATCGTCATGGTCGATGCATGGATGTGGACGCCCTACGTGATGCTGATCTGCCTGGCGGGATTGCGTTCGATTCCGGACTACATCTATGAAGCGGCCGAAGTCGATCGCGCTTCGCCATGGCGTCAGTTCTGGTCGATCACACTGCCGATGACGCTGCCGTTCCTGATGCTCGCGATCCTTTTTCGCGGGATCGAGAACTTCAAGATGTTCGACATGGTGAATCTGCTGACATCGGGCGGGCCGGGCTCCGTGACGGAAACCGTGTCGATCACGCTCAAGCGCGCAGCCTTCGAGAAGTGGAGGACGGGTTATTCGTCCGCGCTCGCGATCATTCTGTTCGTTGTCGTGTTCGGTGCGGCGAACATCTATGTGAAGGCGCTCAACCGGGTGAAACAGCGATGACAGACCTTGCCCTTCAACAGTCGGTGGTGGCTGCATCGCCGCGCAGCAAGACGTTTGCCGCAGTCGTCGTGATCGCGTATGCGCTCATCGCGACGCTGCCGATCGTCTGGATCATCCTGACGAGCTTCAAGACACAGGAGGATGCGATCGCGTATCCGCCCGTCGTCGTGTTTCATCCGTCGATGGAAGGTTACGTGAATCTTTTCACGATCCGCTCGCGGCAGACGCCGGAGTTCATCGCGAGTTTGCCGCCCGCAGAGACCTGGTACGACCGCGATGTCCGAAAGCGCAACATGGTGATTGCAGGGCCGTCGAAGGTCCTGCCGCGCTTCGTCAATTCGCTCGTGATCGGGTTCGGCTCGACCTTTCTTGCGGTGTTTCTCGGCACGTTGGCCGCCTATGCGTTTTCGCGCTTCAAGGTGCCGCTCGCCGACGATCTGCTGTTCTTCATACTGTCCACGCGAATGATGCCGCCCATCGCGGTGGCGATTCCCATCTATCTCATGTATCGCACGCTCGGCCTCGCCGACAGCTACCTCGGCATGATCGTGCTCTATACGGCCGTGAACGTGTCGCTGGCGGTGTGGCTGCTCAAAGGATTCATCGACGAAATCCCTCGCGAATATGAGGAAGCGGCGCTTGTCGACGGATACACGCGGTTGCAGGCCTTCGTGAAGGTCGTGCTGCCGCAGGCGATCACCGGCATTGCTGCGACGGCGATCTTCTGTCTGATCTTTGCGTGGAACGAGTACGCGTTCGCATTGCTGCTGACGAGCGGCGACGCGCAGACGATGCCGCCGTTCATTCCGTTCATCATCGGCGAGGGCGGGCAGGACTGGCCAGCGGTCGCGGCCGCGACGACGCTGTTCGTGCTGCCCATCCTGATCTTCACCGTTGTGCTGCGCAAGCATCTGTTGCGCGGGATCACCTTCGGAGCGGTACGCAAATGAAAGCCCAGCCCGTCATGCCGCGCCGCCGTCTGTTCCGCAGGCGCTACGGCGAGGGCGCATCGACCGTGCTGATCGGCCTCGGCATTGCGATGCTCGTCCAGCCGTTCACGGTCGATCTCTATACCTGGTCGTTCCCTGTGATTCTGGCGGGTGCGCTCGCATTCGTCGTGACGAGTCACTTCCCGGAGTGAGCCATGTCGACGATCGTTCTATCCAACCTTCATAAGCGCTTCGGTGACTTCACTGCCGTACACGATACGAATCTCACCGTGAGCAACGGCCGCTTCGTGGTGCTGCTCGGACCCTCCGGTTGCGGCAAGACGACGACGTTGCGCATGATCGCCGGGCTCGAACTGCCGACTTCGGGCCAGATTCTGATCGACGGCGAAGATGTCACGGGGCTGCGTGCGCGTCAGCGCGATATTGCATTCGTGTTCCAGATGTTCGCGCTGTATCCGCATATGACGGTACGTAACAACATCGCTTTTCCGCTGAAGAACGAGGGTATTGCGCGCCGCGAGATTGCCGCGCGCGTCGATGCGGCCGCGCATATGCTTCGCATCGAAAGTCTGCTCGACCGAAAGACGGGCGGGCTGTCGGGCGGCGATCGGCAACGCGTCGCCCTGGGCCGCGCGATCGTCCGGCACCCGAAGGCTTTTCTGATGGACGAGCCGCTCGGCACGCTCGATGCGGATTTCCGCGAACTGATGTGCCTCGAGTTGCGCAAGCTGCATAACGCGCTCAACGCGACGACGGTCTACGTGACGCACGATCAACGCGAAGCGATGGCGATGGCCGACGACATCGTCGTGATGAGCGGCGGCGAGGTGCTGCAATCGGCGTCGCCGCATGACGTCTATCACTTTCCAGCGACCGTGTTCGTCGGCAGCTTCATCGGCAGCCCGCCGATGAATTTCCTGGCCGTGGATGGCGGCGTCGAAGCGGGCGCGGAATCGGTCTCGCTCTCCGGCGTCGCCGTGTCCGTGCCGCGCACGGCTACGTCCGCGGCGAAAGCGCTGCTCGGCGTGCGGCCAGAGCATGTCGTGATCGACGAGCGCGGTGCGTTGCGTGGACGCGTGATCGCGGATGAATATCTCGGCTCGCATCAGATTCTCGTCGTCGAAACGGCACTCGGCGTGATGCGCGTGCGGGTCGGCAAGGACGAAGGACTGGTGGCGGGGTCCCAGGTCGGGATGTCGTTCGCCAAGGAGCGCACGCTCCTCTACGACGCATCGAGCGGCAAGCTGCTGCCCGGCGCCGCGCGGCAGATGGCCGTCAACGGAAGCGGCAACGGAGGCGCTTATGTCTGAAATTCGCTTGCATGGCGTGACGAAGCGATTCGGCGATATCGTCGCGGTAGATGATGTGTCGCTCGACGTGAAGGAGGGCGAGTTCGTCGTGTTGCTCGGTCCGAGCGGCGCGGGCAAGACTACTACGTTGCGGCTCATCGCAGGTCTCGAGCGGCCCGACGATGGCGAGATATTCATCGACGGCGCCGCCGCGACGGACATGCATCCGGCGGATCGCGACGTCGCCTTCATCTTTCAGCAGTATTCGCTGTATCCGCATCTGACGGTGTTCGGCAACCTGGCGTTTCCGCTGCGCTCCCCGCGGCGGCGCGTGAGCGAGGCGGAAGTCACCGCGCGCGTGCAGTCGGTCGCGCAGATGTTGCATATCGAGTCGAAGCTCGGCAATCTGGCGACGCGTCTGTCGGGCGGCGAGATGCAGCGCGTGGCCATCGGACGCGCGCTCGTGCGTCAGCCCAAGGTGTTTCTGATGGACGAGCCGCTGTCTTCGCTCGACGCGAAGTTGCGCGAGGAACTGCGGATAGAACTGAAGCGGCTGCATCGCACGATCGGCGCCACGATCATCTACGTGACGCACGATCAGGTCGAAGCGACCACGCTCGCGGACCGCATCGGCATTCTCGAACACGGGCGCATCGTGCAGGTGGGCGCGCCGCGCGACGTATATGGCAATCCGGCTTCGCTAGGCGCCGCGCAACGTCTCGGCTCACCGCCCATCAACTTGCTGCCGCCCGTGTTGTTCGATCCTGCCACGATGCCCGCAGGCACCTCGACGGTCGCGATCCGTCCTGAAGACATCGTGCTGCACGCGCACGATACGCGCGACGGGCTCAATCTTCGCGTGCTCGAATATTCTCCGCTGCGGCATCTGTTGATCATGGAGCGCGACGGCACCGCCATCGTCGCGACAACCATGACCGAGCGCAATTTCACGCCGGGGCAGACAGTCGGCGTGTCGCTACCTCTGCGCAGTCTTCTCTATTTCCGCTCCGACGGCAGGAGGATTCCGGCATGAACGGGAAAACGGTCATGGCGTGCATTGAAGCCGCGCACGCGACGCTCAAGGAACATACGGACGAGATCGCCGCGCTCGATCAGCAGATTGGCGACGGCGATCATATCTTCAACCTGTTGCGGGGCATGGATGCGCTGTTTGCGATGCGCGCCGCTATCGAGGCCGAGGCGTTTGCGCCCGCGCTGGACCAGGCCGCCTCCAAATTGCTGTCGACGGTGGGCGGTTCGTCGGGGCCGCTGTTCTTTTCGTTGCTGCATGGCATGGCGAAGGCGGCGCAGAACGCGGACACCTTGAGTGTGGCGGACGCGGCGCGGATCTTCGCCGCGGGCGTCGATGCCGTTGCCCAGCGAGGCAAGGCCGGCACCGGCAGCAAGACGATGATGGACGTGCTCATCCCTGTCGCGTCGCGCTTCATGGAACTGGCCGAGCGCAGTGCGCCGCGCGAAGCCGTGCTCGATGCGCTGCCGCGGACGGCTGAAGAAGGCATGCTCGCGACGCGCGACATGCTCGCGACCAAGGGGCGCGCGTCGTTTCTCGGCGAGCGCGCGCGCGGGCATATCGATCCCGGCGCACGGTCGAGCCAGTTGATGATCGGTGCGGTATGCGCGCGGCTCGCGCAATACAGAGAGTGAAAGGAGCGCAGGCCATGAAAAAGTTCATCAACCATGTCGACGACTTTCTGACTGAGAGCCTTGCCGGATTCGCCGCCGCGCATGACGATCTCGTCGTGCTCAATCACGAACCTGTGTTCGTGCGGCGCAAGACGTTGAAGCCGGGCAAGGTCGCGCTGGTCTCGGGCGGCGGATCGGGACACGAGCCCTTGCATAGCGGCTTCGTCGGGTACGGAATGCTGGACGCCGCGTGCCCTGGCCAGGTGTTTACTTCGCCGACGCCCGATCAGATGATGGCAGCCGCCAAGGCCGTCGATACGGGCGCGGGCACGCTCTTCATCGTGAAGAACTATTCCGGCGATCTGATGAACTTCGAAATGGCATCCGAAATGTCGGAGTTGCCGAATGCGATGGTGCTGATCAACGACGATGTCGCGGTCGAAAACTCCAGTTATACGACGGGCCGGCGGGGCGTGGCGGGTGCGGTGATCGTCGAGAAGCTGGTGGGCAGTCTCGCCGAGAGCGGCGCCGATCTCGAACAATGCAAGGCGTTCGGCGACCGGATCAACAAGCATACGGCGTCGATGGGCGTCGCGTTTTCGAGTTGCACCGTGCCCGCAGCGGGCACGCTGACGTTCAAGATCGGCGACGATGAAATGGAGGTCGGCGTCGGCATTCATGGCGAGCCAGGGCGGCGGCGAACGCGCTTTGCCGCCGCCGACGCGATCGCGGCAGAGCTGCTGACGGCGATCGTCGCCGATCTGAAACCGGGGAACGGCTCGGAGCTGCTGGTCTTGATCAATGGGCTGGGCGGCACGCCGCTCGGCGAACTGTATCTGCTGTTCAATTCCACGCGCTCGTGGCTGCACCAGCGCGGTCTCGCGGTCACGCGCGTGCAGGTCGGATCGCTCACGACGTCGCTGGAAATGGCCGGTGCGTCGATCACCTTGTGCGTGCTGGACGATGAAATGAAGCGGCATTGGGACAGCCCCGTGCATACGCCATCGCTCAGGTGGGGAATGTAGATTCGCCGGAACGTTTGCAATCGTCCGGTCGCTCGGCCGGAATTGCGTCCTCTTTCACGAGCCATCAGTTTTGTTTATCGGCGTATCGGCGACGCGGCCCTTGCGCGCTTCGCCGCGCGCCGCGTCCCAGCGGCCTTCCGCGCCTATAAAACCCCATGCGTAAAGGCAAAGTTCTGGTTTACGCGTAGTACCCGGCCTGCCTCCTTCCTCGCTACCCTTCGGCTTCAGTTTCCCTAAAGCAAGCCCGCTCGGCCACGCATTCTGAAGGAGTAGCGCACATGGCACGGATCATCGGAGGCATCGCCGCCTCGCACACGCCGACCATCGGTTTCGCGTTCGACAAGAACAAGCGCGACGATCCCGTCTGGGCGCCGATCTTCGAGAACTTCGCGCCGCTCGCGAACTGGCTCGCGGACAAGCAGCCCGACGTCATCGTCACGATCTACAACGACCACGTCACGTCGTTCTTTTTCGATCACTATTCGGCCTTCGCGCTGGGCGTCGGTCCCGAATGGCGCGTCGCGGACGAAGGCGGCGGCGCGCGCGATCTGCCGCCGATCAAAGGTCATCCCGCACTCGCCGCGCACATCGGCACTTCGCTGATGACCGATGAATTCGACATGTCGTTCTTCCAGAACAAGGCGCTCGATCACGGCTGCTTCTCGCCGCTTTCGATGCTGTGCCCGCACAAGCCCGAATGGCCGGTCAAGCTCGTGCCGCTGCAGATGGGCGTGCTGCAATTGCCCGTGCCGAGCGCGCGCCGCTTCTACAAGCTCGGGCAGGCGCTGCGCCGCGCGATCGAAAGTTATCCGGAAGACATCAAGGTCGCGATTCTCGCGACGGGCGGTCTTTCGCATCAGGTTCACGGCGAGCGCTCGGGCTTCAACAACACGGAATGGGACGCGCGCTTCCTCGATCTCTTCGAGCGCGATCCCGAGCAGCTCGCGAACATGACCATCGCGGAATATGCGGCGCTCGGCGGCTACGAAGGCGCCGAAGTCATCATGTGGCTGACGATGCGCGGTGCGCTTTCGTCGAACGTCGTGTGCAAGCATCGCAGCTATTACCTTCCGTCGATGGCAGGCATCGCCACCGCGATCTACGAAGGCGAGGACAGCGAGACCAAGCCCGCGATCGTCGAGCGTCATCGTCAGAAGATGGCCGTTCAGCTCACCGATGTCGAGAAGCTCGAAGGCACGTATCCGTTCTCGATCGAAACGGCGGTGCGCGCGTATCGCATCAACGATTATCTGCATCGCATGGTCGAGCCCGCGCATCGCGAGGCATTCAAGGCCGATGAAGAAGCGAGCTTCGAAGCAGCGGGCCTTTCCGAGCAGGAACGCGATCTCATTCGCCGGCGCGATTGGCGCGGCCTGCTTCATTACGGCGTGATCTTCTTCATGCTCGAAAAGCTCGGCGCGGTGACGGGCATATCGAATCTGCATATCTACGCCGCGATGCGCGGCGAAACGCTCGAAGCGTTTCAAAAGACGCGCAACGCACCGGGCGCGTTGTATTCGGTCGCGGGCAAAGGCTCGGAGAAGCTCGACTGGGACAAAGCGGAAAAGGCCAGAAGCTAAACACGAACGCGTTGCATGGGACCGGAGTAAGCGCAGAAGCACCGACTCCGGCCAACAGGGGACAGGAGACAAACATGACTAGCGGTAAAACCATCGACATCAAGGGCTTCATCGACGAACGCCCGATTTCCGCCTACCAGTGGCTGCTGGTGGCGCTGTGCTTTCTCATCGTGACGGCCGACGGCATGGACGTGGCGATCATGGGCTTCGTCGCGCCATCGATCATCGCGGACTGGCATATCTCGCGGCCCGCGTTCGGCCTCGTGATGAGCGCGGCGCCCATCGGTCTCGTGATCGGCGCACTGGCGGCGGGACCGGCATCGGATCGCATCGGGCGCAAGTGGGTTCTGATTACCTCGGTATTCCTCTTCGGCGTCTTCACGATCGCGACCGCGTTCACGAATTCGCCTTCCAGCATGGCGCTTTTGCGCGTACTGACCGGCATCGGTCTCGGCGCGGCGATGCCCAACACGACGACGCTGCTCTCCGAATACGCGCCGCAACGCAAGCGCGCGCTGCTCATCACGATCATGTTCACGGGCTTCAATCTCGGCTCCGCGCTGATCGGCTTCGTCGCGGGCTGGCTGATTCCGGTGCACGGCTGGCGCTCGGTGCTGATCTTCGGCGGCGCGCTGCCGCTCTTGCTGATCCCGCTGCAAATTTGGCTGCTGCCTGAATCCGCGCGTCTGCTCGCGGTGCGCGGCGCGACCTCGCAACGCATCGGCAAGGTGCTCGGCCGCGTGTGCGGCGCGCGTTTCGATGGTAGCGAAACGTTCGTATCGAACGAGCCTCCGCTGCCGACGACGACGCCGATCGGCGTGTTGTTCTCGCACGGCTACGGTTTGATGACGGCAGCGCTGTGGGTCACGTATTTCATGGGCCTGCTCGTGATCTACCTGCTGACCGGCTGGCTGCCGACGCTCATGAAGGACGCGGGCCTCACCGTTTCCGCAGCGGCGAACGTCACGGCGATGTTCCAGATCGGCGGCACGATCGGCGCGATCATCGTCGGATGGATCATGGACAAGGCGCGTCCGGCGCCCGTCATCAGCGCGGCGTATCTCGGCGGCGCGGTGTGCGTGCTCGGACTGGCGTGGATCGGCGCGCTGTCGTCGTCGCTCGCGGTGCTCGTGTTCGCAGCGGGCTTTTGCATGAGCGGCGCGCAAACCGGTCTCAACGCCTTCGCGCCGGGACGTTATCCGACCGTCGCGCGTGCAACCGGCGTGAGCTGGATGCTCGGCATGGGCCGCTTCGGCAGCATCTTCGGTTCCGCATTCGGCGGCGCGTTGCTCGGCCTCGGTTGGGAGTTCGGCGCGATCCTCGCGATGCTCGCCGTGCCCGCGACGCTCGCGGCAATATCGATTCTCGTCGCACAACGCACGCGTGCCGACGAAGCACACGCACAAACGACTGCAGCACACTAGTACCTGGAGTAAGGGATGATCATCGACATTCACGGCCACTACACGACCGCGCCAAAAGCGCTCGAAGCGTGGCGCAACCGGCAGATCGCCGGCATCAGTAATCCATCGGAGATGCCGGCTGTTTCGGAGTTGCATATCAGCGACGACGAACTGCGCGAATCGATCGAAAGCAATCAATTGCGCCTGATGCGCGAACGCGGCCTCGATCTCACCGTGTTCAGTCCGCGCGCGAGTTTCATGGCGCATCACATCGGCGACTTCGAAGTGTCGAGCACGTGGGCCGCGATCTGCAACGAGCTGTGCTATCGCGTGAGCGAACTGTTTCCCGATAGCTTTATTCCGGCGGCGATGTTGCCGCAAAGCCCGGGCGTCGACGTATCGACGTGCATTCCCGAGCTCGTGAAGTGCGTCGAGCAATACGGCAATGTCGCGATCAACCTGAATCCGGATCCGTCGGGCGGGCACTGGACGAGCCCGCCGCTTTCGGATCGCTCGTGGTATCCGATCTACGAGAAGATGGTCGAGTACGACATCCCTGCGATGATTCATGTGAGCACGAGCTGCAACGCGTGCTTTCACACGACGGGCGCGCATTACCTGAACGCCGACACGACCGCGTTCATGCAGTGCCTCACGTCCGATCTGTTCTTCGATTTTCCGACGCTCAAGTTCGTGATTCCGCATGGCGGCGGCGCGGTGCCGTATCACTGGGGGCGTTTCCGCGGACTCGCGCAGGAGCTGAAAAAGCCTTTGTTGAAGGATCATTTGCTCAACAACGTGTTCTTCGATACCTGCGTCTATCATCAGCCGGGCATCGATCTGCTGACGCGCGTGATTCCCGTCGACAACATTTTGTTTGCAAGCGAAATGATCGGCGCGGTGCGCGGCATCGATCCTGAAACGGGACACTATTTCGACGATACGAAGCGCTACGTCGAAGCCGCGCAGATCGAGCCGGAAGCGCGCTACAAGATTTACGAAGGCAACGCGCGCCGCGTGTATCCGCGCCTCGATGCGGCGCTCAAAGCAAAGGGACGTTGATATGTACGAACTGGGTGTGGTGTATCGCAACATCAATCGCGCGAATGCGGATGCGGCCGCCAGGCTCGGCGCACTCGGCTCGGCGACCGTGCACGAAGCGATGGGCCGTGTTGGCCTGATGAAGACCTACATGCGGCCGATCTATGCGGGCGCGCAAGTGAGCGGCACGGCCGTGACCGTGTTGCTGCAACCGGGCGACAACTGGATGATGCACGTCGCGGCCGAGCAGATTCAGCCTGGCGATATCGTCGTGGCCGCATGCACGACGGACAATACCGACGGCTTCTTCGGCGATCTGCTCGCGACGAGCTTCAAGGCGCGCGGCGCGCGTGCGCTCATCATCGACGGCGGCGTGCGCGATGTGCGCGTGCTGACGGAGATGAACTTCCCCGTATGGAGCCGCGCGATTTCCTCGAAGGGCACGGTGAAGGCGACGCTCGGCTCGGTGAACATTCCGGTCGTGTGCGCGGGCGCATGGGTCACGCCGGGCGATGTGATCGTCGCGGATGACGATGGCGTCGTGGTCGTGCCGTCCGCATCGGCGCAACAGGTGCTCGATAAAGCCACTGCGCGCGAGGCGCTCGAGGAGGAAAAACGCGCGAAGCTCGCAAGCGGCGTGCTCGGTCTCGACATGTACAAGATGCGCGAACCGCTGGAAAAAGCGGGCCTGCGCTATATCGACTGACGCGCATGAGCATCACCGGTATCTCTTCGATGGCCACGCGCCAAGTGCTGAACGATCTCGCTTGCGCGTATGAAGCGCAGTCGGGCCAGCGCGTTGCGATCGTATCGGTGGGCGGCGTCGCGGCGGTCAGGCGTATCGAAGCGGGCGAAGCGTTCGATATTGTCGTGCTCGCTTCGGATGCGATCGATCGGCTCGCGGCATCAGGACACGTCGATGCAGCGAGTCGCGTGCGGATCGCGCGTTCGGGCGTTGCGATCGCGGTGAAAGCGGGCGCGCGGCGTCCTGCCATCGACGATGAAGCCGCCGTGCGTGAAGCCGTGCTCGCGGCGCGCACCATCGGTTATTCGACGGGGCCGAGCGGTGTCTATCTGACGCGTCTGTTCGAGCGTTGGGGCATCGCTCAACGCATCGCATCGCGCATCGTGCAGGCGCCGCCGGGTGTCGCTGTCGGCGCGCTCATCGCGCGTGGCGAAGTCGAACTCGGCTTCCAGCAGTTGAGCGAGATGATCGGCGTCGAAGGCATCGACGTGCTCGGTATGTTGCCGCCGGCGATTCAAACGCTGACGGTATTCGAAGGCGCGATCGGTGCGAACGCAAGCGCATCGAAAGATGCTCGCGCGTTCCTGGCGTTTCTCGGTTCGAGCGATACCGACGCGACCAAAATCAAACACGGCATGGAGCCGGTCAACTAAAAAAAGCGCGCAACCATTGCGCGCTTTTTTCATTTCACGACGTCATTCAGCGACGGCGTAACGTTCGAGCCAATGCGCATAAGGCGCGGGCAATGCCCACGACGGCTTCTCGACCTTCAACTGCTTGGCTGCCTGATACGGCCAATGCGGATTCGACAGATGCGCGCGGCCGATCATCACGAGATCGAGTTGACCGGATTCGACCGCGTGTTCCGCGTTCGGCGGCGAATCGAAGCCCCACGCCGACGCAACCGGTATCTCCGCTTCTCGGCGCACGCGTTCCGCGATCGGGCCGAGGAACGCCGGTCCCCATGGAATGCGCGCATCGGGCGTCGAGAAGCCGACGCTCACGCTCATCAGATCGAGTCCTTTGCGACGCAGCGTCTTCGTCAGTTCGATGGATTCGTTCAGCGTGGCTTCATCGCGGCCGTCGTATTCGATGACGCCGAAACGCGCCGTCAGCGGCAGGTTCTCGGGCCACACTTCGCGCACCGCGTCGAAGGTCTCGACGATGAAGCGGCTGCGTCCCGCGAGATCGCCGCCGTATTGATCGTCGCGCTGGTTGGCATCGACGGAGAAGAAGCTTTGGGCGAGATAGCCGTGCGCGAAGTGCAGTTCCAGCCATTCGAAACCCGCTTCGCGTGCGCGACGTGCGGCCGCCGCGAAGTCGGCCTTCACGCGCGCGATGTCGTCGAGCGTCATCGCCTTGGGCACTTTCGGCAGCCCGCCGCCGAATGCGACCGCCGATGGCGCGAGCGTGTCCCAGCCGCGTGCATCGTCGGACGGGATGTGATCGTCGCCTTCCCACGGACGATTCGCGCTCGCCTTGCGGCCCGCATGCGCGATCTGGATGCCGGGCACCGCGCCCGCCGCCTTGATCGCCGCCGCGATGTTCTTCATGCCTTCGATGTGCGCGTCGTCCCAAAGACCCGTGCATCCCGGCGTGATGCGGCCTTCCGGCGATACACCCGTCGCCTCGACGATCACGAGGCCCGCGCCGCCGCGCGCAAGGCTCGCGTAATGGCTCAGGTGCCAGTCGTTGACGAAGCCGTCGATGGCGCTGTACTGGCACATTGGCGGAATGGCGATGCGGTTGCGCAGCGTGACGTCCTTCAGTTTGAAAGGAGTGAAGAGTGCTGACATCTGTGGTTCTCTGTATCAATGAAGACGTTCAGATTAACCGTTCAGTGTCATAATGAAAACTATCTGCAGATTATCGGTTCGATAAAATTTCGTGATGCTCAATCCGCAATGGCTGCGCACCTTTCTCGCGCTCGTCGACCTCGGCAACTTCACGCGCGCCGCCGAGCGGCTCGATCTGACGCAGGCCGCCGTGAGCCAGCATCTTCGTCATCTGGAAGACGAACTGGGCCTGCTCGTGATTCGCCGTCCGCGAGGCATCGAACTCACGCCGGCGGGCAGGGCGTTGATCGACTATTGCAACGAGATGGAACTGGCGGGCAAGCGTCTCGCGTCCCGGCTGTCGGATAGCGAAGACGAAGCTGGCGAAATCGGCCTCATCACGCCGGGCAGCATCGGGCTCGTGCTGTTTCCGCTGCTGCTCGATTTGCAGCAGCAGCGTCCGGAATGGAAGATGCGTCATCGCTTCGCGCCCGATTCGGAAGTGCTCGAAGCCGTGCTTGAGAGCCGCTACGACCTCGGCATCGTCGCGTTGAAGCCCGACGATCCGCGTCTTGCGGCGAGCAAGTTCATCGAGGAGCCGCTCGAACTCGTCGTGCCCGCGAACGAAGACGTACACGAATGGAGCGATCTCGAACGGCTCGGCTTCATCGACTATCCGGAAGCGCACATGACCGCGAGCCGTCTGCTGAGCCGCCGCTTCCCGGGCAATCCAGGCGTCGCGAGCTTGCGCCGGCAAGGCTTCAGCAATCAGATCAGCCTCATACTGGAGTTCGTCGCGCGCGGACTCGGCTTCACGGTGATACCGCGTTATGCGCGCATCGCGTTCGGCCAGCCGGAAGCGATCGGCGTGGTCGAATGCGGCGCGCCGGTGATCGATACGCTGTGGCTCATCCGCCGCGCGGAATGGCCGCTGCCCGCGCGTTGCGCGCGGACCGTGGAGTATTTGCGGGAACGTGTGGGCGTTCCCACAATCAAGGCCGATTCGAAGAAAAAGCGTCGGCGCTAGTCAATGTCCCCAGCGCAGCACGAGCGGATCGAGCTTGCGCGCGACTTTCAGCAAGCCTTCGCGCACGGCAGGATGCATCGGCGCGAGCGGGTGACGCACTGCATCCGAGCGAATCACGCCGCCTTCCTTCATCAGCGTCTTGCACGCCGCGAGACCGCACTGACGGTTCTCGTAGTTGATGAGCGGAAGCCATTGCTGATACAGCTCGGCGGCTTTGTCGGAATCGCCCGCGAAGTAGGCATCGACGATCTTGCGGATGCCGTCGGGGTAGCCGCCGCCGGTCATGGCGCCGGTCGCGCCCGCGTCGAAGTCGGGCATCAGCGTGATCGCCTCTTCGCCGTCCCACGGACCGACGATCGCATCGCCGCCGAGTTCGATCAGCTCGCGCAGCTTCGATGCAGCCTGCGCCGTTTCGATCTTGAAGTACGACACATGCTCGACGTCGCGCGCGAGCTTCGCGAGAAACGACGCGGAGAGCAGCGTGCCAGCGACAGGCGCGTCCTGAATCATGATCGGAATGTCGATCGCGTTCGATACTTCGCGATAGAACTCGTGGATGCCGCGCTCGCCCACGCGAATCGTCGCGCCGTGATAAGGCGGCATGATCATGACCATTGCGGCGCCCGCGTCCTGCGCGGCGCGGCTGCGCTCCGCACAGATGCGCGAGCTGAAATGCGTCGTCGTGACGATCACCGGCACGCGGCCCGCCACATGTTCGAGCACGGTGCGCTGAACGGTGTCGCGTTCCGCATCGGATAGCGCGAACTGCTCGGAAAAGTTCGCGAGTATGCATACGCCGTGCGAGCCGGCATCGATCATGAAATCGATCGCGCGCTTCTGGCCTTCGAGATCGAGGCGGCCCTGATCGTCGAAGATGGTCGGAGCGACGGGAAAGACGCCGCGATAAACAGGTGCAGCCATTGAAGTAAGTCTCCTTTGGTTGGTCTAGATCCGGTACAGCGCGCACGCGTTGTCGAAGAATAGCGCGAGACGTTCTTCGCGCGAGCGCGCTGCGACGATCGTCTTGAAGCCGGTAAAAAGATCATCGAGCGTGACGACGAGGCTATCGACCGGAAAGTTACTCGCGAAGAGGCATCGCGCGACGCCGAAGCTTTCGATCGCATTGCGCACGATGCGTCCGTTGCGCTCGACACGCCAGCTTACGCCAGGTTCGCCGATCCCCGATATCTTGAGCCATACGTTCGGCGATCGCGCGAGCGCATCGAGCGCGGCGCGCCAAGCCGTTAGCGCTTCCTCGCTACGATCGGCGGGCAGGCCGGCATGGTTCACGATGATTTTCATCTGCGGAAAGTCGCGCGCGAGTTCTGCGGCTTCCTCGAAGTGCCACCACGGCGCCTGCAGTTCGAACATCAGGCCACTTTGCGCGAGCAACGCATAACCGCGCCGCCAGCGTTCGCAACGCATCGAGCCGGGCGCGGCGAAATCCGCGCGATGTTCCGCGCGGGGCACGGTCTTCGGTTTATGACGCACGCTGCGCACGAGCGGCATCTCGCGATAGGCGTCGATGACATCGGCGACATCGTCGCGATCGAGCCAGATCTGCGCGGCCATCGCGTTCGGCAAGCCGGTGCGTTCGTGCAGCGCCGTCGCCCAGCGCGCTTCGCCGAGCACGTCGCGCGGATCCCATTCGCCTTCCATCATCACCGTCTTCACGATGCGATGATTGCCCGCCTGCGCGAAGTAGTCGTCGGGCAGAAAGTCCTTGCAGATCGACGCGTAATCGCCGTAACGAAACGCGATGCGCGGCAGATCGCGCAGCCACGGATGATAGTTGCGCGACACGTCCCAGAAGTGATGATGCGCGTCGACGATGGGCAGATCGGCGTCGTCGCCGCTTTGCAGAAAGCGTTCGCGCAATGCTTCGATGCGTTCTTGCATCATGGCGTCAGCTCACGCGGTCTTGCGCCATGCGCACGGCGATGTCGAAGGCCTTTTGCGTGGCGCCGGCATCGGCGCGGCCCTGGCCGTGGATATCGAACGCGGTGCCGTGCGCGGGCGTCGTGATCGGAACGGGCAGGCCGCCGTGCACCGTGACACCGCGCCAGAAGCCCATGAGTTTCATCGCTATCTGGCCTTGATCGTGATACATCGTGACCACGCCATCGAAGACCTTCTGATCGCGCGCGCGCACGAAGATGGTGTCGGCGGGGAAGGGGCCTTGCGCGTCATAGCCTCGCGCACGCGCTTCTGCGACGGCCGGCGCGATCACGTCGATTTCCTCGCGGCCGAACGCGCCGTTGTCGCCGTTATGCGGATTGAAGCCGCACACCGCGATGCGCGGCTTGTCCACGCCCGCGCGCTTCAGACCATCGTGAATCAGTTGCACCGCGCCGACGATGCGCTCGGCCGTGAGCTTCGCGCTCACGTCCTTCAGCGCGATATGCGAGGTCACGCGCGAGGTCCACAATTCGTCGAGCACGTTGAACTCGCAGAACGCGCCGCTATAGTCGAGCTGACGCGCGAACCATTCCATCTCGTCGTTCGTTTCCATGCCGGCCATGTGCAGCGAAGTCTTGTTGACGGGCGCGAACAGCATCGCTTGCGTGCGGTTTGCGCGCGTCATCGCAAGCGCTTGTTTGAAGGCTTCGAGGCTGTAACGGCCGCCGCGTTCCGTCGATACGGCGCGCTCGTAAGGCGCATCGTCGGGCAGGCGGAAATCGATGAGCGAGGGCACGCCGGTATCGCGCGCGGCGGCCGCTTCGTTGTCGATGACTCCATACTCGAAGCGTTGCTGCGCGATCTCCATGCCTTGATCGAGTTCACGCTTGTCGCCGATGATGAGCAGATCGGCGCGCGCGCGATTCTCGGGCTTCGCGATGAGACGCGCGATCAGTTCGGGACCGATGCCGGCGGGATCGCCGAGAAGCACTGCGATGCGAGGTTTCATGTCTGTATGGTCCGTTGTCGATTATTAACGCGTGCGGCGCAGATCGATTGCGATCGAACCGAAGATATACACCAGCGCGCACGCGCCGTAAAAGTGCAGCACCGCATCGAAAGAGCCGGTGCGCTGAAGAATGAAGCCGGTGATGAGCGGAATCGAAATGCCGCCGACGCTGCCCGCGCAGTTCATGCATGCACCGAGCAGGCCCACGCGTCCCGGGCTTGCGAGCAGCGAAGGCAGGCTCCAGTAGAGACTGCCCCACATCAGCAGGAACGATGCGCCGCACAGCACGGCGACCGCGACGACGGGCGAAGTGATCGTCGGGAGCGCGGCGAATACGGCGAGCGTTGCGATGCCCGAGACCGCGATCATCGTCTTCACGACTTTACCGCGCGACAGATTCATCCCGCACAAGGCATCGCACAGGAAGCCACCGGAAAGCGAACCGAGCGCGCCCGCGAGGAAGATGAAGAAGGTCGCCGCGCCGATCTGCGAAAGGCTCAGACCGCGCGCCTGCGTCAGATAGCTCGGGCCCCACGTGAGCAAGCCGAAGAAGATCATCGCCCAGCACATGCGGCCGACGCACATCGCGATGGTCGAGCGCAGCGGCAGCGGCGCATCGTCCTGGCTTGCGTGCATCGCCTTCGATGCGGGCGGCGCGCCGTCGTGGATATGCGCCAGTTCCGCGCCATTGACGCCGGGATGTTTCGCGGGATCGTCGCGCAGATAGCGCCATGCGAGCCATCCGCATGCGATGGTCGCAAGCCCCGCGACGACGAACGCGGTGCGCCACGAGCCGAACATGAGGATCAGGTTCGAGATCGCGAGACCGCCAATCGCGGCGCCGAGCGGCGATCCGGCATCCATCAGCACCGCGCCCCGCGCGCGTTCCTTGCGCGACAGCCACAGCGCGTTGAGCTTGCTGCCGGCGGGAAAGAGCGGTGCCTCCGCGCCGCCGAGACCCACGCGCAATAGCAACATCGACATGCCGCCGGTGGCTGCGCCCATCAGCGTCTGGAAGAGACCCCACAAGACAGTTGCACCTGCAACTACTTTGCGCGGGCCGAGTTTGTCGATGAGCCAGCCGCCCGGAATCTGCAACAGCGCGTATGACCAGAAGAAGCTCGACAGCACGAGCCCTTGCATCGCGGGCGAGAGCGCGAACTCCTTGGCGATGGTGGGCATCGCGATGGAAAGCGAGATGCGGTCGACGAGATTGATCAGCGTGATGAGGAACACCACGCCGAAGATGCGCCAGCGCACGCTCGTCACGTGTGTGGACGAGGCGGCGTCGTGCGCCGTGTGTGCTTCGATTCTGCTTTCCATGTTCGTCTCCTGTCGCCTCGGGCTGCATGGTCCCGTGGTCGCATCGTCATTCGATGATGTTGAAGTCGCTCAGATGCTTGTCGGACAGCGTGATGCCGAGGCCCGGCGTTTCATCGGAGAGTTGCAGATAGGCGTTCTCCGGCTGCGGTTCGCCGTCGAAGATGTAATAGAAAAGCTCGTTGCCGACTTCGACATCGAACACCGGGAAGAACTCGGACATCGGGCTCGCGGTGCTCGACATCGTCAGGTGATAGTTGTGCATCTGGCCCGCGTGCGGAATGACCGGCACGGACCACGCTTCGGCCATGGCGTTGATCTTGCGCGCCGCCGTGATGCCGCCGACGCGATTCGTGTCGTATTGAATGACATCGACGGCCCGGCGTTCGAGCAGATCCTTGAAGCCATAACTCGTGAACTCGTGCTCGCCGCCGGAGATCGGCACGATGTTCATCTTCTTGAGTTCCTGATAGCCTTCGACGTCGTCGCCGATCACCGGTTCTTCGAGCCAGCGCGGATTGAATTCGGCAAGGCGCGGCAACATGCGGCGCGCGTATTCCAGCGTCCAGCCCATATAGCATTCGAGCATGATGTCGACGTCATCGCCGGCAAGCTCGCGCAACAGGCGCACTTGTTCGAGATTCTTCGCCATGCCTTTCGGACCGTCTTTCGGGCCGTAGCCGAAGCGCATTTTCATCGCGGTGAAACCTTGATCGAGATAACCTTGCGCTTCGGCGAGAAACGCGTCGCGATCGTCGTTGTTATAGAGCTTCGATGCGTAGCACCAAATCTTCTCTTTCGTTCGGCCGCCGAGCAGCTTGAAGACGGGCTTCTTCACGGCCTTGCCCATGATGTCCCATAGTGCGATATCCATCGCCGAGATCGCCGCCATGCCGATGCCCTTGCGGCCCCAGGCGAGCGTGCGCCGATACATCTTCTGCCAGATGTATTCGTGATCGAACGGATCTTCGCCGATGGCGATAGGCGCGAGATATTCATCGACGATCTGCTTCGCGACGCGCGGCGCGAGCGCGCAATTGCCGATGCCGACGGTGCCGTCGTCGCATTCGACCTCGACGACGAGCCAGCCGTGAAAGCGGAACGAGCCCATTGCATCGCCGCGCTCGTAGAGGATATCGACGGCGTTCGTACAGAAATGCGATTGCGGCGGAACGACCTTGCCTTTCCATTCGAAAACGCGCGCGCGGACATGCTTGATCTTCATCTTCGGTGTCTCCGTGTGGTTCGATTGATGCCGCGCGCACTGCATGATGCGAGGGTTTGCGCGGCTGTTTCGGGTAGCGCTAGTGTGCGAAACTCCGCGATAACTGACCATTGAATAATTTGAATCAGGCTATTTCCTGGAGTTATCACTCGCATGATCGCGCCCGCTTCGACCATCCGCAAACGTCTGCGCCTGCGTCATCTGCAATTGATGATGGCGCTTTCGGAAACCGAATCGCTCAGAAGCGCCGCCGACGAACTCGCGATGACGCAGCCTGCCGCGACGAAGGCGTTGAAGGAACTGGAAGACACGATCGGCGCGTCGCTGTTCGTGCGTCATGCGCGAGGCATGGAGCCGACGATCTACGGCGAAGCGGTGATGCGCTATGCGCGCGTCGTGTTCGAGGACCTCGATGAATTGCGCGATGAGCTCGCGGCGATCGAGGCGGGCGATATCGGCAAGGTGCGGATCGGCGCGGTGATGGCGCCTGCGCCTGACTTGCTGACGAAGGTGATCGTGGAGTTGAAGGAAGCGCATCCGCGCTTGCAGATCAGCGTGCAGATCGATACGAGCGATGTGCTCGTGCAGGCCTTGCAGCAGGATCAGTTGGATATTGTCGTCGGGCGCATTCCTTATGGCTTCTCAGCGCTGGATCTGACGTTCGAGACCTTGTCGGAAGAGGCGCTCGCGATCGTTGCGCGGCCGGATCATCCTTCTGTTGGTATTGCGGGCAAGCCGAAGCTCGCCGATCTCGCGAAGTATCCGTGGATCGTGCAGCCGCATCCGAGTCCGATGCGGCAGATCATCGACCAGACGTTTCGTGAGTCGCGTGTGGCGCCGCCGGTGAGTACCGTGGAGACTTCTTCGATTCTGACCACGTTGTCGCTGTTGCGGGATTCGGACATGCTGGCTGTGTTGCCTAGCTCGGTCGCGGATTATTATGCTGCGCTCGATACCATCGCTTCTTTGCCCACCCCGTTGCGGGGGCGTCTCGCGCCTTATGGGTTGATTCTCAGGAAGAACAGGCGGATTAGTCCTGCCACGCAGTTGGTGATTGAGGCTATTCGGAAGGCTTGAGGGTTTGGTTTTATTTTTGCTCTCGCCGGATCTCGTTTTCTTAGTGGTCTATTGGCGTTGCCCCTGTGCGGGAGCCGGCCGGCGAGCCCTATGGGACAGTGCGTCGGGGTTGGCGGCATTTACTGCGTCCTTGCTAAGCTCACATCCAATTGCCGGCACACAATGCTGCACATGACGAGAAGACAAACATCGAGAAGTGAGCGGGCGGCGCGTACTCGTGCGCCGGCAGACGCGCCACAGCGGACCGCGACATTGCCTAGTTCCTTGGAAGACTCGAACTTGTCGGACAACACACGTTGGGGCACTCGGGAAGGAATGAGACTTCGACCCGCTTGCCGTTGGTCAGGCGAGAATGTTCATAGATATGAGTATCCGTTTCGACTTCTCCTCTAACGAAGCCAAGTTGTGTGAGCAACCGCTTTCCCGCAACTAAACGCGCCTCGGCGAGCCTTTGCGGATCGCGCTCAGTCGTTTCTGCATGCCCGCTAATTTGCGTTATCTCCTTCGTGACGTGTTGGGCATACGCCAACTGCTGTTTTGCTACCCACCCTGCGAGCCGAAGCACTTCCGCGGTCGGGACCTCCGCGCTGTCCTGATTGAAGTAGATGTCGAAGTTCTCGCTTGGAACGCAGGCGAGCACACCTGTCGACGCGGCGAGAAGCAGACTCGATACTGCTTTACATACTGTAGATGACATAACCGGCAATGCTGTCTGCATTCTCGATGGCTTGTTCTGGGTTGGTCTTGCCGAGCGGAAGGCACTCTCTCATGAAGTATCTCCAATCTTTGGTCGCCATAGTGTCGTTGAAGTGACTAGCCTCATGGATCAGTGTGGAAACCATCGAGTCCTTTGCATATGACACCGATCGCATTTCGCAGAAGGCCTCGCGTATCGCGATGGTGTGCGTCTCCGTATCTGGGGCACATACTTCCGCCACTGCGCCAAGGGCGTTACTCAAGTTTGGTGAGCACGAAATATGTGTAGCGTGATCGGGGTCCCATCGCACAAAGTTTTCGGCCTTCAAAGTCTTAAGAACGCGCGAGATGGCAGAAAGGCCCCTGATCAGAGTTTGTCGAGTCGTTTCGTCACATCTCCCGAACCATATGTCGACACGCGCTTCGTCCGCCTGATTCCATCGGCGAAGGTCGTTCAGACGGGCATCAGTCATCTGAACCGCTTCGTCTCTGCAAGAGAAGACCAATTCCCTAAATTGCGCATTGGTCATGTTCGGGCAGATGCGCTGCGTATTGACATACACATCCACGGACGAGCCTTTGACCGCGTTAGTCATCGAGGAATGAACTTCAAATATCTCTTTTGCCATTATTCTGCTTCTTCAATCTCGACCACGACTTTTTCGGTTAAGCTGGTTTTGATGCGTTGCGTCCGTCCTGCTTGGTCTGTCACACCTTCCACGGTCACGCCGTTGCTGCTGACCAGGCGATAGAACACGTTAGCGAGGGGGCGACCGTTCGTTCTGTCGCGAAAGACGTATTGTTCGTCGAAAACGGAAGCGATGGTTGGCATGCTCGCGCCGTGCGTGTTGCCACTACCCGCGCCGCTCTTGAGGAAAATGCCCGGTCTCTTCCCGATTACGACTCGATTCTGTTTGCATGGACAGAGCACGATATCGTTATCAACCACCGCATGACGGCCCTTCTCCTTTATGCCCTGTCCGGTCCCATGTATTTTGTAAGTGCCTTCGCAGTTCCCGCATGTCGCTTGGTCGTCGCTGAGAGCAACCTTTCTCTTGCCGTCGCGAATTGTTGATGTACCAGCGATGACATAGCCACCTGTTGTCGTTGGATCGCCCTCTCGTATTGCGGCTTTACGCATGGCGGATCCAGCAATGGAAAGCTCACTGCTCGTGCCCCGGCCATCGAGTACGTCGCGTTCTTGCATGTTCGTCAATCTGTTTTGTCGGAGATAACGAACGTAGCGGATTTAGGTATCCGACGGAATAGATAGGCGTAACTTTATGTTGACGAGCTACGATACTTTCGAAAACGATGGACAAGCCGTGTCAGAAGAGATGATCTACCCGGGCGTATGCTTGAATGCAACGTGACTGCGCAATGGTGAATTTGCAGTCGATAGGTGAGCGCCGTCCGAGATTGCAACATCGGAATAGCATCCTTCGACGGACGTGGTGGCGATGCTTGACGTCACCCCGGCCGCTGTGTTTAGCGACGACCGGGGACGAAACCGGGATCCAGCGAAAGAAATCCGAACAGCCGAATGACCGCAAAAACCCGCTACTCCGCAAACCCCAACTCCCTCCCAGAAGCCGCCGCACCAGCGCTATCCAACGCAATATCCGGCCGCATAAAAAACGTCATCACGATGCCAACCGCGAGCAACCCCAACGATCCAGCGAACGGCAAAGTCCAACTCCCGGTCCGATCGACGACAAACCCGAACACGATCGGCGAGAAAATCCCCGCGATAGCGGACCCTGCATTCACCAGCCCGCTGGCAATCCCGACATGTTTCGGCGTGATGTCCATCGGCACGGCCCAGATCGGTCCAATCGTCATCTCGAGAAAGAAGAACGACAGGCTCATCGAAGCAGCCATGACCGGCAGCGACTTCACGAACATCACCGGAGCGAGAAACACGAGCGCCCCGAGAAACGCGACGATGATCATGTTGCGCCGCGCCGAAACCACGCTGCCCGTGCGCTTCAGAATGCGATCGGAGATCACGCCGCCCGCCGTATTCCCGACGACGCCCGACAAGAACACGCCCGCCGAAAACAACGCCGAACTCTTCAGATCGAGCCCGCGTCCATGCATGAAGAACGTCGGCAGCCACGTGAAGAAGAGCCAGCCGGTCCAGCCATAGCAGAAGTAGACGAGCATCGTCGGCGAGATGCGCTTGAGCAGGCGTCCCCACGGCGTCGGTTCGCGCGTCTTGTCGACGGCGACCTTGTTCTCCGGCGGCAACTCCGCTTCTTCCTCCGCCGTCATATGCCGATGCTTGCGCGGATTGTCCGCGAAGTACCACGCATAAACGATCACCCACACGGCCGTCAGCGCGCCGACGAGCACGAAGGACGCACGCCACGAAGCGAACGCGACCAGCAACGCGATCAACGGCGGCGTAAGCGCGTTGCCGAGACGCGAGAACGAATGCGTGAGCCCCTGCACGAAGCCGCGCTTGCTCGCCGGATACCAGTTGACGAGCGCGCGCGCCTGCGCCGGCAGCGCCGCGCCTTCGCCGACGCCGAGCAACATGCGCGCGCAGAACAGCGACGCGACGCCGCCCGCGAAACCCGTCGCGATCGTCGCGACGATCCAGATCGACGCGCACAGCACGAGCGTCGTCTTCGCGCCGAATCGATCGCTGAACCATCCGCCGATCACCTGGCAGATCGCATACGTATAGGCGAACGCGCCGAACACGAGGCCGACATCGGTATTGGTGAGATGAAGGTCGTCGCGTATGAGGCCCGCCGCAGCGGACAGGTTCACGCGATCGAGATACATGATGAACGACATCGCGCACATCAGCGCGAGCACGGAGCGGGTGACTCTGGGTCGATGCAGCATCTTCTATGTCTCCTCCGAGGCTTGTTGCGCGCTGGCTGATTCGTTGCGCGCGCTCTTTTATCGAGGACGGACCGCATGTCGATCCGACGCTCCGCAGTCTCGCGAAAACAGCGATAGCCGTCTATTGAATTCGCCTCATGAGGTGATTACCGGCGGTTATGGCTCGGCAAAAGACAAACGGCTCGCGTCCCGAAGGATCGCGAGCCGTGCATCATCGAGACGCGAAAGGGCGTCAGGCCGTCGCGCGCATGCCTTCATCGTGAAGACGGAAGGTCTCCACCGCCGTGCGCAATGCGCCCGCCTGATCTTCCAGCGATTGCGCAGCCGCCGCCGCTTCCTCGACGAGCGCCGCGTTCTGTTGCGTCACTTCATCCATCTGCGTGACGGCGCGCGCCACTTGCTCGATGCCGCTGCTTTGCTCTTCCGACGCCGCCGCGATCTCGCCCATGATGTCGGTCACACGCTGCACCGCCGTGCTGATCTCCGTCATCGTGCGGCCGGCTTCATCGACGAGCGCGGCGCCCGATTGCACGCGCTCGACGGAGTTGTCGATCAGCTCCTTGATCTCTTTCGCCGCCGCCGACGAACGCTGTGCGAGCGAGCGCACTTCCCCAGCGACGACCGCGAAGCCGCGGCCTTCTTCACCGGCGCGCGCCGCTTCGACGGCTGCGTTCAACGCGAGAATGTTCGTCTGGAACGCAATGCCTTCGATGATCGTGATGATGTCCGCGATCTTCGACGAGCTATGGTTGATCTCGCCCATCGTCGTCACGACCTGCGACACGACATGGCTGCCCTTGCCCGCGATGTCCGACGCATTCGCAGCGAGCACGCTCGCCTGGCGCGCGTTGTCGGCGTTCTGCTTGACCGTGCCGGTCAGCTGATCCATGCTCGACGCGGTTTCCTGAAGCGCCGACGCCTGTTCTTCGGTGCGCGACGAAAGATCCACATTGCCCGCCGCGATCTGCTTGGTTGCGGACGCAATCGACTCACTGCCGCCGCGCACAGTGCGCACCGTATCGATGAGGCTCGATTGCATCGTCGCGAGACCGCGCAACAACTGGCCCATTTCGTCGTTCGACGTCACTTTCACGTTGCTGCGCAAATCGCCGCTCGCGATCGCATCGAACTGCGCAAGCGCCACATCGAGCGGACGCGAAATGCGACGGCGCAGCGACACCCACGAATAGAACGAAGCGGCGATGCCCACGAGGATCGCGATGATCGACGCCATGCGGAACATGCCGAAGACTTGCTGGCCGTTGTCATAGGCGGCTTTCGCCTGATCGAATTGCAGCTTGCGCAGCGAGATGCCCGTCTTCGCCAGCTCGTTGAACGAGACCTGCATCGCGTTCGCATCGGCGACGATCTTCGCCTGATCCTGCGCGCGTATATCGGCATAGCCTTCGTCGAGCAGCTTCTGCACTGCGAGACGCTGCGCGCCGAACTTGTCGGCGAGCACTTTCTCTTCCGGGCCCTGCGGCAATCCGGAGTACTTCGTCCAGGCTTCGTCGGAAGACTTGCGCATCAACGCGCCGCGTCCGATCGCTTCTTCCGCCGCGGGCGTGCCCACGTTCAGCGCCGCCCGATCGAAGGAGAGACGCTCGCGCGCCACGAACATTTCCGCATTGCCGACCGATACCGCGCTCGGCATTTCATTCGTGAAGAGGTCGTGCGTGACTGTGTTGGACTGAGTCATGCCGATCAGTCCGACCATGCCGACCGCGATCAGAAGTGCGCTCAGAAGCATCATGGCCAAGGCCAGTCGGCCTTTGATTGTGGAAAACATAGCTCTCTCAAGGTGGCTGCATCGCAAGGGCGCGTGCGCGAGCGGTGACGGCGATGCTTCGTCTGCCGCGCCGCCGATGAGTGCATCGGCTGATCTGTATAACGACCGCAGCGCAAAGTCCTTTAGAAAACGTTTAAATGATGTTTTAGCACGGTCATGCGAAGAAGCCCTGTTTAAGGGTTTTGCCGGAGCGAACCGGGAATCGACGGCGCATTGCAAGCGATTGTTCACATTGGCCCGGATCGACGACTAAACTTCATGCGAACTCACGAAGAGGCCACAGCGCATGTCCGCCGATGCACCGCATCTTCGTATCGCCAGCGAGATCAAGCTCTGGCCGCTCGCGCACGCGACGATCGCGCTGCTGCCTTTCGTCGCGCTTGCGCTCGCCACCGGCAACGCGCTATGGATGAAGGCGTCGCTGCTCGCGATCGCCACGACCATCGCGCAAGACCAGCTCGCGTTGAGACCGCCTGGCGTCGTCGCGCACGGACTCGCGGTCATCGCCGGGACGTATCTGCTGCTGCTTGCCGAACTCGTGCCGGCGTTCTTCGTCGTTGCGTGCATGACGCTCGCGGCGTGCGTGATTCTGCTGGCATCGCGCGGGTCGAAACTTCGCACGGTCGGCAACTGGACTTTCATTCCTGTGCTCATTCTCGCGAACGAACTGCACGGCGGACGCACCGTCGATGCGTTGTTGCACGCCGCGCCCGCCTGGTTGCCTTATCTCCTTGCCGCGCTCGTGCCAGCGATGTTGTCGGCGCATATGCGCTCGCGTGGCAAGCCCGCGTCACGCTGGTCCAATCTCGATGATTTCGGCGAACGCGCGCCCTTCGGCGAAGACCTCGCGGCGATGCTCGCAAGCGTCGGCATTGCCGCGATGATGGTCGTGTACGCGCACATGGATCACGCGAACTGGGTGATCTGGGGCGCGGCGAGCATCGTCACCGGTTCGGTCGATACGGCGCGCACGAAGCTGCGGAACCGCGCGTGGGGCGTGATCGCGGGCGTGCCGATCGGCATCGTGCTCGGGCGCTTCGTCGTGCCGCATTCGGGCATGGCCGTCACGCTCGCGACGCTCGCCGCGTTCCTCACGCTCGTCGCATTTCAGCGCTATATCGTCGGATACTTCTTTCGCTGCATGTTCGTTGCGCTTGCAATCATGCTGGCGAATCAGTCCGCCGCCGATGCGTTCGAGCGGCTCACGCATGTGCTCGCGGGCGGAGTCATCGGCATCGTGTGCGTGCTGGGCGCGCATGTGCTGGCGCGTCGCATGTCGCGTTGAATGTCCGCGGATCGAAGACGAAGAGCGTCGCCTTCACGATCGCGAGCCACATGCCGATGAACGCCGCCATCGCGCGCAACCATGCGCGGCCGCACATCGGCGTGAAGGCGGGCGATGACATCCAGCCGCCGGGCATCGGCCACTCGCTCATCGATGACATCGGTATGTGCATCGCATGAATCGCGATCACGCTCGCCACGACGACGAGCGCGATTATCGCGACGAAGCGGCTGCTTTCTCGTTCGATGTTCATGATGTCCTTCCTGCCAAGGCACGTCGAGTACGGTGTTAGATTAGTCGCGGGCGTGCACGGCAAAGGAGTGACAAGTGTGTCGGGATTCGCATGGATTCGCTGATCACGGCGGCGGCGCGCGCGCTCGCGGCGGGTGATCCGCTCGGCGCGCTGAATCGCATCGCGTTGCGCGAGGATGCGAATGCGCTCGCGTTGCGCGGCATCGCAATGGCGCAGCTCGGCGACTTCGTTCGGGCGCGCGCGCTCGTCAAAAGCGCGGCGCGCGCGTTCGGCGCGAAAGAGGCGCTGGCGCGTTCGCGCTGCATCGTTGCGGAAGCGGAAATCGCGCTCGCATCGCGCGATCTCGCGTGGCCCGCGAAGGCGCTCGATCAGGCGCGCGCGATTCTCGAAGCGCACGGCGATCACGTCAACGCCGCGCACGCGCGCTATCTCGAAGTGCGGCGCGCGCTTCTCATCGGACGGATCGACGATGCGCAACGCATGCTCGTCGAGTTGGATCATGCGACGCTGCCCGCTGCATCGCGGGCCGCGCATGAACTCATCGATGCGGGCATCGCGATGCGCCGTCTGCAGACCCACGCGGCGCGCGCGGCGCTCGAACGCGCGACGCTCGCCGCGCGTGAGGCTGCGATTCCCGCGCTCGCCGCCGAAGTCGACAGCGCGTGGCGCATCCTCAACGCGCCCGCCGCGCGTCTCATCGCGCAGGGCGAAGAGCGGCTGCTCCGGCTCGATGAAGTCGAAGCGCTGTTCGCATCGAATGCCTTCGTCGTCGATGCGTGCCGTCTTTGCGTGCGCGAAAACGGCACGTCGATGTCGCTCGCGACGCGCCCCGTGCTTTTCACGCTCGCGCGCATGCTCGCGCAAGCGTGGCCTGGCGATGTGCCTCGCGACGCGCTGATCCTGCGCGCGTTTCGCATTCGTGAAGCGGACGAAACGCATCGCGCGCGCTTGCGCGTCGAGATGGGCCGGCTGCGCACGATGCTGCGCGCACACGCGAACATCGATGCGACGCCGCGCGGCTTCGTGCTGAAGCCGCTTCACGCGCGCGACGTTGCGGTGCTCGCGTTGCCCGTCGAAGACGGACATGCGCCGCTGCTCGCGTTTCTCGCCGATGGCGAATCGTGGTCCAGCTCCGCGCTCGCCATTGCGCTTGGCGCGAGTCAGCGCACGGTGCAGCGATCGCTCGATGCGCTCGCCGCGAGCGGCAAGGTGCAATCATTCGGTCGCGGCCGTGCGCGCCGCTGGACCACGCCGCCGATGCCCGGATTCGCGACGGCCTTGTTACTCCCCGTCGATCTCGCGAGTGATTAGCATGAAGCCATCGAATCAATCATCAGGAGGACGGCGATGAAACGCGCGAAGGCGGAAATCATCCGCGAATATGGGCCTTTTCCGGATATCGACGGCGTGCATGGCGTCACGTATGACGGCGAGCATGTGTGGTTCGCCGCCGGCGATACGCTCAACGCCTTCGATCCCGAAAGCGGCGAGAAGGCGCGAACGCTCAAAGTCGCGGCGCATGCGGGCACCGCGTTCGACGGCGAGCATCTGTTTCAGATCGCCGAGGACCGCATCCAGAAGATCGATCCGCGAACCGGTCGCGTCGTGTCGACGATTCCCGCGCCGGGCGGCGGCGCGGACTCGGGGCTCGCGTGGGCCGAGGGCACGCTCTGGGTCGGGCAGTACAACGAACGCAAGATTCATCAGATCGATCCGGACGATGGCGCGATCCTGCGCACGATCGAGTCGAATCGCTTCGTGACCGGCGTGACGTGGATCGACGGCGAACTGTGGCACGCGACGTGGGAAGGCGACGAAAGCGAGTTGCGGCACATCGATGCGCAATCGGGCGAAGTCATCGAGCGGCTCGACATGCCCGAAGGCGTGGGCGTGTCGGGACTCGAATCGGATGGACGCGACCGCTTTTTCTGCGGCGGCGGGCGCACGGGCAAGGTGCGCGCGGTGCGCAAACCGAAGCGCGGATAAGAGGCATGGCGGGTAGCGCTTCAGGTCTGAACGAATAGCCTTTATGCTGTCGAATTCGCGAACGACCACGCGATTCTTCAGACAGTTAAGGCCGGTTTTGACTTCGAATATCTCCGATCACCGTCAGCTCGATTCCTGGGTCGGCGAAACAGCGCGCGCCATTCGCGACTACGACTGGCGCGCGACGCCGCTCGGTCCCATCGACGCATGGCCGCAAGTGTTGCGCTCCGTCGTGCAGATGATGCTGCGCAACGCGTTGCCGATGGCCGTGCTATGGGGCGGCGAAGGCACGCTGCTCTATAACGACGCATACGCGCATTTTTCGGGCGGGCGTCATCCGCGCATTCTCGGCATGCCGATCGAAGCGGCGTGGCCCGAGGCGGCCGAGTTCAATCGCAATGTGCTCGATACGGGACTGCGCGGAGAATCGCTTTCGTATCGCGACATGAGCTTTACGTTGCCGCGCGACGGTCGCGATGCGCAAGTGTGGCTCGATCTGCATTACAGCCCGGTCGCGTCGAACGAAGGCGTGCCCGTCGGCGTGCTCGCGATCGTCGTCGAAACGACCGGGCGCGTGCTGCTCGAACGCACGCGCGCCGAAGCCGAACGCGCGTTTCGCGAAGCCGATGAGCGCTTGCAGCTCGCGCTCAATTCCGGCGCGGTGCTCGGCACGTTCGTGTGGGACATTCCCGACAATCGCGTGAAAGGCGATGAGCGCTTCGCGCGCACGTTTTCGTTTTCGCTCGACGAAGTGGCGCGCGGCATGCCGATCGAGGCGGCGTTCGCGAAGATTCATCCCGAGGATCTGGAACGCGTCAGGGGGCTTATCGTGCGCACGCTGCAGCACGGCGAGCCGTTTCGCGCCGAATACCGCATCCTTTCCGGCGATGCGCGATGGACCTGGATTCTCGCCACCGGCCGCTGCGACCACGACGAAACCGGCAGACCAATGCGCTTTCCCGGCGTCATCATCGACATTCACGATCGCAGGATTGCCGAAGAGACCTTGCGGGAACTGACGCGCGGTCTCGAAGACAAGATCTCCGAAGCCGTGGCCGCGCGCATCGCGGTGGAGGCGCAATTGCGTCAGAGCCTGAAAATGGAAGCGCTCGGCGCGATGACGGGCGGCGTCGCGCACGACTTCAACAACACGCTGCAGGCGATCAGCGGCAACCTGCAATTGCTGCAGTATTTGCCGCCGACGGACAGCCGCGTGCCCGAGCGCGTACACGCCGCGATGGAAGCCGTGCAGCGCGGCGCGAAGCTCGCTTCGCAATTGCTGTCGTTCGCGCGGCGGCAACCGCAGTCGCCGGTCGTGATCAATCCGCAGCGCCTGTTCAAAGAGATGCGCGAGCTCTTGCGGCATGCAGTGGGACCGTCGGTATGCATCAACACGTTGCTCGCGGAGCACGCATGGAACTTCTGCGTCGACCGCAATCAACTGGAAAACGCGCTGCTGAATCTCGCGATCAACGCGCGCGATGCCATGCGCGGCGACGGCAAGCTCACGCTCGTCTGCTCGAACGAAGCGCTCGATGCCGCGGCGTGCGAGGGCAAGGATCTGCATCCGGGCGAATACGTGAAGCTGTCCGCATCGGACACCGGCGCGGGCATGGCGCCCGACGTGCTCGAACGCGCATTCGAGCCGTTCTTCACGACGAAGCCGGAAGGGCACGGCACGGGTCTCGGCCTCTCGATGGTGTTCGGCTTCGTCAAGCAGTCGGGCGGGCATATCGCGGTGTCGAGTTCGGTCGATGTGGGCACGACGGTCGAGATGTTCTTTCCGCGCAGCTTCGACGATGAAACCGCGCAACTGCGCGTCGATGCGATGACGGCGCACACGGGCGGCGCGACGGTGCTCGTCGTCGATGACGATCCCGCCGTGCTGATGTCGACGGTCGCGATACTCGAAGCGATGCATTACACGGTGCTGCGCGCCGCTAACGGCGATGCCGCGATGAGCGTGCTCGAAAGCGGCGTGAACGTCGACCTGATTCTCACCGACGTCGTGATGCCCGGCAAAGTGAAGTGCGCCGATCTCGCGGAATGGGCGTTTTCGCAGGAGCGGCCCGTGCCGGTGATCTACGTCTCCGGCTATACGCGCGACATCATCTCGCGCGATGGCGTGCTGCGGCCGAACGTGACCTTGCTCGGCAAGCCGTATCGCGCGGAGGCGCTGGCGAAGGAAATCGCGGGGGCGCTGCAGGCCGCGGCGTAGCGGTTCCTTTCTCAAGACTTTCTTCTCCGCGCCGATAAACACCGATCAAACCCATCAATAGAACAGGGCCAGAACGGTGCAGAGAGGCGCCAACGATTTCCTCGGGACCATCGGCGAGACCATCGCCAGGAACCGGCCTTACATCGAACGCGCACGCCGTTTCGGTGCGCTCGGTCTCGCGCCGCTCGGCGTGCTCGCCGCCGCGTGCGGAACCATCTTCGTGCCGCTGCCGTGGAACGTGTTGCTCGGCGTGCTCGTCTTCGGCGCGGCGTTCGTCGTGCATCGCATGCACGAAGCGAATCGCAAGATCTTCGTCGCACGTCAGGTCGCGCATGGGCTGCTCGCCATCGCCGAGGACTGTCTCAAGCTGCTGTCGCTCGAAGGCCGCATCATGTGCATTTCGGAGGTCGGCGGGCAGCTCATCGAAGCGGATCACGCAGACGATCTCATCGGCGTCGACTGGCTCGCGCTCTGGGACGGCCCCGACGCGCGGCGTGCCTTCGAACGCGCGAAAGCGGGTGAATCGACGTCGTTCTCCGGAGCCTGCCGCACGATGAACGGGACGCTGAAATGGTGGACGTCGACCTTCGCGCCCGTCTACGGCGAGCACGGACGGGTGAGCGCGGTGCTGTGCAAGTCGCGCGACATCACGGCGGAGCGCAATCTCATCGACGAATTGCGCGGCAACGCGCGCGTGCAAAAGGACATGGAAGATCACGTCGATGCCGTCTTCTGGACCGCGACGCGCGATTTCCGCGAGCTTCTGCATGTGAGCTCCGCGTTCGAACGCATGTGGGAAATGCCGATGTCCGCGCTCGAAGCCGATCAGACCGCCTGGTCGCAAAGCGTGCATCCCGAAGACCTGCCCGCGCTGCGCGACGAAATGCGTACCGCCGTGAACACGGGCGCGGCCACGCAGAGCTATTTTCGTCTCTGCCTGCCGCACGATCGCACGCGCTGGGTGCGCGCAGATATTTATCCGGTCATCGAGGACGGCGCGGTGTCGCGCGTCGTGAGCGTGTGCGTCGATGCCACCGACGAGCGCCAGCGCCTTCAGGAACTGCATCGGCTCGCGAACACCGACAGCCTCACCGGACTCGCCAATCGCAACGCGATGATGGACGCGCTCGTGAAGCGCTGTGAAGCGCTCGCGCCGTTCGCGTATCTCTTCATCGACATCGATCGCTTCAAGTCGATCAACGACACGGCCGGTCATATCGCCGGCGATGCGGTGCTGCGCACCATCGCGCGACGCATCGCGGAAACGCTGCCCGATGGCGCCGTGGCCGCGCGGCCGGGCGGCGACGAGTTCACCGTGATCCTGCCCGGCAGCTTCGATCAGGAAAGCATCGAGCGCGCGTGCCGCAAGCTCTCGCTCGCGTGCCATCGTCCGATCGAGATCGACTGCAAGAGCGTGACGATGACGTGCTCGATCGGCGTCGCGCTCTATCCCGAACACGGACGCACGCCCGAAGCGCTTTTCATCAGCGCCGACATGGCGATGTACGCCGCGAAGCGCGCGGGCCGCAACACGTTTCGCGTGTTCGGCGATCGCGAGAAGGACGATCTCGCGCGCGCGCATCTCGAAGCGCAACTGCACGGCGCGATCCGCGAGAACGAGTTCGTGCTGCATTATCAGCCGCAATATCGCGTCGATTCGGGTGCGCTTGTCGGTGTCGAGGCGCTGTTGCGCTGGAATCATCCGCAGCTCGGGCTGCTCGGTCCGGGCGCGTTCGTGCCGGTGCTCGAAGAGAGCGCGCTGATCGTCGAGGCGGGGCACTGGGTCATTCGCGAGGCCGTGCAGGCCGGGTCGCAACTCGCGCTCGCGCTGCCGCAGGCTTGCTCGGTCGCGCTCAACGTGTCGCCGAAACAGTTCCGCGATCCGCGCCTCGTGTCGGTTCTGCGGCACGCGATCAGGCGCGCCGGCATCGATTCGAACCGCATCACGCTCGAGATCACCGAATCCGCGCTGATCGACAACGTCGATGATGCGCAGGTCGTGCTGTCGAACGTTCGCGCGATGGGCGTACGCATCGCCATCGACGATTTCGGCACCGGCTATTCGAGTCTCAGCTATCTCGCGCGCTTCCGGCCGGACGTGCTGAAGCTCGACAAATCCTTCGTCGACAACATCGCCACCGACGCGATGGTGCGCACGGTCGTCGAAGGCGTGATCGATCTCGCGCACAAGCTCGGCGTGACGGTGGTCGCGGAAGGCGTCGAGACGCAGGAGCAGCTCGACACGCTGCGCGACGTGCGCTGCGACAAGGTGCAGGGTTTTCTGTTGAGCCGCCCCGTCCTGCTCGCGAGCCTGATGATGCGGACAGACGCAGAAGACGCCGCGACCGTGCGCTAAACGCGTGCCCGCGCGGGCCGCCCGGCGTTATCATCGCGGCATTCGCGGATGCGGGCCGGAAACGGAGGATGGACGCAATGAGCCACCTGATCTTCGCGTTGGGCGTGTTGCTGCGGCGGTTGACGACGATCGTTCTCCGACGGAGAGCACCGATGAAGACCTTTTGCCTGGGCGTTGCGCTGGCCACGATCGGCTCGCTTGCATGCGCCCAGTCCGCGCCGCAGTGCCCGCCCGCGGCCGGCCAACTGATACAGGTACGCGACTTCACGGCCGTCAGCCGTGAAAGCGGCGCGTCGCATGTGCTCGGCTCGCGATTGCGGTCGGCGCGCAATGCGGTGAAAGTGGGTCAGAACGCATCGGCGCTGGCGGATGGCATCGTCAAGGCGCTGAACGGGAAAGGTCTCGCCGCTTGCCATGTGACGGCGGATTCGCCGCCGCCGGCATCGGGCTGGCTCGTCAGCGGGGAGTTCGACGAAACGCTGTCGAGCGGATTCGGCTCCGCGTTGCCGTCGATGGGTTCATCCGACAAGACGCCCAACACGCATGTCACCGTGCAGCTCGCCAATCTCGCGGCGAGCCCGGACGCCGCGCCGGCGCAGATCGACACGAGCGGCGAACTGAAAGGGCAGAAATCGGCGGCCGCGCCGAAGCCCTACGGCGCCGCGGCGCGCTTCGTCATCAACGAGGTTCAGTCGATTGCCTCGCTCGATGCGCTCGCCGCGAAGATCGCCGATCAGATCGCGGCGGAGAAGGCGAAGCTCGACGGCGGGCAATAGGCGTTTCACGCCTCCGAGTCGCGCTTGCCTTTCGGATGGTCGGCGCTTGCGTCCGGCGAGGTGTCGGGATCCTTCAGATCGTGTTCGGGCGTGTACGGCCCTTGCTCGGGATGATCCTTGCCCTTCGGAACGAGCGTCGGATCGATATTGCCGTGCTCGCGCTGCTCGATCGTGCCATCGCTTTTTTCCTTGACGTCGCCCTCGCCGAGCGCCTCGCGGCGTTCGTCGGCGCGCTGCACGGGATCTGACGTTTCGCGGTTCATCGCATTCTCCTGAAGATGTTTTCCGTAACGCAGCAAGCCCCGTTCCGCGATCACTTGCGACGTGCCCGAGCGCGCGTTCGTCTGACGGGCGCGGCGCCCGCATGCGCGAACATCGGCATGCGGGTCAGAATCCAGTCGAGCAGTTCCTGCGGCCCGGCCGCGAGCGGACGTCCGGCTTTCACGAGCAGCTTCGCCTGCGCGCTCTCGAAAAGCGGATGCGCGACCGGTATCGTCGTCAACTCGCCGCTCGCGAGCTCGCGATACGCGGCGAATTCGCCGATCAGCGTCATGAAATTTTCCGCGGCCACGAAGCGCTTCAACGCGCCGAGCGAGTTCGTCGTGAGCGTCGGGCGGATCGCGAGATCGTCGGTGGTTTCGAGCATCTTCACGACATGGCCGATGCCGAACGTGGGCGGCATCAGCGCGAGCGGATACTCGAGCAGATCGCGAATCCGCGCGACGCCGCCGCGCACCGCCAGCGGATGATCGCGCCGCGCGAGCAGCACGACCGGCTGCGGCGAGCTTGCCCGAATCTCGATGCGCTCGTGCGGCGGCGGGTTGTACGCGAGCCCGATATGCGCGCGGCTCTGCGCGACTTCTTCGAGCAGATCGTCGACCGCGAGCATCTGCACGTCGATTTCGAGGCGCGGATAGCGCGCGCAGAACGGCGCGAGCACATCGTCGACGAGCGTATCGACATAGCCTTCGCTCACCGCGAGACGAATCTGCCCTTGCTGCAGGCCTTTGAGCGCATGCAGCTGATCCTCGAACTTCTCCTGCTGCGAACGATAGCCGCGCCAGAATTCGAGCAGATGGAACGCCGCTTCGGTCGGCCGCACGCCGCGCGGCTCGCGCTCGAAGAGCGTCGTGTCGAGTTCGTTTTCCAGCAATTTGATCTGCCGCGCGATCACCGACGGCGACGTGTTCAGATGATCCGCCGCGCCGCGAATCGTGCCGTGCGTGAGCACTTCGTGGAAATAGCGCAGACGTTGCTGATTGATTTCGCGCATGGTTGTCGTCCGTATGGGAAGGAATGCGTTGCTTGCAGAGCAACGATACGTGAACTTTGTTGCTCTTGCTCGCACGGTCGCACGCGCTCAACATCGCCTTACCCGAGAAAGGGAAGACGAGACAAGGAGACGCGGATGTCGACGATCCAGACCCTGCGCAGCGGCGATGCCGTTTCGGCGCTCTACAGCAGAATCAACTGGCGGCTGCTGCCGCTCCTCATCGCGTGCTACATGTTCGCGTATCTGGACCGCGTGAACGTGGGCTTCGCGAAACTTCAGATGCAAAGCGATCTCGGCTTCTCCGATGCAGCGTACGGCGTCGGCGCGGGGATTTTCTTCATCGGCTATGTGCTGTTCGAGATTCCGAGCAACCTGATGTTGCCGAAGATCGGCGCGCGTCTCACGTTCAGCCGCATTCTCGTGCTGTGGGGCATCACGTCGGCGTGCATGCTCTTCGTGCGCAACGTGCCCGCGTTCTACGCGATGCGCTTCCTGCTCGGCGTCTTCGAAGCGGGTTTCGCGCCAGGCATGATCTATTACCTCTCGAACTGGTACGGCCCGAAGCGCATGGCGCGCGCGATTGCGCTCGTGTTCGTCGCGGGGCCGCTCGGCGGTGTCGTCGGCGGGCCGCTGTCGGCGTGGCTGATTGCGTCGCTCGGCGGCGTCGGCGGACTCGCGGGCTGGCAGTGGATGTTCCTCGTCGAAGGCCTGCCGTGCATCGCGCTCGGCGCGCTCGTGTGGCGCGTGCTCGCCAATCGTCCCGCCGATGCGCGCTGGCTCACGCAGGACGAACAGCGGCTCGTCGAGGCGGAAGTCGGTCATCACGGCGGCGCGTCGCATCGCATCGAATCGTTCGCGGAGATCGCGAAGAACCCGCGCATCTATCTGCTGGCGATCGCGTACTTCTGCATCATCTTTCCAATCTACGCGATCAGCTTCTGGCTGCCGACGCTCATCAAGGAGCAGGGTCTCAGCGGCTCCATGCACGACACGATCCGCCTCGGCTGGTACGTCGCGATTCCGTACGTCGCCGCGGCCGTCGCGATGTACGCAGCGGGCCGCCGTTCCGACAAGGTCGGCGAGCGCCGCTATCACAGCGCAGTGCCCGCGCTCGCCGCCGCCGCGCTGCTCGTGATGACGCCGTATGCGAACGGCAACGTCGTCGCGACGCTCGCGCTGCTCACGCTCGCCACCGCCTGCATGTGGATGGCCTACACGGTGTTCTGGGCGATTCCTTCCGAAACGATTTCCGGCCCCGCGGCGGCGGGCGGCATCGCGCTCATCAACACGATCGGCTTGTCGGGCGGATTCTGGGGCCCCGCGATGATCGGCTGGGTCAAGTCCGCAACCGGCAGCACGAACGGCGGCCTCGTCGTGATGGCGTGCATGGCGGCGCTGTCCTGCGTGCTGATTCTCGCGAACAGGCGCACGGCTGCCGCGGCCACGGCACGCGCGGCCTGAACATCAATCGATACTCGAAAGGACAAAGGTCATGAAGATTCTGATCGCAGGATTCCAGCACGAAACGAACACCTTCGCGCCGACGAAGGCGAGCTACCAGAGCTTCATCCAGGGCGAAGGCTTTCCGCCGATGGCGCACGGCGACGATGTCCTCAAGCTGCGCGACGTGAACGTGCCGATCGGCGGTTTCATTCAATGGGCCGAGGCGCAAGGGCACGAGCCGATTCCGGTGATCTGGGCGGGCGCGAGCGCATCGGCGCATGTGACGCAGGACGCATACGAGCGCATCGCGGGCGCGATCGTCGATCGCGTGCAGGCAGGCGGCTTCGACGCGATCTATCTCGATCTGCACGGCGCGATGGTCGCCGAACATCTCGACGATGGCGAAGGCGAACTGCTGGCGCGCGTGCGCAACATCGTCGGCGATGCGATGCCGCTCGTCGTTTCGCTCGACCTGCATGCGAACGTCACGGCGCGCATGGTCGAACTCGCGGATGCACTCGTCGCGTATCGCACGTATCCGCACGTCGATATGGCCGAAACGGGCTTGCGCGCGGCGCATCTGCTGGCAAAGCGCATCGAACACGGGAAGCCGTTCGCGCGCGCGATGCGGCGCATCCCGTTTCTGATTCCGGTGAACGGCATGTGCACGCTCGTCGAACCGGCACGCGGCATGTACGCCATGCTCGAGACATTGGAGAAGGATGTCGTGTCGCTGTCGTTCGCGCCGGGCTTTCCGGCATCGGATTTCGACGAATGCGGTCCGGTGTTCTGGGGCTACGCGCTCGACGGCGAGGCGGCGGACTTCGCGGTCGACAAGCTATACACGCAACTCGTGGACGAAGAAGCGCGCTGGAACGTGCCGTTCCTCTCTCCCGATGAAGCCGCGCGTGAAGCGATCGACGCGAGCCGCGATGCGGGCAAGCCCGTCATCATCGCGGATACGCAGGACAATCCGGGCGTCGGCGGCGATTCGAACACGATGGGCATGGTCCGCGCACTGCTGCGCCACGACGCGCGCGACGCTGCGGTAGGCGTTATCTGGGACGAGAAGGCGGCGCATGCGGCGCATCGCGCGGGCGTCGGCGCGCGCATCAGGATAGCGCTGGGCGGCGGCTCGAACGTGCCCGGCGACGCGCCGCTTGAAGGCGAGTTCGAAGTCGAGTATTTGTCGGATGGCCGCTTTCGCTTCGACGGCCCGATGCTCAATGGCATGTCGGGCGAACTGGGACCGACCGCTTGCCTGCGTATCGGCGGCGTGCGTATCGCGGTGAGCAGCATCAAGATGCAGGTCTTCGACCGCAATCTCTTTCGCGTTGCGGGCATCGAGCCGGAGCGCATGAAGATTCTGGTGAACAAGAGCTCGGTGCATTTCCGCGCCGATTTCGAGCCGATCGCCGAGCGCGTGCTCGTCGCGAAAGCGCCCGGCCCGATGGCCGCCGATCCGGCCGATCTGCCCTGGCGCAATCTCGATTCGCGCATGCGTGTGCGACCGCTCGGGCCGACGCTCGCCGAACTGCGCGCATCGGCTGCGTGAACGTTTTTCATCGACTACATGGACAAGGAGAATCAAAAGATGCCGGACGATCAGATCAACGCGCGGCGCCGACGCTTGCTCGGCACGGCGGTCGCGAGTGTAGGCGCGATGCAGCTCGGTTTCAGCGACCTCGTGCGCGCGCAGACCGCGCCGCGCGCATCGTCGAGTGCGGGCTTCGCCGGCATTCGCCAGATCGACGCGGGCGCGCTCAACATCGGCTATGCGGAAGCGGGTCCGGCGAACGGTCCCGTGGTGATCCTGCTGCACGGCTGGCCCTACGACATCCACGCATTCGCGGAAGTCACGCCGATGCTCGCGGCGCAGGGTTATCGCGTGATCGTGCCGTATCTGCGCGGGTACGGCTCCACGCGCTTTCTTTCCGCCGACACGCCGCGCAACGGACAGCAGGCGGTGGTCGCGGTGGACATCATCGCGTTGATGGATGCGCTCAAGATTCAGCAGGCCACGCTCGGCGCGTTCGACTGGGGCGCGCGCACGGCGAACATCATCGCGGCGCTGTGGCCGGAACGCGTGAAGGCGATGGTCTCGGTGAGCGGCTATCTGATCGGCAGCCAGCAGGCGAATCGCGCGCCGCTGCCGCCGAAAGCCGAGCTCGCATGGTGGTATCAGTTCTACTTCGCGACCGAGCGCGGCCAGGCGGGCTACGAGGCGAACCGTCACGCTTTCAACAAGCTGATCTGGCAACTCGCATCGCCGAAATGGAACTTCGACGACGCGACGTATGACCGTTCCGCGAAATCGTTCGATAACCCCGATCACGTCGCCGTGGTGATTCACAACTATCGATGGCGTCTCGGGCTCGTGCAGGGCGAAGCGCAATACGACGCGCTCGAACAGCGGCTCGCGAGCGCGCCGACGATCGGCGTGCCCACGATCACGATGGAAGGCGATGCCAACGGCGCGCCGCATCCCGATCCGTCGGCGTATGCCAAGAAGTTCACGGGCAAGTATGAGCATCGGAACGTCGCGGGCGGCATCGGCCACAATCTGCCGCAAGAAGCGCCGAAAGCATTCGCCGATGCGGTCATCGACGCAAGCCGCATGTAACGCGCATGCAGGACGAAGCGCTAGCCGACGTGTGACTTCTTCGTTCTGCGTCCCGGCGTCTTCTGCGATGTCAGTTCGTGCACGATCCCGCACGAATCGACGGCGTGCTCGCCGCGGCATGTCTCGCGCAATGCGGTGAGCCGGTCGCGCAGCCTCATCAATTCGTCGATGCGCGCGCTTACGTGGCCGATATGCTCATCGACGAGCGCATCGATTTCGCGGCAATCCGGCGAGCGCGCCTGCAATGCGTAGAGCAGGGCGCGCACTTCGTCGTGCGTCATGTCGAGCTCGCGGCAATTGCGGATAAGGCGCAGGCGTTCGACATGCGTCTTGTCGTAAGTCCGGTAATTCGCGTCCGTCCTTGCAGGCGGCGGAATCAGCCCTTCCTTTTCGTAGAAGCGGATCGTATCGGGCGTGCAATTCGCTATGCGCGCCAGTTCCCCTATCTTCATTTCGGCATCCTTTTTTCTTGACCCTGGAGTGGCTCCAAGGTGTTCAATTCGGGAAAAGTCAAGAAAAGGAGCCAGTATGTTACGTCCCGAGAGCATCGGCAAGCCCCGGCCTGAGCCGGCTGATCGTCGTGTCCGAAATGATTTAAAGGAATACGAAATAAAGACGAAAGCTTCGGTTCGGACGGAGATCGTCGTCGACGAGATGGATTGTCCGACCGAAGAGACGCTGATCCGCAAGAAGCTCGCGGGCATGCCGGGAGTCGGATCGGTCGAGTTCAATCTGCTGCGTCGCGTGCTGACCGTCGAACACGATGCCAACGCGCTCGCATCCGTTCTCGATGCGTTGCGCGCACTGGGCTTCACGCCGCGCACCGAACCCCGCAACGACGCGCCCGCAGGCAAGCGCGCGGTGTGGATGCTCGCCTTCGCGTGCGTTGCGGCGGCGGCGTCGGAGGCTGCGAGCGGGTTCGGCGGACCGTCCTGGCTCGTCGTCGCGCTCGCGCTCGCCGCGATCGCTTCGTGCGGCTTCTCGACGTATCGCAAGGGCTTCATCGCCATCAGCAACGGCAACCTCAACATCAACGCGCTGATGAGCATCGCCGTGACCGGCGCGATGATCATCGGACAGTGGCCGGAAGCCGCGATGGTCATGGCGCTTTTCACGATCGCCGAACTCATCGAGGCGAAGTCGCTGCAAAGGGCGCGCAACGCGATCGCGGGACTCATGAAGCTCGCGCCCGACACGGCGACCGTTCTGCAAGCCGACGGCCTGTGGCGCGCGATGGAAGCGAGCGCCGTCACGCGCGGCGCCGTCGTGCGCGTGCGGCCGGGCGAGCGCATCGCGCTGGATGGCGTCGTCACGTCCGGGCGCTCCGCCGTCAACCAGGCGCCGATCACCGGCGAAAGCCTGCCCGTCGAAAAGTCGCCGGGCGACGATGTGTTCGCGGGCACCGTCAACGAAACCGGCTCGTTCGAGTTTCGCGTATCGGCGGCGGCGAAGGACACGACGCTTGCGCGCATCATCCGCGCGATCGAAAGCGCGCAAGGTGCGAAGGCGCCGACGCAACGTTTCGTCGATCGTTTTGCGCGCATCTATACGCCGCTCGTGCTTCTCGTGGCGATAGCGGTCGCGGTCGTGCCGCCGCTCGCGTTCGACGAGTTGTGGTACGCGTGGATCTATCGCGCGCTCGTGCTGCTCGTCATCGCGTGTCCGTGCGCGCTCGTCATCTCGACGCCGGTGACGATCGTCAGCGGACTCGCCGCGGCGGCGCGGCACGGCATCCTCGTGAAGGGCGGAACCTTTCTCGAACGCGGACGGCGCCTGCGCTGGCTCGCGTTCGACAAGACCGGCACGATCACGCACGGCAAGCCGGTGCAGACGCATTTCGCGCTGCTCGACCGGAGCATGGACGAAGGCCGCGTGCGCGCGATCGCGGCGAGTCTCGCGGGCCGTTCCGATCATCCGGTTTCGCTCGCGATCGCGCAGGCCGCGAGCCAGGACGGCGTGCCGCGCATCGCGGTGGAGGCGTTCGAAGCGGTGCCGGGGCGCGGCGTTCGCGGTGTCGTCGAAGGCCGTGCTTACTGGCTCGGCAATCAGCGAATGATGGAAGACATCGGACGCGGCGCGAGCCATGCGAAGCGCCGGGCTGAAGCGCTGGAGCGTGAAGGCAGGACCGTCGTGATGCTCGCCGATGCGGACAACGTCCTCGGGCTTTTCGCCGTGGCGGACACCGTGAAGGAATCGAGCCGCGACGCGATCGCCCGGCTTCACGCGCTCGGCGTGCAGACGGCGATGCTCTCGGGCGATAACCCGCACACGGCGCGCGCCATCGCGAGCGCGGTCGGCATCGATCGCGTCGAGGCGGGCCAGTTGCCCGAGGACAAGCTGCGCACCATCGAAAGTCTCGGCGCGGACGGCAGCGCGGTCGGCATGGCCGGCGACGGCATCAACGACGCGCCTGCGCTGGCGCGCGCGGACATCGGTTTCGCGATGGGCGCGATGGGCACCGATACGGCCATCGAAACCGCCGACGTCGCGCTGATGGACGACGACCTGCGCAAGATCGCCGCGTTTATCCGTCTTTCGTCGGCGACGCACGCGATTCTCGTGCAGAACATCGCGTTCGCGCTCGTCGTGAAGGGCGTGTTTCTCGCGCTCGCCGTGGCCGGACTCGGTTCGATGTGGATGGCCGTGTTCGCGGATGTCGGCGCAAGCCTGCTTGTCGTCGGCAACGGGCTGCGCATTCTGCACAAGCGCTTCAACTGAGCACCTCACCAGCAAAAGGAGCAAATCATGAGTTTCTTGCGGAAGCTGTTCGAGAACGGTCACTTCGGCGGACATGGCGGGCACGGCGGGCACGGCGGGCACGGCAGCCATCGGAGAGAGCATGACCGGCGTCATCGGGACGGCTATCAGGAATACGACGGCGATGAATCGTGGGGCCGTCATCCCGGCTCGATTCCGCCGCTGCCGCCCGATGTGATCTGCCCGCAATGCCGCAAGTCGAATCCGCCGGACACGGCCGTCTGCAAGCAGTGCGACACGCCGCTCGATCCCAGCCGATGCCCGACGTGCGGCACGTCGATCCAGGCGGGCGGGCGGTACTGCGTCAGTTGCGGGAAGCGCGTGGTTTGATTGTCGGAGCGTGTGGGGAACGCGCCGCCTTCGCAAGACTGGAAGCCAAAAAAAGGCCACTGATGAGTGGCCTTTCTTCGCGATGCGATAAGAACGGTCGCGCGGCGATCAGTTGCACGCCAGCACGCCAGCACGCCAGCACGACGGCGCCGGTGACGTCTCCCGTGTCGGGCCGCTTCGCGGCGTACACGATCGCGATGGGAGGATGCGTCGCATCGTTGCCCATCAGTCGCGACATGACGTTCATGCCGCCGCCCATGACCTGTCCGCCCGCGAAGACGGTGTCCTTCGTGACGCTTGCGTTGCTGTCGGATCCGATCGGGCGACGTGGCCATCAGATTGGTGCAGGCGAGGGTGCCCGTGCGTTTGGCGAGCGTCAGCCGATTGCCGACGACGTAATGCGCGCCCTGGTTGGCGTTGAAATTGCCGCCGCCGGAATCGGAACCGTCGGTCCAGCGGCCGATAGCAAAGCCTCAGCGGAGAATTTCTACGTTCCGGTCGAGGAATCAAGAGATTACAGCGTCCTGTCAAACAAATTTCACATTTCTTTCCTAAAGTAGCGCGTCAACCGGCACATCGGGCTGCAACGGCCCGAAGCAGGGACATTCATCGCCGGTACAAACCCACGATCAAGGACTCGAACCACACATGGCGCTGCCACTCGACCTCTCCCGCCGCAAAGCTCTCAAGATTCTCGCCGGCGCACCGATGCTGCCGCTCGGCGGCGCGACCGCCGCTTCGCTGCTCGCCACCGCATGCGGCGGCAGCGACAGCAACGCGGCGACGAACGCGTCCGCGCCCGCGTCGACGGCTGCGTTCACCACGGCGACGTTCAGCAGCATGGCCGCGCCGACGCTCGCCGATCCCGCGGCGATGGCGAAGACCACCGTCGGCTCGACCATGACCGTGAACTTCAGCGACGGCAGCAATCGCGCGTACAAACTCGCGTATCAGCCGTTCTTCGTGACGGGCGATGTCGTGCCGAACACGGCCGGCGGCACCATCGTCGCGGGCGGCTATTTCGATATCGACAATCAGCCGATCATCGACAAGTCGGTGGCGGGCAAGGAGCGCCAGTTCTTCTCGGACTGCCCGGACGGCACGTCGCTCATCAAGCTCGACAAGACGACCGTCAAGGGCGTGAAGGGCAACGCCGTGTTCGCCGTCGTGCAGTTCGAATACACGACGCGCGACCAGAACGCCGCGAGCATGTACGGCCGCCTGCCGTCGCCGATCGCCGTGCTGACGCTCGATCAGGATCCGGCCACCGGCAAGCTGACGCTCGTGAGCTACGCGAACGTCGATACGTCGAAGGCGAACGGTCTGTGGATCACGTGCGGCGCGAGCCTCTCGCCGTGGAACACGCATTTGTCGAGCGAAGAGTACGAGCCGGATGCGGCGCTCGGCTCGAAGGACGCGCAGTTCCTCGCGTATAGCCGGAACCTTTACGGCGATCAAACGAAGGCCCGTCCGTATCACTACGGCCATGTGCCCGAAGTCACCGTCAACCCGGACGGCACCGGCACGATCAAGAAGCACTATTGCCTCGGCCGCATCTCGCACGAGCTGATTCAAGTGATGCCCGACAAGCGCACCGTCATGATGGGCGACGACGCGACCAACGGCGGCGTCTTCATGTTCGTCGCGGACAAGGAAGCGGATCTTTCGGCCGGCACGCTTTACGTCGCGAAATGCGCGATGACGTCATCGGCGGGCGCGGGCTCGGCCAATCTGACGTGGATGAACCTCGGCCACGCGACGAGCGATGAAATCGAGAACCTCGCCAACACGCTGACGCTCGCCGACATCATGGATGTCGTCAGCGATGCGACCGTCGGCGCGACGCTCGATGCGAGCTATACGCGCATCAACTACAACGGCGCGTTCAACTGGATTCGCATCAAGCCGGGCATGGAGAAGGCGGCCGCGTTTCTGGAGACGCATCGCTACGCGGCATTGCGCGGCGCGAGCATGTGCTTCACGAAGCTCGAAGGCACGACGGTCAATGCGAAGGACAAGATCGTGTACTCGGCGATGTCGCAGATCGTCAAGTCTATGGTCAAGGGCGACGCGCACGCGGCCGAATTCGCCGTCGACAAGACCATCAACTCCGGCGCGGTGTACGCGTTCAATCTGAAGGGCGGACAGAAGGATCTGACCGGCGCGGCGATCAACAGCGAATGGGTTCCGGTCGACATGGCCGCGCCCGCCGCGCTCGTCGGCGAAGACATTTCCGCCGATGCGCTCGGCAACATCGGCAACCCGGAGCGCATCGCGAATCCGGATAACCTCAAGTTCTCCGAGAAGCTGCGCACGTTGTTCATCGGGGAAGACAGCGGCCGGCACGTCAACAACTTCCTGTGGGCATACAACGTCGATACGAAGTCGCTGTCGCGCATTCTGTCGGCGCCGTCGGGCGCTGAATCGACGGGCCTGCACGCGGTCGACGAGATCAACGGCTGGACCTACATCATGAGCAACTTCCAGCATGCGGGCGACTGGGAAACGCCGCTGCATTCGAAGGTGCAGGCGACGCTCGATCCGCTGATCCGCGCGAACTACAAGGATCGCTACGGCGCGGCGGTGGGCTATCTGACCGCCGATGCAACCTCGGTCAAGCTGAGTTGACGAGCCAGGGGAAGCGCAACGCTTCCCTCGATGCGTAGCTTCGAGGTGCGTCGCGGACGCGGCGCGCCTCGCGGAGTTCAGCAGCTTTGCTCGTAATCGATATATTCGAAGCCGGCCGCAATCGCATAGCGGATCGCTTCTTCGACGTTCGGAAACTCGCCGGCCAAGCGCACCGAACGCTCCATCCCGTTCAAATCCTGGATTCGCGCCGTCGCGGCAAACGCGTCGCCGTGCCGGACCGCCGCCGGCGTGACCATCATGTCCCTGTAGCTGAAGACCATTGCTTCTTTCTCTTCCGGATGTCGTCGGCCCGCGCCGTATGGCTGCGGAACACGCGTTATGAATGTCGAAAAGGCGCGAACGATCTGGCGTCCGGCTCCTTCTGCTTCAGGTTATCGGCATCGGAAAATGTTTCTTTATGCGAGCGCTTTCGTCTGAATATTGCGGCAGTTCGCACCGATTCAGGCCAGGAGCCGCGCGATCAGGTCTTGTGTGGCTCGCGCGCCGTATTTGCGCAGCAGGCTTGCACGATGGATGTCGACCGTGCGAGGGCTGATGTTCAACTCCTTGCCGATCTCCTTGCTCGTCATGCCATGCACGAGCAGCGCGGCGACGTCGCGCTCGCGCTCGGTCAGCAGGCTTGCGTTGTCTGATTGCTTCGTGCCTTGCGACAGATCCGTGAACGTCCAGACCGCAAGCTCGAAAGGCCGCTTCGGGTTATAGCCGAAGCCGCCGACCGTCACCCAGAAATAGCTTCCGTCGACACGCCGCATGATGCGGTCATCGCTGAATACGGCATGCTTTGCAAGCAGCGGCGCCAGACGATGACCGGTGGTGGTGAAATCCTTCTGCTCGGGATAGAGCTTCGAGAACGACTGCTCGATGATATCGCTGCGTTTTGCCCTGAAGAGTTCCAGCGCGCGTGCATTGCAGTCGACCATGATCCGCTCTCTCGCGACGATGACGGCCACGGGCAAATGCCTGAACAAGTCCTCGTAGTCGAGCTTGGGCGAATCGGTCATGTCGGGAAGATTGTCGCGTCTGGCGAAAAGTTACTGTAACACCGAGGTTCGGCACTTTTCGCACGGACTTTCGCTTCAACCGTTCCAGACTTCACCGAATACGCGCAGCCAGTTTTCGCCCATCACTTTCCTGATGCGAGATTCGCTCCAGCCGGCCTTTTGCATCGCGGCGGTGATGTTCGGAAACTCGCCGATCGTGCGAATGCCTTCCGGATTCACGACCTTGCCGAAGTTCGTCAGACGGCGATAACGGCCCTTGTCGTGCGTGATCCAGTCGAAGAACTCGGTGCTATAGCCTTGCGTGAAGTCCGTTCCGATACCGACCTTGTCTTCACCGATAAGATCGATGACGTATTCGATAGCTTCGAGATAATCGTCGACGGTCGCATCGGCGCCTCGTCTCAGGAAGGGCATGAACATGGTCACGCCGACGAAACCGTTCGCTTCGGCAATCTCCTTAAATTGCTCATCCGTCTTGTTGCGCGGATGCTCTTTCAACGTATAAGGGCAGCAGTGCGAGTAGGTGACGGGTTCCTTCGAGCAGGCGATCGCATCGGAAGAAGTCTTCGCGCCCACATGCGAAAGATCGACCATGATGCCGACGCGATTCATCTCCTGAATCACTTCGCGGCCATATCCCGACAAGCCGCCATCCGGTTCATAAGAACCCGTACCGACGAGATTCTGCGTGTTATAGCAAAGCTGGACCACATTCACGCCCAGCTCCTTGAACACCTCGATATAGCCGAGGTTGTCCTCGAACGCATACGCGTTCTGAAAGCCCAAGATGATGCCGGTCTTGTTCTCTTTCTTCGCGCGCAGGATGTCGTCGGTCGTGCGTACGAGTGTCAGAATCTCGCTGTATTCGCGGATCTGCTGCTTCATTTCCGCGATGTTATCGATGGTCTTCTGGAAGTCTTCCCACACCGACACGGTGCAGTTCACGGCGGTGACGCCGCCCTTTCGCATGTCTTCGAATACGGAGCGCTCGAACTTCGAGATGTTCAGTCCGTCGATGATGATGCTCGAATCGTGAAGGCTATTCATCGCGTGTATCCGTTCAGATGGTTCTCTTGATGCCGCGCTCGACGGCCGGGCCACTGCTTGCGCTGTTGTTCGACGAACCTGCTTCTTCGAGCGCGGTCTTCGACGTTTCGCGCAGCGAGAGGCCGCCGATCATCGCGAAGATGGATACGGCGATCAGGTAATACGCCGGCGACAGATTCGTTCCCGTTTCCGCGATCAGCCACGTCGCGACGAGCGGCGCGGTGCCGCCGAAGATCGTGTACGCGAGGTTGTATGTGATCGCGGATGCGGTGTATCGCGTCTTCGTCGCGAACACTTCCGAAAGAAGCGGAGCAGTGACCACGCCCGAAAGCACCGCGCCCACCGCGAGCAGCGCAACGCCGAGCAGCGAAGGCGACAGATTTCCCGATCCGCCGAGCGCGAAGGCGGGATAGACCGAGACGATGATGAAGATGCACGTCGTCGCGATCGTCGCGCGGCGGCCCACGAGGTCGGAGAACAGACCGGCGAGCGGGCACAGCGCCGCGGCGAAGAAGAGCGCGAGCACGGTCACGAGAAGCGATGTTCCGCGCGTCAGATGTCCGGCGACCTGCATGTAGGTCGCGAAATACGTCGTGAACGTGTAGAACGAAAGCGCCGTCACCGAAACGAATGCGCCGAGCTTCAGAATGTTTCCGGACTGCGAATGCAGGGTTTCCATCAGCGGCGCATGCGCGACTTCATGCTTGCCTTCGAGCGCCTGGAATGCCGGCGTCTCGTGCAGATTCACGCGCAGATACACGCCGATGAGACCGACCGGCGCCGCGATCAGGAACGGCACGCGCCAGCCCCAGTCGACCATCGCCGCGGGCGAGAGCGACGATTCGAGCGCATAGGCGACAACGGCCGCGCATGCGAACGAAGAGAACGTCGAGACCGGAACGAAGCTGCCGAAGAACGCGCGGCGTCGGCGCGGCGCGTGCTCCATCACATAGGCGCACGCGCCCGCGTATTCCCCGCCTGCGGAAAAGCCCTGCACGCAGCGGATGATCGTGAGAAGCAGCGGCGCCCAATAGCCGATGCTCGCATAAGTCGGCAGCAGCCCGATCAGCGTCGTGGCGCCGGCCATCAACAGGATGGTGAAAGCGAGCGTGCGCTTGCGGCCGATGCGGTCGCCGACCACGCCGAAGAAGAGGCCGCCGAGCGGACGGAATGCGAAGGCGACCGCGAAGACCGCGAACGTCTTCAGGAGACCGACCGTAGGATCGCCACTGGGAAAGAACTCGCGCGTCAGGATGGTCGCGAGAAAGCCGTACGCCGCGAAATCAAACCATTCGACAAAGTTTCCGATCGACGCCGCCGCGATGACACGTCTCAGCGTTTTGGTATCGACCTCGTGAGTTGCTTGATGTGGCATGGCGCTTCACCCCTTTCGCGTGTCGGATTCGATCCGGATTGAAAGGAGCGTAAGTGCTCAAATTACTTAGGTCCATACGTGCCAATTACCTAGGTAATCGGCGGTCCGACGACGCCGCCGCGCCCGGCGTGCAAGGCCGGGCGCGGCTTCGCGCCTATTGCTGGAGCCACGCCTGGACCTTCTCGGGATGGCTGTCGACGAACTTCTTCGCCGCCGCGCTCCAGTCGTTCGATGCGTTGCCGTCGAGCTCGATCGATTCGACATCCGCCAGCGTCAGCTTGAAGTGCCGGATGAAGACATTCGCGCGCGGAAATTTCGTCGCGAACTGCTTGGAAGAGAAGCCGTGAATCTGCTCGTCGCCGCCGAGCACGCCCTTGGGATCTTTCAGATAACGCATCTTGTACTTCTGCCAGAGCCAGTGCGGACTCCACACCGTCGCGACGATCCAGCTCTTCGATTGATACGCGCGCGCAACGGCGGTCAACATGCCGGCCTCGCTTGCGCGAATGAGGTTATATCCGGCGAGGTCGTATTCCTTCAGCGCCTTTTCCGAAGCGACCATCTCGCCCGCGCCCGGTTCGATGCCCTGAATCGTGCTGTTCAACTTGCTCTTGACTTCGGGCTTGTTCAGATCGCCGATGGACGCCACTTCGCTCTCGGGCACGTAATCCGGCACCGCCCAGCCGATCTTCGCGCCGGAATAGATGACGCCGAGATCTTCCATGTCGTTCTTGAAGCGCGCGTAGTAGGCCGCGTGCGTGACCGGAAGCCACGCGCCGAGCATCAGGTCCACATCGCCGCGCGCGATGCCCTGAAACTGAATGCCGAGGTCCGCCGTGGTCAGGGTAACGGGTTGTTGCAGCTTCGTTTCGAGAACGTACTTCGCGGTATAGACGACCGCCTGCGTATCGGCCCAATTTGCTAGCGTGATCTTGATCGGCTCGACGGCGCTCGCGCACATCGCGAACGTGACAGTGGAGACTGCAACGGCAGCTTTCATGGCGAAGCTCACGGACAAGGCATTCTTCATTGACGTTTCCTTGCATCGACAGGTTTTATGGAAGACGCGACGCGATCGATTCTCCTGATCTATAACGCATTCATTTGCGACGGATGATTAAGCAGTTGCAGGCGACGCCCTGCAGCCCGCAGTATTCGGGCGCATTAACGCGACGTCAATGTTCTTTGCTTATATCGTCGGATGGAACGCCGATACATCGAGCTGGCGCTCTTCGGATGAACGATCATCGCGGCAGCGCCGAAGTCGCGATTTCGCTCGCGCTGTCCAGTTGCTCGACGTGCCAGCATTTATCGATCAGCGCGCGCGTTTGCTCCGGCGTGAGGATGCCGTCCGCCAGATCGGAGAACTTGGTTTCGAGCTGCTTGTCGGTCATCGGCACTTGCGTGCTGCCGATCGCGTGTTCGATGTACTTGTGCAGCTTGCGGCCATCCTTCAGCGTGATCGTCACGTCGACCTGTTCCGGCTTGATGGACGGATCGACGATCGCGTTCACCTTGTCGCGCAGCTCGATTGTCTTCGGGTCGCGTACCTTGGCGTCGCTGAACTGTTTCTCGCCCGCCGCGCCGTCGATGATCGCGATCGCCACCGCGTGATAGATGCTGAACTTGCCTTCGAGCCCAATCTGCGGCGTCTTCTTGCCCGTCAGTTCGAGCACGAGTGGATGCACGCGAAGATCGATGCGCGCGATCTGATCCGCGCTCAAGTGTTCCTGATTGCGCAACTGGATCGCTGCATCGATCGACGGATGAATGACGATGCCGCACGCGAAAGGCTTATACGTATTCAACGTCGATTCCCAATGCGAACCGAGGCCCTCCGTGATCTCGCGATAATCCTGCTTCGTGCTGATCGTGTTGGCCCAGCCGCGTTTGGCTTCGATCATGCCGTCCGAGCTCGAGTAGTTCTGGCCCGCGAGCAGTGCCGCGAAGATGCCGTTCGCGGCGGCGCGGCCGGGATTGAAGCTCTTGTTCATCGAGCCGAACGACTCGCGCAAGCCGACCGGCTGCGAGGCGGCGAGACCGAGCGCCCAGACCATCTGCTCGACGCTCAGTCCCATCAGCTTGCCCGTCGCCGCCGCCGAGCCGAACACGCCGCACGTACCGGTGATGTGCCAGCCGACATCGTAATGATTCGGATACACCGCATTGCCAATGCGCAACTCCGTTTCGACGCCCAGCACGAGCGCGTTCAGAAAGTCCTTGCCCGTGACGGCGCGATATTGCGAGTACGCCAATATCGCCGATACGACCGGTCCCGCCGGGTGAATGATCGTCTTCAGATGCGTGTCGTCGTAGTCGAAGATATGACTGCTCACGCCGTTGATGAACGCCGCGTTCATGATGTCCAAGCGCTCGGTCCGGCCGAGCAGGTTCGCTTGCGGCGGACCGGAGAACGGCGTGAGCGCGGCGACTGCGCGATTCACGGTCTCGTCGTGCGATCCGCCGACCGCGACGCCGACCCAGTTCATCAACGTCCTGACGCCTTCCTTGCGCACCGGCGCGGGCAGATCGCCATAACCCGTTCTTACGATGAAGTCCGCAAGAATGCGCGTGACGCGCGGCGGCTTCGCATGCGCGCCACTGGCCGATGCGGAAGCGGATGCAGATGCGGCGTTGCCTGTCTGCGCGAACGCTGTCGTGCCTGCCGCCGATGCGAAAGCGCCTGCTGCGCTGGTCATGAGAAAGCTACGGCGATCGATGTTGGGCATGGAGTCGTTTCCTTGAAATGGCACAAGTGGGAACCCGCGCGCAAGTATCATTCCGCGGCAACGAGGCGAACCAAGGGTTTTCCCGATTCCCTTGCATGTCGATTCACGCTTCGATGCATCGTCGTAGAGATGTGTCCAATTTTTCCGCGAAAGGAGAGCACACCATGGCCACCGGAACCATCCGCCTTCACCGTGTCTTGCGTACGACGCCCGAGCGTCTTTATCGCGCGTTCCTCGAACCCGATGCGATCGCGAAGTGGCTTCCGCCTTACGGCTTCACATGTCAGGTCCATCACATGGATGCGCGCCAGGGCGGCACGCACAAGATGTCGTTCCGCAATTTCGGCACGGGCAATAGTCACTCGTTCGGTGGCGAGTACGTCGAGCTGGTGCCGTTCGAGAAGATTCGCTACACGGACCGCTTCGACGATCCGAACCTGCCCGGCGAAATGCAGGTCACCGTTTCGTTGAAGCAGGTCGTGTGCGGGACCGAGTTGAGCATCGTTCAGGAGGGCGTGCCCGAAGTCATTCCGGTGGAGATGTGCTATCTCGGCTGGCAAGAGTCGCTGGAGCAACTCGCGCGGCTCGTCGAGCCTGTGATCCCCGAGTGACGATGCGCGCGATCGAGCCCTTTCGTTGATCGGATAAGATACGGCGCCCCGCAACATCAACTCAAAACGTGGAGTGCTTTTCGTGATCCAGCCGAGCAACGTATTCAAGGATAACCTCGCCCAATTGCCCGCCATCGACGGCCTCGAGCGCATCGATCTGGTCGATGGCAAAGGTGACGTGGTCGCGAGCATCGAGAACAAGCCGGGCAAGCAGGGCTCGCTCGCGGTCTATCACTATCTGAAGCAGGCGTTCGGCGCGCTGGACGCGCAAGCCGCCGAGCATGGTCTCGCCGTGTTCGCCGAACATACGGCCGATGCGCGCAATCGCCCGGGCGCGCATCCGAATGTGGATCGGCTGATTGCGATCGTCGATGGCGGCGAGGCGTTGCGGGTCGACGTGGTTCGGGCGCAGTAAAGCAAAAGCCCGTTCTGCCATGAGCAGAACGGGCTTTTCCGATTCATCGCTTGCAGCGGATCAGACCCTCAACTCCACCCGCTTGATGTCCTTCACGATCACGAGATAGCTGAACACCGTGATCAGCGCATTGATCCCGACGAACGCCAGCGCGCCATTGAACGAGCCCGACTGCGCGACGAGATAGCCGATGACGATCGGCGTCACGATGCCCGCGACATTGCCGAACATGTTGAAGATCGATCCCGAAAGCCCGATGGCTTCCTTCGGCGACGTATCCGCGACCACGGCCCATCCCAAAGCACCGATGCCCTTGCCGAAGAACGCCAGCGACATCAGCGCGACGACGATCCAGTCCGTGTCGACGTAATTGCAGCCGATGATGCACGACGACAGCAGCATGCCGCCGACGATCGGCACCTTGCGCGCGAAAGTGAGCGACTTGCCGCGACGGATGAGGCCATCGGAGATCACGCCACCCAGCACGCCGCCCGTGAAGCCGCAGATCGCCGGCAGTGACGCGACGAAGCCTGCTTGCAGAATCGTCATGTGACGCGCCTGCACGAGATAGATCGGGAACCACGTCAGGAAGAAGTACGTCAACACGTTGATGCAGTACTGCGCGAGATACACGCCGAGCAGCATCCGGTTGGTCAGCAATTGCTTGACGACGGGCCAGCCCACGCTGTGGGACGTGCCACGCGCCACGCCGCCCGCGCGCTGATGACCGCGCACGAGACCGCCGCCTTCCTCGATGTACTCCAGCTCCTGCCGGTTCACGCGCGGATGATCCGCCGGATTCTTCATCACGGCGAGCCACGTCAGCGCGAGCGCGAGACCCGCAACGCCCATCACGATATAGACGTGATGCCAGCCGAAAGCATGCGTGAGCCACGCCATCAACGGCGTAAAAACGACGGCCGCGAAGTACTGCGCCGAGTTGAAGATCGCCGATGCCGTGCCGCGTTCTTTCGTCGGGAACCAGCTCGCGACGACCTTCGCATTGGCCGGAAACGCGGGCGCTTCCGCCGCGCCCATCGCGAAGCGCAGCACGAAGAGGGCGGTCACGGCGGTCGCCGCGCTGCCGAGCAGGCCTATCGAACTTTGCAGCAACGTGAACAGCGACCACAGGAAAATGCTCGCCGCATACACGCGCCGCGCGCCGAAGCGATCCAGCAGCCAGCCCGCGGGCACTTGCGAGAGCACATACGCCCAGCTGAAGGCCGAGAAGATGTAGCCCATGCGGATCGCGTCGAAACCGAATTCGGCGCGCATCGCGGAGCCCGTCACCGACAAGGTCGCGCGGTCCGCATAGTTGAACGTCGTGATCACGAAGATCAGCAACAGAATGAGATAGCGCACCTTGGTGCGCTTCATGACGTCCGCGGGATTCGCGGTGCGGCTCATCGACATGGACTTCCCCTTTCTTTCCGTACGTGCGAGATGCACGGAGGGCCGCTCGCGCGGCCCTCATCGGCGAAGCGTCACACGGCGTCGTGCGTCCTCGCTTCGCCCGTCTCCTGCCTGTGCCTTTACTGCGCGCCGAGCTTCTTGATGAGCACGTCGAGTTGCTCGAGCTCGTCTTCGGTCAGATCGGTCAGCGGCGCGCGCACCGGGCCCGCATCGTGGCCGACGAGTTTCGCGCCCGCCTTGACGATCGAGACCGCATAGCCCGCACGGCGATTGCGGATCTTCAGGTACGGCAGGAAGAATTCGTCGATCAGGCGGCCCGTGGTCGCGTGGTCGTCGGCGGCGATTGCGCGATAGAACTCCATCGCGGTCTTCGGGATGAAGTTGAACACCGCCGACGAGTACACCGGCACGCCGAGCGCCTTGTACGCGGCTGCGTAGACTTCGGCCGTCGGCAGGCCGCCCAAGTACGAGAAGCGGTCGCCGAGGCGACGGCGGATCGTCACCATGTTCTCGATTTCGCCGACGCCGTCCTTGAAGCCGATCAGGTTCGGGCAGCTATCCGCGAGTTGCTCCAGCATGTCGGCGTTGAGCTTCGAATTCGCGCGGTTGTAAATGATGACGCCCATGTTCGGCACGGCGCGGCAGACTTCCTCGGCGTGCGCGCGGATGCCTTCCTGCGACGCTTCGGTCAGATAGTGCGGCATCAGCAGAACGCCTTGCGCGCCTTGCTTCTCCGCTTCCTGCGCAAAGGCGATGGCCGTGCGCGTCGGGCCGCCCGCGCCGGCGAGGATCGGCACCTTGCCGCGGCACACTTCGGTGGCCGTCTTCACGATCTGCGAATATTCGGGTTGCGTCAGCGAGAAGAACTCGCCCGTGCCGCCCGCGACGAACAGCGCTGAAGCACCGTAAGGAGCCAGCCATTCGAGGCGCTCCGCGTACGTGTTCGCGCGGAAGTTGCCTTGTTGGTCGAAATCCGTCACGGGGAAGGAGAGCAGGCCTTCGGAAACGATTTGCTTCAGTTCTTGCGGTGTCGTCATGGTGATGAAGTCTCGATGTTCGGCGACCGGCCGATTGCCGATCTCGTAAGTCATCGTACAACATAGACTGACGTCAGACAATCTATTTACGCGTGCAAGATCAATGGATACGGGTAAATACTAACCAATTGTGATTGTCTATGTTGTAGGATGACATAACTCAAGCCGCAGCCGCGCGGTATGTTTGCTCAAGGATTCGTCAGAATGAATCAGTCCCCTCTCTATATTCGCGTCCACCCGGACGACAACGTCGCGATCGTCGTGAACGACGGCGGTCTCGGCGAAGGCGCCACGTTCGCCGATGGCCTCGTGCTGCGCGAACGCGTGCCGCAGGGCCACAAGGTCGCGCTGAAGGATCTCGCGGAAGGCGATGCGGTCATCCGCTACAACGTCGTGATCGGCTATGCGACGAAGGCGCTCCCGAAGGGAAGCTGGATCAACGAGCACGTCACGCGCATGCCGACGCCGCCCGAGCTGCACGACCTGCCGATTGCGACGATCAAGGCGCCGGACGAATCGCCGCTGGAAGGCTTCACGTTCGAGGGTTATCGGAACGCCGACGGCTCGGTCGGCACGCGCAACATCCTCGCGATCACGACGACGGTGCAATGCGTCGCGGACGTCGTGCAGCACGCCGTGACGCGCATCAAGGCGGAACTGCTGCCGCGGTATCCGAATGTCGATGACGTCGTGAGCCTCGGTCACACATACGGCTGCGGCGTGGCCATCGACGCGCCCGACGCGATGGTGCCGATCCGCACGGTGCGCAACATCGCGCTGAATCCGAACTTCGGCGGCGAAGTGATGATGGTGTCGCTCGGCTGCGAGAAGCTCCAGCCGGAACGCCTGATGCCGCCGGGCACGATTCCGATCGCGGCGGCATCGGCGGAAACGGAAGACGTGGCCGATATCGGCGACAACACGCACGACGACAACGGCGGCACGGTCGTGTTGCAGGACGAGGCGCACGTCGGCTTCGGCTCGATGATCGAGTCGATCATGCGGATGGCCGAGACGCATCTGAAGCGCCTCAACAATCGCCGTCGCGAGACGTGTTCGGCGGCGGATCTCGTCGTCGGCGTGCAGTGCGGCGGCAGCGATGCGTTTTCCGGGCTGACGGCGAATCCGGCGGTCGGTTTCGCGACCGATCTGCTGGTGCGCGCGGGCGCGACCGTCATGTTCTCCGAGGTCACGGAAGTGCGTGACGGCGTCGCGCAACTGACGGCGCGCGCGGCGAACCGTGAGGTGGCGCAGGCGATCATCCGCGAGATGCAGTGGTACGACGATTATCTGAAGCGCGGCGGCGCGGACCGCAGCGCGAACACGACGCCGGGCAACAAGAAGGGCGGGCTGTCGAACATCGTCGAGAAGGCGATGGGTTCCATCGTCAAGTCGGGGTCATCGACGATTTCGGGCGTGCTGTCGCCGGGCGAGAAGGTGAAGCAGAAGGGGCTGATTTACGCGGCGACGCCTGCGAGCGATTTCATCTGCGGCACGCTGCAGCTCGCGGCGGGCATCAACCTTCATGTCTTCACGACGGGGCGCGGCACGCCGTACAGCCTCGCCGAAGTGCCGGTGCTGAAGGTCGCGACGCGCTCCGATCTCGCGCGCCGCTGGCACGATCTGATGGACGTGAACGCGGGAACCATCGCGACGGGCGAGGCGACCATCGCCGATGTGGGCTGGGAACTGTTCCGGCTGATGCTCGATGTCGCGAGCGGGAAGAAGCAGACGAAGGCCGAGGCGTTGAAGCTGCACAACGCGCTTGTGTTGTTCAATCCGGCGCCGGTGACGTGATTCGATGCGCGCTCGCCGGAAACGAAATCGCCCCGCTTTGAGCGGGGCGATTTTTTTTGCGGGCGCGGTGTGAGGCGGATGAGCGAGCGGAATGCGCGATCGGACCGCCACGCTGGGCCATTCTTTGGCACGATGACATCGAATCGATGACACGAATCGAGCCCATGCCATCTCCTTTCGCCACACCGCGCCCGCCGATCCCCCGCACCGTCTGGGCGCTCGGCCTCGTCAGCCTGTTCATGGACCTGTCCTCCGAGCTGGTGCATGCGCTTCTACCGATCTACCTCGTGACGACCATGGGCATGAGCGTCACCGCACTCGGCGCGCTGGAAGGCGCAGCCGAAGCAACCGCGATGATCGTGAAAGTCTTTTCGGGCGCGCTGAGCGACTGGCTCGGACGCCGCAAGGGCCTGCTGCTCTTCGGCTACGGCCTCGCGGCATTGACAAAGCCGCTATTTCCCCTCGCCGAAACGCCCGCGCTGGTCGTGGCCGCGCGTCTCGTCGATCGCTTCGGCAAGGGCATTCGCGGCGCGCCGCGCGATGCGCTGGTCGCGGATGTCGCGCCGCCGGAAATCCGTGGCGCCGCTTTCGGCCTGCGGCAGTCGATGGACACGATCGGCGCGTTCGCCGGGCCGTTGCTCGCCATCGTGCTGATGCTCGCGTTCTCCGATCACATCCGCACGGTGCTCTGGTTCGCGACGGTGCCGGCGTTCATCGCCGTCATCATCATTCTGTTCGGCGTGCGTGAGCCGGAAAGCGCGTCCGCACGAGGCGAGAGCTTCCGCTCGCCGCTGCACTGGCGGTCGATGCGCGAGTTTTCGGGGCGCTACTGGTATGTCGTCGCGATCGGCGCGACCTTCACGCTCGCGCGCTTCAGCGAGGCGTTCTTGGTACTGCGCGCGCAGCAGACAGGACTCGATATCGCGTGGATTCCCGCCGTGATGGTCGTGATGAGCCTCGCGTATTCGGCGAGCGCGTATCCGGCGGGCGTGCTGTCCGATCGATGGGACCGGCGCGCGTTGCTCGCCTGCGGCCTGGCGCTGCTGATCGCGGCCGATGTGCTGCTCGGCGCGGGATCGTCGATGCTCACGCTGTTCGCGGGCGTCGCCTTGTGGGGACTGCACATGGGCTTCACGCAAGGCATTCTCGCGGCGATGGTCGCCGAATCCGCGCCGCCTTCCCTGCGCGGCACCGCATTCGGCGTGTTCAATCTCGCGAGCGGCGTCTGCATGGTGCTGGCGAGCGCGATCGCCGGATGGATCTGGGATCGCCATGGCGCGCCGGCGACCTTCTACACCGGCGCCGCGCTCGCGCTGATACCGCTCGTCATGTGCTTCGCGCCACGGCGAGCGGATTCCGCGTCACGAAAGGCTTGAAGCGCCCGATACATACCGTGCAGCCGGCTTGTTCGCCGACAACTCCGGCGCCATCGCCTGCCGCGCCGCTTCGTACGCATCCCACTTCGCGCCGTCGTGCAGCGACGGAATCGTCACGAGCTCATCGCGATCGAAGCCGACGAGCGCCGCATCGACCATATCGCCCGCCGACATCACGATCGCCTTGTCGAGATTCTCGATCGGCAGGCCGCCCGTTTCCCAAAAGTCGGTGGCCGTCGCGCCGGGCAGCACGGCCTGCACGCGCACGCCCTTGCCCGCCAGTTCGCGATGCAGCGACTGGCTGAACGCGAGCACGAACGCCTTGGTGCCGCCATACACGCCGTTGAGGATCTCCGGCGCAATGCTGACGATCGACGCAATGTTGATGATCGCGCCACGGCCGCGCGCGACGAAGCCGGGCACCGCCGCGTAAGCGAGGCGCGTGAGCGCGGTCACGTTGAGATCGATCATGCGCGTCATCGCGTCGACGTCGCTGTCGAGCAAAGGCGTATGCGTGCCGATGCCCGCGTTGTTCACGAGCAGCGTGATGCTCGCGTCATTCTTCAGCTTCGCTTCGACAGTGGCGAGCGCGCTGCGGTCGTTCAGATCGGCATCGAGAATCTCGACGCTGCGGCGCGTCTCGTTCGTGATGCGTTCGGCGAGCGCCGCGAGCTTGTCGCGATTGCGCGCGACGAGAATGAGGTCGTAGCCGCGCCGCGCGAGGCGCTCCGCATAGACCGCGCCGATTCCGGAAGACGCGCCCGTGACGAGCGCGGTGCCGAGGTGTGTCTGCGTCATGTTTCACTCCGTCAGAAAACAAGTGGTTGATTGCGTGAGTGAATTCTGGCCGGATTTGACCGTGACGCAAATGACGTATAGGGTAGTGATTCGTGACATCGCGCGGCAGGAAAACGACATGCACCGCATCGGCTATTTATTGAGCGACGGCTTCCAGATCATGGCGCTCGCCTCGCAGACGGTTTTCGAAATGGCGAACGACGTATCGGGCGAGGCGTTCTACGGCATCGAAAATTATTCGACGGCGGGCGGCGAAGTGCGCTCGTCGCTCGGCATGAAGATCGACACGCGAGCGATCACCGCGCGCACGCAGATGGACACCTGGATCGCCGTCGGCGTCACCACGCCGCTCACGATCGCGCCGCCCGCCGACGTGTTCGCGTTCCTGCACCGCGCGGCGAAGCGCACGCGGCGTATCGCGGGCATCTGCACGGGCGCATTCGTGCTGGCCGGAGCGGGCCTGCTCGCGAATCGCCGCGCGACCACGCATTGGGCCTACGCGCGCGACATGCAGCGGCTTTATCCCGATGTGCAAGTGGAAGAAGACCGCATCTTCATTGTCGATGGCCCGGTCTGGACGTCGGCGGGCATGACCGCGGGGCTCGATCTCGCGCTCGCGATGGTCGAGAAGGATCTCGGCGCCGATATCGCCCGTTCGGTCGCGCACAAGCTCGTCATGCATCAGCGTCGCGCGGGCGGGCAGTCGCAGCATTCGGAAATGCTCGATCTCGCGCCGAAGTCCGATCGCATCCAGAATGCGCTGAACTATGCGCGCAAGAATCTGAACCGGCCGCTGACGGTCGAGGAGCTCGCGGGCGAGGCGCATCTGAGCCCGCGTCAGTTCAGCCGCGTCTTCACGCTGGAGACGGGGCAGTCGCCGGCGAAAGCCATCGAAGGATTGCGGCTCGAAGCGGCGCGTCTGATGATCGAGAAAAGCCGGCATTCGCTCGAAACGATCGCGCAGGAAACGGGCTTCAGGGACCGCCGTCACATGCGCGAAGCATTCATGCGCGGCTTCGGCGTGCCGCCGCAGGAAGTGCGGCGCGAGGCGCGCACTCAAACGTAACGACTACATCGAGGACAAACAGTGCTGAAGATCAATCCCGCCCGCCTGCTCGACGACCTCCGTCATCTGCGCACGTTCGGCGCGACCGGTCCGGGCGTCGTGCGCCTCTCGCTGTCATCGGTCGATATGGACGCGCGCCGCTGGCTCGCGGGCCGCATGAACGAAGCGGGACTCGCCGCGACGATCGACGGCGTCGGCACCGTGTTCGGCCGCTCGCGCAACGCGGGCCCGGCGCTTTTGATCGGCTCGCACACCGACACGCAACCGACCGGCGGCTGGCTCGACGGCGCGCTCGGCGTCATCTACGGCCTCGAAATCGCGCGGGCGCTCGCCGAATGCGAAACGACGCGTCATTTCGCGGTGGACGTCGCATCGTGGATCGACGAGGAAGGCACGTTCTCGGGCTTTCTCGGCAGCCGCAGTTTCGTCGGCGAAGCCGTCGATGAAGCCCTGCGCCACGCGCGCAATCGCGAGGGCGTCCTGCTCGGCGATGCGCTCGCGCAAGCCGGACTCATCGGCGCGGCGCGCGTGCGTATCGACAGGGCGCGGCACAAGGCGTATCTGGAACCGCACATCGAGCAGGGCGGACGGCTGGAGGCGCACGGCAAGTCGATCGGCGTGGTGACGACGATCGTCGGCATACGCGAGCTGAAGCTGCGCTTCACCGGGCAGCGCAATCACGCGGGCACGACGCCGATGTCGATCCGGCGCGATGCGGGCGCGGCGCTCGTTGCGTTCATCGCGCGCATGGACGAAGCGTTTCGCGCAATCGCCGATGCCGACACCGTCTGGACCGTCGGGCGCATCGAGCTCGATCCGGGTTCGTTCAGCGTGGTGCCGGGCGCGGCGGACATGTATCTGCAATTCCGCGACGCCAGCGCGGAGCGTTTGCGCGCGATGGAAGCCGCGCTCGCCGCGCTGATCCGCGACTTCAATGCCGAAGGGAAAATCGGTGTCGCGATGACGGACAGCGAGCCGCCCGAAGCGCCCGTCGTGATGGACGCCGCCTTGCAGGCGCATATCGCGGAGGCCGCCGAAGCGCTCGCGCCGGGTCAGTGGGAACGCATGCCGAGCGGCGCGTCGCACGATGCGCAGGTGATCGCGCATCATGTGCCGGCGTGCATGTTGTTCGTGCCGAGCATCGGCGGAGTGAGTCACGATTTCATCGAGGACACGGCGGAGTCGCACATCGTGCTCGGCTGCGAAGTGGCGGCGCGGGCAGCGGCGAATATCCTCGCGAGCTTGTCGGCTTAACGCTCGGTGATCTCCGCGATGTATCGCCCGGCGTCGCGCCAGAGGCCGAATCCCGACGCCGGATTCATGTGCCCGACTCGGCCGAGATCGGCGAGCCGCGCGCCCCAGTCGTGCGCCATGCCGGCGACGCGTTCGAAGCGCGCGAGCGGATCGTCATGGCTCGCCGCGACGACGCACGGAAACGGCAGGCGTTCGCGCGGCGTGGGCAGCCATCCGTGCAGCTCGAGTTCATCGACTGACGGATAGCCTTCCGGCAGCGGCGAATCGAAATCGGGCGGCGTGACGAAGAGCGCGCCCTGAATCTCGCGACGATGCCGCTGCGCCCAGTGCACGGAAATCATCACGCCGGCGCTGTGCGCGACGAGCACGACCGGTCCGTCGATCTGCGCGAGCGCCGCGTCGAGCGCGGCGACCCGCGCGCTCCGATCGAGCTTGTCGCGTTGCAGCGGCGGCACGGTACGCACGTTGTCATGCGCGTTGGCGTAATGCGTCTGCCAGTGGTCCTCGACGTGATCGCGCAGGCCGGGGACCATGAGTATCGTCGGTGCGTTCATGCGTCGATCCATCAGAAGGGCACGTCGCCGATGATCCCCGCGCGCTCCATCTTGCGATGACACGGCGGATAGTCCATCACCGCGTAATGCTGCGTGCTGCGGTTGTCCCAGATGGCGATGCTGTTCTTCTTCCAGCGCCAGCGCACCTGATATTCCGGGATATACGCCTGGCTCAGCAGATACGCGAGCAACTGCCCCGCGCCGGGATTCGCGTCCTGCCCGAAGCGCACGCGCTCCGGCGTGTGATAGTTGGTGAAGTGCGTCGCGAAGGCGTTGACGAACAGCACCTTCTCGCCCGTTTCCGGATGCGTGCGCACGACGGGATGCTCGGCATCGGGAAACTGCGCCTTCAGCGCGAGGCGTTTCTCGATAGGCATCGCCGCACCGAAACTCGCCTCGATGCTGTGCCGCGCGCGCAAATCCGCGATCTGTTCCTTGACGTGCGCGGGCAGCTTCTCATACGCGAGCACCATGTTCGCCCACATCGTGTCGCCGCCGACGGGCGGCGTTTCCACGCAGCGCAGCACGCAGCCGAAGGGCGGCGCGACGCGCCAGGTCGCGTCCGTGTGCCACGCGTTTTCGTAGCGGTCGTTCGGCTGATCGGGCGACTTGTAGATACGCACGAGCCCCGGATGGTCCGGATCGCTTCCCGCGACCGGATGATCCTCCAGTTCGCCGAAGCGCCGCGCGAACGCGACGTGCTCCGCGCGCGTGATTTCCTGATCGCGCAGAAAAAGCACGCGATGCGCGAGCAACGCGGCGCGGATTTCGGCGAAGAGGGCGTCGTCGTGAATGGCGTCGGCGAGATTGACGTCGGTGAGTTCCGCGCCGATCGCGCAAGTAAGTTGTTCGATACGCATGAATGTCTCCTCAGACGACGAACACGGACGAACCCGTGGTCTTGCGCGCTTCGAGATCGCGATGAGCGTCCGCCGCGTCGCGCAGTGCATAGCGCTGGTTGATCTCGATGCGAATGCGCCCGCTCGCGACGTGATCGAAGAGTTCGGCGGCGAGCGCATTCTTCTCGGCCGGATCGGCGATGTAATCCGCGAGCGCCGGGCGCGTCAGATAGAGCGAGCCTTTCATCGCGAGCAATTGCGGATCGAACGGCGGAATCGGACCCGATGCGGTGCCGACGCACACCATCAGACCGCGGCGCGCGAGCGAATCGAGCGATGCGTTGAAAGTGGTCTTGCCGACGCTGTCGAATACCGCGTTCACGCCCTTGCCATCGGTCAGTTCGCGCACGCGCGCGGCCACGTCCTCGCGGCTGTAGTCGATCGTGTGCGCCACGCCATGCTCGCGCGCCACGCGCGCTTTCTCTTCGCTCGATACCGTGCCGATCACCGTCACGCCGAGCAGCTTCGCCCATTGCGACACGATCAGCCCGACGCCGCCCGCCGCCGCGTGCAAAAGCAGCGTGTCGCCACGCTCGAAGCGGCGGATGCGCGTCATCAGATAGGCGGCGGTGAGGCCGCGCATGGTCATGGCGGCGGCGCGCGTGCAGTCGATCGCATCGGGCAGCTTGACGAGCGGCGCGGCGGAAATGATGCGCTCCGTGCTGTACGCGCCGAGCGTGTTGATGAAACCAGTGTAGGTCACGCGATCGCCTTCCTTCAGATGCGTGACGTTCGCGCCGACCTTCTCGACGACGCCCGCCGCTTCGACGCCCATGCCCGAAGGCAGCGGCACCGGATAGAGGCCCGAGCGGAAATACGTGTCCGCGAAATTGAGCCCGACGGCCTCGTGACGCAGACGGACCTCCAACGGGCCGGGTTCGCCCACGGCGACTTCTTCCCAGCGCAACACTTCCGGACCGCCGGTTTCGTGAAAGCGGATTGCATGTGCCATTGTTTCGTCTCCTTGAGTCTCTGTTTCCTGTATGGCGTTCAGCGCGCGAGCGCGTTCCAGTCGGCGTCGCGCAGATAGCGGCGCGCGGCCGGCAGCACGACGCCTTCGATGCGTCCCATGCGTTCGCACGCGAAGCGCGCGCTCGCAAGCAATGTGTCGTCGATGACCTCGCCATTCGCGATCGATGCCGCGACGCGCGCGAGCAGCGCCGCTTCGCGTTCGGCGAGGCGCGCGAGTTCGTCGAGTTCGGCATCGAGCGTCGATGTGCGCTCGCGCAATGCCGTGGTCAGCGCGGTTTCTTCGTGATGTGTTTCGCGAAGACGCTCGATCGTCCGCGCATCGGGTCGCGAAGTGCGCAATGCATCGTCGTAAGCGTCCGAGCGCATCCGATGCACGGCGAGCAGCGCGCCCGCCGCCTTCGTGGCCATCGGGCGCGCGTCGCTCGGCGCGATCAGCACGGCCACGCCCGGCAAGGGCGGCACCGCGCTGCCTTGCGCGATGCACACGAGGTCGTAATCGTTCGCCGCCGCCGAATCGATGCCCTGCACGCCGAGCACCGTCGCCGGCACGCCGTGCGCGCGAGCGGCGGCTTCGGCGCGGGCGAGGGCGGCCGCGATCCGGCGATGCTGCGCCGCATCGTCGCTCGCGCCCGCATGCAGGCTGACGAACGTGATGCGTGCGCCGAGCGAGCGCGCGAGCTCGGCCGCATGGCCAGTCGCCTCGACGCTGGCGTCGTTGCGCTCGACGGGCACGAGCAGATGTCGGTACATGGTGATCCTTCGGTTTTCAATTGCACGGTTGATCGAATCGTAGTGCGGGCGGCGGGCGAGCGCCCCTCTCGCGGCGGGAGGGGCTTGACGCACGCGCGCGATCCGAACCATCCTAGATGGAAGACAAAAAATTACCGATGCCCACCGACTCCCCATCCACCGAGCTCGTGCTGAAGACGATGGCGCCGCGCGCGCCGTCCGGGCTGCTCGCGCGCGCCCGTTTGAACGCCGACACCGCACGCAGCCAGATCGTGCTCGTGCAGGCCGGCGCGGGTTACGGCAAGACGTCGCTGCTCGCGCAATGGCGGCGCGAGTTTCTGGCGCACGGCGCGGCGGTCGCGTGGCTGCTCGCCGACGATCGCGACGACGCGGAGCGCTTCCTGCGCGCGCTCGTCCACGCGATCCGGACATGCTGCGCGCGGCCCTCGTTCGGGCGTCTCATCGCGGAAAATCCGGGCGTGCCCGCCGGCGCGTTCGATCTCGCCACCGCGTGGCTGGCCGAGCTTGCGCAGCTATCGCTCGATGTCGTGCTGATCGTCGACGAAGCCGATCGTCTGCCGGAACCCGGCGCGCAACTGCTCGATTACGTGATGCACAACGCGCCGCAGAATCTGCGCATCGTCGCGGCGGGCCGGCAGGGGCTCGACAAGCCCGCGGCGGAACTGCTCGCCTACGGACAGGCCGAACTCGTCGCGCCGGACGCGCTGCGTTTTCGCGTCGATGAAACCATCGCGCTCGTCACGCAGCGTTTCGGCGCGCGCGTCGACGCCGATGCCGCCGCGCGCCTCTTCGAAATCACCGGCGGCTGGCCGCTCGGCCTGCAACTCGCGCTCACCGCGATGGCGCGCGCGCAGGACCCGCGCACGGCGCTCGACAATCTCGCGGCGGGCCCGCGCGGCTTGCGCGAACCGCTCGTCGCGGCGCTGTTGAGCGAGCTGTCATCCGCCGATGAACGCCTGCTCGTCGACATCAGCGTCGTGGACGTGCTGCATCCCGACTTGTGCGAAGCCCTGACCGGCGACGCCGACGCGCCGCAACGCCTCGCACGTCTCACGCGCGATACGCCCGTCTTCGTGACGGCGGAGGAGAGCGACTGGTGCCGCCTGCATCCGCTCGTGCGCGACGTGCTGCAGACGCGCTTTGCCGCGCTCGCGGACGATGCGCGCGCGGAACTGCATCGGCGCGCGGCGCGCTGGCTCGGCGCGCGCGGCATGCTCGAACAGGCGGCGCGCCACGCGCACGCGGCGGGCGAGCGCGAACATGCGTACGAACTCGCGGAGCAGTCGCTGCACGACGCCGTGAAGCAAGGCCAGCTCGGCACCGTGCTCGAGTGGCTGGAACGTCTGCCGGAAGCGGAACTGGAAAAGCGTCCGCGCCTGTGTCTGGCGGTCGCGTGGGCGCTCGCGCTGGGCGAACGTCATCACGAGGCGCAGCGTCAGGTCGAGCGCGTGCTTGCATCGCCGGGTGCGGACGACGCCTTGCGTTACGAGTGCGCGTTGATCCTGAGCGCGGCCGCGTGGTACGCCGACGATCCCGACCGCTTCCTGACGCTTTTCGAGCCGTGGGCGCAGACGCCGCCGCCCAAGGACTCGTGGCTCGCGCAGTCGCATGCGAACCGCCTCGCCGCCCGCGCGATGCTGCTCGGCGAGCCGGCGCAGGCGCGGCGTCTGCAACAGGCGGTGACGCGCGCGCAGATCGGCAAGGGGCTCGGCTATGTCGTGCGCTGGGGCGATCACATGGTCGGCCTGACGTGGCTTCAGGAAGGACAGGTGAAGCTCGCCGAAAGCGTCCTGCTGCCCGCGCTCGCGAGCGCCGAAGAAGACCTCGGGCGGCGTCATCCGCTGACGTGCATGTTCGCGGCGACGTGCGCGTCGATCGCGTATGAGGACGATCGCATCGACGAGGCCGCCGCGCTGCTCGCCAACCGTCTCGACGTGCTCGAACGCGCGGCGTTGCCGGAGACCGTCGTGCTCGCGTATCGCACGGCGGCGCGCATCGCGGCGTTGCGCGGCGACGAGCATCGCGCGCTCGATCTGCTCGAAATGCTTTACGCGATGGGCGTCGCGCGCAATCTGCCGCGTCTTTGCGTGACGAGCCTCGCGGAGCAGGTGAGCGCGCATGCGGGACGCTATCGCGCGCAGACCTGCGATGCGCTCGTCGAGCGTATCGACGCGATCGTCGATGAACACATCGCCACGCGCGGGCCGATCTGGAGCCGCTCCGTGCAGATGCTGCAGACGATGGCGCACGGCGGCGCGGCGCTCGCGCGTCAGGACTGGCCGGGTGCGGTCGAACCGCTCGCGCGCGCGGAACAGATCGCCGCGACGATGAAGCGCGGACGCGAGCGCATCGAGCTGATGGCGTTGCGCGCGTTCGCCCAGGAACGCGCGACGGGCGACGGCCACGCGCCGTTTCTCGAAGCGCTGAACCTCGCGCGCACGTATCACCTCGGGCGCGTGTTGATCGACGCGCATCCCGGTCTCGCCGACTGGGCGCGGCGCGTGAGCGAAGCGGGCGGCGTGGATGCCGGCGAGCGCCCGGTCGTGCCGCCGCATGTCGTGCGCGTGCCGCCGCGTTCGGGCGAAGGCGGGCCGCGCGCGTTGCCGAGCGTGATCCTCACGCCGAAGGAGCGCGAGATTCTCGAACTGCTCGCGCGCACCTTGAGCAACAAGGAAATCGCGCTCGCGGCGGCGGTCGGCGAGGGCACCGTCAAGTGGCATCTGAAGAATCTCTTCGGCAAGCTCGACGCCAGTTCGCGCAAGCACGCGGTGCGCCGCGCCATCGCGCTCGGCCTGCTCGAAGGCGTGCAATAGCGCCTTTTTCAAGCGTTTTCAGCAGGGTTTTCCCGCCTCTCTCGCAATCCCTACCCCTCTCTCCGTGAGAGGGGTTCGGCACTTGGCCGATGCGTATTCTTGCCTCCTGACGCCGCGACCCTATCGGTGCGCGGCGCATCCAGAACAAGATCAGGAGACTCGATGAAGCTCAGATTCGCCACTGCCGCAGGGCTCGTGCTGGCCGCCGGCGGCGCGCATGCGCAATCCACCGTGACGCTCTATGGCGTGCTCGACGCCGGCCTCATGTATCAGAGCACGTCGGCGGCGAGCTTCGCGCGCAACGCGCGGGACACGGGGAAGGTGTATCGCTTCAAGGACGGCGGCATCTATTCGAGCGTCTGGGGCCTGAAGGCCAGCGAAGATCTCGGCGGCGGCTACTTCATCAACGTGAAGCTGCAAGGCTCGTTCGATTCGGGCACCGGCAAGACCGGCCTCTCCGATACGCCCGGCGCCACCGCGATGTTCAATCAATACGCGACGATCGGCGTGTCCGGCCCGTTCGGCACCTTCAACGCGGGCCGCCAGATCGTGCCGATGATCTGGGCGATGTACGACACCGACGTGCGCCGCGCGCAGTATTTCGGCAGCGTGCTGACCGCATGGCTCGGCATGAACACGGCGGCCGGCTGGCCCGGCACGAGCACCAACGGCTCGATCGGCGCACTCTACGACAGCAACGCGCTCGTGTATCAGTCGCCGACGTATGCGGGTTTGTCGGCATCGCTCGAATACGCGCCCGGCGGCGTGGCGGGACAGTTTCAGGGCGGCACGCGCGAATCGGCGGTGCTGAAGTACTCGAACTTCGGCTTGACGCTGACGGCTGTCTACTACAACGGCCACGACGCGAATCCCGCGCCCGGCTCCGTGCCCACCGGACTCAACAACAATCGCATGATGTATTTCGGCGGCCTGTACACGACGCACGGCTTCTCGATCTCGATGTCCTACGCGAACGGCAAGAACCCCGCCGATTCGGATCGCGCGAACTTCGACATGTACTCGGGCGGTCTTGGCTATCGCTTCGCGCCCAATCTCAACGTGACGACCGGCGTCTACTACATCAAGGACAAGAACCAGTCGTCGAATCACTCACTGGAATTCGCGATCGGCGCGGAATACAACCTGTCGAAGCGCACGCTCGCGTATGCCGAAGTCGGCCACGTCGACAACAACGGCACGATGAACCAGATGATCGCCTACGGCCAGCCGACCGCGCCGGGCAAGTCGACGACCGCGGCCATGCTCGGCCTGCGCCACAACTTCTGAATATTTGGAGACAAGGATGCAAGACACGTATTTCGACCCGCACGCCGCGCCCGACGCGTATTCGTACCCGTTGCTCATCAAGCAGTTGCTGCACACGCCGCTCGCGAATTCGCCGGATCAGGAGATCGTCTATCGCGGCGCGGTGCGGCAGTCGTATCGCACGATGACGGAGCGCGTCGCGCGCCTCGCGAATGCCCTCGACGCGCTCGGCGCGAAGCATGGCAGCACCGTCGCGATGATGGACTGGGACAGCCATCGCTATCTCGAATGCTATTTCGCCGTGCCGATGATGGGCGCGGTCCTGCAATCGGTGAACGTGCGGCTTTCGCAGGACGAGATTCTGTACACGCTCAATCATGCGGGCGCGGACATGCTGATCGTGCATACCGATTTCCTGCCGGTGATCGACGCGATCAGAACGCGCCTCGAAACCGTGCGTACTTTCATCTGGATCGATGAGCAAGGCGTCGCGGTTCCGGAGCACGGCATCGGGTTCGCGCGCGAATACGAAGCGATGCTCGCCGCCGCCGATCCCGTGCGCGAGTTTCCCGATTTCGACGAGAACACGCGCGCCACGACGTTCTACACGACCGGCACGACCGGCAAGCCCAAGGGCGTGTACTTTTCGCATCGCCAGCTCGTGCTGCATACGATTGCCGGAATGGCCGCGCTCGCGAGCCCGGCGAGCGGCCAGCGCTTTCATCGCGGCGATGTCTACATGCCGCTCACGCCGATGTTCCATGTGCACGCGTGGGGCATGCCCTACATCGCGACGATGCTTGGCGTGAAACAGGTGTACCCCGGCCGCTATGTGCCGCAGAACATCATGCGCCTGATCGAGGAAGAAGGCGTGACGTTCTCGCATTGCGTCGGCACGATCCTGCATATGCTTCTGACGTGCCCGGATGCCGAAGCCGTCGATTTGCGCCGATGGAAGGTCGTGATCGGCGGCGGCGCGCTGACCGAAGGACTCGCGCGCGCGGCGCTCGGACGCGGCATCGACGTGTTCTCGGGATACGGCATGTCGGAGAGCGGTCCGCTGCTGAGTCTCGCGCAATTGCCCCCGCACGCGGACACGCTCGACGCCGACGAGCAAGTGCGCCTGCGTTGCACGACGGGCCGCGCGATTCCGCTCGTCGACTTGCGCATCGTCGACGACGAACTGCGCGAAGCGCCGCGCGATGGCCGCACGTGCGGCGAGATCGTCGCGCGCGCGCCGTGGCTCACGCAAGGCTATCTGAAGAATCGCGAGGCATCCGCGACGTTGTGGGAAGGCGGCGCGCTGCATACGCAGGACATCGGCAACGTCGATGCCGACGGCTATCTGCGCATCACCGATCGCGCGAAGGACGTCATCAAGTCGGGCGGGGAATGGGTGTCGTCGCTCGAAGTCGAAAGCCTGATCTCGCAGTTGCCGGGCGTGGCCGAGGTCGCGGTGATCGGCGTGCCCGATGCGAAGTGGGGCGAACGCCCGCTCGCGCTCGTCGTGCAGAAGCCGGATTGCGCGGTGCCGATCACGGAGGAAATGATCACGCGATATCTGCGCGGCATCGCCGAAACCGGACGCATCTCGCGCTATGCGGTGCCGCGCGACGTGCGCTTCATCGACGCGATCAGCAAGACGAGCGTCGGCAAGATCGACAAGAAGACGCTCCGGGCGCGCTTCGCCGACATTCAGGCGGCGGGCGTCTGACAGGCGAGCCAGGCGTCGACGGCGCTGCCTATCGTCGGATGAAAGCACGCATCGGGAAAGATCGGCGTCAGTTCGAAGCGCCTGAGCTTGTCGCGAACCGGGTCTTTCATCTCGGCGAAATGCAGCGCGATGCCGCGTTCCTGCAACGCGCGATGCAGTTCGCGCAGCATGTCGGCGGACGTGACATCGACGCTCGTGACCGGCTCGGCCGTCACGACGACGCGTTTGACTTGCGTCGGCGCCTGCTTCACCGCTTCGAGCACGCGCTGCTGGAACAGCTCGGCGTTCGCGAAGAAAAGCGGCGCGTCCCAGCGGAACAGCAGCAGGCCCGGAACCTGTTCCGCTTGCGGGTATCGCATCGTGTCGTGATAACCGCGCAGTCCTTCCACGCGCCCGAGCACGGCGTAATGCGGCCGCCATCCATCCCATAGAAATTCGATGACCGCGATCACCACGGCGATGCAGATGCCGGGAATCGCACCGAACACCGCCACGCCGGCGAAGCAGCAGATCGACAGCCAGAACTCCCATTGCTGAATGCGATAGATGCGCTTCAGATCCCTGAACTCGAATAGTCCGATGGCCGCGGCAATCACGACGGCCGCGAGCGCGCTGCTCGGCAGATGACGCAGCAGATTCGGCCCGGCGAGCAGCACGGCCGCCACCGCCACCGCGCCGACGATGCCCGTCACCTGCGTGCGCGCGCCCGCCGCTTCCGCGACAGGCGTGCGCGACGAACTGCTGCTGACCGGGAAGCCCTGAAACAGACCGGTCGCGAGATTGGCGACGCCGAGCGCGATCATCTCCTGATTCGGATCGACGCGCGTATTGGCGCGCGCCGCGAAGGTGCGCGACAGCACGCTGGTATCGGCGAAAGCGATGAGCGCGACCGCGCAGCCGCCGAGCACGATGCGCACGAAATCGGCATCGCTCAGCCACGGCAGCGAGAACGCGGGCAGTCCTTGCGGGATGGTCCCGAGCACTTTCACGCCGCGCTGGTCGAGATGGAACACGCTCACGCATAGCGTCGCGAGCACGACGGCGATGAGAATGCCCGGCACCTTGTCGAAGCGCTTGAGCAGGAGAATGAGCGCGAGGCTCGCCGCGCCGACGGCGAAGCTGTACCAGTTCGACTGGCCGGCGGCGATGCCTTTGGCGAGAGTCGCGAGATCGCGCAACGGCCCGTGATCTTCGATGGATATCGCAAAGAGCTTCGGCAACTGGCTGATCATCACGGTCAGCGCGATGCCGTTCATATAGCCGTAGCGAATCGGCTTCGAGAGCAACTCGGTGACGAAGCCGAGCTTGAGCAGGCCGAAAACGACGCACACCAAACCGGAGACGATCGCCATCATGCCCGCGACGGCGATCGCGCGCGACGGATCGCCGGATGCGCTCAGCACGACGACCGCGAGCACGGGCGCGGCGAGCGCGGAATCGGGGCCGAGCACGAGAATGCGGCTCGGGCCGAAGATCGCGTAGGCGAGTAGCGGGACGATCGTCGCATAGAGGCCGCACACGCCCGGCACGCCCGACGCCTGCGCATATGCGACGCCGACGGGCACGAGCATCGTCGTCAGAACGAGTCCGGCGATGATGTCGTTCTTCAGCCACCCCACGCGATAGTCGCGCAGCAACGCGATCAACGGCACATGACGCGACCAGCCTTGCACGCCGCCGCCGCTCGAGCCTTCTTGTAACGTTTGTTCGGATGGCATGAACGATTCCACGCAACGTGTGCACTGATTCCGTTGTAGCCGGAATCCGAATGGGGTCAAGCGGATGAAACGATCCGACAGAAATATTGAAACGCTTAACACCCGCCGATGCGACGCGCGCCCGAGCCGTCCACTTGTAATCCGCGACGCCTCACATATCCTTGCTCAGTGTGACGAAGCGAAGCGGGAGACGACCATGAGCGATGTTCCTGCAGTCGCGCACGATCACGCGGGCTATCGCACGCGGACCGGCTCGCGCTTCCCGCTCGGCGCGACGGTCATGCCGGGCGGCGTCAACTTCTGCGCGTTCTGCCGGCGCGCGACGCGCGTCGAACTATTGCTGTACGCATCGGAAGAGAGCGTCGAACCGTTTCAGGTCATCGCGCTCACGAGCGAAACGAACCGCACGTATTTCTTCTGGCATGTGTTCGTCGAAGATCTGCCGCTGCGTTGCTGCTATACGTGGCGCGCATACGGCCCGCTCGACGTGCCCCAGATGGGCGACGAAGCCGCGAGCCGGAAGGAACTGCTCGATCCGCAAGCGCGCGGCGTGAGCGACCGCTTCTACGATCGCGCGCAGGCCGCCGCTGTGCACGCCGCCGAACACGCGTCGCTCAGAGGCATCGTGACGGAGCCGTTGAATCGGCCCGTCGACGACGTGGACATCCGCACCCTCGACGACGCGATCATCTACGAACTGCATGTCGGCGGCTTCACGCGGCATGCGTCGAGCGGCGTGCGTCATCCGGGCACGTTCGCAGGTCTCATCGAAAAGATTCCCTATCTGAAGGCGCTCGGCGTCACGCATGTCGAACTGCTTCCCGTGATGGCCTTCGACGAACAGGACCTTCCCGCCTTCGCCGCCGAGCGCGGACTTCGCAACTATTGGGGCTACAGCACATATGGCTTCTATAGCCCGCATCCGCGCTATTGCGTCGAGCCCGCGCGGGCGCCGCAGGAATTCCGCGAACTCGTCGACGCATTGCACGCGGCGGACATTCGCGTGCTGCTCGATGTCGTGTTCAATCACACGTCGGAGGCGGGCAGCAACGGCCCGCTGATCCACTTCAAGGTCTTCGCCAACGACGCCTTCTATCAGTCCGACCCGAACGATTCGCGGCGATACCTCGATTACACGGGCTGCGGCAATACGGTCAATTGCAATCATCCGCTGGTGTCGGCGTTCATCATGCGTTGCCTCGAATACTGGGTGCGCGAACTCGGCGTCGACGGCTTCCGCTTCGATCTCGCGAGCGTCTTTGCTCGCGGCGAGCACGGCGAATTGCTGCGCACGCCGCCGTTACCCTGGGCGATGGAAGCATCGCCGATCCTCGCGCGCGTGCCGTTGATCGCCGAAGCCTGGGATGCGGGCGGTCTGTATCACGTCGGCACGTTCCCCGGCATGGACTGGTCCGAGTGGAACGGGCGTTATCGCGACGCGATCCGGCGCTTCGTGCGCGGCGAGCCGGGCGTCGTCGGCGAAGTGTGCACGCGCATCGCGGGCAGCGCGGACCTCTACGAGGACGATGGCCGGCTGCCCGCGAACAGCATCAACTTCGTGACGTGCCATGACGGCTTTACGCTCGCCGATCTCGTCAGCTACGACGCGAAGCACAACGAGGCGAACGGCGAGGACAACCGAGACGGCAGCAACGACAATCTGTCGTGGAATTGCGGCGCGGAAGGCGAGACGGACGATCCCGCGATCATCCAACTGCGGCTTCGGCAGGCGCGCAACTTCATCGCGATCCTGCTGCTGAGCCAAGGTGTGCCGATGCTTCTCGCCGGCGACGAGCTCCTGCGCAGCCAGCGCGGCAACAACAACGCGTTCTGTCAGGACAACGCGCTTTCGTGGATGGACTGGCAACTTTCCGACGACGCGCGCGACATGTTGCGTTTCACGCGCGAAATGATCGCGCTGCGCAAGCGTCACGCGAGCCTGCGCCGCCGACGCTTTCTGACGGGACGTCCGGCGAACGGACAGACGCATCCCGATGTCGCATGGCACGGCGAACGTCTCGATGCGCCCGCGTGGCACGACCCCGGCGCGCGCTTCGTGGCGTTCACGCTCGCGGGCCACGCGCCGGGCGAGCCGATGCTGCACATCGTCCTCAACATGAACGACGATGCGCGCGAGGCCGCGCTGCCGGCGGTGGACAATTCGAGCTGGCTGCGCGTCGTCGATACATCTGCCGAATCGCCGAACGACATTGTTCCGAATGTCGAAACGGCGCTCGTCGAGCGCGGTGCGTGCCGCGTCGAGGCGCGCAGCGTCGTCGTGCTTCAGTCCCGTTGAATGCGCACGGCGGTGCTGGACTGTGCGACGCAAAGCGCCTTTAATGTTCGTGTACTGCCGAGTTGCTTTGTCCACCCACAGGAGGCGGCATGGATGCAGTCAGAACCTTCCTCGAGAATCAGTCGTTGTTCGCGCTTTTTCTGACGATCGCGCTGGGCTATCTGATCGGTGAAATCAACATCAAAGGCGTGGCCCTCGGCTCCGGCGCGGTGCTGTTCGTCGGGCTCGCAATCGGCGCGTTCGCGCCGAAGTCCGCACCGCCGCCGTTGCTCGGCACGCTGGGGCTGCTGCTGTTTTTATACGGCATCGGCATTCAGTACGGCGCGCAGTTCTTTCGCGGACTGACGAGCCGCGAGGGCATGAAGGCGAACATCGCCGCGTGCGTCGGCGTGATCGTCGCGGGCCTCGTGGCGTGCGGCTTCATCCACTTCGGCATCAAGCTCGCCGATGCGCTCGGCATGTTCGCCGGCAGCGGAACCAGCACGGCGAGCCTGCAGGTCGCGATCGCATCGATGAAAAGCAACGATGCGGCCGTCGCGTACAGCATTTCCTATCCGTTCGGCGTCGCTGGGCCGATCCTGCTCATCTATCTGCTCAACGTTGCGCTGAAGGTAAAGATTCAGAAGCCGCCCGCGAAGATACTCGAAACGGCCGAAATCGCGCTGCGAAACGCGGGCCTCATCGGCCTCAGGTTGTCGGAGCTGTCGAGCCGGCTGCCCTCGGGCGTGGCGATCGCGGCGGTGCGGCGCGCGCATCACAATCAGTTGCCCGCGGCCGACCTCACGCTGCGCGCCGACGACGTGCTGCTCGCCACGAGCACCGATCGCCGTCTGCTCGAAGAAGCCGCCGCGCTCTGCGGCGAAATGCAGCCGGGCCGCATGACGAGCCATCGCGAGGACCTCGACTACATGCGCGTGTTCGCGTCGAATCCGGCGGTCGTCGGCATGGCGCTCGGCGACATCCGCTTTCCCGATGGCGTGAACTGCGCCATTGCGCACGTGCGGCGCGGCGACGCGGACATGCTCTCGACGCCCGATCTCATCCTCGAAGCGGGCGATCGCGTCGGGCTGCTCGTCAATCGCGCGCATCAGGCGACCATGCGGACGTTCTTCGGCGATTCGATCAAGGGCACGGCGGACCTGAGCTTCATCTGCCTCGGCATCGGCGCGGCGCTGGGCTTGCTGGCCGGCGCGATTCCGCTGCCGATTCCCGGCCTCGGCGCGTTCAGTCTTGGTCTCGCCGCGCTGCTCCTGGTCGCGCTGTGTCTCGGCAAGGCGCGCCGCAACGGGCCGTTCGTCTGGGTGATGCCGCTGTCCGCGAATCTCGTCTTGCGCAATCTCGGCCTCACGATTTTTCTCGCGCAAGTGGGCATTTCGTGCGGGCCGAAGTTCGTCGACACCGTTGGCACCGCCGGGCCGATTCTGCTCGTCTTCAGCATCATCACGGTATTCGTGCTCGTGGCGGTCACGGCGATATGCTGCCTGTGGATTTTCAGGCTGCCGTTCGACACGTCGATCGGCGTGATCTGCGGCGCGACCGGCAATCCGGCGATCCTCGCGTTCGCGAACCGCGTCGCGCCGACGGATCAGCCGGACATCATGTACGCGATGATTTTTCCGTCGATGACCATCGTCAAGGTGTTATTCGTGCAGATCGCCATATCGCTGGCCGCGGGTTAGGCTTTTGACCGGCCCGTCAATACAATTTTCAAGGAGTGCATCATGGAAGTGGCGATCTATAGTTCGACCCCTTACGAGCGTCAGTACATCGACCAGGCGAACAAGAAGGAAAACCACAAGCTCCGGTACCACGACATGTCGCTCGACATGGACACCGTCGAGCTCGCGGCGGGCTACGGCGCGGTCTGCATCTTCGTCAACGATACGGCGAATGCCGAAGTGCTCGAAGCGTTGCACAAAGGCGGCACGCGTCTCGTGGCGCTGCGCTGCACCGGCTTCAACAACGTCGATCTCGCGGCCGCCGCGAAGCTCGGCATCAAGGTGGTTCGCGTCGTCAACTATTCGCCGAACTCGGTCGCGGAGCACGCGGTCGCGCTCTTGCTCGCGATCAATCGCAAAGTGCATCGCGCATACAACCGCACGCGCGATTCGAACTTCTCGCTCGACGGCCTCATCGGTTTCGATCTGTACGGCAAAACCGTCGCGGTCGTGGGAACGGGCAAGATCGGCTGCGTGTTCGCGAAGATCATGCAGGGCTTCGGCTGCAACGTGATCGGCTACGATCCGTATCCGTCGAAACAGTTCGAGGCGCTCGGGTTGCGTTACGCGACGTCCGGCGAGATCGGCGAGAAGGCGGACATCGTCGCGCTCTTTTGCCCGCTGACGCCAGAGACGCATCACATCATCAACGCGGAATCGCTCAAGCGTTCGAAGCACGGCGCGTTGCTCGTCAATACGAGCCGCGGCGGACTGATCGACACCGAAGCGGTGATCGAAGCGCTGAAGACGGGACAACTGGGCGGCCTCGCAATCGACGTCTACGAACAGGAAGCCGATCTCTTCTTCCGCGATCTCTCGAGCGAAATCATCACCGACGACGTTTTCCAGCGGCTCGTGTCGTTTCCGAATGTGATCGTGACGGGGCATCAGGCTTATCTGACGCGCGAAGCGTTGACGACGATCTGCGAAACCACGCTGCAGAGCATCACGGCTTTCGAGAACAATCAACCCCTGGAAAACGAGGTGAAGGTCGGATAGCCGCGCGCTCATGCACGACGAGACTTCGCCGGGCAAACGCACGCGAGCGCCGGTGCTCGACACCGTCGATCGCGTGTCGGAGTTGTGCTTCGGCCTCTTCATGGCGCTGACGTTTGTCGGCACGGTATCGGCGGCGACGGGCGGCGAGGCGGCGGGACACAAGATGCTCTACACGGCGCTCGGCTGCAATCTCGCGTGGGGTCTCGCCGATGCCGTCATGTATCTCGTTCGCACGATCGCGGACCGCGCGCGCAGGCACGCGCTCGCGCTTGCGATCCAGCGCGAGCGCGACGCGGCGGCGGGCGTGCGCATGTTGCGCGAGAGAGTATCCGCGACGCTCGATCCGTTCATCTCCGACGACGATCTCGAATCCATCCGCAAGCGCATCGCCGCGAGCGACAGCCTGCCGGAACGCGCGCGCTTCGTGCGCGACGATTTTCTCGCGGCGCTGGGCATCTTCATCATCATCGTACTGTCGACCTTTCCGGTCGCCGCGCCTTTTGTTCTCGTCAAGCACGTTCCGACCGCGCTCTTCATATCGCGCGTGCTCACGCTCGCGATGCTGTTTTGCTGCGGCTTCGCGCTGGGCGGTTATGCGGGTTGGCGCGGCTGGAAAGCCGGTCTCGCGATGATGGCGCTCGGCGTGCTTCTGACGATGGCGATCATCGCTTTAGGCGGGTAATTAAAAGCCCGAGTCGTTCGACAAATCAGCGAACAAACACCTATGCGGCGATTCTTGAATTCGCCAGGACGTTCGCATATCTTCGAATATGCATGTTTTTCGCGGCGCTGCGTCCGGCGCGCATCAAGCTACAAACGGCAACACGAGAATACAAATTTGCTGTTCTGGTCAGAGGTTCTTCACGCGTTCGCTTCCTGAATCCGGAGTGGTCTGTATTGCAGACTATCGCGTGCAATCCGGCGCAAGCGGCGCGATGACTTTCATTGTCAATAACGACGGCGTCGTGTATCAAAAGAATCTTGAATCGCCAACTCTGGAAATCAGGCAAGGAGTCGCCATGAATGCAACGAGATTGCGTGCCGGCTGCGCCATCGTGATCGCCGTGATGACGCTCGACGCCATTGCGCAGAGCAAGCCGATCGCTTATCCGGCCAAGGGACAGAGCGCGCAGAAGCAGCAAAGCGACGACGGCGCGTGCTACAGCTGGGCGAAGAGCAACACGGGCATCGACCCGGCGACGGCATCGGCGGCGGCGCCACCGCAAGGCGGACCGGCTGTGGGCGGCGGCGAGCGCGTCGGCGGCGCGGCGCGCGGCGCGGCGGGCGGCGCGGTGATCGGTGCGATCGCGGGCGATGCGGGCAAGGGCGCGGCCATCGGCGCGGCGACGGGCACGATGGCCGGCGGCATGCGCGCACGGCAGAACAAGCGGGCGCAGGAATCCAACGCGCAGGCGCAGAGCCAGGGCGCGATGCAGACGTACTATCGCGCGTGGTCGGCGTGCATGCAGGGACGCGGTTACACGATCCAGTAACGTCGTCGCGGTATCGATAGAACAAAAGGAGCGCGAACATGAAACGCGTCAGCCTCGTTGTCTTGTCATGCCTTGCGCTATCCGCAAGCGCCTTTGCAGCCGATCCCACCGCCGATCCTCAGGCCGACGTCAGCGTCGTGCGAAACCCGGACGGCGCGACGGTGCAGGGCGTCGCGAAGGTGACGGCGACGATCGTCGGCATCGATCCGGCGACGCGCACCGTCACGCTGAAAACGAACGCCGGCAAGGTAATGGAACTGGAAGTCACGAACGAAGCGCGCAACTTCGATCAGCTCGCAGTCGGCGATGTCGTCACCGCGCAGTACCGCGAGTCGTTGACGCTGAGCCTGCTCGACAAGAAGACGCAGCCGTCGCGTTCCGAGAGCGACTCGGCCGAGCGCGCGGCGCCGGGCGCGAAGCCGGGCGGCGAGGTCGGGCGCGAAGTGACGATCATCGCCGATGTGATCGCCGTCGATCGTCATGCGAAGACCGTGACGCTGCGCGGGCCGCGCGGCGAGACGGTCGATCTGCACGTTCAGGATCCCGAGCGCCTGAAGCGCGTCAAGAAGGGCGATCAGGTGAAGGCCGTTTATACGGAAGCGTTCGCCATATCCGTGGAACCCGCCATGACAAAATAAGGCGCCACGAACCGTGGCGGACGCGGGAGAGACCCATGAAAAAACGCTTTGCATTCGCGCTGACGCACGGCGCGTGCGCCGTCGCGCTCGCGCTCGCCGGTTGCGCGCAGCCGGAACAGCGCGTGCAGCCCGGCATGGATCAGCAGGCGATCGTCGCCAGGCTCGGGCCGCCGAAGGAAACCTACGACCTGCCGAACGGCGGCAAGCGTCTGATGTGGCCCACGCAGCCGATGGGATCGACGACCACGGCCGTCGATCTCGATGCGTCGGGCAATACGGTCAGTGTTCGGCAAGTGCTTCAGGAAAACGAGTTCTACCGCGCCGAGGTCAACAAGTGGACGCGCAACGACGTGATGATCGCGTTCGGACGCCCGTTCGAGACGGCCTATTTCAAGCGGATGGATCGCGAGGTGTGGACGTATCGATACCTGGAGAACAACATCGACCACATGCTGTTCCATTTCTATTTCGACGCTCAGGGCGTGCTCCGGCAGACGCAGAAGCAGCCCGATCCGAAATACGATCCGAGCCAGCGCAACGTGCTTTGAACGGCGCGCGCTAGAAGCTGACGGCGAGACCGAACGACACGCCGTGCACGTTGTGGCCGAACACGTAGCGCACCATCGCGCGCGTGCGCGTGATGACGACAGGATATTTGCTGCTGTCCAGTTCGAGCCCGACGCCGAGCGATGTCAGATCGTTGAAGCCGAGCACGCCCGCGCTGTCGCCGAAGTAATGCGAGTACGCGGTTTCGAGCACGTAGCGCACCGGCCTGTCGAGCGCGGCGAAGCCTGTGGGCGCACGCCAGCGCGCCCACAGGCTGAACTGCTGCGCGGTCGCGGAGCCTTGCACCGCTTCCGAGGAACTGCCGAAGCTGCGTAGATAAATATCGGTTGCGCGCAGTTCGACATCGACCTCGTAGTGCTCGCGATAATGCTCCAGATCGAGCATCAGCGAGCCGCCGACGCCGTATGCATTGAGCGCGCCGTCCTCGAGGAACTGCAGATTGGTGTTGGCGACGTGATTGAACACCGTCTGCGCGATGCGCGCATCGCTCGCGACGCGGCCGATCATGCCGTTGATGATCGGGCGAAATTTCAGCTCGCTCGTGATCGGGAAGTCCCAGCCGACGCCAACCGTCGTGCTGAACGTGTTCCATTTCGCAGGCACCGCGCGCTGCTGGTCGCCGTCGGTCGCGATGAAGGTCGGATCGTAGCGGCTGTACGCGAGCGTGCCTTCGAGGTAGAGCGGAAACGAATTGCTGAGGGTAAAGCCGCCGCCGAGTTGCGTCTGACCGAAGCCCGGATTGCCGGTCGTGCCGCTATTGATCGACAGTGAACTTGTCGTGACATCTGGCACCGCGGTGTACGACATGATCGCGAGCACGGAATTCGCATACTGCTTGACGTTTGCGCCGACGACCGCGCGGTCCGGCGCGCCCTGCGCCAGCGCGGCGCAGGGCGCGGCAGCGAGGACGAAGAGCATCACGAAATTTCGCAACCTGGTCGGGAAAGGGGTTGGCTTTTGCATCTGCGGGGCGCGTCAGAACGTTAATTGGTTTAGTTGGTCATGCGTTGCATTTGCTGCTCCGCCATACGCGGGAAATGTAGCCTAACGATCGCGGCGCGCCAAGGTCATTGCACACGAGTGTGTTCACAGGACGACGGAAGTTTTCCTAAACTGAAGCTATCTCGCGCACCGCTTCCGGGAGACATCGATGAGACTGAACGAGCCGCGCATGGTGGTTGCCTCGATTGGCGTGTTCATCTGGCTCGCCGGGCTGTATTTCACGATCCACGGCCTTCTGTACGACATGAAACTCGAATTCCGTTACGGCATGTGGGCGCTCGGCATCGGGATCGTGACTTTCGTCGTCGCGCTGAATCCGCTCGCGCAGCGCAAATCGGCCAAGCGAGATGGGTCGACCTGAGCCGTCCGTTGGTGTATTAGTCGAAGAAACGTCGCACAACTCAACGGAGAATCTTGCAATGGGCGATCTCTGGATAGGCAACGTGGAAGAGTCCACGACCGACGACGAAATCAGGGAATTTCTCTGCCGCTACGGCTTTCCACCCTACGATTCGATTCAGCGCGTGACGGGCACCGGCGAGCATCCGGCCGCGGTCGTCACCTTCGATTCGATCGAGCCGCACGTGCTGCGCACCTTTCAGCCGCGCATCCACAACATGTTCTGGAAGAACCGCACGCTCGTGGTGCAGGTCGTGCCCGAGCGCAACGAAACCTGACGGCGTCATGACGGGTCCGCGACCATGTGCCGCGCGCATCGTCGCGACGGCGGACTCGGTTCGTCCGCGCGGATGGCATCCAAAAATATCGGGAGACAGCAATGAACGAAGAGAGGGCTGTCGGCGAATCGAGAGGCGTGCGTGAAGGCGCGGGCGTGCATGAGCGCCTGAACAGGAAACAGTACGAAAAAGAGCTTGCGCGCCTGCATGTGGAACTCGTGAAGCTGCAGGAATGGGCCGTCTACACGGGCGCGAAAGTCTGCGTCGTGTTCGAGGGACGCGACGGCGCGGGCAAGGGCGGCACGATCAAGGCGATCACCGAGCGGGTGAGCCCGCGCATCTTCCGCGTGGTTGCGCTGCCCGCGCCCACCGAGCGCGAAAAGACGCAGATGTACGTGCAGCGCTATCTGCCGCATCTGCCCGCCGCGGGCGAGATCACGCTTTTCGACCGAAGCTGGTACAACCGCGCGGGCGTCGAACGCGTGATGGGCTTCTGTACCGAGGACCAGGCGAAAACCTTTCTGAAAGGCGTGCCGCTCGTGGAGCGCGCGATCATCGATTCGGGCGTGATTCTGCTCAAGTACTGGCTCGAGGTCGGTCAGGAAGAGCAGACGCGGCGTCTCGAGGAACGCATCCACGACGAGCGCAAGATCTGGAAGCTCTCGCCGATGGACCTGCGTTCCTACAGCCGCTGGTACGACTACTCGCGCGCTCGCGACGACATGTTCGAGGCCACCGACACGGAACAGGCGCCGTGGTACGTCGTGCGTTCCGACGACAAGCGCCGCGCGCGCCTGAATCTCATCAGCCATCTGCTCGCGAATATCCCGTACAAGGCCGTGCCGCGCGAAAAGGTGAAGTTGCCGAAGCGCCAGAAGGCGGAGGGGTATCGCGAAAGCGATCGGCCGCTGCGCTACGTGCCCGAGCGTTTTTAGCGCGACTTCGGAACGCGGGATCGTCATGCCGCATCGCGCGTCCATCGCGCCCGAATGGCTGTTTCGTTACGAGAAGCCGTGGGCGCGCGCCGATATCGTCGCGGGCCTGACGGCGGGGGCGGTCGTCATACCGAAGGCGCTCGCGTACGCGACCATCGCGGGCCTGCCGGTTCAGGTCGGCCTCTACACGGCCTGCGTGCCGATGATCGTCTACGCGTTCGTCGGCACGTCGCGCGCGCTGTCCGTCAGCACGACGACCACGCTCGCGATTCTCGCGGCGAACGCGCTCGGCGCGACCGTCGCGAATGGCGATCCGCACGCGCTCGCCGTCGCCAACGCGACGCTGACGATGCTCGTCGGCATCATGCTCGTCGCGGGGGCGTGCCTGCGTCTCGGGTTCGTCGCGAACTTCATTTCCGAGCCGGTGCTCGTCGGTTTCAAGGCGGGCGTGGCGATCGTCATCGTCGTGGATCAGTTGCCGAAGCTCTTCGGCATTCACTATCCGAAGGGATCGTTCTTTCACAACGTCGGCGCGTTCGTCGCGGGCTTGCCGCATCTGTCGGCGAGCACGCTCGCGCTCGCGTTGGCGACGCTCGCCGCGCTCATCGCGCTCGAACGCTTCGCACCGCGCGCGCCCGCGCCGTTGTTCGTCGTCGCGGCGGCGATCGTCGCGGTGGCCGCGTTCGGTCTGCGCGCGCACGGCGTCGAAACGGTCGGCGCGGTGCCGGCGGGATTGCCGTCGTGGACACGGCCGGATCTGTCGCTTGCATTGAAGCTGTGGCCGGACGCGCTCGGCATCGCGTTGATGAGCTTCACCGAAAGCATCGCGGCGGCGCGGGCGTTCGCACGCAACGACGAACCCGCGCCCGACGCGAACCGCGAACTGCTCGCGACCGGCCTCGCGAACGCGGCCGGCGCGCTTTTCGGCGCGATGGTCTCAGGCGGCGGAACGAGCCAGACGGCCGTCAACCGGCAGGCGGGCGCGCGCACGCAACTCGCGGGACTCGTGACCGCGGCGCTCGCGCTCGCCGTCATGCTGCTGTTCGCGCCGCTCATGGCGCTGATGCCGCACGCGACGCTCGCGGCCGTCGTCGTGTTCTATTCGATCGGGCTTTTCAGCCCCGCCGAATTCCGCGCGATCCTGAAGATTCGCCGCACCGAATTCGTGTGGGCGCTCACGGCATGCGCGGGCGTCGTGTTGTTCGGAACGCTGGAAGGCATCGTGGTGGCGATCGTCGTGTCGCTCTTCGCGCTCGCGCATCAGGTGTCCAATCCGCCTGTGTACGCATTGAAGCGGATACCGGGAACCAACGTGTTCCGGCGCGCTTCGTCGCGGCATCCGGACGACGAAGCGTTTCCCGGCTTATTGCTGCTGCGTCCCGAAGGGCGGATATTCTTCGCGAATGCGCAACGTGTCGCCGAAAAGATCCGCCCGCTCGTGCGCGATTCCGACGCGAAGATCGTCGTGCTGGATCTGAGCCGCGTCTTCGATGTCGAATACACCGCGCTCAAGATGATGATCGAAGCCGAAGCGCGTCTCGCCGCGAACGGCACCACGCTCTGGCTCGCGGGCCTGAATCCGGGCGTGCTCGCGGCGGTGCGGCGCTCGCCGCTCGGCGCGCTGCTCGGCGAAGCGCGCATGTTCTATAACCTCGAACATGTCGTCGCGAAGTATCAGGAGATTGTTTCGCGCAATGGCGATGAAGTCGCGCGTCGTTGAGTCGCGAATTTTTGCCACCTGCTTGTCGCACATTGCGCATATATTTTGATGATGGTATCCAAGTCATCGGACCATGCGTTCATCATGGCCGCCGATGCATCTGCTTCCTGCGTTGTCCCTTGCACGTTCCCTCGCGGAGATCACGTCATGACGTATGCAGATCAACTGGCGCGCAGCCAGAAAATCGCGGAAAAGGTCACACGCGTTTATCAGAAGCGCGCGGAGCTTGCGCAGCATCAATTCAGCGAGCGCGCGCGCGAAGCAGGCGTGCGTGTCCTCGGCAACGGCGAGGCTGATCGTTTCAACGGCTTCGACTATGCGGTCGATGTCATGCAGCGCACGGTGCTCTTCTGGGACACCCTGCGTCAGCGCGGCAACAACTTCATCGAGCAGGCGAAGCGCGGTCTCGAACCGGTGCTGCATTTCGCGCATGAAATGCTGCTCGACGGACGCACGTTCGCGCGGCCGGTGAACTATGCGCTGTTGCGTATCGTGCCGCCCGAAGGCGTAGTCATCGATCCGCTGAAGCGGCCGTATCTCATCATCGATCCGCGTGCGGGGCATGGTCCGGGCATCGGCGGATTCAAGGACGATTCGCAAGTCGGCGTCGCGTTGCGCGCGGGTCATCCGGTGTACTTCGTCACGTTCTTTCGCGACCCGCAGCCCGGCCAGACGCTGCTCGACGTATGCGCGGCCGAGCAGCAGTTCGTGAAGCATGTGCGCGAGATGCATCCGGACAGCCCGAAGCCCGCTATCGTCGGCAATTGCCAGGGCGGCTGGGCCGCGATGATGCTCGCGAGCTCGCAGCCCGACGATACCGGTCCGCTCGTCATCAACGGCGCGCCGATGTCCTACTGGAGCGGCGCGTGGAGCGAAGGCGAGGGCGACAACCCGATGCGCTACTCGGGCGGCATGCTCGGCGGGACGTGGCTCGCTTCGCTGACGGCCGATCTCGGCAACGGCAAGTTCGACGGCGCGTATCTCGTCGAGAACTTCGAGAACCTGAATCCGGCGAACAGTTTCTGGGACAAGTACTACACGCTGTTCGACAAGATCGACACCGAACCGCCGCGCTTTCTCGACTTCGAGCGCTGGTGGGGCGGCTATTACCTGATGAACCGCGAAGAGATCGAATGGATCACGCGCAATCTTTTCGTCGGCAACAAGCTGTGGTCGGGCGAAGTGCGCGGCGCGTCGGGCGCATCGTTCGATCTGCGCGCGATCAAATCGCCGATCATTCTCTTCGCTTCGATGGGCGACAACATCACGCCGCCGCAACAGGCCTTCAACTGGGTCGCGGATATCTACGGCAGCACCGACGAGATCAAGGCACGCGGGCAAGTGATCGTCGGACTGATGCACAAGAGCATCGGGCATCTCGGCATCTTCGTGAGCGGCAAGGTCGCGAAGAAGGAATACACGCAGATCGCATCGGTGCTGGAAGCGATCGAATCGTTTCCGCCGGGGCTGTACGGCATGGAGATCGCCGAACGCAAGAACGCGAACGGCAAGACCGAATACGACGTGAGCTTTCACGAGCGACGTCTCGAAGACGTGACCGCGCGCTTCAACCGTTTCGAGCGTATCGACGAACTGCCGTTCGAAGCGGTGAAACAGGTATCGGATTTCAATCAGCGCGCGTACGAACTGTTCGCGCAACCCTTCGTTCAGGCAATGGCCAACGACGCGACCGCGACGATGCTGCGCGCGTTCCATCCGTTGCGCGCGCAGCGCTGGATGTTTTCCGATCTGAACCCGTGGCTCGCATGGCTCGGCCCGGCGGCGGAAGCGGTGAAGGCCACGCGCAAGCCCGACACCGAACGCGACGCGTTGCGCCGTGCGGAGCATTGCGGCTCCGACATGATCAGCGCGAGCCTCGACTTCTATCGTGCGATGCGCGACGCCACGACCGAAGCGATGTTCTTCTCCGTGTACGGCAACCTGCTGCCGGCACAGCGCGTGCAGGAACGCGAGACGCAAGAAAATCGGACCGATCCGCGCGATCTGCCGTTCGTTCAGGAAGCGCTCGCGTCGGTTGCGCACGGCGGATACGCGGAAGCCGTCGCGCGCGTCGCGTGCCTGCTCATGCGTCACGACGAGCCGTTGCCGCTCACGCGCATGGTGCTGCGTCAGGAACTCGCGGCCGACTATGCGGAGTATTTGCCGCAGATGCCGCGCGACGAATGGCGGCGCATTCGCGGCGAACAGGAAATCATCGTGCGCTACGAGCCCGAGCAGGCGCTCGCGTCGTTGCCCGGTCTGCTCGACGACAGCGACGACCGCAAGAAGCTCCTCACGCTCTTCGACAAGCTGCACGACGACAGCCGCATGCAGGGCTTCGAGCCGACGGCCGCGCAGCACGACATGCTCGCGCGCATCCGCGCGGCGCTGCCGGTCAAGGCTGCACGCGCGCCAAGACGTTCCGCGCCCGCGCACTGATGTTCGGGCGTTGCATCACACGTAACTACGGAGGGTGAAATGAATCAGCCGCGCGAAAAATATGTACGGCTCATCGAGGTTTGCCAGGCGTTGCCGCCGCTCGCGGTGGCGGTCGTGCATCCCTGCGACCGGACATCGCTCGAAAGCGCGGTGAAGGCGCACGAGATGGGTCTGATCGCGCCGCAACTCGTCGGGCCACGCGATCGCATTCGCGAGGTGGCGGAAGAATGCGGCCTCAACATCGCGGGCTTTCCGATCGTCGATGCGCCGCACAGCCACGCCGCTGCCGAAAAGGCGGTGGAACTCGTGCGCGAGGCGAAGGCCGAAGCGCTCATGAAAGGCAGCCTGCACACCGACGAAGTCATGGCCGCGGTCGTGAAGCGCGAAGGCGGACTGCGCACGTCGCGGCGCGTGTCGCATTGCTTCATCATGGATGTGCCAGGGCACGACGACGTGCTCATCATCAGCGACGCGGCCATCAACATCGCGCCGACGCTCGCCGATAAAGTCGACATCCTGCAAAACGCGATCGATCTCGGCCACGCGCTGCGTTTCGCGGAAGTGCGCGTCGCGATTCTCTCGGCGATGGAAACGGTGAACCCGAAGGTGCCGTCGACGCTGGAGGCCGCCGCGCTCTGCAAGATGGTCGATCGTCATCAGATCACGGGCGCGCTCGTCGACGGGCCGCTCGCGCTCGACAATGCCATCGACCTCGAAGCGGCGCATACGAAGAAGATCGATTCGCCCGTCGCGGGGCGCGCGAACGTGCTGATCGTGCCGGACCTCGAAGCGGGCAACATGCTCGCGAAGAGTCTGTCTTTTCTCGCGAATGCGGATGCGGCCGGCATCGTGCTCGGCGCGCGCGTGCCGATCATTCTGACGAGCCGCGCCGATTCGCTGCAATCGCGGCTCGCATCGTGCGCGATCGCATCGCTCGTGGCGTCGAAGCGCCGCGAAGAAGCGCAAGTAGTGGGGTGATTTCATGGCCGATGTGATTCTGGTTCTCAATGCGGGCTCGTCGAGCATCAAGTTCAGCGCGTTCGATGTCGAAGGCGACGCGCTCGAACTCGTCACGCACGGACAGGTTGAAGCGCTGTTCAGCGCGCCGCATTTCGTCGCTTACGACAGGCGAGGCGAGAAGTCCGCGGAGCATTCATGGGGCGAGGGCGCGAAGCTGCAACATGCCGAAGCGATCGCGCATCTGGGCGCGTATCTGCGCGGGCATGGCGCGGGGCATCGTCTGGTCGGCGTGGGGCATCGCGTGGTGCACGGCGGCGCGCGTTTCACGAAGCCCGTACTGACGAGCCCCGAAGTGCTCGACGAACTCGACAAGCTCACACCGCTCGCGCCGCTGCATCAGCCGCATAACTTGAGGCCGATACGCATCGTCGCCGAGCGCAATCCGGGCCTGCCGCAGGTCGCGTGCTTCGACACGGCCTTTCATTCGACGCAGGCGCCGCTCGCGCAGGCGTTCGCGCTGCCCGAATCGATCACGAAGAACGGCGTGCGGCGCTACGGCTTTCATGGTCTCTCGTACGAATACATCGCGAGTGCCCTGCCGGATGTTGCACCCGATGCCGCGCGCGGGCGCACGGTCGTCGCGCATCTGGGCAACGGCGCGAGCCTGTGCGCGATGCACGCGGGCAAGAGCGTCGCCAGCACGATGGGTTTCACCGCCGTCGACGGTCTCATGATGGGCACGCGCTGCGGCAATCTCGATCCGGGCGTGGTTCTTTACATGCTCGACGAGCTCGGCATGAACGCGCGCGAGATCGAAGACATGCTGTATCGCCAGTCGGGATTGCTCGGCGTGTCGGGCGTGTCGGGCGACATGCGCGCGCTGCTCGCGAGCAGCGACGAACGCGCGCGCTTCGCGATCGATCTTTACGTGCATCGCATCGGCCGGGAGCTCGGCTCGATGAGCGCGGCGCTGCACGGGCTCGACGCGATCGTGTTCACGGCGGGCATCGGCGAGCATTCGAAGGAGATACGACAACGCGTGTGCGAAGAAGCGGCGTGGTGGGGCATCGAACTCGATACAGAAGCCAATGCGAGCGGCGGCCCGCGCATCAGCACGGCGTCGAGCAAGGTGAGCGCATGGGTGATTCCGACCAACGAAGAACTCATGATCGCGCGCCACACGCTCGCGCTGATCGATGACAAACGCGAAGGAGCATCCGCATGACATTGAATGTCCCGCAGCCCGTGCTGAAGGGCGCGAAGGCGCTCGTCACCGGCATCGCCAACGAGCATTCGATCGCCTATGGTTGCGCGAAAGCGTTCCGCGAACTGGGCGCCGATCTCGCCATCACGTATGCCGACGAGAAAGCGCGGCCTTACGTCGAGCCGCACGCGCAAGCCCTCGAAGCGCCGATCTTCATGCCGCTGAACGCGTCGAGCCAGGAGGAACTGGAAGCGGTGTTCGAGCGTATCGCGAGCGAGTGGGGCAAGCTCGATATTCTCGTGCACTCGATCGCGTGGGCGCCGAAGGACGATCTGCAGGGCGGCCTGCTGAACTGTTCCGCCGAAGGCTTCGCGAAGGCGATGGACATTTCCTGCCATTCGTTCGTCCGCATGGCGCGGCTCGCGGCGCCGCTGATGAAAGACGGCGGCGCGATGTTCACGATGAGCTATCACGGCGCGAACAAGGTCGTCGCGAACTACAACGTAATGGGCCCGGTGAAGGCCGCGCTCGAAGCGTGCGCGCGCTATCTCGCCTACGAGCTCGGTCCGCAGGGCATTCGCGTGCATGCTATTTCGCCGGGGCCGCTCAAGACACGCGCGGCATCGGGACTCAAGGACTTCGACCTGCTCCTGACCGAAGCCGCACAGCGCGCGCCGCTCGGCGAGCTGGTCGACATCATGGACGTCGGCTTTACCTGCGCGTTCCTCGCGACGCCTTTCGCCCGGCGCATGTCCGGCGAGACGCTGTACGTGGACGGCGGCGTGCATATCATGGGATAAGCATGTTCAACTGGCTGTTCCGGCGCGATAACGCGAGCTCGCGCGAGGATGTCAAGGAAGCGCTCGGCCGCATCGTCGCGGTCGCGCCTCAGGTGCGCCTCGCGAGCCGTTACGAGTCGCGGCTCGCGCCGGTCGTCGGCAAGACGCTGGATCACGCGCGGGAACTCGTCGCGGCGCTGCCCGCGCCGCGCGACGCGACACCGGCGGCATGGGCGGACGACCCGTATCTGCGCGCGAAGTTCGCGACGCCGGACGACGTCGCGCGCGTGATCGGCGAATCGCACGATGTGCGCGGCTGGTTCGACGGCAACATCGCCGCCGATCATGGGTTCGCGGTGCTGGGCGCGACGCTCGTCGAGCGGAAGGTGCTCGTCGCGGCGGTGGAGGGCGGCGCGTTGCGTTCGGACGTCGCGCGCACGGCGGTCAGCTTCGACGACAAGCGCATGCGCTTTTGCAACGGAACGGACGAAGCGCTCAGACGCGATCTCGTGCAGCGGATCGTCGAGCAGTTCGTGCTGGAAGCGATGTCGCGCGTCGCGCACAACGACGCGCGGCGCGACGCGCTGCAGGAACATCGCGCGTTGCTGACCGCGCGCATGCAGATGCTCGGCCGGCGCGGCGCGGGCATGAGCGGTCTGATTGCATCGACGGATCTGGCCGGCGACGCCACGCGGCTGCAGCGCGATTTCGAGGAGAACGAAGCCGCGCTCTCGGCACTCGGCTCGCTCGCCGATTCCATCGAGATGCAGCTTCAGACCATCGTCGAATTGCTCGCCGAGCCGGCGGCGCTGATTTCCGTCACGCACCGCGAGCTGTGTCTGAATCAGATGAACCTGCTGATGGAAACGCGCTGCGACGAGCCGCACGCCGACATCGCGATTGAGCTTGCGCACTTGCCGACGCAGCCGCCGCAGACGCGCGCGGTGGAAATCGTGCGGATTTCGCGGCGCGATGTGCCGCCCGCGGGCGCGGCGTTCGATGAGGCGGCGAAGCTGGTGCTGTGAGGGGCGCAAGCCATGCTCAACGATGATATGGCTCGATCGATTCGACGATGACTTCGCGACACGTCAGCACGATGTCAAGGCCGATATTGGGGTTGAGATCGAACTTGACCAGGCCATTCGATTCATCACTCAAGGTGATGTCTCTGATCCACGCCTCTGCGAGCATCGAGTTAATGTCGATGTTTGCGGCTTTTATTTCCAACAGTTTGATCGTTACCCGATAGTCGTCGGCACCGGCGGCATGGCGCGGACCGTATCGGTTATGAAGAATTGCAAGCGTAAGGTCGACCAGATCACGCTCGCAACCGGGCATCAGTGGCTCGCCGTTGTCATTCGTGTTCGACGATCTCGTTCGCTGCATGAAGAACGATTGCACTGCTGCATCGTGGAACGATGGATATTTCCCCAAGGCTTCGAGAAGCAAAAAGCCATTTTTTGCCAACTCCCAGCCAAATGTTTTTTCATTCATATTCATCCTTTTCAGAAAGCTAGCGCCGGGGTATTGGCGACATCGGCAAATGGGCGGGATCACGCGATCCGTCATGGAAATTATGCCCATGCGCGTCGCCGTGGCTTTCGTGATACTGCGCGCTCAGATTTCCATTGGCATCGAAGAAGTCGGTATCGAGGCCATTCGGATTGAGGCGAAAGCCTCCCGGTTCATTTCCCGACATCTTCACGCCGCGCGCCGCGACTTCGAAACTTTCGCCGTTCATCGCATCCGGCTGATAGTCGAACGGCGGCGCGTCACCGAGCAAAGATCTGCCGGCGTTCGAATCATCGAGGCGTTCGAGCATCGAGTCGCTGCCGCTGTCGGCACGCGAGGCGTCTCGCGCAATACCGGCAATTGCACCGTCCGCCGCTTCGATGACGCTCATCCAGTTCAAGCCGCTGTCGTCATCGCTCGCGCTCGACGCAACGTCACGCACGGCACTCAGGCTTGCGCGATTTGCGACGGCTTTCAGCGACGGCCATTCTCCGTTGGCTCGTTTGAGGGCCGCGAATTCGCGCCAACCGAGAACCTCGCGCGTGGCGTGCGCTCCGCTGCCCGCAGCCGACCAGCTCTGTGGCGCGTAATACCTGAAAACGCGCTGTCCACCGTGCCAATTGCGCGCAATCACAGGAATAAGCTGGCGCTCTCGGGCAGCACGACGCAGAACGCGCGTAATGCCAGCGCCGTCAACTGGCCTGTCCCAGGTTGAAACCCGCAGCGTTCGGATGATGAAGTCCACATACTCGCGAAAGTCGTGACGCGAGAGCGCGTCGCGCCGGTCGATCCGTACTCTGAACAGGCGGTCGAAGTCCTTTCGGTCTTGCTCGATCTGCTCTTGCTGTTCTTTTCTCTTTTGCTTGCGCACGTCGAACGGCAAACGCCAAGTGCGATCGACTTCCTGCACTTCGCGAGCCGGCATCAACGCGCAATGCCAGCCGCCGGTCAACGGGACGTAAAGCGCATTGCAGGAGTAGCCCCATCCGGGAAACGGCATGTCGCCTCCGTATTTCAGCAGGACTGCTGATCCTAGGGGCAGGCAGACTCGACTTCCCGGACGCGTCTCGAAAATAGCGGCGAGCGGCGGTTGCGATTACTTCAAGGAATCATTTCACACTACCCCCGATCGCCCCCGCAATATCCCTGCTCACGCTTGCGAGCGCGCGGCTGTGCGCGGCCACGAGCGCATCCCAGCCGCTTCCGCTGACCGGCTCGCGCACGAGCGAACGGCCGGTCAGCGCGTTGTCGTCGCCGAAGCGGCGCACGGACCAGTGCGCGTCGATCGCGACGGCATCGCCGGGAACGGATTCGAACTGCTGGATATCGACGCGCACGCGCCACGCGTTCGCATCCGCGATGGCGCGCGATGCAGGCGCGACCTGATCCGATGCGAGCAGCAGCGCGAGATCGCCCGCGATGGCATCCGCGATGCTGCTCTTGAGCGGCTCGCCCCAGCGCGCGTATTCGTTCAACGTGACTTCGTTGTCGGTGCTGCGCGTGACGATCTGCGGCCGGTCGACGAGATCGGGCACCGTCACCGGTCCGACGATCACCGGCCTCGATGCGGCGCGCGCGGTCGCCGCGGTCAGCGACGGATCGGCGCTCAAGCGATAAAAGCTCGCGCTCGGCGAGGCGCATCCGGCGAGCATCGCCATCGAAAGAACGAGAGAGACGAGTACGGGCCGCATCACTTCTTGTCCTCCGGCTTGCCGCGCAGCAACGCTTCCGGATGCTGCTGCAGATAATCCGCGAGACTGCGGAACGAGACCGCCGTGCGCGTCAGTTCGCGGATCGCTTCGGCCGTGTCCTGCTGCAGCCCGGAATCCGGCATCAGCGTGGAATGCGCGGCATCGAGCGCGGCGCGCGCCGCGGCGAGCGTCGTCGCGGCCTGCGGCACGACTTCCGTGTTGAGGCCCTGCATCAGCCGCGTAGTGCTGTCGAGCGTCTGCCGCGCGCTCGCGGTCAGCTCCTCGATCGGCAGCTTGTCGATACGCGTCATGATGCGGTTGACCGAATCCTGCAACGAGTCGAGGCCGCTTGGCGTCGTCGGCATTTCGGGCGGCGTGCGGCTCCAGTCGATGCTCGCTTTCTTCGCAGCCGGGAAGAAGTCGATCGACACATATAACTGGCCCGTCAGCAGGCTCCCGGTGCGCAACTGCCCGCGCATGCCGCGCGCGACGAGCACGTCCGCGAGTTCCTTGCGGTCGTTCGTGAGGCGGCCGCCCTTCGGCACGTTGGCGAAGCGCGACGTGAAACGCTCCGGATACAGATTCACCTCGACCGGTATGCTGATGCGCTTCGTCACCGGATCGAAGCGCGTATAAATCGCCGACACCTCGCCGATCTGAATGCCGCGGAATTCGACCGGCGCGCCGACCGCGAGGCCGCGCACGGAACCATCGAACGCGAAGACATATTTATCGACGATGCTTTCGCGCACGCGCAGCGCATCGGCGCGTGTCGGATGCAGCGTGAACACGGTGTCGCGCGGCGCTTCCGCCCAACTGAGCGACACGGCGGGCGTCTCGAACGCGAGTCCGCCGATGAGGATCGACACGAGCGACTGCGTGTTGACCTTGAGCCCGTCGGTGCCGAGCGTCACGTCGATGCCGCCCGCCTGCCAGAAGCGCGAATCGGCGTTCACGTAACGGTCATAGGGCGCGTTGACGAATACGTGCAGCGTGACGCCGCTGCCGTCCTTGTCGAGTTCGAACGCCGTCACCTGGCCCACTTGCAGACGGCGAAAATAAATCGGCGTGCCGACATCGACCGAGCCGAGATCGGTCGCCTTCAGGATGAACTGCCGCCCCGGCACGTCGCTCGCGAAGATCGGCGGCGTTTCGAGGCCGGTGTAATCGCGCCGGTCCTGCTTCGAGCGGCCGATGTCCATGCCGATATACGCGCCCGACAGCAGCGTACTGATGCCCGACACCGAGCCGCCCGCCACGCGCGGCCGCACGACCCAGAAGCGCGTGTCGTCGACGAGCATGTTGGTCGCGTCGCGCGTCAGCTCGGCCGTCGCGATCACGCGCGTGTAATCCTTCGACAGCGCGACCGTCTTGACGAGGCCGATGTCGACGTTCTTGAACTTGATCTTCGTCTTGCCGGCTTCGAGGCCTTCGCCGGTCTTGAAGCTGATGGTGACGGTCGGCCCTTTCTCCAGCACGGCCTGCGCCGCGAGCCAGATGCCGATCGCCACGGCGACCAGCGGCACGATCCAGACCCACGGAATGCGCCAGCGCCTCTTCGGCACGACTTCGGCATCGGGCGTGTTCATCGCGTACCTTCCCGAGTCGGCGAGAAATCCCAGATCAGGCGCGGATCGAACGACATCGCCGCGAACATCGTCAGCACGACGACCGCGCCGAACGCGATCGCCGCCGGCCCGGCCTCGATCGTCGCCATCGCGCTGAACTGCACGAGCGCGACAAGCACGGCGATCACGTAGATATCGAGCATCGACCAGCGTCCCACGAATTCGACGATACGGTAGACGCGCGCGCGAAACGCGCTCTGCTGCGTCATGCGCAGATTCGCGCTCGTGGCGAGATAACCGATGGCGAGAATCTTCAGCATCGGCACGGCGATGCTCGCGATGAACACGAGCACCGCGAGCGGCGGCGAGCCGGACGTCCACAGATACGCGACGCCGCTCATGATCGTGTCTTTCTGCGCGCCGAAGAGCGAGCTCGTGTTCATCACCGGCAGGATGTTCGCCGGGATATACAGGATCGCCGCCGAAATCAGATACGCCCAGGTTCGCGAAAGGCTCGCGGGCTTGCGCAGATGCAAATGCGCGCCGCAGCGCGGACAGCACAGATGGCCGCGGTGCTGCATGCCGCGCGTGGAAAGGCCGCAATCGTGACATACGCAGATGCCGCTTTCCGCCGCCGTGCGCCCTTTGAGCGGCGTGTCGGCGGGCATGCCGGGCGGCGCGCCTTCGACGCGCTGCCACATGGCGCGTTCATCGAACGACGATGACGCCGCGACGAGCAGCAGCATCAGCGCGGCGAGCGACCACAGCGCCGGCCCCGTCACCACCGATGCGATATGCGCGAGCTTCACGACCGCGACGAGCAAGCCGAGCATCAGCACTTCGGTCATGCCCCAGTTGCGCGCGACGCGCAGCAGGCGATACACGGTGTCGGCGCGCCACGGCCGGCGCTCCAGATAAAGCGGCAGCAGCAGCCACACCATGCCGAGCGCCTGCACGGCGGGCATCAGGATCGTCGTGAAGAAGATGAGGGCGGCGAGCGGCCACATGCCGTCGCGATAGAGCACGCGCACGGCGCCGAAGAGCGTCGTCTCGACGAGATCGCCGTTCACTGCGAGACCGACGATCGGAAACGCGTTCGAGATCAGCCACAGCACGCAGGCGGCGAGCGCGTACGCGAGCGCGCGATCGAAGCCGCGCCCGCGGCGCCGGTACAGCACGGCGCGGCAGCGGCAGCAGCGCAGCGTGCCGCCGGGCGGCACGTCGCACTCGCGCTGCATCAGATCGCATTCGTGACACGCGATCAGCGGCCGCGCGTCGCGATCCTCCGATGTGACCGTGTTCATTGCACCGTCTGCGAAGCGGGCTGGCCCGGTTTGGGCGAATCGGCGGAAGGCGTGGCCGACTGCTGTTGCGTCGTCATCTTGTCGGCTGCGACGACCCAGCCGCCGCCCATCACCTTGTAGAGCGTGACGAACGACACGAGCGCGGCGGCCTGCGTCTGCGTCGCCGACAACTGCGCATTGAAGAGGCTGCGCTCGGCGTCGAGCACTTCGATGTAACTCGTATAACCGCCTTCGTAGCGCGCCCGCGCAAGGCGCGAGTAGGTCGCGAGCGCCGTGACCTGGCGGCCCTGCACTTCGAGCTGTTCGTGCAGTTTCTGCGAGGCGATGAGCGCGTCGTCGACTTCCTGGAACGCGACCTGGATCGCCTTCTGATACGTGAGCAGCGCCGCCTGCTGCTGCGCTTCGGCGGACTGCACCTGACCCGAGATATTGCCCGCCGTGAAGATCGGCTGCGTGACCTGTCCCGCGAACGACCAGATGCGCGACGGCCCCGTGAACAGCGACGAGAACTGGCCGCTCGCGGTGCCGAGCAGGCCCGTCAGCGAAATCTGCGGGAAATAGAGCGCGCGCGCCGCGCCGATCAGCGCGTTCGCCGCGATCAAATCCTGTTCCGCCTGCAGCAGATCGGGCCGGCGCTCCAGCAAGTCCGAAGGCAGGCCGGCGGGGATGACGGGCGTCGCCATCTCGCCGAGCGTTCGGCCGCGCACGATCGGCCCGGGATTCGCGCCGAGCAGGATAGACAGCGCGTCTTCCTGCTGCGCGATCTGCGTTTCGAGCTGCGGAATCGTCGCGAGCGAGGCTTCGTATTCGGACTGGCTTTGCGCGAGTTCCATCTGCGAGACTTCGCCGCCTTCGAAGCGCAGCGTGAACACATGCACCGATTCGGCGCGGCTTTGCGTCGTCGCCTTCGCGATTTCGAGCTGCTTGTCGAGACTGCGCAAATTCAGATACGACGACGCCACCGACGCCACCAGCGACAGGATCGTCGCGCGCCGTCCTTCTTCGCTCGACAGCAGATTCGCACGCGCGGCTTCGGTCAGACGCCGGGTGCGGCCGAAGAGATCGAGTTCCCACGACGCGGCGATCGACGCCTGGAAGTCGTTGTAGACCGGCCCGAAGCCGTTGAGCGGTTGCGGTCCCGCCGCCGACGCGCGCTGCCGCGAGGCCGTCGCGCCCGCCGATATCTGCGGGAACAGCAAGGAACGCGTCGTGACGAACTGGCCCATGAACTGATCGACGCGCGCCGCCGCGATCTTGACGTCCTTGTTGTTCGCGAGCGCCGTCGAGATCAGCTCGTCGAGAACCGGATCCTGAAACTGACGCCACCATTCCGAGTTCGCGGCGTCGGCGACTTCGGGCGCGGCGAAGCGGTACGTCGCCGGGGTTTCGACCGGCTGACGCGAGTAGTTCGGGCCGAGCAGGCAGCCGGACAGCGACAGCGCCGCGGCGATGCCCGAAAACGAGTGAACGAGGCTGGCGCGCCGCATGTCAGTCTCCCTTGTCCGGAGCGGACGGCGACGCGTTCGGGCCGCTTCCGCCGTGCGTCTGCTTGGCATCCGGCGCGCTCGCTTCGGCGCCTTTCTTCTTCTTCGAGCGGGAGGACATCGTTTCGAGTCCCCAGAAGAACATCGGGATGAAGAACACGGCGATGACCGTCGCGCCGAGCATCCCGCCGATCACGCCCGTGCCGATCGAGTGCCGGCTGTTCGCCGATGCGCCCGTCGCGATCGCGAGCGGCACGCAGCCGAGAATGAACGCGAGCGAAGTCATCACGATCGGGCGCAGGCGCTCTTCGGCGGCGGTCATCGCGGCGTCGTAGACCGACGCGCCCGCCTCGCGATTCAGCACGGCGAACTCGAAGATGAGAATCGCGTTTTTCGCGGCGAGCGCGACGAGCATCGTCAAACCGATCTGGAAGTACACGTCGTTGTTCAGGCCGCGCAACAGGATCGCGAGCAGCGCGCCGAAGATCGCGAACGGCACCGCCATCAGCACGCCGAACGGCAGGCTCCACTTCTCGTACTGCGCGGCGAGAATCAGGAAGACCATGATGAGGCCGAATATGAACACGAGCGCCGACGAACTGCCCGACTGTTTCGCCTCGTAAGCCTCGCCGCTCCAGCCGATGCCGTAATCGCTCGGCAAGTCCTTCGCGATGTCTTCCAGCGCCGCGATCACTTGCCCCGACGCGTAGCCCGGCGCGGCGTTCGCCGTGATCTTCACCGCGGGGAAGTTGTTGAAGCGCGTGATGAGATCGGGACCGGTCACGTACTTCGTATTGACCACGGACTTGAGCGGCACCATCTCGCCGCTCTTGCTCTTCACGAAAATCTGCGTGAGATCGTCGGGCTTCAGCCGATACTGCGGCTCCGCTTGCAGAATCACCTGCCACAGGCGGCTCGATCGATTGAACTGCGACACGTACAGCGAGCCGAACATCGTCTGCATCGCGCTGTAGACGTCCTCGACGGGCACGCCGAGCGTTTCGGCCTTGTCGCGGTCGACGTTGGCGAGCAGTTGCTGCGACGACGCGTTGAACGTGCTCGTCACGCCCGTCAGTTCCGGCCGCGCTTTCGCCTTCGCGACGAAATCGTCGACGATTCCGGCGAACTGCGCGATGGTCGCGTCGCCCTTGCTCTGAATCCACATTTCGGTGCCGCCCGTCGTGCCGAGGCCCGGAATCGACGGCGGATTCAGCGGCACGACGATGCCCTCCCGAATCTGCGAGAGATGCTTGTAAGCTTCGACGAGCACGGCGCGCGCGTTCTGCGTGCGGATATTCGCCGACGTATAGCGATCCTCGAAACTCTTGAAGCCGACGAAGAACGTCGACGAATTGTTCTTGTTCTGGCTGTCGAGAATGGAGAAGCCATCGACCGTCGTGATGCTGCCGACCGCCGGCTGTTTCATGAAGTATTCGGTCACGCGGTCGGACACGGCGCCGGTGCGGTCGAGCGACGCGGCATCGGGCATGATGACGGCGCCGAGCAGATAGCCCTGATCCTCGGGCGGCAGGAACGCCGTCGGAATGTCGCGCATCATCATGACGGCGAGCGCGATCATGCCGACAAAGAGCAGCAGCGCGATCGCGAAACGCTTGATGACGAGCCGCACGAGGTGCGTGTAGCCCCGCGTCATGCGCGCGAATTGATTGTCGAACCAGCGGAAAAAGCCCTTTTTCTCGTGATGTCCCGGCTTGAGCAGCAAGGAGGCGAGGGCGGGCGACAAGGTCAGCGCGACGAGGCCCGATATCACCACCGATATCGCGATCGTGATGGCGAACTGCTTGTACATCTGCCCCGTGATGCCGGAGAGGAACGCCACCGGCACGAACACCGCGCACAGCACGAGCACGATGGCGACGACCGGCCCGGCCACTTCGTCCATCGCCTTCTTCGCGGCGGTCTTCGGATCGAGCTTGTGCACCGTCATGTTGCGCTCGACGTTCTCGATCACGACGATCGCATCGTCCACGACAATGCCGATGGCAAGCACCATGCCGAACAGCGTCAACATGTTGATGGAGAAGCCGAGCGCTTCCATGCCCATGAACGTGCCGACAATCGACACCGGCACCGCGAGCACCGGAATGAGCGTCGCGCGCAGGCTTTGCAGGAACACGAACACGACGATCACGACCAGCACGACCGCTTCGAAGAACGTATGCACCACATCGGAGATGGACGCGCGCGTGAACTCCGTCGTGTCCATCGCGATTTCGTAGTCGATGCCCTGCGGGAACGTCTTCTTCATTTCCGCGAGCGACGCGCGCACCTGCTTGGACACATCGAGCGCGTTCGCGCCAGGCTGCTGATACACCGCGAGCACCGTCGCCGATTTGCCCTGAAAGCGGCTGCGGATCGAATAGTCTTTTTGTCCGAGCTCCGCGCGTCCCACGTCTTTCAGACGCACGATCGCCGCGCCGCCCGATTGCGCGCGGATGATGATGTTCTCGAACTCGGCAGGCTCGGTGAGGCGGCCCGTCGTCGTCACCGCGAAGGACTGTTCGACGGGCGCGCCAGTCGGCGATTGCCCGAGACGGCCGACCGCGAACTGCTGGTTCTGATTGGCGACGGCGCGTTGCACGTCGGCGGCGGTGATGCCGAGCTGCGCCATGCGGTCGGGCTTGAGCCAGATGCGCATCGCGTAATCGGGCGTGCCGAAGATCGCGCTCTGGTTCGCGCCCGGAATGCGCTTCAACGCGTCGAGGACGTACACGTTCGCGTAGTTCGCGATATACGTCGCGTCATAACGCTCGTCGGGCGAATAGATGGCGATGACCATCATGAACGCCTGCGACTTCTTCTGCACCTGCACGCCCTGCGCCGTCACCGACTGCGGCAGTTGCGGCAGCGCGAGGTTCACGCGGTTCTGCACGTCGACCTGTGCGAGTTCCGGATTCGTGCCGATCTGGAAGTACGCGTTGATCGTGAGATTGCCCGTCGACGAGCTGGACGAGCTCATGTAGATCATGTTGTCCGCGCCGTTGACCTGCTGCTCGATCGGCGCGGCGACGTTGTTCGCGACCACATCCGCGCTCGCGCCCGGATAAGTCGCGGAGATCGTGATCTGCGGCGGCGTGATGTCGGGATACTGCGCGGTGGGCAGCGCGAGCATGGTCAGCGCGCCGCCCAGCGTGATGATGATCGAAATGACCGACGCGAAAATCGGACGGTCAATGCAGAAATGTGAAATGTTCATTGGCCTCTTCCGCGCGACGTGCTTGTCGTCAGATCAAATCACTTCACTTTTCGGTCCCGCCGCTTGCGTTCTTCGCGTCTCCGAGCGACGCCTCCTGCGCGCCCGATGCCGCCGCGCCGCCCGCGGCCGGTGCGGCGACGACGCGAACCTGCGTATCCGCGCCGACGCGTATCGCGCCATCGACGATGACGCGTTCGCCCGCCTTCAGGCCGTTCGTGATGAACCAGTCGTCGCCGTGCCATTCGCCGACTTCGACGACGCGCTGATGCGGCTTCGACTGTTCGTCGAGCACCCACACGAAGTGACTCTTCGCGCCCTGCAGCACGGCGCGTTGCGGCACGAGAATCGCGTTGGGTCGCACCGCGCCCGCCACGCGCGCCTTGACGAACTGTCCCGGTCGCAACGTGCCTTGCGGATTCGCGAACACCGCGCGCACGAGGAACGTGCCCGTCTCCGTGCTGAACGCCGGATTCGTGAAGTCGATGCGACCGGTTTGCGGAAAGACGGAGCCGTCGGCCTGGATGACGGTCACATCGAACTTGTTGTCGGGCGGAAAGCGCAGTTCGCCTTTCTTGATCTGCTCGCGATAGCCCAGCAGTTCGTTCTCCGAGATGCTGAAGTTCACCCACATCGGATCGAGCTGGTAGACGTAGGTGAGCAGGCCGCCCTGCGTCGGCGTTACGTAACTGCCTTCCTGGATGCGCGCGAAACTGGACAGGCCCTTGAGCGGCGAGCGGATCGTCGTGTAGCTGAGATTCAGTTCGGCGGTCTGCACTTCGCCTTTCGCGGCGATGACGGCGGCCTCGGCGCTCTTTTCGTTGCCGATGGCGTCATCGAGATCCTTCTTGCTCAATGCGTTCATCGCGGCGAGCGGCTTCACGCGCGCGAGATTCTGCTGCGTGACGAGCAGCCGCGCCTGCTGTTGCGCGAGCGAGCCTTTGGCCGTCTGCAGCGCGGCCTCGAACGGCCGTTTGTCCATGAGGAACATGACCTGATTGGCCGAGACGAGCGCGCCTTCGGTGTACATGCGCTTTTCGAGGAAGCCGTCGACGCGCGCGCGGATTTCGACCTCGCGCGAGCTTTGCGTCTGCGCGGTGAATTCGAAGTCGACGGGCGTCGATTGCGCCGTGACAGTCACGGCGGTGACATCGACGGCGGGCTTCTGCGCTGGCGGCGCCGGCTTCTTGCACGCCGCGAGCGAGAGCGACGCGAGCGCGGCGATCGCGGCCACGCGCAGCGCGCGCATGGAGCGCGAAGGTGGAGCGAACGAGCAGCAGTCCAGTACGTGTTCCGACACGAACGCCATGGGCGCCTCCCCCGTTGGGATGGCCGATCGTTGATGAGCGAACGCGCCAACAGAGCGCCTCGCCACGACAATGCTCGCGGTGTGCGTTTAGGCGGATGCGCCCGGAAAGCGTGCGCATTTCCGGTGCGCCTGCGCCATGCGATGAAATCGCGCGGGACAGGACTTAGGGCGACGTCAGCGAGCGCGAGCCTGATGCTTGTAATGTGGCGTAGCTGCCTCCGGTTTTGACGGTCGAGTTATAGCCAGAGAGATGCTCTTGGTTCGCCACCGAGTGGCGTGACGTGCGTGACGAGTCTACTAATAGCTGAACTCGGATGAAAACGCCATAGCGTTTATCGGCATTTTGACTGAATGGTGTGGATCGGGATGCGCAGCAATTACTGAACTGGCGTGCTGAATCGGCGGGGAAGGTATGGATGGCTTAGCGAGCCGTCGGATTCATCGTGACGATAAATGCAACGCCGAACCGAAATGTCGATGTCCTGACTTGGGCGCCGTGACGTCGCCGCCGTGCGCTTTCCGGCGGCGAGTCGGAATCACAAATGCCCGAACAGCGCCCGCGGCCGGTCCCTCAACGTTCCCGCCAGCATCCGCAATCCGCTGACGAGCTGATCGCGGCTTTCCGCGCACGCGAGATTCACGCGCACCCCATGCTCGATTTCCGACCGGTCGACCGCGAACGCCGACGAGGGCATCACCACGACGCCGCGCGCCTTCGCATTCGCGGCGAAATCGTCCGCGCGCCACGGCAGCGGCAGCTTCAACCACACGAACATGCACGCCGGATCCGATTGCAGGAATTCCTGCGGCAGCAACTCGCGCGCGAGATCATGCCGCGCGCGGATTTCCGCGAGCTGCGCATTCATGATGTGCTGCGCGGTGCCGTCCTCGATCCAGACGGTCGCGATCAGCATCGACAGCGGCGCGGGCATCCACGCCGTCGTACGCACGGCCTCCGCGCATAGCGCGGCGTTGTCCTGCGGGCTCAGCAGATAACCGAGCCGCAAGCCGGGCGCTAGGATCTTCGACGTCGCCGAGATGTGATACGTCAGTTCGGGGCACAGACTCGCGAGCGTCGGCAGACGCTGCGCGACGAGCGGCCCGTACACGTCGTCCTCGATGATCGCGACGCCATGCCGCCGCGCGACATCGACGAGCGCCATGCGCCGTTCCAGGCTCATCGTCGTGACCGTGGGATTCTGCAGATTCGGCACCGTGAAAATCGCCTTCGCCGGCACGCGCCTGCACACGCGCTCGACCTCGTCGATCAGCAAGCCGTCGCGGTCGCTCGGAATGCCCACGATCTCGAACTGGAAGACGGGCGCGAGCGCCTTCAGCCCGTAATACGTGAGTTGATCCGCGAGAATCACGCCGTCCGTGCCGATCAGACTGTTGAGGACCGCATACAGCCCGTGCTGCGCGCCGCTCGTCACGACGACCTGATCCGCCGTCGGCGCGAAACCCGGCGCGCTCATCCAGCGCGCACCGGCCGCGCGCGCCCATGACGGCCCCTGCGGCGGCTGATATTCCTGCAATTGCGCAAAGCGCGGATCGCGCGGCAGTTCGCCCATCGTGCGCGCGAGGCACGCGAGGAATTCCCCGGTCGCGGGCCGGTTCACCGTCAGATCGATGACCGAGCTGCCCGTGCTCGCGGGCGGCATCTCGACGCTCGGCATCGCGCCTCCCGTGACGAGCGAGCCGCGCCGCTTGCTGCCGATCACAAGGCCGCGCAGCTGCAACTCCTTGTACGCGCGCGACACCGTCGACACGTTGATGCCCAGTTCGCTCGCCAGTTGCCGTTGCGGCGGCAGACGGCTGCCCGGCGGATACATGCCGCTGCGGATTTCCTTCTCGATGGAGCTCGACACCTCGATATAGGTCGATCGCTTCGTCGTGCCGTCGGCTTCGCCGTTTGCGCTCAACGTCTGATCCTTGTCGGAAGCCATGAATCTGTGTCTCCATACAAACATTGCTTTGTCCGCGATTTGTGCGGAAGTCTGCCGATTCTAACCCAGCGCATGGCCGACGCAGTGGCCGTATAAGGACCGAAACGCCTCTGCAAGAGCCGCTCCATCCTCCCCTCAGGGAAAATACCGGCACCACACAACCGCGCTTTTAATTGCACACAAAAAAATATTGTGTGATTCTAGGATCAGAGTTTGTCTGGTGCGTGTCTCATCCCGCGCTTCCCGTTTCATCCGATCTTTGTCCCCAGGAGATTCCCCGATGTCCTTGCCTGAAACCTCGCAACCGAAGCTAGGCTCCGCGCTGCGTCAGCGGCACGTCACGATGATCGCGCTCGGCGGCATCATCGGCGCGGGGCTGTTCGTCGGCAGCAGCGCGACGCGCGCGCCCGTCGGTCCGGCGGCGTGCGTGTCGTATCTCGTCGCCGGCATCGTGGTGCTGATGGTCATGCGCATGCTCGGCGAAATGGCGCTCGCCGTGCCCGGCGTCGGCTCGTTCACCGAATATGCGCGCATCGGCCTCGGCAACTGGGCCGGCTTCACGAGCGGCTGGCTGTACTGGTATTTCTGGGTGATCGTCGTCGCGGTCGAAGCGGTCGCCGGCGCGGCGATATTGCAGCGCTGGATACCCGCGCCGGTTTGGGTCATCGGCCTCGTGCTGCTGTCCGTGATGACCGTCATCAATCTGCTTTCGGTCAAGTCGTACGGCGAATTCGAGTTCTGGTTCGCGTCGATCAAGGTCGCGGCGATCATCGTGTTCCTCGCCATCGGCGCGGGCTATCTGCTCGGCTTCGGGCACGCGGGCAGCGCCGTGGCGCATCTCACCGGCAATCGCGGCTTCCTGCCGTTCGGCGCGATGTCCGTGTTCTCCGCCGTGCCGACCGTCATCTTCGCGGTCGGCGGCGCGGAAATCGCGACCATCGCCGCGGCCGAATCCGACGATCCCGCGAAAAGCGTCGCCGCGATGACGCGCTCGGTCATCCTGCGCGTCATCACGTTCTATGTCGGCTCGCTGTTCCTGATCGCGTGCATCGTGCCGTGGGGCAGCATCATGACGGGCCACTCGCCGTTCGTCGCCGCGCTGGAGACGATGCGCATTCCCTACGCCGCCGACATCATGAACGCGATCGTGCTCGTCGCCGTGCTGTCCGCGCTGAACTCGGGCCTGTACGTGTCGTCGCGCATTCTGTTCCGTCTCGCCGAACGCGGCGATGCGCCGAAGTCGCTGCTCGAGCTCACGCCGAACAAGGTGCCGCGTCTCGCGGTGGTGCTGTCGAGCGTCGTCGGTTATGTGGCGATCGTCGCCGCGATCGTGTCGCCGCAGGGCGTGTTCCTGTTTCTCGTGAACGCATCGGGCGCGGTGATGCTGTTCGTCTATCTCGCGACGGCGCTGGCGCAAATCCGCATTCGCCGACGCATTCAACGCGAAGCGCCCGAGCGTCTCACGCTGAAGATGTGGCTCTTCCCGTGGCTGTCGTATGCCGTCGTGATCGCGATCGTCGGTGTGCTTGCGGCCATGGGCGCGGACCACGAACTGCGCCCGCAACTGATGGCGAGTCTCGCGAGCCTCGCGGCCGCATCGGCGGCGTACTTCTTCGCCGCGAAGCATCATCATCGTCATGAAGAGAGCGAATCGGCGACGGGCTTCCTGTCGCAAGACAATCGGCTCGCATGGAAGGGGCAGGACTGATGTCGAACGTGGCGATCATCGGCGCGGGGTTCATCGGCATGGCGAGCGCGGCCTGGCTTACGCGCGACGGTCACAGCGTGACGCTGTTCGATCCGTCGGGCGTGGCGCAGGGCGCGTCGTTCGGCAACGCGGGCACGTTCGCGCCATACGGATGCGTGCCGGTGAACAATCCGTCCGTATTCCGCGATATTCCGCGCTTTCTCTTCTCGAACGATAGTCCGTTCAGATTGCGCTGGCGTTATCTGCCGCAACTCGCGCCGTGGCTCGCGCGCTTTCTGATGAGCTCGCGACAAAAGAATTTCGAAGCGAGCGCGCAGGCGCTGGCCGCGTTGTTGTCGCGTGCGCAGGAAGGCTATGCACCCTTGCTCGACGACGATGCCTTGAAGCGCTTCGTCAAGCCGCGCGAATGCCTTTATCTGTATTCGAGCGCGGCTTCGTTCGACGCGTCGCGCGATTCGCTGGCATTGCGCGAGAGGCTTGGCGTCGGCTTCGATGTGCTCGACAGCGGCGCGATCCGCGAACTCGAACCGCAACTCGCGCCGATTTTCGCGCGCGGCGTGCTGTTTCGCGATAGCTGGCATTTCAGCGATCCGGCGGGCTTTCTTCAGGCCTTGCACGAGCGGCTCGCCGCCCGTGGCGCGCAACTCGAACGCAAGAAGGTCGACGCGATCGAGCCGGGCGTGCAGGACGTCGCGTTGCGCATCGAGGGCGATGCGCGCCGCTTCGATCATGTCGTCGTCGCGACGGGCGCGCGTTCGCGCGAATTCGCGCAGCAATGTGGCGATCGCGTGCCGCTCGATACCGAGCGCGGCTACCACATCCGTTATGCGTCGGCATCGAACCTCATATCGCGGCCGTGCGGCTGGGCGGAGCGCGGCTTCTACATGACGCCGATGAGCGATGGCATTCGCGTCGCGGGGACCGTCGAACTCGCGGGTTTCATCGAGGAGCGCAATCGCGCGCTGCTCGATCTCGTCACCGTATCGTCGAAGCGCGCGTTGCCCGCGCTCGGCACGCCCGATCGCGAATGGCTGGGCTTTCGTCCGACGCTGCCGGACGGCGTGCCGGTCATCGGCGCATCGAAGGCGAGCGAGCGCGTCGTGTATGCGTTCGGGCATCAGCATCTTGGCTTGACGCTCGCGGGCGTGAGCGGACGCATCGTCGCCGATCTCATCGCGCGACGTTCGCCGCCACTCGATCTCGCGAGTTATCGCGCGTCGCGTTTTCACTGAGGAGCATGAACATGAATCGCCGTATCTTTCTTTCGGGCGTGACCGCGGGCGTGCTTGCCGCGTACATGCCGATGTCGTGGGCCGCCGATCCCGAGGTCGTGAAGATCGCGTTCGTCGGACCGTTGACCGGGCCGGTTGCGCGCGTCGGCAAGGACTTGCAGTACGGCGCGCAACTCGCGATCGACGAAGAGAACGCGAAGCATCCCATCGTCGGCGGCAAGGCCGTCAAGTTCGAACTGGAGGTGTACGACGATCAGGCCGATCCGCGCGTCGCGATTCAGGTCGCGCAGAAAGCGGTGGATAGCGGCATCGTCGGCGTGATCGGGCATTACAACTCGGGATGCAGCATTCCGGCATCGACCGTCTATCACCAGGCGAATGTCGCGATGATCACGCCCGGCTCGACGAATCCGCAACTCACGAAACAGGGCTTCAAGAACGTGTTCCGCACGATGGGCCACGATGGCGTGGGCGGCGTGGTGGCGGGGCGCTTCGTCGTCGAGCAGATGAAGCCGAAGCGCATCGGCATCATCGACGATCGCACGGCGTTCGGGCAAGGTCTCGCCGATGCCTTCGAGAAGGGCGTGAAGGAAGCCAACGGCAAGGTCGTCGCGCGCGAATACACGAACGACAAGGCCGTCGATTTCCGCGCGATTCTCACGACGATGAAGAGCCAGAACGTCGATCTGATCTTCTTCGGCGGACTCGATGAACAAGGCGCGATGCTCGTCAAGCAGATGCGCTCGCTCGGCATGACGACGCAGCTCTTCGGCGCGGGCGCACTGAAGAGCAACGCGTTCCTGCAGATCGCGGGCACATCGGGCAACGGCACGCAGGACCTCGAGCCCGGTCCCGCGCTCGACAAGCTGCCTTCCGCGCAGGAGTTCGGCAAGCGCTACAAGGCACGCTTCAATCAGGATGTCGAACTATATGCGCCATTCGCCTACGATGCCGCGCTCGCGATGATCAAGGCCATTCACGATGCGAACTCGCTCGATCGCGGCAAGATCGTGGATGCGCTCGCGAAGGTCAACGTCACTGGCGTGACCGGCAAGATTTCGTTCGATCCATATGGCGATCTCATCAAGCCTCCATACACGCTTTTTCAGGTCGAGCAAGGGCAATGGAAGAGTTTGAGGACGGTCGGCGGAAGCGGCGTATGAGCTTCAGCGAAACCGTAGGCGTTCGGACGTATCGTTTCGACGATCTCAAGACGCTATTGGCGAAAGCGAGTTCGCGACGTTCCGGCGACGAACTCGCGGGCATCGCCGCCGCGACGGAAGAAGAACGCGCGGCGGCGAAGTTGGCATTGGCGAGGGTGCCGTTGCGCGCGTTCATCGAAGAAGCGTTGATTCCGTATGAGGACGATGAAGTGACGCGCCTCATCATCGATGAACATTCGCGGGAGGCGTTCGCCGTCGTGTCGCATCTGACGGTCGGCGAGTTCCGCGAATGGCTGCTCGCCGATACGACCGATACCGCCGCGCTCGTCGCCGTATCGCAAGGATTGACGCCCGAGATGGTCGCGGCCGTATCGAAGCTGATGCGCAATCAGGATCTCATTCTCGCGGCGAAGAAACGTCCGGTCGTCACGCGTTTCAGGAATACCGTGGGATTGCCGGGGCACATGTCGGTGCGCCTGCAGCCGAATCATCCGACCGACGATGTGCAAGGCATCGCCGCTTCGATGATCGATGGCCTCATGTACGGCTGCGGCGACGCGATGATCGGCATCAATCCCGCATCCGACTCGCCGCAGGCCATCGGCAAATTGCTCGCGATGATGGACGCGTTCCGCGAACGCTACGACGTGCCGACGCAAACCTGCGTGCTGACACACGTGACCAACACGCTTGCGGCGATCGAACACGGCGCACCGGTCGATCTCGTGTTCCAGTCGATCGCGGGCACGCAAAAGGCGAATGCGTCGTTCGGCATCTCGCTCGCGTTGTTGCAGGAAGCGTATGAAGCGGCTTTGTCGCTGAAGCGCGGGACGGTCGGCGAGAACCTGATGTACTTCGAGACGGGACAGGGCAGCGCGTTGTCGGCGAACGCGCATCATGGCGTCGATCAGCAGACTTGCGAAGCGCGCGCCTATGCGGTCGCGCGGAAGTTCGATCCGTTTCTCGTGAATACCGTGGTCGGCTTCATCGGTCCGGAATACCTGTACGACGGCAAGCAGATCACTCGCGCCGGACTCGAAGATCATTTCTGCGCGAAGCTGCTCGGCGTGCCGATGGGTTGCGACGTCTGCTACACGAATCACGCCGAAGCCGATCAGGACGACATGGACAATCTGCTCACGCTGCTCGGCGCGGCCAACGTGAACTTCATCATGGGCGTGCCCGGCGCAGACGATGTCATGCTGAACTATCAGAGCACGTCGTTTCATGACGCGCTGTATGTGCGCGACGTGCTCGGTCTGAAACGCGCGCCGGAGTTCGAAGCGTGGCTGCGCGCGATTCAGATCACGAATGCGCGCGGCATGCTTCAGACGCGCGCCGAGTGGCCCGCGCTGAACGACTGGATGAGGGCGTGATGAGCGTCAGCCAGAATCCGTGGAAAGCGCTGCGCCGTTTCACCGATGCGCGCATCGCGCTGGGACGCGCGGGCAACAGCGTGCCGACCGCGCCGCTGCTCGCGTTCAATCTCGCGCATGCGCAGGCGCGCGATGCGGTGCATCGGCCGCTCGATGTCGCGTCGTTGCTGGAAGAACTGGCTTCGAAGCGATTCGCATGTGCTTCGGTATGCAGCGCCGCTTCGGCACGCGATGTTTATCTCCGTCGTCCGGATCTTGGCCGCATGCTGAGCGACGACAGCGCCGCGAGTCTCGCGATCCACGCGACGGACGCGGATGTCGTGTTCGTCATCGCCGATGGACTGTCGTCGAACGCAGCGGCGACGCACGCGATACCGCTCATCGAAAGAACGATCGCGCGGCTCGACGGATGGCGCATCGGTCCGGTCGTCGTCGCGACTCAGGCGCGCGTCGCGCTCGGCGATTGCATCGGCGCGATATTGAGGGCGCGCATCGTCGCGGTGCTGATCGGTGAGAGGCCGGGGCTCAGTTCGCCCGCGAGCCTCGGCGTGTATGTGACTTACGATCCCGTGCAGGGCCGCAGCGATGCGGAGCGCAACTGCATATCGAACGTGCGTCCTGAAGGACTTGCTTACGACGCGGCCGCGTTCAAGCTCGCGTGGCTGCTGAACGAAGCGCGCACGCGCAAGCTGACGGGCGTGAGCCTCAAAGACGACAGCGCGACGACGCTGCCCGGGCGAACGATGGATCGCCTATCGGGTGCATAGCAATGGACGATGCTTCGCGTAAACCCCGTCGAAAGAAAACGCTTCACGTAAGAAACGGGTAAGCGGACGCTTTTACCTTAGTCTCCAGCGCATCGTAAACGAGGCATTCATGCAGGAGACGACGGAAATGGATCTGAAGATCGTAGAGAAAATAAAGTCGAGCGCCGCTTACGGCGAACTGGTGCGAAAGCGCTCGAAGCTCGGCTGGACGCTGACGGCACTCGTGCTGGTCGTCTATTACGGCTATGTGCTGCTCATCGCATTCAACAAGGATCTGCTCGCCGCGAAGATGGGCGCGGGCGTCATGACATGGGGCATGCCGATCGGCCTGTTCGTGATCGTGTTCACGGTCGTCATCACGGGGCTGTATGTGCGCCACGCCAACAGCACGTACGACGAACTCACCGACAAGATCAAGCGGGAGGCCGCATGAAGCCGCAACGCATCGTCACGGCGGTCGCGCTTTTCGCGGCGTCCGCGAGTTCATTTGCAGCAGGCGGCGATCTCGGTCAGGCAGTCAAGCAGGCGACCAACTGGACCGCGATCTGCATGTTCATCGCGTTCGTGATCGCGACGCTCTTCATCACCAAATGGGCCGCGAAGAAGACGCGTTCCGCGGCCGAGTTCTACACGGCGGGCGGCGGCATCACGGGCTTTCAGAACGGTCTTGCGATCGCGGGCGACTTCATGTCGGCGGCGTCGTTTCTCGGCATTTCGGCGGCGGTTTATAGCAATGGCTATGACGGGCTGATCTATTCGATCGGCTTTCTCGTCGGCTGGCCAATCATCACGTTCCTGATGGCGGAGCGTCTGCGCAATCTCGGCCGCTTCACCTTCGCCGATGTCGCCGCGTATCGCTTCAAGCAGACGCCGATTCGCGCGTTCGCTGCATCGGGCACGCTCGTCGTCGTCGCGTTCTATCTGATCGCGCAGATGGTCGGCGCGGGACAGCTCATCAAGCTGCTGTTCGGGCTCGAATACTGGATCGCGGTCGTGATCGTCGGCGCGCTGATGATGGTGTACGTGCTCTTCGGCGGCATGACCGCGACGACGTGGGTGCAGATCATCAAGGCGTGTTTGCTGCTTGCGGGTGCATCGTTCATGGCGTTCATGGTGCTGTGGCAATTCCACTTCAGCCCCGAGGCGCTCTTCGCGAAGGCCGTCGACGTGCACGAGAAGAAGGCGTCGATCATGGGTCCGGGCAACTTCATCAAGGATCCGATTTCGGCGATCTCGTTCGGCATCGCGCTCATGTTCGGTACGGCCGGTCTGCCGCATATCCTGATGCGTTTCTTCACCGTCCCCAACGCGAAGGAAGCGCGCAAGTCGGTGTTCTGGGCGACGACGTGGATCGGCTACTTCTACATACTCACGTTCATCATCGGCTTCGGCGCGATCGTGCTGGTGAGCACCAATCCGATGTTCAAGGATGCGGGCGGCAAGCTGCTCGGCGGCACGAACATGGCGGCGGTGCATCTCGCGAGCGCGGTCGGCGGCAACGTGTTCCTCGGCTTCATCTCGGCAGTTGCGTTTGCAACTATCCTCGCAGTGGTGGCGGGCCTGACGCTCGCGGGTGCATCGGCGGTGTCGCACGATCTCTATGCGACCGTGTTCAAGAAGGGCAAGGCGTCCAGCAAGAGCGAACTGAAGGTGTCGCGCATCACGACGATCGTGCTCGGCATCGTCGCGGTCGTGCTCGGCATCGTGTTCGAGAAGCAGAACATCGCGTTCATGGTGTCGCTCGCGTTCGCGGTCGCGGCGTCCGCCAACTTTCCGGTGCTCTTCATGTCGGTCCTGTGGCGCGGCTGCACGACGCGCGGCGCGGCAATCGGCGGCTTTCTCGGCCTGCTTTCGGCGGTCGTGATGACGGTCCTGTCCAAAGCCGTATGGGTCGATGTGTTCCACTACGCGGATGCGCCGTTCCCGTATGCATCGCCTGCGCTGTTCTCGATGGCGATCGGTTTCATCGGCATCTGGCTCTTCTCCGTAACCGATCAATCGGCGCGTGCGCGTGTCGATAAAGCAGGCTTCGAAGCGCAGACCGTGCGCTCCGAAACGGGCATCGGCGCGGTGGAGGGCGCGAGCCATTGATGTGATGTTGAGTGAGCGGCGCGCGCAGTATTCGTATACCCGGGATGCCGCGCGCGTCCGAATGGCGAGTGGAAAATGCGTTAAGCTCGATGCACCTGATTGCACGAAGCGCCAACGCATTGGAGCGAGCCATGGAACTGCAGTGCCCCAGTCTTTTCGAACAATCGGCGTATATCGGCGGCGCGTGGATCGACAATACTTCGCTGCCGCGCGTGTCTGTCATCAATCCATCCACTAAAGAAATCATCGGCTCGGTGCCGCAGGTCACGGACGAGCAGGTGACGGAGGCCATCCAGTGCGCGCACGCGGCGCTGCAGGACTGGCGCAGCTGGAGCAGTCGCGAGCGCGCGTCGGTGCTGAGAGAGTGGGCGCGCCTCGTCGAACATCATCGCGACGATCTCGCCATCATCCTCTGCCGCGAACAAGGCAAGCCGCTGCACGAAGCGCGCTCCGAAATCACGCAGGCCGCGAATTATCTCGACTGGTTCGCCGAGGAAGCGCGCCGCATTTACGGCGACAACATTCCCGCGCCGCGACGCAATCAACGCATACGTGTGCTGCATCAGCCGATTGGCGTGTGCGGCGCGATCACGGCATGGACCTTTCCTTCGTCGATGGTTGCACGACGCGTCGGCGCTGCGCTCGCGGCGGGCTGCACGGTCATCCATCACCCGGATCCGCAGACGCCATTCTCCGCGCTCGCGCTGTGCGTGCTCGGCGAGAACGCGGGCTTGCCGCGCGGCGTGCTCTCCGTGTTGACGGGCGAGGGCGAACCGGTTCGCAGCACGCTGCTTGCGAGCCCCGACGTGAGGAAAGTATCGTTCACCGGTTCCATCGAGGAAGGCAAGCGGCTGATGACTTTATGCGCGCCTACCGTGAAGAAGATGTCGCTCGAACTGGGGGCGAACTGTCCTTTCATCGTGTTCGACGACGCGGACATCGACCTCGCCGTGAAGGGCGCGCTCGATGCGCGGTTTCGTCATTCGGGGCAGGCGGCGATGTGCGCGAACCGCTTCTTCGTGCATGAGGACGTGTACGAGACTTTCGTCGCCAAGCTCGTGTCCAAGGTCGCGTTGCTGAAAGTGAGCGACGGGCTGGACGAGGGCGCGCAGATCGGCCCGCTTATCGGCGATGCGGCGGTGACGCGCATCGAAAGTCTCGTCGACGAAGCGGTCAGGCTCGGCGCGAAGATCGCAGCGGGCGGCTCGCGCGTCGCGCCGGGATCGAACTTCTTCAGGCCGACGGTGCTGACGAACGTCGATCCGTCGATGAGCGTATGCGGCGACGAAGTGCTCGGCCCGATTGCGAGCGTGCTGCCGTTCAGGGACGAGGACGACGTCGTCACGCTCGCGAACGATACGCGCACGGGGCTCGCGGCGTATTTCTATACCGCCGATATCAGCCGCGCATTCCGCGTCATGGAAGCGCTCGAATGCGGCGTCGTCGGCGTGAATGACAGCCTCGTGTTCAACGAAGTTGCGCCCTTCGGCGGGATCAAGGAATCGGGCATGGGGCGCGAAGGGGCATCGTCGGGAGTCGAGGAGTATCTCGAAGCGAAGTATGTCTGTTTCGGGAATCTGGAGCGGTAGGACGGCGGACGCATCACTCCGGCGGCCTCACCACCAGAATCGGCAAATGACTATGTGTAAGCACTTTCTGCGTTTCACTCCCGAGCAATAGCCCGCGAATTCCGCCGTGCCCATGCGACGCCATCACGATGAGATCGCAGTGCCGCGCTTTCGCCGTATCGAGAATCGCCTCATACGGATGCGCTCCCGTCGGCGCTTCCGTATCGCAAGCGACGCCGGCCTGGGCGGCGATACTTCGCAGATTCTCGAGATATTGCCGCGCGCGGGCCTGATCCGCGGCGTGCGCCTCATCCTGACTTGCGCCGACCATCTCGGCGCTATAAACGGTCATATGAAATGGCCGCACCATATAGAGACCGGTGATGCGCGCACTGTTCTCTTTGGCGAGCGAGACCGCCATGCGGACAGCCGCTTCGGAGAGCGCGGACCCGTCAGTGGGAACCAGCAGATGGTTGAACATGATGACGTCCTCCGGTTCTCTGGGGACATGAAAGAAACACGCGAACCGACGATTCAAGTATAGGCGAGCGCCAGAATTTCCAGCGCGAAAATCAGATCCACGAGAATGTTTTCATCGTCCGCATTCGCATGGTACAAACGTTCCGGCGGTACCCCGCGCACCAGAAAAATGTGTCATCGAAAGCGACGGACAGGCGGCTTCTGTTTCGGCAGCTACGCATTCGAAGTCGATTGCTTCATGACGCGCTAGCGTCCCATCTCGGCGCTCGCTTCTTCATGCAGACGCACGGCCATGACGGGCGCTTCCGGCCCCACGTGCGATAACTTCATCAGACGCGGTTGCAGCAGCAGCGCAACGAGCCCGCTCCATCCAGTCTGATGCGACGCACCGACACCGCGCCCGTTGTCGCCATGAAAGTACTCGTGAAAGAGAATGAGATCCTGCGAGCGCGGATCGGCTTGCAGCATCGGATACGCGGCCATCACAGGACGCTTGCCTTCTTCGTCTTTCAAAAAGAGCATGCTGATGCGCCGTGAGAGATCGTCGGCGATTTCGCTCAGCGAATGAAACTTGCCCGATCCCGTCGGATGCTCGACGCGAAAATCATCGCCGTAGTAGCGATGAAACTCGTAGAGCGATTCGATCAACAAGTAATTGACCGGCATCCAGATCGGCCCGCGCCAGTTCGAATTGCCGCCGAATACGCGCGAATCCGATTCCGCGGGCAAGTACCGGATGCAGACGTTCACGCCATCATGATCGAACACATAAGGCTTGTCGCAATGCACGCGGGATAACGCGCGTACGCCATAGTCCGACAGGAACTCCGCTTGATCGAGCGTGCGGCGCAACAGCGCTTTCATGCGATGTCCGCGCAAGAGCGAAAGCAAAGTCGTGTTGCCTTTGCCAGGCTCGGTCCAGCGCGATACGAGCTTCGCAAGGTTCGGCCGATGATCGAGAAACCATACGAGGCGTTCACGCAGTCCGGGCAAGTCGCCGTACACGCTTTCCTCGAGCACATGAACGGCGAAGAGCGGAATCAGTCCGACGATCGATCGAATGCGCATGGGCACGCGCGCGCCGTTCGGCAGATGCAGTACGTCGTAGAAGAATTCGTCGCTGCCGTCCCATAGGCCGGTATTGCAGACTTCGCCGCAGCTCACGGCTTCCGCGATATAGAGGAAGTGCTCGAAGAACTTCACCGCGATCTCGACATACGATTCGTTCGTCATCGCGAGTTCGAGGCCGATCTGCATGAGGTCGAGCGCGTAGGATGCCATCCATGCGGTGCCGTCGGCCTGATCGATACGTCCGCCGGTCGGCAGCGGCTGCGAGCGATCGAAGATGCCGATGTTGTCGAGGCCGAGAAATCCGCCCTGAAAGATATTGCGGTCGTCGGCGTCCTTGCGGTTCACCCACCACGCGAAGTTGAGCAGCAGCTTGTGGAACATGACCTCGAGGAACGCGTGATCGCCGATGCCGGTCATCTCGCGATCGAGCTCGAACACGCGCCATGTCGCCCATGCGTGAACGGGTGGGTTCGCATCGCCGAATGCCCATTCATAAGCGGGCAATTGCCCGTTCGGATGCATGTAGCGTTCTTTCACGAGCAACAGCAATTGCTTCTTCGCGAAGTCGGGATCGATCGTCGCGAACGCGACCGCATGGAACGCAAGGTCCCACGATGCGTACCACGGATACTCCCACTTGTCCGGCATCGATACGATGTCGCCGTTGCACATGTGCCGCCAGTCAGCATTGCGGCCATGCCGCCGTTCTTTCGGCGGCGTGGGCTGGCCCGGATCGCCGTCGTGCCAGCGCGTGACGTCGAACTGATAATACTGCTTCGTCCATAGCATGCCGGCGAGCGCCTGGCGTTGCACGAGACGCGCGTCGGCATCGTCGATATCGTGTTGCAGCGTCGCATAGAACTCGTCGGCTTCCGCTTCGCGACGCGCGAAAAGCTGGGCCAGGTCGAGCGGCGGATCGTTCGAAACCGATGCCGGACGCCAGCGCAAGTACATCACGGAACTTTCATGCGGTGAGAGTTGCAGATGCACATGCGCGGCGCAACGCGTGCCGCGATCGCGGCGTATCGCCTGTTCGTCGCCTTCGACGAGATAGTCGTTGAAGCCATCCTTGAACGGCCCCGCGCCTTCGATGCCGTATATGCGACGAACGTTCGTCTCGTTCTCGCAGAAAATCCATTCGACCGGCGCTTGCGCAGAAGCCGTGACATCCATCTCGCCATGCGACGGATTGTGCGCGATGACGCGGGCACCTTCGCGCGCATCGTGTTCGAGCTTCAGCGACGGCTTGCCCCATTTGCTCGACCACGCCCACCGGTTGCGCGCCCAGAATTGGGGCAAGAGATGAAGCGTCGCGGCTTCGTCCGCGCGATTCTCGACGGTCACGCGCATCACGATGTCATCGGGCGCGTGCTTCGCGTATTCGACATAGACATCGAAGTAACGGTCGCAATCGAATACGCCCGTGTCGGGCAGTTCGTATTCGGGCTGATCGGGACCGCGCCGTTTGTTCTCGTCGATGAGTTGCTGATACGGATACGGGTCGTGCGGATACTTGTACAGCATCTTCATGTACGAATGCGTCGGCGTGCCGTCGAGATAGAAGTACAGTTCCTTTACGTCTTCGCCGTGATTGCCTTGCTCGTTCGTGAGACCGAAAAGCCGCTCCTTGATGATCGGATCGCGGCCGTTCCACAACGCGAGCGACACGCACCAGTCGAGCGGGTCGTTGCCGAATCCCGCGATACCGTCCTCGCCCCATCGATACATGCGGCTGCGCGCATGGTCGTGCGGAAAGTAGTCCCACGCCGTGCCGTATTCGCTGTAATCCTCGCGAACGGTGCCCCATTGACGCTCGCTCAGATACGGGCCCCAGCGGCGCCACCGGTCGAGCCCGGCGCCATGCAGACGGGAGCCTTCCTTCGTTTGCAGCAGATGGATTGCGCGTAGCGGTGGCATGCGACCTCCGTTGCGGTTGCTCATCCAGCACGTTCGATGCGCGGTTTTCCGATGATAAGCGAAGTGAAAAAAAGCGCGGCGATTGCCGCGCTGCGAGAATCATCGCGCCGTTTTTAGCGGGATACCGTCCGGATGAGGATTCGCGTCGTTCATGTCTTCGGGGAGAAGATTGCCGTCCGCGAGCCGCCGGTCTGCTTCGGCGATCTCCGGATAGCGCTCCGGATAAAGATGCCGTTCGCTGACGGCCGCATCGAACGTGCGCGACCACTTCGCGATGACGACCGTCGCAAGGCTGTTGCCGATGGTGTTGCACGTCGCGATTGCCATCGACATGAAGCGGTACACGCCAAAGATCAACGCGAGTCCTTCGACGGGAAGGATGCCCGTCGACGTGACGGTCGCTGCAAACACCACGAACGATCCGCCGGAAACCGTGGCTGCGCCTTTGGACGTCAGCAGCATCAGCAGCAGAATGCCGATCTGATGTTCCAGCGTGATCTGCACGCCATGAGCATGCGCGATGAACATGACGCCCATCGACATGAAGATCGACGTGCCATCGAGATTGAACGCATAGCCTGTGGGCAGCACGAGTCCGACCGTCTGCTTCGCGCAGCCGAGCCGTTCGAGCTTGATCAGAAGACGCGGCAGTGCGCTTTCCGACGAAGCAGTACTGAGCACGATGAAGATCTCGTCCTTGATGTAGCGCAGAAAGCGCCCTGCGCTGCGCACAGGGCACGCCGTGGCTGCGCATATCGAGCGTGCGTATCGACGGCGACAAGGACAGTCCGCCCGTTGGCTGGACCGATGTGTATATCGATCCGGAATACGAGGACGTCGCGCAAGCCGCGAAGGAGAACCCGGATACGCTCATCAGCGCGCTGATCGAAGCGCGTTACGGACGCTGCATCGACGAAATTCAGCAGGACGTGCGTGCCATTGCCGTATCGGCGGAGATGGCGAGACGCCTGCGCGTCGAGGCGGGAACGGCGGCGCTGGAAATCGTGCGCCGCTATCTCGACGCGAGCGGCGCGACGTTCGAGATATCGGTGACGGTGCATCCCGCAGAGCGCTTTTCGGTGTCTATGCGTCTCAAGCGATCGCCGGGCTAAAATCGTCGCGGGCGTGCTATCGAAGTTATCCGGCGTGCGTTTTCGAATAACGCAGAAGGAGGACGCCATGGGCAGGAACAGGGCGGCTACGCAAGCCATGAGCTTTAAGCGGCTTGCGCGATAGCGGGCATCGGAAGTCGGCACAAACAGCACGCTCGTGTCGAGCTGCATCGAACCGAACGGGCCGGGGCATTGATGCGCCCTGAGCGAAGCGAATCGATTCGTATGACGATGCGAGCTATAGAATAGGCGACCGGCGCCAGACGCTCACGAGCGCGCCCTGACTTCGATCCTCGCACCCTCATATGGATGTTCGCCAGCTTCGCTACTTCGTCAGCATCGTCGATTACGGCAGTCTCGGCAAAGCAGCGGAAAAGCTCTACGTGGCACAGCCTTCGCTCAGCCAGCAAATGGCGCGGCTCGAAGAGGAACTCGGCGTCACGCTCCTTCTGCGCAGCAATCATGGCGTCACCCCCACGGCCGAGGGCGACGCGCTCTATCGGCATGCACGCGTCGTGCTGCGGCAAATGGAGCAGCTCAAGCAGGAAGTGACGAAGGGCGCGGGCGCGGAATCCGGCACCGTGGCGGTCGGCCTGCCGACGACGATGGCATCCGTTCTCGCCGTGCCCCTGTTCGAGCGCATTCAGGACCGGTATCCCGGCATACGCCTGCAGTTCTTCGAAAGCATGAGCGGCTATCTGAACGAGTTGCTTGCCAATGGCCGGCTCGACCTCGCGATTCTGTTTCGTGAATCGGATACACCCGGCATCACCGCGTTGCCCGTGCTCGACGAAACGCTTTATCTTGCGGGCGAGCCGGGCGGCGGCATCTCGCCGCGCGCATCGACATGTCCGCTTGCGAAGCTCGCGGGCGTGAAACTCGTCGCGCCCGGCGCATCGAATGGCTTGCGCTTGCTGATCGAGCGCACGTTCGCGAGCGAGAAAGTCGAGCTGAACATCGTTGCGGATATCGACTCGTTGCCATCGCTTTTGCTTATCGCGCATTCGGGCAGAGCCAGCACGATTCTGCCTTCGTCCGCGATCGTGCAATGGAACGAGGCGTTGCTGCCGAAAATGCGCAGAATCGTCGATCCGATCATCAGGCGCCCGGCCAGCATTTGCTGGCCCAACGATGCGCCGATGAACTCAGCGACCGTCGCCGTGCGCGAGACGTTGATCGAGTTGATCGCCGAGCACATTGACCGCGATCGCTGGCAAGGCGTGACGATGCGACGAACCTAGATCGCCTTCGCCGCGCGCAAGCGTTCGATGGCTTCGCTATTCAGCCCCAGTTCGCGCAACACGGATTCCGTGTGCTCGCCGAGCGCGGGCACGGCGTCCATGCGCGGTTCATCGGCGCTGAAGCGTCCCGGCGGATAGAGCGCGGGAATCTTGCCGGCGGGCGTATCGACCTGTGTCCAACGATTGCGCGCTTCGAGCTGTTCATGCTTCCAGACATCGTGCATGTCGTTCATCCGCGCATTCGCGATGCCCGCTTCTTCAAGCCGTTCGATGACCTGTGCGGCCGTCAATGAGGCGAATGCATCGACGATGAGGCGCATCAACTCGTCGCGATGCTGCGCGCGAAGGCTGTTTGCACAGAAGCGCTCGTCGCGCTGAAGCTCGGGCATACGAAGAACGATTTCGCAAAACTTCTTCCACTCGCGCTCGTTTTGCAGGCCAAGCATGACGGTCTTGCCATCGCCTGCCGGGAAAGGGCCGTAAGGGAAGATCGTCGCGTGCGATGCGCCCGCCTTGCGCGGCGGCGTCTGACCGTCGATCGCGTAATAGAGCGGATAGCCCATCCATTCGACCATGCTTTCGAGCATCGAAATGTCGATGCGTTTGCCGCGCCCGGTGCGTCCGCGTTCGATGAGCGCCGCGAGTATGTTCGTGTAGCCATACATGCCGGCGGCGATATCTGCGATCGAGCAGCCTGCTTTCGCCGGTGCGCCTTCCGAACCCGTGATGCTCAGAAAACCCGCTTCGCTTTGAATCAGCAAGTCATACGCTTTCTTGTCGCGCATCGGGCCATCGGAACCATAGCCGGAAATGTCGCACACGATGAGCCGCGGATAGCGCTCCTTCAACGCGTCGTAATCGAGGCCGAGCCGTTGCGTCGCGCCGGGCGCGAGATTCTGCACGAATACATCGGCATCGGCGAGCAGCTTGTGCACGACATCGAGTGCTTCAGGATGCTTGACGTCGAGCGTCACGCTTTCTTTCGAGCGGTTCGTCCACACGAAATGTGATGCGAGTCCCGACACACGTTCGTCATAGTTGCGAGCGAAATCACCTGTGCCTGGACGCTCGATCTTGATGACGCGCGCGCCGAGATCGGCGAGCTGACGCGTGCAGAAGGGCGCTGCAATTGCATGCTCGAACGTGACGACCTTGATGCCTTGCAGCGGGCGCATGACCGGCCTCCTTCAGAACGAACGCGGCAGGCCGAGGATATGCTCGGCGACGTAAGAGAGAATCAGGTTGGTCGAAATCGGCGCGACCTGATACAGACGCGTCTCGCGGAATTTGCGTTCGACATCGTATTCCGCCGCGAAGCCAAAGCCGCCGTGAAATTGCAGACAGGCGTTGGCCGCTTCCCATGATGCATCGGCGGCGAGCAGCTTCGCCATGTTCGCCTGTGCGCCGCAAGGCTTGTGCGCGTCGAAGCGTTCGCATGCCTTGAAGCGCATCAGGTTCGCGGCTTCGACATTGACGTACGCGCGCGCAATCGGAAACTGCACGCCCTGATTCTGCCCGATGGGACGCCCGAATACGATTCGATCGTTCACATACTGCGTGACCTTGTCGATGAACCAGTAGCCATCGCCGATGCATTCCGCCGCGATCAGCGTGCGTTCGGCGTTTAGGCCATCGAGTATGTACTTGAAACCCATGCCTTCTTCGCCGATGAGATTCTCGGCAGGAATCTCCAGATTGTCGAAGAAGAGCTCGTTGGTTTCGTGATTCACCATGTTGAGGATCGGCTGCACCGTGAGGCCATTGCCGATTGCTTCACGCAAATCGACGATGAAGATCGACATGCCTTCGCTCTTCTTCTTCACGTCTGCGATCGGCGTCGTGCGCGCGAGCAGAATCATCAGATCCGAATGCTGCACGCGCGAGATCCACACCTTCTGGCCGTTTATCGCATAACGATCGCCTTTTCTTTCCGCGGTCGTTTTGATCTTTGTCGTGTCGGTGCCGGTGGTCGGTTCGGTCACGCCCATCGATTGCAGACGCAACTCGCCCGATGCGATCTTCGGCAAGTAGCGTTTCTTCTGTTCCGTCGAGCCGTGACGCAACAACGTGCCCATGTTGTACATCTGCCCATGACACGCGCCCGAATTGCCGCCCGAGCGATTGGTCTCTTCCATGATGACGGACGCTTCGGTAAGCCCCAGACCCGAGCCGCCGTATTCCTGCGGAATCAATGCGGCGAGCCAGCCCGCTTTCGTGAGGGCATCGACGAATGCTTCGGGATAACCGCGTGCTTCGTCGATCTTGCGAAAGTATTCGCCGGTGAACTGGCCGCAGAGATCGCGCACGGCCTCACGAATGTCCTGATAAGCGTCGGATGTCGATTCGATCATGATGTGCCTGCGGATGTGTGGAGATCGTCAGCCGAGCGTGGCGCGCGCCGTCATGCCGAGCCAGCCTTCGTGATCCTTCGACCAGAGTTCGACAGTCCTGCCATCCGCCGATGGCTGCCCGCGCAGACGCAGCGTATTGCCCGCGAAACACGGGCGCTGCGCCTTGAATGCGAAGTCGATGACGGTCGCGTCGGGCAACTCGCGGCGCAGCAGGTCCATCAATAAGGTGGCAATGAGCGGCCCATGCACGACAAGTCCCGGATAACCTTCGACTTGCGTCACATAAGGCTTGTCGTAGTGAATGCGATGCGCGTTGAAGGTGAGCGCCGAATAGCGCAGCAGCAATGTCTCGTCTGGAACGAGGTCGCGTTGCCATTGCGCATCGCGAGGCGCGGCGACCGGAGCGGGCGCGGGCGCACCGGGCGCTGCCGGCTCGCGATACACGATGTCGTGCTCTTCCTCGATCGCGGTCGCATCGCCGCGGTAAATGCGATGCCTGACTGTCACGAAGCCGAGCTTGCCGGTGCGTCCTTGCTTCTCGCTGACATTGAGAATCGTCGATTCGCGCGTAATGCGTTCACCGACGATCACCGGCGCGGGGAAGCGCAGGCGTCCGCCGGCCCACATGCGGCGCGGCAAACCGAGATCGGGCAGAAAGCCGCCTTTCTTCGGATGACCGTCTTCCGCGATGAGGGACTGTTTTGCAATGGGCCGGAAGAAGATCCAGTGCCACAACGGCGGAAGGGCATCCCCTTCATGCGGGGCGGCATCGTGATCGAGTGTGGCCGCGAGGGCCGCGACGGATGTGGGCGCAACGATATCGACGGCGCGCTCTGTTTTCATTGTGTCGTCTCCATTGCCGGGCGGAGCCGGTGAATTACGACTTTAGAGAAATATCGGGCGGGGCGGAAATATCGCTTTCATGTGCCGGGCATAGGTTCAACCTATGACGTGGTGTCATCAATCTCATGACGCGCGGGCCATTTTTCTTCGCGACGCAGCGCCATAACATTCGATCCGTCGAAGTCAAACGCATCACGAGAAAGGAGCCGGATCATGTATGTCGTCACGGGAATCACAGGACAAGTCGGCGGTGCGCTCGCAAACGCGCTGCTGAAAGCGGGCAAGCCCGTACGCGCCGTCGTGCGCGATGAGAGGAAGGGCGCGCTTTGGTCGGCGCGCGGCTGCGAACTCGCACACGCCACGATGACCGATGCCGATGCGCTCGCTCGCGCCTTCGAAGGCGCGCAAGCCGTGTTCGTTCTGCCGCCGCCGGAATTCGATCCCGCGCCGGGTTTTCCGGAAGCGCGCGAAGTCATCGATGCGATCGTCGCGGCCATCGCGCGTGCCAGGCCGCGCCGGATCGTGTGCCTGTCGACGATCGGCGCGCAAGCCGCTCAAAACAATCTTCTGACGCAGCGCACGCTGCTCGAAGAAGCGCTTCGCAAGCAGCCTGTTCCCGTCACGTTTCTGCGGCCAGGCTGGTTCATGGAGAACTGCGCATGGGATGTCGATTCGGCGCGCAACGAAGGCATCGTGCATTCGTTTCTGCAGCCGCTCGATCGCGCGATTCCGATGACCGCCACCGACGACATCGGCGAACTCGCCGCGAAGCTCATGCAGGAAACATGGACGGGCATGCGCGTCGTCGAACTGGAAGGACCGCAACGCACAAGCCCGAACGATATCGCGGCTGCGTTTTCATCCGTGCTCGGCAAGCCGGTGCGCGCGCAGGCAGTGCAACGCGAGACGTGGGAAGGACTGTTCGCGAGTCAAGGCATGAAGCATCCGATGCCGCGCATTCAGATGCTCGATGGCTTCAACGACGGATGGATCGACTTCGAAGGGCGTAGCGAAGATATCGTCAAAGGCAAGACGCCCATGGTCGATGTGATCCGCAAGCTCGCCGGACGTCAATCGTGAACGCCCTCGGCCCGCGACGCGCACATCCGCCACGATGACGCCGGCTTCGGCGCATCGACGGTATCACGCCACCAGCGCTCGCCGCGATGCGGCGCTTCGAGATCGAGCCGCTCGCCCATGCGCGGTGTCGCCACCGCGACGCCTCGCGCGAGCGCCAGGCCCGTCACGCGCTCGAAAGGTTCTTGCCACGGATGCATCGCGAGATCGAACGTGCCGTTGTGAATCGGCACGAGCCAGCGTCCGCGCAAGTCGATGTGCGCCTGCACCGTCTCCTCGGGCTGCATGTGCACGTACGGCCATTGCGGATCGTACGCGCCGGTCTCGATCAGCGTGACGTCGAACGGGCCGAGGCGCTCGCCGATGGTCCCGAAGCCGTCGAAATAGCCGGTGTCGCCGCTGAAGAACACGCGCACGTCATCGTCGACGATGACCCACGACGCCCACAGCGTGCTGTTGCCATCGAAGAGACTGCGGCCGGAGAAGTGCTGCGCGGGCGTGGCGGTGAACGTCAGGCCGTCGATCTGCGCGCTTTGCCACCAGTCGAGCTGACGCACTTTTGCGGCATCGATGCCCCATTCGATCAAACGATCGCCGACGCCCAGCGGCGTGAGAAAGATCGCTGTCGTCGAGGCAAGCGCAAGCACGGTTTCGCGATCGAGATGATCGTAGTGATCGTGCGACAGGACCACGCCGCGCAACGGCGGCAGATCGCCAAGCGCGATGGGCGGCGCGTGAAAGCGCTTCGGCCCGACGTTCTTGAACGGCGACGCGCGCTCTCCGAACACCGGGTCCGTCAGCCAGTATTCGCCGCGCAGCTTGAGTAGCATCGTCGAATGGCCGAGGCGGAAAAGGCTGCGGTCGGGCGCGGCATCCAGATCGGCGCGGGTGAGGGTATCGACGGTCGGCGCTTGCGTCGGCACCGTGTTGCGCGGTTTGTGGAGCAGCATGTTCCACATGATGCGCAGCGTCTTGCCGAAGCCTTCGACAGGACGCGGCTTCACATTGCGAAAGCGCTCGCCGTCATGTTGCGGCGATGCGCTCGACAACGCGCGTCCGCGCTTTGCTGCGGCGAAACCCAGGGCACGGCTGATGCGATCGGCGAACGAAGTCATGAACGTGAAGGGACGTGAGCCCGAAGCGGAAAGTAGACTGCACAGTGTAGTTTAATTTTGAGAGAAAAGTAAACCGATCGGTGTAAAATGTGGGGATGGATTCAAGCGACATCAACGACATTCCCCAGCGTCTGACTGACCGGAAGCGCGCCGCGATCGTGAACGCGGCCGTTGCGGAGTTCATCGCCGCGGGCTACGACGCCACCAGCATGGACCGCATCGCCGCGCGCGCGGGCGTTTCCAAACGCACGGTCTATAACCACTTCGAGAGCAAGGAGGCGCTGTTCGCCGCGATCCTGCATCGGCTATGGGATACGAGCGAGACCGGCGATGCGGTGGCTTATAGCGCGAGCGAACCGTTGCGCGCGCAACTGCTCGCGATGCTCACGCGCAAGCTGCGCCTCATGAACGATGAGGCCTTTCTGTCGCTCGCACGCGTGGCGATCGCGGCGGGCATTCACTCGCCCGAGCGCGCGCGGGATATGGTGGCGCGCATCGGCGAACGCGAGGAAGACGTGACGGCCTGGATTCGCAAAGCCGCCGCCGATGGCCGGCTCGCAGTCACCGACCCTGTTTTCGCAGGGCAGCAACTGCATGGCATCGTCAAGGGTTTCGCGTTCTGGCCGCAAGTGACGATGGGCCAGCCGCCGTTATCGAAGAGCGAGCAAAAGAAAGTGGCCGAAGCCGCCGCCGACATGTTTCTCGCACGCTACGAACGCGCTGCGCCCAAACACGGGTGACGCAGCATCCGCGAAGAAGCCGAACGTTCATGCGCGAACCCGAATAAGCAGATTTCGCCGCGATTGAGGTATAGGGTCTAAAAGTGCGCGGATTCTTGCGCACGGCGTTCACCTGGCGGTTTTTATCGTCGGGCAGCGGTAAGCCTTCGTCGAAGGAGAAAGTCATGAAGATCGTCCTCGTTACGACCACGCTCGTGGCCGCGTTTTCCCTCGTCACCCTCACTCAGGCGCAAGAGCCGAGCGATACCCTGCAGTCCATCCCCGCACCCGTTCAGCAGAACGCGCAGGGCGCCGCGTCGTCCGGCGACACGGCCTATGGCGGCGTGGCACCGGGGCAGAGCAGGAGCGGGAGAACAGCGAACTGGACCGGCGGCACGCAGAGCAATTGCAGTCCGCGACCGTTCTGCAACGTCTATTCGGGCGGACAGTAAGCGCGACGCTGAGAGGGCGGTTCTTTCGGACCGATGCTCGCCCGAAAAAGCCGCCCGCAACGAGGCCGTCACCGGAGGCTGTTAAAATCGCGATACGTTTTCTACGGGCACGATGTGATGGGCTTCGAACAACTCGCCGGACTGAAAGAGCAACTCGCAAAACAGGCTGCTGCCAGCAACGCAGCGAAGAAGAAGGCGCCGCGCGTGCGGCGTCCCGCGCCGGCGGGCGCGAAGGCGGCGGCTCCGTCCAAACCCGCGGCGGCCGCGTCCAGGCCTGCCGCGGCGCCATCGAAGCCGGTTGATCCTGTCGTGCATACCATCGGTAAGCTGCAGAAGCGTTTTCCGCTCGCATTTCCGAAGAATCCCGCGCCTAAGGTTCCGCTGAAGGTCGGCATTTTCGAAGATCTGATGAAACACGCGGAAGAACTCGGACTCAACGAGAGAGAACTGCGTGCGGCGATCAAGGTTTGGTGCCGCGGCAACCGTTACTGGACCGCGCTCGTGCAAGGTGCGCCGCGAGTCGATCTGACTGGCGCGCAAGCGGGCGAAGTATCGTCGGCGGATGCGGAACGCGCCGTTTATCTGGAAACGAATCGACTGGCGCGCTCGGCGTCGGCGTCGGCTTCGGCCACCGCTTCCGCTCCGAAAGCCGCAGAGTCCGCGGAATCCGCCAAGTAACGCGAGACGCGACACCGCGCGCAGTTCGCATCGCGCGCGGGTTTCCCTTTTCCTTTCGCGCTAGTCCAAAAGTTCGTTATAGCGTGGCCCGAATGCTTCGCTATCCGAATCATAAAGGGCGAAAAAAACGCGACGCCTTTCAGCGTCGCGTTTCTTCGAATCAACCTTCGATCAGAACCGGTGACGCAGACCGACGCGCGTCACGAACTGCGTGTTCGCGCCCGCACTGCCGATGAACGACGCCGACGAGCCGATCTCCGCTTGCACCGGCGTGCCGTTGTTGCTGCCCGACGCCTTCTGATACGCGCCGCTCGCATAAACATCGGTGCGCTTCGACAGCGCGTAGTCGACCACGGCGTTGATCTGATGCCACTTGCCTTCGAGGTTGCCGCCGAGATCGGAGAACGTGTAGCCGAGGCCCGCGTTCAGCGCCGGCGTGAACGCGTACTTGCCGCCGATTTCATAGTTGTTCAGGTTCGACGATGCAGCCGTGATCGGCTCGAAGCGCGTATGCGTCCAATTCGCCCAGATCGTCGCGGCGGCGATCGTGTAACGCGCGCCGATACCGTACGTTTCCAGATCGCGCAGCCCTTGCGTGTTCACGTTCGCGATGCTCACGCTGAACGCCGGCGTCGCCCCATTCGGATAGCGGATGTTCGTGTACGCCGCGCCGATGCCGAACGGGCCTTGCGCATAGTTCAAACCGAAGCTGTACGCGCTGGAGGCGCCTTGCACGGCAGACGTGCCCGTTCCCGTCGTGGGCGAACCCGCGAAGTTCGTCGAGTTCGAGAAGCCATACATCGCGCCGAACGTCACGCCGTGGAAACTGGCGCTGCTGAACTTGACCGCGTTGTTGATGCGGCTCGACGTCAGCTGATCCAGATCGTTGATGTGATACGCGTAATTTCCGGCGGCCGTCTGGCTGCCCATCGTGTAGTTGCTGCCGAGATAGTCGGTCGAGAACGAGTATTGACGGCCGAAGGTCAGCGAGCCGAAATCGGTCTTCGCCAGACCGACATACGCCTGACGGCCGAACAACGCGCCGCCCTGGCCGAGTGTGCCGTCGCCGCTGTTGAAGCCGCTTTCGAGCACGAAGATCGCCTTGAGGCCGCCGCCCAGATCTTCCGTGCCGCGCAGGCCCCAGCGGCTACCCGACGCGACGCCGTCGCCGTACTTCACGAGGCTGTCGTGGCCGCTCGCGGTCGCGACCTTATTCGCATAGGTGATGCCCGCATCGATGATCCCGTATAGCGTGACGCTGCTTTGCGCGTGTGCCGCGATGCCGAACATGCCGAGAACGGCCGCCGCTACGATGTGCTTCTTCATTCTTCTTTCTTCCTTGGTGTTGTCCGCGTGAAGCGGATGCCGCTCGACGCGGCCCGGTTCAGGAATCGCCGCCACGCATTCGTTGAGCGCGAGCGCGGCCATCCCGGCTTCGCGAAGGAATTTCGCAAAGGTCGAGTGCTTCGTGATGGGTAGGGCACTTCGTCAGGCGAAACGAGCGATGTCCCGTTGCAAGAACGCAGGCAAGTCGCGTTGCCTCGGCACCTTCGGCCGGCGACTGACGCTATAGCCGGTGGAATATAGCGCGTCGTCAGGTATCGGTAAATTCCGCGAAGCGCCTTGTAGCGTTTCTTCCACAGCAGCGTCACGAGCGGCACCCGATTCTCCATGCACCGTCTGCAACTAACGGTCCATCCCGCCGCACCACGGCCTGCGAACAGGCGCGCGCATTGCAACGCAGGGCAGGCGATCATGCAAGCAACGCGGGTGTGTCTTTAGATCGAACTCAAAAAACAAGGGAGACGGTATGACCGAGCAAAAACACCATGACGCCTGCCGAGCGGGCGTCGCGTTCATCGACGCGCAATTGACCGCGCTCCATGCCTACGCAAGCCTGCTGTCCGACTGGATCGAGCGCGGCGCGCCGCCGCCGGACTTCGCGAAGGCGCAGCCCCTACTTGCGCGCAAGCGCTCGCATCCGGAAGCGCACGCGCACAGCGAGGACGGCACGCCCACCAAAAGCCCGCCGCCGGAAGACGCGCGGTCGTGGCCATCGTTCGATACGGCCGATGCGCGCATCGCGTTCGCGCTGACCGTGCCTTGCTCGAATGCGATCCTCGCGGTCGCCGAATACTTCGATATCCATCGCTTGTCGGCGTCGCGCGCGCCCGAAGTGCAGTTCCTGATGCGTCTGCACGATGCGGCCGTGAACGGCAATACGTTCAGCCTCGCCGGCGACGACTACATGCCGCACGCTGCTTACGCCGGCTTGATCGTCGATCACTCGCTCGACGGAACGTTGCTCTTCAGCGATGGTGTAAAGCCGGGTTTCATCGAATTCGGCGATACGGTCGGCCTATTGCGCTATCTGACGAAGCTGTTGAGGAGCATGCAAACCGCGATCAGCGCGGGCGATGCGGGATGAAGCATCCACGAACATGATCGGGCGCGAAGTTTGCGCGTATGACGGCGACATCAACCGGTCATACGAACATGGACGAATCGCTGAAACGCCTGCGGGAAAGAATCGCGAAGCAGATCGCCGAGCGCGAGGCCACGCTCGTCTCGATGCGTGAAAGCGCGACGCTCGCGCGCACGAATCACGATCGTGAACGCATTCTTCTGACGCTTGCCGTGCTCGTCGAAGAGCTCGCCGGATGGAAAAAGATCGCGGCGCGTGTCGAGCAGGCGGTTCTGTTCGAGCCGCGGAATCATCGCGCCATTCGCATGCCGGCAATGCGATAAGTCACTGCCGTTCGACGAGGAGCCCGCAAGCACGCGCGTTGAAATTGCTTCAACATGTAGCGAGATCCGCTTACATGGAGAACCGCAATGACAGCTTCGAAAGGCAGCCACGATACGCCCGTCTGGTTCATCACCGGATGTTCGACCGGCTTCGGCCGCGAACTCGCTTCCGCCGTGATCGACAAGGGCTGGCGCGCTGTCGTGGCCGCGCGTAATCCGGATAGCGTCGGCGATCTCGTCGAGCGTGGCGAAGGACGAGCGATCGCCGTGCGTCTCGACGTCACGCGTGCCGATGAAATCAAGTCCGCAATCGCCGATGCCTACGCCGCCTTCGATCATATCGACGTGCTCGTGAACAACGCGGGCTTCGGCTATCTCTCGGCTGTCGAAGAGGGCGAGGAAGACGAAGTGCGCGCGATGTTCGAAGCGAACTTCTTCGGCGCGGCCGCGATGATCCGAGCCGTATTGCCGCGTATGCGCGAGCGCCGCTCGGGACATGTCGTCAACATCACATCCGTGGGCGGGCTGGTCGGCAATCCGGGCAGCGGGTATTACGCCGCGACGAAGTTCGCGCTCGAAGGTCTCGGCGAAGCGCTCGCACGCGAAACGGAAGGGCTCGGCATCAAGGTGACGGCGGTCGAGCCCGGCCCGTTTCGCACGGACTGGGCGGGCCGCTCGCTGAAGCAGACGCGCAATCCGATCGACGATTACGCGCAGACTTCGGGCACGCGGCGCGCGGCGATCGCGGAGCGCAGCGGCAAGCAGCCGGGCGATCCGGCGCGCGCGGCGCAGGTCATCATCGAAGCGGTCACGTCGCCGGAGCCGCCGGGACATCTCGTGCTCGGCGGCCCCGGACTCGAACTCGTGCGCAACAAGCTCGCGAAGCTCAACGCCGATATCGACGCATGGCAGGCGCGCAGCCAGTGGGCCGATAACCCGGTGCAGTGATCATGAAGCGGCTCGCCGCGCAGGAACAGCGCATCCTCTCGCTCGTCGCCGACGATGCCGCTCTTCTGCACGTTGCAACGCCGCGCGTGCGCTTCGTGAATACGTCGAACGGACCGTGCTACGAAGCCTTGTTCAATCGCATCGAACTTGATCGCGCCACGCTCGCGTTGCCGGAGCCGTTGCTTCGTATCGTCGTGGCGCACGAAGTCGGGCACGCGACGCAACGCAAGACGATGCTGCTCGATTTCGCATGGACCGTGCTTTCAGTGATGATGCTGTTATCGGTACCGTGCATCGTCTTCGCGATTTCATCGGAAGATGATCTCTGGCGCATCACCTTTCCCGGTATCGGCTTCGCGTTCACTTTGTTCGTCTGTCTGAAGATTTGGAGCGTGCGTGCCGCAAAACGCGCCGCCGCCTTCGAACTCGATGCGGATGCGAAAGCCGCCGCGCTTTGCGGCCCTGAATCGGCCCTGGCTGCGCTCGAAGCAATGGCGGCGCGCGGACATGTCGATGCAGCGCGCCTCGATGCGATGCGTGCGCGCCTCGTATCGACGTCGCAATAGTTGCCGCGCGTAATGCCTCGATGGGTAGCGTCGGGCTGGCGCTCGCGAAGCATCTCGTCGAATTGCATGGCGGCGCGATTTCCGTCGAAAGCGAAGGTCCGGGATCATCTCGTGAAGCCGGTCGATGGCGATGTGCTGGAACGCGTGCTGAATCTCGTGGCGCAACGAATCGAAGCGGCCTGACAAGACGCGTCATCCAATGAAAAGGCACGGGCGTCCTTAACGGACGCCCGTGCCTTTATGAGCCGTGCCGTCTTATTGCGTCTGCGAAGCGGGCGGTGTCGCCGACTTCTTGTGATGATGCTTCTGGCCTTTCTTTTTATAGGCGGGCCGCGGCTTGTTGTCGGGATACTCCGCGGCCGCGAACGACAGCGTCGGCGCGGCAAACGCCGCCAGCACCAGAAGCACGAGAGATTTCTTCAAGGACGTTTTCATCGGGGACTCGCTTGGAGGAGATGGCCTTAGAAAGATGAATCGACATGCGCTTGAGAGACGCGCGGCATCGCCCGGTTCCTCGTCGTGTCGACGCCGCTGAGGCAACAGTATATTGCACAAAAAAAGGCAATTCATCAGTGAGCGGGCATAAGGCGTTGAAGCAGCGGGATTTTTGTCGATTCGCACTGCTTTCATAAACGCCGATCCGCTGCCTGCCGTCCGCGACAAATGTCATCAACTGCATCTACTATCGTGCCTGTTCTCAACTCAGGGACGATCCAGTGAAAGAAGACGACATCCGCAGGAATGCGTTCGCCATGCCTGTGCTCAATCCCGCTTATCCGCGTCCGCCGTTCCGCTTTCTCAATCGCGAGTACTTCATCATTTCCTACGAGACCGATCCCGACGCGCTGCGCGCCGTGGTTCCGGAGCCGCTCGAAGTGGATAACGGTCTCGTACATTACGAATTCATTCGCATGCCGGATTCATCCGGTTTCGGCGATTACACCGAAAGCGGCCAGGTGATTTCCGTCATCGATCCGGATGGCAAGAAGGGCAGCTATACGCATGCGATGTATCTCGACGACGAAGGTCCGATCGCGGGCGGCCGCGAAATCTGGGGCTTTCCGAAGAAGCTCGCGTCGCCGCGTCTTGGCGTCGATGGCAAGGACACGCTGCTCGGCACGCTCGACTACGGCACGCAACGCATCGCGACGGGCACGATGGGCTACAAGTATCGTCCGCTCGATCTCGAAGCCGAACGCAGGAAGCTCGCGGATACGCCGAACTATCTGCTGAAAGTGCTGCCGCATGTCGACGGCACTGCGCGCGTGTGCGAACTCGTGCGCTTCTTTCTGCGCGACGTGAGCGTGATCGGTGCATGGGAAGGTCCGGCTGCGCTCGAACTGCACGCTCATGCGCTCGCGCCGGTCGCTGATTTGCCGGTGCGCAAGGTCGTCGGCGCGCGGCATGTCATCGCGAATCTCACGCTCGATATCGGCGAAGTCGCATACGACTATCTCGCGCCGCCCGATGAACTCAAGCTCGCGGTCAACCAATAACAACGGCAAAGGAGTATTCACATGGCACTGCAAGGAAAAGTCGCGCTCGTGACGGGCGCTGCGAGCGGCATCGGCGAACAGACGGCGCGCAAGCTCGCGACCGATGGCGCGGCGGTCGTCATCGCCGATCTGAATCTCGCGAATGCGCAGAAGGTTGCGGACAGCATCGTCGAAGCGGGCGGCAAGGCGATCGCCGTGTCGATGGACGTGACGAGCGAAGATGCCGTGAACGCGGGCATCGAAGAAACGGTGGCGAAGCTCGGCGGTATCGACGTGCTGGTATCGAACGCGGGCATTCAGATCGTCGCGCCGATCGAAGAGTATGCATACGCCGACTGGAAGAAGATGCTCGCGATCCATCTCGACGGCGCGTTTCTCACGACGAAAGCCGCGATCAGACATATGTACGCGTCGGGCAAGGGCGGCTCGATCATCTACATGGGATCGGTGCATTCGCATGAAGCGTCCAAGCTGAAGTCGGCCTATGTGACGGCCAAGCATGGTTTGCTCGGGCTCGCGCGCGTCGTCGCGAAGGAAGGCGGTCCGCGCGGCGTGCGCGCGAATGTCGTGTGTCCCGGTTTCGTGCGCACGCCGCTCGTCGAAAAGCAGATTCCCGAGCAGGCGAAGGCGCTCGGCATTTCGGAAGAAGAAGTCGTGAAGAACGTGATGCTGAAGGAAACGGTCGATGGCGAATTCACCACGGTCGCCGATGTCGCGAACACCGTCGCGTTCCTCGCGGGCTTCGAATCGAATGCGCTGACCGGGCAATCGGTCGTTGTGAGTCACGGCTGGTTCATGCAATAACGACAAGGAGAATCCATGCGCCGCAGTCAACGCAACACACTCACGCAGGCGAATCACGTCGCGCTGCCCGACTACGATGACGTTTGCCTCGTGCTGCAAGGCGGCGGCGCGCTGGGTTCGTATCAGGCCGGCGTGTTCGAAGGGCTCGCCGAAGTGGGCGTGGATCCGACATGGACCTCGGGCATTTCGATCGGCGCGTTGAATACCGCGATCATCGCGGGCAACGCGCCCGAGAATCGCGTGGCCGCGCTGCGTGGGTTCTGGAACACGATCTGCCAGCCCGCGGATCTCGTCGGGCATGTGGGCGCGTTCATGCCCGCTGCGTTCGGCTTCGCGAATATCGGCCGCAAGTTTTCGAGCATGTGGGCCGCGGCGCGCGCGCTCACCGAAGGGCAGAAGGGCTTCTTCTCGCCGCGCGTGCATTTGCCTTTGACGCATGCGAAGAGCAGGCGCCCAAGCGACGTGAGCTTTTACGATACGTCCGCGTTGCGCGCGACGCTGCTGCAGTTCGCCGATTTCGACCGCATCAACGATGGCGCGATGCGTGTATCGGTGGGCGCGGTGAACGTACGCACGGGCAATCTCGTCTACTTCGACAACACGAAGATGCGGCTCGAGCCCGAGCACTTCATGGCATCGGGTGCGTTGCCGCCGGGCTTTCCGGCTGTGGAGATCGACGGCGAGTTCTACTGGGACGGCGGGCTCGTATCGAATACGCCGTTGACGGAGATCATCCGCGAAAGTCAGCACAAGGACACGCTCGTGTTTCAGGTGGACCTGTGGAGCGCGCGTGGCACGTTGCCCGGCGATTTTCTCGATGTCAGCGAGCGCACGAAAGACATTCAGTATTCGAGCAGAACGCGCGCCATCACCGATTTCGTTTCGCATAACCAGAAGCATGCGCGGCTCATCAAGGAGCTGCTGGAGCATGTTCCGGAAAAGACGCGCCGCTCGCATCCGCTGCTGCGCGAGGCGCAGAAAGTCGCGGATGGCGGCGCGGTGAACGTCGTGCATCTCATCTACAAGAACAAGTTTTTCGAAGGGCACTACAAGGACTACGAGTTCAGCAACGATACGATGGACGAGCACTGGGCGAGCGGTCTGGAAGACATTCGCCGTTCGTTCGGACATCCGGAGTGGTTCGAGGTGCCGAGTCACGATCTCGGCTTCGTGACGCATGACGTGCATCGTTACGAACCCGCGCCGCAGGCGACCGCTGACATGCCGAAGGCGGCGGCGAACAAACTGGATGACGTGGTCGAAGGCGTTTGAAGCGTTGCGGCGTTTGATTTACTCTGGTTAGCCTCGTCACAACGCCTGCGAGGCAAGCCATGCCCGACTGGAAACCCGCGACTTACGCGTCCGTCAGTCCCTATCTCGTCTGCGCAAACGCGCCGGCGATCATCGCATTCCTCGAACGTGTCTTCGATGCACAACTGCTGCGCCGCTTCGATCGTCCCGATGGCTCGCTGATGCACGCCGAATTGCGTATCGACGATAGCGTCGTGATGATCGGCGGCGGCGCGACCGATCAGCAATCGCAGGGTCCGCACATCCACGTCTACGTGCGCGATGCGCAAGCCGTCTACGATCGCGCGCTCCGGCACGGCGCGCAAAGCGTGCAGGCGCCCGCGCGCAAACGCGACGACGACGACTTTCGCGGCGGCTTTCGCGATGCCGCCGGAACGACGTGGTGGGTCGCGACGCAATGACGGGTCAGCGCTTTTTTCGCTTCGCGCGCGCGGCCGGCGCACCGAGACTTTCGCGCAACGCATCGGTCAGCGTCTTGAGAAACTGATCGACGGCAGGCGGCAGACGCCGCTCGCGCATCACCGTGACCTGCAGCAGGCGCTCGTTGAGCAAAGGCTCGTCGATGGGCGTCGCGACGAGCGTCGGCGGGCCCGGATCGCCTTCGAGCGCGACCGCGCTGCCGAGCGTGATCGCGCCGGTGAGCGCGGCGAAATGATGCATCGCGCTCGAGTTGTTGCTCGTCAGAACCGGCTCGAGATGCACGCCGCGCGCCGAGCAGCACCAGTCGATCAGCTGGCGCACCGTCGTGCCGCGATCGAGCACGGCGGTCGGGTACTGAAGCACGTCATCGAGCGTGATGCTCGCCTTGCCCGCCAGCGGATGCGTCGGTGGCAGCAGCGCGCAGACCGGCGCCTTCACGCTGTATTCGACGCTCAGCGCGGTAGATGTCGATGTCGAGAACGCAAGGCCTACATCGACTTCGCCGCTCGCCACCCAATGCTCGACCTGTCCCGGCGTACCCGAACGCATCACGAAACGCGTGCCCGGATGCGCGCGATAGTGCGACGCCATCACGCTCGGCAAAAAGCAGCGCGTGAAACCCTCCGTGCAGCCGATACGCACGATCCCGAGCCCGAGCGCATGCATCTCCGATATCTCCGCGAGCACCGCGTCGCCGTCCATGAGCGCGCGGCGCGCGTGCTGCACGAGCAATTCGCCCGCTTCCGTCAGGATCATGCCGCGCGGCATGCGCTCGAATAGCGGCGTGCCCGCCTGTTCCTCCAGCTTCGCGATCTGCCGGCTGATCGCCGACACCGCGACGTGAAGCTGTTCCGATGCCGCCGCCAGCGAACCCGAGCGCGCGACTTCTACGAAGTATTTGAGAGCGATGCCATGCAGCACGATGCCTTCCCTGAGCGTTGCCTTTTTGGCAATGCTAGTCGCAAATTTTGAAATTGTCGCGAATTTTTGGCGTTTCTAGACTGGCCGGAATGAGTAGCCACAATCGCCCGGAGACGTCGTGAAAGAACATCAAGAAAGTCGTGAAGCCGCCATCGCCATCGCTTGCAAGATGTTCGATTCGGGCGCGTTCTTCGCGGATCTGCAGCGCCGCGTCGCGTTTCGCACCGAGAGCCAGAACGGGCGGAATCCCGCGCTGAATGCCTATCTCACCGATGAGATCAGCGACACGCTCGCGCGCGTCGGTTTTACGGCGCGCGTCGTCGACAATCCGGTCGCGGGCGGCCCGCCGTTTTTGATCGCCGAACGCCACGAATCCGACGACTTGCCGACGGTGCTGACCTACGGCCATGGCGACGTCGTGCGCGGCTACGACGAGCAATGGCGCGCGGGCCTGAAGCCGTGGCAGATCGTCGTCGACGAAGACCGCTGGTACGGCCGCGGCACCGCCGACAACAAAGGCCAGCATTCGGTCAATTTCGCGGCGCTCGCCGCGGTGTTGCAGGCGCGCGCAGGCAGGCTCGGCTACAACGTCAAGGTGATCTTCGAAACGGGCGAGGAGGTCGGCTCGCCGGGTCTCGATGAAGTCTGCGCCGGGCACAAGAATGCGCTCGCGGCGGATGTATTCATCGCGTCGGACGGGCCGCGCGTATCCGCCGAACGTCCGACGCTCTTTCTCGGCTCGCGCGGCGGCGTGCCGTTCGAACTGACGGTGAACCTCCGCGAAGGCGGACATCACTCCGGCAACTGGGGCGGCGTGCTGCGCAATCCGGCCGTCGTGCTGTCGCATGCGATCGCGAGTCTCGTCGACCGCAACGGCAGCATCGTCGTCGAAGGATTGCGGCCGCCGCCGATTTCCGATGCGGTGCGCGAAGCCCTCGCCGATATCGAACTGGGCCGCGACGAAAGCTCACCCGAGATCGATCCGACGTGGGGCGAGCCGGGCCTGACGCCGACCGAACGCGTGATCGGCTGGAACGCGCTCGAAGTGCTCGCGATGAAATCCGGCAACGCCGATGCACCCGTCAACGCGATTCCGCCGCTCGCGAAAGCGGTGTGCCAGTTGCGCTTCGTCGTCGGAACGGATTGGGAGAACCTGCAGACGCATCTCGAACGTCACTTCGCGCAGCACGGCTTCATCGAAGTGACCGTCAAGGCGACGCGCGGCACGCCCGCGACGCGCCTCGATCTCGACGATCCGTGGGTTCACTGGGCACTCGATTCGATGCGCGCGACGACCGGCAAGAAGCCCGCGCTGTTGCCGAACCTGGGCGGCACGGTGCCCAACGATGTCTTCGCGAAGACACTCGGCCTGCCGACGCTCTGGGTGCCGCATTCGTATCCCGCGTGCAACCAGCACGCGCCGAACGAACACGTGCTCGGCTCCGTCATGCGCGAATCGCTCGGCGTGATGGCGGGCCTCTGGTGGGACCTCGGCGAGATGGGCGCGGCGATCGTCGCCACGCGCGACGCGCATTGATCGAACGCCACTAATGACACGCTGACATCATGAACAAAAAGCCCCTGAGCCTGACGCAAATCGTGCTCGCGACTTCGGTCGGCAACGCGCTCGAATGGTTCGATATCGCGATCTATGCGTTTTTCGCGGTGTATATCGCGAAGAACTTCTTCCCGGCCGCGAACGAGACGGCGTCGATGCTGCTCACGTTCGGCTCGTTCGGCGCGTCGTATCTGGTGCGGCCGATAGGCGGCATGGTGCTCGGCGCATACGCCGACAAGCGCGGACGCAAGGCTGCGTTGATGATGTCGGTCGGGCTGATGATGATCGGCACGGCGATCATCGCGGTGATTCCGCCGTATGCGTCGATCGGATTGATCGCGCCCGCGGGCGTGTTCATCGCGCGCCTGATCCAGGGCTTTTCGGCGGGCGGCGAGTTCGGGCCGTCGACGGCCATGCTGATCGAGCACGCGCCGGATCGGCGTGGCCTGCTCGCGAGCTGGCAATTCGCGACGCAGGGGCTCGCGACCTTGCTCGCGTCGATTTTCGGCTTCGCGCTCGCCAAGCTGATGCCCGCCGCCGAGCTTGCCGCATGGGGCTGGCGCATTCCGTTCTTCTTCGGCTTGCTGATCGGACCGGCGGGTCTTTTCCTGCGCCGCTATCTCGAAGACGCGGCCGATTACACCGAAGCCGAGCACACGTCGACGCCCGTGCGCGATGTATTCACGCAGCAAAAGGCGCTCCTGCTCATCTCGATCGGCGCGCTGACGGTATCGACGGCGGTGAACTATCTGCTGCAATACGTGCCGACGTTCGCGATCCGCGAACTGCATCTCGATGCATCGACGGGTTTCGCCGCGAGCACCGTCGCGGGCCTGATGCTGACGCTGGTGACGCCTTTCGCGGGGCATCTCTCGGACAGGATCGGCCGCGTGAAGCAGATGTCGACGGCGGCGCTCCTGCTCTTCGTGACGGGCTATCCGGCGTTCGCGTATGTCGTTTCGCATGTGTCGGTGGCGTCGCTGTTCGCGCTCGTCGCGTGGCTCGCGCTGCTCAAGGCGATCTATTTCGGCGCGCTGCCGGCGTTGATGTCGGAGATCTTTCCCGTGTCGACGCGCGCGACGGGCATGTCGATCGGCTACAACATCGGCGTGACGGTGTTCGGCGGCTTCACGCCCGCGATCATCATCTGGCTCCTGAGCGCGACGGGCAGCAAGGCCGCGCCGAGCTTCTACATGATGTTCACGGCGGTGATCAGTCTCGCGGCGCTCGCGGCGGTGAGCCGCGGCAAGGTGCAGATGCGAGCGGCGAGCGCGGCCGCCTGAGTCCGCTTCTCTTTTTGATACGAACGCGCCGATTGCCGATGACATCGACAATCGGCGTTTCGCTTTGTATCGCACTGTATCTGCGCGGAATCCCGACACACGGCGTTTCATAATCCGCTTTTCGCGAAACAAGCCAGATACGTCCGCGAGTTCAAATACCTCCAAGCCGAACGATTCGCAACACACGGCGAATCGCCAAGACGGCCTTCCATCAAAATTCACTGGAGGTAAATCATGAAAGTCATCCAATCGCTGATCGTCGCCGCTGCCGTCGCGCTTCCGGTTCTTTCGTTCGCTCAGTCGAATCAACCGATCACCCGCGCCGAAGTGCGTGCGCAACTCGTCGAGCTGGAAAAGGCGGGCTACGACCCGGCAAGCGATCAGACGCAATATCCGCAAAACATCCAGGCCGCGCAAGCGCGCGTGGACGCCGCGAAGGGCCTGACGGCATACGGCGCGCCGGCGAACGGCAACGTCGCGTCGGGCACGCGTTCGGCGGATACGGATGTCATCGGACTCGGCCCGGTTTTCGCGAAGCCGTAATCGCACCGATTTAACGAATTAGAAAGCCCGGACGAAATTGCTCGTCCGGGCTCGACGCGTTTCTGTCAATAACGTATTACGCCACGGTTTCAAGGTCCCGCAGACGATACACTCTCGCTACAAAATCCTATTTTCGACGGCATGCGACGTGCTTCGATTGGTCGAGCGCGGAAAATGGGTATCATCCATCTCCGCCCCGCGCGGATTTAGCCGAACGTAACAATGTATCGCAGTGTTTTGAGTGCGACGCCACTGATTTTCGAGGCGCTTATGCCCACAGACGTAGACAACATCACCGACGAGCAAATCGCGTCGATCGCCGATCGACTGACCGAAGAAGGTCGCAAGGTTTCTCCCTTGACGGTTTGGGCGGAGGCCGGAAACGGCTCCGTCGTCGCCATCGCGGCCGGCCTGCAGCGCTGGCGCGAGGCGCGGTCCCCGGACATGCCGCAGCAGCAGGCGCCGACCGGACTGCCCGACGACCTTGCCGAGACGCTCGTGAATGTCGCGCGGCGGCTTTGGACCGTCTCGCGCGACGAAACCGAGCGGATGTCCGGACAGCGGCTGTCCGCCGTGAGCCAGCGGCTCTCGACCGCGCTTGCGGAGCGCGACGAGGCGCTCGCCGAATTCCAGAAGACCGGCGACGAGGCCGCGAAGAACCGCCAGCAAATGATGGAAATGCTGAGCGCATTGCGGGCGTCCGAGGAATCGGTCGTTCGACTGCGCGAAGAGGCCGATGCAGCCACGATGCGCGCGCAGACCGCAGAGACGCGCATCGAGGAAGCGGCGCAGCGCGCGTCGGCGGAGCGGGCCCAATTGGAAACCGTGAACGCATCGCTCGAAGAAGAGCGGCGCGCGAAAGAAGCGCTGAACGCGGCGCTGGCGGCCAAGGACGAGGACATCGCGCGCATCGCGCAAGAGCGCGATCAGGCACGCGAGCAGCACGCGAATCTGCATGCGTCGCTTGCGGGCAAGGACGAGGAGCTTGCGCGCATCGTTGACGAGCGCAATCAGGCACGGCAGCAGCACGAGCAATTGAGCGCGTCGCTTGCGAGCAAGGATGAAGAACTCGCGCGTATCGCGGAAGAGCGCGATCAGGCGCGTCAGCAGCACGAGCAGTTGAGCGCGTCGCTTGCGGCCAAGGATGAAGAACTCGCGCGCATCGCCGAGGAGCGCGATCAGGCGCGTCAGCAGCATGAAGCGCTTGGCCTCGTATCGCAGGAAAAATCGGCGGAAGCCGAGCGCCTGTTGCAGGACCTCAACGCGGCGCATACGCGTGCGCAGGCCGCCGAAGCGCAGGCGAGCGAACACCTCGCGCGCATCGCCGCGCTGGAAGCGGAACTGAACGACGCGCGCAGCGCACTGGCAGCGGAACGAGAAAGCGCGGCTGCGCGCGGCGCGGAAGTTTCTGCGCAGCGGGAACATGCCGAACGCATCGGCGCCGAGCTGGACGAAGCCCGCAAGCAGGTCAGCGCGCTGATGGAAGAAAAGGCCGAGCAGGGCGCGGAACTCGCGCGCGTATCGAACGATGTCAACGCGTTGCGCGAACGCGCCGAAGCCGCCGAGAGAAACGCGACCGATCTCGCGAAGCGTCTCGTCGAAAAGGAGCAGGGCGACGAGTCCGAGCTGGCATCGCTGCAGCGTCAGGTGGCGGCGCAGGCGAAGGCGCATTCGAAGGCCTACGACGACCTTCGCGCCAATGCCGAGCAGTGGGTCACGTACGCGAAGGACTTGCGCCAGCGCCTCGACGTGGCGAACGAGAAGATCCTTTTCATCGATGCCCGCAGCACGGGCGAGGTCGCGCTGATGCGGCGGCTCGCGGTCGAACTGGAGCGCCTGAAGCCCGATCACGAGCTTGTGTTCCGCGAGGCGCAGCAGAAGCTGATCGGCGACAAGATGGCGCAACAGCTCGCGCAGAAGGGCTATCGCTACGATCCGGCCACGGCGGTGATGTCGAAGATCGAAACGTGAGATCCGCGTGACGATGCATACGCGGACCCTCACCGTCACCGTCGATCGCGACTGGCGCGAGCTTTACGACGCGATCTGGCGTCCGGAAGTCTTTCCGACGTGGGCGTCCGGACTGGCGCAGTCGACGCTCGAAGACATGGGCGATCACTGGCGCGCACGCGGTCCGGCAGGCGAAGTGACGATCCGCTTCACCGAGCACAACGCGTTCGGAATCATGGATCATCGCGTCGGTCTGCCGGATGGCGGCGAGGTCTACGTTCCGTTGCGCGTGTATCAGAACGGCGCGGGCGCCGATATCGCGCTCACGCTGTTCCGCCAGCCCGGCATGTCCGATGACACATTCGCCGCCGACGCCGACTGGGTCCGCCGCGATCTCGCCGCGCTTGCGGCCCGTTACGGCAAGCGCTGATTTTCGCGTATCCCTTCCAGTCAACGCCGGCAAGCTATCATGTGGTCATTCCAAACATGCCGCACGGGCTGGAGAACCATATGGCTGGACCTCAGGAAAGCGTCAGCATGGCGTTGTTCTGCGACTTCGAGAACGTCGCGCTCGGCGTTCGCGATGCGAAGTACGAAAAATTCGATATCAGACCCGTGCTCGAACGCCTGCTGCTGAAGGGAAGCATCGTCGTCAAAAAGGCTTATTGCGACTGGGACCGCTACAAGGGCTTCAAATCGGCGATGCACGAGGCCAGCTTCGAGATGATCGAGATTCCGCACGTGCGTCAGTCCGGCAAGAATTCCGCCGATATCCGTCTCGTCGTCGATGCACTCGATCTCTGCTACACGAAAGCGCACGTCGATACGTTCGTCATCATCAGCGGCGATTCGGACTTCTCGCCGCTCGTGTCGAAACTGCGTGAGAACGCGAAGAAAGTCATCGGCGTGGGCGTGAAGCAATCGACGTCGGATCTGCTCGTCGCGAACTGCGACGAGTTCATCTTCTACGACGACCTCGTGCGCGAGCAGCAACGCGCCATCGCCAAGCGCGAACAGCGCGATGCGAAGCGCGCGTCCGACGAAGAGCGGCAACCGAAGCAGGAGATGGAATCGCGCAAGTCGCACGCGATCGCGATTACCGTCGAGACCTTCGAGGCGCTCGCATCGGAACGCGGCGAGAGCGGCAAGATCTGGGCATCGGTGCTGAAGAGCGCCATCAAGCGCCGCAAGCCGGGTTTCAGCGAGACGCAATACGGCTTTCGCGCGTTCGGCAATCTGCTCGACGAAGCGCAATCTCGCGGTCTGCTTGAAGTCGGCCGCGACGATAAATCCGGCGCGTTCGTGTTTCGTTCTGCTCACACGGCTCAGGTCGCGCCGATGGACGTGAGACCGAGCGACCCGCCAGCGGTCGCGCCCGCAAAAGAACACGAGGGAGCGGCGAACGGCCGGCGCAAGGAGAAACGCGGCGGGAGAAAGTCTGCACGCGTGGCGGCGCCCGAACCTGTGTTCGTCGTCGAAGAAGCGCCGGCGCCCGTCGAGGTCGAAACGCCCGAGCCGTCGCAGGAACACGCGCCCACTCCCGAGCCTGCACCGAAAAAGCCCGCCGCGCCGCGCCGGTCGCGCAAGACCGCGGCGAAACGAAGCGCCGCCGCCGACGTGCCGCATGAAAGCGCCGCGCCCGTCGCCGAGCCCGATGCCGAAGCGAAGGCGGAGAAGCCATCGCGCACGCCGTCAGCGCGGGGCAACCGCTCGCGCAAGACTGCCGACAAGCCGGTCGAATCGTGATGCCACGGCGCGTCAGCCGGTACGCTGCTCCGCCGTCGCCGACGCATCTTGCTCTTGAACGCGCACGGCGGCGTGCTCTTCGGCGCGCCAGCGCTGCCGCGAGCGATACATCGTCGCGACCGCGATGCGCGCCATCTTCACCCAGCCCGAGTGACGCGGGTCCGCGAGCATGCTGAGCGCGCGCGCATAGTCGAGCGTGAGGCCGGGCGTCCAGGCCATCGTCGCAGCGCGTTTGCGAACTTGCGCGGCGACCCACAACTCGGGCGTCGTCATGATACGCACGAGCGGCTTCCATCCGCCGCCTTTGCCCCACACGCGCGCCGACGCGCCTTCGATCGCCGCTTCCAGCGCCCGCGCCACGGAACTCGAACAGTTGCGGTACGTGAGGTTGTACGTCGTGTCGCGCCGATACTCCTGCCAGAAGCGCGCGAGCCGCGCCGGATCGTAATTGCGGATACGCACCTGCTGCGTCGACGGACACCACGCCTTCGATTCCGTTTCGTAGTCCGGCTGAAAGAGGCCGGGCACGTCGTTCTCGCGCGTCGCGCGCAACGTGCGTGAGAATTCGTCCGGCGACCGGTCGATTTCGACCGCCGGATAGAGGCTGATGTACACGCCCTCGGGCGTCTCCAGCGCCGCATGGCCGGTCGAGATCGTGCCGTTCCTGTCGACGGCGGCGATATAGCGATCGATGATCAATTGCCTGCGCGGTTGCGACTTCGCCGTGCCGACGGGCGTCCACACATGCACCGTCAGCGCGGCTTCGCCGGGCGCGGGCGGGCCGTCCCAGACCGCGCCTGCGAACGATGGCGCGGCGGGCTTCGCGTCGTCGTGAGCGGAGTTGGTTGCACCGTCATCGACGGCGGGGTTTGCCGCCATGCGCCGCACGCGCGCCGCGAGCAGGATCATGTTCCAGCCGCCGAAGAAAAGCCCGAACGCGACGCAATACGCGACCGTGCCCGCATAGTGATCCGGATACGGCTGATAGAAGAAGATCGCGATGGCGATCTCGAGCACGCCGCCCGCCATCGCGATACGCCATTTGCGAAAGCGGACCACGCGCGCGGAAATGATCTGGAGCGCGCCATCGACGAGAAAAAGCGTGCCGAAGATGAGCGACAGCACGAAATTGCCGTGCTCGCCGCCGAACAGCACGAGCAGCGCCGAGAGGCAGAAAGTCGCGCCCTTCACGTAGCGCAGCTTGCGCTGGCCGCCCATGCCGGTCCACGCGACGGCCAGCGTGGCGAGGCCTTCGAGCAGCATCAGCAGCACGAAGGGGACGATGGGAAAGTACAGGGAACCGTCGAGCGCGTCGATGAAGATGACGCCGCCGAGCGCGATGCTGAGCAGGCCGAGCGTCATCACCGAGCGCCAGCGCGTGCGCAGATAGTCGACGCCGAGAAGAATCATCACGAGCCGAACCATCGCTTCCTCCGTCTGGTCATTCGACGCCTCGTGCGCGACACGCGCGGCCACACACTATATAAGCCATGGACGGCGGATACGGCAAGAAGCGCAAACCCCAGACGAATGCGCGCGGCGTCATGCGTGCTGCACGACGCCGCGCGATTTTCACCTACTGCACCGCATGCTTCGCGGCATCTTCGATCACGGCCGCGACCTGCTGCGGCTTCGATTCGTACACGGAATGGCTCGCGCCCGGAATGACCGTGATGTGACTGTGCGCGCGTTCGTAGTACCAGCGTTCGAGATCCGGATTGATGATCTTGTCGCCGCCCGCCACGATGCCCCAACTCGGTTTCGTCGTCCACGCCGCGGCGGAGAGCGGCGTCGTGAAGACTTGCGCCGCAGTCAGGATCTGCGAGCGCGATTCGAACGTCGCTTGCCTGAGCGGAAGATCGGCGGCGAAGTCTTTCGGGAAGACGGCGGGATTCAGATACGTGTAGCCGTCCGCGGTCTTTTCGACGGCGTTCGTCTGCTTCGCGAGGAAGCTCGGCGTCTTCTTGCCGAGCGCGCCTTCGTCCTCGCCGACGTTCGGCGCATGCGCCGCGACATAGACGAGCCCGGCGACGTTCGGATGCACGCCCGCTTCCGTGATGACCGACCCGCCGTAACTATGACCGACGAGAATCGTCGGACCGTTCTGCAGGTCGAGCACGCGCTTGGTCGCGGCGACGTCCGCGTCGAGCGAGGTGAGTGGCTCCTGCACCATCGTGACGTGATAGCCGTCGCGCGTCAGGATGTCGTCGACCGGCTTCCATCCCGAGCCGTCGACCCATGCGCCATGCACGAGCACGATGTTCTTGATCGGCGCATGCGTTTGCGCGGATACATTCGCCGATGCCAACACGCCAGCCGATAACGCCAGTGCCGACGCGACTTGCAAAATTCGCTTCATGAAAGACTCCGCTAGTGCGAACGATGGATCAGCTGCCGAAGAACGGCTGGCAGAAGTCGGCCGGACCGACGCACGCGTTGTTCATCGCGGCATGCTTCGACGCGCTCGCTGCCGATGCGCTCGTGCCGGTCCGTACGCCGCCATAGGCTTGCGATGCGTCGGTGTGTTGCGCGGCGATTTTGCCTTCCGCTGCCTGAATGTCCGCGGGGTAATACGGATCGCTCGCGATCGCGGGGTTATAGCCGGCTTGCTCGACGGCGACGAGATCGGCACGGACTTGAGCGCGCGTAACGGGGCCCTTCGATTGCGCGAATGCGATCGCGGGCGCGGCGAGCGTTGCGACAACGAGAGAGAGGCTGACGAGGTACTTGTTCATGATCGACTCCAAGGTGGATTGAGTGATGCGATTGATCGGGTATCCGAAATAACGATGTTCTTCGGTTTCCCTCGATAAGGCCGTTGGTCTGCGTTCGCGTTTCGACCTTGACGACACTGTATCGGCCACGGAACGGCTCGACTACACCTACGAAGGAGCGTGCGTGCACCAACCTTCGATGCATCGATTAAACGTTCGCGTGGCGTGCGCGCCGTGAATCCAGCCGTCTGTCTGATGCGCTCATACGAAGGTGTTAGTTTTCGCGGGCGCAGCCGCCGCGCGCATTAAACCTTGATATAGGCCGGCGCAACCATCGGGCAGTTGGCGCGCGATTTCGGTTTCATTACCTTGGAGTGGCGATGCCGATTCCACGCATTTCTTCGACAAGGAGCCGAACATGGCTGAAGCTGCACTCGCCCTCGATCCGTGGGCGCGAACGATCTTCCTGCTGACATCGTTGAGTGATGGCGCGAGCTTCGAAGCGCCTTCGCCGAGGCGTCCTTTTGCGCAAGGCGGCGATCAACGCGTCGCGGTGAAGCTGATCGAGCGGCCATCGAGCACGACGGCGACGATCGAATGGCGCGACTCGACGCGCTGCTGTTATGGCGATCAGGTGTGGCGTGCGATGCGCGCGCGCACCGTCGGCGTATGCGCGATGAGCGGCGTCGAGATTCGTCGCGGCGATCGTGTTTATGCGCCGAATCCGCGTCCGGTTCCGGGCAATGCGGGCGCGATGATTCTCGCGTCGGTGCTCGATGAGCTGACACCGTCCTGAACTCGTCAGACGAAATCAGTCGATGCCGACGCCCCAGAAACGCGTCATGCCGAATCGATCGATCCTGAAGCCCGTCACATTGCGCGCGACCGGCTGATAAACGGTCGCGTGCGCAATCGGCGTGAACGGAACCTGTTCCTTGAAGATTCTCTGCGCTTGCTGATAGCGCGCGGTGCGTGCATCGATATCGAGCGTGGCCCGCGCTTCCTTGATGAGATCGTCGTAGGGCTTGTAGCACCACTTCGCGAAGTTGCCGCCCTTCACGGCGTCGCAGCCGAGGAGCACGCCGAGCCAGTCGTCCGGATCGCCATAATTGCCGCTCCATCCGATGAGTAGCGCGTCATGCTCGCCGGCGCGCGCACGGCGTACGTACTCGCCCATTTCGTACGTGACGATCTCCGCCTGCACGCCGATCTTCGCCCAGTCCGCCTGAATCATCTCCGCCATGAGCCGCGCGTTCGGGTTGTACGCGCGTTGCACCGGCATCGCCCATAGCCTGAGTTTGAGTCCGTTCGCGTGACCCGCTTGCGCGAGCAACGCTTTCGCGCGTGCCGGATCGTACGGCGCGTCGCGAATGCCGAAGTCGTAGCCCCATTGCATCGGCGGCATCGGATTGGTTGCGGCGCGCGCGGTGCCTTGATAGACGGCGTCGAGTATCGCGTGCTTGTCGATCGACATGTCGAGCGCGCGGCGCACGGTCACGTCGTCGAGCGGCGCTCTGGACGTGTTGTAGGCGAGATAGCCCAGATTGAACCCCGGTTGATTCACGTCTTGCAGGCGCGCGTCTTTCCTGATCGACGCGATGTCGGCGGGACGCGGATAGCTCATCACCTGACATTCGCCCTGCCTGAGCTTTTGCAGGCGCACCATCGGATCGGTGGTGATCGAAAACGTCAGCGATTTCAGCCGGACGACGTTCGCCTTCCAGTATTGCGTGTTGCCCGCGAAGCGGATCGTCGCGTCTTTCGCGTAGTCGATAAACACGAAAGGACCGGTGCCGACCGGATGCCAGTTGATGTCGCTCGCGCGGCCCGCGGCGAGCAGCTTGTCGGCGTATTCGCGCGAGAGTATCGACGCGAAGGGCATCGCCATTTTCTGCAGGAAAGGCGCATCGATTCGTGCGAGCGTGAAGCGCACCGTATAGGGATCGGGCGCGTCGATGCGCTCGATGTTCGTCGCGAGACCGAGGTCGCGGAAATACGGAAACGACACGGGATAAGCGCGGCGAAACGGATGCTGTGCATCGCGCATGCGCTCGAACGTGAACACGACGTCGTCGGCGTTGAATTCGCGCGTCGGCGTGAAGTAGCCAGTCGTATGAAACTTGACGCCGTGGCGCAGATAAAACGTGTATTGAAGGCCATCCGGCGAGCGTTCCCACGACTGCGCGAGCCCCGGCTCGATATCGCCGTTTTCCCGATCGAACTCCACGAGCCGGTTGTAGACGGTATAGCCCGCCGCGCTCGCTTCGATCGACGACGTGAATTGCGCATCGTCGAATCCGGCGGGGCTGGCTTCGGAGCAGTACACGAGGCTTTTGTCGGGCACGCGCTGCTGCGCGGCGGCGAAATCGGCGATGCAGGCGTGCGCGACCAGCAGCGCATGAATCGCCCGCCATGCGCGCTTGCTTTTGCCTGTCATATGCGTGGCCTCGCAGTGTGCCGATGGCGAATGCAGTATAGGCAGCGCAGCACGCTCTTACAATTTGCGCACGTCATGCGCGCTTCGCATGACGAACGTTCGACCATCGCGCATGAGCGCGCGAGTCGGTATAGCATGCATCGCATGAAGATACTGTTGACCGGACCGGCGGGGCTGTTTCGCGAGGGCGTCGCGGCGCTCCTGCGGGGATTCGCGCAGGATGCCGAAGTGCACGCGGCCGACCGTCTTCCCGATCGATGGCCGGACGAACGCAAGCCCGATTGCATCGTCATGGACGGCGATCGTCTGAACGATGTCCGCGCGCAACTCGACGCCGCGCGCGAACGTGTCGGAACGACGCCCGTGATCGTGCTGTTGAACATGGCCACGCGCGAGCAAGTCGATGAACTGATCGCGACGGGCGTCGCCGGATGTGTCGAGAAATCCGCTTCGGCAGAGCTTCTTTTTGGTGCGATCGGCCTCGTGCTGGCAGGCGGCGTTTCGCTGCCGCGCTCGCTGCTTTCGTCGGAGAGAAGCGAATTGCGCATGCCGTCCGGAAACGTCGCGCCGGACCCGAACCTGCATCTGACGCCGCGTCAGCTCGAAGTGCTCGCGCTGCTCGCGCGCGGACGCTCCAACAAGACGATCGCGCGCGAACTCGATATCGCCGAGGCCACGGTCAAGACGCATCTCACGACGATATTCAAGGCGCTGAACGTATCGAGCCGTGGCGAAGCGAGCGCGGTTGCGGCGCGCATGGCGAAGATCCGCGAGACGCAGGTCGATCACGCCATCAGCGGTCAGCTTCCGGTCGCGCGCCTGCTCGCCAGAATGGAAAGCCAGCGTTTCCGGCCCGGCGAAGTGCTGTTTCGCAAAGGCGATCCGAGCGGCCAGATGTTCTACGTCGAGAAGGGCACGGTGCGGCTTTCGGAGCTCGGCATCGAACTGGGCGCGGGCACGGTGCTCGGCGAAATCGGGCTCTTTTCGCCGGAGCATCGGCGCACGTCGACGGTGATCTGCAAGACGGACTGCGAGATGCGAACCGTTTCCGCCGCCGATGCCATTCGGCTCTACTATCAGGAGCCCGAATTCGCGCTTTATCTGGTCCAGCTCATCGCGAGCCGGCTGCAGGCCGACAAGGATCGAGGCGCTTAGGAACGCTTCCGTACATAGTGCGGAAAAGGCGCCTTGCTATTCACCGATGCAATGACTACGTTATGGTGTGCGGCAGACATTTCGTGACCCGAAACATCGGACACGAGTAAAAGATGCCGGGCGTCGCGGCCATTCAAATCATCATCAAACACCGCGCGAGACCCGCGTCTGCCGTCCTGCTGCGCTTGATGCGATCTCGGTGAGAGCATGGGCCATCCGTTATCGAACGGACGCGCCGTCGATCGGTCTTGAAAGTATGAACGCGGAACTTGCCGGTACGGCCAATGTGTTGCAACGCGTCGTGCGTACGATCCTGTTCGCCGATCTCGTCGAGTCGTGCCGGCTCGCCGAAGCGGACGAAGCGGGAACGGCCGCGCGCTGGCGCAATCTGCGCGCGGTCATTGAAAACCGCATCGTGCCGGAGCATCAGGGGCGGCTGATCCGCACCGAAGGTGACGGCCTCATGATGCTGTTCGAGCACGCGTTGCCGGCGGCGCGTTGCGCGCTCGACATTCAGGCGGCGTGCAGGGCGAGCGCGGCCGATCGCGGCGACGGCAACGCCGCGGCCGAGCCGCTCATGTTGCGCGAGAGTCTGCACGAGACCGAGCTTTTCGCGGACGAGCGGGACGTCTACGGACGCGGCGTGAATCTGGCCGCGCGTCTCTACAACCTCGCCGGACCCGGCGAAATCGTGATGTCGGATTGCGTGCAGGCGCGGCTCGCGGGCGTTTTCGACGCGTGCATCGAGGATCTCGGCGAATGTCATCTGCGGCATCTGGCGCATCCGGTGCACGCGTTCCGTCTCGGCGGACCGGGGCCGCGTCCGGTGATCGCGCCTAACGCCATCGGCGCGGCGGTGCTGCGGCCTTCGATCGCGGTGATTCCGTTCGCGTCGCGCTGCCTCGACGCGAGCCATGACGTGCTCGGGGAGATTCTCGCCGACGACATCATCATCGGTCTCTCGGGCAGCGACGAACTGCGCGTGATCTCTCGGCTATCCACGAGCGCGTTGCGTGACCGGAGCGCGAACGCGTCGCAGGCGGGCGCGCTGCTCGATGCGCGCTACGTGCTGTCGGGCGCGTATCGCACGCATGGCGGCAAGATCGTGCTCGCCGTCGAACTCGCCGATACCAAACTCGCTTGCGTCGTCTGGGGCGAAACGCTCACCGACAGCATCGACGCCGTCATCGCGGGCGAAAGCACGCTCGTCGCGCACATTCATACGTCGGTTGGCACGCGGATCGTGGCGCACGAGCTCGAACGCACGCGCAGCCAGTCGCTGCCGACGCTCGAAAGCTCGACCTTGCTGCTCGGCTCGATTGCGCTGATGCATCGCGGCGTGCGCGACGAATTCGAGCGCGCCGGCCAGATGCTCGACGTGCTCGCGGAACGCGCGCGCGGCCAGGCGACGCCTTACGCATGGCTCGCGAAATGGCATGTGCTGCGCTTCAATCGCGGCTGGACGACGGACCGCGTCGGCGAGGCGCATTCCGCGCTCGCCTGCTCGCGGCGCGCGCTCGACGCCGATTCGCGCTCGTCGATGGCGCTCGCGGTCGAAGGTTTCGTCCGCACGAATCTGCTCAAGCAGCTCGATGCCGGCGAGGATTGCTACGAGCGCGCGCTGGAGGCGAATCCCAACGATTCGCTCGCGTGGCTGCTCAAGGGAACGCTTCATGCATTCAAGGGCGAGGGCGACGAAGCCGTCGCGGCGACGGGACATGCGCTCGCGCTCTCGCCGCTCGATCCGCTGAAGAGTTTCTACGAGTCGCTCTGCGCGACGGCGGCGCTTTCCGCGCGCCAGTACGAGCGCGTGATCGAACTCGCGGAGCATTCGCTGCGCAACGGGCCGAATAACACGTCGACCTTGCGCGCGCTCGCGATCGCGCAGGCGGAACTCGGTCTCGTCGACGATGCGCGGCTCACGATCCGCAAGGTGCTCGCGATCGAGCCGCATCTCACCGTGCGCGGCTTTCTGGAGCGTTCGCCGAGCGCGGCGTTCGAGACGGGCCGCATCTGGTCGGACGCGCTGCGGCGCGCGGGTTTGCCGTTGCAGTAGCCCGCAGGCATTCCTGACGAAGCAAAGAGGTGAACGAATGGCGACTCTCGGCGGAGTGGGCGGCGTAGGTGGTGTCGGTGGCGTGGGCGGCGTCGGTGGCGTGGGCGGCGTCGGGGGAGTGGGAGGCGTCGGCGGAGTCGGCAGCGCCGACATGCTCGGCGGCGCCGAATCGCAGACGATGGGTCTCATCGGCCATCGCGACGGCATCTGCGGGCCGTGGCAGCCGGGTCAGCCGTTTGGGATCAATCCCGAAGAGGACGAATTCCGCACGGACGCGAACGGCAATCCCGTTCGCAATCTCGACGACAACGGCCAGCTCTGGCGCTGGGACGACTGGGTGCGGGCGAGCGTGTTCGACTTCGAACTGGTGTCGAATCTCGCCTTCACGCTCTCGCCAAAGGATGCGGAAGAGGAGGCTGGCGGGACCGGCGTGACGCTGTGGGATCGCGGTTTCAGGATCGACCCGAACGACACCGCGCCCAAGTTCGATCCGCCCAAGCTGATCGTTCAGATGCATCGGCCGGGCAAGGACGTGTTCGTCAAGCAGCTCACGTTCATGGATCGCTACTCCGACCTGCGCGCCGAACGGGCCAACGAAACGCTGCTGCAGATGGGACCGCAAGCAGCCTTCTGGAGCTCGATTCTTTTCCTGAGTCCGCAGCGCACGCCGAAGACGCTCGAACTGCTCGCGACGGCGGTGCGTTTCGCGATCGCCGTGGAAATGCGTTTCAAGCACGCGCTCGCGTGCAGCCGCGCGATCGACTATTCGCCGCAAGTTCAGCCGATGATCCCGACGCCCGGCCACGGCTCGCTGCCGAGCGGACATTCGACGCAGGCGTACATCGTCGCGGGCGTGATGAACGATTTCTTCCGAGATTTACGCAACGCGCCGATGGCGACCGGCGCGCAGCCGTCGACGGCGCTGCACACGCAGCTTTACGCGCAGGCGCGGCGCGTCGCGCTCAACCGCACGATCGCGGGCGTGCACTTCCCGGTGGACACGGCGGCGGGGCATCTGCTCGGGACGACGCTCGCGGAGTATTTCGTGCATCGCTGCAAGATTGACGGCGATCGGGGCACCTTCACGCCGCGCACGTTCCGGGGCGACCAGTTCGACGGCGAAGAGGACTTCAACGATCAGGAGCCGCTCCTCTGGCCCGCCAACGCCACCGCCGCGCAGCAGACCGATCCGCCGACGATGGTGTCCCCCGATTACCCGCATATCTGGCTCGGCAAGCCGAAGCCGACGGGCGCAGGCTCGCCGATTCTCGCCTGGCTATGGAACGAGGCGAAGAACGAGTGGAACGGCAAGGGCTTGAGCGGAAATCGCGTGCCGACATGAACGCGATCTGGCAGGTCCATTCGGATGCCACGCCGCTGCTGGACGAAACCGAAGCCGGCGTGCTGGGCGTAACGCGCGCCGATCCATACCTCGTGTGGGCCGTTCTCACGCGATTCGCAGACCTGGGCGGCCCGCCGCCGGGCTTCGTGCCGATCGCCATCGAGACGGCGCAGGGCACGACGGCGCGCAAGCTCGCCGAGACGGTGCAGGGCAAGAGCGGGATATGGATGTCGGCGCTCTATCGTCATCCGGCCGCGGGTCTCGAAAACACGCGCTTTTGCACCGCATTCGTGACGGCGGCGTTTCTCGATCATCTGAAGACCGATCTCGCCGGCATGATCGAGCGCTTCACGCTCGCGATGCCGGTGCTGGCCGGCGAGCCGCCGCGCAGCGATCCCGTGCCGGTCACGAATCAGGACAAGCTCGCTCACGCGCCGCATCGCCATGGCGCGCCCAAGGTCGTCGTGGTCGGCGCATGCGACGACGCCATCGCGTTCGCGCACGCGCATTTTTACGCCGATGCAGCCGGCACGGACTCGCGCGTGCGCTGTTTCTGGAATCAGGACGATCCGGCCAACGACGCGCAAGGGCTCGGATACGGGCGCGAGTTCCTCTCGGCGGACATTCACAAGCGGATGAACGACGTGCGGCGCGACGGCGTAATCGACGAAGAGGCGCTCTATCGCGATGCGGGCGCGACGGCGCTCGCCCGCGGATGGACGCACGGCACCGCGACGCTGGACCTCGCCGCGGGCGTCGATTTGCGGCGGCCCGATCTTTCGGCGCCGAATCCGAATCGAGCGCCGGATCCGCCGCCCGAACTGGTCGCCGTGCAATTCCGTCAGCCGGGCCGGACCGTGCGCGACACGTCCGGCCTCTGGCTCGACGCGCAGGCGCTCGATGCGTTGCGCTACATCATCGCGCGCACGCGGGACATCGCCGGCGATGTGAGCCGCGCGTTCATCAATATGAGCTATGGCTATTTCGCCGGTCCGCACGACGGCACGTCGATGCTCGAATGCGCGATGGACGAGCTCTCGCAAACGCAAGCCTGCTCGATCACGCTCCCGGCGGGCAACAGCAATCTCGACCGCTGTCACGGCACGCTGTCCATCGCAAAGGACGCGACAGAAGAACTGCGCTGGCGCGTGTTGCCCGAGTGTCTGACGCCGAGTTTCGTCGAAATCTGGCTGCCCGATATAGGAGATTCGAGCATCGAAGTCGCGGTGCGGCCGCCCGGCGGCGGCGCGAGCGCGGGAATCCAGCCCGGCAGCGTCGCCGCCTGGACGCTCGGCAGCGAGCGCCTGTGCACGGTCGTGCATCTCGGCCGCGGCGCGCGCGGCAAACCGCCGATGATTCTCGTCGCGCTCGCGCCGACGATGACGCGCGACCCGAACCGGCGTCCCGCGCCGAGCGGCGACTGGATGATCGAGCTGAAGAATGCCAACCAGAACAGTGACATCGAAGTCCAAGCCTGGGTGCAGCGCAACGAGACGCCCTTCGGCTTCCCCGTACGCGGACGCCAGTCCCGCTTCGACGACGATGCTTACGTGCGCTTCGACAAATACACCGCGCCGCAGGACTACGACGGCCCCAATCCGCCGAGCTGGATCCGTCGCGAGGGCACGCTCAGTTCGATCGCGACGGGCTTTCAGACGTGCGTCGTCGGCGGCTATCGCAAGCAGGACCTGGCCACCGCGCCTTACTCCTCGTCGGGCTTCGACCGCGCGGGCAAGCCGCCCGATCGCGCCGGGCCCGACGTGGCCGCCGTATCGGATCGCTCGATCATCCGCAAAGGCGTGATGGCGGCGGGCACGCGCAGCGGCTCGGCGCTTGCGTTCGAGGGCACGAGCGCCGCCGCGCCGCAAATCCTGCGCAAGATCGCGGTGTCGCCGCCCCAGGGCGCCACCTTTTCGACGACGCCCCGTCAAGACACGCGCAACAAGGCGACGTTGCAGACGATCACGTCCGCCGGCGTCACCGAGCAAGGCCGCAAGCTCGACGCGGACGAGCGGGGCCGGCGCGTGTCGCAGGGCAACGTCGGCGCGGGCATCGTGAAAACGCCGCCGACGGACATCGAAGACCGCTGACGCCCGCTCATTCGTGCGCTTCTAGCGCGAGCAGATTCAGCACGATCAGGATCGCGTCGCGGTTCTCCGGCGCGATCGCGATGCCGAGCGTGTCCTCCATCCAGCGGCCGATTTTCGTCGCGGCGAAGGATTTCGGCGTCGCTTTCTTCTTCATCGTCACGCCGAGCTTGCGGGCGCGATAGTGATACGACGGCACCTCGTACCGGTCCGCGACGGCCTTGAGCCCGCCCTTGCGTTCGCCGCACGCGCCGAGACTCCCCGCGAGGACGATCCGGTCCGGCGCATCGAGCGCCGCGACGAACGCGCGCGCGAGACCGCGCACGTCCGCCTCGCTCAGACCGAATTCGGCGAGCGCGGCTGCCACCGGATCGTCGGGAGCGTGCGCGCGCGAATCGACTTCGGCCTGCACGCCGTCGATCTCGATCGACAGATTGCGCTGCAGGCTCGCGCTGCGCAGACAGTCGATCAGGAAGCGGCGAAAGTACGCGCACAGCGCATGCGCCGTGGACGGCGCGCTCTCCGGCGACGCGTGCGACGGGCGCTGCTCGAAGTCGAGCCGCAACACGCGCGAGAAGAAGAATTGCGAGATCAGCTCCTCCTTGTCCTCGGGCAGTCCGCGCAACTCCGACGGGTAATAGCCGCGCAGCGCCGCCAACACCAGCTTGTAGATCTGGCCGATTTCGCTGTCGGAGAGACTCGTCCGGCGATGCCACAGTTCGGCGAGCGTCGACGTTTCGAGCGCGAAGGCGCTTGCGTCGCGATGAGTCAGCGCGTCCATGATGACGCTCCCGTTCCCCTGAATCCTCTGTGCGTGAACATGGCCCCTCCTGCGTTTGCTGCGCCGCCCGGCGCGTGGCCCGAGGCGTGTCGGCTTTTCAGCCGTTCCTGCGAGCCGGCGCTTTCAAATTAGTCACGGCGGGGCGCGCGCAAAATCGGCTGGATGGCCTACATCGAAAGTCGTAGAAAGGGGATGGCCATAAAGTTTTCGGCTGACCGGCCGATAGCGCATGAGGAATCGAGCGCCGGGCGTCATCTCGGCGTGGGCCTGAGGCGGTCGAACCGCAAGAAAAAGCAGTCGCAAAAGACTGACAAGAAACGAGAGAGGGCCGATGACTGGTGTCTACAATCCGCTGCTGGTCTGCCTGTCGCTGGTGGTCGCGTTCCTCGCGTCCTACACGGCGATGGAGCTGTCCGGCGGCCTGAATGCGCTTGCGAGCGCGAAACGCCGCCCCGCCTGGCTTGCCGGCGGCGCGGTGTCGATGGGCGTCGGCATCTGGTCGATGCACTTCATCGGCATGCTCGCGTTCTCGCTGCCGATTTCCGTCGGCTACGACGTGTCCATCACGGCGGCGTCGCTCGTGCTCGCGATCGGCGTGTCGTTCATCGCGCTCGCCACCGCGAGCCGGGGCGCGCTATCGTGGCCGCGCCTCGTCGTCGGCGGCACGATCATGGGCGTCGGCGTCGCGGCGATGCACTTCACCGGCATGCGCGCGATGGAGATGTCGCCGGGAATCGACTACACGGTCTGGAAAGTGGCGCTGTCGGTCGCGGTCGCGATCTTCGCGTCGATGGCCGCGCTCTGGCTCGCGTTCACGCTGCGCGCGTCGAACGTGGAGAACCGCGTCGTCAAGCGGCTCGGCGCGGCGATCATCATGGCGGTCGCCATCACCGGCATGCACTATCTGGGCATGGACGCGGCCAATTTCGCGCCGGGCAGCCTCTGCCTCGCCGATGCCAAACTCGACGCGAACTGGCTCGCGCTCGTCGTCACGGCGATGTCGTTCACCGTGCTCGTCGGCACGCTCGCGCTGTTCGCGCTCCACACGAGCAGCCTGTCGATCTCGCTGAAGCGCGCGAACCGGCAACTGCGCTATCTCGGCACGCACGACGCGCTCACGAGGTTGCCGAACCGCCAGCAACTCACGCTGCGCATCGCGCAGGCGATCGAAGACGGCGCGCGCCGCGCGTCGCCGTTCGCGGTGCTCTTCATCGATCTCGACGGCTTCAAGTCGATCAACGATTCGCTCGGTCATGGCGTCGGCGACGATCTGCTGCAGGTATGCGCCGAGCGTCTGCGCGAGGATTTGCGCCATACCGACATGGTCGCGCGGCTCGGCGGCGACGAATTCGTGATCGTGGTCGGGAACGCGGCGGACACCTCGGCGGCAATGACGGTCGCCAATGGCGTGCTGGGGCGTCTCTCGCAGGAGATCGTCGTCAACGGCTTGCCGCTGCGCGTGAGCGCGAGCATCGGCATTGCGTTTCATCCGCGCGACGGCGCGAACGCCGACGAACTGCTCCACAGCGCCGACGCCGCCATGTACGCCGCGAAGCAGAGCGGGCGCAATACGGTCCGCGTGTTCGAGCCGCAGATGAATCACACGGCGCTCAGGTCGCTGATCCTTCAACGTGACCTGCATCGCGCGTTGAGCGACGACCAGTTGAGCCTGTCGTTTCAGCCGAAGTTCAGCGTCGCGTCGCAATCGGTGACGGGCGTCGAGGCGCTGATTCGCTGGCGTCATCCGGAACTCGGCGAAATCGCGCCGCTCGAATTCATTCCGATCGCCGAGCGCTCCGGCCTCATCGTCGAAATCGGCGACTGGGTGTTGCGCGAAGTGTGCCGCAACATCGCGCGATGGGACGCGGACGGCCTGCCGGCGATCTCGGTCTCGGTGAATCTGTCGCCGATCCAGTTCAACGTGCCCGATCTCGTCGCGCGCGTCGATGCGCTGATCGCCGCGTCCGGCGTCGATCCGTCGCGCCTCATGTTCGAGATCACCGAATCGACGCGATGCAGAACATCGAACGGACGAGCCGCACGATCGAGGCGCTGCAAGCGCGCGGCTACGCCGTGGCCATCGACGATTTCGGCACCGGGTATTCGAGCCTCTGTTATCTGCAGCGCTTTCGTTTCGATCAGATCAAGATCGACGGCTCCTTCGTGCGCGATCTCGATTCGTCCGGGCAGCGCGGCAGCGCGTTGCTGTCGGCGGTCGTGACGCTCGCGCGCGCGTTGCAGATCGAGGTCGTCGCGGAAGGCGTCGAAACGCAGTCGCAATTCCGCACGCTCGGCGAACTCGAATGCGATCAGATGCAGGGTTTTCTGCTGAGCCGGCCGATGCCCGCGGCGGAACTTCCGGGCTTCTTGAGCAGCATGGCGGGACGGATCGTCGCGTCCGGCCGCGCCTGCGCCGCGCCTATCGGCTGACGCGCGGCGCGCCCGCCCACAACGCGATCGCGCTCAGATTGTCCGCGCCGGCGGGCGCGTTGCGGCGCGCACGAGCCGCGAGCGCGGCGAGCCAGCTTGCGGCGTCGCCGGCATCGTCGATCGAATCGATCATCGACGCTTCGTCGAGATGTTCCCAGAAGCCGTCGCTGCAGACGAGAAACGCGTCGCCATCCTCGATCGGAAAGGGCACGCGCGCGGCTTCGATCTTCAGTTCGTCGTCGGTGCCGAGCGCCGTGTGCATCACGCTGCGCAGCCGGTATGGCTGCGCGCTGCCCTGATCGAGCGTCTGCAGGACGATGCGTCCGTTCCTGAAACAGTAGATGTGCGTGTCGCCGCAATGCGCCCAGTTCGCGTGTGCGCCTTGCGGGTCGATCGTGAGGATCGCGGCGGTCGAGCGCATGCGTTCGCGCGTGCCGCCGGCCGATTGCGCATCGACGATCGCGCGGTTCGCGGCGAGCATCGCATCGGCGAGCTGTCCCGTTTCGACGCTCTCGCCGCGCGTCGCGCAATCGCGCAGCACGTCGCGCATGGTGTCGACGACGAGTTGCGCCGCGACGTCGCCGCCGCCGAGACCGCCCGCGCCATCGGCGACGATGCCCGCGATCAGCCGGCGATGCGCGACCAGCACGAGCCGGTCTTCGTTGCTGTTGCGACCGCCCGGATCGGTGAAGCTGGCGAGATCGAATCGCATGGGGCTACCTTGAAGGCTTGTCATGATTGGCGAACGTCGATGAGCGATGCGCGGGCCTTCCGCGCGGGCTACGCGATCAAGACGAACGCGCGTCCGCGCTTTTGAAACTCAAGGCGCGAGCCAGCCACGGCGAATCGGCCACGACGCGGCCTTGCGATAGAGCGCAATCAGCAAGCGCATCAACGCTTCTCCGGCACGCGCCCAGAGCGGCGCGACGAGCGCATACGCGATGCACGCGACTCCGATTGCGCCCGCCATATCGAGCGGAAAATGCACGCCGATGCGGACCCGCGCCCACGCGACCGCGACGCCCGCGAGCGCGGCAAGCAGGCCGTCATGCCAGAGACGCGCAAGCAGCAATGTCAGCGCGACGCTGGCGAAGAGCGTCACGTGATCGCTCGGAAACGACGAATCGGGCACATGCTCGATGAACGTATGGCCGAGGCCGATCATGAACGGCCGCGGATGCATCCACAGCATGCCGATCAGCTGATTGAGCCCGAGCGCGAGGAACGTGACGCAGCACGCGCGCACGGCCGCGCCGCGTTGAAGGCGGCCGCCGAAGAGCCACATGAACGCGAGCAGCGCGGGAATGAGATAAACGAGATCTTCGGCGATGGCGATGGCAACGTCGATTTGCCATAGCGGCGTGGCGGCTCGCGCGTTGATCGCAAGGAACCACGCGCGGTTGAGCGCTTCGAGTGCATTCATGCGGCAGTTTCGCTGGTTACGATGATCCGGCCGATCGTATCCGGCGAAACTTATGCGACCCTTAGCCGTGGCTCGCGCGCGCTATTTGCCCTTTGAATTCTGCGCGATGGCTTCGTCGGTTTCCCAGCCGCCGCCGAGCGCGCGAAAGAGGTTGACCTGATCGATCGCGACCTGACCTTCGGCGGCCGCGACCTGCGCCGCGACGCCGGTGAGCGTGCGCGTCGCATCGAGATCGTTGAGGAAGGACTCGCGTCCCGCGCGATACAGGCGATTCGTCTCATCGGCGGATTCGATCGCCGATTTATACGCGGTGCGCAATGCATCGGCGCGCGTGGTGTCGGATGCGTAGGTCGCGAGGCTGCTTTGCGTTTCCTGCAGCGCCTTCAGCACGACGCCGTCGAAATGCGCGAGCGCGCCGCTCGCCGATGCTTCCGCCTGCGTCACGCGCGCGCGCTGACCGTTGATCGGAAAGCTCCAGCTGATGAGCGGCCCGAACGCCCAGCGGTTCGTGTTCGCGCCGAACAAGTCTTCCGCGATGCCGACGGAACCCACCGATGCGCCGAGACTCACCGACGGATACAGCGCCGCCGTCGCGACGCCGATGCGCGCCGTCGACGACGCGAGCTGCCGTTCGGCCTGACGCACATCGGGACGGCGCTTCAGCAGCGCAGCGCCATCGCCGACGGGAATCGGCGCGCGCAGCTTCGGCAGCTTCTTGCAGGCGAGCGCGGCTTTGGGCAAGTCGGACGGCGCGCGCGCGAGCAGCATCGCGAGCCGATACTGCGCGACGCGGCGGCGCGCGACGAAGCGCGGAATGTCGGCGGCGAGCGTATCGGCCTGAGTCTGTCCGCGCGTGACTTCCGACTGATTGCCGCGGCCCGCGTCGCGCAAACGCTGCGTGAGCTTCACGCGCTCTTTCTGCAGGTTGAACGACTTCTGCGCGATCTCCAGCTCTTCGCCCGCCGAGCACGATTCGACATACGCGCGCACGACATCCGCGACCACCGTGATGCGCGCGAGATCCTGCGCGGCCTCGACGGCTTCGTCGTCCGCGTTCGCTGCTTCGACACCGCGCTTCAGCTTGCCGAAGAGATCGATCTCGTAGGAAATGGACAGATCGAGCGCGCCTTCGTTGACGACCGGAAGCTTCTCCGACAACAGATATTGCTCGGCCGATTCCTGCGCGCGCTGAAACGCGGCCGAGGTCTTGCCGGAGAATCCGCCTTGCTTGTTCGCGAACTCGACTTCGGCGCGCGAACGCGCGAGATTCGCGGCGGCGATGCGCAAATCCGTATTCGATGCGAGCGCCTGCGTGACGAGCTGATCGACGACGGGATCGTCATAGAGACGCCACCATTTCGCGGGCACTTCGCCTTGCGTGACGGGCGCGCGATCCGCGCCGTCGATGGCCGCGTTCGCGTAGGGCGCCTTGATCGCGGCGTTATCGGGCAGCGTGTAGTTCGGTCCGAGGGTCGTGCAGCCGAAGAGCGCGAAGGCCGACGAAGCCGCGATGGCGATCGCTTTCATGATGCGCGTGCCGTTCATCGCGATGTGCCCGACGTGCTCGAAGTCGGCGCGGGCGCCGATGCGGGCGACGTCTCCGACGCCGCGCGCTTGCCGATCTTCGGCCCGATGCCCCGCACCGAAACCGTCGCCGTGCGTCCCGCGATCATGCGGAAGTCGGCGGGGATCTCATCGAGCGTGACGCGTACCGGAATGCGCTGCGCGAGACGTACCCAACTGAACGCGGGGTTCACGTTCGGCAGGAGACTCGGGCTTTGCTGACGGTCGCGGTCTTCGATCGCCGCGACGATGCTCTGCACATGACCGCGCAAAATGTTGGCTTCGCCCATGACCTTGATATCGACGGGCTGGCCGATATCGATGCCGCCGAGCTTCGTTTCCTCGAAGTAACCCTCGACGCGGAACGATTGCATGTCCACCACCGACAGCACCGCGCGTCCCGCCGACACGAATTCGCCGGTGCGCGGCGCGCGATCGTTGAGATAACCGTCGACGGGACTCACGATCTCCGTGCGCTGCAGATTCAGGCGCGCGGTATCGATGGCGACTTCGGCATCGGCGAGGGCGGCTGTCGCCTGCTCGACGCGCGAATGCGTTTCCTCGACGACTTCGCGCGCGACGAGATTGCCGAGCGCGCGATTGCGCGCATCTTCGCGACGCGCCTGATCGAGCGTGGCGCGGCGTTGCTGCGCGGTCGCCTGCGCATTGCGCAGCGCGAGCGTGTAGCGCGCCTGATCGATCACGAAGAGCACGTCACCTTTCTTCACCTGCTGATTGTCGGCGACCTTCACGTCGGTGATAAGGCCGGACACGTCGGGCGCGACTTGAATGACATCGGCGCGCACGTGGCCGTCGCGCGTCCACGGCGCGAACATGTAGTAATCGACGAGCTTCCACAACACGACGCACGCAATCGCGACGACGATGAGCGTAAGCAGAATCTGTCCGAGAGAGAACCAGGTTTTTTTCACGAGATGAGCCGCTGCGAAACGATGACGACAACGCCCAGCACCAGAACATAGATGCCGAGATCGAAGATGGAACGGTGCCACACGAAACGATAAAAGCCGACGCGCGCGAGCACGTTGCGAATCGCCAGATTCAACAGATAGGCGATGAACATCAGCACGAGCACGGCGGGCACGAAGACGCCGAGAATGTCGATTTCGCCGATCATGTATGGCGTTCCGATGAAGAATGAGTGACGAAGATCATGCCGGCTCTTCCTGCGTCGCGGGCGGATGCAATGAGAGCCGCATGCCGACGAGCGCGTGCAGCGTGTCGCGCAGCCATCTTTCCGCGGCCGCATTCTGCGACTGCTCGAGCGCGCGCGACGTGACCTGAGCGCTCGTCACATCGATGCTGCGAATCAGCTCGGGCGGCACCGGCTGTCGTGCGCGCCGCGCGATGCAGGATTCGAAGTAACGGCGCAGTGCGTCGAGCGTATCGTCGACGGATGTCTGTATGTCCAGCGGCAGCTTGCGGCGCGTGCGGCGCAGATCGAGTGCATTGAGCGCGACACGAAAATCGCGAAAGCTTTCGATCGACGGATGACGATGCGAGTCCGTCGCGGCATGACGCGGCAAGAGCTGCATCAGACGGTCGAGCATGCGTGCGTAGAGATTGCGCTGATCCGCGATCAGCACCGAAGGCGACGCGCTCAGCACGATATCGGCCCACGCCGAGCGCGTGAGACGCGCGGCCGCGAGTTCGGCGCCGAACGGACGCGTCATGCGCGTCCAGATGAATGCGAAGAGCAGGCCCGCGACGCCCGCGAGATTGCTGTTGGCGAACACGAAGAAGTCCGCTTCGTAGGCGCTCTGGATGCTGATGAAGGTTGCGGTGTTCACGGCCGTGAGCATCGTGACGAGCGTGAAGCGCGGGCGCGGAATCAGCGTGCCGATGATAAGGAACGGCACCGCGAAAATCACGACGAGCATCGGGAAATCGTGTACGTGCGGCAAGACGGCGAACACGTAGAGTCCGGCGAGCACGACGCTCAGACACGTCGCGAGAAAGAACGTGAACACTTGCGGCGCGGGCTCGTCGAGCGCGGCGAAGAAGCAGCACGCGACGGCGGCGAGCGTCACGGCGGCCGCGCCGTCGTTCCATCCCGATTCGATCCACAACCCGCATGCAACGATGATCGCGCTCACCGCGACGCCGGTCGAAAAGAGCATCATGCCGCGATCGAAAAAGCGCGCGGTGCCGCCCAAACGCCAGTGACGGAAGTGCGGACGCCATTCGCTCGTCTCGTTGAGAATGGCCGCACGCAACGCGCGAATGTCCTGCCATACGTCGATGACCTGACCGAGACGCCACAGCGCATTCGAGAGCAGCGCGCCGTCCGCGCTCGCGAGCGCTTCGACGGGCGGACGCATCGCATTGATGCGCTCGCGGAAGGCATCGGGCGCACGGTCGTTTGCGACATCCTCTTTGGCGCGCGGCGTGGGCGAGCCGACCCACGCGGCGACGTCCTTCAACAGCGCTTCGAGCCCTTCAGGATGCTCGCCGTGCTTCCCGATCAGTTCGATGAGCGGATCGGCCATCGATGAAATGAGCGGCAGAAAGATCTGCATGCGTCCCTGCAACGCGCGCGCACGCCGGATGATGTCGGGCCGCGTGTGATCGTAGGTCAATTGACTCAGCAGGAATTCGAGTCCGTTGACGGTCGCCGCGAGCCGCTGCCGCGCCGATCATGGTGCCGAGCGCGCGATACAGCGCCTTCGAGCGCGTCGCGCCGACGAACGGATTCGACACGATATAGACGGTCGCCATCGCCCAA
>NZ_JARUXN010000003.1:665003-883062 GCF_031451415.1 Caballeronia sp. LZ028 | reverse complement strand
CACCACGCTGCCGTCGTCGCTCGCCACCACGATGCCGAGCAGGATCTCTTCGGTGCGCGTGATCGCGAGATCGAAGACGGCCGTCGGATTCGTGACGGCGGGCAGCGCGATCAGCGGCAGCGTGTAGCCCGCGAGCAGAAACACATAGCTGCGCGCGCTGCGGTCGAACATCGAGAGAAAGAGCAGCGTGCCCGTCCACAACGCGACGATCACGCTGAAGAGATACGGCGATTCGACGAACGGCGGCACGATCAACACCGCGCCCGCCGCGCCGATCATGGTGCCGAGCGCGCGATACAGCGCCTTCGAGCGCGTCGCGCCGACGAACGGATTCGACACGATATAGACGGTCGCCATCGCCCAATAAGGACGCGGCAATTCGAGTCTGAGGCCGATGTAGAGCGCGATCATCGCGGCGGCGAAGGTCTTGGCGGAAAAGAGCCACTCGCGCGCGGATGGAAAGGACATGGCGCTATGCTCCGCGCTTTGCGGCGGACCGCGCCGGCTTTGCGGTTTGATCGCCGGCTTCGAGTGCCGCGAGCAGCTTCGCATCCGGCGACGCGCTGAATACGTTCAGCACGCGCAATGTCGTTTCCAGGTCTTCGCGGCTCACGCCCTTCAATAACCGCGCGCGCAGCGTGACGAGACGCTCTTCCATGCGCGCGGTGACGGCGCGGCCTTCGTCGGTAAGCGTGATGGTCTTGGCGCGCTTGTCTTCGGGATCTTCGTCACGGCGCACGAGTCCGGCCGCGCAAAGCTGATCGAGCAGCCGCACGAGCGATGGCCCTTCGATGCCGACATGCTCCGCGAGCGTCACCTGACGCACCGCCTCGCCGAGCCGGTTGGCCGTGAGCAGCGGCACGGCGCATGCTTCCGACACGCCGTACGAGGCGAGCACGCCGTGGCTCGTGCGGCGCCAGCGTCGCGCGGCAAGCACGAGCGTGCTGCTCACGGAGCGGCGCAGGAAGTCGAGATGAGTCATGCGGCGGGATTATAGCGAGAACTCTATTCGTTAGCATGCTATCGACTTATGTTTTTTCTTTCAGATTGCATACGGTAGGCATGCCCGGAGAGGCAAATTGGCGTGCTATCTTTTCGGCTCGATCATCCTGCCCGAGCCGCCATGCCGATTGCCTATATCCGTGGCTTGACTTCGCCCAGCCGCACCGATTCCGCCAACCGGCGTCTGGGCTGCGCGCTCGCCTTCGTCGCGGGCGCCGCGAACGCGGGCGGCTTTCTCGCGGTCGGGCAATACACGTCGCATATGTCGGGGCTCGTTTCATCGATCGCCGATAACCTCGTGCTCGGCCAGATCGCCTTGGTCTTTTCCGCGATCGGCGCGGTCGGCGCGTTCCTCGGCGGCGCGGCGACTTCCGCGGTGCTCATCAACTGGGGACGGCAGCGGCGCGCGCATAGCGTGTTCGCAACGCCGCTTTTGCTCGAAGCGGCGCTTCTGCTCGTGTTCGGCATGCTCGGCGCCAATCTGGAGACGCATCGCGTGTGGGATGTGCCGTTGACCGTCGCGCTGCTTTGCTTCGTGATGGGCCTGCAAAACGCGATGATCACGAAGATATCGAAGGCGGAGATCCGCACGACGCATGTGACGGGTCTCGTGACGGACATCGGCATCGAGATCGGCAAGAGCCTTTACTGGAACCGCGGCGTCGCGCGCGACGATGCCTCTTATGTGCGCGCGAATCACGCGCGTCTCGCGCTGCTGAGTTCGCTCTTCGCGATGTTCATGCTCGGCGGTTTCGCGGGCGCGATCGGCTTCGCGCATCTCGGCTTCGCGACGACCGTGCCGCTCGCCGCGTTGCTGCTGCTGTTCTCGTCCGTGCCGCTCGCGGACGATCTCGCGGCAGGCAGACGCCGCCTGCGCCGCTAAACGGCCTCGGCCGCCTCCCTGACGAGCCAGTCGCGAAAGAGCTTCATGCCGTGCGAAAGACGCCGTGACTTGAGCCACGTGAGCCAGTAGCTGCCGGTTCTCACTTCGACATCGAACGGACGCACGAGCAGCCCGGCCTGCAACTCGCGCACGAACATGCGCGGCGGCGCGAGCGCGACGCCCGCGCCTTGCACGGCGGCTTCCACCATCAGGCGCGACGAATCGAAGACGGGACCGTTCATCGTCCATGCGTCGAGGCCCGCGGCGTCGAACCAGTCGCTCCAGTCGTCCGCGCGATAGGAGCGCAGCAGCACTTCATTGACGAGATCGGATGGCGTGTAAAGACGCCGCGCGATGTCGGGCGCGCACAGCGCGGCGAGCGGCGCATCGAGCAGCAGCGCGTTATGCGTCGCCGGCCAGACGCCCGCGCCGAAGCGGATGGCGAAGTCGAGCCCTTCGGACGCGGGATCGACGAGATTGTTATGCGTGAAGAGCCGCAACTCGACGAACGGATGCGTCTCGCGAAACGCCTTCATGCGCGGCATCAGCCAGCCGACCGCGAACGTGCCGACCACGCCCACCGTCAGCACTTCGTGAAAGTGTCCCCCTTCGAACTGCTTGAGCACGGCTTCGATGCGGCCGAACGCATCGCTCAACACGGGCAGTAACGCGCGCCCTTCGTCGGTGACGCTGAGGCCGCGCGGGACGCGTCTGAAAAGCGGCGTGCCGAGCCGTTCCTCCAGCGCGCGCACTTGCTGGCTGACGGCCGCCTGCGTGACGTTCAATTCCTGTGCGGCGCGCGTGAAACTCAGATGCCGCGCCGACGCTTCGAACGCGCGCAACGCATTCAGGGGAAGATGGGGTCGCATGGCTCGCATAAGTTTTTCTATTGCCAGTGGCAAATTATCCTCGATTGTCGAAGTGCGAAAAAGAGCGGATATTTCGCTTCGTTCCAATCATGCAAACCAGAACGAAGGATCAAGACAATGAAGTCTCGCGCGCTGAGTCTTTTGGCAGCAGCCATTTTTTCTTTTGGCGCGATGTCCGGCGCCGCCTATGCCGACGATGCAGCGAGCGTCAAGTCGACCGTCGATCAGACCATCAAGCCGTTGATGGCGCTGCACGGCATTCACGGCATGGCCGTGGGCGTCGTCGTCGACGGCAAGCCTTATGTGTTCGAGTACGGCGTGGCGTCTAAGGCGACGAAGCAGCCCGTCACGCGCGATACGCTCTTCGAACTCGGCTCGATCAGCAAGACGTTCACCGCGACGCTCGCATCGTATGCGCAGATCGAAGGCGATCTTTCCTTGAACGATCCGGTGAGCAAGTATCTTCCATCGCTCGATGGGACGGAGTTCGGCAAGGTGACGTTGCTGAATCTCGGCACGCACACGCCGGGCGGCTTGCCGCTGCAAGTGCCCGACGAGATTCACGACAACGAGCAACTGATGCAGTACTTCAAAACATGGCGTCCGGCCCGGCCGCCCGGCACGATCCGCACGTATGCGAATCCCGGCATCGGCACGCTTGGCCTCATCACGGCGAAGAGCATGAAGCAGGACTTCGCAGCGCTGATAGAGACGCGTCTCTTTCCCGCGCTGGGACTGAAGCAGAGTTACATCAACGTGCCCGCTTCGAAGCAGCGCGATTACGCGCAAGGCTATACGAAAGACGACGCGCCGATACGCATGAAAGGCGGCGTGCTTTCGCCGGAGGCTTATGGCGTGAGATCGACGGCTGCGGACATGACGCGCTTCCTGCAGATCAACATGAACCTCGTGCGTATCGATCCGGCGTTTCAGCGCGCCGTCGATGCCACGCACACGGGCTATTTCCAGGCCGGCCCGATGACGCAGGATCTCATCTGGGAACAGTATCCGTATCCGGTCGCGTTACAGCCTTTGCTCGAAGGAAACTCGTCGTCGATGATCCTGAACGCGACGCCCGTCACGCGCATCGATCCGCCGCAAGCGCCGCGCGACGACGTGTGGATCAACAAGACCGGCTCGACCAACGGCTTCGGCGCCTATATCGCGTTCGTGCCGAAAGCGCGCGTGGGCATCGTGATGCTCGCGAACAGGAACATCCCGAACGAAGAGCGTGTGAAGGCGGCGTATGCAATCATCACGTCGTTATCCGGCGGACGATAAACACGACAGCCATGCGAATCGATCCCTACAGTCTCGAACTCTTCATCGCGGTCGTCGAGGAGGGATCGATTGCGCGCGCCGCGAGCCGCAGTCACATCGCGCCATCGGCGTTGAGCAGGCGCATCGCCGATCTCGAAGCGGCCATCGGCGTCGCGCTGCTCATTCGCTCGTCCTCGGGCGTGCAACTGACCGAAGCGGGGCAGCATGCTTATGCGAGCGCGCGTTCCATTCATGGACAGCTCGAGAGCATGGCGCGCGAAGTTCAGTCGATGAGCGGCCAGATCGCGGGCGTCGTGCGTCTCTATGCCAATGCGTCGGCGATCGTCGGCTTTCTGCCTGAACGTCTCACGTCGTTCAAGGCGCGCTATCCGCTCGTCGAGATCGCGTTGACGGAACAGATCAGCGATGAAGTGATTCGCGCGTGTCTCGACGATCGCGCGGATGTCGGGATATCGGCGAGCACGAAGGCGCATGCGGGTCTCGATACATGGCGCTTCGTCGACGATCCGCTGATGGTCGTCCTGCCGCCCGGTCACGAACTCGCGCAAGCAGACGCGTTGAGCTTCGCCGAAGTGACGCGCTTTCCGCTCGTCGCGTTGCAGGCGGGCGGTTCGCTCGATCAGACCTTGAAGGAACACGCCGATGCCGCGCGCGTGCCGCTCAACGTGACCGTCACCGTCAACAGCTTCGATGCGCAATGCCGCATGGTCGAAGCGGGACTCGGCATCGGCATCGTGCCGACGAGCGCGGCGTCGGCGTTCGCCGGTTCGCGCAATTTCGTGCGCGTGCCGTTGCGCGAAACGTGGGGCAGCGGCCGATGCCTGCGCGTTCATGCGCCGCGCAAGTCTTCGCGGCTGAAGGCGGTGCAGGCGCTGATCGATACGCTCATCGGCGAGGGTTAACACGGACATCGCGTCTCGCGATGGCCCCAGTGCCGAACGAACACTTCATGCACGCGCGCGGGTGCGTCTAGATTGGCGTCGAGGAGAATGCGATGGCCAATCTGAATGTAAGCGGACGAATCCTGTTTCTGAGCGCGGACGCCGCGAAGGTCGAGCAGCAACTCGCCGGCGAGGATCTCACGCTCGATGAAGCGGGCGCACTGCGCGACGATGTGTCCACCGACGAAATCACGCCGATCAGCGTGCTCACGCGTTTCGACGAGCGGCTCGGTCAATGCCCGTATGTCGCATTTCATGCGGGCGGGCGCAATCCGATCGGCCACGATGCCGTGCGCGCGGGCCGCTTTCAGGTGACGGTCGCGGGCAATCGCTATGGCAAAGGCTCGTCGCGCGAACATAGCCCGCTCGCCGAATATCACGCGGGCATACGGCTCGTGATCGCGCGGAGCTTCGAACGCATCTATCGGCAGAACGCGGACAATCTCGGGCTTTTCACGTCGACGGATTTCGGCCTGATCGAACGCATCCGGCGCGGCGAGGCTATCGATATCGATGAACTCGTTGCGGATCGCGATCCGTTGGCGGCGGCGATCCTTACGAGCGGCGGACTGTTGCGCTATGGAAAGTTGCATATGCAACGAGTCAGCATCGGCGAAGCATCGCACGATGAAGCGCCGCGCACGCTCGTAGAGAAAATTCTCGCGCGTCACACATTGACGACCGATGTGACCAACGCATCGCTCGAAGCGGGCAACGGCATCTTCGTGCGCGCGGACTGGCGCTTCATCCACGAGTACTACACGGGCATGGCCGCGCATATGCTGCACGCGGCATTCGGCCGCCCGCTGACGCTGCACGAACCGCGCAGCATGCTCGCGTTCGAGGATCATCTGTCGTATTCGCATCGCAGCGAACTGCATATCGGGAACGGGCTGCTGCCGAACGTGCGCGAGTTATCGGACGCGCATCGCACGTTCGCGCATGACTACGATGTGCGCAATCACGGCTATCTGAGCGAAGCGAACAGCGAGCTCGACGAAGGCTCCGAAGGCATCTCGCACGCGATGATGGCCGAGCGCTACGCGTTGCCCGGCCACGTGATCGTCGGAACCGATTCGCATACGCCGCATAGCGGCGCGCTCGGATGTGTCGCGTTCGGCGTCGGCACGACGGACATGGCGAACGCATTCGTCACCGGCGCGGTTCGCATGACGGTGCCGCAATCGTTGCTCATCGAACTATCGGGACCGATTCCCGCGGGCGTCACCGCGAAGGACATCGTGCTTCACTTGCTTGCCGATTCGCGCATACGCGCGGGCGCGGGCGTCGGCAAGGTGTTCGAGTTCGCGGGCACGGCCATCGCGAGCCTCTCGACCGATGAGCGCACGACGCTCACCAACATGACGGCCGAGTTAGGCGGCTTCACGGGCATCGTCGCTCCCGACGATGAAACCGTGCGCTTTCTGAAGGCGCGGCGCGGCATCGACTTCAAGATCGAGCCATGGATGCGAAGCGATGAAGGCGCGCGCTACGCCGATGTCATCGCGATCGATTGCTCGCGTCTCACGCCGATGCTCGCCGCGCCCGGCGATCCGGGCAACGGCATCGCGCTTGAAGCGCTCGATGAAAGGCCGGTCATCGATATCGCGTATGGCGGTTCGTGCACGGCAGGCAAGCGCGAGGACTTCGATCACTATCACGAAGTGCTTTCGTGGGCGGCGAGGCGCGGCTTGCGCGTGCCCGGCAATGTGACGCTCTATTTGCAATTCGGCACGCAGGACGTGCGCGACTATTGCATCGCGCAAGGCTATGTCGATGCGTTCGAGCGCGTCGGCGCGATTCTGCTGCAACCGTCGTGCGGTGCGTGCGCGAACTGCGGACCAGGTTCGTCGACACAGGCCGAACAAGTCACCATCAGCGCGATCAATCGCAATTTTCCGGGCCGCTCGGGTCCGGGGAAAGTATGGCTCGCAAGCCCGCCGACGGTAGTTGCAAGCGCAATTATCGGCCGCATCGCATCGTTCGCGGAGTTGCAAGAACGCTTCACGCAGTAAGCACGCAGCATGACAGAGCCGCCATCGATGCGGCTTCAAAATACATTCAGGAGACAAGCAATGGCCATCATGCAGGGCACTTCGCGTCTGCACGACGCCGCCGGCAGCGCGTTCACGGACGCGCCCGCCATCGCGGACACGGCGGGCATCTCGGCACGCCTCGACCGGCTTCCCGCCACGCGCGCGGTGTGGAAACTCGTCTTTCTGCTGAGCCTCGGCTTCTTCTTCGAGCTATATGATCTGCTCTTCACCGGCTATATCGCGCCGGGTCTCGTGAAGAGCGGCATTCTCACATCGACGACCGCGGGTCTCTTCGGCACGACGGGCGTCGCGAGCTTCATCGCCGCGCTGTTCTGCGGCTTGTTCATCGGCACGATCGCGTGCGGCTTTCTCGCCGATCGCTACGGACGTCGCGCGATCTTCACGTATTCGCTGCTCTGGTACGTCGCGGCGAATACCGTGATGGCGTTTCAGGACACGGCACTGTGGCTCAACTTCTGGCGCTTTGTGTCGGGGCTCGGCATCGGTGTGGAACTCGTGACCATCGGTACTTATATGTCCGAGCTTGCGCCGAAACATCTGCGTGGAAGGGCGTTCGCCGTGTGCCAGGCGATCGGCTTTTCCGCCGTGCCGGTGGTCGCGTTCCTTTCGTATCTGCTCGTGCCGCGCGCGCCGTTCGGCTTCGATGGCTGGCGCTGGGTCGCATTGGCGGGGGGCGTGAGTGCGCTGTTCGTTTGGTACTTCCGGCGCAATCTGCCGGAAAGCCCGCGCTGGCTCGCGAGCAAAGGCCGCATCGACGAAGCCGACGAAGTGCTGCGCCGTCTCGAAGACACGGTCGCGCTTCAGTACGGCAAGCCGTTGCCCGCGCCGGGTCCTTCCGATCCCATTGCAAGAAAGGCCGGGTTCGCCGATATGTGGAAGCCGCCGTATCGCAAGCGCACGCTCATGCTGATCGTCTTTCATATCTGTCAGACGGTCGGTTTCTACGGCTTCGCGAACTGGGTGCCGACTCTGCTCGTCAAGCAGGGCGTGACAGTCACGTCGAGCCTGCTCTATACGACGGTGATCGGGCTTGCCGCGCCCATCGGTCCCTTGCTCGGCTACTGGATCGCCGATCGTTTCGAACGCAAGCATGTGATCGTGTTCATGGCGGCCGTGAATATCGTCGCGGGCCTGCTGTTCAGCCAGGCGTCGGCGGCGGTGACGATCGTCACGCTCGGCGTGTTGCTGACGCTCGCGGGCAACATCATCTCGTTCACGTATCACACGTATCAGCAAGAGCTTTATCCGACGACGATCCGCGCACGCGCTGTCGGCTTCGTGTATTCGTGGAGCCGGCTATCGGCGGTGTTCAGTTCGTTCGTGATCGCGTTCGTGCTGAAGGAAGCGGGCGTGACCGGCGTGTTCGGCTTCATCGCGGGCGCGATGCTGATCGTGATGATCTGCATCGGATCGATGGGACCGCGCACGCTCGGCCGATCGCTCGAAAGCATTTCGCATTGAGTTCGAACTAAGCACCACAGGCATGAATCAGGAACTGCTGCACGGCGGTCGACGGGGCGCTCAACGTCGCGCCCTTGCGCCAGATCATGCCTGCTTCCATATGAGGAATCGCGTCGTTGACGGGCCGCGCCTCGATGCGCTTGCCTTCGAGCGACCACGGCCGAAACACCATATCCGATAGCACCGTGACGCCGAAGCCATGCGCCACGAGTCCGCGCAGCGCTTCCATCGAACTCGTGCGAAACGCGATGTTCGGTTCGATGCGCTTCTTGTGCCAGTAGCGCATCGTCGATTGCTCGCCTTCATCGACGGTAATCAGAATGTAGGGATGCACGGCGATATCCTTCAACGATACCGCGTGCTGCTGCGCGAGCGGATGCATCGGCGCGACCCACAGTTGCCGGCGCGAACGCATCAAGACCTGGCTGTCGAAACGATTCGGACGCTGCAGATTCGATAGCAGCACCACGCCGATATCGACATCGCCATTCGCGACTGCTTCTTCGATTTGCGGCCGCTCCATGTCACGCAGATCGAAATCGATGAACGGATACGTCGCACGAAAGCGCGCGAGCAGTTCCGGCAAAAAATACCCGAGCACCGTATAGGACGCCGCGATTCGCGCGACGCCGCGCATGTCGTGCGCGCGAAACGGCGGCATGTGCATCGCATCGCGCGCGGCGTCGAGCACGCGGCGCGCATGGTTATGAAAATCCTGACCGTCGGGCGTCAGCGCGACGCCTTGCGGCAGGCGCTCGAACAGCTTCGTGCCGAGCGCGCTTTCGAGCGCGAGCACCGCATTCGTGATCGCCGACTGCGATACGTGTTCGTTGGCCGCCGCCATCGAGAACTGGCCCGTTTGCGCGGCGGCGACGAAGTAGCGCAACTGCCTGAGCGTGAGATCGAACGCCATCTGATTTTCAGATACCGGAGTTGTGTATTCGTGATTTTACGATCGCAAATCGGCTTCCTATACTCGGCAAAAAAACTAATTCCCGAATTCCGGAGACATGCCCTCATGAACGCACCCGATCGCGCCGCACTAGCCGCTGCAACCGTAACGCTCGACGATAAATACACGCTGGAGAAAGGCCGCGTCTATATCAGCGGCACGCAGGCGCTCGTGCGTCTGCCGATGTTGCAGAAAGCGCGCGACCGCAAGGCGGGGCTGAACACGGCGGGCTTCGTTTCGGGCTATCGCGGATCGCCGCTCGGTGCGCTCGATCAGTCGCTATGGAAGGCGAAGGCGCATCTGAAGAATAACGACATCGTGTTTCAGCCGGGCGTGAACGAGGATCTCGCGGCGACGTCGATCTGGGGCACGCAGCAGATCAATCTGTGGCCGGGCGCGACACGCGATGGCGTGTTCGGCATGTGGTACGGCAAGGGACCGGGCGTCGATCGCACCGGCGATGTTTTCAAGCACGCGAATTCCGCAGGCACCGACAAGCATGGCGGCGTGCTTGTCCTCGCGGGCGACGATCACGCGGCGAAGTCGTCCTCGGTCGCGCATCAGTCGGATCATGCGTTCATCGCGGCGGGCATTCCGGTGCTGTATCCGTCGAACGTGCAGGAGTATCTCGACTACGGTCTGCACGGATGGGCGATGAGCCGCTATTCGGGCCTGTGGGTCGCGATGAAATGCGTGACCGATGTGGTCGAATCGACGGCATCGATCGATCTCGATCCGGATCGCGTGGAGATCGTCACGCCGGACGACTACGCGATGCCCGAAGGCGGCCTCAACATTCGCTGGCCAGATTCGCCGCTCGCGCAGGAAGCGCGTCTGCTCGACGAGAAGTGGTACGCGGCGCTGGCCTACGTGCGTGCGAACAAGCTCAATCGCGTCGTCATCGATTCGGACAAGCCGCGCTTCGGCATCATCACGGCGGGCAAGGCGTATCTCGATGTGCGTCAGGCGCTCGTCGATCTCGGTCTCGATGATGACACCTGCGCGCAGATCGGCCTGCGCGTGCTGAAAGTGGGCTGCGTGTGGCCACTCGATGCGCAGGACGCACGCGCGTTCGCGACCGGTCTCGAAGAGATTCTCGTCGTGGAAGAGAAGCGGCAGATTCTCGAATACGCGCTGAAAGAAGAGCTTTATAACTGGCGTGAAGACGTGCGCCCGCGCATCTACGGCAAGTTCGACGAACGCGACAACGAAGGCGGCGAATGGTCTGTGCCGCGCGGCGACTGGTTGCTGCCGGCGCATTACGAGCTATCGCCCGCGTTGATCGCGAAGGCTATCGCGCGTCGTCTCGCGCGCGCGGATCTTCCCGAAGACGTGCGTGCGCGCATGTTGTCGCGCGTCGAAACGATCGAAGCGAAAGAGCGCGAGGCGACCAAGCCGCGCGTCGATGTCGAGCGCAAGCCATGGTTCTGCTCGGGATGTCCGCATAACACATCGACGCGCGTGCCCGAAGGATCGCGCGCGCTCGCGGGCATCGGCTGCCATTACATGTCGATGTGGATGGACCGCAAGACCGAGACGTTCAGCCAGATGGGCGGCGAGGGCGTCGCGTGGATCGGCCAGATGCATTTCTCCGGCGATAAACACGTCTTCGTCAATCTCGGCGACGGCACATACTTCCATTCGGGCCTGCTCGCGGTGCGCGCGGCGATTGCGGCGAACGCGAACATCACGTACAAGATTCTCTATAACGATGCGGTCGCTATGACGGGCGGCCAGCCCGTCGACGGCGTATTGACGGTGCCGCAGATCGCACATCAGGTCTATGCGGAAGGAGCGAAGCGCATCGTCATCGTGACCGACGAGCCGCAGAAATACGATGCGAACGTTGCGTTGCCCCAGGGCGTGAACGTGCATCATCGCGATGAGCTCGATCACATTCAGCGCGAGTTGCGCGATACGCAAGGCACGACCATCCTCATCTACGACCAGACTTGCGCGACGGAGAAGCGCCGTCGCCGCAAGCGTGGCACGTATCCCGATCCGGCGCGTCGCGCGTTCATCAACGATGCGGTTTGCGAAGGCTGCGGCGATTGCTCGGTGCAATCGAACTGCCTGTCGGTCGAGCCGATGGACACGCCGCTCGGCACGAAGCGCAAGATCAACCAGTCTTCGTGCAACAAGGATTTCTCGTGCGTGAAGGGCTTTTGCCCGAGTTTCGTCACCGCTGAAGGCGCGCAGGTTCGCAAGCCCAAGGCGGCCGCAGGCGTGAAGCCGGACTTCGATGATCTGCCGATCCCTTCGTTGCCTGGCTTGTCGAAGCCTTACGGCATTCTCGTGACGGGCGTCGGCGGCACGGGCGTGGTGACGATCGGCGGATTGATCGGCATGGCCGCGCATATCGAACGCAAGGGCGTGACCGTGCTCGATATGGCGGGTCTCGCGCAGAAGGGCGGCGCGGTGCTGAGTCACGTGCAGATCGCGCCGAAGCCGCAAGCGCTGCATGCGACACGCATCGCAACGGGCGAAGCGCGGCTCGTCATCGGTTGCGATGCGATCGTGTCAGCATCGAACGATGTGCTGTCGCGCACGCGTCACGGCATCACGCACGCGGCGATCAACAGCGGCGCGACGCCGACCGCCGAGTTCGTCACGAATGCGCAATGGACCTTTCCCGCTGCGCAGACGGAGCAGGCGTTGTCGGAGAGCATCGGCGCGGGATGCGAGTTCGTCGATGCCAATGCGCTCGCGTTGAAACTGCTCGGCGACACGATCTATTCGAATCCGCTGCTGCTTGGTTTCGCGTGGCAGAAGGGCTGGTTGCCGCTCGAACTCGCGAGCCTCACGCGCGCGATCGAACTGAACGGCGTGGCCGTCGAGAAGAACGTGCTCGCGTTCAGCTGGGGCCGCTTCGTTGCGCAGAACGGCGCCGGCGATCTGCTCAAGTCCACGCAGCACGCGGTCATCGTGAAGATGCCGGAGTCGCTGGAGAACGTGATCGCGACGCGCGAAGCGTTGCTCGCGGCGTATCAGAGCGAAGCGTATGCGCGTTCGTATCGCGATGTCGTCGAGCGCATTCGCGAGAAGGAAAAGCTGCTGAACGCGAAGTTACCCCTTACGCGCGCCGTCGCGGTGAATCTCGCGAAGCTGATGGCTTATAAGGATGAGTACGAAGTTGCGCGTCTCTATGCGGATCCCGCGTATCTCGACAAGCTGCGTGAGCAGTTCGAGGGCGAACCGGGCCGCGATTACAAGCTGATGTTCCATCTCGCGCCGCCGCTTTTCGCTAAACGCGACGAGCGTGGCCATCTCGTGAAGCAGCGTTTTGGTGCGTGGATGCTGCCGGCGTTTCGCGTGCTCGCGAAGATGAAGGGTTTGCGCGGCACATCGTTCGATGTGTTCGGCAAGACGGAAGAGCGCCGCACCGAACGCCGGATGATCGCGGATTACATTGCGCTCGTCGATGAATTCGTTGCGACGCTCGATGCGCAACGATGCGATGCCGCGTTGAAGCTTGCGAAACTGCCTGATGAAATCCGCGGCTTCGGGCATGTGAAGGAGCGCAACATCGCGGCCGTCGCGAAGAAGCGCGAACGGTTGATCGAAAGTTATCGCGCGCCGGTGGAGGTGGCGGCGACTGCGTGAGCGGGCGATAGGGTATCGCGAGGTGACGAATCGGAAGCTGTATCGCGGATTCGTCACCGTAACTTCAAGTGACGAATCAATTCGGATGACAAAGTATTCTGTTGGCTCGCTATGTTCGAGAGTCAGAATATGCAATCGTCGTTGCCGTATAGCAGAGACGAGCCGTCGTTCGATTGGAAGCCTGCAAAGAAGCCGATTGAGGTGGGTCGCTCGACATCCGTCCACCGTCCGTGCCGTTCAATGCGAAGCCAATCCATGACGCGGAGCTGGATGCCGTCATTGGCTGTCGCGAGGAAAACGCGGGCGTATCGCGCATCTATGCGCTCGACGGGCGAATCGCGATAAGCGAGAGGCGTATAGAGTCGCCGCTTACCGTCGTTCGAGAGCGCGACTACACCATTCTTCACTTCGCTTACAGACACATCCTATGAAGCAGCCCACCGTTCATACCACGGCGCATATTGATTCCAGTGCGACAGTGCAATGGGACAGCGATTGCTTCACTGTGCGCTGCGCAATCGAGTATGCGGCTTCGTCCACTTCCGTCGAAAGACGGTCAACCTAAGCGAAGAGATCGACCGGCGCTGCGATATCCATCCGCCGATCTATGTCATTACTGCGGGAACGCTATCGATGGTGTTAGATTCGGATAAGCGTCTCAAGGGGTTCGACGTCTACACAAATCCCGAAAAGTGGGTTGCATGCTCGCTGCCTTTGCGCGGCGCGGTTCAGGAAACGCCGCATATCGAGACGTCGTTCGATGCAAACGGTCACGGGAACGGGCATCGGGGTCGATGAGAATCTGGCGCAGATTTGCGTAGAGGATTTATTTCTGGAAATAGCGAAGCCGAAGCATGAAACGCTTTGGGCCGCGCTGTTCGGCCGCGGTCACGCGGGAACGTGATGCGGTTCCACGGAAAGGAGGAGACATTCGCATGAAAGCCGTACACAAGCTCGCCGTCGTCGGCATCGGCAAGATCGCGCGGGATCAGCACTTGCCCGCGATCGCCGCGCAGCCGGGGTTCGAACTCGTCGCGTGCGCGAGCCGCAATGCAAGCGTCGAAGGCGTGCGCAACTATCCGGATATCGGCGCGCTCCTCGCCGCCGAGCCGTCGGTCGATGCAGTGTCGCTCTGCGCGCCGCCTCAAGTGCGTTACGCGCAAGCGCTCGCCGCACTCGACGCAGGCAAGCACGTCATGCTCGAAAAGCCGCCAGGCGCGAGCGTGAGCGAAGTCGAAGCATTGCGCGACGTTGCACGCGCGAACGGCTGCACGCTCTTCGCCTCGTGGCATTCGCGCGCGGCGAGCGCAGTCGAACCGGCGCGCGCCTGGCTCGCGTCGAAGGAACCGGGCGCGATTCGCTCGGTAGAAGTGCGATGGAAGGAAGACGTGCGGCGCTGGCATCCGGGGCAGCAATGGATCTGGGAGCCGGGCGGTCTCGGCGTATTCGATCCGGGCATCAACGCGCTATCGATCGTCACGCGCATCCTGCCGCATGAAGTCGCGCTGCGCGCCGCCACGCTCACGATGCCGGCCGATACATCCACGCCGATCGCCGCCGAACTCGATTGCGTCGCGACGAACGGCGCGCCGGTGCGCGCGGTGTTCGATTGGCGTCACGGTCCCGTCGAGGAATGGGACATCGACATCGAAACGGACGCGGGCCGCCTCTCGATGCGCGAAGGCGGCAAGCGTCTGTCGATCGCGGGCAAGGAGATCGATGTCGAAGCCGAGCGCGAATATCCCGCGCTGTACGAGCACTTTCACACGCTCATCGAAACGAAAACGAGCGATGTCGATGTGCGACCGCTGCGACTCGTCGCCGATGCATTCCTCACCGGACGGCGCATCGAAACGGAAGCATTCGGCCGCTGACGCGCGCGCATCACGAAGCGCGATACGTCGCGCTTCGAATCGCATTGATCGCGAATACATCGCCCTCGGGCGCGGCGCTCACGTTCCCGTGCCGCGCGACGAGCGGAATGCGACGCGTGCTTCCCGGCGCGAGATGAAACCAGTCGATGCGTGCGAAGTAGTTCGGATCGGCGATATGCACCCAGCGCGCGAGCTGCGCCGTTTCGACAATGAGACTGAAGCCCTCGTCGTCCTTCTCGACGGTGACGCTCAAGCCGATATCGCGCCGCTCGCCGATCGACGGATCGGGGAAGTGGAACGCTTCCGACAGCACTTCGTTCGTGTCCGCGTCGCGCAGAACGACATGCGTCGCATCGTGCGCGCGCGGGCCGAAGCGATACGCATATGCGATATCGAAGAATGCGCCGATCAGCGCATTCGACGACACACGTTGTACGCTGCGCGGTTGCAATACGACATCGCGCGAACCGCTCGCGACCTTGATCGCGCCTTCACGCAGGCACGCCAGTTCGACGCGCGCGCGAATCTCGCGCGCGGTATCGTTGACGAGATGAACGTCGAGTCCGTCGAGACCTTCATCGAGGATCAACGCCTGCACGGGTTGAAGCACGCGCGCGAGTCCATGCAGCGCGCTCTTCGGTGCGCCGAGAACGTCGATGATGCCCCAGCCCGCGCCCGGACGCACATCGAGCAGATTCCATACGATGCCCCCCGCACAACTCGATCCTTCGCGACGCCATTCCGAGAACACCGCGCCGATCACATCCGCGACGACCGCGCGCGACAGTTCCAGATAGCGCTCGGGATTTTCATAGCGCAAACGCGGCACGTCCATGCGATAGAGCGATCGCATGTAATGCTCGCGTACATCGTCGAAATCCCACGCCGAGCCGGGATCGCGCGGCACGCCTGCTTTCCAGCGCGGTTCGTGCGCGCGCGCATTCGGTATCGCGCGCAGGGCGACATCGTCGGGAACGTTGGCGAACGCGAGACATTCGGAGGCGAAGCGCACGTGCGCGCGACGCACATCGTCGAAAGGGCGCTGATACGCCGGCACGCCGTAGTAATGCGTAATGCCGCCGCGCGTGCCGAAAGGCATCGACTCCTCGTCGCCGGGCGCCGCGCTCGGCGAGTTCACGACATACGCTGCGTCGGGCCGCTGCGCTGCAATCGCATTCGGCAAGAGTTCGGTGAAGAGGCGCTGCTGATACGCGTCGAAGGGCAGGCCGAGCATTGCCGCCTGCTGATGCACTTCGCTTCCGCCACACAGCACCGCGAGCGATGCGAAGCGTCGCGTGCGTGAAAGGAACTGCTCGGCTTCGCGTTGCGCGCTCTCACGAAATGCTTCGTCGTCCGGATAATCGAAGTTCGCGAACGCGAAGTCCTGCCACACGAGCACGCCGTATTCGTCGGCGAGTTGGTAGAACGTGTCGGATTCATAGAGCGTGATGCCGCTCACGCGAATGATGTTCAGGCCCGCATCGCGAATCAGGCGGAAGACGTTCTCGAGTTTCTCGCGCGGTGCATCGAGCGCGACGATGTCGGCCGATGTCCAGCACGCGCCGCGCGCGAATACAGGCACGCCGTTCACGACGAGCTGAAAGCCTCGGCCGTCCACACCACGATCGACTTCTATCGTGCGAAAGCCGACTTCGCCGAGATCGATATCGCCGAGCTTCACGGCATAGCGCGATGGCTCGCCATGCGTGTGCGGATACCACAAGCGCACATCGGGCACGCGCACGCGGCCTTTGAGCGTGCGCGCGTCGTGCCATTCCAGCGTGGCGTGCGCGTCGCCACATTCGATGCGAACCGGCGCCTGTTCCTGTGCATGAAAGTAGCGCACGGTGACATCGAGCATGCCATCGTTGCCGTCGATGCTCGTGCGCAGATCCACGTTGTCGATGCACGCGCGCGTTTCGCCGATCAATTCGATGGGGCGCCACGGACCCGCCGGTTGAATCGTCGGACACCATCCGGACATATGCCCGAGCAGCGTCGTGCGAACGTTGCGCAACGTGGCGGGTTGCGCGAGCTTCGGACGCCAGCGCGCACGTCCGCGTTTGGCGGCAAGCGCGGGCGCGATCGAACGGAAGCACAGATGAAGCGTATGCTCGCCGTTGAGTTCGACGTCGAGATCGTGCGCGACGAACATCGAATCCGATTCGAGCAGCTTGCGATCGTCGAGCCATATTTCGGCGATGGTCGCGAGCCCATTGAAGCGCAAGCGCCGCATGCCGTCGCCTGCGAGCTTCACGCGATACCAATGATCGGAATGCGCGAACGGCTGCGCGAGCGCTTCATCGCTGACGCCTTGCGCGCGCAATGCGGATGCGATCGTGCCCGGCACGGGCGCGTCGATCCATTGCGTGACGGTGCCGAGCGATGCGGGCGTCGCGCATGAACCCGCTGGCGTGCTCACGCATTGCCAGCCTTCTGAAAGACGCCGCGCCGCGTGCGCGCACTGGTCGTGCATGAACCTACCTCGTCGATGGAATGCGAAGAACGACGCCAAAGCCGCGCGGCATGCGCGCGGCTTCGGCGTTCACAGAAAGCGCGCGGCGAGCGGCTCGATAACCTTGTCGTACGAAGCCTGCATCGAATCGAGGCAGTCTTCGCACAGGTCCGAGCGCGAGCGCATGCGGGCGCGCGCGAGTCGAAACTGCATGACCATCGCTTCGCTCGCGATCGCTTGAGCGCTCGTCTGAATATCGCTCGATACTTCCACGCCGTGCCGGTTCAGCCAGCCGAGATACTTCGACAGCAACTCGAAGTTCGAGCCGAGCTGACGCATCACGTTGAACGTGTAGAGGTGATAGTACGCGGGATCGCGTTCGAGCAACGCACGCAGATGCTCGGGAAATTCCGCGCGCCATTGCGCAACGGGATTCACCGCGGGACGTTCCGCGAGACGCAGCTTGAGCAACTCGACCGAGCGTTGCACCATCGCATCGCCTTCGAGCGGCGCACGCGCGCGCTTCACGAACTCGACGTACGGGAAGAGCGCGTGCACATCGCTTGCGAGGCCCGGCATCAGACGGAACACGCCATCGTAGTCCTCGCCCGCCAACGCGAAGTAACCCGCATTATGGAAGTACGTGATGCGCTTCGCTTCCGTGTCGATGGCGTCGATCGCGATGGTCGTCTTCGTATGCGTCTGCCGATACGCGGTCGCGCGTGTGTCGGGCAGATAGTACGAGTCCATCTCGACCACCACGATCTGCCCGCGGCGCGTCTGCTCGCGTACGTGCGCTTCCAGCGTGTCGTAGATCGCGAGCTCTTGCGCCTGCAGGCCATAGAGCCGCGCGATATCGTCGAGCGAGAACTTCGGGAACGTGAACTGATCGCCCTCGAATGCCTGCGTCACCGTGAAACCGAGCGCCGCATGCGGATCGCAGCCGTAGTGATGCAGCAGCTCGATCCACAAGTCGACATAGCAGTTCGTCTCCAGCCAGACGCGCTCTTCGCGATGCAGCGCGTGCTGGATGTAGGCGGTGTCCGCAGGCATGGACGTGTCGGTCACGGCTTCTGCCGGCGAGCGTGCGTTCATGCCTTGTTTCCCAGGTTCGCGAGGCCTTCCTCGATGAGCGGCGCCTTGTCGCCCCAAAGCAACTGACGCACTTTCTCCGGCCACGCCTTGACATCGAGACCGTGGTGACGGAAGAGCGCGAGCGTCGTGCGCTCCATGCCGAAGCCGACACACGCGGTATGCGCGACCTGATCGTCGGCCTGACGGATGTGCCACAGCTCGCCGAAGTGGTCCTGGTGATAGTTGAACGACAGGCACGCGGTCGGACGGTCGGGCGTCGCGACGGGCACGAGCAGTTCGAACTTCAGTTGCTGCGCGCGCTGGCTATCGGCGACGATCATGCCGCCGCGACCGAAGAACGGATCGTTGGCGAGATCGATTTCGAAAGGCAGTTGCAGCAGATTGACGAGCAGCGAACCGCGGTCGATCCACTTCTGACGGAACGCCATCACTTGCTCGGGGCTGCCGACGCGGATGTATTCGCGCATCCGGAACATCTGCATGCGGCCCGGATCGATCGACGGCTCGTGGCGGAAGCAGTACGAGAACGCATCGAAGATCGCGCCGTCAGCCGCGAGATTGCCGCGCTTCGCGACGAGCGGATAGATCGGATAGCACGCGGCCGGCGTGAGCACGAGGCGCGTCGGCTTTTGCTGATCCATCCATTCGTCGGAGCGCTCTTCCTCTTCACCGATATGCACGATCTTGTCGAGCGCTTCGAGCAGGCGATGATGCCCGCGATCGTTGCCCTGGAACGAGTGGATCGTGCCCGCCAGATTCGGGAAACTCTTCAGATACTCGCTGTCCTCGAAATCGCGGCGGCGCATCGCGGGCGGAAAGCGCAGCACTTCCGCGTGTTGATCCGCGCCGAGCATCGTGATGGCCTGATTGAGCCGTTCGACGACATCCTCGAATACTTCGCTGCGGCCATAGAGACCGTCTTCGCCGGTATCGAGCAGAATGCCCGCTTCGATCAGGCGATCGCGCAAGGTCAAGTCCGATTTGTCGTACGGTGCCTGTGTCTCTTGTGATTGTGCTTGTGCTTCGGCCTGCATCATGGCGGCCTGTTCCGTCGGCATGTTCATCGTCAAATGGTCCCCGTTGCGGCGCGCTGCGCAAGCAGCAGGTTCGCCGTGTTCAATTCGATGCGATCGTTGCTGATCATGAGCGGCGCCGAATGCAGATCGCGCAGATGGCGCCCCACGCTGAACGGCGTGTCGTTCTTGTAGCCCGCCATGCCGCAGATCATCAGCGTCTCTTGCACGACATGCAAAGCCGACTGCGAGATCGCCAGCTTGAGCATGTTCAGATCGGCGTTGATGCCGATCGACGCCGCGAGCGGTGCGTCGTCGTCATTGCTCTGGTTCGCCTTGCGCGCCGCGCGTTCGGTCTGCGCCGCTTCGACATTGGCGAGCGATTCCCGCAGCCGCGCCTGCATCATCTTGATGAGCGTGAGCACTTGCGAAAGGCGCGCGGCCGAAGGCGGCAACGCGGGCTTGCCGCGCGCCTGATTGCGGAAGAACTGATGCCCGCGATTCGCCGCGTCGCTCGCGATGCCGCACCATACCGACGACCACAAGGTATGGGATACGGGCAGCATGCTTTCGTCGGCGATCTTCGAGAACGGCGTCGGCAGAATCTGTTCCGCGATGCCGCTCGCGACCAGTCGATGTCCTTCGCTGCATGTCCCGCGCATACCGAGCGTGTCCCACGTCCCACGCTGCTCGAGCGTGAACGTTTCGCGCGGCGCGACGATCAGCACCTGATCGGAGGGCGGCGCGTCCGGATGACGGCGCGCCGTCACGAGAATGGCGTCGGAATACTTGCCGTACGAAATGGTCGGTGCGAGCTTCTCGATGCGAAACGCGTTGTCGACGAGATCGACCGCGCACGCGCTCGTACGCATGTTGCCGCCGATGTTCTCTTCCGACGTCGCCGATGCGAGCAGCAACTGTTCGCTGACCATGCGAGCAAGGAAAGCGCGCTGCCACGGCACGTTCACGCCATGATCGACGATGCAAACGACCTGGCTCTGATGCATCGCATAGATCATCGCGGACGAAGCGCAGCCTTGCGCCAGTGCCTCGCACAAGCGCGCGACGCCGGTGAGCGACAGACCGTCGCCGCCGTATTCCGTCGGGATCATCGCGGAGAAGAGACGCTCCTTGCGCATCGCTGCAACCGCTTCGGCGGGAAAGCGCGCTTCGCGATCGACCGCGTCGGAGTACTGGGCCGCAACGGCCGCGACGCGCTTCGCGGCTTCGATCAGTTCGCTTTCGCTGCGCAAGATTGCGCTCTGCGCGAGCTCGGCGACTTCAAGCTCCTGAGCGGGCGCGTTCATGCTGCCGCCTGCGAACGACGCAGTTCGTCGACCGCCGATGCGAGCGAATCGACGCTCGAAAAGAGACGGCGCGTGAGCATGTGATCGGGAATTTCGATGCCGAACTCGTCTTCGATCGCCAGCATCACATGGACCGTGGCAAGCGAAGAGAGACCGGCGGCGTAGAGATCGTCGCCGTCGGCGAGCGTATCGATGGGCACGTCGAGACGAGCGGACTCGGCGAGGATGCGGCGCAATTCAGTTTTCATTGTCTATGTTTTCCCTTGTACCCGGCCATTGGTGCAACTAACCCGGGTCGCGACGATGAGTTCTTATCGAATGTCGCTGACCCCGGTGCGAATCGGCAGTGGTGTTGTTGTTGTCTCGCGAAGACGGTTCCGCGAGAGCCCTCGCACGCACTGTTTTCTTATAGCTATTGTTTGATCGTATTTAACGAATTTGCGGGCCTATGCGTCCGTGCGATGGCGCACGGAGGGCTTCGTCGAGAAAGCATCGTTTTGTGCGATATCAAGCACGTCGCGATCGGATGCGATGATTCACACTCACGTCAGCGCTTCATATTCGATAAATAGGTAACTCCTTCGCATGGTCGAATGAGTGATAAGCAAAAACGATGCGTACACTGAAAGCATTTTGAAACGATAACTTTCCGGAGTGAATTGATTGGTTCTGATATCGCTGCTGCTTCTATTCATCGCGCTGTTCCTCGTTTGGAGAAAACGGCGCGGCATGATTCTGGTGATGACGGCTATCGTCTTCTGGGGGCTCGGAAGCTGGTTTCCGGGGCCGCTCGTGCGGCTCGCGAACGATCACTACGCGTCGATGAAGGATCCGACGTTCGGCCCGCGCACGGCGATCATCGTGCTGGGCGGGGGGACCTGGTACGACCATAACCGGCGTCTCGTGCCCAAGGGTGACGCGATGACGCGCATCGATCTTGCGGCGTCGCTCTATAAGCGTTGCGTCGAGATGGAGAAGGCGTGTTTTGTCATCATGAGCGGAGGCAACCCGCAGCATCACGAGCAAAGCGAAGCAGACTTATATGGAAGCCTGCTTCTCGACGCAGGCGTGAAGCGCCAAGATCTCATCCTCGAAAATCAGAGTCTCGACACTTATGAGAACGCGCGCAATACGGAGAAGATACTGCGGTCGCGGCCCTACGATACGTCGGTTTTGATAACGTCGTCGCTTCACATGCGTCGCGCGATGCTCGCGTTCGAAGCCTTCGGTTTGCATCCACAGCCGACCGTCGCTTATGTTCGTCCGCAGTTCATGTGGTGGCGTCCGCATCGAAGAGGATGGTTCGATTCGAACAGCGCGTTGCATGAGCTGGTTGGTATCGTGCGGTTTTATGTATGGAGGTGGGTCGGGTTGTATTGAGACTGGCGCGTCGGCGCAAGACCTATACTTCCGGTAAAGACGACACGGAAGGCCATCCAGTGAATCAACTCATCCACGCCGTCGCGTTCGCGGCCGACAAACATCGCAAGCAGCGCCGCAAGGATGCGGACGCGTCGCCGTACATCAATCATCCGATCGCGCTCGCTCATGTGCTCGCGAACGAAGGCGGGGTCGAAGACGAGCGCGTGCTGATCGCCGCCATATTGCACGACACGATCGAAGACACGGACACATCGCGCGATGAACTCGTGCGGCGGTTCGGCGCGGAGATCGGGCGCATCGTCGACGAAGTGACGGACGACAAGTCCTTGTCGAAGGCCGAAAGGAAGCGTTTGCAGGTCGAACACGCGGCGCATATCAGTCACAGCGCGAAGCTCGTGAAACTCGCCGATAAGATTTGCAATTTGCGCGATATTCTCGCCGCGCCGCCGTCCGGCTGGAGCGATGAGAGAAAGCGCGAATACTTCGATTGGGCGAAGCGTGTCGTCGATGAATTGCGTGGCACGCACCGGGAACTCGAAGCCGTGTTCGATGAGGTCTATCGCAAGGGCATCCCTTCAGGACACGTGGTCGCCTGAGGCCAGCGCGTCGCTCAAATAACGCGCCGTGCGGCTTGCAGCATGTTCGGCGATACGTTGCGGCGAGCCCGTCGCCACGATCCGGCCGCCATCTTCACCGGCGCCCGGGCCGATGTCGATGACCCAATCGGAAAGCGATGCGACGCGCATGTCGTGCTCCACGACGACGACCGTATTGCCCGCATCGACGAGCCCTTGCAGTTGCGCCATCAGGCGATCGACGTCGGCGGGATGAAGCCCCGTCGTCGGCTCGTCGAGAATGTAGAGCGTGTCGCCGCGATGCGCGCGCTGCAGTTCGGTTGCGAGCTTGATGCGCTGCGCTTCTCCGCCTGATAGCTCCGTCGCGGGCTGCCCGAGCCGCAGATAGCCGAGGCCGATGTCGCGCAACACGGCGAGCGCGCGCATGACGCTGGCTTCATCGGCGAAGAAGTCGCATGCGCTATCGACGGTCATGCCGAGCACATCCGCAATGTTCTTGCCATGCCATTCGATTTCCAGCGTCTGCGGGTTATAGCGCGATCCGTGGCATGTCGCGCACGACGTGTAGACGCTTGGCAGGAACAGCAACTCGACGCTGACGAAGCCTTCGCCTTCGCATGTCGGGCAGCGTCCTTGCGCGACGTTGAACGAGAAGCGTCCTGCGCCATAGCGGCGCTTTCGCGCGGCCGGCGTGTCGGCGAAGAGCTTGCGAACGTGATCGAAGAGGCCGGTGTAGGTCGCGAGATTCGAACGCGGCGTGCGGCCGATCGGCTTCTGGTCGACGCGCACGAGACGCCGGATCGTCCCCATGCCTTCGACGATGCGTCCGCCCGCCGAAGCGTCGGCTCGAGCGAAGAGCGGGTCCTGCTCGTCTTCTTCTGCATCGTCGAGCGCGCGTCCGAGCCGCTCCGCGACGAGTTCCGGCAACGCCTGACTCACGAGGCTCGACTTGCCCGAGCCCGAAATGCCGGTGACGGTCGTGAAGGCGCCGAGCGGAAACGCGGCATCGATGCCATGCAGGTTATTGCGCGTGATGCCTTCGAGCCGCAACCATCCGCGCGGTTCGCGTGCGACGCGTTCGATCGCTTGCTTCGGCGCGAACAGATGCCTGCGCGTCTGCGATTCCTCCACCGATGCGAGGCCTTCCGGCGGCCCGCTATACAGCACATGTCCGCCTCGCTCACCGGCGGCCGGACCGACATCGATCAGCCAGTCCGCGCGCCGCATGGTGTTCAGATCGTGCTCGATGACGAACAGCGAATTGCCTGCTGCCTTCAATCGCTGCAACGCGGCGAAGAGCGCTTCGCTGTCGGCCGGATGCAAGCCCGCGGATGGCTCGTCGAGCACATAGACGACGCCGAAGAGCTGCGACGCGAGTTGCGTCGCGAGCCGCAATCGTTGCAGTTCGCCGGATGAGAGCGTCGGCGTCGCGCGATCGAGCGAGAGATAGCCCAGACCCAGATCGATGAGCGTGCCGAGCCGCTCCAGCAAATCCGCCGCGATGCGCTCGGCGGCGGCGCGTTTCTCCTCGGAAAGATTGGCCGTGCGGCGCACGTCCGGCGCGGCCTTGTGCGCCGAGCCGCCTGCCGCGACGCGCTTGGCCGTCGCCGCGATGCGGTCTTTCCTCGCGAGCGCGGGAGCCGACGCTTCATCACTGGCGGGCCATTCTCCGCGTGCGATGGGCGCAAGTAGATCGGCAAGTCGGATGAGCGGCAGACGCGCGAATTCGGCGATGTCGAGCCCTGCGAACGTCACCGATAGCGCTTCCTTCTTGAGCCGCTTGCCGTGACATGCGGGACAATCGCTGCCGACCATGAAGCGCGACACGCGCTTTTTCATGAGCGCGCTTTGCGTGTGCGCGAAGGTATGCAGCACGTAGCGGCGCGCGCCGGTGAATGTGCCCTGATAGCTCGGTTCGGCGCCGCGTTTCAGCGCGGCTTGCGTCTCTTTCGGCGTGAGACCGGCGTACACCGGCACCGTCGGCTGCTCTTCGGTGAACAGAATCCAGTCGCGATCCTTCTTCGGCAAGTCGCGCCACGGCGTGTCGACGTCGTAGCCGAGCGTCACGAGTATGTCGCGCAGATTTTGTCCGTGCCACGCGGGCGGCCAGGCCGCGACGGCGCGCTCGCGGATCGTGAGCGAGTCGTCGGGCACCATCGACTTTTCCGTGACTTCGTAGACGCGGCCGAGGCCATGGCACACGGGACACGCGCCCTGAACCGTGTTCGGCGAAAAATCTTCCGCGTACAGCATGGGCTGCTTCGGCGGATAACTGCCGGTGCGCGAATAGAGCATACGCACGAGGCTGGAGAGCGTCGTCACGCTGCCCACCGACGAGCGTGCATTCGGTGCGCCACGCTGCTGCTGAAGCGCGACGGCGGGCGGCAAGCCTTCGATCGAATCGACCTGCGGCACGCCGACTTGTTCGATGAGCCGCCGCGCATACGGCGCGACCGATTCGAAATAGCGGCGCTGCGCCTCGGCGTAGAGCGTGCCGAATGCGAGCGAGGACTTCCCGGAACCGGATACGCCGGTGAAGACGACGAGGGCGTCGCGTGGCACGTCGACATCGACGTTTTTCAGGTTGTGCTCGCGCGCGCCGCGCACGCGCACGAAACCTGCTCTCGATGCAGGCGCGGCATCGTCGCGATAGGCGGATTCGCGTTGGGTTTTGCGGGCATCCATGAGTCGGGCGGGTTGTCTGGCCGGGCGCGGCGGCGGAAGTAAGGAATTCGCATGCAGCATGCCAGATACCAGATGGCATTTTGAATTACGCATCATGCATGCGATCGCATTCAGACCGGTGGTGAACCTGATCGACGAGGGAAAAAATGAGGACAATGCCGGTGCGGGTTCCGGTCGCGCTGACGGCAGGTGTGACGATAGGCGGGTCGGGCGTTGCGATGGCGCAGTCGGGCGGCAACGGCAATGGCGGATCGGGCAGGGGCAACGCTCACGGCGCGGCAACGGCCGGGCCGACCGTCGGCGGCGACAACACGTCCACGCCCGGCAGTACGCGCCAGGGCAGCTTCCACTCCAAGCACAAAAAAGAAAGCGAAGCCCGCGACGTCGACCCAGTGACGGGCCGATCGTAGCGGCGGGCGTTGCCGATCAGACCGCGACGCTTTCGATGTCGATATCGTCGGTGCCGAGGCGCGAGAAGATGTCGCAAACGGCCCGCATCTCCGCTTCGTCGCGAATGCTCACGATGACGCGTGTAATGCTGCATGCCACGTCAGCGTCGCCGCCGTCCGCGCCAAACGAGGGGAGGATGTCGTCGCTCGACATGTCGAGTCCGTAGGGATAGTCGTGCGTATCTACCACGCCCAGATGTTCCCCGTGCCCCGCGTATTCCGCCGCGATCCATTGTGTCTGCGCATTGTTGCTCTGCGTTTGCGAAGTATGGAAATCCGCGAAGCCGCTCATGCTCGCCACGCGCACGCGGTCGGCCGCGATTCCTTCCGCGCGCAGGTCTTCGAGTGCTTCATCCAGCTTACGGGAGCCGTAGAACGCTCCGCTTACTTCACGCATCATTTGCTCGTCTCCTTGCCTGCCAACCTCGATGCCGCGTCTCAGTATCGCTGTGAAAATTGCGAATGTGAATACGGATGTCCACCGGTTGAGCGCCTGTCCGATGAGTGACTTGCGCGAGAGGCGAAAGACGTGTGGTGCAACGCATAGACATGCGTGGCGATTAACCGGTGAACCGCTGTGATCGGGCTCGCGACTGCGCGAGTTGATGGCGAATCCAACGGATGCGGCATGGACTCGCGAGCCGGACGATGAAGCGAACCGCCAATGCGCGGACAAAAAGGATATTTGCCGACGTGCGGCTGATGCCGTCTGGCGGGCGCGTTTCACTTCATGCGGTACATGAACTTTACGCCGCAACGAACGGTTTATCAACGCTTTGCTTTGTCCCTATTCGGACGTTTTCGATAGGGATTTCCATCATGACCGGCACAGCGTCGAACAGAGCTCGCCGCGTCACGCGGCTCGCTCAATGAAGCGATTGTTGGTTCTAGAAATTGCCTCGGTGGATCGTCGAGTTTCGCGCTGAAAACGATAGTCATCGTACAAGCTGTCCCGCGCCCTATAATTGCTCATCGAGCATACAAAGATCGGCCTTTCAATGTCCCAAGCACTCGCGTCCGGCGCGCTTCGCCGCTCCCGAAATCTCACCGAGGAAGTCGTCGCCGAGTTATCGGAGCGGATTCGCAGCGGCGCGCTTCAGCCCGGCGACAAGCTGCCGACCGAATCGGAAATCATGGCGCAACTCGGCGTGAGCCGGACTGTCGTGCGCGAATCCATTTCGCGATTGCAGGCTGCGCGCCTCGTTCAGACGCGGCACGGCATCGGTACATTCGTGCTCGAAGCGGGCGATCAGGAGCGGTTCCAGATCGAGGCCGCGGGCGATCTCACCGTGCGCGACGTGATGGCGATTCTCGAATTGCGCATCAGCCTCGAAGCCGAGGCGGCCGGTCTCGCGGCCATGCGCCGCACCGATGAAAACCTCGCGCAGATGCGCCGGGCGCTCGACGAATTCGAGCGGCTCATCGAAGCGGGCGAAGGCAGCGCGGTCGCGGCCGATGTGGCCTTTCATCTCGAGCTTGCGAAGGCTACCGGTAATCGTTACTTCCATAGCATCCTGAGCCAGCTCGGCAACACAATCATTCCGCGCACGCGCGTCAATTCGGCGGCGCTTGCGCATAACGATCCTTCTGGCTATCTCGATCGCGTGAATCGCGAGCATCAAGATATTTTCGATGCGATCGAACGCCGCGATCCCGAAGCAGCACGCGCGGCCATGCGGATGCATTTGTCGAACAGCCGGGAGCGGCTGCGGCGCGCGCATGAGGCGGCATCGAAGAATGACTGATCGCAGTGGCGTCGTTTAATCTTCTTCAAGCATGACCGAAAGCGTGCCGGCTTCGCTTTGCACGCCGGCATCGAGATCGATCTCGTGCGGCGCCATCCTGGCAATCGCGCGCAGAAGACGCGGCGAGAAGCGCGCGCCGAAACGCGCGATCTCGGCTTCGCGTGTAGCGTCATCGGCATGTGAGAGCGCGCGCAACTCATTCAGCGGCAAGCCAACGAACAGATCGAGCGCGTAAGGCGGCGCATCCGAAGCGGCCGTCGTCCGCGACGAATCCGGCGCGCGTATGCGCAGGCCCGGTTGCAAATGCGATTCGAGCTCCATCGTCACTTCATAGTTCGCTTCCAGCTCGAGTGCCGCGTGCGCTTCGTTTCGTAAAAACGGCGCGACGGATTGCAAGCGGGCCAGTTCATCGTCTGAGAGCAGCATGATTTTTTCCTCCGGATATCGGTTGAAGTTATCACGCTCGAATGATGCTTGCCGGCCGAGAAAAATCGACCGAAAGACCGCGTTGCGGTTCGTTCTAAACGCGCCTAATTACTGTTTCAATGGGTTGTCGATCTATCGTCCAAAAGGCTTGCTTAAGCGCGTGCGCATCAAACGTTTGCGCAATCGGCCCAATTCTTATCGCATGCTTAAGCACCCGCATGTCCGTCGGGTTAGTTCGGAATCCCCCAATTCCACGCTAGGATCCGAATAGCTAAGCTGACGAAATTGCCAGCTACGAGTCAACCGAACGCGTAAGTGAGCCGTTAGCCTTTCACGCACTCGGTTCACTTCGTCGAAGAATCGTTATCGACGGATCGCCACTTCGGCGCGCGTTCATCTGCTTGCATTCTTTCTTTCGATAAGCCTCGTTCGAGGCCATATCAAATTCCTTGCGTTTTTTTACGAATCGCCAAGGCCAGTAAGGTAATGTGAATATTACGAAATATTTCCGACAGGAATGTGTCGGACGTGGAGACCAGGCGTTTGAAGATCCTACATAGCGAGTCCTCGAAGGGATGGGGCGGTCAAGAAATACGGACGTTGAAGGAGATGGTCGCGTTGCGCGAAAGCGGCCATACCGTCGAGCTGATTTGCCCGAGCGATGCGCGGCTCGGGCAACGTTGCGCCGAACTTGGGTTCGCCGTTCACCACGCGCGCATGCGCAGTGGCGGCGACATGCGATCCATTCTGGCCATCAAAGCGCTTCTGCGTCGCCGCGCGTTCGACGTGCTCAACACGCATAGTGGCCACGACAGTCTCGTTGCCGGCGCGGCGGGGCGGCTGGCGCGCACGCCGCTCATCGTGCGTACGCGGCATCTGGCATTGCCCATCTCGTCGCTCGCAACTTATACATGGCTTCCGCATCGCGTGATCGCCGTGAGTCATTACGTGCGCCGCTATCTGATTTCGGCGGGTGTTGCGGAGAAGCGCGTGCAGACTATTTACGATGGCATTCCGAAACCTCAGCATGTCTCGCATTCGACTTTGCGCGCGGAACTCGGTCTCGGTGAGGACGCATTCGTTGCGTGCATGGTCGCGATCATGCGCGACAAGAAGGGACATGAAGATCTTATTGCGGCAGTGCGCCCGCTCGTCGACACGCATCCCAACCTGCATGTTGTGATGGCGGGCGATGGTCCTTTGTTCGAACGCATCAAGGGAATCGTCGATAGCTTCGGCCTCGCCGATCGCATTCACCTGCTGGGCTTTCGCACCGATATCCCCAATATCTTTCGCGGTTCCGATCTATTCGTTCTTCCCACGCATCAAGAAGCGCTGGGCCAGGCTTTCATCGAAGCAATGGCGGCGGGCTTGCCCGTCATCGGCACGCATGTCGATGGCGTGCCGGAACTGATCGAAGACAACGTGAATGGACTGCTCGTGCCGCCGCACGATCCCGTTGCATTGCGTGCGGCGATTGTCCGCATGATCGACGATCCGGCGTTGCGCCAGCGTCTGCGCGACGAGAGCCTTCGCATCACCGAACGTGGCTTCACCATAAGCGATATGGCGGACGAAACGGCCAGTTTTTATCAGCGCGCATTGCACGAACGAGGTCATCGCAGATGAGCGCGAAGTATGCACGCGCCGTTCCCGTGCTGATGTACCACCACGTCAGCACATCGCCCGGCATGATCACAGTGACGCCCGATAACTTCGCCGCGCAAATGGACTACCTTGCGCGCGCGGGTTATCGCACCATCGGCGCGGCGCAACTCGCAGGTTTTCTGAGCGGCGAGGACGTGCCCGCGAAATCGTTTGTCATCACTTTCGACGATGGTTATCTCGACAACTGGGTGCACGCGCATCCGGTATTGAAGCGCCATGATTTTACGGCGCTGTGCTTTCTTGTCAGCAGTTGGCCCGGCGAAGGCGGCGTTCGTCCGAATGCATCGGACAACTTGGCAACGATGCCGAGATTGCTCGATCATCGTGCGGGGGAGCGCGCAATCGAAAATGGATACGCCGATGATGTGATCCTGCGCTGGTCCGAAATCGAAGCGATGCGTGAAGCCGGCACGTTCGAATTTCATAGCCATACGCATTGTCATGTGCGCTGGGATCAGGTTGCGGGTTCGCGCGACGAGAAACGCAAGGCGTTGCAGAACGATCTGAGCGCCGCGCGTGGCGCACTGCGCACGCGTCTCGGCGAAGTATCCGATCATCTGTGTTGGCCGCAAGGTTATTACGACGACGACTATCGGGAAGTCGCGTTGAATGCGGGATTCAGGCACTTCTACACATGCCACACTGGAACGAACGTCGGCGCGAATCCGCTGGATCGCGCTGCATCCGACGATACCGAACGCACGATCAAGCGGCTCGAAGTGCGCGACCGGCCGGCTTCGTGGCTGGCATCGCGTTTATGGGTGCATACGCGGCCCGCGATAAGCCGAGCTTATCTGAAGATCAAACGCTGATTCACTGCTGATGCGTTCGCACGAAAGCGGCGATCGCATCGTTCACTGCATCGGTCGCATCGCGATGCGGCGAGTGGCGGCACTGCGGGAGCTTGACGAGCTGCGCGTGCCCGACAGCCGCCGCGATCTTGTCGAGTTGCAGCATCGACGCATATTCGTCGTCCTGGCCTTGAATGGCGAGCAATGGCCGTTTGATCGACGATATTTGTTCCGTGATGTCCCAATGCAAGAACGCGGGATTCAGCCACGCATCGTTCCATCCGTAAAAGGCTGAATCCACATCGTCGTGATAAGCCTCGAGCTTTTCTCGGAACGACGTCGTTTCATACATTTCACGCGCCTTTGTGATGCCTTCCACGGTCATCGGTTCCACGAACAAATGCGGAGCGAGGACGGCGAGACCGGCAAGCGATTCGGGAAATGCGCGGGCGTAGAGCAGGGCGATCGTGCCGCCATCGCTATGCCCGACGAGCCACATGCGCGCACGTTCCCGTGCGTCGATGTGGAGCGCATCGAGCAATGCGGGCAATACTTTTTGCGCTTGCAGATGCAGAAACTCGACCGGCCACTTTTCTTCGGCGCGCCGTGGCGTGGATCGGCCATAACCTGGCCGCGAATAGACGAGTCCCCTGCAGTTCAGGCGATCGCAAAGCATTTGCGGCCAGCCTTTCCATAGCGCGATCGAGCCCAGTCCTTCATGCAGGAACACTGCGATAGGCGCATCGGCGCGCTCCGGATTCAGCCACTGATATTCGATGCGCACCGAAGAAGCGGCGCCATTCAGTTCGACGAAGCGCGTCGTGTCGATGCTTGCTGCAGGGTCGGTCATCTGTTTGCGAATGCTGAGCGTGAAGTACAAAGATTATCAGACGGCGCGCCTGCAGCTTTGAACCCGACTGGCGAATGCATCATTGGTCCTGCGCGATCTTTCAAAAAAAATAAATTTATTTGTCTGTTTTTTTCTCTGGACAGCGCTGAACTTTTTCTGCGAAAGTTATTCGTAAGAATCTCGCTGCACTGCAACGCAGATGCGGCCCTTATTCGAATACCTGCGTGTGCAACTATGGCGCGCCCGTTCTGGAGAGATCTGCATGAATCGACCGAAACGAATGCTTCTGGAAAACATTGCCTGGGCACGCGAGACCGCGCACGCCGACGCGCAATTTTTTCCGCGTCTCGCCCAAGGACAGAGCCCTAAAGTGCTGTGGATAGGCTGCGCGGATAGCCGCGTGCCCGCCGAGACTGTGACGAACGCCAATCCTGGCGACCTCTTCGTACATCGCAACATCGCTAACCTTTTTTCTCCATCCGATGACAACACGTTGAGCGTGCTCGAATACGCGGTGCGCGTTTTGAAGGTCGATCACGTAATCGTTTGCGGCCATTACGGATGCGGTGGCGTGCGCGCCTCGCTCCTGCCGAAATCGAGCGACTTGCCGCATGTGAATCGCCGGATCGCGCCGCTGTGCGCGCTGGGCGAACGGCATCGGCACGAACTCGATTCATTCGGCGAGCTCGACGCGCGCGCAAATCGACTCGCCGAACTGAACGTGCTCGAACAAGTGCGGCTTTTGCGAGAACACGCCATCGTGCGAGAGCACGACGTGCCGCCACGCGTTCATGGCTGGATCTTCGGCCTGCACGACGGGCTCATCAAAGTGCTCGCTTCGGGCTATGCCGAAGAGAGCGACAGTCGCGACATTGCGAGCGCGCAGGTCACATCGCTTCGGGCCGCCTAAGCCCGCTCATTTCTAACGATCGCTTATCGATGCGAGGTCGCTTTCGCGACATTCGCAGGACCCAACTCGTTCGAAAAAAACCATGAACTCGAATATCCGTCTAGCCACTTTTCCGCGAGACATGTTCGCGGGCACTGTCGTGTTTCTCGTCGCGATGCCCTTGTGTCTCGGCATCGCCAATGCATCCGGCGTGGAGCCGTTCGCCGGTCTGCTGTCGGGCATTATCGGCGGCCTCGTCGTCGCGTTGCTGAGTGGCTCGCAATTGAGCGTGAGCGGCCCTGCCGCGGGCTTGATCGTCATCGTCGTCGATGGCATCGCCGGGCTTGGCAGCTTCTCCGCGTTTCTGCTCGCGGTGCTGCTTTCAGGCGCGATTCAATTCGGCTTCGGCATGTTGAAAGCGGGGCGCTTCGCGGCCTATGTGCCTTCGTCGGTTATCAAAGGCATGCTCGCGGCTATTGGCCTATTGCTCGTCATCAAGCAGATTCCGCTTGCTGCGGGATTCGCGAATGCAGGCGCGCCTGCAGCGAACGGTCCGGGCATGCTCGACACGCCCTTCGGTCCGATATCCGCAGCGGCGTGCATTGTCGCCGTAGTCTCGCTTGCGATGCTCGCAGGCTGGGAAACACGCTCGATGCGTCGCTTTGCGCTCGTGCGCGCCGTGCCCGCGCCGCTCGCAGTGGTCGCGTTCGGCATCGGTGCGACTCTGCTGCTCGATCTGTTCGCGCCTGGCTTCGCACCGCCCGCGCAACATCGCGTCGCGCTGCCGTCGCTGGAGTCGTTCACCGCGTTCACGAATGCGCTCGAATTGCCGAACTTCTCGCAGTTCGCGAACCCCGATGTGTGGCGGCTCGCATTCACGCTTGCTATCGTCGCAAGCCTCGAAACGCTGCTGAGCCTCGAAGCTGTCGAGCAACTCGATCCCAAGAAGCGCGCGGCGCATCCGGATCGCGAGCTGAAGGCGCAGGGCATCGGCAATATGATGGCAGGTGCGATTGGCGCGCTGCCGATCACTTCGGTCATCGTGCGCAGTTCGGCGAACGTGCATGCGGGCGCGCAGAGCCGATGGTCGTCGTTCATGCATGGCGCATTGCTACTCGTGAGCGTGTTCGCGCTGACGAGCGTCATCAACCTGATTCCGCTCGCCTGTCTCGCGGCGATCCTGATCTTCACGGGTCTCAAGCTCGCCAAGCCTTCGTTGTTCGCAGCGGTCGCGAAACAGGGCATCGAGCGCTTCGTGCCGTTCATCGCAACGATTGCCGGCGTGCTGTTGACCGATCTGCTGATGGGCATTGTGCTCGGCATTGCATGCAGTCTTCTGCTTGCCATGCGCGCGAACCTCAGCCGTCCCATTACGATTGCGCAGCACGACGATCACTATCTGGTGTCGTTCAGAAAGGACGTTTCATTTCTTGGCAAGGTCACGCTGAAACATCATCTGCGCACGATACCCGACGGCGCGACGGTGATCTTCGACGCTTCACGCGCGGACTATATCGACCCCGACGTGCGCGAGGAGATCGACAGGTTCGTGGCCGCGGCGGCTTCGCGCGACATGCATGTCGAATGCAGAAAGCTGCCGCATCCTCGCTCGCAAAGTGGTGCGCCCGCATTGCGAGGCAGATGGCTCGGCCTGCGCAGGCAGGAGATGTCGTCGGAGTAAGAGGAAGTCGAACGAGGCGTCTCGATGCACCAACCGTTGCGGGCGCCGTTCACGAGACGATCGAGATCGAGAATCCGTCCCACCCTTTGCTGCCGACCGTTTGAATCGCCGTGGACGTCACGTGGGTATCGGCTGCGAGCATGTCGAAGAACTTGCGCACGCCGATGACGTCCGGGTCGGCGCTGCCGACGTCCGCCACGCGGCCACTGCGGATCACGTTGTCCGCGACGATCACCGTGCCGGGCCGGCTCAGGCGCAACACGAGGCGCAAATAGGCGGGATAACTTTTCTTGTCGGCGTCGAGAAAGATGAAATCGAAAGGCGGAATGCCGTCGCGCACGAATGATTCGAGCGTATCCACAGCGTCGCCGACAATCACCGACGCAACGCCCGACAATCCGGCGCGTTCAATGTTCTTGCGCGCGACGGAAGCATGATGCTCGACGGCTTCGAGCGTGATGAGCGTACCGTCCGCAGGCAGGGCACGCGCAAGCCAGATCGTGCTGTAGCCGCCGAGCGTGCCGAGTTCGAGAATGCGTCGCGCGCCGCGCAACTGCGCGAGCATCTGCAGCAGCTTGCCCTGGTTTGGCGCGACGTTGATCGCAGGCAGCCCTTCGTCCGCGCTGGATTTCAATGCGGCTTCGAGTGCGGCGTCCGGCGTTTGCGTTCGATCGCACAGGTATTCGTCCATCGCCAGCCATTGCTGTTCGTTCATGGCATCTCCTTGCCGTTGCGGTTATCGCGTTCTCTCGAACGATACAACACGAATGGAGCCCAGTACAAAACGCGTCTGCGCGATAAACAATTCAGATGACCTTGAAAGCAGTTCGCAATCAAGGTGACACATTTGCGCCGACTGTCTTGACGATACTGCGCGACTCGCGCCGCAACTCATGCCCGAGTTGATCGACGGTCAAGCGGATTGCGTCGATCAATGCACGCGCGGCCGGCGAGGGCGTGCCGCCTGCGCGCATCGTAAGCCCGATCTCGCGGCGCGTGGCTTGCAGCGGAATGTCCATTACGGTTAGCTGACCCGACTCGCATTCGTAGTGCAGTTGTTGTGCGGATACGGCAGCGAGCATGTCGGTATGCATCAGGAGCCCGCGAATGACCGCGAGATCGGCGGTCTCGACGGTCGGCATCGGCGGTTTCAGTTTCCATCGCTTGAACTGCGCTTCGAACATTCCGCGCGCGGGTGCCTGGCTACGCGGCAGAATCCATTGTGCAGCGATCAGGTCCTTGAGCGTCAGGGCACTTCGCGCTGCAAGCGGATGCCCGCGACGCGCGATCACGACGATATCTTCCGACATGAGGCGCTCATTGACGAGTCCGCTCGACGCATCGTTCTGACGCAACGCGCCGAGCACGAAATCGATATCGCCGGCACGCAGTCCCGCGACCAGCGTTTCATACGAGCTCTCATCCGTCACGACGCGCACGCCTGGATATTGCGCGGCAACGCGCGCGATCGCGCCAGGCAGGATCAACGTTCTGCCAAGCGGCAGCGCGCCGACCGTGACATAACCTTGAATCGTGCCGCGCAGCGCCGCGAGATCATCAGGAATGTGGCGCAGTTCGTTCAGCGCGCGCCGCACATGCAGCACGAAAGTTTCGCCTTCGCTGGTGAGCAGCAACCCGCGCGGACTGCGATAAAACAGTTGCATGCCAGCGCCGGTCTCCATGATGCGGATCGCGCTGCTGACGGCCGGTTGACTGAGCCCCAACGTCTGCGCTGCGCTCGGCATGTGACGATGGCGCGCGAGTGCCGAGAACAACTGAAGCCGCCGTGTATTGAGCAGAAAGGCCGGGAGCGTGCCGCCTGTCGCGGTCCGACGCCGTGACTGGCGCGTGGCGCACCACTGCGCCAGTTCTTCGAGTTCGGCGAAGATGCGCTGGCAGCGCAACAGCACAGCGCGTCCCGCAGGCGTGGGCAACATGCCCGACGGACGACGCTCCAATAAAGTTTCCCCGACCGCCGCTTCGAGTTCCTGCAGCGAGCGTGTGACCGCCGATTGCGCGCGAAACAGTGCCGCTGCGGCGCGCGTGGCGCTGCCCGTTTGCGCGACGAGCCGAAATGCGCGCAGATACGCGAGATTGAGCAGTTCCCGATTGTCCATGTGAAGGTGCCCGATGCCATCAGTTTGATTTATCGCATCGTACAGGCTCGTGCGCTTCGCGCTCACTTTCCCCTAATTGTCGTCGCCGATCATGATGTCATGCATAGAGCGATGGATGTCATCGATTGATCGGAGGGTTGCGCCATGTATCAACATATCCTCGTCGCAGTGAGCCCGAGTTTCAGCGAAGCCGCTCTGTCGACCGCGATTGCGCGGGCGCGCGAAAACAACGCGCGTCTGACCGTGCTGCATGTGATCGAATCGTCGCCGTGGTGGGCGGGATGGCAGATGGAATGTCTATCGGACCTGCCCGCGCTCGTGAATCAGCTCGCGCTCTTGATTCGCGGCAGCAGCGAGAAGATGCTTCGGCGTGCGGGCATCGATGCGGACTGGCAAACGCGCACGTTGCCGCGAGACGGGCGCAGCGTCGGCCGCATCATCGCCGATGAAGCCAATCGCCTCGATGCGGATCTCGTCGTGCTCGGTGCAAGGAAGCGCGGCGTCTTCAGCTTCGGCATGGACCGTGTTCGTAACGTGGTGTGCCGCCATACGAATCGGGAGGTGCTGATCGCAACCGCATGCGTCGCTGATTCGGCGGACGTGATTGAGATTCGCGGCGCGGCGTTGCAAACGCATCACGCCTGATGCGCTTATGCGACGGTAGCGGAAACCGTTTCACCCACGCGTAGAGAAACGCGTGCTGCGATATGTCGCGGTACAACCAGAAGTGGCTGATCGACAACCCCTCGGAGAGCGTTGATAATCGCATCGCTTCAATTTTTGCGACGACTTCGTTTTAAGAGGGATAGGGAGTGCGTAGTTTCTGTTTGGGCCAGCGCCGTTGGAAATGGCTGGCTGTAGGTGTCGTGGCTGTGCTGGCGTTAGGCGCGCTAGCCGCAAGCGTCAATGTCATGCCTTCTGACGCGGCGGCAAATGTATCGATGGAAGCGGTCGCGTCGAGCCCGGTGCTCGCTTCGGATCCCTTGAAAGGGCTGTCCGTAGTCGATGCAATCGAGGTGATTCAGGCTCAGGCCAGTGCATCGTATGCTGCGAATCCAGCCATTGAACCTCACGATGGAAAGACGGCCGGCCCCGTCGTCCCGGATGGTTTCAGCTTCGATAGGGCACCGACACCCGCATCCACGACGGTGCCTTCCATTTGCTCCAAAGCCAAGCACATCATTTGTGTCGATAAGACGACTTTCACCGCAACGGTTTATAAAAATGGCATAGCGCAGTGGTCGTATTATGTGCGTCCCGGCGATGCCCGCGGTGCGCGATATGCCACAGGCGAAGGTCGCGGACGCATAGCTTTCAAGAGCCGCCATCACGTTTCAAAGGCCTATGGAACGCCCATGCCCTATGCGATGTTCATTGCATGGGACAAGGATCAAGACAAGCACTCCGGTCAGGCCTTCCACCTCTCATACGATTTTCAGAACCAAGGATATGAGGGCGCCAGCCATGGCTGCATGGGAGTAGGATCAGAGGCAGTCATGCAGCGACTGTGGGAGACAAGTCCTGTGGGCACGCAAGTGTATGTCTATCGCAGTTCCAAAGATCCTTCGGAAGCCGTGGCTGACGGATCGAGTCCCGGTTGAAAAAAAGGCCACGCTCAAGTGGCCTTTCGAGCCTATCGGCGCGGTATCACCCCGCGGGTCTGCGTAGCTCGAAGAAAGTCGAAGTCGACGCCTTTGTCCGCCTGGGTGACGGTGTCATAGAACAGCTTGCGATAACCGCGATCCGCAGTGGGAATCGTGACCGGCGACCCTTTAGCGCGCGCTGCGAGTTCTTCATCGCTGATGAGCAGACTGATCTCGCGTTTCGATACGCTCAGGCGAATGCGGTCGCCCGTTCGAACATGCGCGAGCGGACCGCCCACCGCCGCTTCAGGCGTCACGTGCAACACGATGGTGCCGAACGCAGTACCGCTCATGCGTCCATCCGAGATGCGGACGATATCCTTGACGCCCTTTACCGCGAGCTTGCGCGGGATAGGGATATAACCCGCTTCGGGCATGCCCGGCGCACCCTTCGGCCCGATGTTCTTAAGCACGAGGATATCGTCGGGCGTGACATCGAGATCATCCGAATCGATGCGTGCCGCGAGATCGGCGCCGTTCTCGAACACGACCGCGCGCCCTTCGTGTTCCATCAACTTCGCATTCGCCGCCGATTGCTTGATGATCGCGCCGCCCGGCGCGAGATTGCCGTCCAGCACCGCGATGCCGCCTTGCGGATAGATCGGCTTGTCGAAGGGGCGCACGACATTCTGCGCGAAAGCGGGGCCCGCAGCATCGATCTCTTCGCCGAGCGTGCGGCCCGTCACCGTCAGCGCGTTCAGGTTCAATAGCGGCTTCAATTCGCGCAACAGCGTAGCCATGCCGCCGGCCTTGTGAAAGTCCTCCATGTAATGCGATCCGGACGGCTTCAGATCGACGAGCACGGGAGTCTCGCGTCCCATGCGATCGAGCGCTTGCAGATCGATGTCATAACCCATGCGTCCCGCGATCGCCGTTAGATGCACGATGCCGTTGGTCGAACCGCCTATCGCGAGCAGCACGCGCATTGCGTTCTCGAATGCTTGAGCCGTGAGGATCCTGTCGATGGTGAGATTCTCGCGCGCCATCTGCACGGCCTGCGTGCCAGTGAGCTCGGCGACGCGCATACGATCCGACGTCACCGCAGGCGGCGAGGCGCCGCCCGGCACGGTCATGCCGAGCGCTTCGGCGATGCACGCCATCGTGCTCGCCGTGCCCATCACGGAACATGTCCCCACGCTCGCGACGAGTTGATTGTTCACCGCTGCGATTTCCGCTTCGTCGATCTCCTCCGCGCGAAAGCGGCCCCAATAGCGCCGGCAATCGGTGCATGCGCCGACGCGCTCGCCGCGATGGGCTCCCGTAAGCATCGAGCCGGTGATGAGTTGAATCGCGGGAATGCCCGCCGATGCCGCGCCCATCAACTGCGCGGGCACGGTCTTGTCGCATCCGCCGATCAGCACGACCGCGTCCATCGGTTGCGCGCGGATCATCTCTTCGGTGTCGATCGACATTAGATTGCGCAGATACATGCTCGTCGGTTGCGAGAACGATTCGGCGATCGATATGGTCGGGAAATCCATCGGCAAGCCGCCCGCGAGCATCACGCCGCGTTTGACGGCTTCGATGAGTTGCGGCGCATTGCCATGACACGGGTTATACGCGCTGCCCGTATCGACGATGCCGATGACGGGCCGATCGAGCGCACTATCGGTATAACCCGCGCCCTTGATAAACGCCTTGCGCAGAAAAAGCGAGAAGCCATTGTCGCCATAGCTCGTCAGCGATTTGCGCAGGCCGCTCGGTTGCGCGGGTTCGTCGTCGGACTTTTTCTTGAACGTGTCGGTCATGGTCGCCCTGCCGTGTGATAAGCGTTGAACGTCTCCGTGCCTCGATTATCACCGGTTTATCGTCGGGCGATCGCGAATCAACCGTCGATCGTTTCGTGCACGCCTTGTTCGCCGCGTTTCCAGTAAGCCGAAGCGCGAATGCGTTTCTTGTCGATGCCGCGTTCGTCGCATAGCAGCTTGCGCACTTCGCGCATGAGCGTGGCTTCGCCCGCCGCCCACACATAGCCTTCGCCATCGGGCACATAGGTTTCGCGAAGGGCGAGCAGCAACGCGCCGCCGGGATGTGAGCTTTCGTTGCGATAACACCATTGCGCGTACAGATCGGCGCGCGTGTCGAATTCGATGCGCGCGGAAGGATCGGCCACTTCGATGAGCGTCGCGACGCGCGTGCCTTCGGGCAGTTCTTCGAGACGACGCGCGATGGCGGGCAGCGCGGTTTCATCGCCGATCATCAGATGCCAGTCGAAGTTAGTTGGGATGACGAACGAACCGCGCGGTCCACCGATACCGAGACGCTGACCGGGCGCGGCCTGCGCGGCCCAGGCCGTTGCGGGACCGGCTTCGTGGAGTGCAAATTCGATATCGAGCTCGCGCGCATCACGGTCGAAACGACGCGGCGTGAAATCGCGCGCAATCGGACGCGGTTTGGCCGGATCGAACTCGGGACCGTTCGGACCCGCTTGCGGCAGCGCGGGCAGGGTCTCGCCCGGCGCGGGGAAAAACAGCTTGACGTGATCGTCGAACGATGCGCTGACGAAATCGTCGAGCGAGTCACCCGTGAAGGTCACGCGCACGAAGCGCGGATTGAGCGCCTGGACGCGCGTGACTTTCAGCAGCCGAAACTTGAGCGCGTGGCGCACACGCGTGACTTCGAGATCGGGCCGGTCTTGCAGGATGGAATCGGTCATCGTCTTTGGCTCCTTACGCCTGCTTCGGCGCCGGGTTTTGTTCGATTTCGGCCGTCGCGCGCGCGAGGATCGCGGCGATGCGGCGTTGTTCTTCCTGCGATGCGTCGGTGCGCAAGAGCAGCGCCTTCTTCAGCGCGCGGCGAGCGGCGATCAGCTCGGGCGCCCAGCCGTTGTCGGCGGCGGCGTCGTCGACTTCTTCGCCCATGTACGCGCGGCGCACGAGATCCATCTTGCGGGCGAAATGCGTGAGCTTCGCGAGCATGATGTCCACGCGTTCCCGATTGGATGCGAGGTATTCGCGGCCCGCGTCGGAAAGGGCATAGCGCTTGCGGTTGCCTTCCAGCTCGACGGTCGTATAACCGAGCTCTTCGAGATAGGTGAGCGCCGGATAGACCATGCCGGGACTCGGCGCGTAGAAGCCGTTGGAGCGGTCTTCGAGCGCCTTGATGAGTTCATAACCATGACGCGGTGCTTCGGCGAGCATTGCGAGCAGCAACAGTTGCAAGTCGTCCGACGAGAACTTGCGGCCGCGCGGCATGCCGTCTTCGCCGCCGAACCCGCCCATGCCGCCCATGCCACCGGGGCCGCCGCCGAAGCGACCGCCGCCGCCATGGCGATGACGGCCGATCATTCCCCAACGTTCGAAAGCGAATCGTTCGTGCCACGCTGGGGCGTCGAACGCAGAACCATCAAAGCCGAATGCGCGGAAACCGCCGTCACGCGCACGTTGAAAGCAGCGGGATTTCATAGGGAACACTCCAGATATGTCGTAAAACATATCTAAAGATATATATCGTAAGAGTGTCTGTCAAGAAGATCTTCTTCGGATTGATCGGCGGACGCGCGCATTTTGAACGCCGCATACAATGGCCCGCATTGTCTTTTGCACACATAAATCCATGAGCCATTTCCGTCCCGTCAAGCTGGAGCACGCCAGCCGCCTTATCAACCACGGTCCGACCGTTCTCGTCACCAGCGCGCACGGCGCGCGCCGCAACGTGATGGCCGCCGCCTGGTCGATGCCGGTGGAGTTCACGCCGCCGCGCATCGCCGTCGTGATCGACAAGCGCACCTACACGCGCGAGCTCGCCGCCGCGAGCGGCACGTTCGGCATCGTCGTGCCGGGTGCGGCGATGATCGATCTCACGTACGCCGTCGGCTCGACGAGCGGGCGCGAGATCGACAAGTTCGAGGCCTTCGGAATCGACATCGTGGAAGGGCCGGTGCTCGGTCTGCCGCTCATCGAAACGAATTGCGCGGCTTGGCTCGAATGCAGGCTGATCGACGAGAAGCACACGGAAGACGCCTACGACACCTGTTTTGCCGAAGTCGTCGCAGCCGCTGCCGATTCGCGCGTGTTCGTCGACGGCCACTGGATCATCGACGAATCGAATCAGCCGCTACACACGATTCACCATCTCGGCGCGGGGAAGTTCGTGCGCGCGTCGTCGATGGAGCAGGCGAAGCCGCTTGCGCGCTGACGCCGTCGATGCGCCCCTGGACACGCTAGCAAACCTTGCCGCGCGGCAGGAACGGCATCGAATTATGGTATTAAGCACGTTGCATCCAATATTCAAAACCGTTTCATGCATTCAAGCTCGCAGGCCGCGCTCCTTTTGCTCGGCATCGTCATCATCCTGATCACGCCCGGACCGACCAACACACTGCTCGCGACCGCGGGCTTGCGTCGCGGCGTCAGGCGCGCCACGCCGCTCATGGCCGCCGAGCTCGCCGGCTACCTCATCGCAATTTCCGTCTGGGGCTATCTCGTCACGCACGCGGCCGGCTTTCTCACTTGGCTCCCGACATTTCTGCGCGTCGCGTGCAGCGTCTACATTGCCTATCTCGCCGTCGTGATGTGGCGCACTGCCGTCTCCCTGCCGACGTCCGCGCAAAAGACGGTCGGCATGCGCACCCTCTTCGTCACCACATTGGTCAATCCAAAGGCGATGCTCTTCGCGAGCGCGATCTTTCCGGCTAGCGCCTTCGGCAATGCCGTCGTTTATCTTCAGACGATGTCGATTTTCGCCGCCGCGCTGATTCCGATCGGCTTTCTGTGGATCACCTTCGGCGCGGCGCTCGGCACCGGGCGTCTCGCGTGGCTGAGTCCCGATCGCGTTCAGCGCGGGGCATCGATCGTGCTGGCCACGTTCTCCATCGCGCTTGCGTGGACGGCGCTTCACTGAAGCGATAAAACGAACAGCGAAATCTGGAGACTGAATGACCTCTCATCGGCGCGATCCCCTCGACAAGAAAGCTCCGCACGAGCCGCTCACCTCCTACTACGCCGACGAATCGAAAAGGCGGGTCTGGCTGCGCGGCATCTTCGACCGCACCGCATCCGACTACGACGCGATCGAACGCGTGATGGCGCTCGGTTCCGGTTCGTGGTATCGAAATCGCGCGCTGCGATCGGCGGGACTCGCGCGCGGCATGCGCGTGCTCGATGTCGGCATGGGAACGGGGCTCGTCACGAGGGAAGCGGTCGCGATCACCGGCGATCCGGCGCTCGTGACCGGCGTCGATCCGAGTCCGGGCATGGTCGGCGAGGCGCATCTGCCGATCGGCGTGCAAACGCGCATCGGCACGGCGGAAGATCTGCCGTGCGAGAACGCCGCCTACGATTTTCTGAGCATGGGCTTCGCGCTGCGTCATGTAAGCGATCTTTCGAAGGCCTTCGACGAATACTTCCGCGTGCTCGCGCCCGGCGGACGGCTCTGCGTGCTGGAAATCACGCGGCCCGGGCATGGTATCGGCATCGCTGCGCTGAAGTTCTATATGCGCGGCGTCGTGCCGACGATCGCGCGCATCGTCGGCAAGAAAGGGGAAAGCGTCGAGTTGATGCGCTATTACTGGGACACGATCGAGGCCTGCGTGCCGCCCGCCGATGTGATCGCCGCGATCGAGCGCGCCGGTTTCATCGACGTGCGCCGCGACGTCGAGCTCGGCATCTTTTCCGCTTATTGCGCGACGAAACCGGCGCGCTGAGCGGCGTCGAGAATCACCGCAGCGCGGCCGCTCAGCAGCAGCCGGCCTGCGCAGTGAACGGTGAAGCGGTAGAGCACGGTGTTGTCGTCGCCGCCCATGCGTTGGGCTTCGATATCGAGCGGGGCGTCGAGCGTGTCGAGCCGGTCGATGTGCGTTTCCACGCCACGCACGCTGGTCAGCATCCCGACGCGCGGTCTCGCTTCGTTCGATGCGACGAGCGCGCCATGCGCCGCCATCGCCTGCGCCGCGTATTCGATGCCGCATACCGACGCGAGACGTCCCTTCGAGCGCAAAGGATTATCCGGCGAAACATGACTCGTCGCGGTGCAGCGGATGCGCTTTGCATCCCACGCGACGACGCCATCCAGCAGACACATGGAGCCGCTATGCGGAATGCGCGCGGCGATCCAGTCGCGGCCGAACATCATGACGGCTCGACGCTCACGGCGAGCTGCGTGCCGTCGAGATAATCCAGCACGACGTTCGCCGCCCGCCGATGCGCCAGCGCGTCGAGCAACGGCAGCGCGCGCGCGGCGGGATTCGACAGGCGCAGCGCTTCGAGATCGGCATCGGCGAAAGCGGAAGCGTCCTCGTCCGACAGATGCGCTTCGATGCGCCCGAGCGTCCGCTCGCTCTCATGCGGCGCGAGCACCAGCGCGACGCCGAACGCATCGACGATGGGACGCACTTGGCGCAACGGCTCAGGATAGTCCGTGTCGTAGGCGACGAGCAGCGTCGCGGCGCCATCGACGCTCACTTGCGCGAGGCTTTCCAGCAAGCCGGCCGCGAAGCTGCCGTCGTACGCGCACAGCACATTCGACGCGGCCATCGCGCGCGTCGCGATGCTCCAGTAGCCCGCGGGCGCGTTGTGGACCGAGTTGTGGAAGCGCGTCGGCGAGAGCTGCGGTTCGGCGCTCGCGAGGGTTTCGCAGATCGCGTGGAAATTCCCGCCGTCGCCGCCGGATGCCGCGAACACGGCGGCGAGCGTCGCGGCGTCGCGGCCGCTCTGCGCGACCGCTTCGTGCGCGGCAGCGAGCGCCGCGCGCACGACCGGCCCGGTGCGGCGGCGTTCGGCCGGCGGCAGACCGGCGGGCGTGGGCAGCACGGTTTGAGCGGCGTCGCGAACGGCGCGCTGCGTCAGCACGTCGGCGGCATGGGGCCAGCCGGCCAGGCCCGGACCAATCACGCCGATGCCTTCGATAAATGCACGCAATGGAGTCATGCCGATGCCGCTCCCTTGCGTCCGAACACGAGACTGCAGTTCGTCCCGCCGAAGCCGAACGAGTTCGACAGCACAGCCCGCAACGGCGCGGCGCGCGTCGTCAGCACGTAGTCGAGGCCGAGCGCCGGGTCCGGCTCGGTGGTATTGGCGCCTGCGGGAATCATCTGGTGCTGCAGCGTCAACGCGGCGATCACCGCTTCGAGCGCGCCGGCCGCGCCGAGCGTATGCCCGGTCGCGCCCTTGGTCGAGCTGCACGGCACGCGCGCGAACAGGCTCGTAAGAGCGCGGCTTTCGGCGGCGTCGTTGCTGGGCGTCGCCGTGCCGTGCAGATTCACGTAGCCGATGTCGCTCGCATCGAGACGGGCGCTGGCGAGCGCCTGTTCCATCGCGATGCGCGCGCCGAGTCCCTCCGGATGCGGCGACGACATGTGATACGCATCGCTCGATTCGCCGATGCCGAGCAGGCGGATCGCGTCGTCATCGGCGGGATCGGCCAAATCGCGTTCGAGCAGCGCGAACGCCGCCGCCTCGCCGATCGAAATGCCGTCGCGCTTCACGTCGAACGGCTTGCACGGACCCGGCGCGAGCAGTTCCAGCGAATTGAAACCGTAGAGCGTCGTGAGACAGAGCGTATCGACGCCGCCGACGATGGCCACATCGATCACGCCGCTTTCGAGCATGCGCCGCGCCGACCCAAACACCTTCGCGCCCGACGAACACGCCGACGACACCGACGCCGCCGGCCCGCGCAGCCCGAAATAGGCGCGCACGAAAGCGGCGAGCGAATAGGGGTTGTGCGTGTTGGCGTAATTGAAATCGGCGGGCAGCGCGCCCGTCCGGGTGTCGCGACGCCGGTAGGCGAGTTCGGTTTCGAGGATGCCCGCCGTGCTCGTGCCCATGAACACGCCGACGCGCTCCAAGCCGTAACGCGCGATCGCTTCGCGGACGCGGTCGTCGAAGCCGTCCTGCGTCATCGCGAGTTGCGCGAGCCGGTTGTTGCGGCAGTCGAACGCGGCGAGATCCGCGGGCACCGGCGCATCCTCGATGCCCGCGACGCGGCCCGTATAAGTGGCGAGCGCGGCGCCCTCGAAGTCGCACGGCGCGAGTCCGCTGCGTGCGTCCGAGAGCGCGGCGAGCGTCGCGTCGAGCCCGCGGCCCGCGCAACTCGTCGCGGTGAAATGCGTAAGCAGAAGAGGATTCACTACGGGCTCGTTTCCCTTGAGTCGGGAGCGTTCGAAAACGATGAATTGTAACAAACGAGGCCTTTGGACGATGCCGCCAATCAGCCGACGGGACGCGCAATCAACAGACGATTGGCGTCGTGCGCGCCGTGGCCCATCTGACGGATGGAGACCGCGAATCGCAGATCGCCGAGCAGCGCGAGCCATTGCGCCTCGCTGCGGACCGTCAGACCGTTCGCGCGCCCCGAACGCGCGATCTGCATGCCGAAATCGATGGCGCGATCGAGGCGCGCGTGCCAGCCGGCGGCGGCATCGCTGACGCGCAGCAGGAGCACGCCGTTCGCCGCGAGGCTGGCGCGCGCGCGGCGGAGGATCGACACCTGCGCGTCGGCATCGACGTAATGGAGCACATCGCAGGCGACGACGACATCGGCATCGGGAAACGGCGCCGCGCGAATGTCGTCGCACACGAATCGGATGCGCGCCTCGTGCGCCTGCAACGCGATGCGCGCCCAGGCGACGTCGCGCGGCGTCAGATCGATGCCGTGAATCGAGCGCGGCACGGGCGGCGCGGGCCAGCGCGCGGGCCACGCACGCTGGGCGTGTTCGCCATGCCACGCGTGCGCGCCGACGAGGCACGCGGCGAGCAAGCCCTGGCCGCTGCCGAGATCCAGGATGCGCGCGCCATCCGGAATCAGGCCGTGCGCGAGGATATGGGCGAAGAACGGATCGCGACGCAGCTTGGCCGATGCGAAGTGCCACGCGAACCGGCCCGCCGCGCGGTAGGGGCGGCTGGCGGTTTCGATGAGCGCGGCGGGCAGCATTCGGGCGAGGGTGAGTTCACGTATGCAACGGCCCCTGACGGGTCAGCCCCTCGACTATAGATTCAATCTTTCGAAAGCGCCGGAGATCGTTGAACATGTTCGAGTCTGAACACGTTGTTTTTTCCGCATCGCGACGAAGCACATCCGCGCGCGGATCGATCGTTGCGCGAAGATTTCGGCCCTCACAGACCGTCTGCGCTCGCGGGATTCTCGAAGTGATCGACGCAAAAGAACCTGACGTTTATTCCGTTTCGCGACGCGTCAAGTGCAAGTTGCACGCGGTTTTCGACGGTCCTGCTAACGGCGGTCGTTGCTTGCTCGACTGCCGCGTCTATATCCGCTTGCGCGGCCCGTTTTTGCGTGGCCAGCATCCTGAGCGAGCTTCGCAGATGCAAGAGATCCGCCTCGGCTCTTGCGAGATATCCGTGACTTTGATGCAAGCGTTCAATGATGCTGTCGAGCTCAGGCGTCGCTTCAAGTATGGCGACGGCTTTTGCGTCGAGCAAAGACCACAGCCTCGCTTCGGCGACGGCATCCGGATTCTGAACCACGTTGCCTCGAGTGCGAAGGGGCACTGGAAATCGTGATGCTTCTTGCGCTGGCACCTTTCATTCTCCTGTTTCGGTTTTGGCTTCGAAAAATTCGCTGACTGAAGGTCTTCGCTCAAATAGGACGTTGTCTATCGATCGTTCTTGGATGTTTAGAATTGCGAAGATTTAATAAAGCGAAGCGTGACACGCTACGGCACACAAATTGGTGTCTCATACATCAGATACTTCGGGTTGACGGAGAAAACGCTGCTGGATACCGTGTTGTCAATATTAAATAGGTATGTTGACCATTCGATATTCGGGAGGCATTTTTGGAGCGTCAGGAATTTGGGCCGCAGGTCATTCGAACGGTGATGTGGAAGATCGTGCCGTTCGCGTTCATTCTTTACTTCTTCAACTATCTCGACCGGGTGAATGTCGGTTTCGCGGCCCTGCAAATGAATCGGGAGTTGGACATTTCCCCGACCCAGTTCGGCACGATCGCATCGATGTTTTTTGCGTCGTATCTGCTGTGCCAGATTCCGGCCAACTTCGCGCTTCAGCGCTTGGGCGCGCGCCGCTGGATCAGCTTCATCGTCATAGTGTGGGGCGCGGTTACAGCACTGACATTCTTTGCCCAGACTGCGACCCACGTCGCGATCGCGCGCCTGCTGCTCGGCGTGTTCGAAGCGGGTTTCTTCCCCGGCATGATCTTCTATCTCGCCTGCTGGTTCCCTGCTCGCGAGCGAGCCAAGGTCACGTCGTTTTTCATGATGGCGATTGCCTTTTCCTCGGTCGTCGCGGGGCCGATGTCCGGCTGGATCGTCGAGCACGTCCACATGGCCGGGTATGGCGGCTGGCGCTGGCTATTCGCGATCGAAGGCGTGCCGACCATTCTGCTGGGCGGTCTGGCTTTCTTCATTCTGGTCGACGCGCCTGCGGATGCCAAATGGCTGAACAAGGATCAAAGAGCGTGGCTCGTAGCGGAGTTGCAGCGGGAAAGAAGCGCGCAGGGCGCCGACGAACAGCCGACGCTGAAGATGGTGTTGGGCAATTCGACGATCTGGAAACTGGCGCTCTCATACATGCTGATTCAAGCGGCCTCGCAAGCATCGAATTACTGGCTTCCGGGGCAGGTGAAGGGATTCGCGGCGTCCCTGACCGATACGCAAACCGGGCTCATCATGGCGCTGCCGTATGTCTGCGCGATGATATCGATGCCGCTTTGGGGCGCGCACTCGGACCGCACGGGCGAGCGCAAATGGCACGCCGCGCTACCGATGCTGCTTGCGGGTGTCGGCTTCTTCGTCATCGCGAGCGTTCCGTCCATGTCGCTTCGCATGGCTGGCATGGCGTTGTTTGGCGTTGGCATTCTGAGCTTCTACGGCCCGTATTGGGCCATTCCCCCTGCAATGCTGTCCCCGGCCGGTCTCGCGTTGAGCATCGCTTTTATCAACTCGTGCTCCAGTCTCGGCGGCTTTCTCGCGAACCAGGCGCTCGGACATGTCTCTCAGGCTTACGGATCATATGGCGTGTTCATGGTCGAGGCGGCTTTGTGCGTCGCCGCGTTCTGTGTGCTGGTCACGATGAGCATTCCTCGCCAGACACCGAAGGTCGGTCCGTCGGCGCAAACCGCGAACGCTTGACATCGTCGCATCGGGCTCCATCGAAGTCTCTCTGGAATATTGATCAATGAAAATAACGAACGTCGAAATATTCGATTGTGAAGTCAGCCGAACCGATCCGCGCATGGCGCGCTTCAATCCGGTCCTTATCCGTATCAATACCGATGAGGGAATCAGCGGCATCGGCGAAGTCGGCCTGGCCTATGGCGCGGGCGCAAAGGCGGGCGTCGGCATCGTGCGCGACCTGGCCCCGCGCATCCTCGGCAAAGATCCGATGAAGGTCGAAGCGATCTGGGAAAACCTGTTCCGCGCAACGTTTTGGGGCATGGGCGGCGGAAACGTCTTCTACGCGGGCATGAGCGCGATCGATATCGCGCTGTGGGACATCCGCGGCAAAGCCCTGCGCGCGCCGGTCTATCAGTTGCTCGGCGGCAAGACAAACGAGCGGTTGCGCGCCTATGCCAGTCAACTTCAGTTCGGTTGGAGCGACACGCATCAAATGCTTACACGCCCCGAGCAGTACGCCGACGCAGCACGCAAAGCCGTCTCGCAGGGTTATACGGCGATCAAGGTCGACCCGTTGCAAGTCGACCGCAACGGCGGCCCGCCGCTCGATTGGGAAGTCAACCAGAACTACTTCGGGCTGTTACGAGCGGACCAGTTGCGCATGGGTGAGGAACGGATCGCGGCCATGCGCGAAGCTGTCGGGCCGGACGTCGACATCATCATCGAAGCCCACGCGCTGCTTGGGGTCAACGCAGCAATCCAGTTCGCGCGAACTGTCGAGCCGTACAACATCCTGTTCTATGAAGAGCCGGTTCATCCGCTCAACATGGACAACATGGCGATGGTCGCGCGCAATACGTCGATCCCGATCGCGACCGGCGAACGCTGCTATACGCGTTGGGGTTATCGCGATCTGTTCGAAAAACAGGCCGTGGCCGTGATACAGCCGGATATTTGCCTTTGCGGCGGACTGACGGAGGCGAAGAAAATCTGTGACTATGCAAACCTGTACGACGCGACGATGCAGGCGCATATCTGCGGCGGGCCGGTCTCGACTGCGGCAGCGCTCCACCTCGAAGCCGCGGTACCGAACTTCATCATTCACGAGCATCACACGCACAGCCTGAAGGATTGCGTGCGCGAGTTGTGCATTCACGACTATCAACCCGAGCGCGGCGACTTCTCAGTCCCGGATTTGCCGGGGCTTGGGCAAGAACTGAACGATGACGTCGTGAAGCGGTATCACGCCTTCACGATCGAATAAGCGCACCACGCGCCCGGCCTTACTGCATTCGCGCGATGTCTGTCAACAGACGTCGCGTGCGCTCCGTGAAGCCACAGTTGATGTGTTCTGCAAGAATGATGCAGGCTCCGTCGACATCGTTTTCGACCAGCGCGCGGGTGACTGCACGATGCTCGTCAATCGATTTATTGATGTACTCGCGCGAGAACGTCAGGCGATTGCGCATCGCCAATACCTTCGTGCTTATCGTCGAGTAGCAATCGATCAGATAAGGGTTGTCCGAATGCCTGACGAGAATCTGATGAAACTCATGATCGAGCGCGCGATACGTTGCGAGCTCGAACGTTGCGTGCAAGGCGCGTGCAGCGTCGAGGTTCCGGTTCAGTTCTTCCATGAGGCGGGCAGCGTTCTCGCGCATGGCGGAGCGAATGGCGGCCTGTTCGAGCGTAATGCGTAGCGTACTGATGTCGCAGATGTTCTTGTCCGTCAGCGAGAACACATAGGTTCCCGATCGCGCTTTTATCTCGACGAGGCCGGCAATGCTCAATCGAAGGAGCGCTTCACGGACGGGCGTTTTGCTCAAGCCAAAAAGGTCGGACAGCCTGGATTCCGTGACTTGTTCCCCAAACTCCAGTTCTCCATTGACGATCAACTGTCGTAGCCGCTCCTCGGTGATCTCCGCCAGTGACTTCGGTGCATCAAAAGCAATTCGTTCAAGCCCTCTCACAGTCACCCCTTATCTTCGTCATCCGACATATTGTTTACGGAAAAAGACACATCGCTTCGGATCCAAGCATACTTTGCGACTGTGGCTTTTCTCTTCCGGAAGATTCTTATTTGCAATCCGAAACAATAGTGTGCGCGGAGTGAATGGGGTGCTCACCAGAATCGAGCGGAGGGGCCGCGCCGTCTATCCGACGATCGCCTCGCGCAATGTGACGGTGACAAGCCCGCGATCCGCCGCCGCGCGCAACACGGTGTCGAGCGCGGCGAGCACGATGGGCGCGCCGTTTGCGTCCCTCGCGGCGTGGCCATCGTGGACGAGCAGAATGTCGCGCGCAGCGAATCCGTTCAGCAAACGTCGCGAAACGAGCGATGCGTCGCCGGTGCGCGTATCGAAACCGCGCCGCGTCCAACTGGCGAGCTGCAGGCCGAGCGCGCACAGCACCGGTTCGAGAAACGGATTGCGCAAGCCCGCTGGCGCGCGAAAGAAAAGGGGCCGCGTGCCTACGATTTCCTCGAACGTGGCTTGCGCAGCGTCGATCTCGCGCCGCAACGCGCCCGGTCCCATCAGCGAAAAATCATGCCGATGCCGCTGGCTGTGATTCTCGACGGCATGTCCGCGCGCGACGATCTCCCGAACGATGTTCGGATAGGCGCGCGCCCGCTCGCCGATGCAGAAGAACGTCGCCCGTGCGCGATGCGCGTCGAGCAGATCGAGCACGCGCGGCGTCACGTCGGGATCGGGGCCATCGTCGATGGTGATGGCGATGCACGCACCCGCCGATTCGGGGAGCGTCGTCCAGTTGTGGCCGAGCAGGGCGCTTCGCGGCCAGAGTCCCGCCGCCGTCAGCGCGAGATGCGACGCGATCACGCCGCCCGCCGCCCACGGCCAGGTCGCGGGCGCGAGGATCAGCGATGCCAGCGCGCCCGCGTGCACGGCCGCCGCGCCGCCGATCAAGGGCGTCGGCGTCCAGCGGCGCGGCTCGCCGGGCGCGTTCATCGCGACAATCCCGAGCGCGGCGCGAGAATCGCCGAGAACAGCAGCGCCAGAATCGCGCCGGGACCGACCGTCAACCCGAAGGTCTTGAGCATCGGCACGTTCGACAGCGCGAGCAGGCCGAAGCCGAGCACGGTCGCGAGATTCGCGATCACGAGCGAGACGAGCGTCTGCGGCGAAACCGCGTCGTTTTCGGCGTGCGCGCGATAGTTGAAGAAGAGCGCGTAATTCGAGCCGACCGCGACAATCAGCAGCATGCCGATCAGATGCAGGATCGTCAGCGACTTGCCCGCGAGCGCGAGGCTCGCGATCACGACGATCACCGCCGCGACGAGCGGCGCCAGCGTGCGCGCCGCGCGCACCGGTGAGCGCAGCGCGAGCACCAGCAGCACGACGATCGCGGCGAATCCGCCGAGCGACAGGCGAATGTCCTCGTGCACGTAGTTCCGGTAGAGGCGATCGGCTTCCGCTTTCATGTCGACGAAAAGCGCGTCCGGCACGCGCGCCGCCGCGACCGCCGCGCGAATTTGGTGCACCTGCACGTCCGAGCCTTCGGCCGCGCGCAAAGGCAGCATCGCGGTCCAGCGGCCGTCGCGTTCGGTGAGAAGCGAATCCACGGCGAGCGCCATCGACGTGCCGCGCAGATCGGCGCGTCGCAAGAGCGGCTGCGCGCGCGCGGCTTCGACATCGGCGATGAAAGGCTCGAAAACCTCGGGCTTTACCTGGATCGTCTGATTGCGCAAAGCGGGCGCGAGACGCGCGCGCAAGGTATCGGCATCCGGCAGGCTCGCGATGCGCGCGCGCTGCGCGGCGTCGCTCGGCAGATACGTCGCCGGGCTTTCGAAACCGGCGATCACGCGGGCATCGACGAGCGGCTGCAATTGCCGGGCGACGGCTTCGGCGCGCTCGAGCGCGGCCTGCTCGCTCGCCGCCGACACCACGACGAGATAGCGCACGTCCGGCGCGCCGACATCCGCGCGCAGGCGTTCGTCGAGATCCTGGCTCGCCTTCGGAACCGGGCTGAGCGACGACAACTCCTGGCTCCACAAGCCGTGCCGCTGCATGAGCAGCGTCGCGAGCGCGGCGAAAAGCAGCACCGCGAGCGCCACGCGCAAGTGCGACGCGCGCGCGGCGAAACGCGCGAGCACATTGCCGAGGCGCGAGACATCGCGAATCGCGAAGCCTTGCGGCAGCAGATGCGGCAGCACGAAGCGCGTGACGATGCCCGCCGTCGACAAACCGACGATCGAATACAGCCCAAGCTGCACGAGGCCCGGAAAGCCGGAGAAGAGCATCGAGGCGAAGCCGCAGATCGACGTCAGCACGCCGAGACGGATCGTCGGCCAGAAGCCCGCGACCCAGTCCTTCAGCGATTCGCGCCGTTGAACGCCCGCCGATTGCACGAAGAGATAGATCGAATAGTCGACCGCCTCGCCGATGAGCGTCGTGCCGAAACCGAGCGTCAGACCGTGGACCGTGCCGAACGCGAGGCTCACGGCGGCCACGCCCGCCGCGACGCCGGAAAGCACCGGCATCAGGCCGAGCAAGAGCGTCGGCACCGACCGATACACCGCGAGCAGCAGCACGACGATCAGCACGATGCTCGCCGCCGACAGCCAGCGCACGTCGCGCATGATCGTGTCGCGCGATTCGACGGCGATGACGCCCGGCCCCGTCAGCAGCAGGCGAAAAGGCGTCGCGCCCGGCGCGGCCTTGTCGAACGCGGCGCGGATCGCGGCCATCGCGCTCGCTTGCGCGTCGGTGTCGGAACCGGGGCCCGCGGTCTGCGCCAGCAACACGGCGCGCTGGCCGTCGCGCGATGCCCACACGCCGCCGTGCATCGCGGGCTGCGCGCCGCTGTCGAGACGGCTGACGAGCGCGGTGACTTCGCCGGTCGGATCGTGCGGCAGCAAGTCCTTCGTCATCATGCCCGCGGACGAGGCGAGCAGGTCGAGACTGTCGGCGAGCGCGTCCTTCAGGCCGGATTCGCTGAAGCGCTCGGGCGTAACCGATGGACTCAGTCGATAGCGATGCTCGAACACGAAGCGCTCGTCGCGCGCCTGTCCGACCGGCTCGCCGTTGTTGATCGCCGAAAAGCGCTTGTCCTCGCGCAGCGTCGCCGCGATTTTGCGCGACAGGCCGGCGCGCGCGTTCGCATCGCCGCCCTCGATGCCCACGAGAATCAGCCGCGACACGAGCCCGTCGCGCAACTGCTCGACGAGCACGCGCTGCTGCTCGCTCGGCGTGCGCGGAAGGAAAGCGGAGAGATCGGCGGAAAAGCTCGCGCGCGCGATGATCGCCGCGCACGCCGCGAGAAAGCACAGCCAGACGATGACCGCCGGCTGACGCAAGGACCGCGAGACCGCGCGCATGCCGCGGTCAGTGCGCCGACGCGTCTTGCAGGCGCATCAGCGAGCGGTCGCCGTCGGCCTGGCGAATCTCGACGCGCGCGAGCGCCGCGCCCGTGCCTGCGAGCGTGATCGAGCTGACCTTCTGCTGCATGCGCGAATCGATCGGCACGAGCGTCATCGTCCAGTCGTTGCCTTTGCCGTCGATCGAAACCTTGTACGCGTTTTCGAGCGCGAAGCGGTTGCCCGCGAGCGTCGCGCGAATGCTTTCGATGAACGCGCCCAGTTCCGGATAGTTGCGCAGCGGGATCGTGATTTTGCGGCCGTTGCGGTCGACGGTGAGCATGTCGCCATCGACGACAAGATTCTCCGGCTTCGGACTCGTCGTGTGCTTTTCCAGATGATCGGGCGCGACGAACACGAGCTCGCCCGACGATTCGAGCGGCGCCTGCGCGATCTTCAGATAACGCGTCTCGGTGAAATGCGCGCGGCCCGATTTCTTCGCGCCGAGCGTGTTCATCAGGCGATCGAGCGTCCAAGGGGCGTCGGCGGCGACACTGATCGTCGATGCAGCCGACAGCAAGGCGGCCGTCAGAACGGCGGCGAAAATTCGCATGAGTTCAGGAATCCCTCGTCGCTTCCCGCAGCGGCGCCGCGTTCGCGGGCGCGTGGTCCTGCGCGGCGCTCGTCTGCCAGAAATCGAAATAGTTGAACCAGTTGTACGGCGCGGCGCGGCAATACTTGTCGAGCAGCGCGACATAGCGCGTGAGCGCGACATCGACGGCGGCGGCGCGCTCGCCGCGCTCGATCGTCGAGAAATCGGCGAGCGTTTCGAAATGGATGTCGTAGCGATTGCCGCCGAGATACAGCCCCGTCATGAAGACGACCGGACGGCGCAGCACCGCCGCCATATGCAGCGGCCCGAGCGGAAACGCGGCGGGCGCGCCGAGAAAGTCGCGTTCCCTGAGCGCGTCGCCGGCCTGGGGCAGCGTGCGGTCCGCGAGAATGCCGACGAGGCTGCCCGCATCGAGCCGCTCGCGCACCTTGAGCATCGCATCGACTTTGCCGAGACCGATCACATCGTGATGCGCGGCCGGATTCACGGCGGCGAGAATCGCGTTGATCTTGCGCGCGTTCTCTTCATACATCGTGATCGCGATGCGGATATGCGGCTGCGCCCGCCCGATCGCGCGCACCACTTCGAAGCTGCCGAGATGCGCGCCCATCAAGAACGCGCCGTGTCCGCCGGCGAGCGCCGCTTCGACATCCTCGACGCCGTGCGTGCGGATATCGAACAGATCGAAGCGCTCGTTGAGCAGATAGATGCGGTCGTGAATCGTCGATGCGAACGAAAACACATGCCGATACCCGTCGCGCCAGCCCGCATGCCGCCCGAGCGCGCGATTCAGATAGCCGCGCGACGCACGCCGCGCGCGCGGCGCGAACACGACGAAATACGCGGTGATGATCCGCAGCAGCACGCGCCCGATGCGCCGTCCGAAGCGCAGCGATATCCACGTCATGAAGCGCAGCAACGCGAGGTTGCTGCGTTCCTGGCGGTCGGCCCAGTCGTCGCGGTTGCGTGGCTTGTTCACGATGCCCGAGCGTCCCCGGCGGACGGCGCCGCGAGCGCGCCGCTCGCCACCGCGCGTGCGCCCGCGCGAATCGTGAAGCGGATCGCGCCGCTCGCCGCCGTTTCGTAGGCGATATCGAGCGCCTCGCCCGGTTTCGCCGGACTCAGGAATTTCGCCGATTCGATCCTGCACGCGTCAACGCTCGTGCCGAGCGCGGCGCCGATCGCGTCGAGCGCGTGATCGAGCAGGACGACGCCCGGCACGATCGGATGGCCGGGGAAATGTCCGGCGAGCGCGGGATGATCCGGCGGCACGGTGAAGCTCAACGCCGCGCGCCGCTTGCGTTCCTGCTCGATCAGTTGCGTGAGCACGTCGCGCGGCAGCTTGCCGGTCGCGTTGCGCGGCAGCGTTTCGACGAACAGCAGCGGACGCGGCATGAACGCGGCGTCGATGCGCTCGCGCAACGCCCGCTGCAAATCCGCCACGGCAAGCCTCGGCGCGACGACGAGCGCCATCAGACGGCGCACGGGTTCGCTGTCGGCTTCGGTTTCGTCGGGCATGTAGAAGACGCCGTCGACCACGCCCGGCACCGCGTTCAGCTGATGATTCAAATACGCGAGCGACGTGCGCTTGCCCGCGATGTTGATGAGATCCGCCTTGCGCCCGTGCAGCAGAAAATGCGTCTCGTCGATGAGTTCGAGCGCGTCGCCCATCGGCACCGGCGTTTCGACGTGTCCGCCCGACGCCCACATCGTCGGTTCGCCGGGATCGTCGGCATCGTCGGCGCGTGGCGTCAGCGCGATGTCGGGAAACAATTCCCACGCGGCGGTGCGCGCAGTGCGGCGCGTCGCGATCTGGCCCGTTTCGGTGCTGCCGTAGATTTCCATCAGCGGCGCGTCGAGGCGCGCTTCGGCGTCGAGCGCGAGCTTTTCCGAAAGCGGCGCGGTCGCCGACAGCACGAGCGATGCGCGCGGCAACGCTTCGTCGTTGGCAAAGAGCGCGCGCAGATGGATCGGCGAGCTGACGAGCACGCGCGGTTCCGGCACGGCGTCGAGTTCCGCGCGGATATCGACAGGATAGAACGGCTGACGGTTGCTGAACGCGAGGCCGCCGATGAGCGCGAGCAGCACCGTCGATTCGAAGCCGTACATGTGCTGCGGCGGCACCGTGCCGATGAGCGTCGCGCGGGCTTGCCCGAGCAGGCCGAGCCGGTCGGCGGCGGCGCGCACGTTCTTCACGAGAAAGCCCCACGTCTTGCGATGCGGCACCGGCACACCGGTCGAGCCGGACGTGAACACGTACGCGACGACGCGCGCCCCGTCGATATGCGGAACCTGCGCTTCGCCGGAAACGTCCACGTGCGCAACCTCCGGATAGCGAAAGCGCGGCAGATCGATCGCGCAATCGTCGCTGTCGTGCAGGCAAAACGCGTCGGGCGCGAACGAGGCGAGGGCGCGCACCATTTCCGGCGTGTGTGTCGAAGGCAGCAGGCTCGTCTTGCCCGCGACGAGCGTCGCGCACAGGCTCACCGTGAAGCGATACCGGTCCGTACACACGTTGAACACATGCCCGCCTTCGGGAAGCGCATCGGCGAGCGCGCGGACATCGGCGAGAAAGTCGCGCACGGAGACGCTCGCGCCGTCGCGCCAGGCGATGGTCTGATCCGGCGATGTGTGGAAAACCAGCGGAAAAGTCTGCATGTGCGATGAATTCGACGGCATCACTGCGCTCCGCTGCGACGCATCTGCATCGAATGGGCGTAGGCGCGAACGGCGTCCATGATGCTCGACGGCTCCATGTCCGGCAGCGCGATGCGCCGGCACGCGTATTCGGCGACGAACATGAGCCCGACGAGCGGCAGCGCGAGATAGTTGGCGAACGTGGACCACGTGACGATCGATGCGAACGCGAACAGCATCGTCGATACGAACGCCGTCGCGACGAAGAAGAGCGTCCATGCCAAGGTGACACGCCGCGTGTAGCCCGCGACGCGCGGCTCCAGCTTGCCGTGGACCATCGTCGCGAACTGCGTGCAGAGCGGCTCGCGGCCCGGTCCCAGCGTGCGGCCGAACATCCACGCGAGCGCGAGATTGAAGCTCGTGTGTTCGATCCACAGCCCCCAGCCGAAATGCGCGGTGAGCGGCGCACGCGCGAGCCAAAGCGCCATGCAGCCGAGCGCCCAGAGCGGCAAGAGCCACGCGCGCGCGCTCGAGCGCACGGCGGCGTTCAGCGCGATCAACAAAAGGGGTGCGAGCACGAGCGCGAGGCCGAGTCCGTGCGCGCCGGGCGCGGACGCGGCATGGTGCGCGCCAAGCTGATACGCGACGATCGCGGCAACGACGCCCGCCGCGCGCAGAAAGCGGGTGGCGTTCATCGGCGCGCTCCCGCGGGAGGCGACGGGCGCTCGAAAACCGCTGGTCGATGAAAAAAGGTACGCAACATGGGATGCGGCTGCGGCGCTCTTTAGTGAACGCTCGGTTGTTGAAGAAAACTCGGCAGTCGCCCGCCTGACGATCATTTTCCCGCGCCGGTGCGCGGGCGGTCTGTAACCGATTGTTCGATGATCTTACATTCGTCAGACGCGCGAATTTTACCCTACCGACGCAGGGGTCCCGTCACGCGGCGAACTCCCTGATTTTTCTCAAAATTACACCGGTGCCGGATGCCATGCGGCCAGTTACCTTTCCTACTAGGCGTCCCAAGGGGCATCGTCTAGAATTTCGCCACTGCAATTATCTCGATAACAGGCAGCCGACGACGTGCGGATAAGCGGGGCGCACGTTTTCCGAGCCGCCCTTGGCGCCTCCCTGCGCTGGCCTGTACACACGATGAATGAACTGGAAAGAGAGCTCGCCGAGCTGATCGTCGCCGAACTGAATCTCGAGGACGTCGATCCCAAGGCCGTCTCGGCCGATACGCGGTTGTATGAAGAAGGTTTCGGGCTCGATTCCATCGATATTCTGGAGATCGCGCTCCTGATCTCGAAGAAGTACGGCTTCGAACTGCGCTCGGACAATCCGGACAATCAGAAGATTTTCGCGAGCCTCGGCGCGCTCGCGGCGCACGTCGCCGCGCATCGCACGCGATAAGGCCATGCGCGCGCTCGTGACAGGCGGCAGCGGCGCAATCGGACAAGCCATCGGCCGGTCGCTCGGCGCGGCCGGACACGAAGTCTGGATTCACGCGAACGGCGGCATCGAGCGTGCTGAAAGCTGCGTGCAAGCCATTCGCGCGGCGGGCGGCACGGCGCATGCCATCGGTTTCGACGTGACCGATCCCGACGCCACCGACGCCGCGCTCGCGCGCATCCTCGCGGACGGCCCGGTGCAGATTCTCGTGAACAACGCGGGCATCCACGACGACGCGCCGATGGCCGGCATGACGCGTGAGCAATGGAAACGCGTGCTCGACGTCACGCTCGACGGTTTTTTCAACGTCACGCAGCCGCTTCTGATGCCGATGATCCGCACGCGCTGGGGACGCATCGTCAACATGTCGTCGCTGTCGGGTTTAATGGGCAATCGCGGGCAGGTGAACTATGCCGCCGCGAAGGCCGGGCTGATCGGCGCGACGCGTGCGCTGGCGCAGGAACTCGCGTCGCGCGGCATCACCGTGAACGCGGTGGCGCCCGGCGTCATCGATTCGCCGATGCTCGGCAGCGCCTTTCCGCCCGAGCGCATCAAGCAACTGGTGCCGGCGCAGCGCGCGGGCACGGCGGAAGAAATCGCGGGCATGGTCGCGTATCTGGTGTCGGATGCGGCGGCTTATGTCACCGGGCAGGTCCTGTCGATCAACGGCGGGATCGCCTGAACAGCACACCGAGGGACGCAGATGAGTGAAACGACGCAAACCTGGGATGTCGTCGTGATCGGCGGCGGACCGGCCGGATCGACCGCCGCGACTCTGCTCGCGGACCGCGGCTATCGCGTGCGCGTGCTGGAGAAGGCGCGGCATCCGCGTTTTCATATCGGCGAATCGCTGTTGCCGGCGAACTTGCGGCTGTTCGAAAAGCTCGGCATCGCGGATGAAGTGCGCGCGATCGGCATGGTCAAGCTCGCGGCCGAGTTCGTATCGCCGCAGCACGACAATCGCATGCAGCGTTTCCTTTTCGCCGATGCGTGGGACAAGTCGATGCCGAGCGCGTATCAGGTGCGCCGCTCCGAGCTCGACGACATCCTCTTGCGCAACGCCGCGAAGCACGGCGCGCAGGTGAGCGAAGGCTGCCGCGCGCGCGATGTCGCGTTCGCGCCGGATGGTTCGAGCGCGACGATCGACGCCGAACACGACGATGGCCGCATCGAGCACGTGCGGGCGCGTTTCGTCGTCGATGCTTCGGGGCGCGACACGCTGCTCGCGAATCACTTCAAGACGAAGCGCCGCAACGAACGGCACAACTCGTCGGCGCTGTACGGCCATTTCCGCAACGCGCGCCGCAACGAAGGCGAAAACGAAGGCAACATCACCGTGTTCTGGTTCGAGCACGGCTGGTTCTGGTTCATTCCGCTCGCGGACGGCGCGACGAGCGTCGGCGCGGTCGTGTGGCCTGCGTATCTGAAGCAGCGTCCGAAGGGCACGTCGGTCGAGACGTTCTTTCGCGAGACCATCGCGATGTGCCCGCCGCTCGCCGCGCGCCTGAAGGATGCCGAACTGATCAGCGAAGTCCACGCGACCGGCAACTACTCGTACACCGGCGACATGACGCACGGACGCAACTTCCTCTTGCTCGGCGATGCGTTCGCGTTCATCGATCCGGTGTTCTCGTCCGGCGTGATGCTTGCGATGCAGAGCGCGTTCGCGGGCGCGGATGCGATCGACGCCGCGCTGAGGAATCCCGCGAACGCGCAAGCCGCGCTCGCGAAGTTCGACCGCGACGTGCGTCACGGTCCGCGCGAGTTTTCGTGGTTCATCTATCGCATGACCTCGCCGACGATGCGCAATCTCTTCATGGGCCCGAGAAATCCGCTGCGCATGAAGGAAGCGCTGCTGTCGCTGCTCGCGGGCGATATCTTCGGCTCGACGCCGATCTGGCCTTCGCTGCGCGCATTCAAGGGCATCTATTACATCTCGGCCGCGCTCGACTGGCGCAATTCGCTGCGCGCGTATCGTCAGCGCCGCCGCAATCTGCGCGATGCGCAACGCGCGGAGCTATCGGCCAATTGATGATGCTCGATCGGGTGGCGCGATGAGTGACGCTCATCGGAAATTCGGCGCGGCGGACGGCAAGGGTTCGCTTGCCGGCGCGCTCGAATCCGCATGGCAATGCGTGGCGTTCTATTTCGCGCTCGTCGTGCTCGCGCTCGTCTGTCTCGCGTGGTTTCCGTTCGCGTGGATTCTGCGCCGCGTATTGAGCGTCGATGCGGGCCGGCGCGTCGGACGAGCCGTCGTGCAGCGCGTGTGGCACGGCTATTTCGTGCTGCTGCGCACGCTCGGCGTATGCCGCTTCGATCTCTCCGGACTCGACGCGCTCGCGGGCCAGCCCGCGATGATCCTCGCGCCGAATCATCCGTGCCTGCTCGATGCGCTGCTGATCGCGTCGCGCGTGCCCGACACCTGCTGCGTCATGAAGGGCGATGTCGCCGGCAACGTGTTTCTCGGGCCGGGCGCGCTGCTCGCGGGTTATATCGTCAACGATACGTCCGTCGGGCTGATTCGCGCCGCCGTCGCCGAACTGCAGCGTGGCAGTCCGCTGTTGCTCTTTCCCGAAGGCACGCGCACCGAAAGCGCGGCGGTGAATCCGCTGAAGGGCGGCATCGCGCTGATCGCGGCGCGCGCGCAGACGCCGGTCCAGACGTTGATTATCGAAACGAATTCCGGTTTTCTCGGCAAGGGCTGGCAGATCTTCAGGAAGCCCGCGCTGCCGATCACCTATCGCGTGACGCTCGGCCGCCGCTTCGCGCCGCCGGGACGCGATCACGCTGCGCTGCAGGCGTTCATCGCCGAATTGCAGCGCTTTTATGCGGGCGAACTCGACGCGCATCGCATCCGCGACTGAAAGCATCGGCGTCGGCAGACTTTAAAATTCGTCGCAACTCATTCCGCTTTTTTTTGCAATGCCTTCCACACGCGCATCGTCCACGCACTTCCTCCTCATTCCGAGCTACAACCCCGGCGAGAAAGTCGATGAAACCGTGCGCGGGGCGCGCGAGCAGTGGAATCCGGTGTGGGTGGTCGTTGACGGCAGTACCGACGGCAGCGCCGAACGCCTCGTCAAAATGGCCGAAGCCGACGACGGGCTGCGCGTGATCGTGCTGCCAGAAAATCGCGGCAAGGGCGCGGCAATTCTCGCGGGCATCGACGAAGCGGCGAAGCTCGGCTTCACGCACGTCCTCACGATGGACTCGGACGGACAACATCCCGCCGCGCTGATCCGCACGTTCATGGAAACGTCGATGAAGGCGCCCGATGCGATGATCCTCGGCCGCCCGAAATTCGATGCGAGCGCGCCGCAACTGCGCGTGCAGGGACGGCGCATCTCGAACGGCTGGGCGAATCTCGAAACGCTGTGGATGGGCATCGGCGATTCGCTCTACGGCTTTCGCGTCTATCCGATCGCGCCGCTCGCCGCGCTCATGCATGCGCAGACTTTCATGCGCCGCTTCGACTTCGATCCGGAAGCGGTCGTGCGCCTGTGCTGGCGCGGCGTGCGCCCGATCAACGTCGACGCGCCCGTGCGCTACTTCACGGCCGAGGAAGGCGGCGTCTCGCACTTCCACTACGGCCGCGACAACGCGCTGCTGACGTGGATGCACATGCGGCTTTTCCTCGGCTTCCTCGCGCGCCTGCCCTGGCTTGCGTGGCGTCGTTTCAGCGCGCGTCGCTGACCGTCGAGTTCATCGCGACGCCCGCGATCAGCGTGTTCGCAAGCACGATGTCGTGAACGTTGTACGCGTAGATCGGGCCGGGCGTCGTCGCCGTTGCGGGTCCGGCCGCGACCGGCGTGCCGAAATCGCAATCCGTGATCGTGACGCCGGTGATCGCCGGAATCGCGGGCGTCGGCGCGGGGCCGTTGTAATCGAACGCGACCGGGCCTTGCGCGACGATTGCCTGAAAACACGATCCGCTCACGCCGTTCAGCGACACGTTGCTCGCCTTCAGGTTCGAGATGTTCACGTTCTGCACGAGCGCGGGCCGCGTGCGGATCGCGTCTTTCGACGGCTGATAGTCGCAATCGAACGTGATGATGCCGCCCTGCGCCGCCGATGGATTCGCCGCCGTCGCCGTCGCCACGCCGAGCGGCACCGTCGCGTTGATCGGGCTGCCCGCGAGCAGACTGCTGCCGTAACCGGAAGGCGTGAGGCTCACGCCGTTGGGCAGCGTCACGTTGTCGACGTAAAAGTCCTTCACGAAGCCGCCGCGATTCATGTTCGTCTTGATGCGGATCGCGATGTTCAGCGAATTCGTCGCCCAGAACTTGTTGAGCATCTGCAGGTTGCGCGCGTAAATTTTCTGCACGCCGCCGCCCATTTCGCTGCCGAGCGTGATGCCGCCGTGGCCGCTGTTCATCGTGCAGTTCTGGATGACGTGGTTCTGCGCCGGGCCGTACTGCGTGTCGAGATCCTTGCCCGACTTGATCGCGATGCAGTCGTCGCCGGTGTTGAACGTCACGTTCTCGCAGAGGACCGTGTCGCAGGCGTCGGGATCGAAGCCGTCATTGTTCGGGCCGATGCTGTCCACCGTCACGCTGCGCATCACGACGTTGCGGCAATCGGTCGGATGATGCTGCCAGAACGGCGTGTTGTTCGTGCGATAGCTTTCCATCAGCACGTTCGTGCAGCCGATGAATTCCACCATGCACGGCCGCAGATAATGGCCGATGCCGAAGATGCGCTTTTCGATGGCGACGCCCGCTTCCGATAGCGCCGGCAGATAGTTCTGGTCCTGCTGCCACGGCGTGGCCGGATCGGTGAGCTTGGTGTAGAGCGCATCGGCGATGCCGGGCACGGCGGTCTTCAGGTCGACGTTGTTCGCATTGACCGATGCCTGCGATGGCGTCGACGAATTCACGCAGCCGTAGACGCCGCTATTGCCCTTCCACGTCCACCAGCACGTCGCGGTGTTGCCGCTGCCGGCGAATGGCGTCATCGCCTGGCCGTTGAGCACGGAGCTGTCGCCTTCGCCCGTCACCGCGATGTTCGTCTGATTGCGCGCGTAGACCGGCGGGCCGTAGTTGAGGCAGTCGTTCGCCTGCCAGCGGCTGTAGTAGAGCTTGCCGTTCGCGCCGCAATCGACCGGGCCATCCTTCGCGTAGTCGGCGGGATTCGGGCTGAAGTAGATCGTGCAGTTCGCGGACAGATGAAAGTCGACGTTCGACAGCAGCACGATCGGTCCCGCGCAATACCACGTTCCCGACGGCACGACGACGTGTCCGCCGCCCGCCGCGTTGCAGGCCGCGATGGCCGCGAGAAACGCGGGGCGCGAATCGAAGGAGCCGGGCGCGTGGGTCTGGTCCGCGCCGGTGCTCAATGGCGACTTCGCCGGATCGGTGTATGGATTCGCCGCCGCGACGACCGCGCACGTTTTCGCGCCGTAATCGGTGACGAGGAACTGGCGGCTCGGAAACATCGACGTCGAGACGCTCTGCAGCGCGTTGACGATCTGCGTCGCGGAGCCGGACGGGCCCCAGATCGGGTCTTGCGCGGCGGGCGGCGTCGGCGAGCCGGAGGCGGAATCGGAGTCGTCGTGGCCGCCGCAACCGGCGAGCGCGCCAAATGTGCTCATCGCGCCGAGCAGCGGGGCGCCCGCCGACAGCCCCGCGAACTTCACGAACGCGCGGCGCGCGCGGTTTTGTGGGTGCTTCATCGATCGTCTCCTGATCGTTTATTTATCGGATGTCGTATCAGTTTGCGTACAAGGCAAACGTTATCCAAGACGCAGGAGACACGTCAACTCGGTGCAAACGCGTAAGGAAATATAAGACGTCGTATGTGATGGATCGGAAAAAATGTCTCAATCGGTCTTCTTGAGCGCGAGCCGCGCTTCGAGCCCGCCGCCTTCCCGATGATGCAGCGTGAGCGACGCATCCATCGCGAGCGTGAGCTGGCGCGCGATCGCGAGCCCCAGTCCGGTGCCGCCCGTTTGCCGGTTGCGCGAATCTTCGAGCCGCACGAAGGGCTCGAACACCGCGTCCAGCGATTCTTCCGGAATGCCCGGCCCGCGATCGAGCACGGAGATGACGGCGCGTCCGTCGTCGCGCGTCGAGACTTCGATTTCCGCCTCGCCGGCATACTTGATCGCGTTATCGACGAGATTGCCGATAACGCGCTTCAAGGCCTGCGGCGGCGCCATCAGTGCACCGCCGATGTTGCCCGACAACCTCACCGATTGTCCTGCATCGAGATAATCGTCGACCATGGTTTCGATGAGCGCGTCAGCATCGATGCGGCGCGGCGCTTCGTTCGTGCCGTGCAGCGTGCGCGCGTAGGTCACGCCTTCCTTCACGAGCGATTCCATCTCCTTCAGATCCTGCTGCAGCTTCGCGCCGGTCGATTCGTCGTCCATCACGTCGACGCGCAGCCGCATACGCGTGATCGGCGTCTGCAAATCGTGCGTGATCGCCGCGAGGATCTGCATGCGTTGGGCCATGTACATCGAAACGCGGTCCTGCATCGCGTTGAACGCTTTGGCGGCGCGCGCGACTTCCTCCGGTCCCGATTCCGGCAGACGCTCGGCCTTGAGATCCGGGCCGAGCGTATCGGCGGCTTTGGCGAGGCGCTTGAGCGGGCCGGTTGCGAGGCGCACCGCGAGCCAGCAGCACGCGCCGAGCACGATCAACTGCAACGTCAGCACGAGCGGGAGCCAGCCGGACATCGGCATGCCGGCGACCGGACGCATGTCGATGGTGAGCGGCGAGCCATCCGACAGCTTCAGATGCACCTGAAAACGCTCCCTGGGACCGGGAACGGCGTTGACCGTCATCGGATAACGATTGGCGATGCCCGCGCCGATCGAGTTCGCGAAGCGTTCCGACAACTCCGCATCCGGCTTCGCGCCGGTCTGATCACCCGGTCCGAGGATGAACTCGTAGCTGCGACGCGCGAGACGCGGCAGCCACTGCGCACGCTCCTCCGGCGGCAGATGATCGAGCAGCGCGACCGAGCTCGCGACCTCGCGCTCGACGTAACCGACCATCATGTTGGTCATCGATTCGTCGCGCTCGCGCATGGTCAGAAGAAACGAGAATGTCTGGGCGAGCGCGAGCCCGACGACGAGTATCAGCGCGAGGCGCGCGAACAGCGTGCGCGGCCAGTGCAGCGGTGAACTGGAGGAAACGGTGCTCATTGAGAAGACTCGACCGGTTTGACTTCGGCGGAGAAGACGTAGCCTTCGCTGCGCAAGGTCTTGATGTAACGCGGCTCGCGCGCGGTGTCGCGCAGCCGTTGACGCAAGCGCGAGACGAGCAGATCGATGGAGCGGTCGAATGCATCGGCCTGGCGGCCTTGCGTCAGGTTCAGCAATTGATCGCGCGTGAGCACGCGCTGGGCGTTGTCGAGAAACACGCGCAGCAGGCGGTATTCCGCGCCCGAGAGCGCGACCATCGTGCCTTCCGCGTCGAGGAGATGGCGCGCGGTCGTGTCGAGACGCCAGTCGCCGAATCCCAGCATCTGCGAGGTTTCGGTGACTTCCATGCCCGGCGGCAGCATGCGCGTGCGGCGCAATACGGATTTGATGCGCGCGAGCAATTCGCGCACGGCGAAGGGCTTGGGAAGGTAATCGTCGGCGCCCATTTCGAGGCCGAGAATGCGGTCGGCTTCCTCGCTGCGCGCGGTGAGCATCAGCACCGGCACATGGCGGAACTTGCCCGCGCGCAGCTCGCGGCACAGCACGAGGCCATCCTCGCCGGGCAGCATCAGATCGAGCACGATCAGATCCGGCGCGCCTTGCTGCTCCAGCACGGCGCGCATCTGCCGGCCGTTCGCGGCGAGCGATACACGCATTCCGTTTTTTTCGAGGTATTCGGCGAGCAGTTCGCGGATGCCGCGATCGTCGTCGACGATCAAAACGTGATCAGTGGTTTCCATCGATGGATCGTTGTCGTTGACGCTTGAGTTGCATCCGGCTCGGGCTGACCAGCAGACACTGAACCGGATGGGCCATTTCCGTCGCGATCCCGCCGATGAGAAAGGCGAAGACCGCCAGCATGCGTTTCATCCGAAGCTCCCGCCGATTGCGATGACTGCGTTATAGCGCGCTTCGGCGGACGTTTTGTATCGCAGTGTATCCCGCATGTCGTGCGATACATAACATTGCGCAGCGCGCCTTTATCCGACACAAGCGGGATACGCGCGCGCAGTCCAATGCGCTCATGCCGATGCGAACGTCGGCCTGCCGGAGCGATGTGGCGATCTCACCAGCCATCTCACGCCGCTCCGATATTCACCGCATTCAAGAGGACTTCGTCATGCTCGACGCCATCAGAAACGCCGCCGTGTGCGCCGGAATCGCCGCGTGTGCGGCCATCGCGCCCGCGCAGGCCGCCGCACCCGCAAGCGCTCACACGAGCGACAACGTCGCGCCGGAGTTCGCCGGCATCGACAAGTGGATCAACAGCGAGCCGCTCTCGCTCGCGCAATTGCGCGGCAAGGTCGTGCTCGTCGATTTCTGGACCTTCGCGTGCGGCAATTGCCTCAACACGCTGCCGGCCGTGAAATCGTGGAATCAGAAGTACAAGGACAAAGGGCTCGTGGTCGTCGGCGTGCATACGCCCGAGTTTCCGTTCGAGCGCGATACGAACAACGTCAAGCGCGCGATCGAACGCAACGGGATCACGTATCCCGTCGCGCTGGATAACCGCTACGCGACGTGGGCCGCGTACGGCAATCAGTACTGGCCGGCGTTCTATCTGATCGACAAGCACGGGCGCGTGGCCTACACGCATTTCGGCGAAGGCGATTACGCGCAGACCGAAGCCGCGATCGGCAAGCTGCTGGCCGAGCGCTAGGCGGGGTTCTGTATCGCAATGTATCTGCAACGTGCGCGATACAAAACATTGCACAAGACCCGCATCGCCGACACAAGCCAGATACGTGCGGGCCTTCAAATACACACAACGACGGCTCACGAGTGACACCCAAGACCGACACCCGCGATGCCCGATCGCCGTAACTCACTCAACCGACCGAATCATCAGCATTCAAGGAGAAACACCATGAAATCCACGATCGTTGCTTTCGCTCTCGTCGCCGGCGCCATGACCGGTGTTGCTCACGCCGCCGTGAAGAACGTGCCGCTGAACGTGCAGTCCCAACAGGCCGTCGCGAACCACGCGTATGCCGGCAAGACGCGCGCCGAAGTGAAGGCCGAGCTGGCACAGGCACAACGCGATGGCGAGATCGCGGCGTTGCGCAGTCTCTATCAAGGCAGCTAATCCATTTCCTGAATCACGCAAACGAGGTTCGAATCATGATCAAGCAATTCGTCACCGCCGCAGTCTTCGCCGTCAGCGCCGTCGCCGCCGGTTCCGCCTTCGCCAGCAGCGGCTACGGCCCCGCGCCGCACTACGATCCGCTTGCCGGCGCGCCTTCGTCGCAGCGCGGCGTGAGCGCGCAGACCATCGCCAGCGAAAGCGCCGCCGCGCCGATGCAGGCATACGGCGGCATGAGCGACACGGTTTCGCAATCGGGCGCGCGCGGCGTGGCCACGAACGACGTCGCCCGGCTCTTCGCGCATCACTAAGCCAGTCAACTTTTCGAATCCAAAGAGGAACGCATCATGACCCAGATCGACACCGTCCTGTACACGGGCAAAACGCGCGTCGTCGGAGGCCGCGAAGGCCATGCGAAGAGCACCGACGGCCGTCTCGACGTCAAACTCTCGCCGCCCGGATCGGCCGGCGCGGGCACCAATCCCGAGCAGATGCTCGCGGCGGGCTGGTCGGCGTGTTTCATCGGCGCGATGGGCAAGGCCGCGGCGAAGCTGAAGACGCGTCTGCCGGCCGACACCGCCGTCGATGCGGAAGTGGACCTCGGCATGAACGGCGATGCGTATCTGCTGCGTGCGCGCCTGAACGTGAGCCTGCCGGGAATCGAGCGCGCGGTGGCGCAAGAGATCGCGCAGATGGCGCATCAAACGTGTCCGTACTCGAAGGCGCTGAAGAGCAATATCGATGTGACGATCACGGTGGTCTGACGCGTTCATCCACGCGATGCGGTCCGGTCGACCGGTGCTTGATCGATCAATCGAAAGCACTGGGCCGACACGGGCCGAATCGTTGCGGCTGTCAGCCTCGCGTGTCGATCCATTCGCGCGCCCATCGGCGCGAGAATTCGACCGCCTCACTTTCCTTCGCGAAATAGTCGAGCGAGTAGAAGCGATACTGCGCATCCGTCGGATGTTCGCTCGAACGCTCGAGCATCAGATTGGCTGAAAACGTCTTGTCGCGGAGCCGATGCGCGGACGCGTGCACCGTATAACCACGGTAGTGATTGAGTGATGTCATTTTAGTTTTAGATGTAAATGCTTTGCGGCCAGATGCCGAAAGCGCAGGAGCGATGCGCGCTGATAACGCGATCGTCGAAAGGCTGTCAGAGCCTGGGAGAGAAAAGGCGGGAAACGGAGGCGGACAACAAGAGCGCGGAAACCGGCGTTGCGGTTCCCGGCGTGATGCGGATCTACAGCGCTACAGCGGCAGATTTACAGCGGCTTGATGTTCGAAGCCTGCATGCCCTTCGGGCCGCGCTTCGTTTCGAAGCTGACCTTCTGACCTTCGGCCAGCGTCTTGAAACCGTCCGAACGAATTTCCGAGAAGTGCGCGAAAAGATCGTCGCCGCCATTATCCGGGCTGATGAAGCCAAAACCCTTGGTGTCGTTAAACCATTTAACCGTACCGGTGTCCATAAAAATCCTGAAATGAATAGATAAGTTGCTCGATCGAGCGGGATGAAGCGGCAAGGAGGGGAATGGACAACGAATACCGGGGAAAATCGGACTATTGATGAGCAGCAATCGACTTCTTGTACTTCAACGACCATTATGCCAATTCCAAGAGAAATGGTCAACTATTCGTTTCGAAGCGAAGGCGAGCGGAACGATTCGTGCATCGCGTGTGCATCTCGTCATCGAGTTGGCACATGCGTTTTCGTCAGAAGAAGACAGCGCTCGACGGCCGCATGTCCGGCGCCGCGCGGCCCGCGCACTCATGGGCGGCGGACGTCGGACCGGGCCTCGTCACGATTGCATCAGATAACGATCCGGGCGGCCTCGCCACCTATACGCTCGCCGGCGCGTGGTACGGATTCGACCTATTGTGGGTGTGCGTGCTCTCGTACCCGTCGACCGTCGCGCTTCAATTGATCGCCGCTCGCGTCGCCGCCATCACGCGACAAGGCCTGACGACGAACATGCGCGAACATTATTCGCGGCTGTTCTTCTACTTTGCGGTCGCGCGTTTCGTGATCGCCAACACGTTCAATATCGCGGTCGATGTTCTCGCCATGGGCATCGCGCTCAGTTCGCTCGTCGGCGGTTCGCTCCTGTGGCTCACGCTTGCTTCGGGATGCGCTTCGCTCGTGTTGCAATGGAGCGTCGCTTATGCGCGATACGCGCGCGTCCTCAAGTGGCTGACGCTCGCGATGTTCGCGTACGTCGGCGTGATCCTGCTCGTCGACGTGCCGTGGCGACTGGTTGCCATCCGCTCGGTGATTCCACGCGTGGAGTGGACGGAGGGCTACATGTCGATGCTGATCGCGGTGCTCGGCACGACCGTCAGCCCTTACTTGCTGTTTGCGCAAGCGGAGCAGGAGGTCCGCGACGCACGAGAGAGCGGCGATCGTGGAGAAGCGTTGGAGCGGACGATGCGCGGCGTGCGTCGCGACACGCTCTGGCGAACGGCGTGCTCGAACGCGATTGCGATCTGCGTGATGATCGCCGCGGCCGCGACGCTCCATCTGCTCGTCCATGCATCCGTCGGCGATACGGTCTCGATGTCGCGTGTACTCGAGCCGCTCGCGCACGGTTACGCGCGGCAGGTTCTCGCACTTGCGCTTCTCGGATCGGCCTTGCTGGCGCTGCCGCCGCTCGCGGGCTCGGCGGCTCAGGCCGTAGCCAGTTCGTTCCGCTGGAAACGCGGCGAACGGCGAGACCGGCGGATCGCGTATGTGCTCGTCGCCACGATCGCGCTCGGCACGATCGCAGCAGTGGTCCTCACGCACTATCACGTCGACCCGGTGCGCGCGCTCTACTGGAGCGCGGTGGTCAACGGCATGACCGTGACGCCGGTCCTCGTGCTGCTCGTGCTGCTCAGTTCGAAGCGCGAAGCCGTGGGCGACCTCGCCGCGCATTGGGCGCTTCGCGCGCTGAGTTGGCTCGCCACGATAGCGACCGCGGCGGCTGTGATCGCCCACTTCATACTCGAAGTGCAGTGACGGCATTCGCGTAAATCTCCGCCCCTACCATCCGAAAAAGTCATGCGAAGGGCGTCGCTTAGGGGCATTCCCTAGCGTCGCTTTCGAGCGGTCTCGCGGCAAACGGCGGCCACGCGCGCGCCCGTCGCCTGCAAAGCCGCGCCCGTGCTGGCTCTACGGCATTCACGCTGCGTTCCGTTTTTTTCAGGCATCGAATGCGACGGACACATGCATTACCAGAAGTATCGAAAAGGGCTCAGAAAATGTCGGTGGATGATCGAAATTGGCCATGTACGCTTCATTCAACGCAAAGAACGCCGGGTTGTTTCCGGCAGCGACAAACTCCTTTTTGAACCTGCTAGGTGGAATGACCCGATGATTCCCAACCTGACGCTCGCACCGAACGAAGTCACGAGCACGGCTTCCGCGCAGTCCGGCACCGTATCGCCGGCGCGTCCTGTCGCGGCATCCACGACCGAGATTCTCACGGTCAAGAACCTTTCGAAGATTTTCGGCGCGAAGCCCGAGCGCGCCCAGGAGCTCTTGAAACAAGGCCTCGGCCGAAACGAAATCTTCGCGCAGACAGGCAATATGGTCGCCGTCGACGATGTCAGCCTTGCCGTCAACGCGGGCGAGATCTTCGTCATCATGGGCCTCTCCGGTTCCGGAAAATCGACGCTCGTGCGTCTGCTCAATCGCCTGATCGAGCCGACTTCGGGGCAAGTGATTCTCGAAGGGCGCGACATCGCGCCGATGAGCACGCCCGAACTGCGCGCCGTGCGCCGCGAAAAAATGGCGATGGTGTTCCAGTCTTTCGCGCTGCTGCCGAACCGCTCGGTCATCGACAACATTGCTTACGGGCTCGAAGTCGCGGGCAAGAAAAAATCGGAACGTTATGACATCGCACGCGCCGCATTGACGCGCGTCGGCCTCGCTTCTTACGAGAAGCTGCTGCCGAGCGAGTTGTCGGGCGGCATGCAGCAGCGCGTGGGTCTCGCGCGCGCGCTGGCGGTGAATCCCTCGGTGCTCTTGATGGACGAAGCGTTTTCCGCGCTCGATCCGCTCATCCGCTTCGAAATGCAGAACGAGTTGTTGCGTTTGCAGAAGGAAGAGCGGCGCACGATCGTCTTCATTTCGCACGACATCGAGGAAGCGGTGAAGATCGGCGGGCGCATCGGCATCATGAAGGACGGCCGTCTGATTCAGGTGGGCACGCCGGCAGAACTCATCCAGTCACCCGCCGACGCCTACGTGCGCGATTTCTTCCGCAACGTCGACGTGTCGCGCTTCCTCGAAGCATCGAGCCTGATGACGAAGGTCGAGCGCGGTCTCATCGCGTGCAATACCAGCGCGCCTTCCGAGCGCTATCTGAACAGCCTCATCGACAGCGGCGCGGAGTGCGGATACGTCTGCGATGAAGCAGGGCGCTATCAGGGTTGCGTGACGCCTGCATCGCTGCACAAGAGCGGCAACCGGCCGATCAGCGATGCATTGCTTCGCGATGTCGCGGCGGTTCCGCTGACAGCCGATCTGCATCAGCTCGCATCCATTGCACTGGGGCAGGAGCACGACGTGCCGGTCACGGATGAACAAGGCAGGCTCGCGGGCGTGGTGTCCTGCCGCACGATTCTCAAGCAGGTCATGGAGCGGAGAGCAGCATGAATTCCTCGATTTTTGGACGATTCGCCGAAGACGCGGTCAACTTCCTTTTCTCGCACTTTCGCGGCGGCTTCGATGCCTTCTCGGCTGCGCTTGGCGCGGTCATCAAGCTCCTCGAAGACGGTCTCGGCGCGGTGCCGTTCATCGCGATGCTCGCGATCCTCATGGCGCTCGCGCTGTGGAGAAAGGGCGTCGTGTTCGCGGTGTTCGTCGGCGCGGCGCTCTATGTCATCAACTACATGGGCCTGTGGGCGCAGACGGTATCGACGCTCGCGCTCGTTGTCGCGGCGACGTTCTTCAGTCTCGTGATCGGCGTGCCGCTCGGCATCTGGGGCGCGCGCAACAGGCGTGTCGAAGTCGTGCTGCGTTCGCTGCTGGACTTCATGCAGACGATGCCCGCGTTCGTGTATCTCATTCCCGCGGTCATTCTCTTCGGCCTCGGCCGCGTGCCCGCGGTGATCGCCACGATCGTGTTCGCGATGCCGCCCGTCGTTCGATTGACGACGCTCGGCATCCGCCAGGTGCGCGAGGAATTGCTCGAAGCCGGCCGCTCGTTCGGCAGCACCGATGCGCAACTGCTCTGGAAAATTCAGTTGCCCAACGCGCTGCCTTCGATCATGGCGGGCGTGAACCAGACCATCATGATGGCGCTGTCGATGGTGGTGGTCGCTTCGATGATCGGCGCGGGCGGCCTTGGCGAGTACGTGCTGAGCGGCATTCAGCGGCTCGATATCGGCATCGGTTTCGAGGGCGGTCTCGGCGTGGTGCTGCTTGCGATCATTCTCGATCGCCTGACGGAAAGCTTCGGCGTGAAAGCGAAGAAAAAGAAGAAGGTCATCTCCACGCCGGCAAAGCCCGCCGCGGCGCAAGCGAACGCGCAGACCTGAGCGATACGAGCATCGATTACTCAACCACAATGCTATGAAAGATACGGAGTCCGTAATGAAAAACAACCTGATCAAATCCTTGATCGTCAAGATAGTGACGCCGGCCATTGTGGCGTTCGGGGTCGGCGCGAGCCCGGCGATGTCCGCCGAGCCGATCAAAGTGGCGGTCACGAACTGGGCCGACGTGCTCGCGGTCGCCAATGTCGCGAAGTACGTGCTGGAGACGAAGCTTCAGCAGCCGGTGCAATTCGTTCAGGCGGATATCGGCATCCAGTATCAGGGCGTATCGCGCGGCGATCTCGACATCATGGTCGGCGGCTGGCTGCCGGTGACGCACGGTCAGTATGTCGCGCGCTACAAGGACACGCTCGACGACGTCGGCATCATCTATACGGGCGGCAAGAACGGCTGGGCGGTGCCCGCGTATGTGCCCGAGTCGCAGGTTTCTTCGATCGAGGATCTGAAGAAGCCTGAAGTGCAGAAGCAGCTCAACGGCGTGATCCAGGGCATCGAGCCGGGTGGCGGTCTCATGCAGGCGTCGGAGAAAACCATCAAGGCGTATGACCTGTCGGGCTACAAGCTGCAATCGGCGAGCGAGGCCGGCATGCTCGCGGCAATCCAGCGCGCATACGGATCGAAGCAATGGATCGTCGCGACCGTTTGGAGCCCGCACTGGTTGTTCCAGAAGTGGCAGATGCGCTATCTGAAGGACCCGAAGGGCACGCTCGGCGGCGAAGAGCAGGTCCATGCATTCGCCTCGAAGCAGTTCGCGGGCAAGTTCCCCCGCGCAGACGTGTTCTTCAAGCATTTCAAGCTGACGCTCGCGGACGTGGAATCGATCGAATTCGAAGGCAATTCGACCAACGACTACGCGACGGCCGCGAAGAAATTCGTCGACGCGCATCCGGACAAGGTCAAGGCGTGGCTGACACAGTGAAGGCGTACTGCAGGACGCTTGCAAAGCGCACGTTCGACGTGCGCCGCGCATGACTTCGCACGATCCATCCATCAGAGAGACAAACATGAGCTTCGAAGGCGTACATACACCGCTCGTCACCCCGTTCAAGGCCGACGGCGAAATCGATCACGACATGCTCGGCAAGCATGCTCAGAGTCTCGTTGGCCGCGTTACGGGCATGGGCGTCGGCGGCACGACCGGCGAATACTATGCGCTCAGTTTCGAAGAGCGTGTGAAGACGCTCGAGACGGTAGCGTCGGCGGTCGGCGGCAAGACCTATCTCACCGCCGGCATCAACGCGACGACGACGAAGGAAGTCGTGCGTCTCGGTAACGAAGCGAAGCGCGCGGGCTACGACGCATTGCTGGTCGCGGCGCCTTACTACGTGCAGCCGACGCAAGACGAGCTGCTCGATCACTTGCTGAAGGTCGACGACGCGCTCGACATGCCGATCATGCTCTACAACTTTCCGGCGCGCACCGGCACGGCCATCGGCGATGAAGTGCTCGACAAGCTGCTGCAGCGCCCGACCTTCGCCGCGATGAAAGAGAGCACGGGCGACATCGCGCATCTGCATCATCTGGCCACGCAACTGCCGGAGCGCTTCGTTCTCAGTTGCGGCATGGACGATCAGGCGCTCGAATTCTTCGCATGGGGCGCGCGTAGCTGGGTCGCGGGCGCGTCGAACTTTTTGCCGGAAGCGCATACGGATTTGCTCGAAGCGTGCGTTAAACGCGGGGATTTCAGCACCGGCCGCAAGCTGATGACGCAGTTGCTTCCGGTGCTCGAATTGCTGGAGCGCAGCGGCAAGTTCATCCAGTACGTGCGCTATGGCTGCGAGCTCGCGGGCACGAAAGTCGGCATCGCGCGTGCGCCGCTCGGCACGTTGAGCGACAAAGAACGCAGCGCCTTCGCGAGGCTCGTTCAACCCTTGCTGCGCAACGCTCAGTAACGCGATACGTGAATGGCCTCGAAACTGGATTTCATGCGGCTTCCCGCACCTGATGGCGTCAACGGATGGTGGGAAAGCCTGCCGCCCGCCGCGCCCGCGAACCGCGTGACGGGCGAGCTGCGCTTCGACTACGTAGTGGTGGGCGGCGGCATCACCGGTTTGTGCGCGGCGCGGCGGCTCGCCGAGCTTGCGCCGGATGCATCGATCGCGCTCGTCGAGGCCGATCGCATCGGGCGCTCGACGGCGGGCCGCAATTCCGGCTTCTTCGTCGATCTGCCGCACGACATCAGCAGCGAAAGCTATTCGCGCAGTGTCGAGGCAGACAAGGCGGACGTGCGCTTGCAACGGCACGGCATCGGCTATGTGCGCGATACGGTGAAGCGGCACGGCATCGCTTGCGACTGGCGCGATGATGGCAAGTATCACGCGTCGGTCAACAAGAAAGGCCACACGGCGCTGACGCATTTCGCGGACGGACTCGCGCGTATCGACGAGCCGTGCGAATGGCTCGACGAAGCCGCGATCGCGAAGGTGACGGGCACGCGCTTCTATCAAAGCGCGCTCTTCACGCCGGGATGCAGCACGGTCCAGCCGGCGGCACTCATGCGCGGTCTCGCGGCCACGCAGCCGTCGAACGTGACGGTCTTCGAACTGAGCGCGGTGAAGAACATGGAAGCGCGCGGCCAGACGAAGCTGCTGACGTTCGCGAACGGCAGCATCGAAGCGAAGCGCGTCGTGCTCTGCACCAACGCGTATGCGGCGACGTTTGGCGGCCATCCGAATGGCTTGCTGCCGGTCTACACGTTCGCGTCGATGTCGCGCGTGATGACCGACGATGAAATCGCGCGGCTCGGCGGAACGGATTCATGGGCGCTCATTCCCGCGGACCCGATGGGCACGACCGTGCGACGTCTCGCGACCAACCGTATTTGCGTACGCAACCATTTCGCGTTCCGGCCGAATCTGTCGGTCTCGGAACATGATCTGACGAAGGCGAAGCATCTGCATCGACGTTCGTTCGATCGACGTTTTCCGATGCTCGAGGATGTCGAGCTGCAATACACGTGGGGCGGCGCGTTGTGCCTCTCGGCGAACAATGGCGCGCTCTTCGGCCAGCGCGACGACGGCGTGTACGAAGCAGTCGGCTGCAACGGACTTGGTTTGAGCCGCGGATCGGCGGCGGGCAAGCTCATCGCCGAACATGTGCTCGGGCGCTCGAACGAGCTGATCGATCAACTGCTGAAACAACCGCATCCGCGTTCTCTGCCGATGCGGCCCATCGCGGACGTGGCGGTATCGGCGGCAATCTGGATGAAGGAATTCTCGGCGGGCGCCGAGCTTTGAATCTTTGAGGACATGACATGACGACGCATCAGGAATGGAAACGTCAGGCCGAACATCTGTCGCTCGATGGCCGCGCGTTCATCGCGGGCGCACGCTGCAACGCGGCATCGAATGAAACGTTCGATACGTTGAATCCGTCGACGGGCAAGGTGCTCGCGCAGATCGCCAGGTGCGAAGCGAAGGACGTCGATCGCGCGGTCGTCGCGGCGCGCGAGGCGTTCGAATCGGGCGTGTGGTCGAAGGCCGGGCCATCGCAGAGAAAGGCCGTCTTGCAGCGTCTCGCGCAACTCATCGACGACAACGCCGAAGAACTCGCGCTGCTCGAAGCGCTCGAAGCAGGCAAGCCGATCAGCGAATGCATGGGTCTCGACATTCCGGAATCGGCGGCGTGCATTCGCTGGCATGCCGAGGTCACGGACAAGCGTTACGACGCGCTGTCGCCATCGGGGGCGAGCGTCGTGAGCATGATCACGCGCGAGCCGATTGGCGTCGTCGGTGCGGTGCTGCCGTGGAATTTCCCCGCGCTGATGCTCGCGTGGAAGATCGGGCCGGCGCTGTCCGTGGGCAATAGCGTCATCGTGAAGCCCGCGGAGCAGACGTCGCTATCGACGCTGCGTATTGCCGATCTCGCGCTCGAAGCCGGCGTCCCGCCCGGCGTGTTCAGCGTGGTGACGGGCTTCGGCGAAAGCGCGGGGCAGGCGCTCGGCACGCACGCCGATGTCGATCTCATCGCGTTCACGGGTTCCACTGAAACGGGCAAGCGCTTCCTGCGCTATTCCGCCGAAACCAACATGAAGCGCGTCGTGCTCGAATGCGGCGGCAAGAATCCGCAAGTCGTGTTGCCCGATGTCGCCAATCTCGATGCCGTCGCGGAGCAGGCCGTCGCCGCCGCGTTCTGGAACATGGGCGAGAACTGCAGCGCGGGATCGCGCATTCTGGTGCATTCGAGCCACAAGGCCGAACTGCTGCAAAAGATGCAGGCCGTGCTCGAAGGCTGGAAGACGGGCGATCCGCTCGATCCCGATGTCAAGCTCGGCTCGCTCATCGAGGAAGCGCATTACCGCAAGGTGCTCGGCCACATCGAAAAGGCGAAGGCAGAAGGCGCGCGCGTCGCTTGCGGCGGCAACGCGACGCTCGCGGAAACGGGCGGCTGGTTCGTCGAGCCGACCATCTTCGATAACGTCACGCCGGACATGAGCATCGCGCGCGACGAGGTCTTCGGCCCGGTCGTGTGCTTTATCGAATATGCTGACGTCGACGAGGCCGTGCGGATCGCAAACGATACGTGCTACGGACTCGCGGCTTCGCTGTGGACCGACAACGTGAACCAGGCGCACAAAGTGGCGGCGCGCATCCGCGCGGGCACCGTGACCGTCAACTGCTTCGGCGAGGGCGATCTGTCGACGCCGTTCGGCGGCTTCAAGCAGTCCGGTTTCGGCGGACGCGACAAGTCGGTCTACGCGCACGACCAATATTGCGAGCTGAAGACGACCTGGCTGAAGCTCGACTGATTATCGGACGAGGCAACATGCGTATTGGCTTTATCGGCACGGGCACGATCACGGAGGCGGTCGTGACCGGCATGATTCGTTTCGATGTTCCCTTCGAGCGGGTCGCGCTGTCTCCGCGCAACGCGCAGACCGCCGCGCGTCTTGCGAAACTCGACGCGCGCATCGAGGTTTGCGCCAGCAATCAGGGCGTGCTCGATGCATCGGATGTCGTGTGTCTCGCGGTCTTGCCGCAAATCGCGGCAGACGTGCTGGGCGAACTCACGTTCGATGCGCGGCATCACGTCATCAGCTTCATCGCGGCCAAGTCGCTCGATGAGATGCGCGCCCTCGTGCGCCGCGCGGCCAAGGTCGTGCGCGCGATTCCGCTACCCGCTGTTGCGTCGGGCAAGGGCAGCACGGCGCTCTGTCCGCGCGATGACATCGCACGCGCGCTCTTCGCGCCGCTCGGCGAAGCGGTCGAAGTGGACGACGAACACCAGTTCAATGCGTTATCGGCCGCCACCGCGACGATGGCGGCGTTTTTCGCGTTGCTCGAAGAGCAGGCGTCGTGGCTCGCGCGGCAAGGCGTGCCGTATGCGTCCGCGCGTTCGTTTTTGTCGGGCTATCATGTGGGCCTCGCTCATGAAACGACGCTCGATACGCAACCCTTCTCGTCGATGATCGGGCGTGTCAGCACGCCAGGCGGCCTCAACGAGCAGCTCAATCGCGAACTGTCGGAGCGGGGCACCTACGCGCACTACTCGAAGGCGCTCGACGCGATCATGCGCCGCGTGCAAGGGCGCGAGTGAACACGAAGAACAAGCGCTGATCGCGAGCCCTCGAAGGTGAGTCACATGCAGAAGAAACAGCAGTTCGCGGACAGGCTTCTCGCCCAGATGCCGTCGCTGCGCGCGCTTCGGTGCTTCGTCACCGCGGCGCGTTACGAGAGCTTCACGCAAGCCGCCGAAGTGCTGTGCGTCACGCAGGCGGCCGTCAGCCGGCAGATCAAGGAGCTGGAGGACACGCTGGAGGTCGCGCTCTTCGAGCGCACCGGCAGGCACATCGCGCTGACCGATGCCGGCCGCATTCTCTACAACGCGTCGTATCTGTCGATCATGAACATCGCGGAGGCGGCGCAGGCGGTGCGGCGCGTCGACCGGCATGCGCTCACGCTCTGCATCTCTCATACGTTTTCGGCGCTCTGGCTCTCGTTCCGATTACCCGCGTTTCGCCAGCGTTTTCCGAACATCCGCCTGCATGTGATGGTGACCGAGCACTTCATGGAGCTCGACGATCTGATGGAGCCGGATGTCATCATCACGAAGAATCCGCCGCGCGAAGCGGAGTACGAAGTCGAGCCGCTTTTTCACGACATCGTTTATCCGGTATGTAGCGTTCCGTTTTTCGAGCGCTATTTTCATGGCCGTGCGCTAAAGCCGCTCGATCTGCTCGCGCATCCGACGCTGAGCCTGTCGCTGCTCGGGCGCGCGCAGGTGTGCGAGCACGTCGACTGGCGCGTGTGGAAAAACTGGTATCAGCAAGGCGACGGTTCCGAGCGGCTCGATCAGCACGACGATTTCGAAAGCAACGACTATCGCCTGCTTGTGGCTCAGGCCGAAGCGGGCGAGGGCACCTTGCTCGGCTGGCATCACCTCGTGCATCGTCAGGTGGAGCAGAAAAAGCTGGTGCGTCCCGTCGACGATGCGCTGGTGTTCCACGATCGTCATCACTACATCATCACGCATCGCAACGCGAAAGCACGCCCGGAATACATTCAGTTTCGCCAATGGCTCGACGAGGAAATCGGCACGATGATGCAGGGATGGCCCGCCGCCGAATCGAAGGCCGTTCTATGAGCGCCGCATGAAACCGGCAACCGAAAAAACGAAGGGTTATCGGCGGCTCATTCCGTCGGTGACGGCGCTGGTGGAGTTCGAGGCCGTCGCGCGGCTCGGCAGCTTCACGCTCGCGGCGCATGAACTGGGCGTTACGCAGGCCGCCGTGAGCCGGCAGGTGCGCTTTCTCGAAGAGACGCTCGGCACGCGGCTATTTCGCCGTCTGCATCGCGCGATAGAACTGACCGACGAAGGCGAGGCGCTGTATCGCGTCGTCGCGGAATCGATGCAGAAGATCGCGAGCGTGTTCGATCGCCTCGCGCGCGGGCCCGTTCAGCAGGAACTCGTGCTCGCGGCGACATCCGCGTTTTCGCATTTTCGACTGCTGCCGCGGCTTGCGTCGCTCAAGGCGTTGCAGCCCGACCTGCAGCTGCGGCTGTCGACGCAGATGTTCACGGCCGACTTGCGGCACAAGGAAATCGACGTCGCCGTGCGCTTCGGCAACGGGCTGTGGCCGGACGGCACGGCGACTTTGCTGTTCGACGAGGAGGTGTTTCCGGTCTGCGCGCCTTCATGGCTCGAAAAGCAGCCCGCGCCCGCGACGCTCGACGAACTGGCTGGCGCGGTGCTCGTCGAGTCGGATTCGACGACCGAAGGCTGGATGGGCTGGGAAGAGTGGTTCCACGCGCTCGGATGCCGGCCGATGCGCCTGAACTTCGCGCTGCGTTGCAGCCTCTATACCGATGCGATTCAGGCCGCGCGCTACGGCCAGGGCGTCGCGCTCGGATGGGGCCGGCTCGTTCAGGATTTTATCGAGAGCGGGGATCTCGTCAGGCTGGAAGTGGCATCGTTCAGGCCGACCGATTCGTACTTCGCCGTGGTGCCGCATGGCCGCGCTTTCACGCCTGCCATCGGCGGTCTCATCGAATGGCTGCGCGACGGCGCGCTCGCATAAACCAAAGTCATGCGACACCGAAAATAAAGCGCATTGACGCTATTTTTCAGCGATCCAATACTCGAAATATGGCGGGACCATTCGAAGTCCCGATACCCTGAACGTTGGAGAGCGACGATGTCCGAAGTGCAAATGAAGACGCATGGCGAACTGATCCGCAGCCGCGAGCCCGGGCATGGCTTGCCCGGCGAGCTGTTCGGACGGCAGGACGTGTTCGAGACGGACGTCGAGGTCTTCTTCCAGAAGCACTGGATTCTGGTCGGCGTGACGGCGGACGTGCCCGAGCCGGGCGATGTGTCGACCGTCGATATCGGCCGGGCTTCGATCATCATCGTTCGGGATGACGACGAGAACATTCGCACTTATCGGAACGTCTGCCGGCATCGCGGCGCGCGCCTGAAGGAACCGGGGAAATCGACCGTCGGCATGCTGGTCTGCCCGTATCACCAATGGACTTACGATCTCGACGGCAGCCTGCGCCACGCCGCGCACATGGGCAAGGATTTCGACGCGAAGTGCCGCAGTTTGTTGCCGGTGCATACGCGGATCGTCGGGACACATATTTTCGTGTGCCTCGCCGACGAGCCGCCGGCGGACATCGCGAAGCTCGAAGACACGATGGCGCCGCGCTTCGCGCCCTACGACCTCACGAACACGAAGATCGCGTTCGAATCGGAGATCATCGAAAACGGCAACTGGAAGCTCGTGATCGAGAACAATCGCGAGTGCTATCACTGCGCCGCGACGCATCCGGAACTCACTGCCTCGTTTTTGCCGGAAGATTTCGGTTTCTGTCCGGAGAATCTCAGCGAAGAATCGCTGCTCGAAATCGAAGCCTATAAGAAACGGAACGCGGCGTGTCAGGCGAGCTGGGAGAACGACGGCTTCACGAGCGCGACCGTCGAATGGCTGGACGAAGATGCGGTCACGCAATTCCGGACGCAACAACTCGTGATCGCGGGCTACGGCGAGTCGCAGACGATCAGCACGAAGGTCGCGAGCCAGAAGCTGCTCGGCAATCTGCAGCGCCGCGATCTCGGCGACACGCATCTCTGGACGCACAACTCATGGACGCACGTCATGAGCGATCATGCGGTGATTTCGTACATCATCCCGCTCGCGCCGGATAAAACGCTCGTGCGTTCGAAATGGCTCGTGCACGCGGATGCCGTCGAAGGCGTCGATTATCAGCTTCAGGATCTGACGGAAGTGTGGGTCGCGACGAACGCGCAGGACAAGCATCTCGTCGAAATCACGCACGAAGGCACGCAGGATCCGGCGTATCGGCCAGCGGTGTTCTCGCCGTTCACGGAAAGCTACGTGGAGCAGTTTTCGCGCTGGTATTCGGCGCGCCTGAGCGCGCACGGCGTTTGAACATCAGTGATCCGTGACGAAGGTCGGGTGGCGCGTGCGGATCTCGTCCACCTGACTGAGCGTGCCGGAAAGATGCTTGCGCAACGCGGCATCGGCGGCATCGGCATCGCCTTTTTCGATGGCATCGACGATTTCCGTGTGGTCGCGCACCACGGCCATCGTCTTGCCCTCGACCGGCAGATGCAGCCGCCGCAACCGGTCGATATGCCCGCTGAGTCTGCGCACGAGATCCCACAACTGCGGCACGCCCGCGGCTTCATACATCTGCCGATGAAACGCCTGATCGAGCGCTGAGAACTGCTCGACGTCCTGCGGCTCCATCCATTCCATCTGTTCCGCGATCGTCGCGCGCAGCCGCGCGATCAGCGACGCCTTATGCTCCCGCGCGAGCGTGCGCACGATTTCCAGTTCGATCGAGCGACGCAGAAAGTGCGCCTGCATCGCCGATGCCACGCTGATCTGGCTTACGACCGTCGCGTGCTGCGGAAAAATATCGACCAGTCCTTCTTCGCCGAGCTTCATCAGCGCGTCGCGCACCGGCGTCTGGCTCAGGCCGTAGCGCGTCGCGAGTTCGGTGCGCGACAGCACCGTGCCCGGTTCCAGTTCGAGCGACAGGATCATGTCGCGCAGCCGCTCGAACACCTGCGGCGCGGCATGACGAGAACGGTCCAGGCGATGCACGGAAGCGGAATTATTCATTTCGGATTGAAAGGAAGGCGACTGAAACATTAGTACTATAGCCGCGCCCATGCCCGATGAGTAAGCCGTTGGCGGGTCGGCGTTTACCCGACTGACACATTAATATATTAGTGCTTTACCATTCGGCCATTCCATTAATTTTCGGAACGCCCGACATGACCCGCGATATAGCCATCACCCAGATTCGAATCACGCCGATCGCATTCCGCGATGGTCCGTTGCTCAACGCCGCGGGCATCCACGAACCGTGGGCGTTGCGCGCGATCGTCGAACTGGAGACGAGCGACGGACGCGTCGGCATCTCGGAGACTTACGGCGACGAGCCGATGCTGCGGGTGCTCGATCAGGCGAAGGAGCTCGTCATCGGCCTGTCTCCTTTCGATCTGAATGTGATGGAAGAACGCGTGCGCGCGACGATCACCGCGACGCCCGGCGCGGTCGAATTCGAACTCGCGCCCGGCTCGCACGCCGCGAAAAACGCGCCCAAGGTCATCAGCACGCTCGAAGTGGCGATGCTCGATCTGCAAGGCCAAATCGTCGGCGCGCCGGTCGTGGACTTGCTCGGCGGCAAGGTGCGCGACGCCGTGCCCTACAGCGCGTATCTGTTTTTCAAGTACGCCGAGCACATCGACAAGCCGTATGCGCCCGATGCGTGGGGCGAGGGCATCAGCCCGGAGCAGATCGTCGCGCAGGCGCAGCGCATGATCGACCTCTACGGTTTCCAGAGCATCAAGCTGAAGGGCGGCGTGTTCGAGCCGGCGCATGAAATTGCGTGCATGCAGGCGCTCGCGAAGGCGTTCCCGGGCATGCCGCTGCGTCTCGATCCGAACGCGAACTGGACGCTCGAAACCAGCATCGAGGCCGCGCCGCAGCTCGATGAAATTCTCGAATACTACGAGGATCCGTGCCCCGGCCTCGAAGGCATGGCCGAACTGCAGAAGCACACGAAACTGCCGCTCGCGACCAACATGGTCATCACGACGATGGACGACTTCCGCCGCGGCTGCAACATGGGCTCGATCAAGGTGCTGCTTTCGGATCATCACTACTGGGGCGGCCTGCGCGCCACGCAGACACTCGCGCGCATGGCGAAGCTCTGGGGCTTCGGCATGTCGATGCATTCGAACTCGCACCTCGGCATCAGCCTGATGGCGATGACGCATGTCGCCGCGAGTGTGCCGAACCTCACCTACGCATGCGACACGCATTACCCGTGGCAGGAAGAGGAAGTCATCAAGGGCGGCCGCGTGAAGTTCGATAACGGCGCGGTGCGCGTGCCGACGACGCCCGGTCTCGGTGTCGAGCTCGATCGCGAGAAGCTCGCCGAATTGCACGAGCAGTACAAGACGTGCGGCGTGCGCAATCGCGACGACCTTTCGCAGATGCGCAAATATCAGCCGGAATTCTCGGGCAAGAATCCGCGCTTCTGAGCCATAGAACAACAACACAAGGCATTCAAGGAGACACCCTCATGAGCAGTTCCAGCGCGCTGTCGAGCGCCGTTCGCAAGATCAAGTGGCATGTGCTGCCGCTTTTCGTCGTGATGTTCATCGTCAATTACATCGACCGGGTGAACATCGGATTCGTGCGTCAGCATTTGAGCGCGGACCTCGGCATCGGCGCGGCCGCTTATGGCCTCGGCGCGGGCCTGTTCTTCGTGAGCTATGCCGTGTTCGAAGTGCCGTCGAACATGCTGATGCAGCGCTTCGGCGCGAAAGCGTGGCTCACGCGCATCATGATTACGTGGGGACTCGCGGCCGTGGGCATGGCCTTCGTGCAGGGCGAGACCTCGTTCTATGCGATGCGTCTCTTGCTCGGCGCGGCCGAAGCGGGCTTCTTTCCGGGCGTCGTGTTCTATTTCACGCAATGGCTGCCGCGCGATGAACGCGGCAAGGCGATGGCCGTCTTCCTGAGCGGTTCCGCGCTCGCTTCCGTGTTCTCCGGCCCGATCTCGGGCGGTCTGATGCTGATCGAAGGCGCGGGCCTGCGCGGCTGGCAGTGGATGTTCATCATCGAAGGCATGGCGTCGGTCGTGCTCGCCGGCTTCGTCTGGTTCTGGCTCGATTCGAAGCCGCGCGATGCAAAGTGGCTCACGCGCGCCGAGCAGGACGCGATCGTCACGGAGATCGAAGACGAGCAGCGCCGCCGCGACGCCGCGCATGTGAAGACGCCGTCGTCGTGGAGCCTGATGCGCGATCCGCAGATCCTGATCTTCTGCCTGATCTATTTCTCGGTGTCGCTGACGATCTATGGCGCGACGTTCTGGCTGCCGAGCATCATCCGCAAGATGGGGCACCTGAACGATTTCCAGGTCGGATTGTTCAACTCGATTCCGTGGCTCATTTCCATCGTCGCGATGTATCTGTTCGCGGCGCTCGCGGCGCGCTTTAAGTTTCAGCAGGCATGGGTCGCGTGCGTGTTGCTCATCGCGGCCGCCGGCATGTACGCAGCGGGCCAGGGCAGTCCGGTGTTCTCGTTCGTTGCAATCTGCTTTGCCGCTATCGGGTTCAAGGCTGCATCGTCGCTGTTCTGGCCGATTCCGCAAGGCTATCTCGATGCGCGCATCGCCGCGCCCGTGCTTGCGCTGATCAATTCGATCGGCAATCTGGGCGGCTTCGTCGCGCCGGCCACCTTCGGCTTTCTCGAGCAAAAGACGGGTTCGATTCAGGGCGGCCTGACAGGCCTCGCCGTGATGTCGATTCTCGCTGCGGGCGTCGTGTTCCTCGCTCGCATGACGCCTCGCGAAGGGCGCGACGTCGCGGCGCTGCGGCCGGGCGTGCAGAAGTAAGGGAGGCATACAAACTGCTGGCCGTCTTCGATCGGTACATCGATCGGAGACGACAATGGCGACGAATCAGCGCCACAGACTGGGCGAATGGCTCCCGCGTGAAGAGCAGGCGATCGCGCGCTTTCGCGAGACATTCGCCGAGTAAGCCCGGCAGCGCGCGGGCAGAACGAAACGCAACAGCGTCATCGAAGAGATGGCGGCTTTCATCCACGACGATCCGGTCGTGCGCATGGACTTCACGCGCGCGATCCGTCAGGCGCATGAAGCCGGATTCAAGCTCGGTTATGCGAGCATCGACGAATTCATCGTATTGCTCGATGCGATGCTGACGTACGCGCCGCCGTTCAGCGAATCGAGCCTGATCCATTGCCCCATCAACGCATTGCTCGACTGGCCGATGGTCATGCCGTCGGGCTATGCGCTCTTTCGCGATCCCGCATTCAACGCGTATCTGAAGCGCGTGCTGAACGTGTGGTCCGGCTTTCTCAGCGGACCGTATTCGCGCACGCATCTGAACACCGACGCGCCCGATGGCTGGTTCAGCAAAGAGGCCGATAGCAAGATCGGACTGCACCAGTTTCTCTGCGATCCGCATAAGCCGTATTGGGGCTTCGCGTCGTGGAATCATTTCTTCACGCGCGAATTCAAGCCTGGCGCGCGGCCTGTTGCAGAGCCGGATAACGCCAAGATCATCGTCAGTGCGTGCGAGGCTTCGCCCTATAACGTCCAGGACGATGTGCAACTGGAAGACTCGTTCTGGATCAAGTCGCAGCCTTATTCGCTGATGGACATGTTCACGGCGAAAGAAGCGGAACTCGCGAAGCGATTCGTCGGTGGCACGGTGTATCAGGCCTTTCTAAGCGCGTTTTTCTATCATCGCTGGCATGCGCCGGTGAGCGGCACGATCGTGAAGGCATATCTCGTCGACGGCACCTACTTCTCGGATGCCGACTCGGAAGGCGAAGATCCCGGCAGCCTCAACGATTCGCAAGGCTATATCACTGCGGTCGCGGCGCGCGCGGTCATCGTCATCGATTGCGACGATCCGGACATCGGCGAGGTTGCGTGCGTGTTCGTCGGCATGGCGGAAGTGTCGTCATGCATGATCGAGGCGTTGCCGGGCCAGCGCGTGCGCAAGGGCGAAGAGCTCGGCTACTTCCAATACGGAGGTTCCACGTATTGCCTCGTCTTCAGGCCCGGCGTGATCGAAAGCTTCGAGCGGCAGAAGCCATTCGATGACGATGCGCCGCCCGTGCAGGTCAACGCGCATCTTTGCACGGCGCGCTGAATTGCGGCCAGGGAACTGCGTTCGCTTAAGCAATCAGAAAGGAACGGCAATTGCTCGCGCATCAGGCAAATACATGCAAATAAACGCACAACGCGCGAGGCAAAGACATGGCCGAATCAGACAATGCCGTTCGCAAGAACGACGCTTATCCCTATTCGTCGGGCGGATGGGGTTCGCTCAAAGCCGTCACCGGCGCGCTCGTTCACGAGAAGGTGCCGCTCAAGGCGAGCACCGTGCTCATGAAGCAGAACAAGCCCGAAGGCTTCGCGTGCGTGAGCTGTTCGTGGGCCAAGCCCGCCGATCCGCACACCTTCGAGTTCTGTGAAAGCGGCGCGAAAGCAACCGCATGGGATCTGACGGCGAAGCGCATGACGCCGCAGTTCTTCGAGCTTCATACGGTGACGCAGCTATGCGCGTGGCATGACCACGATCTCGAGGACGCGGGTCGTCTCACCGCGCCGCTGCGTTACGACGCGGCCACCGACAAGTACGTGAGCGTCTCGTGGCAGGAAGCCTTCGAGGACATCGGCCGCGAACTGCGCGCGCTCGATCCGAAAAGCGTCGTGTTCTATGCATCGGGCAGAGCATCGCTGGAAACGTCGTACATGTATCAGCTTTTCGCGCGCATGTACGGCACCAACAATCTGCCCGACAGTTCGAACATGTGCCATGAAAGCACGAGCGTCGGACTGAAGGAAGCGATCGGCGTGGGCGTCGGCACCGTCAGGCTCGAGGACTTCGAGAAGACCGACCTCATGTTCTTCCTCGGACAGAACGTCGGGACCAACAGCCCGCGCATGCTGCATCAGCTGCAGGAAGCAAGAAAGCGCGGCGTGCCGATCATCACGTTCAATCCGCTGCGCGAGCCGGGACTGCTGAAGTTCGCCAACCCGCAGTCGCCCGTCGAGATGATGACGCCCGCGCATACGCTCATCAGCACGCAATATCATCAGCTGAAAACGGGCGGCGATACCGCTGCGTTGCTCGGCATCTGCAAGGCCGTCATTCACGCCGACGACCGCGCGAAGGAAGCGAACGAACCGCGCGTGCTCGATGTCGATTTCATCGAAACGCATACCGTGGGCTTCGAAGCCTTCGCGAATTACGTGCGCGCTGCATCGTGGGACGATATCGAGCGCGTGGCGGGACTGCCGCGCGCTGACATGGAAGCCGCCGCCGACGAATACATGCGCGCGAACGCAGTGATGGCCCACTACGGCATGGGCATCACGCAGCACAGGCAGGGCGTGCAGAACGTACGCATGCTGTGCAATCTGCTCTTTCTGCGCGGCAATGTCGGCAAGCCGGGCGCGGGACCGTCGCCGGTGCGCGGGCATTCGAACGTGCAGGGGCAGCGCACGGTCGGCATCACCGAGAAGCCGGAGCTCGCGCCGCTCGACAAGCTCGCGAGCCAGTTCGGTTTCGAGCCGCCGCGCGAGAAGGGCATGAATATCGTCGAAGCGTTCGAAGCCATGCTCGATGGCAAGGTCAGCGCGATCATCAATCTTGGCGGCAACCTCGTGCGTTCGGTGCCCGACCGCATGCGCATCGAACCGGCGTGGCGCGGTCTGAAGCTCACCGTCAATGTCGCGACAAAGCTCAATCGCAGTCATCTCGTGCATGGCGAGAAGTCGTACATTCTGCCGTGTCTGAGCCGCATTGAGATCGATACGCAAGCGAGCGGCGCGCAGGCTGTCACGATGGAAGACAGCACCGGCTGCATTCACGGTTCGCGCGGCGTCGCGGAGCCCGCGTCGCCGGATGCGCGCTCGGAGCCGTATATCGTCGCGGAACTGGCGAAGCATACGCTCGGCGAGCGATCGACCATCGACTGGGATCGCTGGCGCAACGACTATGCGCTGGTACGCGATGAAATCGCGAAGACGTATCCCGAGAGCTTTCACGACTTCAACGAAAGAATGTGGACGCCCGGCGGTTTTCCTCGCGCTCTGCCCGCGCGCGAACGCAAGTGGCAGACGAAGAGCGGCAAGGCGGAATTCTTCGTGCCGGAAACGCTCGGCGAAGACCCGGACATGCCCGAACGCGAACCCGATTCGCTGCGCCTCATGACGCTGCGCAGCGACAGTCAGTTCAACACGACGATCTATAGCCACGACGATCGCTTTCGCGGCGTCAAGGGCGATCGCATGGTGATCTTCATGTGCGAAGCCGACATGGCGCGACACGGCCTCAAGAAAGATGACCGCATCACGCTGCGCACCATTGCCGATGATGGTTTCGATCGGCGTGTGGCGGGTCTGCGCATACATCCGTATGACATACCGGAAGGATGCATCGCGGGTTATTACCCCGAGTGCAATCCGTTGCTCCCGCTATGGCATTGCGCGAAGGAAAGCAAGGTGCCCGGCGCGAAGTCGATTCCGGTGTTCATCGTCGAAGTCAACGGCGCGCCGCGCGAACACTGAATCATGCAGATCGACGGATGCGGCGCGCGGAAGCGGGCCGCAAGCAATGCGCGATCGCAAGCGCGCCAAGGGACATCACGGCGAGTGATGCGAGCGGAAACGTTCCGAACGTATTCGCCGCAATCGCAGACGGACGACTCTGTGCGACGAGTTGCATGCGGCGCTTTGTCATGCGCGCACCAAGTTCCGACAACTGCGAAGCGAGCGCGCGTTCGGCAGTGGGCAGCAAGACGGTTTCCTCATCGGCGACGTGATGCATCACTTCACGCATGAGCTGCATGAAACGCGCGTCGTAGGCGGCGTCCTGCGGACCCATCGCGCGCAGCTTCGCGATGTCTTCGCGCATCTGGTCGTGCTCGGGCTTGCTTTTGGCGAGATGCTCGTCGCCTGCCATTGCCTCGCTCAACGCGGGATAAAAGATTTCTTCCTCCAGTTGCGCGTGAATTTCAAGTGCAGTACACGCAAGCTCGACGATCGCGCGCTTTCTCCACCACGATGTCTCCGCGTGATAGCGATGAAACGCCGCCATGACATGCGTGTGATCCATGCGGATCATCGTCGTGATGGAAGGGGAACAGGAAGGCATATCCACGGTGACTCCTTGGCGGCTTTGCAGCTCTGCTGTGGTGGTGGGGAAAGACGCGTTATCGTGCTCGCTCCGGCACGACATGCGATCAGCAAGCGTTATTCCGCATCGCATGCGCGGCGGTAGCGGCACGGGACTTGCATCGTTCGTGAACTCACTTCTGAAGGAGGGGCCATGAGTATTTTTTCCAATATCCTGAACAAGATCTTCCACCACGACAGCGCACCGGCGAGCACCGGCACGGGCACGGCTGCGGGTCAGGCCGCAGCGCCGGCCGGAGGCGCTGCCGCCGCGCCGACGACGTCCACCGCCGCGTCCACGCCCGCACAACCGGCCGCACAAGCCGCCGCGCCGATGCAGGAAGTGGACGTCGAGGCCGTGCTGACGAAGATGCAGGCGAATCACGGCGAGCAGCTCAACTGGCGCACGTCGATCGTCGATCTGATGAAGCTGCTCGGTCTGGACAGCAGCCTGTCCGCGCGCAAGGAACTGGCTGCGGAACTGCACTACTCGGGCAACACGGAAGATTCCGCTGCAATGAATATCTGGCTTCATAAGCAGGTCATGCAGAAGCTCGCGGAAAACGGCGGCAAGGTGCCCGACGAACTCAAGTAAGCGACGCTTTTCATCAGACGGAAGACGCGCGCGATGGCAGGTCGAAGCGTGCGTCGTCCGCCAGACGGTCGAAACAACAAGAAAAAAACGATACGGACGACGCATTTCCGGGAAGGCACGACGCGTCCATCGAAAGGCACGGTAGCTCGAACCTTTCTTTTGCAGTATGCAGGGGAGAAACATGAACGACAGAGACCAGATTTCCGACGCGGCGCCGCTGGACACGGTGCCCAACACGTCCAGCCCGGCCTATGCGAACGCACATCCCGTCACTCGCGCGTTCGATGCTTTCGCAAGCGCAGTCACGAGATGGGCCGGCTCGCCGGTCGCGTTCGGGCTGGCGGTCATTTGCATCGTGGTCTGGCTGATATCCGGACCGCTATTCAAGTTTTCGGACGGGTGGCAACTCGTCATCAACACGGGCACGACCATCATCACGTTTCTGATGGTGTTCCTGATCCAGCAGAGCGCGAACAAGGACAGCGTGGCGATGCATCTGAAGCTCAACGAGTTGCTCGCGTCGCATCGCACGGCGAGCAATCAGCTGATCGGTATCGAAGATGCAACGGAGGAAGAACTGCGCAAGCTGGCCGCCGCTTATTTGCAACTCGCATCGGAAAAGCAGGGCGGCGAAGCTCCGGCGCGGACCGACGACGGCGCGGCCGCCGACATCGCGCGGCGTCTCGCGCGCGCTCACGCCAAGACCGCGGCCAAGCGGACACGATGAAGTTGCGTTGCGCTGGCATGCACACTGCTGTTGGTCATCGGTAACACTCCGTTTCGACAAAAACTCGCCGGAGAAGTAACGATGACAATTCAGAGAAAAATCGCCAACTGGCGCAGGGTCGGCCATTTCTGCACGAGACGCCTCGTCGACTACGGCGAGTTGATTCCGATCGAACTCGCTGAAACCAAGAAGCGCGTGCTGCATGAAGTCGTCGCGCTCGTCGCGCTCGCGATCGGCGCGCTGTTCACGCTGTCGTTCGTATCGATCGCGGTGATCGTGACGGCTGTCGGCACGCCGCATCTCGTGCTGACGGCGTGGTGCGTCGCGGCTGCGTGGCTCGCGGTTGCGGTGATCGCGGTCATCGTGATGATGTCGCGCAAGCCGGCCGAGCCGTTCCAGTTGCTGCGCAGCGAGTTGCGCCGCGACGTCGATGCCATCAAGGAGGCGACGCAATGAAGCACGCCGAAGCTCAGAGCGTCGTGCTCGCGCGCATGGCGGAATCGCGCGCGGAGCTGATCGCCGCGCATATGGCCGACGAACCGATGCGAATCGCGCGTGCGCCGCGCCGCGCACTGCCGGCGAGTGCCCGTCCCGCGCCATGGTTTCTGCGCACGCCCAATGCGGAACTCATCGCGCTCGCGCTGGTGGGTGTCGCGATTCTTGGCTTGCGTCGCACGGTGCAGACGGCGGTCGGCGCGGGATTGAGCGCGTCGACTCACCGGGCGTTCGGCGATCTGCTCAACGCGCTGCGCGAATGATCGTTCGCGGATGAATGGTGTTCAACGCCGCGCGCGCCGCTTCTTCGGCTTGCGCGGCGGCGTGAGCGCGGCCGTCAAGAGAGTCGACGCTTGCCGTTTCGCTTGCGCAGTCGCGCGGCCGCGCGTCGCCCCGATGACCGCGTTCGCACCGGAAAGCCACATGCTGAGGAAAGGGTTCTTCTTCGCCCAGGGGTTTTTCATGATTCGGCTCCGGTGCGCGCTCAAGAGCGTCAATGCAGGCGCATCGTGTTATCGCCTGCGTCCTTCGGGATTTTCGCTTCGAGCTGTTCCTTGCGCTGCATCAGCTTGCTGCCGAGCGCCTCCAGATCGGCTCCGGACTTGCGCAATTTCGGAAACAGTTCCGATTCTTCTTCTTCGATATGGTGATTCACCATTTCGGACAGCACCTTGAACGTGGCGTCGAAACCCTTGTCGGACGGCTTCAGCTGCGTGAACTTCTCGATCAGCACCTTGACGAGATAGTGCTCGACGTAAGCCTCTTCGACATCGGGCCGGTCGTCTTCGTCCAGCGCTTCCTGCGCGGCCGGGTACAACAACTCTTCTTCGATCATCGCGTGAACCGTCAGTTCTTCGCAGGCGCGGCGCACGAGCGTGGCTTTCGCGTCGAGATCGTCTTTCTCCGCTTTCTCGAACGCGTCGAACAGCTTTTGCACGGCGCGATGATCGTCGGTCAGCACCTGAATCGCGTCCTGGCTGCGGGCGGTGCCGGACGGGGCGGTGGTCGTCGGCTGGGTGGAGGGTTGGCGCGGCATCGTGAACTCCTTTTCGGAATGTGGGGTGTCACGATGACGAGCAAAGAGCGGGCCTACGACGCATCGCGGGCGATGAAACCAAAAATCGGAACGATGCGTTCAGGCCGCGGGTTTGGCCAGCGTGCCGCGTTCCACGACGGGCGCATCGAGCACGAGCTCGTTGTCGCCGTCCTTGCCGTCGATCAGCGCCATGAGATGCCGCGCGGCGCGCGTGCCGATCTCCAGCGACGGAACGCGTACCGTCGTGAGCGGCGGCTGGGTGAGCCGCGCCTGTTCGATATCGTCGAAGCCCGTTACCGAAAGATCGTCGGGAACCCGAATGCCCTTCGCGCGGCATTCGTCCAGCAGACCGATTGCCTGTAGATCGGTGCCGCAGATGACCACGCTGGGCCGCGCTTCGCCGTCCCACAGTTCGCGCAGCGCCTGCCTGCCGCCTTCAAAGGTGAACGGCGCTTCGACGATCCATTCGGGTCTCAGATCCAATCCCGCTTCCCTGAGCGCGGCGCGCGTGCCGGCCTGCCGTGCGCGCACGCGTTCGTTGCCGAAGGTCGAGCCGCCGCACATCGCGACATGCCGATGCCCGAATCCGACGATGCGTTTCGCCAGCCGGTAAGCCGCGTCGAAATTGGAAAAACCCACGCAATGCGGATACTGCGTTTCATCCACCGACCACGTCAGAACATAAGGCAACGCGTACAGGCGCGTGAGTTCGAAAACTTCAGGCGGATGATCGGTGCCGACGAGCACGAGCCCGTCGACGCCGCGTTCCAGAATCGCACGGAGCAATTCGAGTTCGCGCGCCGGTTTGTATTCGTGACTCGCGATCAGCAACTGATACCCATAACCCCATAACGTCTGCTGAAGCGCCTGAATCGAATCGGCGTAAATGGGATTGTTGAGCGTGGGATAGATGGCCGCGACCGTGCGCGTCTTGCGCGAGGCAAGCGCCTGCGCCGCGCCGTTGCGCACGTAGCCGAGCTGTTCGACCGCGCGCTGCACATTGGCGAGCGTTTGCGGCTTGACCTGATCCGGCACGGACAAGGCGCGCGACGCGCTGCCGAGCGAGACGCCCGCCAGCCGCGCGACATCCGCGAGCGTAGCGCGCGTGGGTTTCATGATGGGCTGCGCGCGCGTCCATAGGCATCGGCGCGGGCGATGCCTTCGATCAGCCGCGCAGCCGTCAGCGGCGGCGACATGTGCCGGCTATAGCGCGTGGCGAGCGTGGCGTTTGCGATGAGCGTTTGCTGTGCCGATGTAAGCGGGGCGTGCTGCCCCAGTTCTGCGAGCGTGAGCGGCAATCCGGTTGCGGTCATGAGCGTGGCCAACGGTTCGATCTCTTCGGGCGATGTATCTTCGACGAACAATTGTACAAGCGTGCCGAAGGCGACCAGTTCGCCGTGCATCATCGAGGCCATCGCGGGAATCGCCGTGAGTCCGCGGATCAGCGCATGCGCGAGCGACAGGCCGCCGCTCTCGAAGCCGACGCCGCTCAACAGCACGGTCGCTTCGATCACGCGTTCGACGGCATCGGTGAGTTCGCCGCGCCGGATGTCGGCGTAGGCGCGCGCGCCGTCTTCGAGCAGGATCGCGAGCGTCGCGCGCGTGAGCAGCAGCGCGCCCGGCAGCGGCGGCGTGCCGTACGAGTTCAGGCCATCGGCGCGTTGGCATTGCGCGGCTTCGTACTTCTTGCTGAGCGCATCGCCGATGCCGGCCGCGAAGAGACGCGCGGGCGCGGCGGCGATCAGCGCGGTATCGACGATCACCGCGTCCGGATTGCGCGGCAACATGTCGATGCCCGCGACGCGATGCGCGTCGTCGTACAGGATGATGAGGCGGCTCGTCGGCGCATCGCTCGAAGCGGCGGACGGCGCGATCACGATCGGCACGTTCAGCGCCCGGGCGACGCCTTTCGCCGAGTCGATCGTCTTGCCGCCGCCGATAACCACGACGGCATCCGCGTTGAGTTCGCGCGCATCGTTGCTCAGCTTCGCGATGACCGCGGCCGTGCATTCGCCGGGAAACGTGACGATGTGCGCGTCTTCGATCGATCGCGTGACTTGCGCCGACACGCGATCGATGACCGCGCCATCGACGAGCACGAACGCGCGTCGCGCGCCGAGTTCCGCGAGCGTCGATCCGAGCGCGGACAACGCGCCCGGCCCTTGCGTGTATCGCCCCGGAAAGCCGATGGTTCTCAACGGCGCGTGCGTCGTCATGTCATCAGCCATCCGCCGGCCACGTCGATCACCTGGCCGGTGACGAACGCGGCTTCATCGGATGTGAGGAACAGGCACGTCGATGCCACTTCGTCGGGCGCGCCCAGCCGCCGCAACGGCGTTTCTTGCGCGACCTTTTCGTTGGCCTCCCGCGCGACGCCGCGAACGAGCGGCGTATCGATGCGCCCCGGCGCGATCGCGTTCACCGTGATGCCGTGCGGCCCGAGCTCCCCCGCGAGATGCCGCGTCATGCCGATCAGCGCGGCTTTCGTCGTGCTGTAATGCGCGGCGACGATGTCGAGGTACGCCTTGCCCGCCACCGACGACATCGACACGATGCGTCCGAAGCGCCGCTCCACCATGCCCGGCGCAAGAATGCGGCAGAAGTTGAAGACGCTGTTCACGTTCACGTCCATCACGCGGCGCCATTCGTCGGGCGACATCTGCCAGACGGGCATCGGCTTGCCCGCGTGTTTCGGCGAAATGCCCGCGTTGTTGACGAGCGTATCGACCGGACCGAGCGCGGCCTCGATCGCACGGCACGCGGCTTCGCACGCGGCGAAATCGCCGACGTCGGCATGGGCGAAATGCACGCGCAGGCCCGCATCGGCGAGACGTCTTGCGAGCGCCGCGCCTGTTTCTTCGTTGACATCGACGATGCCGACGGCCGCGCCATCGCGCGCATAGCGCTCGACGAGCGCCTCGCCGATGCCGCCGCTGCCACCCGTCACCAGGACCACACGCTTGTCGTGCCGCACGTTATTGGTCTCCCACTTTTAGCATGATTTTGCCGATATGCCTGCTCGATTCCATCAGCGCGTGCGCGGCCGCGACGTCGGCGAGCGGCAGCACGCGATGAATCACGGGCAGCGCGCGGCCCGCTTCGAGCAGCGGCCAGACGTGCGCGTGCAGCGCTTTCGCGATCGCCGCTTTCTGTTCGATGCTGCGCGCGCGCAGAGTCGATCCGGTAAAGGTGAGACGGCGCAGCATGATCGGCATGGCATCCAGTTCGATGCGGCTGCCTTCGAGAAACGCGATCTGCACGAGCCGGCCTTCGAGCGCGAGCGCGCGGATATTGCGCGCGATGTAGTCGCCGCCGACCATGTCGAGGATGATGTCGACGCCTTTTCCATCGGTGAGCTTCGCGATGGCATCGACGAAATCTTCGTCGCGATAGTTGATCGTATGATCCGCGCCCGCTTCGCGACAGGCCTGCGCTTTTTCCGCATTGCCGACGGTCGTGACGACGCGCGCGCCGAATGCGTGCGCGAGCTGGATCGCCGTCAGTCCGATGCCGCTCGATCCGCCGTGCACGAGAAACGTTTCGCCCGCCTGCAGGCGGCCGCGCTCGAACACGTTGGTCCAGACGGTGAAGTACGTTTCGGGCAAGGCCGCGGCCTGCAGCAGCGTGAAACCTTTGGGCAGCGGCAGACAATGCGATGCATCCGTGATGCAGTATTGCGCGTAGCCGCCGCCGGGCACGAGCGCGCAGACTTCATCGCCGGCGCGCCATTGCGTGACCTCCGCGCCCGTCGCGACGATGCGCCCCGACACCTCGAGTCCCAGATGCGGCGATGCGCCCGGCGGCGGCGGATACGAACCCGAGCGTTGCAGCACGTCGGGTCGGTTCACGCCTGCGTAGGCGACTTCGATCAGCACGTCGTTCGGGCCGGGCGAGGGCAGGGGTCCCTGCGCGAGCCGCATGCAGTCGGGCGCGCCGCCCGCGCCGTGGTCGACGTATTGCATCGATGCGGGAAGAGTGGATGTCATGGCGTTCATCGGATGATGGATTCGATGTAATCGGCGGGCAGACCGATCGACGCATAGTGCCGGCGCGCCGCCTCGATCTTCGTGAAGACGTCTTCGTAACCCTGCGCGACGCCTTGCGGATCGACATAGGTATAGCCGCCCGTGACATGGAACCAGGTAATCATCTCGGGCACGTCTTCGGGCACGAAGAGCGTGTGCGTTTCGCCCGCGGGCTCGAACGCATAGCCGCCTTGCTCCGCGACCCAGTCGTGTTCGAGGTAGTACCAGCGGCCCTTGAGCACCATCGCATGAACGGCGCCGCTATGACGATGCCGCGAGATCACGCCGCTGCGGCGCACGCGCAGCAGATTCACGTAATAGCCCTGGCTCGCGTTGAGAATGAGCGGCTTGAACGACACGGTTTCGGTCGCGGGCACCCACAGGTTGTCGTCTTCGAGCCAGTCGGTCATGACGCCGCCGTGCACGAGATCCTTCGACATGTACGGCACTTGCGGCAACTGATAGGCGATGACTTGTTCGTCGGGTTTCACTTCGGTTTGCATGAGTTTTAATCTCCGTGGTTTCTGGATGCGATGCGCCGGTTCGCTGAATCAATGACCGAGATAGGCGCGCCGCACGTGGGGACTATCGAGTAATTCTGCGCCCGTTCCGGAAAGCGCGATGGCGCCGTTTTCGAGCACGTATCCGCGGTTCGCGAGCTTGAGCGTGTGGAACACGTTCTGTTCGACGAGCAGCACCGTCACGCCGCGCGCCGCGACCGTGCCGACGACTTCGAACATCTGCTCGACGAGCAAGGGCGAAAGACCGAGCGACGGTTCGTCGAAGATCAGGAGCTTCGGCGCGGACATCATGCCGCGCGCGATGGCGACCATCTGCTGCTCGCCGCCCGATAGCGATCCGGCAAGTTGCGTGAGACGCTCGCGCACGCGCGGAAAGAGTTCGAGCACTTCGTCCATGCGTTCGCGCCGCGCGCTTCGTGCGGCGTGACGAAACGCGCCCATCAGCAGGTTCTCTTCGACGCTCAGGAACGGGAAGAGCTGACGGCCTTCGGGAATCATCGTGACGCCCATCGCGACGATGTCGTGCGAGGACTTGCCGACGAGTTCCTGTCCCTGAAACGTGATGCTGCCGCCGCGCGCCGCGACGATTCCGCATAGCGTCTTCAGCGTCGTGGTCTTGCCCGCGCCGTTCGCGCCGACGAGCGTGACGATCTCGCCTTCCTGCACATCGAGCGAGACGCCGCGCAGAACTTCGCTCTTGCCGTAGCCGGCCGAGACGTTATGCAGCTTGAGCATCGAGATACCCCTTGCCGAGATAGGCCTGAATCACCTCAGGATCGTTGACGACATCGGACGGCTTGCCTTCCTTCAGCATGCGCCCGGCATTGATGACGATGATGCGGTCCGACAGCGCCATCGTCGCCTGCATCATGTGCTCGATCATCAGCACGGCGATTCCTGAATCGCGGATGCGCCGCACCATGTTGATCGCGCGCGCGATGTCGGCGGGATTGAGACCGGCCATCACTTCGTCGAGCAGAAGCGCGCGCGGGCGCGTGGCGAGCGCGCGCGCCACTTCGAGACGCTTCATGCCGCCGACCGTGAGACTGCGCGCTTCGGTATCGAGCAAGGACGTGAGATCGGTGATCTCCGCGACTTCGCGTGCGATCGATTCCGCTTCGACGCGGACCCGCGTATGCATGAACGCGCCGAGCATGATGTTCTCCAGCACCGAGAGACCCGCGAACGGCTGCGCGATCTGGAAAGTACGGCCGACGCCGTCCTTCGCGAACGCATCGGGCGTGCGCGGTTCGGCCCAGGTGCCATCGGCGAGGCGAATCTTCACGATGCCTTCGTTCGGCCGGATGAAGCCCGAAAGCTGATTGAAGACCGTCGTCTTGCCCGCGCCGTTCGGGCCGATCACACCGAGAATCTCGCCGGCGTGCAGCGTGAGGGAAACATCGTCGGTCGCGACGAGTCCGCCGAAGCGCTTCTTCAGATGCTCCGCGACGAGCAGCGGCGTGCCGAGCGGCAACGCATCGGCGGGCGCGATCGACTTCGCCGGTGCGGGCGGCGGCGTGCGCGCGCCGGGCAGACGGTCGATGAAGCGCAGCACGAAGCCGCCCAGATGCCCGACGAGTCCGCGCGGAATGAACAGCACGACGAGCACCAACACGACACCGTAGACGAAGCCGTGCGTGCCGCTGCCGAACGAGCTGAGCCAGCCGCGCGCAAGCTCGGCGATCGGCAGCACGAGGACGGTGCCCGCGAGCGGCCCGGCGACGCTGCCGAGTCCGCCGATCAGCGCGAACATCGCGATCTGCACCGACAGTTCCAGCGAGAACGCCGCGGACGGATCGATGAAGGTGAGATACATCGCGTGGAAAGAGCCGATGAGACTCGTCAGCACCGCCGAGATCACCGCCGCGCCGATCTTCACCTTCACCGCGTTCACGCCGACCGCGCGCGCCGCATCTTCACGTTCGCGCACGGCGATCAGATAGAAGCCGAAGCGCGAGCGGCGGATGAGCCACGCGGCCCACAACGTCACCAGAAGAAAGCCGAACGCGATCAGCAGATACGCCCACTTTTCGCGGAACACCATCCATTGCAGGCCGATGTTGAGCGGCACGTTCAGGCCCGCCGAGCCGCCCGTCCAGCTTTCCTCGTGCACCGTGAGCAGGCGGCACACTTCGAGGAACGCGATCGTGGCGAGCGCGAAGAACGGTCCGCGCAGACGCAGCGTCGGATACGCGATGACGATCGCCGCCATCGCCGAGCTCACCGCGCCCGCGAACATGCCGAGCCACGGCGTGATGCCGAAGTTGATGACGAGCAGCGTCGCCGCGTACGAGCCGATGCCGTAGAACACCGCGTGTCCGAGCGACAACTGTCCGGCGAATCCGCCGACGATATTCCACGCCGTCGCGAGCGCGCCGAAGATGCACACGAGCACGGCCAGGTGAAACGCGAACGGCGATTGCAGCGCGAACGGCACGGCGAGCAGCGCGACGAGCGCCAGCGCGCCCATGTAGCCGCGCGGATGCAGGAGATTGGGAAACATCGAATGCCTCGCTGAACGTTATTCGGAGCCGCGTCCGAGACCGAAGAGACCGGTCGGGCGCACCACGAGAATCACGAGGAAGATCGCGAAGTAGACGACTTCCTTCATGTCGGGCGAGATGTAGTAGCCCGCGAGACTGTCGATGAGCCCGATCACGATCGAGCCGACGAGCGCGCCCGGCAAGCTGCCGAGACCGCCCAGCACGACGATGACGAACGCGGTCAGCACGAAGTACTGGCCGACGGTCGGGAACACCGGATACTGCGCGACCAGCAAGCCCGACGCGAGCCCGACCAGCGCCGCGCCGATGCCGAACGCGAGCACGTACGTCGTCTTCACGTTGACGCCCATCAGCGAGGCCGCGTAGCGATGTTGCGCCACCGCGCGAAACGCGCGACCGGTGTAGGTGCGTTGCAGGAACAGATGCAGCCCGCCCGCGACCGCGAGCGCGGCGGCAAACGTGATCACTTGCCCGCTCACGATGTTGATGTCGCCGAACTGCAGATGCTCGGTGCCGAAGCTCACATCGACGGGATGCACGTCCGCGCCGAAGATCATCAGCGCGAGATTCACGAGCGCGGTCGACACGCCGACGGTCGCGAAAATCTGAATGTGCGCGTCGGCGGAAAGCAGCGGCTGGATGATGAAGCGCTGGATCAGCACGCCGAATGCGAAGAGCAGCAGCGCGACCGGCACCGCCGACACATACGGATGCCAGCCGAGCTTCGCGGCGAGCAGCCAGACGGCGTACATGCCGACCATCAGCAGCTCGCCGTGCGCGAAGTTGACCACGCGCACGACGCCGAAGATCAGCGTGAGGCCGATGCTGATGATCGCGTACGCGCCGCCCAGCAACAGGCCGTTGACCAGAAGTTGCAGAAGAATGGACATGCTCGTTTCCTGGACACCGCGCAGCGCGTGTCACGCGCCGCACGGTTCGAGTGAAAGAGAAATGCGGGTCGACAGCGGCGGTTTTACTGCGCCGCGACGGGCTTCGCGATCGCGACCGCTTCCGGATAGACGGTGACGAGCTTGCCGCCTTGCCACTGCATCACGTTGGTGGTCGCGAGCTGGTTCTGGCCGTTGTCGGCGAACTGGAAGCCCCAGCCAGCGGCGGTCGTGCCCGTCGGCTTCTTGTAGGCGAGCACGGCGGCGCGGATCTTGTCCTTGTCGGTGGATTTCGCGTTGGCGAGCACATCGAGGAACGCTTTCGCGCCGACATAGTTCACGAGGCTATGGCCCGATCGCGGCGCCATGCCGAAGTGCTTCTGATATTCGGCGGTGAATGTTTCGAGGCCGGGTGCGCCTTTCTCGTTCATCGCGACTTGCGGGAAGTCGATGTCGTACACGCCGTTCATTTGCGCGCCGACGGCCTTGGCCGTATCCGACAGCGAGTAGCCGCCGCCCGCGCCGATGACCGCCTTCGGCTTGAAGCCGGCCTGCGCGGCCTGGCGGAAGAACAGGATCGAGTCGTTCTGATACGAGGTCTGCAGCACGATATCGACGTCCGCGCCCTTCAGACGCAGAATCAGCGACGACAGATCGACGCTCTTCGCCGAATACGGCAGCACCTGCACGACGTTCAGACCGAGCTTCTTCGCGCCTTCCTTCTGAAAGCCGGAGACGAGCGTGCCGTACGGCCCGTCTTCCGCGATGATCGCGATCTTCAGCGTCTTCGGATCCGCCTTGAGTTGCGGCGCGACGACCTTGGTCAGCGCTTCGAGCGTGCCGTCCGCGAAGGTCTTCGTGGTCGAGTTGCTGCGATACAGATACTTGAAGCCGCGGCTCGTGATGGTGTCCGCCGTCGCGCCGAGTTCGAAGAACGGCACGCCCGCGAGCTCGGTCACTTGCGTCGCCGCCGACGACACCGCCGACGAATAACTTCCGAACACCGCCGACACGTTTTCCACCGACGTCAGACGCCGCGCTTCGCCGACGGCCTGATTGGCATCGACGGCATCGGCCTTGACGAGCACCACTTTCTCGCCGTTGATGCCGCCCGCCGCGTTGCGCTCGTCGACGGCGAGTTGCACGCCGCGATAGCTTTCGTCGCCGAGCAGCGCGAGTCCGCCGCTGAAGGGGAAGAGCGCGCCGATCTTGATGTCGGCGGCGTGCGCGGCAGTGAGACTCGATGCTGCGACGCACGCGGCGGCGAGCGCGCGCAGGACAGTGCGGGGAAAGTGCGAGGACATGCGGTGTCTCCTTGTATCGTTCGAAATTGAAGCGCTTCAAATCGAAAGCAAGAAAGTTCGGTCGCGTTGCCGAATTTGCTCTGTTTGGGTTGATCGATTGGATTTGAAGCGCTTCAAGTTTGCGTCGATGAACGCAAAGACGTCAACCGAGGGTTTGCACGGAAGAGTGAGACTCGGCGCGGTCGTCTCCGAACTTTCCCTATGTCACGATCCTAACAAGAATGCTATAAACTGAGATCAATCTATCAAAAACTGTTGTGCGTCGCACAAGACGCCGGCATACCGATCTCATGCTGGAAACTGCATCGAAGTCCATCGTCGCGTGGCCCGGCAAGGCCCAGGTTCACGCCAGCGCGCGCAATCCCGGCGTGCCGTTCGATCTCGCCTGGCTCGACGGCCTGCGCGTGAATCAGTCGGCGGTGACGCGCCGCGCGTCGACGCTCGGCACGCGCCGCGCGGTCAAGAAAGACGCGCAGGCGGCGTGGCTGCTCAAGGCCATCACCTGCATCGATCTCACGACGCTTTCCGGCGACGACACGCATGGCCGCGTCGAACGTCTCTGTGCGAAGGCGCGCCGTCCATTGCGCGACGATCTGCTCGACGCGCTCGGCATGCCGCCTCTGTCGATCAAGACCGGCGCGGTGTGCGTCTATCACCGTTACGTCAGGACGGCAGTGAACGCGCTCGAGGGCAGCGGCATTCCGGTCGCGGCCGTATCGACGGGCTTTCCCGCTGGCCTCAATCCGCACGAACTGAAGTTGCGCGAGATCGAGGCATCGGTGAGAGATGGCGCGTCCGAGATCGATATCGTCGTCACGCGCGAGCATGTGCTGACGGGTAACTGGAAAGCGCTCTACGACGAGATGCGCGATTTCCGCGCGGCATGCGGCGACGCGCACGTCAAGGCGATTCTCGCGACCGGCGATATCCGCACGCTGTCGAATGTCGCGAAGGCATCGATGATCTGCATGATGGCCGGCGCCGATTTCATCAAGACATCGACGGGCAAGGAAAGCGTCAACGCGACGCTCGACGTGTCGCTCGTGATGGTGCGGATGATCCGCGACTATCTCGCGCGCACGGGCGTCATGATCGGCTTCAAGCCGGCGGGCGGCGTGTCGACTGCGAAGTCGGTGCTCGAGTATCAGATCCTCATGAAGGAAGAGCTCGGGCGCGAATGGCTAGAAGCGGATCTGTTTCGCATCGGCGCATCGAGCCTGCTCGCGGATATCGAACGCCAACTCGAACACCATGTGAGCGGACGTTATTCGTCGTTCAATCGCCATCCCGTCGCCTGATCCAACAGACTTCACTAAACAGCCTCATGAGCGTTGCCGAATACTTCTCTTCGATGGAATATGGACCCGCACCGGAAGACGATCGCGCCGCGCGCGCATGGCTCGATCAGCATGACGGGCGCTTCGGTCACTTCATCAACGGCGCATGGCGCGACAGCGACGACGCCGCGCGCTTCGACTCACGAGAACCCGCGACCGGCCGCGTGCTCGCATCGATCGCGCAAGGCACGGGAGCGGATGTCGATGCCGCTGTGCAAGCCGCGCACGATGCGCTCGAAGGCTGGCAAGCCATCGGCGGAGCGGGGCGCGCGCGTCATCTCTATGCGCTTTCGCGCATGGTGCAGCGGCACAGCCGTCTCTTCGCCGTGCTCGAATCGCTCGACAACGGCAAGCCGATCCGCGAGTCGCGCGATATCGATATACCCCTTGTAGCAAGGCATTTTCTGCATCACGCGGGATGGGCGCAACTGCAGGACAAGGAGTTCGCGGACTGGGCGCCGCTCGGCGTGATCGGCCAGATCGTGCCGTGGAATTTCCCGCTGCTGATGCTCGCGTGGAAGATCGCGCCGGCGCTCGCGCTCGGCAATACCGTCGTGCTGAAGCCCGCGGAATTCACGTCGTTGACGGCGTTGCTGTTCGCTGAATTGGCGCATCGCGCGGGCTTGCCGAAGGGCGTGCTCAACATCGTCACCGGCGATGGCAGCACGGGCGCGGCGCTCGTCGAACATCAACGCGTCGCGAAGATCGCATTCACGGGATCGACCGAAGTGGGCCGTCAGATCCGCGCGAGCACGGCGGGTTCGGGCAAGTCGCTCACGCTCGAACTCGGCGGCAAGTCGCCGTTCATCGTGTTCGACGATGCCGATATCGACAGCGCCGTCGAAGGTGTCGTCGATGCGATCTGGTTCAATCAGGGACAAGTGTGTTGCGCGGGCTCGCGTCTGCTCGTGCAGGAAGGCATCGAAGCGCGCTTCGTCGAGAAGCTGAAGCGCCGCATGGATACGCTGCGCGTCGGCACGTCGCTGGATAAGGGCATCGACATGAGCGCGGTCGTCGACGACATTCAGCTCGAACGCATTCGCGCGCTCGTCGACAAGGGCGAGCGCGAAGGCTGCGAAGTCTATCGATCGCCGCGTGCCACGTTGCCCGAGAGCGGTGCATTCTTTCCGCCGACGCTCGTCACCAACGTCGCGCCCGCATCGACGCTCGCGCAGGAAGAGATCTTCGGGCCCGTGCTCGTGACGATGAGCTTCCGCACGCCGGAAGAAGCCGTTGCGCTCGCAAATAACACGCGCTACGGCCTTGCCGCGAGCGTGTGGAGCGAGAACATCAGCCGCGCGCTCGACGTCGCGCCGCGCCTGCAATGCGGCGTCGTGTGGATCAACGCGACCAATCTCTTCGATGCGGCGGTCGGCTTCGGCGGATATCGCGAGTCGGGCTTCGGACGCGAAGGCGGACGCGAGGGCATCTACGAATACCTGAAGCCGCGCGCATGGGCCAAGCTTCCGGTTCGCGGCGAAACGAAATCGTTGCAGGCGCAACCGGATTCGCTCGTCGATGCGGGCAATGTGAGTGCGCTCGATCGCACGGCGAAGCTCTTCATCGCCGGCAAGCAGGCGCGGCCCGACAGCGGTTATTCGCGGCTCGTGCATTCGCCCGCCGGTGAGATCGTCGGCGAAGTGGGCGAAGGCAATCGCAAGGACATACGCAATGCGGTCGCGGCCGCGCGCGGCATGACGAAATGGTCGTCGGCGAGCGCGCACAACCGCGCGCAAGTGCTGTACTACCTCGCGGAAAACCTGAGCGCACGCGCCGATGAATTCGCGAAGCAGCTCGTCACGCGCGCCGGTTCGAGCGAGCGCGATGCGAAGCGCGAAGTCGATGCATCGATCGCGCGGTTCTTCACGTATGCCGCTTGGGCCGACAAGTACGACGGCGCCGTGCATGCGCCCCCGCTGCATGGCGTCGCGCTGGCGATGCACGAAGCGCTGGGCGTGATCGGCATCGTGTGTCCCGATGAAGCGCCGTTGCTCGGGTTCGTGTCGCTCGTCGCGCCCGCGCTCGCGCTGGGCAATCGCGTGGTCGTCGTGCCGAGCGAGACGTGTCCGCTGATGGCGACGGACTTCTATCAGGTCGTCGAGACATCGGATGTGCCGGGCGGCGCGCTGAACATCGTCACCGGCGATGCGCGTTCGCTCGCTCAAACGCTCGCGCAACACGATGACGTCGATGCGCTCTGGTGCTTCCACGGCGCGGCGCTATCGGCGATGGTGGAGCGCGAGTCGATCGGCAATCTGAAGCGCACGTTCGTCGATCAGGGCCGCGTGTTCGACTGGCACGATGCCGCAAGCGAAGGGCTGCCTTTCCTTCGACAGGCGGTGCAAGTGAAGAACATCTGGGTGCCGTACGGAGACTGATCAAGGAATTGACTCGGCGCGATTCCGATACGGAACGCGCTCATGCATGGAGGAGACGCTGTGCTGAAGAACATCGATCCGCTCTTGAACGCCGATATCCTGTACGCGCTTGCCGCGATGGGCCACGGCGACGAAGTGGTGATCTGCGATGCCCATTTCCCCGCTGACTCTGTCGCGCGTAAAACGGTGCTCGGCCGCGTGCTGCGCATGGACGGCGTGAGCGCGCCGCGTGCGGTGCGCGCCGTGTTGTCGGTGCTGCCGCTCGATACGTTCGTCGACGATCCCGCGGGCCGCATGGAGATAGTTGGCGATGCAACTACCTTGCCCGCCGTGCAACGCGAAGCGCAACGCGAAGTGGACGATGCCGAAGGCCGCGCGCTGCCCTTCGCGCCGGTCGAACGCTTCGCGTTCTACGAGCGCGCGAAGAACGCATATTGCGTGATCGCGACGGGCGAAGCGCGCGGCTATGGCTGCTTCATCTTCAAGAAGGGCGTGCAACTCGCGCCGGATGCGCCCGAAGCCGCGCACGGAGGCACGCGATGAAAAGCGTCGTCATTCTCGGCATCTATGTGACGGACCTCGCGTTTCGCGCGCAACGCATGCCGCTGCTCGGCGAAACGGTCGCGGGTTCCGCGTTCCAGATGGGACCGGGCGGCAAGGGCTCGAATCAGGCGGTGGCCGCCGCACGCGCGGGCGCGGACGTGATCTTCTGCACCCGCATCGGCGCGGATGCGTTCGGCGATATCGCGCAGGCGACATGGAGCGCCGAAGGCATCACATCGCGCGCAACGGTAATGAACGATGTCGCGACGGGCGCCGCGCATATCTATGTCGATGAGAACACGGGCGGCAATGCGATCATCGTCGCGGCGGGCGCTGCGGGCACGCTCGCGCCCGAAGACGTCGATGCGATCGAAGACGATATCGCGCGTGCCGGCGTCTTCGTCACGCAGCTCGAACAACCGATTCCGGCCGCGCGCCGTGGACTCGAACTCGCGCGCAAACATGGCGTGACGACGGTGTTCAATCCCGCGCCCGCCTTGCCGCTGACGGACGATATCTATCCGCTTTGCGACTACGTCACGCCGAACGAAACCGAAGCGCAGGCGCTCACCGGCATCGAGATCGCTTCGGCGGACGACGCACGCCGCGCCGCGAACGTACTGCTCCAAAAAGGCGCACGCGCCGTGATCGTCACGCTCGGCGAAGCGGGCGCGCTCTTGCATACGTCGAACGAATCGACGCTCGTGCCTGCTTTCGAATGCGGCCGCGTCGTCGAGACGGCGGGCGCGGGCGATGGCTTCACCGGCGGCTTCGCGGCGGCCCTCGCACGCGGCGAAAGCCCTGTGGATGCAGTGCGCTTCGGCTGCGCGCTCGCGAGCATTTCGGTGACGCGTCCGGGCACCGCGCCGTCGATGCCGCGTCTCGATGAAATCAACGCGCTGCTAGCGGAAAGGAGCGTCACGCAATGAAAGCGTCGAAGTGGCTCGCGGATCGCCAGTTCAACTTTCTGATCGGCGTGAACGTGCTCGTGGTGATCGTCGCAACGTGGATGTCCCACGGCCAGTTCCTCGACATCGACAATCTTCAGTCGATGGGCGGCCAGTTGCCCGAGCTCGGCCTGCTTGCGCTCGGCATCATGCTGTCGATGGTGTCGGGCAACGGCGGCATCGATCTGTCGGGCGTGGGCCTTGCGAATCTCTCCGGCATGGTCGCCGCGATGATGCTGCCGCATATGGTCTCCGCCGACGATTCGCCCGCGCTCTATACCGCGGTATTCGTATGCATCGTCATGGTGATGGGTGCGCTCGGCGGCTTGCTCAATGGCGTCGTCATCGCGAAGCTGAAGCTCACGCCGATTCTCTGCACGCTCGGCACGCAGTTGCTCTTCACCGGCATCGCGGTGGTGTTGAGCAACGGCGCATCCGTGCGCGTGGAATACGTCGATCCGCTGTCGAACATCGGCAACGGCACCTTCCTGCAAGTGCCCATTTCACTGTGGATCTTCATCGCCGCGGTTCTGCTGCTCGGCTGGATTCTGAAGCGTACGCCGTTCGGCCTGCGTCTCTATCTGATGGGCACGAACCCGAAGGCCGCGTTCTACGCGGGCATTCCGCGCGCGCGCATGCTGATTCTCACGTATGGCATGTGCGGCGTGCTCGCCTCGCTCGCGGGTCTCATCAGCGCGACGCATACGTCGAGCGCGAAGTGGGACTACGGCAATTCGTATCTGCTGATCGCGATCCTGATCGCGGTGATGGGCGGCGTGAATCCGGCGGGCGGTTATGGACGCATCGTCTGCGTGTTTCTCGCCGCGACCGTGTTGCAATTTCTGTCGAGCCTCTTCAATCTGCTCGGCGTATCGCAGTTTTTCGGCGATTGCGCGTGGGGCTTCCTGCTGCTCGCATCGCTTGCATTCGCGGGCGGCGATCGCGTGCGCGCGATCTTCGGCATCGGCGGAGCCGCGCCCAAGAGCAATGTTCCACCGCCGCCCGCATCGACCGGACGTTAGTGTTGCGTGTGATGTTCAAAGAGACCAATGGATAGATAAAGGAGACAACGCAATGAAGCTGAGCAAACTGGGCACCGCACTCACCGCGATCGCACTCGCGGCGGGCGCGATCGCAGCGGCGCAGGCCGCGACCAACGAAACCATCGTGACGGTCGTGAAAGTGACCGGCATCAACTGGTTCAATCGCATGGACGAAGGCGTGAAGGAGTTCGGCAAGGAGAATCCGAACATCAACGCATATCAGACGGGTCCGGGCCGCGCCGACGCCGCGCAGCAACTCAAGATCATCGAGGATCTGATCGCGAAGAAGGTCACGGCAATTGCGGTAGTGCCCTACGATCCGCCGACGCTCGAACCCGCCCTCAAGAAAGCGATGGATCGGGGCATCAAGGTTGTCACGCATGAAGCGGACAACGCGAAGAACACGATGGTCGACATCGAAGCCTTCGACAACACCGCATACGGCGCGGGCCTGAACGAGCGTCTCGCGAAGTGCATGAACAATCAGGGCAAGTGGGCCGTGCTGGTCGGCTCGCTCGGCTCGCGCTCGCAGGTGCAATGGGCCGATGGCGGCATCGGCAATGCGAAGGCCAAGTATCCGAAGATGGATCTGGTCGAACCGAAGCTCGAAACGAACAACGATGGCGAGCGCGCGTATCAGGTCGCGAAGGAAGTGCTGCGCAAGCATCCGGATCTGACGGGCTTCCAGGGTTCGTCGTCGCTCGACGTCATCGGTATCGGCCGCGCGGTCGAAGAGGCCGGCAAGGTCGGGAAGATCTGCGTGTACGGCACCGGCTTGCCGACCGAAGCGGCCAAGTTCCTCGAAAGCGGCGCGATCAACGGCATCGCGTTCTGGGATCCGAAGCTCGCCGGTCTCGCGATGAACAAGGTCGCGCAGATGCTCGTCGACGGCAAGGAAGTGCAGAACGGCGCAGACCTCGGCATCACCGGCTATAACAAGGTGACGGTCACGAAGGGCCCGGGCAAGGGCGTGATCGTGCGCGGCACCGGCTGGGTCGATGTCGACAAGTCGAACTACAAGCAATACAACTTCTGATGCCATTCGCGAGGCGCACTGCGGTGTGCCTCGCTCGACTACACGATATGACACCGCTCCTCGAAGTCGTCGATATCCATAAACGTTTCACCGGCGTCTATGCGCTGCGTGGCGTAAGCCTCTCGTTCGAGCGCGGCCAGATCTATCACTTGCTCGGCGAGAACGGTTGCGGCAAGAGCACGCTCATCAAGATCATCTCGGGCGCGCAACCGCCCGATGAAGGCGAGCTCGTGATCGAAGGCGCGCGTCACAAGAAGCTTTCGCCGCTCGAATCGCTTTCGGCGGGCATCGAAACCGTTTATCAGGACTTGTCGCTGCTGCCGAACATGAGCGTCGCGGAGAACGTCGCGCTGACATCCGAACTCGCGGAACATGCGGGCAAGCTCGCGCGCACGTTCGATCGCAAAGCGCTCGCACAAACCGCCGCGCGTGCGCTAGAAGCCGTCGGACTGCCGGGCGACGCGGATTTCCAGAAGACGCTCATCGAGCAACTGCCGCTCGCGACGCGCCAGCTCGTTGCGATCGCGCGCGCCATTGCGAGCGAAGCGAAGTTCGTCATCATGGACGAGCCGACGACATCGCTCACGCAGAAAGAAGTCGATAACCTCATCGCCGTGCTTGCGCGTTTGCGCGCGGATGGCGTCGCCGTGCTGTTCGTGAGTCACAAGCTCGACGAGTGCTATGCGATCGGCGGCGAAGTGATCGTGCTACGCGACGGCCAGAAGATGGCGCAAGGTCCGATCGAAAACTATACGAAGGCGCAGATCAGCGAGCTCATGACGGGCAAGCATCTGTCGACGGAACGCTATCGCGCGGAAGGTGACGGAGGCGCGTCGCAGATCGTGCTCGACGTGCAAGGTCTCGGCCGCAAGGGCCAGTTCGCCGATGTGTCGTTCAAGCTGCACAAGGGCGAGATTCTCGGCGTGACAGGTCTGCTCGATTCGGGCCGCAACGAACTTGCGCGTGCGCTTGCGGGCGTCGCGCCTGCGGATACGGGCATGGTGACGCTCGACGGCATGCGCGTGCGTCTGCATTCGCCCGCGGATGCGAAGGCGCAACGTATCGGCTATGTGCCCGAAGACCGCCTGAACGAAGGACTTTTTCTCGACAAGCCGATTCGCGACAACGTCGTCACCGCGATGATCGCGAGCCTGCGTGACCGCTTCGGTCAGATCGATCGCAAGCGTGCGCAAGAGCTTGCCGAGCGCACCGTGAAGGACTTGCAGATCGCGACGCCCGATGTCGACAAGCCGGTGCAATCGCTTTCGGGCGGCAACCAGCAGCGCGTGCTGATCGGCCGCTGGCTCGCGATCGATCCGCGCGTGCTGATCCTGCATGGTCCGACCGTGGGCGTCGATGTGGGATCGAAGGACATCATTTATCGCATCATGCAGCGGCTGTCGAAGGAGGGCATCGGCATCATATTGATCAGCGACGACCTGCCCGAACTGCTGCAGAACTGCGACCGTATTCTGATGATGAAGAAAGGCCGCGTCGCGAACGAATATCGCGCGGACCGCTTGAACGAGGCCGATCTTTATCACGCGCTACTTTCAGAGGCAGCATGAGCATGAGCGAATCCATCCGCCGCACGGGAAGCGAGACGATGCCGCAACACGCGGCCCAGGTCGCGCCGCGCGTGCGCAAGGGCAATCTGCATGCGCAACTGATGCGCAATCCGGAGTGGTTCACGGTCGGGCTGATCGTGGTGACGTGTCTCGTCGTGGGCAGCATCAATCCGCGCTTCTTCCAGTTCGCGACACTGTTCGACATGCTCCATTCCGCGACGACGGTCTCGCTCTTCGCGCTCGGCACGCTCGTCGTGCTGGCGTCGGGCGGCATCGACGTGTCGTTCACGGCAATCGCCGCGTTGACGATGTATTCGATCACGAAAGCTGTCTTCGCTTGGTGGCCGGAGTGCCCGTTCGTGCTGATTCTGCTTGCGGGCGCAATCGGCGGCGTGATTCTCGGCGTCATCAACGGCATGCTCGTGCATCGATTGAAAGCGCCTTCGCTGATCGTCACCATCGGCACGCAATATTTGTATCGCGGATTGTTGCTGACGTTCGTCGGCACGCAGTTCTTCATGAACATTCCGCACAGCATGGATACGTTCGGGCGCCTGCCGCTGTTTTTCTATCACACGCCGGATGGCTTGCGCGCGGTGTTGCCGGTGTCCGTGCTCGCGCTCGTGATCGCGGCGATCGTGACCTGGTGGCTGCTCAATCGCACGATGATGGGCCGCGGCGTCTATGCGATGGGCGGCTCGCTCGCCATTGCAGAACGTCTCGGTTATAACTTGCGCGCCATTCATCTTTTCGTGTTCGGCTATACCGGCTTGCTGGCGGGCGTGGCGGGCATCCTGCACGTGTCGACGAACCGGCTTGCGAACCCGTTCGATCTCGTCGGCACGGAACTCGATGTGATCGCGGCGGTGATTCTCGGCGGTGCCCGCATCACGGGCGGTACGGGAACGGTGGTGGGTACGCTTTTGGGCGTCGTGCTGGTGACGCTCATCAATAGCGTGCTGATTCTCATCGGCGTGCCGAGCACCTGGCAGAAGGTCATCATCGGCGCGTTCATTCTCGTTGCGGGGACGTTGTTCGCGCTGGGACGCAGACAGTAACGCCCTTCGAAAAGCGGAACAAAAAAGGCTCGTTCGAAACCTGAACGAGCCTTTCTGATTTTTATCGGAACGATTCAGACGCGTTTGCGGAGCTTCTGACCTTCCTCGGTAATCACCGAATCGAACTCGGAAAGCTGCGAGAAGCGCACGGCCTTGACCTTGCCGAACTTGCTCGCGTCGACGACGAGATGACGTTCCACCGAACTCGCCATCGCGGCTTGCTTGATGGCGACTTCATGAAAGTTCCAGCACGTCACGCCGCGCGCTTCATCGACGCCGCCCGCCGACATGAACGCCTTGTTGATGCCCATGCGCCGCAAGGTTTCGACGCTCTCGTCGCTGGCGAACGATTCCGATGACGGCACATAGACGCCGCCGAGCAGGATCATCCGCACGTTGGGCTTGCGCCGCAAAATTTCCGCGACATTGAGCGAATAGCACACGACAGTGAGATGCATCTCCGTGGGAATCTGCCGCGCGAGCGTGGTCAGCGTCGTGCCGCAATCGATGAAGATGGTTTCGCTATCCGCGAGCAGACGCGCCGCGTGATTCGAAGCGACCGCCTTCGCTTGCGCGAAATGGTCTTTCTCTTCCTCGATCGTGTAGCCCGCGTTGGGGACATCGGCGGCGCTGACGATATAGCCGCCGAGATAGGTGAACTGGCCGGGATGCGCGGCGATATCGCGGCGCACCGTCATCTCCGAAACGCCGAGCAGCGCGGCCGCATCGCGCAGACGCATCACGTTCTGTTTTTCGAGCGCGCCGGAAAGGGCACGCAGGCGGTCGTTCTTGGCCATCGGAGCGGCGCGAGGAATGATGTTAGCTTTTATTCGCGGGATGAAAGAATTATAACAATGCAAGCCGCATTTTTAACGGCTTGCATGCGGTGGCGCGGGTAAATCCCGAGGTTCAGGACTTGCGCGTATAGCGCAGCCACACGACGTCGTGTTCCAGTTTTTCGATGGAATCCAGCTTGAGGTAGGCGGGCTTTTTCCACTTGTCCATCGCGACTTCGAACGACGACGTATGCGCTTCGCGTCCATCGACGAGCGGCATGATCAGCACGCTGACTTCATCGGCAAGCTGCGCATTGACGAACGCGCCCGACACATGTCCGCCGCCTTCGACGATCAGCTTCTTGATCTTCAACTCGCGTTCGAGCGTTTCGACGACGCGCTTCAGTTCGATATCGTCCTTGCCGCCGAACACATACGATGCGTCGATCGATTGCAGATACGCGAGGTAATCGTCATCGACGCTCTCGCTCAGCACTTCGACGATATGCGATTCGAGCGCCGTATTGCTCTTCCAGGCGACACGTCCCTTCGGATCGATGGAAATCGCGTACTGGCTCGCGTCGCGTTTCGCGAAATGATCGGTGCGTGGAATCGGACGCTTCGCGAGCCCGCGCGGATAGTCGCGGTCCTTGCCATGCGAGATTTCCTGCATCGTGACGCGGCCGCATACCCACGCATCGGCGTTGAAGCGCGCGGCGGTGTCTTCGTAGGTGGGCGACGCGAAATCGAGGTTCCAGTTATCGGTGAGACTGCGGCCGTCGATCGACGACATCATGTGACAGACGATATGCATCTTCTTCTCCGTGCAGGAAAGGGCTTCGATGCATCGGCCGATGCAAGCGCTGTGCCGCCTGCGAAGATCAGCCAAACGCGAGAAAATAAGTAGCTCTTCCGCATTTTTTCGAAACGCTTATCGTCATGTCAGATCTCGCTACTCCTCTTGCACGCCGCGCGGATATCGATCCGAAGCCGCTCGGCATCGCCGCGTTGTTGATCGTGCTCGGCGCGGTGTATCTCGGGCAAACCGTCGGCGCGCGCCAGGCTGCGCTTTACGTGGTCGGCGCGCTGCTCGGCGTCTCGCTTTATCACGCGGCGTTCGGTTTCACGTCGGCGTGGCGCGTGTTCATCTCCGATGGCCGCGGCGCCGGGCTGCGTGCGCAGATGCTGATGCTCGCGGTCGGCGTCGCGCTGTTCTTTCCCGCGCTCGCGGCAGGGTCGCTTTTCGGCACGCCGGTGACCGGGCTCGTGTCGCCGGTAGGGACGTCGGTGGTCGTGGGCGCGTTCATCTTCGGTATCGGCATGCAACTGGGCGGCGGCTGTGCGTCGGGCACGTTGTACACGGTCGGCGGCGGCAGCACGCGAATGATCGTGACGCTCGCTGCGTTCATCGCGGGTTCCGTCATCGCGACCGCGCACATGCCGTTCTGGACCGCATTGCCGCAAATGCAACCGGTATCGCTCGTGAAGACGCTCGGCGCGGGGCCCGCGCTCGCCGTCAACTGGATCGTGTTCGCGCTGATCGCGGCGGTCACGGTCGTCATCGAGAAGCGCCGTCATGGCAAGCTCGTCGCCGCGCACGTGCAGCCGGCGCATACATCGCCATGGCTGCATGGACCGTGGCCGCTCGTGGCAGGCGGCATCGCCCTCGCCGTGCTCAACTTCGCGACGCTCGCACTGTCCGGGCGTCCATGGGGCATCACGTCCGCGTTCGCGTTGTGGGGCGCGAAAGCGGCGGCCCTGTTCGGCGTCGATACCGCGAGCTGGCCATACTGGATGAGCAAGGCCAACGCGGCCGCGCTCGCCGCGCCGATTTCTCACGACGTTACATCCGTGATGGATATCGGCATCGTGCTCGGCGCGATGCTCGCCGCCGCGCTCGCGGGCCGCTATGCGCCCGTCTGGCGCGTGCCGATGCGCTCGCTGATCGCGGCGATCGTCGGCGGCTTGCTGCTCGGTTATGGCGCGCGGCTCGCGTACGGCTGCAACATCGGTGCGTATTTCAGCGGCATCGTATCGGGCAGCCTGCATGGCTGGCTGTGGCTCGTCGCGGCCTTCTTCGGCAATGTAGTCGGCACGCGACTGCGTCCGTTTTTCGGACTCGAAGTCGAGCGCGTGCGGCCGACGGCTTGCTGAGAGTTACACCGCGCGTGACACGTTCGTTCCGTTTTTTTTCGGAACGGAGCGGTCCGCGCGATATGCGAAAATCGCCGGCATGAAAAAGACCATCTTGCTCATCGTTCCGGCCTTGCTGATCGCGCTCGGCCCGTTGGCACATGCGAGCGTCGAATCGGGCGCCCATCAGTTCAAGGAAGACGTGAAATCGGCCGGGCGCCAGACCGGACATGCGGCGCGCGATGCGGCGCACGCCATCGGCGACGGCGCGAAATCGGCCGGACATGCCATCGCCGATACGTCGAAGCGCGGCTATCACGCGACGAAAAAGTGGGTCACGGGCAAAGAATAAACGCCGCCAGTTCGTCCATTCTGTCCTTGCCGATGCGCCACACGCGCATCGCATTCTGTTCGCGCGATCGCGCCACAGCGTTCCACTTTTAAGCGTTGCTTGACAAGCTTGCGGAGCGTTATTGATAATTATTATCATTTACGCCGCGCAACGCGCACCTCAACGCGCCTGATTCCGTCTCGTCGTTGCAGACGTGCATCCGGCCAATCTTTCGCATAAGAACGCCTTGAAAGCTTATGACGCGCCGACGCGTACACGACCAATGAGCGCGCTCGTCCGGCACGGCCCGCTCGTCTCTCGCATCGTGGCCGCGATATTCGGCGGATACGCGCTCGCCGCGCTCGCGAGCGTCGCGGCACTCGCCCTGCCGATGAGCAAGCCGCAAGCCGTGCTCACCGGCATGCTCGTGAGCTTCGTCGTCTACGTGTGCGCGGTGATCTGGGTGTTCGCGGTTCGCAGCGCGCGTCGGGCATGGAGCGGGCTCGCGTTCATCGCCGTGCCGCTGTTGATGGCCGCATGGACGGTATGGCCGGGAGGACACGTCTCGTGAAAAGCGCGCGCGATTCCAAAGCGAAAGGCCGCGGCATTCGCCAGAGCATGTCCGATCTGCATACGTGGGCGGGCCTGCTCGCAGGCTGGATTCTCTACGCGATGTTCCTTACCGGGACCGTCAGCTACTTCAAGGACGAAACGTCGCAATGGATGCGGCCCGAGCAAGCGCAGCAGCGCGACATGCCGGATGCGGCGCTCGTCGCGCAACGCGTCGTCGAGACGCTCGGCAAGATCGCGGCGGGCAGTACGCAGTGGAGCTTCGCATTGCCGGACGAACGCACGAGCGTCATCGATTCGTTCTGGCGTACGCCGGGCGCATCCAAGGGCAAGCGCGCATTCGAATCAGCCCGTTTCGATCCGGTCACGGGCGAGCGCACAACCGCGCGCGAGACCCTCGGCGGTGAATTTTTCTATCGCTTTCATTTCCAGTTTTATTACATGCCGGTGTTATGGGGGCGCTGGCTCGCGGGCCTGTCCGCCATGTTCATGCTCGTCGCGATCGTGAGCGGCGTCATTACGCACAAGAAAATTTTCGTCGACTTTTTCACTTTTCGATGGGGCAAGGGTCAGCGTTCATGGCTCGACGCGCATAACGCGCTGTCGGTATTCGGTCTGCCATTTCACGCGATGATCACCTACACCGGCCTCGTCACGTTGATGGCGATGTACATGCCGTGGGGCGCGCAGACCGCCTTCAGGACACCCGCCGAACGCGCCGCGATGACTTCGCAACTCAGCGCGTTCATTCAGCCTCGCGAGTCTTCCGGACAGAACGCGCCGCTTGCACCCGTCGATGCGATGGTGCGCGAAGCGCAAGCGCGCTGGGGCCGCGACAAGGTCGGTCGCGTGACGATCACCAATCCCGGCGACAGCACCGCGCGCGTGGCTGTTTCGCGAGGTGAGGCGTCGCGCGTGTCGATGAGTCCGCAGTACATGCTCTTCGATGGCGTGACGGGCAAGCTCATCGAAGTGAAGGACAGCGTGGGCGGCGCGGCCGAAACGCGCGGCGTGCTCTATGCGCTGCATCTCGGACGCTTCAGCGATATGCAACTGCGCTGGCTGTACTTCATCGTCAGTCTCGCGGGCACGGCGATGGTCGGCACGGGGCTCGTCATGTGGACGGTCAAGCGCCGTCAGAAGCTGGCCGACCCGGCGCGGCCGTACGCCGGCTTCTGGCTCGTCGAACGTTTGAATATCGCGAGCATCGCGGGACTTTCCATCGCGATGACGAGCTTTCTGTGGGGCAATCGGCTGCTGCCGCTCGGCATCGCCGCGCGTGACGATGCCGAGGTCAATGTTTTCTTCGCGATGTGGGGCGCGACGCTGCTATATGCGTTCGTGCGTCCCGCAAGGCGCGCGTGGATCGAACTGCTTTGGCTCGCCACGGCGATGCTCGCGCTCGTGCCGGCGCTCAATGCGCTGACCACGAACCGGCCCTTGTGGCGCAGCATCGCGCAAGGCGATTGGGTGTTCGCCGGCTTCGATCTGATGATGTGGGCATTCGCCCTGCTGCATGCGGCATTGGCGATACGCGTGACACGCCATCGTCCGCGCACGAAGCCCGTTGGCAAGCGCGTCGCGGCGCGTGCCGTCATGCCCGAGCGCGAAAAGGAAAGCGCATGACGCATCTCTTGCGCATCGTTTTCTGCCTGATGGCCTTCGCTTGCCTCGCGGTCTCGATGGATCGTCATCAGATGATGCTATTCGGCCGCGCGCTTCGCGCAGGGCAAACGCGCGGCTTTCGAATAGCAGGATGGTGCGGTCTCGTGCTCGCGCTGCGCTTCATCGTCGACTATCAAGGATGGGCGCTCGGCCTCGTCAGCTATAGCGGCTGCACGAGTGTTTCGGCGGGAATCGTGTTTGGCGGTCTCATCGTTTATGAGCGGCTTTCCGCTCGTCGATCTCACCAGCCGTGAAAGCGCGGCCATGCGGTGGTGCTGCCGTCGGCGGCTAACGCCTGGTACTCGGGGTATTGCGCGCCCGTCGCGCATGCATGATTCGGCAGGATGCGCAGCTTCGTGCCGATCGGAAACCGCTTCGTGATCTCATCGCGACATTCGACGGCGAGAATGCCGTGCTCCTGATTCGCACCGACGAGTTCGCAGCCTTCGAGAGGCGTACCGTCGAGCGCGCATGCAAGTCCATAACCGTAATCGTGCGTCTGCTTCGACGTGCCGCGGTCGCGGCTCATCGCCATCCATCCCGCATCGACGATGACCCAGCCCTTGTCGGGTTGATGACCGATGACGCTCGTGAGCACGCTCAACGCGATATCGTTTGCATCGCAAACACCGACGTTCGCCATCACAAGATCGAAGAACACATAAACGCCGGCGCGCACTTCGGTGACGCCTTCGAGATGCTTCGCGGCGAGCGCGGTCGGCGTCGAGCCGACGCTCACGGTCCTGCATGCGATGCCCGCAGCGCGAAGCCGTTCGGCCGCGCGCACGCATCCCGCGCGCTCCTGTTCCGCGAGCGCGGCGAGCGCTTCTTGATCGTTCAATTCGTAGCTGGAGCCAGCGTGCGTCATCACGCCGCCGACTTCGATGCCGCCTTCCTGAAGCACGCGGCCGATCTCGATGAGCGCGTCGTCATCGGGCGCGAGGCCTGAACGATGACCATCCGTATCGATTTCGAGCCACACTTCGAATATGTCGTTCGCGTGCTTGCAATACGCGACGATCGCCGATGCCGCCGACGCGTTGTCGACGATGATCTTCAGATCGCAGCCTTTTTGCTTGAGGGCCATCGCGCGCGGCAACTTCGCGGGCACGATACCCACCGCGTAGAGAATGTCGTCGATGCCCGCCGCGAAGAATGCTTCCGCTTCTTTCAGCGTGGATACGGTGATGCCTTGCGCGCCTGCTGCAATCTGCGCGCGCACGACGCCGGCGCATTTCGTCGTCTTCACATGCGGCCGGAACTTCACGCCGAGCGCGTTCATGCGCGTCTGCATCCGGTCGATGTTGTGCTGCATTCGCGCGATATCGATGATCGCGGCGGGCGTGTCGAGTGCTTCGAGATTCATGATGTCCTTGGTCGAGCGATGATCAGGCGATCGGTCCCGTCGGCAGCGCTATCGCCGTTGCGTGGCAGCGCCAGGTCTGTCCCCTGAAGCCGAGCCGCTTCACGCGATCGATCAGCGAGCGCTGGCCGACAGCGCACATCGCCACGGGCGGAATCAGGCCGAACAACATGCAAAAGAACGTGAGCTCGTTGGCGGGATAGCGCAGCGCGATGGCTTTCGCGAGCGGATCGACAATTGCGAGGCACAGCATCGATGCAAGGATGAAGCCAATGCTCGCGAGCGGCAGCGGGTTCGTGCGCGTGACGGCGGTGGAAGGCATGACGCTGATCGATGGGACGAATCTTCGAATCATCGCACGAACGCGTTCTTGCCGGATTCTCTACGGGAAAGCCATTATTTTTGATCGGTTGACTCGGCGAAAAGTCCTGCTAGCATACGAACAACAGATTCATCAGCATACTGATCGATTTTCGAAGGGACGACGAATGGCACTCAAGTTCGCGGCGAAGCTCGCCGATCTAGTGGAAGACGAACCGCTCGGCGTGACGATCGGCGAAGAGCGCATCGCGCTCTATTTGCTCGACGGAGAAGTGCATGCCACGCACAACGTTTGCACGCACCAGTTCGCGCTCTTGAGCGACGGCTATATGGAAGACGGCTGCATCGAATGTCCGCTGCATCAGGGGCGTTTCGATATCCGCACGGGCGCTGCCCTTTGCGCGCCAGTCACGCAACCGATTCGCGTATACGGCGTGCAGGTGGAAGGCGGCGAGATCTACGTCGATCTTTGATGCACGCGCAAATCATGACTCGGACTGCATTGATCATCGGAGCGGGGCAGGCTGGCGCGCGCGCGGCAGAAGCGTTGCGCACGCATGGTTATGAAGGGCGCATCGTGCTGGTCGGCGATGAGCGTCATGCGCCGTATGAAAGGCCGCCGCTGTCAAAGGATGTCCTCATCGCGAAGGACGATGACGATTGCTTCAACGGCTGGGTGCATGCCGTCGAGCGATACGGCGATGCGCGCATCGAATGGCTCAACGATCGAGTGCTGCGGCTCGATACGCAATCGTGCGTCGCGACGCTCGAACGTAATGGCGAACTGCGCTACGACCATTGCATCCTGACGACGGGTGGTCGTGCGCGGCAGTTGCCGGGCGCGCCGGAAGGTCCGCATACGTTCTATCTGCGCACGCTCGACGATGCGATGCGCTTGCGTGCGCGGCTCGAAACGGCGCAATCGGTGGCTGTGATCGGCGCTGGATTTCTAGGGTTGGAATTCGCGGCGAGCGCAAGAACGCGCGGCCTCGACGTGAGCGTGTTCGAAACGGCATCGGGCTTGCTGAGCCGCGCGCTGCCGCCCATGTTCGCCGAACGTCTGCGCATGAAGCACGAAACTCACGGCGTGCGCTTCATATTCGACGTGAAGCATCTGCAAGTCACGGAGCACGCGGACGGCGTGCAAGTCGATGCAACGCCGTTCGACTTGGGCGTGATCGCTATCGGCCAGGAGCCGAACGACGAACTCGCCAAAGCTGCGGGCATGGCGACGAACAACGGCATCGTCGTCGATCGGCATTGCCGCACGTCCGCCGAGAATGTCTATGCGGCAGGCGATTGCGCCAACTTCCCATACGGCGCAAACGGTCGCGCGACGCGTCTTGAATCGTGGCAGAACGCGCAGGAACAGGCGATCGTGGCGGCGCGCAACATCGCCGGAGAAGAGATTGCTTATGCACCGACGCCGTGGTTCTGGACCGACCAATACGACTGGAACATCCAGATGCTCGGCCTGCCCGATGGCGAGATCGATCAGTGGATCGAACGCGCGGGCGTCGATGACAAGACCGTGCTGATGGGTCTGCGCGGCGGCGTCATCGCGCATGTGCTCGCGATCAATCAAGGCGGCGAATTGCGCGCCATCAGAAGGCTCGTCGAAGAAGCCGTTGCGGTCGATCCTCGCATGCTCGCCGACCCCACGATCAAGCTGCGCCAGCTCGACAAGCTGGTTCGCTCAACACACTCGGGAGATCAAGGTGTACTCGTCTGAAACGATCATCGGCATTCATACGCCTCAATCGAAAAACCCGCCGATAGAAGGGCTCGTTTGGCCCGAAGAAGGGCTGCAATGCATCCCGGACTGGGTGTACACGAGCGAGGCGGTCTATACGCGCGAAGTCGAACGGATCTTCCACGGGCGCACCTGGAACTTCGTCGCGCTCGAAGCGGAAGTGCCCAATTCCGGCGATTTCAAGCGCTCGTATGTCGGCCCGACGCCGGTCGTCGTATCGCGCGCGGAAGACGGCTCGATCAACGTGTTCGAAAACCGCTGCGCGCATCGCGGGGCGGAGTTCTGCCGGCATAGCCGCGGCAACAACAAGGAGTTCGTGTGCCCGTATCACCAATGGTCGTATGACCTCAAGGGCAATCTGCAAGGCGTGCCGTTCCGGCGTGGGGTGAACAAGCTGGGCGGCATGCCGAAGGATTTCCGCAACGATGATCACGGTCTTCGCAAACTTGCGGTTGCGACGCGCAATGGGGTCGTGTTCGCATCGTTCACGCAGGACATGGAATCGCTTGAAGACTATCTCACGCCCGAGATACTCGAGGACTTCGACGCAGTGTTCAACGGCAAGCGCCTGCGCGTGCTCGGCTTCTACAAGAACGAGCTGCCGTGCAACTGGAAGATGTATCACGAGAACTTGAAGGACCCGTATCACGCGACGTTGCTGCACTCGTTCCTCGTCGTGTTCGGCCTGCTCGTGGCGGGCAATCGTTCGGCGATGGTCGCGGACAGCAAATACGGCATTCACGGCACGATGGCCTCCGCAAAAAGCGATTCGCTCTACGCCACCATCGATGAAGACAAGAAGAAGGAGATGCGTTCCTTCCACGACGGCATGATCTTGCGTGACGAGCGCTTCCTCGAATTCATCAAGGAGTTCGATTCCGAATGGTCGGTGACGATGCAGACCATCTGGCCGAACCTCATCGTGCAGCGCGAGATGAATACGCTCGGCATTCGACATATCGTGCCGAACGGACCGAACAGCATGATCATGCTCTGGACGATGTTCGGTTATGAAGACGACACGGAAGACATGGTGCGTCACCGTTTGCGTCAGGGCAATCTGATGGGACCGTCGGGCTTTCTCGGCCTCGAAGACAACGAAGCGATGAAGTTCGTTCAGGAAGGCGTGCGCCGCTCGGTGAGCGACCGCAGCATCATCAAGCTGGATGGCGACAAGATCGGAACGGCCGACAACCTGATCTCCGAAGCCGCCATTCGCGCCATGTACAAGCACTATCGTGAAGTGATGGGGTTCTAGATGCTGCCAGGATTCGAAAAACAGAACATCGCGCACGACAAGGCGCTGATCGCACGCGCGGCGGTCGAAGACTTTCATGCGGAGTATTGCGCGGCGCTCGATGGCGGGGACATCGAGCGCTGGCCTGAATTCTTTACCGAGAACTGTCTTTATCGCGTGACCGAATACGAGAACGCGGCCAATGGATTTCCCGTCGGGCTCGTCTACGCCGAAGGACGCGACATGCTGCGCGATCGTGCGGTCGCGATTGCGCGCACGCAGATGTTCGCGCCGCGTCAAATGCTGCACTTCGTTTCCAACGTGCGTATCTTGAACGCGACCGACGAGGAAATCGTCGCGCAGAGCAACTACATGCTGCTGCAAACGCTCGTCGAAGGCGCGACTACGCTGCATGAGGAGGGCAGGCTTTTTGACCGCTTCGCGCGCAATGGTAACGTTCTTCTGCTGAAGGAAAGACAGGCTGTCTACGACACCGCGATGATCGCGAACGATCTCGCCTACCCTGTCTGAACATCGTTGGGAGAGAGCGCATGAGTGACACGGAACACATGGAAGCGCCAGCCGAAAGCGGTGGCGTCGGCGTGCGCGTGAGGCGGCGCGAAGACGAGCGGCATCTTCATGGCAAGGGCAAGTTCGTCGCCGACTACACGTTTCCCGATCTGCAGGAGGTCGCGTTCTTGCGCAGTCCGGTTGCGCATGCGCGTATCGTGCATATCGGCAAGCCGGCGAGTCATGCGGCACAGGTGATCGTGCGCGACGACATGCACGACGCCACGGATATCGTCGCCGATTCGAGCCTGCCGACGTACAAGCCTTCGTCGCATCCGCCGCTCGCATCGGGCAAGGTGCGCTTCGTCGGCGAGCCGGTCGCGATGTGCTTCGCGAAGACCCGCGCGCAAGCCGAAGATATCGCCGAGGAAATCGAGCTCGATCTCGACGAGCTGCCAGCCTTCGCCAGCGCGTTCACCGCTCGCGAACGCACCGACGTGCGCGTGCACGATCACTGGACGGACAATCTCTTTCTGGACCTCAAGGCGGACATCGACTTCGACGAGCGTTCGAAGGACGCGCCCGTTGTCGTCAAGCAGAAGGTCGATCTCGCGCGTCAATGCATGGTGCCGATGGAAGGCAAGGCCGTGCTCGCGTATTGGGACCATACGCATTCGCAACTCGTGGTCATCACCTCGACGCAAGTGCCGCATATGATTCGCACGGTGCTGTCGCAATGTCTCGGCATCGATCATGCGCAGGTGCGCGTCATTTCGCCCGATGTCGGCGGCGCGTTCGGCTACAAGTGCGTGTTGCAGCAGGAAGAGCTGTGCATTGCGTGGCTCGCGCTGACGTACAAGAAGCCTTTTCGTTTCATCGAGGATCGGCGCGAGCATTTGATCGCGGGCGCGAACTCGCGTCAGCATCACTACGAACTCACTGCGTATGCCGATACGAACGGCCGTCTGCTCGCGCTCGATGCGGAGCTTTTGATCGACGGCGGGGCGTACTCCGCATGGCCCTTTACGATCGGTCTTGAAACAGGGCAGGCGCTCGGCAACCTTCCGGGGCCTTACGATTTGAGCGGCTATCGCTGCCGTACGCAATGCGCCGCGACCAACAAGCCGGGCTTTCTGCCGTATCGCGGCGTAGCGCGCACGGGCGTGTGCTTCGCAATCGAACTCACGATGGATGCGATCGCGCGCGCGGTCGGACGCGAAGCGTGGGAAGTGCGCCATGACAATCTCGTGCGTGGCGCGGACATGCCTTATACCAATGTCGTGAAGAAACACTACGACAGCGGCGACTTCCAGGAGAGCCTGCGACGCGCAGTGGCGCAACTCGATGTGCCGAAGTGGCGCGCACGGCAGAAAGAGGGCGAGAAGGATGGGCGTCTCGTCGGCATCGGATTCGCGACGTTCACCGAGCAATCGGCGCATGGCACGGCCGTCTTCGCATCATGGGGCTTGCCGGTCGTGCCGGGATACGATCTCGCGACCGTGCGTATCACGGCCGATGGAGGACTCGAACTGCGCGCGGGCATCCACTCGCACGGACAAGGCATGGAGACGACGCTCGCGCAGATCGCGAACGAAGTGCTCGGCGTGCCGCTGCAAAAGATCAAGGTCGTGCATGGCGATACCGCCCTTACGCCGTATTCGACAGGCACGTACGCATCGCGCAGCATCGTGATGGCTGGCGGCGCGGTGGCCGCGACGTGCCGCGAACTCGTGCCGCGTCTGCTTTTCATCGGCGCACATCTGCTTGGGGAAGAACAGGAAGCGGTGCGCTTCGAGAACGGTGAAGTGATCGGCGTAACGGGCCGCGTGACGATTCAGGAGATCGCGGCTGCATGGTATCTCCGTCCCGAGCGCTTGCCTGCGGGCGTGAATCTCGCGGGTCTCGAAGCGACGCAAGGCTTCAAGCCGAAGGTCGATACCGGCGCGTTCAGCTATGCGACGCACGCGGCGGCAGTCGCCGTCGATCCGAGGACAGGCGACGTCGAGATTCTCGACTATGTGATCGTCGAAGATTGCGGTCGCATGATCAATCCGATGGTCGTCGAAGGGCAGACAATCGGTGGCACGGCGCAAGGCATCGGCACCGCGTTCTATGAGGAAACGCTCTACGACGACAACGCGCAACCGCTCACGTCGACACTCGCCGACTACATATTGCCGGGACCGACCGAGTTGCCGTCGCTGACGATCATCCATATGGAAACGCCGTCGCCTTATACGGAATTCGGCGCGAAGGGCGTGGGCGAGGGCGGAGCGATCGCGCCGCCGGCTGCACTCTTCAATGCAGTGAACGATGCGCTCACGCCCATCGGCGCGCTCGTGTCAGAAACGCCGTTGACCCCGCGCCGTTTGCTGGCCGCGATCGAGGCCGCGAAGGCTCGCAAGGCGGCGCGCAAGGAAGAACTCAGTCAGGAGGTGGCGGGATGAAAGCCGCTGCGTTCGAGTATGTAAGGGCGATGTCATTGCCCGACGCGCTCAAGGAGTTGACTCGCGCAAAGCCGATATCGGGCAGTCAGTCGATGGGCCCGATGCTTAACTTGCGGCTTGCACGACCTGGCCGCGTAGTGGATGTATCGCGCATCGCGGACCTGCGCAGTGTCTCCGACGCGGGCGATCACGTGCGTATCGGCGCGGCGGTCACGCATGCGGAGATCGAAGACGGCAAGCACGCACTGCTGCGTCATCCGTACATGCAGCATGTGGCGGGCGGCATCGCGTATCGTGCGATTCGCAATCGCGGGACCATCGGCGGCAGTCTTGCTCATGCCGATCCCGCCGCCGACTGGCCGCTTGCATTGTCCGCTGTCGATGCCCGTCTGGAGCTATCGAAAGCAGGCGGCGCGCGGCAAGTCCGCGTGAGCGAATTCATGCTGGGTGCGTTCACGACGTTGCTCGTTGACGGCGAGATCATTACCGCCGTGTTGCTGCCGAAGCTCGGTCCGACGCTTCGCTGGGGTTATTACAAGCTGTGCCGCAAGACCGGCGAATTCGCACATGCAAGCGCAGCGGCTGCGTTCGATGCACGCACGGGACTCGCGCGCATCGTGCTCGGCGCGCTCGATGGCCCGCCGGCCGCACTCGATGATCTCGCACGGCAGATCGCGCAACGCGGCCCGTCTGCCGCCAACGGCGAAGCGCTCGCGCAAGCCGTGACGAGTGCGATGCCGAACGCGGACGGCATCGATCGGCAGATTCATACCGCAGCGCTCGAACGTTGTCTTCTGCAGGCGTTCGGCGCGTCGAACGCGAATACGGTTTAAAGAGACTGCCATGTCCGTCATCGAACTTACTATCAACGATCGATCCGTGCGCGAGGATGTCGAATCGCGCGTGCATCTCGGCGACTTTCTTCGCGATGCACACAACCTGACCGGCACGCACCTCGGTTGCGAGCACGGCGTGTGCGGCGCCTGCACCGTGCTCGTCGATGGCGAACCGGTGCGCTCGTGCATCACATTCGCCGTCGCTTGCGATCAGCAGAACATACGCACCATCGAAGGCTTCGACGACGACGAACTGATGAAGCGTCTGCGTCGTGCGTTCTCGATCCATCACGGCCTGCAATGCGGTTATTGCACGCCCGGCATGCTGATCACCGCGCGGGATATCGTGCGCCGCTTTCCCGATGCGGACGAAGCACGCATCCGGCTCGAACTGTCGGGCAATCTGTGCCGCTGCACAGGCTATATGGGCATCGTCGCTGCGATCAAGGCGGTTCTCGCCGATCTGAAAGCGGAACCGATTGCGGATGCGCCTATCGCACGCGCAATAGTTAGCGATGCAACTATTTCGGCGCCAGCGTTTCAGACGTTCGCCGCTACACCGGTTGCCGCGCCGCAGGCACCCGTGGCCGCGAGCACTGCATCGACGGATCAACCCGCCGCGCAACGCAAAGGGTGGACCGCAATAGACGACAGCTTCGTCGTTCCCTTCGCGCTCGACAAGGTGTGGGCGTTCATGGGCGATCTGCCTTCGGTCACGTCGTGTCTTCCGGGCGCGGAACTCGTGGAGCACGACGGCGAAAGCGTGAAGGGCAAGATCGCGATCAAGTTCGGACCGATGTCGGCGAACTTCGCTGGCGCGGCGCGCCTGGAACGCGACGATGCCGCGCATCGCGCGGTCATGCGTGGAGCGGGGCAGGACAACATCAGCCGTTCGCGAGCGAATGGCGATGTGACATATGCATTGACGAGCGAAGGCGGGGGCGCGCAAACGCGGGTCGCGGTCACGCTCGAATACATGTTGCAAGGACCGCTCGCGCAGTTCTCGCGTTCGGGCCTCGTGAAGGATTTCGTGCGCAGGATGATCGCGGATTTCGGCGCGCGCATCACGGCGCAGCTCGGCGGTAACGCGGCGCCCGAGGCGGCGCTGTCGTCATCGTCCGCGAAGTTCAATGCGGGCAGCCTCGTGTGGAGCGTCATCTGGGCGCGCATCAAACAGCTTTTCGGAAAGGGCGATTGAGCACGCGAGATGAGCCGGTCCCGGCTCGTCGCACGATCATATCGTCAGCCTACTGATCAAATGGAGTTCAAATGAACAAGCGGATTCGCAAGATCGCCCTGGAAGAGCATTTCAGCACGCCCGGTTTCCAGAGCTATTCGAAGAGCTTCACGCAGCACATCGCGCCTGAAGTCCTGCGCGATCTCGCCGCGCGCCTGACCGATTTCGACGAACAGCGCATCGTCGAAATGGATCGCGCGGGCATCGACTACACGATACTTTCGCAAACGGGCCCGAGCGTGCAGGGCGAGCCGGATGCGGCGCTCGCGATCAGCCGCGCGAGGGCGAGCAACGACTTTCTCGCGCAGCAGATCGCGCGTCATCCGTTGCGCTTCGGCGGCTTTGCGACGTTGCCCATGCATACCGCGAAGGCCGCATCCGATGAACTGACGCGCGCCGTGCGCGAACTCGGCTTCAAGGGCGCGCTCGTCAATGGTCACACACTCGGCACCTACTACGACGACCGCGCTTACGATCCCTTCTGGGCGACGATGCAGGAACTCGACGTACCTTTATATCTGCATCCGACGGATGCATTCGTGAGCCCGCGCGTGCTCGACGGTCATCCCGAACTCAGCGGCGCGACTTGGGGCTGGGGCATCGAAACCGGCAGCCACGCATTGCGCCTGCTGTTCAGCGGCGTGTTCGATCGCTTCCCGAATCTGAAGATCATTCTCGGGCACATGGGCGAAGGTCTGCCGTTCTTGCGCTGGCGCTTCGACAGCCGTTTCGCGGTTTATTCGCATGGCCTGAGTCTTGAACGCACGCCTTCGGATTACATCGGTACGAACATCATGATCACGACCTCGGGCGTTTGCTCGGCCCCGGCGCTCATCGGCGCGATCGGCGAAATGGGTGCGCAAGCGGTGATGTTCTCGGTTGACTATCCGTATGAATCGACGGAGATCGCAGCGGACTTCATAGAACGCGCGCCGCTCGACGACGCCACGCGAGCGCTCGTCTGTCACGGCAATGCGGAACGCCTCTTCCGCCTTTGACCACCCCGAAGAACACAAGCACATGGAGCAGCACATGACCAAGCACTACCGCATCGGCCAGATCGTGCCGAGTTCGAACACGACGATGGAGACCGAGATTCCCGCGATGTTGCTCGCGCGCCAGACGATTCGCCCCGAGCGCTTCACGTTTCATTCGAGCCGCATGCGGATGAAAAAGGTCGTGAAGGAAGAACTCGCCGCGATGGATGCTGAGTCGGACCGCTGCGCAGTTGAACTCTCCGATGCGCGCGTCGATGTGCTCGGCTATGCGTGTCTCGTCGCGATCATGGCGATGGGTCATGGCTATCATCGCGTGTCGCAAAAGCGCTTGCACGAGCGCACCGTCGACAACGGCGGCGATGCGCCCGTCATCACGAGCGCGGGCGCGCTGGTCGATGCATTGAAGGTGATCGGCGCGAAGCGCGTGGTCGTCGTCACGCCTTATATGAAGCCGTTGACCGAACTCGTGGTCGACTATATCCGCAATGAGGATTACGACGTGATCGACTATCGCGCGCTCGAGATTCCCGACAATCTCGAAGTCGCGCGTCATGATCCGAGCCGCCTTCCCGAGATCGTCATGTCGATGCGATATGAGGAAGCCGATGCCATCGTGCTGTCGGCATGCGTGCAGATGCCTTCGTTGCCGGTGATCGCGAAGGTCGAGGCAATGACGGGCAAGCCGGTCGTCACCGCGGCCGTCGCGACGACCTATGCGATGCTCAAGCAACTCGGTCTCGAAGCCGTCGTGCCGGGCGCGGGCGCGTTGCTGTCCGGCGCATATTGAGCGAGGGCGACATGTCGACCTATCTGTACGGCGCGAACGTTCAGGCGAATGGCATCCGTCAGCACTATCTGCGTTACGGTGGCGCACGCACGGGACTCGATCCGGTGATCATCGTGCCGGGCATTACGAGTCCTGCGGTGACGTGGGGCTTCGTCGCGGAGCATATTGGCCAAGTGTTCGATACCTATGTGCTCGATGTGCGCGGACGAGGCTTGTCGTCGGCATCGGATTCGCTCGACTACAGCCTCGACGCACAAGCCGCCGATCTGGTTGCGTTCGCAACTACTTTGGGATTCGAGCGCTACAGCGTCGTCGGTCACTCGATGGGCGCGCGCATCGGCATACGCGCTGCGCGTTCGCAGCCCGCGGGCATGACGCGTCTCGCGATGATCGATCCGCCCGTTTCGGGACCGGGACGTCGTGGCTATCCGTCGCAATTGCCGTGGTACATCGATTCTATCCGGCAGTCGCGCGAAGGCATGACGGCCGACGCAATGCGCGCCTTCTGTCCCACATGGACCGATGAACAACTCGCGTTGCGCGCGGAGTGGCTTCATACATGTGACGAACGCGCGATACGCGCGAGCTTTGAAGGCTTCCATACCGACGACATTCACGCCGATCTCGCGCATCTGCGGATTGCCGCGCTGCTCGTCACCGCGGGCAGAGGCGACGTCGTGCGCGACGAAGACGTCGAAGAGATTCGCGCACTCGTGCCGCATCTTCAGCACACGCGCGTGCGTGACGCTGGTCACATGATTCCGTGGGACGACGAAGCTGGCTTTCACGCCGCGCTCGGCGATTTCCTCGGGGCATCCATTCCGACGCTCGTTGAAGGAGGCAATCATGCCAGTCAGTGATTATCAGATGGTCGATGCGTGGACGAAGGTGCTCGAGCTCTCGCGTCTCGAAGCAGGGCAGACCGTCACCATTCTCACGAGCGCGTCGACGCATCCGCAAACGCTATCGACCGCACTGATCGCGACGCAAGCGATGGGCGCAATCGTCAATCGCCTCGACTTGCCGCCGGTGAACGGCGAGAAGGCGTTGAGCCGCGATTCCCTCGCGTATCTCGGCACGACGCCGTTGACCGGCAACCGGGCCGCGATTGCCGCGTTGAAGGAAAGCGATCTCGTGCTCGATCTGATGACCTTGCTGTTCTCGCCCGAGCAACTCGACATACTCAAGGCCGGCACGAAGATCCTGCTCGCGGTCGAGCCACCCGAAGTGCTTACGCGCCTCGTGCCGACACCCGCCGATCGCGAACGCGTGCTCGCCGCACGGGCGCGCATCGCGCGCGCTAAGGAGATGCATATCGTCTCCGCCGCGGGGACGGATTTTCGCTGTCCGCTCGGCGAGTTCGAACCGATCGCCGAATACGGTTTCGTCGATGAACCGGGGCGCTGGGATCACTGGCCAAGCGGATTCGCGCTGACGTTTCCTAACGATGGCAAGGCGCATGGCCGCATCGTGATCGATCGCGGCGATATTTTGTTGCCGCAGAAAAGCTATGTGCAGGAACGCATCGAACTGACCGTCGAAGGCGGTTATGCAAAGCGCATCGAAGGCGGCATCGACGCGCAATTGCTAAGCGAATACATGGCGACGTTCAACGATCCAGAGGCCTACGCGATTTCGCACATTGGCTGGGGCCTGCAGCCGCGCGCTCACTGGTCGACGCTCGGGCTCTACGATCGCGAGGCGACCATCGGCATGGATGCGCGCGCGTTCGAAGGCAACTTCCTGTTTTCGCTCGGACCGAATAACGAAGCCGGCGGCAGCCGCTCGACGACCTGTCATATCGACATTCCGCTGCGTCATTGCGATGTATTCCTCGATGGCGAAGCCGTCGTGCGCGATGGCGTGGTCCTCGACCGCTGACCCAGGAAAACCCCGCACATGTCCCACGATATCGAAACCTACAAGCGTCAGAGCTTCGGCTCGACGCTCGAACCGAAAGCGCCGGTCGGCCTTTTGATCGTCGATCTGGTGAACGGCTTCGCGAATCCCGACGTGTTCGGCGGCGGCAATATTCCGCAAGCCATCGAGAACACCGTGCCCTTGCTTGCGCATGCGCGCGAGAAGGGCTGGCCGGTTGCACATAGCCGTATCGTCTTCGCCGACGATGACTCCGATCACAACGTCTTCACGATGAAAGTGCCGGGCCTGCTCGCGCTGAAGGAAGATTCGCACGACAGCGCGATCGTGCCGCAGCTCACGCCGCGCGCAGGCGAACTCGTCGTGCGCAAAACAGCGCCATCGGCGTTCTTCGGGACGTCGCTCGCGGCATGGCTCACGCAGCATGGCGTGCGAACGCTCGTCGTCGCGGGTGCAGTGACGAGCGGTTGCGTGCGGTCGTCCGTCGTCGATGCGATGCAATACGGATTTCGTCCATTCGTGTTGTCGGATTGCGTCGGTGATCGCGCGATTGCGCCGCACGAGGCGAATCTCTTCGACATGGCGCAGAAATACGCTGCCGTGATGAAGCGTGATGAAGCGCTCGAATTGCTCAAAGATCTTTGATCATCTCGTAGCACGGCTCGCCTGATGCCAGGGCGCATGGGATCGACATGGCCACGTCTCTTTCGGAGCGGTCGCACCGCGCAGTCACGCGTCATGAATTCACGCTGATCGTCGCGTCTTCGTTCGGTGCGTTGCTCGAATGGTATGACTTCTATATCTACGCTGCGCTAGCGGGCACGTTCAGCACGTTGTTCTTTCCGAGCGGCAACGATACGGTGGCCTTTCTCGCGAGTCTCGCGACGTTCGGTGCGGGCTTCCTCGTACGTCCGCTCGGCGCGCTCTTCTTTGGCAGGCTCGGCGATCGCATCGGGCGAAAGTACACGTTCATGGCGACCATCGTGTTGATGGGCGTCGCGACCATCGGCGTGGGCTTGCTGCCGTCGTTCGACAAGATCGGCATGCCGGCGCCTGGCTTGCTCGTTGCGTTGCGGCTCTTGCAAGGCTTCGCGCTCGGCGGCGAAACGGGCGGCGCGGCGACCTATCTCGCGGAACATTCGCCTGTGGATCGGCGCGGCTTTTATACGAGCTCGCTGCAAACGACAGCGACGCTGGGCCTGCTCGCATCGATCGCGGCGGTCAGCATCAGCCGTGCATCGATGGACGAAGCCGCATTCCAGAGTTGGGGCTGGCGCGTGCCGTTCCTCGTGTCGATCGTGTTGCTCGCGATCTCGGTGTATCTGCGCACGAAGCTCGCCGAATCGCCGACCTTTCGTGAGATGAAGCGCGCGAACAGGTTATCGACTTCGCCGATAGGCGAGAGCTTCGGCGAATGGGCGAACCTCAAATACGTGTTGATCATGCTGTTCAGCACGGCATCGGGCGTGGGTGTCGTCTTCGGCACTGGACATTTCTACTCCATGTACTTTCTGCAGAACACGCTGAAAGTCGCGCCCAATACGGTGAACCTGTTCCTCGCGATTGCATTGATCGCGGTATTTCCGTTCTACCTCGTGTTCGGCTGGCTATCGGATCGCATTGGACGAAAGTGGATCATGATGCTCGCGTGCCTGTTGCTCGCCGCGACGACGCAACCGATCTTTCATGCGCTCACGCACTACGCGAATCCTCGGTTGGAAGCGTTTCAGAAGCGCGCACCTGTCACGGTCCACGCGGACGATTGCCGCTTTACGCTGTTCTCCGCGCCAGTGACGGAATGCGATCGCATACGCTCGTTTCTCAGCGCATCGGGTGTTTCGTATGACCGCGCTCCGTTGCAAGCGGGAGAAGCGGCATCGACGCAAATCGGCTCGATCGTCGTTCATGGAAGCGACAAACGCGAACTGGAAAAGGCGTTGATCGCCTCGGGCTGGTCGGCGCATGCGGATGCGTCGAAAATCAACGCGCCAATGGTCGTATTTCTGATGTGGCTTCTGCTGCTTTATCTCGCGATGGTCTACGGCCCGATGGCCGCATTCATGGTCGAGCTGTTTCCGGCGCGCATTCGATATACGTCGCTATCGTTGCCGTTCCATCTGGGTTCGGGCTGGTTCGGCGGAATGCTGCCGTTCGTGGTGTCGGCGATGGCTGTGGCGCGCGGCAACGTATACTTCGGGCTCTGGTATCCGATCGTGATCGCGGTAGTGTCGTTCGCGGTCGGCGCGCTCTTCGTGCCCGAAACGTACCGCCGCGATATCACGCGATAGTCAGTCGAAATGCTTCAGGGAAGTGCGGCCGTACTGGTTATTGCCTTCGACGAGCTGCATCATCATTCGCACGAAATGAGCGCGATCTTCGGGGCTCAGCGGGCCAAGGAATCTGACTTGAGCTTCACGCATGCTGCCGTACATGTCCTTCATCGTGCGGCGTCCTTTCGCCGTGATGTTCGCGATCTTGAGGCGCCCGTCGTGCGGACTCGGCTCGCGCTTGACGAGTCCGCGTTCCTCCAGACGGCGCAGCACGTCGGCCATCGTCGTGCGATCGACGCCCACTTCCGCACACAGCGATGTCTGGTCGAGACCGGGCCGCTCGCTCAATGTGGTCAGCAAGCCGTACTGCACGGGCGTGATGGCGAAGTCCTTGCAGCACTCGAAGAAGAGCGCGATATGGATCTGATTGAGCCGCCGGATCAGAAACCCCGGCCGCTGCCACAAGTGTCCGGTCTCGATGCCGCCATCGGAAACAGCAGCTTTTTTATCGGCAACGGTACTCATCCTTAACCCTTTATCGAAGAAGTTTTGCCACGCAGGAATCTAAAGATTGTAGGTGCAATCACAGTTGCGCTCCCAATTTTTTCCGGATACAAATCTATCCGTCAGCGTACTGACGAAATGCTGATGGCTGGAGCGCCGGATGTCAATGATTGAAGTCAATACGCGAAGTCAATAGAACGATGCGTCGCACAGGGTCATGCGCAGGTGAAGAAGGCGCGCATGAATAATCAGCATGCTGATTAAATGGCGAATGCGTTGAACGTCACCTCACTCAGAGTTTGGAGCCAAAGATGAGTTCTACCCCGGTACAGACGGACGACGTCGCCATTCATGGGCGGTCGATGTCACGCAACGATATCAAGACGCTGATGCTGGCGTCGCTAGGCGGCGCGCTGGAGTACTACGACTTCATCGTCGCGGTGTTCTTCACGAAGCTGCTCGCCACCGTGTTCTTTCCGCCGCAGACGCCCGAATGGCTCGCGCAGCTCGAAGTGTTCTGCATCTTCGCAGCGGGTTATCTCGTGCGTCCGATCGGCGGCATCTTCTTCGCGCACTTTGGCGATCGCATCGGCCGCAAGAAGATGTTCGCGCTGAGCCTTTTTCTCATGGCCGCGCCGACGTTGCTCATCGGCTTGTTGCCGAGCTATGCGACGCTCGGCATCGTCGCGCCGTTGCTCTTTCTCTTGTGCCGCGTTTTGCAGGGTCTTTCGGTCGGCGGGGAAGTGCCGGGTGCGTGGATCTTCTGCTCCGAGCATGTCAGGCGCGATCGTATCGGTCTCGCATGCGGTCTTCTGATGTCGGGTCTTTGCACCGGCATTCTGCTCGGCGCGCTGTCGGCGAAGTTCCTCATCGGCAACATGGAGCCGGCGGATCTGAAGAGCTGGGGCTGGCGTCTGCCGTTCATCGCGGGCGGCGCGTTCGGTCTGATCTCCGTTTATTTGCGCCGCTATCTGCAGGAAACGCCGGTGTTCGAAGCGCTGCGTGCGAAGCGTGAAGCGGATGCGCGTCTGCCGCTCGCGGTCGTGCTGAAAGAGCATCGCGGCGCGGTGATCGTCTCGCTGCTGGCGACGTGGGTGTTCTCCGGCATCTTCGTGCTGTACTTCCTCTACACGCCGACGTTCCTGCAATCGCAGTTCCACTTCGCGCCGAAGGATGTCTTCACGAACAACTCGTGGTCGATCTTCGGGCTGATCGTCGGCAGCACCTTCGCTGGATGGGCAGCCGACAAGATCGGCGGCGGGCGCGCGTATGCGATCGGCAGTGTCGCGATGCTGCTCGTCACCGGCGCGTTCTACATGAACCTGAACGCGGGCAGTCAGTCCGTGTGGGCGCTGTATATCCTCGGCGGCTTCCTGATCGGGACGATCACGCTCGGGCCTTACATCATCGTGAAGAGCTTTCCGCCGGAAGTGCGCTTCACCGGTTTCGCGCTCTCGTACAACACGGCGTATGCGATCTTCGGCGGCACCGCGCCCGCAATCGCCTCGTTTCTGGTAGGGCGGCAGGGCATCACGATGGCCCCCGCCTGGTACATTGGCGCGCTTTGCGTGCTCGGCGTGATCATCGGTCTCGCATGGCGTGCGCCCGTACATGCCGAATCGATGGCGCATTGAGGCCGGCCCTTCAATCCGCAGCGTTTTTCTGCGTCGATGCCGACGCGAGAAAACGCTTCCGTTCGAGCGAGACACATGTCTGTTGGCGGCGCATCCGATAGCGGCATCGGCCGGTCATGGTTTTTGTACTTTTCGCTTGCGTTCGCGAGCATGACTTTTTCCGCGACGGGACCGGTCGCGATCATCATCGCCGCGTCGCGCGAGGGCGGCTTGAGCTTCGCGCAGACATCGTCGTGGCTGTTCGCGTCGATCGGCATGAACGGGCTGGCGAGCATCGTCATCAGCTGGAAGACGCGTCAGCCTTTGCTCTTTCTGTGGACGATTCCCGGCGCGATTCTCGCCGCGCCGGTGATCGCGCAATACGGATTCGGCGCAGCCGTGGGCACGTATCTCGTGTGCGCCGCGGTGCTGCTCGTGCTCGGCGTGACGAACCTCGTCGCGCTGCTCGACCGATGGGTGCCCATGGCGATCGTCATGGCGATGATCGCCGGACTCTTCATCAAGTACGTGCTGGCCGTCGTGCATTCGACGATAGCCGCGCCGCTCATAGGCGCCAGCATGTCGATCGCGTTCTTCGGGCTGATGTGGCTCGAGCGACGCAACGCAGCGCCCATGCCGCCGCTCATCGGCGCGATGCTGGCAGGCGCGGCGATTCTCTTCGCAACGGGCTTCCGTTTGCCGAGTCACAGCGGCGGCGCATGGACGGCGACGCCTGCGCTCGTCGCGCCGCGCTTCGATATTCACGCGATCTCGCAACTCTTGTTGCCGATGCTCATCACCGTGATTTTCGTGCAGAACGCGCAGGGAATCGCGGTGACGCGGGCATCGGGATATCGCACGTCGTTGCGGCTCGTGACGATCTATAGCGGCGTACTGAGCGCGATCACCGCGCCGTTCGGCGGCTGTCCTTCGGTGCTTGCGGGGCCGAGCAATGCGATTCTCGTGTCGGGCGGCACGCATGGCCGGCATTACATCGGCGCGTTGATCGCGGGCGTCATATGCGTGGCGATCGGCGTGTTCGCCACGGCATATGTGTTTCTGCTGGCGAATCTGCCCGGCGCGTATATCGCGATTCTCGCCGGGCTCGCGATGATGGGCGTGCTCGAAAAGTCTTTCGTCAGCGCGTTTCGTTCGGCGTTGCCGCTGAGCGCGATGATCGTGTTCGTCGTTACGCTCAGCGACGTGACCTTGCTTGGTATCGGCGCGGCTTTCTGGGGCGTCGTGGCGGGGTGCCTCGCTTACTACGCCGTGGAAAAGCCGCGCTCGGGCGACGTGCCCGCGTGAATCAACGCATCGCGCCCGCAAGGCTCTCCGCTTCGAGTCCAACGATCAGATCGACTTCGCCGTTGGCAAGCGGCTGCGTCGCCGGCACGCCCGCTGCTTTCAGCGCGGCGCCGTCGAGCCGCGACGCATCGCCGAGCGCGACGCGCAAGCGCGTGGCCGCGAGCGGTTCGAGCTTGAGGATATTGGCCGCACCGCCCAGCGCCGCGCGAATCTTTTCCGCGCGCGCCTTCTGCTGCGCTGCATCCTGCGCGGGCGCCGCACCCGGGGCGCTCATCGCGTCGGAAGCTGTGGCGGTGGATGCTGCGCCCGCCACTGGCAGATCGGCGTCGCTTCCCGCGGTCTTCAGATAGTCCTGCATGTCGGTCTTCATGTTCTCCGACAGCGGCCCGAAAATCGCCTGCACGCCGTTGCCGACGCGCACGACGCCCGCAGCGCCGAGCGCCTTCAACCTTGCATCATCGACGAGCGACGGATCGTTCACCGTGATGCGCAGGCGCGTGATGCACGCATCGAGGCTCTTGATGTTCGAGCGGCCGCCGAACGCGAGCACGAGATCGCGCGAGCGTCCGCCGACGCCACTGGAACTTACCGCGGCAGTGGCCGCCGTATCGTCCTCACGTCCCGGCGTCTTGAGATTGAAGCGCGTAATCACGAAACGGAACACGACGTAATAGATCGCCGCATAGATCGGCCCGAGGATGAACACGTACCACGCGTGCGTCGCCTTGTTGCCGATCAGGTTGAACATCAAAAAGTCGATCGCGCCTTGCGAGAACGTGAAGCCCATGTGCATGTTCAGCGTATTGGCGACGAATTGCGCCGACGCCGCGAGACACGCGTGAATGAAGTACAGCACGGGCGCGACGAACAGGAACGCGAACTCGATCGGCTCCGTGATGCCGGTGAGGAAGGAAGTCAGCGCTGCCGACACCATCATGCCGCCGACCGCAACCTTCTTTTCGGGTTTGGCGCAATGCCAGATCGCGATCGCTGCGGCGGGCAGGCCGAACATCTTGAACAGGAAGGCGCCCGACAGAATGCCCGCGGTCGGATCGCCGGCGAAGAAACGGTTGATGTCGCCATGAACGATCTTGCCTGTCGTCGGATCGAGGAAGCTGCCCGCCTCGAAAAAAAACGGAACGTTCCAGATGTGATGCAAACCGAACGGAATCAGCAGACGTTCGACAAAACCGTACACGGTGGCTGCGGTGCGGGGATCGGAGACCGCCGCCCATTGCGAGAACGCCTTGATGACACCGCCGATCGGCGGCCACACGACCGACAGCACCGCGCCGAGCACGATCGCACCGATGGCCGTGACGATCGGCACGAAGCGCTTGCCGGCGAAGAAACCGAGATAGGCCGGCAGCGTGATGCGGTAATAGCGGTTGAACATCCACGCCGCGAGACCGCCCGCGAGAATGCCGCCGAACACGCCGGTCTGGATCGACGGAATGCCCATGATCATCGTCGGCTCGACGCCTTCGAGCTTCGCGATGACGCCGAGCGTCGCCGTCATCACGAGATAGCCGATGGTCGCGGCGATTCCCGATACGCCATCGTTTTCCGTGAAGCCGAGCGCCACGCCGATCGCGAAGATCAACGGCAGATTGCCGAAGATCACGTCGCCGGCGTTCTTCATCAGTTCGAGGATGATGGCGGGCACGTAGCCATGAAAATCGGTCGCGCCGAGACCGAGCAAGAGGCCGGCGACGGGCAGCACCGCGACCGGCAGCATCAGCGACTTGCCGACCTTCTGCACCACGCCGAATGCGTTTTTGAACATTTTTTTCTCCGCTTGTTCCGCTTATTCCGCGTACGGGGCGAGCAGGGCGCGCACTTCGGCGGCCGTGCCCAACGTGATTACCTTTGCCGCGAGCTGGCGGGCTTCGCCCATCGTGAGGCGCGCGAGTTGCGCCTTGATCGAGCCGACGGCAGGCACGCTGACCGACAGCTCGTCGATGCCGAGGCCGACGAGCACCGGCACCGCCATCGCATCGGACGCGATGCCGCCGCACACGCCGACCCACTTGCCATGCTTGTGCGCGCCATCGACGGTCATGCCGATCAGACGCAGCACCGCCGGATGCAGCGCGTCCGCCTGTTTCGCGAGCTTCGGATGTCCGCGATCCATCGCGACCGTGTACTGCGTCAGATCGTTGGTGCCGATGGAAAAGAAATCGACTTCGCGCGCGAGCGGCTCGGCGATGAGCGCGGCGGACGGCACTTCGATCATCACGCCGACCTTGACGCTGTCGATGCGATCGCCGGCTTCTTCCTGAAGAAGCCGCTTGGCCGCGCGCACTTCCTCGATGGACGCGACCATCGGGAACATGATGTGCAGATTGCCGATTGGCGCGGCCCGCAAAATCGCGCGCAATTGCGTGCGGAACATATCGGGACGATCGAGGCTCACGCGCACGCCGCGCAGCCCGAGGAACGGGTTGTCCTCTTTCGGCAGCGGCAGGTACGACAGCGGTTTGTCGCCGCCGACGTCGAGCGTTCGCACGACGAGCGGACGCTCGCGGCCGAGCGCTTCGGCCACGGCGCAATATTCGGCGGCCTGTTCGTCTTCCGACGGCGCGGTGTCGCGGTTATCGAACAAAAATTCGGAACGCAGCAGTCCGACGCCTTCCGCGCCCGCCGCGACCGCATCGCGCGCTTCCTGCGCATTCCGGATATTTGCAACGACTTCGACGCGATGCCCGTCCGCCGTGACGGCCTGCTTGCTCGCGGCGACTTTCTCTTCCTCGCGCTTTTTCGTCTGACGGTCGATGCGCTCGCGCGCCTTGGCCAGATCGTCCGCACTGGGATTGCGCCGCAGGCTGCCGTGCGAACCGTCGAGCACGACGAGCGTGCCATCGGGCAATTGCAGCGCATCTTCGTCGATGCCGCAGATCGCCGGAATGCCGAGCGAGCGCGCCAGAATCGCGACGTGACTCGTCGCGCCGCCGGTCGTCGTGCAGAAACCGAGCACCTTGCTGCGATCGAGCGAGGCCGTGTCCGAGGGCGAAAGCTCCTCGGCGATGAGGATCGATTCGTCCGCCACGTCGATATGCGCCTGCTTTACGCCCGCGAGCAGCGCCAGCACGCGGCGGCCGACATCGCGGATATCGCCCGCACGCTCGCGCAGAAGCGCGTTGTCGACCCTCTCCAGATTGCTCGCCTGCGTCTCGAACGCGGCGCGCCACGCAAAACCCGCGCTCTTGCCGTCGCTGATGCCGGCGATGGCCGCGTCGGTGAGATCGGGATCGTCGAGCAGTTCGAGGTGCGCGTCGAGGATCTGCGCCTTGGACGGATCGGTCAGATTCGCCTTCAGCGCCTCGATTTGCTGACGCGCTTCGTGATGCGCGGCGTCGAGCCGTGCGCGTTCGCGTTGCGGCGATTCGCCCGCCTCGGCCACGTCGATGACTTCGCGGCGGAATTGCACGATCTTGCCGACCGCGAGTCCCGGCGACGCGGATACGCCCGTGAATTCGTTGGCGTTCGTGTACGGGGCGCGCGCCGGTGCGACCGGTTCGGCCGCGGCAACGGCGGGCGCGGGCGCGTCGCCGGGCTTTTCGCCCGAGCCCGACGCGAGCAGGCGCGCGAGCGCGGCGGCGGCTTCGCCGGCATCGGGGCCGGCGGCCTCGACGCGCAATTTGTCGCCGAAGCTCGTCGCGAGCGCCATCAGCGCGACGACGGATTTCGCGTTCGCGCTGTCGTCGCCGCGCAGGACGCGAATGTCGGATTTGTATTTCTTGGCTTCGGCGGCGAATACCGCAGCGGGCCGCGCGTGCAGGCCTTGCGGATTCGGCAGCGTGATTTCGTCTGACCGGATGGCGCCTGCTGGGCCGCCGCTCGCGTCGTCCGCGGCGGCGCCGACGAATTCGACCGTCAACGCGACGTCCTTGCCCGCCGTGACGAGGCCCGTGGCGGGCACGTAGCGGGTCACGAGCTCACCGTTGGCGATGACCATCTGCGTGAGCAGGCTCACGGCCCGCGCGCCGACGACGACCGGATCGAAGCGGATCAGCGGCTGGCCGGTCGTGACGGTGTCGCCTTCCTTGACGAGCGGCGTGAAGCCTTCCCCGCGCAGCATCACGGTGTCGAGGCCGATGTGGATCAGCACCTGGAGACCGCTTTCGCCGGTGATCGTCGCCGCGTGCGCCGCTCGATGCAGCTGCGTGACTGTCCCCGAGAGCGGGGCGAGCAATTCGTCCGAAGTGGGATCGATCGATACGCCGTCGCCGACCATCTTCTGCGCGAAAACTGGATCGGGCACGGTGTCGAGTTGGACCATCACGCCTGACAACGGCGCTATCAACTCGATTCGTGCCAAACGTTGAGGAGCTTTCATGTGAACGACTCCTTGTCCTTTGACGATGAGCTGGAACCGGCCTGAGATCAATCATAGGCAACGGCTCCATGATTCGCTGACCGAATGGATGTGCGTTCGCAAAAGCGCGCAGTACGTGCCGGATTGCCCACATCGATTCGGATTCTGAAACGCCGCGTTCTGCTTTCAAGAGCAGTGGCGGCAAAAAGCGCGCTATTGTTTCGCGGCGCAATGACGATTTCTAGAGACGACATTCGAATCGCGGCGATCCGTCGCAGGTAACGGGGGCTCGCGCTACTAAGCTTGTTAAGTAATAAATGCAAGAGAAAGGAGCGCAAACCATGACCTACCGCAACAAGACTGAAGCTTATTGGGAGCCGCTGTTGACAATCGCGCGCGACGAGCTAGGCATTCAATCGTTCGATCCGATCGGCAAGCCGAGCGCGGACATCCGCATGTGTCGCGTCGAGGAACTCGGGCGCGCGCTCGAACGCGCTTACGACTTGGGTCTTTTGGTCGGAAACGGCGTGAAGCGCGCGGCGAGCACCGTCTGAAGACGGTTGGCGAGACGGTTTCTGAGGTCGCGAGCCCGTGCTCGAGCCGCTCGAATCGGCCGGGAATCCATACCCGTGCAACTCCCGATATAGAAGTAAGCGGCCGCTGGCTAAGATCGCTGGTTGATCATCGCTTAGGCCGCACCGAGTACATGAAGGACGAACGCCTCGTCGAAATGAGGATTTTCAAGGCCGTCGCGGAAACCGGCGGATTCACCGCTGCGGCGCTCATGCTCAACCTTCAGCAGCCGTATGTCAGCCGCGCGGTCTCGGCGCTCGAAAAGCGCCTCGGCGTCGCGCTGCTCAGGCGCTCGACGCGCAGTCTGCAGGTCACGCAGGAAGGCAACGAATATCTCGCGCTGTGCAAGCGCATTCTCGACGACATCGACACCGGCGAAGCCCAACTCGCGCGCGCGGGTCAGCACATGACCGGCAGTATCCGCGTGACGGTCGCGACTTCGTTCGGCATGGATCAGATCGTGCCGCTCATTCCGGGCTTTCTGGAGCGCTATCCCGGCCTGCGGGTGCGCCTGTCGCTGTCGGATACGCTCGCGGATGTGATCGGCGAAGGATTCGATGTCGCGATCCGCATGGGAAGCCTGCAGGACTCGAATCTCGTCAGCCGCAAGCTGTGTCATCTGCAACGCGTCGTGACCGCGTCGCCTTCGTATATCGCGCGGCACGGCGTGCCTTCGGTGCCGGCGGATCTCGTCAACCACAATTGCCTGATGTGGGAGCCGCCGATGGATCATCTCAACCATTGGCCCTTCATGGTCGATGGCGAGCGCACGTCCATGCTCATCGACGGCAACTTTCAGACGAGCAGCGGCGTGAGCTCGGTGTACATGTGCCTCGCTGGCGTCGGCATCACGCGCATGGCCGAGCATATGGTGCTTCCGTCGATTCGCAGCAACATGCTCGTGCCGCTCTTGACCGACTTCCAGCCGAAGGACGAAACCGCGATTTATGCGCTGTATCCGCGCGACTCGTCGCTGCATCCGCGTGTGCGGGCGTTCATCGACTACGTGACGGAAAGGCTCAAGCGGCCGCCGTGGGCCGCCTGAGCCGGCGTTTCACTTGTCGTCGAGCGTCTTCGGCAGACGCATGGTCATCGCCGCGCCGAGCACGAGAAACGCGGAGATCACGTACATGCCGATTTCCGCGTGACCGACCATCACATTGAGCATGCCGACGAGATAAGGCGATACGAAGCCCGCGATATTCCCGACCGAATTGATGAACGCGAGCGCCGCCGCGACCGATGCGCCGACGAAGAGGCTCGTCGGCAGCGCCCAGAAGAGCGCGACGCACGAATAGACGCCCGCCGCCGCGATCGACAGACAGAGCGTCGTCATGATCGGGCCTGCCGAAAGCCACATGCTCGTGGCCAGTCCAACCGCGCCGATCAGCATGAAGAGGGCGAAATGCGCGCGGCGTCCGCCGGTGCGGTCGGCGCTGCGATTCGACACGAACAGCGCGATCGCCGCCACGACGTTCGGCACCGCCGAATACAGGCCGATGGACAACGGATCGGTCACGCCGCTGCGCTTGATGAGCGAGGGCATCCAGAAGCCGAGCGCGTAGAGGCCCATGATGAGGCAGAAGAAGATAGCGCAGAACCACCACAGCTTCCGGTTGGCGAGAAACGCGCGCACGCTCGGATGATCGATCTTGCCGGCGTTCTCCGCGCGAATTTCGGCCAGCACGTTCGAGCGCTCGTCCTCGCTGATCCATCGCGAGCGCGCGGGATCGTCATCGAGAAAGGCAAGCACGACGAACGCGAGCACGACGGCCGGAATCGCTTCGATCAGAAAAAGCCATTGCCACGCAGCCATATGCGCGTTGCCGGAGAACGCATGCAGGATGTAGCCGGAGATCGGACCCCCGACGACGAACGCGAGCGGCGCGCCCATCACGTAGATGGACATCGCGCGGCCGCGATAGCGGGCCGGAAACCACAGCGTGAGCAGATACATGATCGCGGGCGCGAAACCGGCTTCGGCGGCGCCGAGCAGAAAGCGCGCGATGTAGAACTGCATCGGCGTCTGCACGAAGATCATCGCCGCCGAGATGACGCCCCACGTCAGCATGATGCGGGCGATCCACTTACGCGCGCCGACACGGCGCATGATGAGGTTGCTCGGCACCTCGAAGAAGAAGTAGCCCGCGAAGAAGATGCCCGAGCCGAGGCCGTAGATCGCGTCGTCGAAACGCAGTGCGTCGAGCATCTGCAGTTTCGCAAAGCCAACGTTGACGCGGTCGAGATAGGCAACGAGATAACAGATCAGCGATAGCGGCAACAGCCGCCAGTAGGCTCGGTAGTAAGTGCGGCTCATGTCCGTCTGTCTGACGGCTTCTTCGCCATATAGCGCGTCCATGCGTGTCTCCAATATAGATTTTCTTGAGCGCTCTCGGGCGGCATGCGCGGGCAAGTTGCGACATGGCGCATCCCGCCGCCGTACCTCGCACACCGATGGGTCAGTCGAGGTAATCCGGCTCCTGCTCGTTGATTTCGTAGAGCATGGTCTGGAAATGCAGCCAGCTGATGAACGAATTGCCCAGATGGCGATGCGAATACTCCGCGAACTCCGGATCGATCTCGATCGGGCGCGACTCGGCCGCGTCCATCAGCAGTTGCATCCTGCAGCAATGATCGAGCGCGATGAACGTCCACACGGCATCGTCGATACTGTGACGGCTCGCGGTCAGCAGCCCGTGATTCTGGTGGATGATGGCCTTGTGATCGTTGAAGGCGCGCGCGATCGGATTGCCCGATTCATTCGCGACCGGCACCTTGCCCGCGCCATCGCGCACCACCGTATGGCTGCCGTAGAACATGCACGCGTCCTGCGTCACGTAGTCGAGCGGCTTGCCCATCGCGGCCCAGGCGTCGCCGTTGACGGTATGCGCGTGACACGAGCCGATGATGTCGGGGTTCTCCGCGTGAATCGCCGAATGCAGCACATAGCCCGCGCGATTCACGGCGTACTTGCCTTCGATCACCGTGCCCGAATGATCGACGAGCACCAGTTGCGATGTCTTCGTGCGCGACCACGGCACGCACATCGGATTGGTCCAGAAAAGCTCCGGATGCTCGGGATCGCGCACCGTCAGATGGCCTCCGAAGCCGAAGCTGAAGCCATGACGCGCGAAGATCCGGCACGCGGCCGCGAGATGCTCCTTGCGATAGCGGCGTTCCTCGGCGGAACTCGAAAACGTCGGTTCTTGCGGAAAAATCAGGTCGTCCTGTGTCGGACTGTAGACCGAGTCCTTGGCGTCCATCAACATCGTTTCGTCTCCTCGTGAAGGTATGGAATGCCAGTATAGAAGCGGACTTTCGGCGGATTCAGGGGCTATCCGGAATAGGATTTATGCATATCGTCCGGCCCGCCGCTTCACCGGCGCCTGTGCCGCGCGTGCGATTTCGGCCATCCGGCGATTTTTGTCCACCGTTGACAAGGAAAAATTTGACGCATTAGACTGGGCTCCATACCTCGCGGCCTGACAAAGATGTCCGCCCGAGGATCCGGCACAGAAGCCCCCTGACGAACCCGCGGTTCGTCAGGGGGCTTTTTTTTGTCCGCGTTTTTCCCCCTGTTCTAGCGCTCATTTCTGGAGAATCCGCATGTTGCTGAAGCCGTCGGGCTGGATGCGTCTCGCCCTTACCGCAGGACTTGCACTGACTTCGCTCGCATCGAGTGCCGCCGATCCCGTGAAGATCGGCCTGCTGGAAGATGCCTCGGGAAACTTCGCACTGGCGACCATTCCGAAAATTCACGCCACGCAACTCGCAGTCGATGAGATCAACGCGAAGGGCGGCATCCTCGGACGTCCTGTCTCGCTGATCGCCTACGACACGCAATCCGACAACACCAAGTTCCAGGAACTGGCACGGCGTCTCGTTCAGACCGACAAGCCCGATGTGATCTTCGGCGCATTCTCGAGCGCATCTCGCGAAGCGATTCGGCCGATCATGGACCGCGCGAAACAGCTTTACTGGTACGACAATCAGTACGAAGGCGGCGTGTGCGATACCAACACGTTCGTCACGGGCGCCGTGCCCGAACAGCAATTCTCGACGCTGATCCCGTGGATGATGCAGAAGTACGGCAAGAAGGTGTACACCATCGCCGCCGACTACAACTTCGGGCAGATTTCCGCCGAGTGGGTCCGCAACATCGTCAAGGAGAACGGCGGCACGATGGCCGGCGAGGAATTCATTCCGCTGTCGGTATCGCAGTTCGGACAGACGATCCAGAACATCCAGAAGGCGAAGCCCGACTTCGTGGTGACGTTGCTGGTCGGCGCCAATCAGGCGTCGTACTACGAGCAGCAGGCGTCGGCACATCTGAATCTGCCGATGGCGAGTTCGGTCAACGTCGGTCAGGCGTATGAGCACAAGCGCTTCAAACCGCCTGCGCTGAAGGACATGTACGTGACGGCGAACTACGTCGAAGAAGTCGATACGCCCGCCAGCAACGACTTCAAGAAGCGCTTCCACGCGAAGTTCCCGAACGAGCCGTACATCAATCAGGAAGCAGCGAACGCGTACGACGCCATCTATCTCTACAAGGCCGCCGTCGAAAAAGCCAAAACGACGAATCAGGACGCGGTGCGCAAGGCGCTCGAAAGCGGCATCTGCACGGAAGGCGCGCAGGGCAAGGTGTGCATGGACCCGAAGAGCCATCACGCGAGCCACACCATTTACCTCGTGCATGTGAAGGACGATCACTCGGTCGATATTCCGAAGGTCTGGGACGACGTCCAGCCGTACTGGCTCGGCAAGGTGGGCTGCGATCTGCCCAACAAGCCGGATCATCGCCAGTACACGCCATCGAACCTGCCCAAGAAGTCCTGATCGTCCTGATCCGGGCCGGCGCGCGCGACGCACACGACGGGCGCGCGCAGGTCTCTTGAACGTGGAGCATGCATGGCCACCTTTTCGGTTCTCTATTCGCTCATCTATCAGTTCGGCGACAGCTTCGCCTATCTGGTGCTCGCGGCGCTCGGTCTCGCGGTCATCTTCGGCATGATGGGCGTCATCAATCTCGCGCATGGCGAGTTCATCATGTGCGGCGCCTACGTGACGATCATCGCGGCCAAGCGCGGCTTGCCGCTTCCTCTCGCCATGCTGCTCGGGGCGCTCGCGGCGGCGTTCGCGGGCGTGGTGATCGAGCGGCTCGTGATTCGCCACCTGTACGACCGCTTGTTCGATTCCGTCGTGGCGACGTGGGCAATCAGCCTCATCGTGCAGCAGACCATGCTGCTCGTCGCCGGACCTTCGATAGAAGGCATCGGCACGCCGTTCGGATCGTTCTCGCTCGGCGATTATTCGTTTTCGACGTACCGCGCCGTGCTGCCCGGCATCGCGCTGGCCATCCTGTTCGCGCTCTATCTGCTGTTCTTCAAGACGAACTACGGCGTCTGCGCCCGCGCGACGATCCAGAACGCCAGCATCGCGCAATGTCTCGGCCTGCGCACGGACCGTCTCTATACGCTGACGTTCGCGCTCGGCGCGGGACTCGCGGGCCTGACCGGCGCGCTCTATGCGCCGACCATGACCGCCGTGCCGACGATGGGCAGCAACTTCATCGTGCAGGCGTTCGTGTCGGTGGTCGTCGGCGGCGCGAACGTGATCGCGGGGACGACGCCCGCCGCGGCCGTGCTCGCCGTCATCCAGACCGCGCTCACGGCCTCGTATGGTCAGTTGTTCGGGCAGATCGGCTTGCTGGTGACGGTCATCGTCGTGATCCGGCTGATGCCGCAAGGTCTCGGCAACCTCTTTTCCCGCGCGCGCTAGGAGGCAATGTGAAGCAAACGAAAGAGCCTTCGCGGCTATCTCCCGCGAGCGCCACGACTCGCGCGGCGCACTACGTGCCCTGGCTCGTGGCGCTCACGCTGCCGCTCGTCGTGGATGCCACCACGAGCGGCAATCTCGCGTACTGCCTGTTGTGGGCGTTCGGCGCGGTCGGCCTCGCCGCAATGTGGGGCTATGGCGGCATCCTGTCCTTCGGGCAGACCGCCTTCTTCGGATTGGCGGGCTACAGCTACGGCATCTTCACGCTGAATTACGGCGATGCCTGGTTCGATTCGTGGCTCGGTCTCGGCGCGGGACTGGTGGTGAGCATCGTCGCGGCGGCGCTGATCGGCTACATGATCTTCTATGGCCGCATCAAGGGCGTGTTCATCGGCATCGTCACGTTGTCGGTGACGCTCGTGCTCGAAACGTTCATGTCGCAGACGGCCGGTCCGCAATGGGCGATCGGCGAAGCGCGCCTGAACGGCTACAACGGCATGGGCGGCATGCCGCCGCTCACGGTTCCCTGGCCGGGCGGACCGCTCACGCTGGAAAACGCGAGCTTCTACTACCTCGTGCTGATTCTGCTGATCGTCGTCTATGCCGCGATGCGCAAGCTGCTCGACGGCACGTTCGGCCTCACGCTCATCGCCATTCGCGAGAATCCGCAGCGCGCCGAGATGCTGGGCGTCGATATCCGCCGGCATCAGTTGCTCGTGTTCGTGCTCGGCTGCGCGCTCGGCGGATTGTCGGGCGCCCTGTACACGATCTGGGGCTCCTACATCACGCCCTCGACGATGGGCCTCACGTCCGCCGCCATGCCTGTGATCTGGGTGGCGACGTCGGGCAGAAAGAGCATCGGCGGGACCATTCTCGGCACGGCGCTCCTCGTGTGGCTTTCGCAGAATCTCGCGGTGTACGGCAGCCAGTACGCGCTGATCCTGCTCGGCGCGATCCTGTTGATCGTCGTGCTCGCGGCGCCGGAAGGTCTGCTGCCGTTCGTCGCGCGGCATCTGCGGCGCATGCAGGGCCGCGCGGGTCAGGATGCGCCTCGCGGCGGCGCATGTCTCAAACGGGAGGAGGGCAAGTCATGACCACGCTGCTGGAAACGCGCGGACTCAAGAAGCACTTCGGCGGCGCGCACGTCATCAACGGCATCGACTTCCGCATCGATGCAGGCGAGATTCGCTGCGTGATCGGGCCGAACGGCGCGGGCAAGAGCACGTTCTTCAAGCTCATCACGGGGGAGCACCGGCCGTCGGAAGGCAGCGTGATGTTTCTCGGCCAGGACATGAGTCATGTGCTGCCGCACGAACGCATTCGCATGGGCATGAGCATCAAGTTCCAGATTCCCGGCGTGTTCCCGGACCTGAGCGTGCGTCAGCACTTGCAACTGTCGCTGCATCGCGCGAAGGACGATCGCCCCGAAAGCCTCGATGAACTCTTGCAGCGCTTCATGCTGGAAAACGAGGAACATGTGCTCGCGCGCAATCTGTCGCACGGCAAGAAGCAATGGCTCGAAATCGCGATGGCCGTATCGCTGCGTCCGAAGCTGCTCTTTCTCGATGAACCCGTCGCCGGCATGTCCGTCGAGGAAACCCATGCGACCGGCGAGCTCATCAAGCGTCTGTCGGCTGCGGGTCTCACGATGATGGTGGTCGAGCACGACATGACCTTCGTCAAGCAGATCGCGTCGCGCGTGACCGTGTTGCACGGAGGAAGCCTGCTCGCCGATGGCCCGCTCGACGAGATCCTCGCACGCGACGATGTCGCGGAAGTCTATCTGGGGAAGAAGAAATGAGCGCGTTGCTTCAGGTGTCGGGCGTGGAAGCGGGATACGGCGGCGGACGCGTGCTCAACGGCGTGTCGTTGAGCGTCGGGGCGGGCGAAGTGCTGGCGCTCATCGGGCGCAACGGCGTCGGCAAGACGACGCTGATGCGCGCGTTGATCGGGCTGATCGATCTCGATGCGGGGAGCATCGAACTCGATGGCGAATCCATCGGCCACGAAAAGCCGTATGTTCGCGCGCAGAAGGGCATGGGCTACGTGCCGCAAGGCCGCGAGATTTTCGGCGCGTTGACGGTCGCGGAAAACCTGCAGGTCGGCGCGCAGGCGAATCGCGCGCAGGCGGCGCAGATGAAGGACAAGGTGGTCGGCTATTTTCCGATTCTGAAGAAGCGCTACCAGCAGAAGGCCGGAACCATGAGCGGCGGCGAACAGCAGCAGCTTGCGATCGCGCGGGCGCTCATCAGTTCGCCGAAAGTGGTATTGCTCGATGAGCCCTCCGAAGGCATCCAGCCATCGATCGTCGATCTGATCGGCGAGACGCTTCAGCAGATCGCGCGTGAAACGGGCATCGGCGTGGTGCTGGTCGAGCAGGACATGGGGATGGTCGAACGCATCGCGACGCGCTGCTGCGTGATGGACAAGGGCCGCATCGTCGAGACGCTGAGCCCCGCGCAGCTCGCGGACGAACAACTGATTCGCCAGTATCTGGCACTGTGACGGAGACGAAACATGAAATGGCTTGAAGACTCGATCATGATGAAGCGTGGCGTCGGCGCCGATCGCGAGCCGGTGGAACACCATCTGACCGAGGAAATGCAGAAGACGTATCACTACACGATCGGCCCGTACTCGCAGCCGGTCTTGCATGTGAAGCCCGGCGATCGCGTCGTCGTGGAAACGCGCGACGCGTTCGAAGGCAAGATCAGGGAGGAGACGGACAAGCCGTCGCAAGTGCTGCAGGTGCCGTTCCTCAATCCGCAGAACGGGCCGATCATGATCGAGGGCGCGGAGAAGGGCGATGTGGTCGCCGTCTACATCGAAAAGATGGCGCCGCGCGGCGACGATCCGCACGGCTTCTGCTGCATGATCCCGAACTTCGGCGGATTGACGGGCACGGATTACACCGCGCTCCTGAACGAGCCGCTGCCCGAAGTGGTGCGCAAGATCAAGATCGACGAAGAAAACGTGTACTGGAGCAAACGCAACACGCTGCCGTACAAGCCGCATATCGGCACGCTGAGTCTTTCACCCGAAATCGATTCGATCAATTCGCTCACCCCCGACAATCACGGCGGCAACATGGACGTGCCCGACATGGGGCCGGGAAGCATCACGTACTTGCCGGTGCGCTCGCCGGGCGGACGGCTGTTCATCGGCGATGCACACGCCTGTCAGGGCGACGGCGAAGTCTGCGGCACGGCCGTCGAATATCAGAGCACGACGACCGTGCGCGTCGATCTCATCAAGAAGTGGCAGATCGACTGGCCGCGCCTCGAAAACGAAGATGCGCTGATGAGCATCGGCAGCGCGCGGCCGCTGGAAGACGCGACGCGCATCGCGTACCGTGAACTCGTGCTGTGGATGGCCGCGGAATACGGCTTCGACAAGTGGGACGCGTACATGATGCTGAGTCAGGTCGGCAAGGTTCGACTGGGCAATTTTGTCGATCCAAAATACACGGTTGGCGCAATGGTCGCCAAGCACTACCTCAAATAACGCGTCAGTCAGACGAATCCAGAGCAGTTGGTATCACGCGCGGGGCCGCCGTTCCGCGCGCATTCGAGAGCGTGTCACGAAATGGCTTTGTCCGATCCCATCCGAGTGGGCCTGTTGTGTTCGACGAGCGGCTCGACCGCGTTGCTCGAGCAGTCTCAATGGCGTGGTGCACGCCTCGCCGTCGAAGAGATCAATGCGCGCGGCGGCATAGGCGGGCGCGAGCTCGTCGCCGTCCACTACGATCCCGCGTCCGATCCGGCTGCGTTCCGCGAGCTTGCGGAGCGTCTGATCGTGAAGGACGGCGTCAATACGATTTTCGGCGGATACACATCGACGAGCCGCAAGGCGATGCTGCCCGTCGTCGAAAAGCACAACCGTCTGCTGATTTACGCGCAGATGTACGAGGGCTTCGAGTATTCGGACAACATCATCTACAGCGGCGCGTCGCCCAATCAGAACGGCGTGCAACTCGCGGACTTCATGACGGAGACGTTCGGCGCGCGCGTGTATTTCGTCGGTTCGAGCTATGTCTATCCGTACGAATGCAACCGCACCATGCAGGAGCTGCTGCTTCAGCATCCGGAAGGCGCGATCCTCGGCGAACGCTATCTTTCGCTCGACGCCACGCGCGAGCAGTTCGAACAGGTCGTCGCGGACATCCGGCGCAAGTCGCCGGACTGGATCTTCAGCACGGTCATCGGCGCGACCGTGCCGTATCTCTACGATGCCTACGCGCACGCGGACTTCGATCCGTCGCGCATGCCGATCGGCAGCCTGAACACATCGGAGACGGAAATCCACGCGATGCAGCGTGGCATCGCGGCGGGGCACATCACGGCGGCGCCGTATTTTCAGAGCATCGACACGGAAGAGAATCATCGCGCGGTGGCGCATCATCAGTCGCGCTACGGCTCCGATACCCCGACCGACATGAACTGGGAGGCCGCGTACTATCAGATGCACATGTTCGCCGAGGCCTACGCGCGCTCGGGCTCCGACGAGATCGGGGCGATCATGCCGCATCTGCTCGGCTCGGAATACGCTGCGCCGCAAGGCCGCGTGCGTATCGATCCGGTCAATCATCACATGGCGCTCTATCCGCGCATCGGCCGCGCGAATGCCGACGGCCAGTTCACGATCCTGCGCGAGTCCAAGTTCGCCGTCGGCCCCGATCCGTACATGACGCGTCAGACGCTCGGGGACTGGGTCACGAAGCTGAGCACGCGAGAGTACTGACGTGAGCGCGCGAACAGACAGAGGCCAGCGAAGCCTGACGGGTTCGATTCTCGAGCGCAATGCGCGCGTCGTCGTGTTTCATCCCGATGACGATGACGGACTGACGCTCACGAATCATCTGAGGCGCATGGGCTTTCAGGTGGAGCGATGCTGGCCGCCCACGGACACGCTGCCCGAGAAGACCGATCTGGTGTTTCGCGCGTTGCTGCCCGAAGAGCGTGCGCCGAAGGGCGAGTGGAGCGGTCCGGATGCGCCGCCCGTCATCTGCGTGGTGGCGTATGAGAACCCGACGTTCATCGATCAGGCCATCAAGCTGGGATCGGACGGCATCGTCACGACGCCCATTCGCGCCTCCGGTCTCTTGTCCACCGTGGTGATGGCGCTCTATCACGCGAGGCGCACGCGTCAGCATACGCAACGCATCGCGAGGCTCGAACAGAAGCTGCTCGACAGCCGGCATCTGCAGGAAGCCAAGAACATTTTGATGATCATGCATCGCGTGAGCGAGCGCGAAGCGTACGACATGTTGCGCGCGCAGGCGATGGAAAAGCGCGTGACCATCGACGATATCTGCCACTCCGTCATTCAGGCGGGCGAAGTCCTGCAGATCGCGCGCGGACTTTCAACGGAGGACGGGCGCGACCGGGAGTGAGCGCGTCGTGCCGCCATTTTCATCGACGTACAAAGGAGCGACGAACATGGACCTGCAACTGAAGGGCTTGAAGGCGATCGTCACCGGCGGAACCAAGGGCATCGGTCTCGCGATTGCGCGGACGCTGGCTGCCGAGGGCGCCGACGTGGCCATTTGCGCACGCGACGCGGCCAGCGTCGCGGCGACTGCGAGCGCGCTGTCCGAACTGAGCGGCGCTCGGGCATCGGGCGCGGCCGTCGATGTGTCGGATGGCGCGGCGCTCAAGGCCTGGGTCGAGCGCGTGGGTGCGGAGTGGGGCGGGCTCGATATCCTCGTGTCCAACGTGAGCGCGCTTGCTATCGGCAACGACATCGAATCGTGGCGCAAGGAGTTCGAGACCGATCTGCTCGGCACGGTCAATCTCGTCGATGCCGCCATGCCGTATCTCACCGCGAGCAAGGCTGCTTCGATCGTCGCGATTTCGAGCGTATCGGGACGCGAGATCGACTTCGCTGCGGGACCTTATGGCGTCTTCAAGGCCGCGCTCGTGCATTACATGCAGGGGCTCGCGAATCAACTCGCATCGAAGGGAATTCGCGCGAACACGGTTTCGCCGGGCAACGTGTACTTCGAAGGCGGCGTGTGGGACTGGATCGAGCACAACGATCCGGCGCTGTTCGAACGCGCGCTGGCGCTCAATCCGACCGGCCGCATGGGCAAGCCGCAGGAGATCGCGAATGCGGTGGCGTTCGTTGCGAGTCCGGCGGCGAGCTTCGTGAGCGGCGCGAACATCGTCGTCGATGGTGCGCTCACGCGCGGCGTTCAACTCTGACAAACCGGGCAACTCAACGGGGGCATCGAATGGAAACACGCAGTGCGATCGACATCGATCTCGTCAACCTCACGGTCGAGAGCGTGCAGGACGGATTCAAGCGCGGCAAGTTCACGGCCGAGCAACTGGCGCGGGCCTGCTTCGACTGGATCGAGCGCCATAACGGCACCTATAACGCGCTGATCTTTCTGAATCCGGCGGCGCTCGACGATGCCCGCAGCATCGACGAACGGCGCGCGGCCGGTGAAGCATTGGGGCCGCTCGCGGGCGTGCCGGTCGTCATCAAGGACCCGATGGACATGGTCGGCTTCCCGACCACCGCGGGATGGTCGAAGCTGTACAGCAAGACGGGCGGCGTCGATCTGATGCCCGAGCGCGATGCGCCGGTCGTCGCGCGCATGCGTCGTGCGGGCGCGATTCTGCTCGGCAAGACGAACGTGCCGATCCTGAGCCACACCGGCTCGCACGCCAACGATAGCTGGGCGGGCCCCACGATCAATGTCGCGATGCGCGACCGCGTGCCGGGCGGCAGCAGCGCGGGCACGGCGTCGGCGGTGGCATCGGGCATGGCGGTGCTCGGGCTCGCCGAGGAAACCGGCGGATCGATCCAGAATCCCGCATCGGCGCAGGATCTCGTGGGCATCAAACCGACCATCGGTCTGGTGCCGAATGCGGGCGTGGTGCCGTTGTCGGGCAACCGCGATGTCGTCGGGCCGATCGCGCGCAACGTGAGAGACGCCGCGCTGTGTCTCGACGTGCTCGCCGGCTATACGAGCGAAGACCCGAAGACGCTCGCGAGCGTGGGCCGGCAACCGGAAGGCGGCTATGCGGCCGCGCTGGACGGCAACGCGCTGCGGGGCAAACGCATCGGGCTCTACGGTCCCGGGTGGCGCAATCAGCCGCTTTCCGACGAAGCCGCCGCGTTGTACGAGCGTGCGAAGGGCGAACTGGTATCGCTCGGCGCGACGCTGATCGACGATCCGTTTCAAGGCTCGGGCTTCGCCGATTTGCGCAAGACGACTGCGCCGCTGGCCAATTTCGATGCGCGCGGTCTCGAATCCATTCCCTACGATGTCGAGAAGTATCTCGAACGGCTCGGCAAGGGCGCGGCGCTGAAGACCTTCGCGGAGTTCGCGCAGGCCACGCAGGACGAAGACGCATTCGGTCCGGACGGCGTGTTGAACTTCATGCATAACCTGGCGGATTTCAAGGCCGCGCTGGCGAATCCGTCGCTGCCGCCGGAGATGCCCGAATTCGTCGCACTGAAGGCGCGCTATCTGCGTCTCTTCGACAAGGTGTTCGACGAGCAACGACTCGATGCCCTCGTCTTCCCGCAGATGCGTTGCGAGCTTCCGCCGCTACACGGCAAGGACACCATTCAGGAAACGACCGTGGGCGAGATCAATATCGCGGGTCTGCCGGGCGTCGCGGTGCCGGCGGGTTATTACGCGTCGGGCTCGCCGTTCGGCCTCATCTTCGTGGGCCGCCAGTGGGACGAAGGCGCCTTGCTCGCGTTGGCCTATGCGTATGAGCAAGGCGCGGGCAAGCGGAAGGCGCCTGTGCTCGCCTGACGCGGGTTGCACGCGCGTGCGTCGAATGGCTCGCCTTTGCGGGCGGGCCGCACGAATCCCGCGCTAGCCGCCATCGCCGCTGCTGCGCTTGACGACAAGAAGTATTCCCGCGCCGGATATCACCGTGCCGAGAGCCATCAGCCACGATAGCGGCTCGCGAAACATCGCCCATGCCCAGATCAGCGTGACGGGCGGGCTGAGGAACAGAACGCTCGTCACGCGAGCAGACGATGTCCGCCGCAGACACGCCCAGTAAAGACCGCATCCGCCGAGCGTCGCGAAGATGACGCTCCACGCGACGCTCGCCGCGAAACCGGCGGACAGCATCGGTGCAATGCGGCCTTGAGATGCTTGCAACGCGAGAAAGATCGGGCACGACACCAAGCTCTGCAGCCAGAGCATGCCGAGCGGAGTCAGGGTGCCGCAGTGCGAAGAACGTTGCTGCCAGACGGTGCCCGCCGCGAGCGATAGCATCCCCGCGACCGGCAGTCCATAGGCCCATGCGGGCGCGCTGCCGAGAGAAAGGGCATCGCGACAGACGATCAGCGTCCCGGCAAGACCGAGCCCTAATCCGGCCCACACGACAGCCGGGCTGCGCTGGCGAAAGAGACACGTGGTAATCAGCACCACGCCGACAGGCAACAAGTCCGCGATGAGGGCCGCGAGACCGGCGGGCACGCCAAGCTGCACGCCACCCGCGACGCCCGCAAGATAGCCGGCCATCGCCAATGCGCCGATGCATGATTGCCGGATCAGAACAGACTTGGGCGCATGCCGCATCTCCCGCGCCACAAACGGAAACAAGCCGATGGACAGCGCGATGAACCGCCACAACGTCACCAGGTAGACCGGCGCATAGTCCGCCGAGAACCGCATTCCGATGAAGCCCGAACTCCAGGCGAGCACCATTGCCGCTTCGAGAAAAGGCAGCGGCATGGGGCTCCGTCCCGGCACGGGCTGGTCTGTGTATGTTCTCGCCATGCATCCACACTAGCGCGCCGCCGTGGATTCGAAAATCAAAATATACTGATCCGGTCGTTCAACAACGCTAAACCACCCGGGATCACACGATGAGCACAGTGCTAGACATCGAACTGCTGCGGACCTTTCACGCGATAGCGCGGCTGGGGCGCTTCCGGGCGGCGGCCGAGCACGTCAACCGAAGTCCGGCGGCGGTGAGCCTTCACATTCAGCGTCTGGAAGCCGCTGCGGGCGGCAGATTGCTGGAGCGGGACAATCAGTCGGTCACGCTGACCGTGTTGGGCAAACGGTTGCTGGCGAGCACGGGCGAGTTGCTGGCGGCTCACGACCGGATAATCGACGAGATCAAGGGCAAACGGCTGGCGGGCCGCGTCGTGCTCGGCATCCCCGACGAATACGCTGCTCATGTGATTCATGACATCCTGCCGGACTTCGCGACGAGCTGGCCCGACGTGGTGCTCGAAGTGAAGACCGCGCCGAGCTTCAAGCTGCGGGATCAGATCGCGCGCGGCAAGCTCGACTTGGCGATCTTCGTTCAGCCCGCGCACCGAAGCAGATCGGCGAACGTATTGACGCTGACGACGCCCGTCTGGGTCGGCAGTCCGACGTTCGCGCTCGACGAGTCACGTCCGGTTCCATTGGCGCTGTACGCCGAGCCGTGTCCCTATCGTTTGGCGATGACAGACGCACTGGAAGCCGCGGGGCGCAAGTGGCGAGTCGTGCTCGACAGCGCATCGACGCAAGTCATCAAGGCGTGCGTCGAATCAGGGCTCGCGGTGACGCTGCTCGACCGGGCAAGAGTCACCGCGGACATGCGCGTGATCGACGGTCTTGCGCATGTAGCCGATCACGAGGTGGTGTTGATGCGCGGTGACACCGGACGCGCAACCGAGGCCATCGATCTGCTCGCAACGGCGCTGCGGCAGCAGTTCCGGCTTTAGCGCCGCGCACGATTCGAGCATTCAAGCGCCGGCTCTTTGGAGAAACTTCGCCCGCATCGGTTTCAGCACGAACATCGCGAGCACGGCCGTCACGATGTCGAGCGTGATCCCGACGCTGAACACCGGCACCCAGCTTCCCGCGTGCTGATGCAAGAGCGCCGCGAGCGGTCCGCCGAAGATCGAACCGATGCCCTGCGAGATATACAGCCAGCCATAGTTTTCGGTGGCGTGGCGCGTGCCGAAGGTATCCGTCAAGGTGGACGGGAAGAGCGAGAAGATTTCGCCCCAACCGAAGAAGACGACGCCCGAGAGCAGCACGAACAAGACGGCGTTGTCACGCGTCAGGAGCCACAGCGCCATCGCCACGCCTTCGAGCGCAAAGGCGAAGAACATCGTGTTTTCACGGCCGAATTTGTCGGAGACCCAGCCGAACAGCGGGCGCGTGAGTCCGTTGGTGAAGCGGTCGATGGTCAGCGCGAGCGGCAGCGCGGCCATGCCGAACACGACGACCTTCGTGATGCCGAAGTCCGCCGCGAAGGTCGCCATCTGCGATGTGACCATGAGGCCCGAGGTGGACATCATCGTCATCATGGCGAACATGAGCCAGAAGAGCGGCGACTTCATCATTTGCGAAGGACGCAGATTCGGCACGTTCGATACCGCCACCGCCGATGCCTTCGCCGGCGCTTCGTCACGCGGCACGCGCAAGCCTTGCGATGCGACGAAGCCCACGACCGCGAACGCGATGCCGTAGATCGACAGCGTCGCATCGAGACCGCGCGCCGCCAGCGATGCCGAGATCGGGAACGTCGTCACGATTGCGCCCATGCCGTAGCCCGCGGCCACCGCGCCCGCCGCGAAGCCGCGCCGGTCGGGGAACCAGCGCACCATCAGCCCGACCACGCCGACATACACGATGCCCGTGCCGAGCCCGCCCACGAGACCGTAGGTGAGATACAGCATCGATGTGCTCGCGGCCATCGACGAGAGCACCCAACTCAGGCCCGACATGACGGTGCCGAGCGAAATCAGCAGGCGCGGACCGAAGCGGTCGATCAGCTTGCCCTGAAACGGCGAGAAGAACGTCTGCAGGATGATGAGCAGCGAGAACGTGACCTGCAACTCGGGCAGCGGCACGCCGAGCTTCGCCGACAGCGGTTTCGTCAGCAGCGTCCACACGTATTGCGGGCTCGAAATCGACATCATGCAAAGCAGGCCGAGACCGAGTTGCAGCCAGCGGTTGTGAGCGGCGATCGCGGGCGCGGCCGCATCGTCGTGCAGTGTCTGGATGCGTGTGTTCATAGGCGTTCCCCGGTTGATGTGCGGCTAAAAAAGGATGAGTCGTGCCCTCCGGTTCGACGAGCGCGGAACCGGATCACTTCGAAGCAAGAGCGTGTTGAGCGTTACCAGCCGGCGGCTGAGCCGTCGCTGCGTGGATCGTGACCGGCTTCGAATAATCCATCGGGATACCGAACGATTGCGCCGGCGTGCCCCATCGCTTCGTCGTAGGCGGCGAGCACTTCGACGTCGTGACCGAGCGCGCGCAATGCGTCGATGGTCTCGTCGGGAAAGCGCGCTTCCAGCTTGAGCGAGTCGGTCGACTGGCCCCACGTGCGGCCAAGCAGCCAGCGCGGCGCATCGATCGCGGCCTGCGGATTCCAGCCGAATCGCGCGATGCGCGAGAACACCGCACTCTGCGATTGCGGCTGGCCGTCGCCGCCCATGTTGCCGTAGACCATCGTGCGGCCATCGGCGAAACGGGCGAGCGCGGGATTGAGCGTGTGGAACGGACGGCGGCCCGGCATCAGCGGATTGAGCGACGACGGATCGAGCGAAAAGCTGCAACCCCGGTTCTGCCAGTTGATGCCCGACTGCGGGAGAACGATGCCGCTGCCGAACTCGTGATAAATGCTTTGGATGAAGCTGACGGCAACGCCATCGCCATCGATGACGCCCATCCAGACCGTATCGCCGGGACCGCGGCCACGGCCCCAGGGCGCGGCGCGCGACATCGACACTTGCCGGGCCATCGCATCGAGCGCGGCGGGATCGAGTTGCGTGACGGCATCGATGCGCATGTGGTCCGGATCGGTCACGTGTTCGTCGCGCACCTTGAAGGCGAGCTTCGTCGCTTCGACGCATGCATGGACGAACTCGGGGCCGAGCGGGTTCATGTCGTCGGTCAGCACGCGGTCCCGCACGCCGAGAATCAGCAGCGACACGAGACCTTGCGTCGGCGGCGGCATGTTGTAGACGGTGCCCAGCGTATGCGTGAGCGCGAGCGGCGTACGTTCGCGAGCCGTGTGCCGTTCGAGATCGGCGAGGGTGATGAGCGTTTCCAGCGACGACAGGTCGTGCGCGATGCTGCGCGCCAGATCTCCGCGATAGAAGTCGTCGAGACCGGCATCGGCGAGCTGTTGCAGCGTTGCGGCGAGACGCGCGTTGACGAAGCGCTCGCCGGTGCGCGGCACGCGGGCATCGGGCATGAAGGTTTGCGCGAAGCCCGGCACGTTTCCGAGTTCGCCGCACTTGCCCGCCATGCAGTCGGACTGACTGCGCGTGACGGGAATGCCCGCCTTCGCATAATGAATCGCGTCTTCCAGCAGACGCGCAACGGGTAGGCGTCCGCCGAGCGTGTTCTTCGAGAAGCGCTGCGCGAAGTCCCAACCGGAGACGGTGCCCGCGACGGTGTTGGCCGCGAGCGGGCCGCGTGCAGGAATGGCGTCGAGGCCCAGCGCGCGATACGTGCCGATGTCGGCGCGCATCGCTGCCGCACCGCACGCCTCGATGCCAATCGGCGCGTGACCCGGACGCGAGATCAGCCAGAAGCCGTCTCCGCCGATGCTGTTCATGTGCGGATAAACCACCGCGACGGTGGCGGCGGCCGCGATCATCGCTTCGACGGCGTTGCCGCCTTCGCGAAGGACGGCGAGCGCACTTTGCGATGCAAGCGCATGCGGCGCCACGGCCATGCCGCGCGAGCCGCGTGTGGGATTGAGTGCAGCAGAGACTTCCAGAGACATCGACGTTTCCTTGTATACAACGAAATCGTCAATGCGAGTTCCGTGCCAGGCGTCCGTGAAAACCCTATGGAGCCTTGCTGGCTATGCCTTGCAGCGTGGTTTGCCGCATGTTTGAAGGAAGTGCGGCGATGCCGTCAGATGGTGCGCCGCGGTCGCGCCGGTGCGTGCGCGACGCTCGAACGCCCCGCTTCGGTGCGGGCGGCGAGCAGGCGCTGCATCGTGAGGCCGCTCACGCTTGCCTGGCTGCCGCTGATATGACGCGACACCAGTTCGACGCTCGATGCGCTGTCGCCGCGACGAATGGCATCGAGAATGGCGGCATGCTCTTCATACGTCTCCGCGATGCCATCGCCCTTCACGAGATCGAGCCGGCGCACCACGCGGATACGGTCGGTGACGCGCTGCATCGTCGCGGTGAGTTCATCGTTGCCCGCAGCCGCTACCAGCGCATGATGCAGCGATTCGTCCAGTTCGACGAGCTTTCGTCCATCGACGACCCGGCGCGCACGGCCAACGCGCCAGATGCGATCGAGCGCATCGAGCAGCAAGTGAAGATCGGCTTGCGGCGTTTCGCCATTGCAGAGCTTGCGCACGGCGAAGACCTCGATCATCTGACGCATCTCGTAGAGGTCGTCGAAACGCTTGTTGTCGATGGGCACCACTTCCCAGCCGCCGCGCACATAGCCTTGCATCAGGCCATCGCTTTGCAGGCGTTGCAGCGCTTCGCGTGCAGGCGTACGCGATACGCCGAAGCGTTCCGCAATGGCGCCTTCCGTCAGCCGGTCGCCGGGCAGGATCCGCATGTCGAAGATTTCCTCGCGCAGCGTGTAATAAACATGATCCGCGCGGGACAGCGCGGCGTCTTGCGCGTTGACAAGGCTTGCGTCGGCCATAACGGTGAGCGGGGTAGCGTGCATGGACGGGAAGCTTATCAAAGGGCTGCGCGTCGCCAGAATTGCCGGACGGCAAAAATCGCTTTGTGGATAAATGGCGCGTTCGCCAGCGAAGCTGCCACGCGATTTATCGCTTCAATTCGAAGATGCTGTCGATCTCGACCGGGATGCCCATCGGCAAAGTATGCACGCCGAGCGCGCTTCGAGCGGGAAGCCTGTCTTGTCCGAACAATGTCAGCAAGAGGTCGCTGGCGCCGTTGGCCACTTGCGGATGTTGCGTGAACGACTGTTCGGCGCGCACGTAGACCGTCAGCCGGCTGCATCGCTCGATGTTGTCCAGACCGCAGGCTTGATCGACGCAAGCCAGGATCATCAGCATCGTCAGATGCGCCGCGTGGCGCGCCGTTTCGACAGACATGTCGCCGCCGACCATTCCGACGATTGGCTTGCCGTTTTCGAAAGGCCCGAGACCGGAAACATAGACCTGACTGCCCGCAATCGAAACCGTTCGATAGGAGCCGAGCGGCGCGATGGGCGCCGGCAGTTCGATCCCCGCTTGTGCAAGGCGTTCGGATACGTTCATGTTCGGCTCACCGTGATGTGATCAAAACACTAGCGTAACCCGGTCAATATCCTCGGCTATCGCGATCGCGATTTGTATTTCCAGAAGGGCGGCCCGTCCTGCGCGTCACTGCTTCGCTCCGATTCCCTCGATGCGCCACAACTGCGTCTCGAGGCGGGGGCCTGTCTCGGGCTTGAACCAGCTCATGTCCTGGATGTGGGAACTCGTAACGTAGAGGGTCCCGTCGGGGCCCTCGGAGAACGTATCGGGCCAGCGCAGCCGCTTGTCCTGCACGAGGGTCGTGATGCGATCCCCGTCACGGACTCTGACTGCGTCCTGCTCGATCGCGCTCAGATAAAGTCGCCCGCGCTCATCGATCCAAAGACCGTCGGTCGGCTCCGTCTCGGCGACACGCTCCACGCGCGCTTCGAGGTCCTTCTCCGACAGACGCGGGTTCTGCAATGCGTTTGTCGCGATGCGATAGAGCGTGCGACCGGTCAGTGCTTTCCAGTAGAGCGTGCGCCCATCGCGCGAAAGCGCGAGGCTGTCGGCGGCAAATTCGACTCCGCGTCCGTCGGGTCGGCGTAGCGGCTGCCCGTCGATCCTGACGACCACGTCCTTTTCCGGCTGCGTGCTCGGATGGCCGCCGAGCACGCGCCTGGCCTTGCCGGTCTGCAGATCCACGACCACGAGCGCTCCCTTGGCCCCGGCATCGGTCAGGTAGGCATAGTGACCATCCGGCGAAAACCGCACATCGTTCAGATAGCTTCCCTGAGGCGCGACGCTCTCGTCGAAGCGGATCACCTGCGCGACCTGGTTCGCCTTGAGGTCGATCTTGACGAGCTTGGGTCCGCCCGGCACGAGCGATGCCGTGGCTGGCGCGGCCGGATCGACGACCCAAAGATTGCCGTGTGCATCGGTCACGACGCTCTGGACGCACACGAAATGATCTCCGGCGGACATCTGGTTCTTCTTCTCGTTGCGCCATGCATTCCACTCGTCGTCCGGGTAGGGTTTGATCTGGCCGTCGCGCGTCACTTCTGCAACCGAGACCGGCGCATCTTCTGTCCAGCGCGGAAAATTGACGAAGATGCGCCCATCCTTCGAAACGGTCACGCCCGTAACCTGGTGCTCGAATTTTGCGACCTGTTGCAGTTGTGGCGTATCGGATGTAGGCCCCGCGTGCTGCTGTGCGATGGATGCATTGGCGAGAAGCGTCATCGCCACGATGGCGGACGCGGCTGCGATTCGGATCATGGTCGTTTCCTTTGCATGGCGGCACTCGGGATGCGCGGCGAATTTACGGCGCGAACACGGCGCGGACGCAGCCGTCGGTCTTGTGCTTGAACATGTCGTAGCCGCGTGGCCCGTCCTCCAGCGAGAAGCGGTGAGTGGCGAGGTAAGCAGGGTTCAGCTCGCCTTTCTGCGCGTGCGAGAGCAGCCGATCCATATAGGCTTGCCCGTGCTGCTGCGCGCTGCGCACCGTCATGCCCTTGTTCATGATGGCGCCCATCGGGAACTTGTCGATCAGCCCGTAGACGCCGAGCACCGACAGCGTGCCGCCTTTGCGGCAGGCCATCACGGCCTCGCGCAGCGCCTGGCCGCGGTCCGTCTCCAGACGCAGCGCCTGTTTGACGCGGTCATACGCGTATTGCGGCCCGGTGCCGTGCGCTTCCATTCCTACCGCGTCGATGCACGCGTCGGGGCCGCGCCCGCCGGTCATCTCCATGAGCGTTTCGAGGACGCTGTCGACCGCCGTATAGTCGATCGTCTCGGAGCCGGCGTGCTCGCGCGCCATCTGCAAGCGCTCGGGAAAGCGGTCGATCGCGATGACGCGCTCCGCGCCCATCAGACGCGCGCTTTGCTGCGCCATCAGCCCCACGCCGCCGCAGCCCCAGACCGCGACCGTGTCGCCCGGCTGGATGTTGCAGAAGTCGGCGCCCATGTAGCCGGTCGGCGCCGCATCGGAGAGGAACAGCGCCGTATCGTCCGGGACGCCGTCAGGGACTTTGAAGCAGTCGTTGTCGGCAAACGGTACGCGCACGTATTGCGCATGCGCGCCCGCATAGCCGCCGAACGCGTGCGTGTAGCCGTAGATGCCTGCGGTCGTATGTCCGCCCAGAAGCGGTGCCTGTAGCTCGGGCTTGGGATGCGTGTTGTCGCACAACGAGTAGAGCGAGTGCTGGCAATACCAGCATTGCCCGCAAACGATGAATGAAGGAACCACGACGCGGTCGCCCTTTGCGAGGCGCTTCACCTCGGGGCCGATCTCCTCGATCACGCCCATGAACTCGTGGCCGATGACATCGCCCGACTTCATCGTCGGGATGTAGCCGTCGATGAAGTGAAGATCCGAGCCGCAAGTCGTCGACAGACTGACGCGCAGGATCGCGTCGCGGGGATTGATGATCTCCGGGTCTTTCACAGTCCCGACGCGCAGGTCGTTTACCCCGTTCCAGTACAGTGCTCGCATGCTCACTCTCCTTAACGCGTGGTTGCGCGAGCAGCGGGCTGCCGCTCAGTGGTGGGAATCTCGCCGGTCTCGACGAGGCTCTTGAAGCGCCGCAGCGCGTTGTCCGCGACCAGATTCAGCGGCGTGGTCCCGAGAAGTTGCAGCAGGCCTTCACCGAGCGCGCCGCCGGGCGGGTCGAACCGGACGTGCAGCGTCGCCACGGTGCCGCGGTCGTTCGGGGCGGGGTCGAAGCGGACGGATCCCTCGTTCGGAATGGCGGCGCCAGGCAGCGAGCGCCAGCCGACGCCTCCGCCGGGGCCGTCGACGATCTCCGATTCCCATTGGTAGGCGCGCCCGAGCGGCGTCCTTATTTCCCAGCGCATGCGGCCGTCGCCCGCCGGGTGCAACGTCGCGAAGCCTGCCACGAGTTGCGGGAGCGTCCCGGGCGCAAGCCAGAGCCGACGAAGCTCGTCCGCAGTCTTGCCGATGGTGATTGCGCGCTCCACCTCCGGCGTCGCGCCGGCGGTCCCACTTCGCCCCTTGTTGTCTGCCCGTCCGCGATGGAGCGGGACACCGTACCCGGCACTCGCCGCTGCCATGCCCGCGCAGGCAGTGAGCGCGAGAGCCACGGTGCCTTTCTTTCGTCCGGCGAGTCCGGACACGATCAAGGCCGCGCTGAGCGCGACGGGGATCCAGCCAATGCCTTGCATGGCTTCTCCGGTCGACACGCCCGAAGAATGGCCGCCGCGCCTCAGTGATTCGCGCGGCCGGATAGCAAGAATGTTGCTTGCCATAACAAATGCTCCAAAGGTTACTGATCGCCGTGGTGCCCGCTACGCGGTTCGTACCGTGCAGCGGGATCGACGAGACATGTTGGCGACGCTCGAGCCCATTGCACGCGTGGCAATGATTGAGCGATGAGCCCGAGCGCTCATGCAACCACGATCGCTGCGTCGCTTCGCTAACCTCCCGGATGCAAGACCACCTTGGTCCAGCCGTGGTCGCGCACGTCGAAGTGCTGATAGGCGTCAGGCGCCTGGTCGAGTTTCAACTCATGCGACACGATGAACGATGGCTTCGCGCGGCCCGCGTGTATCAGATCGCGCAACTGCCGGTTGTATGCCTTGACGTTGCACTGGCCCGTGGCGATGTGCTGCCCCTTGAACCAGCACTTGCCCCAGTCGAACGCGATCTGACCTTTCTTCGCCAGTTCGTCCTGCGCGCCCGGATCCTCGGGAATGAACACGCCCACCACGCCGATCCCGCCGGTGAACTTGACCGACGACACCAGGTTGTTCATCGTCAGATTGGGGTTCTCGTGGCGTTGCGGAGCCGGATCGTGGCACTGGTAGCCAACGCATTCGCATCCCACGTCCGCGCCCATGCCTTGGGTGAGATCCATGACCCGCTGCACCGGATCTTCCTTCGAATAATCGATCGCGATCGCGCCGATGGACTCCGCGAGCTTGAGCCGGTCGGGATGGCAATCGACCACCATGACGCTGCGGGCGCCCTTGATCATCGCCGAGTGCGCGGCCATCAGACCGACGGGGCCGGAGCCGTAGATCACCACGGCGTCGCCGGGCCTCATGCCGGCGAGTTCGGTCGCGTGCCAGCCGGTCGGGAAGATGTCGGCGCACATCACGTAGTCGGTCTGCTTCTGCTGGGCGTCAGGCGGCAGCTTCAAGGACATGAAGTCGGCCCAAGGCACCCGGAGATATTCGGCCTGTCCGCCCGGCCACGGACCCATGTCCGCAAAGCCGAATGCGCCGCCGGCGATTCCCGGCTGGTTCGCGCTCAGGCAAAACGCCGTGAGGCCGCGCTCGCAGTTCATGCAGTGGCCACAACTTACATTGAATGGCAGGCACACCCAGTCGCCGGGCTTGATCCGCTCCACGGCAGGCCCGACCTCCTGAACGACGCCCAGATTTTCATGACCGAAGATGCGGCCTTGCTCGAAGTCGGTTCGGCCCTCGTACATATGCAGATCGGAACCGCAGATGTTGGTACTGGTGATTCTGACGATGGCGTCGGTCGGACGCTCGATCTTGGGATCCGGAACATTCTCGACCGTAACTTCACGAGGACCGCGATACACAACGGCTTTCATATGTTTCTCCCGAGAGTTCAACTGCGAAGAGCCTTAGCCGCGAAACCTTCGGCGGCTGTCGGCGTCGACAAACCCGCAGACCCTCCTGCGGTACGTCCCTCTCTCATGCAGACCGGCACTTTGCAGACAGCGTCTGCTATTGCTGGTTGAAGCCGGACAATCTATCGCCATCCTAAATAGTGAGTGCCATGCGCTTCCGGATTTTTGGTGACGGTGCGCGATGTAAGGGCAGCTATCCGCGTGCCCGATTCGGGTCGACAGAGGCGACTCGCGGATGAGCATCGAGATCCAGTGCGATTGATACGGCTATCTAATCGATGCGTGGGGGTGACGTGTAATCGCGTAGTCGCCGAGAACTTGCACCGGGCTGCAGATCTTGCAAGAGCGGCCTGGTTCGAGAACCGGAAGGGTCGCTATTCGGTCAGTTGACTCGCGGGCTTAACCTGCATCGCCGGTCGTTTGTCGAAGCGATTGTCCATGACAAAAAAGCTCGGCGCGCCCGCAGATCGGACACGGCAGCGCATAAGGACACTCATTGACATGGACACCGATGCAGGACCAGCGACTCCCGATTCCCGGCCGGCGTCGATGGCCCGATGGACAACCAACGATGCGGGCAAGACAGCATGCGTTGAACGGAACGTCGAATGCTGTTTGCGTGGCGGTTGCCGCGTTGCTGTGAAGCGAAGAGGATGCCGCGCGATACAACCGCTCACTCACAATGGAGGCTAGCGATGAGAGCGCTCATCTGGGAAGGCAAGAAGGACATCCGGTGCGAGTCGGTTCCGGACCCGGTCATAGAACATCCCCGCGATGCGATCATTAAGGTAACGACATGTGCCATCTGCGGCTCGGACTTGCATCTGTTCGATGGGTTCATGCCCGGCATGGAATCCGGCGACATCATGGGCCACGAATTCATGGGCGAGGTGGTGGAAGTCGGCAACGCGAATAGCACGCTGAAGATCGGCGATCGGGTCGTCGTTCCCTTCACGATCATCTGCGGCGAATGCGAACAGTGCAAGCGCGGCAACTTTTCCGTCTGTGAGCGGAGCAATCGGAACCAGGACGTCGCGAACAAGGTGTTCGGCCACACGACTGCGGGCTTGTTCGGCTATACGCATCTCACAGGCGGCTATCCGGGCGGTCAGGCCGAATACGTGCGCGTACCGTATGCGGACAGAACGCACGTGAAGATTCCCGACGGCCTCACCGACGAGCAGGTGCTCTTCCTCGGCGACATCTTTCCGACCGGCTGGCAGGCGGCGGCTCAGTGCGACATCGAGCCGACAGACACCGTTGCGATCTGGGGCGCAGGGCCCGTCGGCCAGATGACGATTCGCAGCGCCGTTCTGCTCGGCGCGAAGCAGGTGATTGCAATCGACCGGGTGCCCGAGCGTCTCGCCATGGCGCGTGCGGGCGGGGCCACGGTCATCAACTTCGAAGAAGAGAGCGTCCTCGAGCGCTTGGCCGATCTCACACAAGGCAAGGGCCCCGAGAAGTGCATCGACGCGGTCGGCATGGAGTCGCATGCGACGCGCTCATTCGATTCCCTGTACGACCGGGCGAAGCAGGCCGTGATGTTGGAAACGGACCGGCCGCACGTATTGCGGGAGATGATCTACGTCTGCCGTCCGGCGGGCACGCTGTCGGTTCCAGGCGTGTACGGCGGTCTCATCGACAAGATTCCGTTCGGCGCTTCCATGAACAAGGGGCTGACATGGCGCATGGGCCAAACACATGTGAACCGCTGGACGGACGACCTGTTGCGGCGCATTCAGGAAGGGCAGATTGATCCGTCGTTCGTCATCACGCACACGGTGCCGCTCGATCAAGGACCCGAGATGTACAAGACATTCCGCGACAAGGAAGATGGCTGCATCAAGGTCGTGCTGAAGCCTTAGTCGGGAAGACGGCGGCTTGCCTGAATCCGCTGGTGCGGAGGTTCCGCCGCGACCGTTGAAACGGTCGCACGATCATGGACGGAAGCACCCCGAATGTCACTGCCGCAAGCCGCCTTCTTCTATGGCGCGGCGACCGCACTGTCGACAGCTTGAGTCAGTTGCGCGATATCGACCGGCTTCGTGAAGTGAAAATCGAATCCGGCGTCTGTTGTGCGCGCCCGGTCCTGTTGCTGACCCCAGCCGGTGACGGCAATGAGCGTCACGTCGTGCGTCGAGGGCGTTGCCCGTATGCGGCGCGCGACGTCGAGCCCGCTCATGCCCGGCAAGCCGAGGTCGAGCAAGATCACGTTCGGGTTGTATTCGCCGAGGAGTTCGATCGCCTCTTCGCCGGAATAGACTGTTCGTACATCGTGTCCCTGCATCTCCAGAAACGCCGTCATTGCGTCCGCTGCATCGACGTTGTCGTCGACGACCAGGATCCGGCGCTTCGGGGCCGACGCGTGAACGGCAAGCGCAGCGCGTGTTGGCGCCGGCATGGGCAACACGCGCGACGTCGCGGGCAGATGAATGGCAAAGCAGCTCCCCCGATCCTTTCCGCCACTCGACGCGGTGAGTCGGCCTCCATGCAGCTCGATGAGCGATCTGGACAGCGCGAGTCCGATGCCAAGACCGCCCTGCCGATGCTGATCTCGATTGACCTGCGAAAACATCGCGAAGATCGCCGACAGTTTGTCCGGCTCGATGCCGATACCGTTGTCCGTGACCGACAGGACGATCTCGGCGTCGTCAGCCGTCGCCGCGAGTTCGATGCGCCCGCCCGGTGGCGTGTACTTCGCCGCGTTCATCAGCAGGTTGGCCAGCACTTGCGCGAGCCGGAGCCGGTCCGCCTCGATATGCAATGGTCTGACGGGCGGCTTGATGACGAGCTCGTGCCCCTTGCCTGCGAGGATCGGTCTCGCGATTTCGACCGCTTCGTCGACGACTTCGCGCATCGCCACGGCCTCTTTGCGCAGCTTGAGCGCGCCGCGCGTGATGCGCGACACGTCCAGCAAGTCGTCGAGCAGAAGCGCCATCGCGGCCGACTGCCGGCGCAGCACGCTGATGCACCAGATCCTGCGCTCTTCCGTCAAGTTCGGCTGTTCGAGTATCTCCGCGACGTGTCGGATCGGCGCCAACGGATTACGCAATTCATGTGCGAGCGTCGCGAGAAACTCGTCCTTGCGGCGGTCAGCCTCCGAAAGGGCCTGTTCGGCCCGCACGCGTGGCGTCACGTCTCCGAACCACGCCACGACCGAACCGTCCAGAGACGCCGCGACGACGTGAAACCACTGCTCGCCGTTTTCACCCGAGACGCGTATGTCGAATGCCTCTCTTCCCGGGCGCTGGGCGAGCGGTGTGAGCCGCTCGAGCAGCATGTTCGCCTCCCACCCGGCCGGACGCACATATGCCGTGGAACTGCCGATCACGACTGCGGCGTTCTGATTGAAAAGCTGGGCGGCCGCCTTGTTCAGATAGTCCCATCGAAACTCGGCGATGCGGCCCTCGCGAACGACCGGGGTCAGGATGACGAACGGCACGCCTGCGCTGTCCAGGGCCACGTCGAACCGGTGTCGCGCCTGGCGCTCGACCTGCAGAAGGCGATCCGTGGCCTCCTGCGTAGCGGCTTCGGCGCTTCCTGCACGCCGCGCCACCTTGGCGAGTTGCTGCCCGGCCGCCACCAGAAATGCCCCGACCAACGCGTATGCCACCAGCACGATGCGGTCGTCGTGTTGCAGAACGGCCAGACTGCCGACGGGCGGCATCCAGAGCGCGCCGAAGGCCATGCCGCTCACGAGAAGCAGCGATCCCGACCACGCCCCGAACAGAACCGTGATCAACGGAAGCGTCGCGCTGAAGAAGAGGAATGTCAGCCGTCCGTGGGCAACCATCGTCAGCGCCTGCTGAGCTGTCACGATAACGGCGGTAGCTGCAATACCGAAGACCAGGCGCTGTTTCGGTGGATATTGGGCGATGCGTACGATCATGGTCGTGACTCGATTGGGCTGGTTGTTATCCTGTCCACTGTGCAGTCTTTGTTCCTATCTTCTCGCGACTTGCAGAGCGTTGGAATCCGCTGCCGGCGGAACTCGGTGCCCCTCGCTCGGTCAGCGAGTCGCGTCCGAGTCGCCAACAAAAAAGCGCCGACTCCATTACGGGGGCGGCGCTTGAAAGTCCGTCAAAGAAGCGAGATTCCGACGAACCTGAGAGACCTGAATTCTAGGCAGAAAGGTCCACCGGTTCTAATAGCATCGCGTGATGGCTCGGATAAAACTTTCTTATATCGGGATTACACAGGATGACTCTTGCCTTTCTTTTTGGTGCCTTGGCTCGGCACGACGAAGCCGGCCCGCCACCCGCCATCACCGCAGCGGCGCGATCCCGTCCGCGACGCCGGCTGGCATGCAGATATGCTTGAGCTCGGTGAAATCCGCAAGGGCATCATAGCCATGAAGCCGTCCCAGCCCGCTTTGACGATAGCCGCCGGTTTCCGCCTCGGCGAATAGCTTGTTGTGATCGTTGATCCACACCGTCCCGTTGCGCAGCGCCCGCGCCATGCGAAACGCGCGCGGACCATCGTTCGTCCACACGCTCGCGGAGAGGCCGAAAACCGTATCGTTGGCTTTCAGAATCGCTTCCTGCTCGTTCTCGAACACCTCCAGCGTGACGAACGGACCGAATATCTCGTCCTGACAGAAGAACGCCTTGGGGTCGGCATGCTCGACGAGCGTCGGCGACAGAAACGCATGTCCCGATGGAGCACCGCGCAGCAGCACGCGATCGGCAGTCGCGCACGCACGTTCGATCGTGTGCTCGACGGAATCGCGCGTGGCGGCGTCGATGAGCGCGCCGATATCCGTCGCCGGATCGATGCCCGGCCCCACCTTCAGCGACGCGAGCGCCGACGCGAGCTTCTCGCGCATGTCCGCCGCCCGCGACGCATGAACCAGCACGCGGCGCGCCGCGGTGCATTGCTGACCCGAGATGATCGTCGCGGCCCGCGCGAGACGCGGCGCGATGGCGTCGATATCCGCATCGCCGAACACGACGCAGCACGACTTGCCGCCGAGTTCGAGCGACAGCTTCTTGATGCTGTCCGCCGCCGCGACCATGATCTTCTTGCCCGTTGCGGTCGATCCCGTAAAGCTGAGGACATCGACGCCGTGTGAATCCGCGAGCCGCTCGCTCGCCGCATATCCGCGCTCGTTGACGAGATTCACGGCGCCCTTGGGCAACGCGGTGAGCTCGAAGCAGCGCATCATCGCGGCCGTCACGAGCGAAGTCTGGGCGGCGGGCTTGACGATCGCCGTGCAACCGGCCGCCAGCGCGGGCGCGAGCGAGCGCACGAGCAACACGGCGGGCGCGTTCCACGGCACGATGATCGCGACGACGCCGGCCGCTTCGCGCAGCATCGTCGATATCGTGCCGGGTTCAGGCTCCAGCACATGCCCGGCGATATGGCGCGCAAGACCCGCGTAATAGCGCACCTCCGAGATGGCGCCCGCGATCTCGCCACGCGACTGCGCGATCGTCTTGCCGTTCTCGCGCGTGAGCAGCGTCGCGAGCGACTCGCGCTCGTGGTCCAGCGCCGCGGCCCACGCCAGCAGCACGTCCTGACGCAAACGCGCGTCCTGCGCCCACGTCGTGCGATCGAACGCATGTCGCGCGGCGGCGATGGCTGCGTCGGCTTCGTGCGCGCCGCCGTCGGCATATTGGCCGATGGCTTCCCCCGTCGCGGGGTCGATGCTGTCGAGCGTCGGCGTGCCGGTCCATTCGCCGGCGATCCAGTGTCGTGCGTTCATGCGGAGCTTTCCTTGATTAAGGGGGAGGGTTCGTCACCCGAAAAGTTCGACGCCCGATGCAACTCGTCGCCGATGATCGCGATGAGCGCTTCGGCCGCCGCGCTCAACGGGCGGCGCGGATGGCTCACGCAGAGAATGTGTCGCACGATTCGCGGCGCGAGAATCGGACATGCGCGCAACGTGCCGTGCCGCGCGGCCCGCTCGACGACGATGCGCGGCAGGATCGTCGCGAAGCGCGTATTTTCGACGAGCTTGAGAATGGTCGACAGCACGTCGATCTCGAAGCGCGGCGCAAGCAGGATGTCTTCGTGCTGCGCGGCGCTGTCGAGCACGCCGCGCAGACCGTGGCGCTTGGTCGGCAGCACGAGTTCCAGTTCCGGCAGTTGCGCGAGTTCGATCGCGTGCGGCAGATCCGGTCCATGCGTCGCACTGGTGGCGAGCACCATCTCTTCGTCGAGCAGCGGGCGCGAGTCGAGCGAAAGACGCGCGCGCGGCTTGTTGATGATGGCGGCATCGAGCTGGCCGCCCGCGACCCAGTCGATGAAGGTGGCGCTGTAGCCATCGGCGACGGTGACTTCGACATCCGGGTAACGCGCGTGAAAGCGCGACAGCGAATCCGCGAGCACGCTCTCCGTCACCGATGCGATCAACCCTATGCCGACATGTCCCGTGACCACTTCGTCGCGTTGCACGAGTTGCTGCCGCGCGTGGGCCAGGTCCCGCATGATCGGCAAGAACAGGCGGTACATCAGCCGTCCCGCGGCGGTCGGCGCCATGCCGTGCGCGCCGCGCTCGAAAAGCTGCTGATGCAATTCGTCCTCGAGCTTCGCGATCTGCATGCTGAGCGCGGGCTGCACGATGTTGAGACGCTTGGCCGCGCGCGTGACCGAGCCGTCCTCGAACAGCGCGATGAAGTACTGGATTTGCTTGAGGTCCATGTTCCGTGGGGTATCAGCGATGCTAATAGGCGACCGCACCGTTATCAGACTGCTTCGATGGACCGCGCCGGGCGTTTGTTCAGGCTTGCTGCTCAAGCGCCCATTCGCGCGTGCTCCATTGATACGTGACCGTAACAACCGTGTCATCCGGGCTAGCACCGATATAAGCACGAATGATTCGGCGCATCAATAAACAGTATTAGCCGTTATGGGGCGATCTCGCTACGCTTCATCCAATGCGCTGGCTTTGGCAGGCGCGCCCAGATGGAGACGCTGATGAACACACGCGATGCCGCAACGAACGGCAATCCCGCATTCTCGTGGGCCCCGGATCGCACCGATACCGGCTCCCTTTCGCTGCGCGACTGGCTCGCGCATCTTGCGCGGACCGGCCGCGTCGCGACGATCGACAAGCCCGTTGCGCTTGAACATGAACTCGCTGCCATCGCCAAGCGCCTCGACGGCACGCAGGCGGCGTTCTTCACGCAGCCGGGCGGTCACGCGGTGCCTGTCGTCAGCGGCTTCATGGCGAAGCGTGCATGGATCGCGGAAGCGATGGGCGTCGACGAAACCGAACTGCTCGCCCGCTTCTCGGCTGCTGCTGCTGCGCCGCTTCCATCGAAACGCGTCGAACGTGAAAACGCGCCGTGCCAGCAAGTCGTGCATACGAACGGCATCGACCTGCACGCGCTGTTGCCGATTCCGACGCATAGCGAACACGACAACGGCCCGTACATCACCGCGGGTCTCGTGATTGCACGCAATCCGCGGACCGGCGTGCAGAACGTTTCGATCAACCGCATTCAGGTGCATGGCCGCGACCGCATGGCGATCCTGCTGCTGCCGCGCCACCTCTATGCCTTTCAGCGCGCGGCGGAAGAAGCCGGCGATGCGCTGGATGTCGCCGTAGCCATCGGCGTCGATCCGCTCACGATGCTCGCTTCGCAAGCGATCACGCCGATCGATCACGACGAGCTGGAGATCGCGGGTGCGCTGCATGGCGCGCCGCTGCCCGTCGTCGCGTGCGTGACGAACGGCGTGCATGTGCCGGCGTTCGCGGAGATCGTGATCGAAGGGCGCATTCTGCCGGACGTGCGCGAGCCGGAAGGACCGTTCGGCGAATTCCCGAAGTACTACAGTGCAAAGGAAGCGCGCGAAGTCATCGAAGTGACGGCGGTGACGCATCGGCTCGATCCGGTCTTTCATACGATCGTGCCCGCCGAGATGGAGCATCTGCTGCTCGGTGCGATTCCGCGCGAAGCGACGTTGCTCGCGCACCTTCAACGCAGCCATCCCAACGTGAAGGACGTGCATCTTTCGGTGGGCGGCGTGTGCCGTTATCACCTGTGGGTGCAGTTCGACAAGAAGCGCGAGGGCGAAGCGAAGAACGTGATCCTCTGCGCGTTCGGCGCGCATTACGACATCAAGCAAGTGGTCGTAGTCGATCCCGATGTGAACGTGCACGATCCCGCCGAAATCGAATGGGCCATCGCGACGCGTTTTCAGGCGGACCGCGATCTCGTCGTGATCGCGGGCGCGCAGGGTTCGCCGCTCGATCCGTCGACGACTGTCGGCCAGCCCGCCGATGCGCCCGCGCATCTGCAAGGCATGAGCACGAAGATGGGCCTCGATGCGACGCGCCCCGTCGTCTATGCCGAGCACGTCTTTACGCGCGTGCGCATTCCCGGACAGGACGCAGTCGATCTGGACGCGCTCGTCGCCGCCGACAACAGCGCACTGGACGCCTACCTGGCGCGCAATCATGGCTGAGCAGAAGAAGCGCATCGTCGTCGGCATTTCCGGCGCGAGCGGCGCGGTGATCGGCGTGCGCCTGCTCGCTGCGTTGCGGCGGCTCGGCACGCACGAGACGCATCTGATCGTGTCGGCATCGGGCGCGGTGACGGCGGCGCAGGAACTCGGGCTGACGCGCGGCGACATCGACCAGCTCGCCGACGTCGTCCACAACGTGCGCGATATCGGCGCGTCGGTCGCGAGCGGATCGTATGTCAGCGACGGCATGGTGATTGCACCGTGTTCGATGAAGACGCTCGCGGCCGTCGCCAACGGCTTCGCCGACAACCTGCTCACGCGCGCCGCCGACGTGATGCTCAAGGAACGCCGCCGCCTCGTGCTCGTCGCGCGCGAAACGCCGCTCAATCTCGCGCATCTGCGCAACATGACGCTCGCCACCGAAATGGGCGCGATCGTGATGCCGCCGGTGCCCGCGTTCTACGCGCATCCGAAGAGCATCGACGATGTGGTCGATCACACGGTCGGGCGCATTCTCGATCTCTTCGGCATCGAGCATCAGGAGATCGCGCGACGCTGGAGCGGCCTCGCCGATGCATTCGGCCGCCGCGCGCAAGATGAGGAATGATGCGATGAATCAGCGCGATACCGCCTTCGCAGATATCAATGCACGCGTCGCCGACGACGCCGTTGCCACGCCGCAGCGCCACGTCGGCCGCGCCATGCAGCGCCTCGAAGATCCGGCGATTCTCACGGGCCGCGGCCGTTACGGCGATGACATTGCCGTGAAACCAGGCACGCTGCACGCCGCGATCCTGCGCTCGCCGCACGCTCATGCCGACATCGTTTCTATCGACACGGACGCCTCGTTGAAGCTGCACGGCGTGCATGCGGTGCTCACGCGCGACGATCTGCGTGCGTGGTCGCGTCCGTTCGTCGTCGGCGTGAAATCGCCGATGGAACAGTGGGCGCTCGCCATGGACCGCGTGCGCTATGTGGGCGAGCCGGTCGCGGTCGCCATCGCGGATTCGCGTGCCCTCGCGGAAGACGCGCTCGATCTCATCAAGGTCGAATACGCGACGCTCGATCCGGTCACGTCGATCGAGCAGTCGGTGCGGGACGACGCGCCGTTGCTGCACGAGCGCGTCGGCAGCAACGTCGTCAGCGACCGGCATTTCCGCTACGGCGAGCCGGAAGCGGCGTTCGAGAACGCGCCGCATCGCGTGAAGCTCGTCGCGCAGTATCCGCGCAACACCTGCGCGCCGATCGAGTGCGGCGTCGTGATCGCCGAATATCTGTCCGGCGACGAAGGCTACGACGTCACGTCGAACTTCATGGGGCCGTTCTCGCTGCACGCCGTCATGGCGATGGCGCTCAACGTGCCCGCGAACCGTCTGCGTCACAAGGCTCCGCGCGACTCGGGCGGCAGCTTCGGCGTGAAGCAGGCCGTGTTTCCGTATGTCGTGCTGATGTGCCTCGCGTCGCGCAAGGCGGGCGCGCCGGTGAAATGGGTCGAGGACCGGCTGGAGCACCTGAGCGCGGCGACCTCCGCGACGGCGCGCCTCTCGACCATCGAGGCGGCGGTGCAAAGCGATGGCCGCATCGTCGCGCTGTCCTACGACCAGCTCGAAGACGTCGGCGGTTACGTGCGCGCGCCGGAGCCCGCGACGTTCTACCGGATGCACGGCTGTCTGACGGGCGCGTATGCGATCCCGAATCTGCTCGTGCGCAATCGGGTCGTGCTCACGAACAAGACGCCGACCGGCCTCGTGCGCGGCTTCGGCGGACCGCAGGTGTACTTCGCGCTCGAGCGGCTGATTCAGCGCATTGCCATCGAACTGAAGCTCGACGTGCTCGACGTGTATCGCCGCAACTTCGTTCCCGCCGATGCGTTTCCGTATCGCGCGGCGGCCGGCGCGCTGCTCGATTCAGGCAACTATCAGGAAGCGCTGCGCCGCTCGATCGACGAAGGCGGCTACGCCGAACTCGTCGCACGCCGCGATGCCGCGCGCAGGGAAGGGCGGCTCTTCGGCATCGGCTTCGCGGCGATCGTGGAGCCGTCGGTATCGAACATGGGCTACATCACGACCGTCATGCCCGCCGACGCGCGCCGCAAGGCCGGGCCGAAGAACGGCGCGATCGCGAGCGCCACAGTCAGCGTCGATCTGCTGGGCGGCGTCGTCGTGACGATCGCATCGACGCCCGCGGGGCAGGGGCACATGACGGTGTGCGCGCAAGTCGTCGCCGATGTGCTCGGGCTGGACCCGAAGGACATCGTCGTCAACGTCGAATTCGATACGCACAAGGACGCGTGGTCCGTCGCGGCGGGCAACTATTCGAGCCGCTTCGCGGGCGCGGTAGCGGGCACGGTGCATCTGGCCGCCACGCGCGTGCGCGAGAAGCTGTCGCGCGTGCTCGCGAAGCAGTTCGGCTGCTCGCCCGACGAGATCCGCTTCGAAGGCGCGCGCATCTTTCCTGTGCACGCCGAGGATCGCGCGCTGCCGTTCGCGCGCGCCGCGAGCAATGCGCCGCACTGGGCGCCCGCGCTCCTGCCCGAAGGCGAGGAGCCGGGCCTGCGCGAGACGGTGTTCTGGTCGCCGCCGCACATGGACGCGCCCGACGAGGCCGACCGCATCAACACGTCGGCGGCGTATGGCTTCGCGTTCGACATGTGCGGCGTCGAAGTGGACCGGGCGACCGGGCGCGTGCGGATCGACCGTTATGTCACCGTGCACGATGCCGGCACGATCCTCAATCCCGCGCTCGCCGATGGCCAGATTCGCGGCGCCTTCGCGCAGGGCGTCGGCGCGGCGCTGATGGAGGAGTTCCGCTACGGCGCGGACGGCAGCTTCCAGTCCGGCACGCTCGCCGACTATCTGATGCCGACGACCTGCGAAGTGCCCGATCCGGTGATCGTGCATCTGGAGACGCCGTCGCCGTTCACGCCGCTCGGCGCGAAAGGGCTCGGCGAAGGCAACAACATGAGCACGCCGCCGTGCATCGCGAACGCGGTGGCCGATGCGCTCGGCGTCGAAGACATTCGCTTGCCGCTCACGCCGTCCAAGGTCATGGCGATGATCGGCATCGACGATCCGGAGCCGTCGCGCCCCGAATATCGCGAAGCGCCGGCGGCGAAGCCCGCGACGCCGGGCGGCGGACGCGCACTGACGGCGCAGGGAAGCGTCGATCTGCCCGCGACGCCGGAAGCCGTGTTCGCCGTGCTGCTCGATCCGAAGGCGCTCGCTAACGTGATTCCGGGCTGTCATGCGCTCGAAGAAACCGCGCCGAACCAGTATCGCGCGGACGTGACCGTGGGCGTCGGCCTCATCAAGGCACGTTTCGAGGCGCGCATCGGCTTGTCGGAGATCGACGCGCCGCATCGTCTGCGGCTGGCGGGCGCGGGCACGTCGCCGCTCGGCAGCGCGCGCGGCAGCGGTCTCGTCGAACTGAAGCCGCAAGGCAGCGGCACGCGGCTCACGTACGACTACGAAGCGCAGGTGTCGGGCAAGGTCGCCGCGGTCGGCGGCCGCATGCTAGAAGGCGCGACGAAGGTCGTGCTGAATCAATTGTTCGAATCGCTCGGGCGGCAGGCGGCGGGCAAGCCGGTGCAGACGCGCGGATCGTGGCTCGCGAGATTCCTCGCACGTTTCAGGAGGCGCGCATGAAGCCGGTAGCGTTCGATTATCTGCGCGCGCCGACCACGCAGGACGCGCTCGACGCCCTTGCGCAATACGGCGAGGACGCGCGCGTGCTGGCGGGCGGACAGTCGCTGATGGCCGTGCTCAACATGCGGCTCGCGCAGCCGAAGATGCTCGTCGATATATCCCGCACCGCCGAACTCAGTGCCGTGCGCATCGACGAGAAAGCGGGGCGGCTCGTCGTGAGTGCGGCCGCGACGCAAGGCAGCGTCGAATGGCGCGCGACGCTCGCAGAAGAAGTGCCGCTGCTCGCGATGGCCTTTCCGCATATCTCGCATTTTCAGATCCGCAATCGCGGAACGGTGTGCGGATCGATCGCACATGCGGACCCGAGCGCGGAACTGCCGCTCGTGCTCTCGGCGCTCGGCGGCGACGTGATGCTGCGCTCGAAGAAGAAGCGGCGCACGCTCGCCGCGCAGGATTTCTTTCAGGGCATGTTGATGACCGCGCGCGAGCCGGACGAACTCGTCGAAGCGGTGCGCTTTCCGCTGCGAAAAGCTGGCGAGCGCTACGCGTTCAGCGAATTCTCCGCGCGTCACGGCGATTTCGCGATCGTCGCGTGCGCGGCGGTCGTATCGGACGATGCGATTCGCATCGCGGTGGGCGGCGTCGCCGACAGGCCCGTGGTCGAAAGCTGGCCGCGTCTCGCAGGCGACGACCTGCGCGGCGCACTGAACGATTTGAGCTGGAAACTGAACGCGCAGGACGACGCGCATATCAGCGCGAAATATCGCCGGAATCTGGTCCGGCAACTCGGATGGCGTGTGATCGAGGAGGCGAAGTGAGCGACATGTCGGCAAACATCATGCGGCGGGACGAACGGCAGCGCATCGCGCTGACGCTCAACGGCCGCGAGCGCAGCGGCCATTGCGAGCCGCGCGAACTGCTGTCGGATTTCATCCGGCACGAACTGGGCGCGACCGGCACGCACGTCGGCTGCGAACACGGCGTCTGCGGCGCATGCACCGTGCACGTCGATGGCGTCGCGGCGCGCGCGTGCCTGATGCTCGCGGTGCAGGCGGACGGACGGCGTATCGATACCGTCGAAGGTCTCGCGCCCGAGCAGACGCTCGGCGACCTGCAGCAGGCGTTCCAGCGGCATCACGCCTTGCAGTGCGGCTTCTGCACGGCGGGCATCCTCATGTCGTGCGCGGATTATCTGCAACGCGTGCCGAATCCGACCGAGGAGCAAGTGCGCGAAATGCTGTCGGGGCATATCTGCCGCTGTACGGGCTACACGCCGATCGTGGCGGCGGTGCTCGACGTGGCGGCGCGCCGCCGGACGCAAGCGGACACGAGCGAGGTCGAACATGCTTGATCTCGGCCGCACCTTTCTGCAAAGCGTCGAGCGCAGTCCGAACGCGCTCGCGCTCGTCGATGGCGAACTGCAACTGACCTATGCACAGTGGCATCGCGTGATCCTGAATGTCGCCGATGGCCTGCGCGCGCTCGGTCTCGAACGCGGCGACCGGCTGCTCGTCGTGCTGCAGAACCGCTGGGAAATGGCGACGCTGCATTGGGCGGGACAATTCGCCGGCATCGTGATCGTGCCGCTCAACTGGCGCGCGAAGCCGGAGGAACTCGACTATTGCGTGACCGATGCCGGCGTGAAGGCGATCGTCTACGAGCCCGTTTGCGCCGATGCCGTCATCCAGAGTCCGGCTGCGCAGAACGTGCCGCGCATCGGCCTCGACGATGCGCCCGGCCGCAACCTGGGCTTCGATGCGCTCGTTGCCGACCGCAGCGAAGCGCGCCACGACGCGACGACGCGCGCCACCGCCGACGACATCTCGCTGATCCTCTACACGTCCGGCACCACCGGCAAGGCCAAGGGCGTGCCGCGGCGTCATCGTCACGAACGCGCGGGCGCGCTCGCGCATGTCGCGCAGAACCTGTATCGGCGGGGCGAGAGAACGCTCGGCGTGATGCCGCTCTATCACACGATGGGCGTGCGCTCGCTGCTCGCGATGGCGCTCGTCGACGGCCTGTTCGTCTGCGTGCGCCGCTGGAACGCGAAGCTCGCGCTCGAATCCATCGCCGCGCACGGGCTCACGTGCCTCTACCTCGTGCCGACGCTCTATCACGACCTGCTCGCCGACAAGACGTTCGCGGCCACGGACACGTCGTCGGTCAGGAAGCTCGGTTTCGCGGGCGCGCCGATGAACGACGGCCTGCTCAAGCGCCTGTCCGCCGCCTTCGAGCCGGAACTCTTCGTCAATCACTATGGCTCGTCCGAGGTCTATACGTTCAGCATCGATCAGGACGCGACGAAGAAGCCCGGCAGCGCGGGGCGCGCGGGCATCAACACGCGGCTGCGCGTCGTGAAGCTGGATGCCGTATCGCCCGATCAGATCGCCGCTGCCGGCGAGGAAGGCCAGATCATCGCGGACCTGCTCGGCGACGAGGCTTTCGAAGGCTACTGGAATCGCCCGGACGCGAATGCGAAGTCGCTGCGCGAAGGCTGGTACTTCACCGGCGACACCGGCTACTTCGATGCCGACGGCGACCTGTACGTCACCGGCCGCGTCGACGACATGATCATCAGCGGCGGAGAAAACATCTCGCCCGTGGATATCGAATCGGTGCTGTCGCTGCATCCGGCCGTCGACGAAGTCGCGGTCGCGGGCGTCAAGGACGAGCGATGGGGCCAGCGCGTCGTCGCGTTCATCAAGCGCCGCGAGTTCGTCGATGCAGAAGCGCTCGACGGCTGGTGCCGTCAGTCCGATCTCGTCAACTTCAAGCGGCCGCGCGAATACGTGTTCGTCGACGACATACCGAAGTCTCCGGTCGGCAAGATCCTGCGCCGCAAGCTGCAGGCCGGCGAATACGCGAGCGAGACCCACGCAACCTCTACAGAGACCACCAAGGAGTAACCGAACATGAGCGATTTGAACCATCGCGGCCAGACGCTGCTGCAAGACCTGGACGGCTTTTCAGTCGAGATCGACGCCGCCCGCGAGCGCGCCGACATCATCCTGCATCGCCCGCCGTTCAACGTCATTTCGATGCACGCCCGCGACCAGTTGCGCGCTGCATTCGAGGCGCTCGACGAGGACGACCGCGTGCGCGTGATCGTCGTGCGCGCCAGGGGCGAGCACTTCTCGAGCGGCGGCGACATCAAGGGCTTTCTCGAGGCATCGCCGGAACATGTGTCGAAGCTCGCGTGGAATATCGCGGCGCCCGCGCGCTGCTCGAAGCCGGTCATCGCGGCCAATCGCGGATTCTGCTTCGGCGTGGGCTTCGAGTTGTCGCTCGCGTGCGATTTCCGCATCGTCACCGATACGACGTTCTATGCGCTGCCGGAGCAGAAGCTCGGGCAGATTCCCGGCTCGGGCGGCTCGGCGCGCTTGCAGTCGATGGTCGGCATCGGCCGCACGAAGGACATCGTGATGCGCTCGCGCCGCATTCCCGGCAAGCAGGCGTACGAATGGGGCATCGCGGTGGACTGCGTGGCCGACGCGGAACTCGAATCGGCGACGGATGCGCTCGTCGACGAACTGCGCGCGTTCTCGCCGCTGGCACAGCGCACGGCGAAGAAGCTGCTGAACGACTCGGAAGACGCGCCGCTTTCGATCGCGATCGAACTCGAAGGCCATTGCTATAGCCGCCTGCGCTCGTCGGACGATTTCCGCGAAGGCGTCGAAGCGTTCCACGGCAAGCGCAAGCCGGTGTTTCGCGGGTCCTGATCCCGCGCTTTGCACAATAAAAGGAGACAGGCGATGGAGCGCTTCGATGTCGTGATCGTGGGCGGCGGCTCGGCGGGATGCGTGCTGGCGCATCGGCTGTCGGCGGTGCCGTCGCTGCGCGTCGCGCTGATCGAGGCGGGCGCGGATACGCCGCCCGGCGCCGTGCCCGAGGCCATTCTCGACAGCTATCCGATGCCGGTCTTCTGCGGCGATACCTACATCTGGCCCGACCTGAAAGCGAAGGCCACGAAGGATGCCGCGCCGCGCGTGTACGAGCAGGGCCGCGTGATGGGCGGCGGCTCGAGCATCAACGTGCAGTCGGCCAATCGCGGCCTGCCGCGCGATTACGACGAATGGGCCGCGAACGGCGCCGATGGCTGGGCGTGGCGCGACGTGCTGCCGTACTTTCGCAAGCTCGAACGCGACGTCGACTTTCCCGGCGGCGAGATGCACGGCAGCGACGGCCCGGTGCCGATCCGCCGCATCATGCCCGACGACTGGCCGGCGTTCTGCCACGCGTTCGCAAAGGGTCTGCGCGAGAACGGGGTCGCGCAGTTGCAGGACCAGAATGGCGAGTTCGGCGACGGGTTCTTTCCCGGCGCGTTCTCCAATATCGACGATCGGCGCGTGTCCACGGCCATCGCCTATCTCGACGAGGCCACGCGCAGGCGTCCGAATCTCGCGGTCTACGCGAAGCTGCGCGTGGAACGCATCGTGATGGACGGCGCGACGGCGCGCGGTGTCGTCGCGATTGCGGAGAACGGCGAGCGCGTTCAGTTCGATGCGGACGAAGTCGTGCTGAGCGCGGGCGCGCTGCAGTCGCCGGCGATGCTGATGCGCGCGGGCATCGGCGATGCGCGCGAGCTCGCGGCGCTCGGCATCGCGTGCGAAGTGGACTTGCCGGGCGTCGGACGCAATCTGCAGGATCATCCGTCGCTGACGTTCTGTCATTTTCTCGAGCCGCGCTTTCGCATGCCGCTCGCACGACGCCGCGCCAGCATGATGGCCGCGCGTCTGAGTTCCGGCGTCGCGGGCTGCGATGCCTCGGACCTGTATCTGTCGAGCGCGACGCGTGCGGCGTGGCATGCGCTCGGCAACCGGCTCGGACTCTTCTTTCTGTGGTGCAACCGGCCGTATTCGCGTGGCCGCGTGCAGCTTGCATCGCCCGATGCGGCCGCCGCGCCGCGCGTCGATCTCAATCTGCTCGACGACGAACGCGATGTGCAGCGCCTCGCCGCGGGCGTGCGGATTTTGGCGAGCGTGGTCCACGCATCGGGACTCGGGCGCAGTTCGCGCGACTTCTTTCCGGCGGCGTTTTCTGCGCGCGTGAAGGCGCTGAGCCGGGTCGGCGAGGGCAATGCGCGCCTCACGTCCGTTCTCGGCGTGCTGCTCGATGCGCCCGCGCCGGTGCGCCGTTTCCTCATCGAACGCTTCTTCACGCGCGGACTGAAGATGGACGCGCTGCTCGCCGACGACCGCGCGCTCGCCGCGTTCATCCGCGCGAACGTGTTCGGCGTGTGGCACGCGAGCGGCACATGCCGCATGGGCGGCGCGGAGGATCGCGATGCCGTCACGGATACCGAAGGGCGCGTGCACGGCGCGCGCGGCTTGCGCGTCGTGGATGCATCGCTGATGCCGAGGCTGCCATCGGCCAATACGAACATACCGACCATCATGATCGCCGAGAAGATCGCCGACGCGATGGTCGCGCAGCGAAGCGCGAGCATGGCCCCGCCGCTCGCCGCCGCGTACTGACACTGCTCGAGCAATTTCGTTTTTCAATCGTAACAAGAGCACGCATCCATAAAAGCGTGCCTGCGGTAATCCAAAGGAGATACACATGTCCGTAGCAGCGCAAGACGGAGCCGCCGTGCTTCCGGCAAATCAGCGGCAGATCATGGGTGCAGTGATGGCGTCGTGCATCGGCTGGGCCCTCGATCTGTTCGACTTGTTCGTGTTGTTGTATGTGGCGCCGGTTGTCGGGCGTCTGTTCTTCCCGTCCGAACACGCGATGCTCTCGCTCGCGGCGGTCTACGCTTCATTCGCGGTGACGCTGCTGATGCGTCCGCTCGGCTCCGCGCTCTTCGGCTCGTATGCGGATCGTCGCGGCCGCAAGGGCGCCATGATCTTCGCGGTCGTCGGCGTCGGGTTGTCCACTGCGGCTTTCGGCGCGCTGCCGACGGTCGCGCAGGCCGGCATCGTCGCGCCGATCCTCTTCCTGCTGCTGCGTCTCGTGCAGGGCGTGTTCGTCGGCGGCGTGGTGGCGTCGACGCATACGATCGGCACCGAATCGGTCGCGCCGAAATATCGCGGCGCGGTGTCGGGGCTGATCGGCGGCGGCGGCGCGGGACTCGGCGCGCTTCTGGCATCGCTCACCTTTCTCGCGATGTCCGCGCTCTTTCCCGGCGATGCCTTCGACGTGTGGGGCTGGCGCTGCATGTTCTTCACCGGGATCGTGAGTTCGGTGCTCGGTCTCTTCGTCTTCAACAGTCTCGAAGAGTCGCCGCTGTGGAAGAAGCTCGCCGCCGAAAAAGCTGCGAAGGCCGCGGCGAATACCGAGCGCGCAAAGGCCGAAGTCGTGCGCTCGCCGATCCGCACGCTGTTCTCGCGCGAGTACCGCGGCGTGTTGTTCGTGAATCTCCTGCTGACCATCGGCGGCGGCAGCGGCTACTACCTCACGTCGGGCTATCTGCCGACGTTCCTCAAGGTCGTGAGCCACGCGCCGAACGGGGCGGCCGCCGCGATCCTGATGATCTGCAGCGTGGCGGTGGTGATCGCATCGGTTTTGGCGGGGCATCTCAGCACGTTCATCGGGCGCAAGGGCGCGTTCATCTGGATCGGCATCATCCGGCTCGTCGCCTTGCCCGGCCTCTTTCTGCTGTTGCCGACGGCAGAAAGCATCACGATGATCGGCGTCTATGCGGTGTTGTTGTCCGCGCTCGGCAGCGCCGGTTACGCGCCCATACTGATCTTCCTGAACGAGCGCTTTCCGACCGCGATTCGCGCGACCGGAACGGGCCTCTCGTGGAACATCGGCTTCGCGATCGGCGGGATGATGCCGACCTTCGTCTCGCTCGTCGCGAAGGATGCGAGCCAGTTGCCGTCGACGCTCGCGATTTTCGTCGGCGCGATCAGCGTGATCTTTCTCGTCGGCGCGTTCGTGGTGCCGGAGACGCTCGGCAAGCTCGAGAACGGCAACGCGGGCAGTCCTTCGTGACCTTCACGGCGCGCGTCATTCCGGCGCGCGCGTCGTCACGCGTCCGATCTCCTCGGCGATGATCGCGATCAATGCCTCGGCGGCCGGCCCGATCGGCCGCTTCGGATGCGTCACCTGAATGATGTGGCGCACGATGGGCGGCGCCGAGATCGTGCGTATGCGCAAGCGGCCTTCGTCCGCTTGCGCCTGCACCACGACGCGCGGCAGGATCGTCGCGACGCTGCTCTGCTCGACGAACTGCACGATGGTACTCAGCAGATCGATCTCGAACTTCGGCTGGATGACGACATCGGCCGCCATCAGGGCGGCATCGAGCGCGCCGCGCAGACCGTTGCGCCGCGTAGGCAACACGAGCTCGATGTCCGGCTGCCCGGTCAGATCGATCGTGCCGGGAAGCTCGGGGCCGTGCAGCGCGCTCGTCACCAGCACCATTTCTTCGACGAGCAACGGCTTGACGTCCAGCATCAGGCGTCCGCGCGGCTTGTTGATGATGGCCGCATCGAGCCGGCCCGATTCGACGGCGTCGATCAGTTGCGCGCTGAAGCCATCGGCGACGGATACTTCGACTTGCGGGAAAAGCGCATCGAAGCGGGCGAGCGATTCGGGCAATACGCTCTGCGCTTCCGACGAGACCATCCCAAGCGACACGCGGCCCGTCACGATGACATCGCGACGGCTCAGGTGCTCCCTTGCGTGGTCGATGTCGCGCAGGATCGGCGTGTAGAGGCGGTACATCAATCGTGCGGCTTCGGTGGGCGCCATGCCGTGCGGCCCGCGCTCGAAGAGCTTCTGCCGGATCTCGGATTCGAGTTTGGCGACCTGCATGCTGAGCGCCGGCTGCGCAATGTTCAGCCGCTTTGCGGCACGCGTGACGGTGCCTTCCTCGAAAAGCGCGATGAAGTACTGAATCTGCTTCAGTTCCATGAGACGGGGTGTGCGGGACGGTCCGTGAACATAGTACCGCGCGCCGTCTTTCAGGGGGCGGCGTCGCGTCGCCAACCGGAGAATCGAGTCGCCGGTTGCCTGCAACGAGACCGCCCCGGCCGCCGTCAGCTCATCGCGATGACGGCGATCTCCACCAGCAACGCAGGCGACGCGAGCTTCGCTTCCACGGTCGCACGCGTCGGCGCGCAGCCTTCGGGAACCCACGCATCCCACACTTCGTTCATGCCCGCGAAATCACGCGCGATATCCGACAGCCACACCTGCGCCGACACGAGACGGGTCTTGTCGATGCCCGCCTTGTCCAGGAAGCCATCGATCTTTTCGAGCACCTTTGCCGTCTGCAGCTTGATATCGGGCGTCTGATCCGCGGACGTCTGCCCGCCGATGAACACGAGTCCCGCCGCCTTCACGACGCGGCTCATGCGCTGATTGGTGTCGATGCGAACGATATCGCTCATTACTTGTTCTCCTTACGAAAGGGTTTGGGAATACGGATCAGTGCGTGACGAGCGGCAACGCATCGGCGGCTGCCGACGTGGCGCGCGCATGGAAACGGTCGATGGCGAATGCATCGAGCGACAGCGACGGCTCGCCGTCGAGCATGAGTTCGGAGACGAGCTTGCCGCAGCCCGGCCCGAGCTGAAAGCCGCTGCCGCAATAGCCGAACGAGTAGTACAAATTCGACGCCGTGCGGCTTGCCGAAATCACCGGCAGTTCATCTTCGGTAAATGCTTCGACGCCCGCCCACGCGCGATTCACGCCGAGATGACGCAGATGCGGAAAAAGATCCGTGACCGTCTGCGCGCTTTTCACGAGGCGCATGAAATCGACTTCGCCGTGACGGTTCGCCAGTTCCGCGATGCCGATCAGCTTGCCGCCGATCACGACCGTGCCGTTGTCGAATTGCTTGAAGGACAGCGGACGGCCCGTCGCGCCGAGCGTCGCGCGGCAGAAGGGCGCGACCCGGTGCGTGACCATCAGCATCAGGCCTTCGGGATGCACGGGCACCGGCTCGCCCGCCTGCTTCGACAACTCGCCGGACCACGCGCCCGACGCGATGAGCATCTTCTGCGCGCCGAACGTGCCGCGCGGCGTCTGCGCGAACCATCGCTCGCCGCGCTGTTCGATGCGTCTCACCGGCGTGCCTTCCAGAAAGCGCACGCCCAGACGTTGCGCCGCGAGCCTGAAGGCAGTCGTCGTGCGGTACGGCAACGCGTAGCCATCGCGCTCGACCCAGATGCCGCCGGTCACGTGCCTCGCGAGCGCCGGTTCCAGTTCGAGCACGGTTTCGCGATCGATGATCTTCTCGTGCGTGAAGCCATGCGACGCCAAAAGCGCGACGCGTTCGCGGCAGGTTTCGAGCTCGGCTTCCGTTTCCGCGATCTTCAGTTGCCCCGACGGCACGAAGCCGCCATCCTCGCCCAGCAGATCGGTCATGCCGTGCCATATTTCGCGCGACATCAGCGCGAGCGGAATTTCGGGCAGCGGACGCCCGAGCGTGCGCACGCCGCCCGCGTTGACGCCCGACGAATGACGCGCCACGTAATCCGCTTCGAGCACGATGACTTTCACGCCGCGCTTCGCCAGATGCAACGCGCTGCTGGTGCCGTGCAGACCGCCGCCGACGACGATCACATCGGCTTCGCTGATTTCATTCACCGGCGAGTTCTCCGAGCGTGAGCGGTTTGATCGGCGGCCGAATGCGGTAATAGCCGACCTCGGCAGGCGACACGCGCCGCGCATCCGCGATGACTTCCGTCACCGTCAGCCCGCACATGCGGCCCTGGCACGGTCCCATGCCGCAGCGCCCGAACGACTTCGCCTGGTTCGGCCCGACGCAGCCCAGCTCGACGAACTTGCGCAACTCGCCCGCGGTGACTTCCTCGCATCGGCAGACGATGGTTTCGTTCTTCGGAATGCGGTTCACATCGCGCGGACGATACAGCGAATCGAGGAACGGACGGATGCGCAGGGCGCCCGCGAGATCGCGCCTGAGCGCCATCGCTTCGAGGTCGCGCTTGCGGGTATCGATCGCGCCGAGCTGCGCCGCCACCGCGACGCCCGCGAGCGCGCCCTGCAAGGCCGCCGCCTGCGCGCCGCCGATCCCCGCGCCGTCACCCGCGACGAAGATGCCGGGCACGTCGAGCTCGCCCCATGCGTCGGTCTTCGGCGTGAAGCAGAGTTGCGCGTTATCCCAGCGATGCGTCGCGCGCAACGCCTGCGTGAACTGCGTATTCGGCACGACGCCCTGATGCAGCAGAATCACGTCCGCTTCGATGCGGTGCGCCGCGCCCTGCGTCGTGAAGCCGAGCGCGCTCGCATGCTCCACGCCGTCGGCGCCGGTGCGCGATTCGACGCGCAGGTCGTCGGCGGCCTCGAACATCGGCACGCCCGCTTCGCGCAGCGTGCGCATCAACTGCAGTCCTTTGCTGAGATACGGCCACGCGCGCAAGGCCGACAGCATGTGACGCTTCGCGCGCCAGCGGTCTTCGTGGCGCGTCGTGTCGACGAGCGCGCGAATCGGCACGCCCGCGCGGATGTACTGCCAGCCGAGCAGATAGAGAAGCGGTCCGCATCCCGCGAGAATCGGCGGCGCGGCAGGCACTTCGCCCGCGCTCTTGAGCAGGATTTGCGCGGCGCCCGCCGTCAGCACGCCGGGCAGCGTCCAGCCGGGAATCGGGAAAGGCCGCTCCATCGCGCCGCTCGCGAGAATCACGCGCTGGGCGTCGAAGCTGCCGATCCTGCCGTCCTTCAGATAGTTGATGCCGCGCTCGCGCGTGACCTGCCACACGGTCGCGCCCGTCAGATGCCGCGCGCCCGATGCCGCGAACGCCTGGGCGATCGCGCCGCCCGCCGCGTAATCGGGACCGAGAATCTCCTTGCGGCGCGCGTCCGCCCGGCCGATGCCGCGATAGATCTGTCCGCCGGCGGCGTCCTGTTCGTCGATCAACACGGTCTTGAGGCCCGCGCGCGCGGCACGCGTCGCGGCGCTCATGCCCGCGGGACCGGCGCCGATCACGACGACATCGACGGCTTCGGCATGCGACGAAACGAGTTCAGCGGCCATGTGCGTTCTCCAGCGATGCGTCGGCGGTATCGGTGCCGATCGAAGGGGGCAGATCGCGCGCGCTTTCCTGCGACCGGATGCGCATGCCGGCTTTCACTTCGACCATGCAGCTCTGGCGGCTCGGCACGCCGTCGATCTCGACGAGGCATTCGAAGCACGCGCCCATCATGCAGTAAGGCGCGCGAGGTGCGCCCGAAACCGGCGTCGCGCGAAACCGCGACACGCCCGCCGCGAGCAAAGCCGCCGCGACGGAGCGTCCGCCTTGCACGGTCAGCGCCCGGTCGTTGAAGAAGATGTCGATGCTCGCGCCGTCCGCGCCCGGCAGCGGCTTGAAAAGCGTAGGTGTCGATGAAGTCATGTCGTGCGTGCTCAATGTGCGGAGATGAGTTCTTTGGCGTGCTCGAAGCGGCGCGCGGAGAAGGTGGGCAGTTCGTCGGGAACCGGTGCGCCGAGAATCCACGGGGCGATGCGCATGGCGTGCGCGGCGGCGAGCGTCACGCCGCTGTGGCAGGTCACGACGAACGCGCCGGGATGCCGCTCCGACTGGTCATAGACGGGAAAGCCGTCGGGGCTGTAGACGCGCAACGCGGCCCACATGCGGACGAGGCGCACATGCTCCAGCAGCGGGAAGGCGCGCACCGCACGCCGGGCGATATCGGCGAGGACGGGCGTGGTCGTGAAATCGTCGAAGCCCACTTCTTCCATCGAATCGCCGAATTGCAGGCTGCCTTCGTCGGTCTGACGCACGTTGAGCGTCGGATAGTGCAGGAACGGCGCGACGCGCTCGCTTACCAGCACTTGTCCGCGATTGGGCGCGACCGGCGCATTCAGCCCGACGAACGGCGCGAGCGTGCGATTGCCGAGACCCGCCGCCAGCACCACGCGTCCCGCGCGATACGTGCCGCGCTTGCCCTGCACGACGAAGCCGTTCGCTTCGGGCACGATGCGCTCGGCGCGCTCGCCGGAAACGAGGCGCACGCCGCGCGTCTGCATCGACGTATGAAGGCCGCGCAGCAGTTTCAGCGGATTCACATGGCCGTCCATCGGCGTATAGCTCGCGCCGATCACCTTCGGCCCGACTTGCGGAATGCGCTCGCGCACTTCGGCGCCGGTGAGGATCTGATACGGGTAATCGCCGAGTTCGGCTTGCAGCGTCGAAAGGCGCTTTTCGCGGTCGGCGAGTTCGGCGTCGTTGAAGCAGAAGTGGAAGCCGCCGGGCTGGCGCAGCGCCACATCGACGCCCGATTCGGCGTGAAGCGACTCCGCGAGCGCAGGCCAGCGCACCGCGGACGAACGCGACCAGCGCGCATACGGCGACAGGCCGTAGCCCTTGCCCTGAATCCACACGAGGCCGAAGTTGCCGCGCGAGGCACGCAAGCCGCCGTCGTCTTCATCGAGCACGGTCACGCGCGCGCCTTCGCGGGCGAGACCATAGGCGACGGCGGATCCGACGAGGCCGCCGCCGAGAACGAGTACGTCGGGACTAGCAGAAGTCATCGGGCTTCTCCGATCAGAATACGGTCGAGTCCGACCATGCGGTCGAGCAGAATCATCAGGAGCACCGTGCCGACGATCAGCACCGCCGAGACGCTCGCGACCAGCGGATCGATCGTCTGCGCGATCTGGTTGTACATGGCGACCGGCAGCGTCGTGGTGCCGGGCGTGGCGACGAAAATCGTCATCGTCAGTTCGTCGAAGCTCTGGATGAAGGACAGCACCCAGCCGCCCGCGACGCCGGTGCGGATCATCGGCAACACGACGCGGCGAAACGCGGTGAAGCGGCTCGCGCCACAGGACAGCGCCGCGCGTTCGGCATCGCGGTCCAGGCCGACCGCCGACGAGAGCGCGAGCCGCAGCGCATACGGCAGTACGATCACCACATGCGCGCACACGAGCGACCAGAACGATCCCGACAGGTTCAGCATCGACAGGAAGCGCAGGAACGCGATGCCGAGCACGACGGCGGGAATCATCATCGGCGAGAGGAAGAAGCTCGTGAGCGCGGCGCGGCCGGGAAAGCGGTAACGCGCGATCGCCAGCGCGGCCGGCACGGCGAGCAGTACGCCGATGGTCGCCGCCGCGAACGCGAGCTTGATCGACAGCCAGAACGCCGACACGATGTCGCCGTTCTCGATGATCGCGTGGAACCAGCGCAACGATGCGCCGTCGAAGGGCATCGAAATGAAGCCCTTGTCGGTGAACGAGACGAGCATCACCACGACGAGCGGCGCGAGAATGAAAGTCAGGAAAAGCGCATTGAATACGAGCGCGATCGGGCCGTTCTGCTTCATGTGCGTGTCCTCGCGGTCAGTCGAAAATGTGCTTGAAGCGGCGCTCGGCGAGACGGCTGCATCCCATCACGATGGCCACGTTCGCGATCAGCAGCAACACGGCGATGCTCGCGCCGAGCGGCCAGTTCAGCGTGCCGAGAAACTCGTCGTAGGCGGCGGTCGCGACCACCTTGAGCCGCCGTCCGCCAATGAGCGCGGGCGTGGCGAACGCCGACGCCGACAGCGCGAAGACGATGATCGATCCCGACAGCACGCCCGGCATGATCTGCGGCAGCACCACGCGGCGAAACACCTTGAGCGGCGATCCGCCGAGCGAGCGGCCCGCCCATTCCACTTGCGGGTCGAGCTTCTGCATGTTGGCCCAGACGGACATCACCATGAACGGCACCAGCACGTGCGTCAGCGCGATGATCATGCCGGTCATCGTGAAGACGAGGCGGATGGGTTCCTCGGTGATATGCAGGGCTTGCAGCACGTTATTGAGCACGCCGTTGTTGCCGAGCAGAATCTGCCAGCCGAGCGTGCGCACGACGACCGAAATCAGCAGCGGCCCGAGCACGATCAGCAGACACAGCGATTGCCACGGCTTCTTCATGCGCGCGAGGATGATCGTCTCCGGCACGCCGAGTACGATCGACAGGAGCGTCACGCCCGTTGCGAGGCCCGCCGTGCGCAGAAAGATCGTGCCGTAGTACGGGTCGCTCACGACTTCCCAATAGTTCGACAGCGTGAACGCGCTGGTGATGCCGGCAGTATCGCTGAAAACGCGGAAGGAGAGGACGAGCGTGAGGATCAAGGGCACCAGCAGCAGGCCGGTGAACAGCAGCAGCGCGGGGCCGGACAAGAGCCACGGCGCAGCGCCGGGGCGAGCGTCGTCAAGCGTGGCCATGCAGCGTCTCCTTGCCGTCTTGCGTGAGCACGCGCAGGTCGTCGTCGGTCCAGTCGAGACCCACTTCGTCGCCTTCTTGCGGCGGCGGCGCGCCGTGGTTCGGCTGCGCGATGCGCAACTTGCCGAGCGCCGTCTCCACTTCGAGCAGCCATTGATTGCCGATGAACACACGCGTCGCGATACGTCCTCTGATGCGCGCATCGCCGTTGGCGAGATGCACTTTCTCCGGGCGAATATAGACATTCACCGCGCCATCGACGTGACGGCCTTCGTGCGGCACATGCAGTTCCGTCCCGGCGACGTTCACGACCGCGCAACGGATTGCGCTGCAGCACTTCGCCCGCGAACGCATTCGTGCGGCCGAGAAAGGTCGAAGCGAAGGGCGTCGCCGGACGCTCGTACGCATCGTAGGGCGTGGAGAGTTGCGCGATCTTGCCGCCATGCATCACCGCGATGCGGTCGCTCATGGTCATCGCTTCGACCTGATCGTGCGTGACGAGGATCGTCGTGATGCCGAGACGCTTCTGGATCGCGCGCAATTCGATGTGCATTTCCTCGCGCAGCTTCGCGTCCAGATTGGACATCGGTTCGTCGAGCAGCAACAGTTCCGGCTGCATGGCGATGGCGCGCGCAATCGCCACGCGCTGCCGCTGCCCGCCCGACAGTTCCTTCGGATAGCGATGCCCGAGGCCCTTGAGCCGCACCAGAGCGAGCGCCTCCTCGATGCGCTCTTCGCGCTCGCGGCGCTTCACCTTGCGCATCTCCAGCCCGAAGCCGACGTTGCCCGCCACCGTCATGTGAGGAAACAGCGCGTAGCTTTGAAACACCACGCCGATGCCGCGCTTCTCCGGGCGCTCGTTGGTGATGTCGCGGCCATCGAGCAGGATGCGGCCGCTCGTCGGCGTGACGAAGCCCGCGACCATCTGCAGTGTCGTGGTCTTGCCGCAGCCGGACGGACCGAGCAGCGAGAGAAATTCGCCGCGTTCGACGGACAGATCGACATGTTCGATCGCCGTGAAATCGCCGTAGCGTTTGGAGATGCCCTGAAGCGTCAGGAATGCCATGCGCGTGACTCCTTCGACAGATGCGGATGCGCGGCTTTAGCGCTCGACCGAACGGTTCCAGCGTTCCGTCCATTCCGTGCGATGCTGGTTGATCGTCGCCCAGTCGACGGCGGTGAGCTTCGACACCTGCTCGGGACCGTAAGGCACGCGCGCGGCGACTTCCGGCGCGAGCTTCACGGTCTTGTTGACCGGCCCGAGACCGATGTTCTGCGCTTGCAGCAGTTGCACTTCGGGCGTCAGCAAGTATTGAACGAATTCCTGCGACAGCTTGGGCTGCGCGTTTTCCGCGAGCACGCACGCCGCCACTTGCAGCGCGACCGCGCCTTCCTTCGGATAGACGAACTTGAGCGGAAACCCGGTGTTCTGCAACGCGACCGCGCGACCGCTGCCGTAGGGCGCGAGAATCACGTCGCCGGATTGCATCTGGCCATCCATTTCGCCGGGCGTCGGGGCCCACGAGAGCACGTTGGGCGCGACTTGCTTGGTCATCGCCGTGAAGCCGGGGTCGATGTTCTTCTCGCCGCCGCCCGAGAGACGCGCGAGCATCACGAGGGTATGCAGGCCGTAAGTGTTGGTGATCGGCGGAACGCCGAGCTTGCCCTTGATGCGCGCATCGGTGAGCACTTTCCACGAGTCCGGCGGCGGCAGGCCGGCCTTCTTGAACGCTTCCTCGTTATAGCCGATGCCCGTCGCCACCATGCCGACGCCGATCGCCGTCGGGCCGAGTTTCGCGAGCGGATACACGTCGTTCATGATGGGCGCGTCGTCGAGCTTCGCGCACAGGTTCATCTGCATGGCCTGATACATCGGGCCGTCGTCCATCACCGCGACATTGATCTGCTGATGGCCCTTTTGCGCCTGCAACTTCGCGAGCGTGTCGCTCGAATTGCCCGCCACATAGACGACCTTCACGTTGTGCGCCTTCTCGAACGCCGGAATGATTTTCTGCCGATACAACTGTTCGTTCGAACCGCCGACATTGGCGACGTACAGCGTCGTGTCGGCCTGCGCGAGCATCGGCGCGGCAACGGCCGCCGAGAACGCGAGAGCGGCGATGACGCGACGTGCGGGAAGGGCGGACGGACGGCGATGCAACGCTTTTTTCATGACGAGGATCTCCATTGCGGGGGCGTGGGCGGGTGGGATTTGGAAGACATCTGGCCCATCGACGGATCGAGTGTCGCGCTGTCAATTCATATCGTCCAATACAAATAAAATACCTACCTATACATGGTTGATATACATTTCATCGTGTCATGGTGACTACTTAAGGGAAAGCGCGCATGAACCTGAAGCACATCGAGGCGTTTCGCGCGGTCATGGTTTCCGGGTCGATGACGGCCGCGGCCAAGGCACTCTTCACATCGCAGCCGAACGTCAGCCGGCTCATTTCGCAACTCGAACGCGACACCGGTTTGCAGCTTTTCCAGCGCAGCGGCGTGCGTCTGATTCCGACCAGCGAAGGCACCGCGTTCTTTCGTGAAGTGGAGCGCGCGTTCGTCGGCTTGCAGGGTCTCGCGAATGCGGCGGCGCAGATCCGCAATCTCGGCAGCGGGCGGTTGCGCATCGCGGCGATGCCATCGGCCGGCATGACGCTCGTGCCCCATGCGATCAAGCGATTTCATGCGCTGTTTCCCGACGTGACGGTCTCGCTGCATGTCAATACGTCGGGGACGGTGAATCACTGGACGGCATCGCGCTTTTGCGATCTCGGGGTCGCGGTGTATGTGAGCGAAGCGTCCGATTGCCAGGTCGAGCAGTTATCGAACGTGGCCGCCGTGTGTGTGATGCCGGCGAATCATCGGCTCGCGGCGAAGCGCAACATTCGGCCGAAGGATCTCGAAGGCGAATCGTTCATCTCGCTCTGTCACGGCGATGGCACGCGCGCCGTGATGGATGAAGTCTTTCAGCGCGCGGGAGTGCAGCGCGTGCTGGCCATCGAGGCGCAATACACGGCCATGTGCTGCGAGATGGTTCGGCACGGCATGGGCGTGACGCTCGCGCATCCGATCGTGGCGCGAGACTTCGTCGGACCCGACATCGTGATCCGGCCGTTTCAGCCGGTCACGCGCTTTCCGACGTATCTGCTGTTTCCGCCGCATCGGCCGCGTGAGCGGCTTGCATCCGCGTTCGTGGAGGTCCTGCGCGAGCTGCACGACGAACTGCTCGATGGGATCGTCTAGCCGTCGAACGGTGCTCATCGGCTCGGCGTATTCACCGCAATCCTTTCACGAAGTACGCGGTCGCCTTTCGCAAGAATCTCGATACGGGGTCTTGCACTGTCGGCCACGCCGTGACGGCGTTTGGCTCCGCGGCACGCGGCATGCTGGCAATCAGCATTCCAGAAAGGAGATTCCATGAACACCACACCGACTGCGACGGCCCTGGACGTGGGCGCGCCGCATGCGCAGCGCGTCGCCTGTACGCTCTCGATCAACGGCGGGACGCAGACCTTCGACATCGAGCCGTGGACGACGCTGCTCGATCTTCTGCGCGAGCGGTGCCAGCTCACCGGCACGAAAAAGGGCTGCGACCACGGGCAGTGTGGCGCTTGCACCGCGCTCGTCGATGGCCAGCGCATCAATACGTGTCTCGCGATCGCCGTTTCATACGACGGCGCGGAAATCACGACAATCGAAGGGCTCGCGAGCGGCGACACGCTGCATCCGATGCAGCAGGCGTTCATCGACTGTGACGCGTTCCAGTGCGGCTACTGTACGCCGGGCCAGATCTGCTCGGCGGTTGGCATGCTCGCGGAAGGACATGCACACGACGCCGCGGAAGTGCGCGAGGCGATGAGCGGAAACATCTGTCGATGCGGCGCGTATCCGAACATCGTGCAGGCGATTCTGCAAGTATCGAGCGCGAACGGCGTCGATGAGACCGCCGTCGAGAACGGGGAGACGCACTCATGAACCGGTTCTCCTACACGCGCGCGAACGATGTGTCCGCAGCGCTCGAAGCGCACCGCGCACCGTCGGCGCCGTTTCTCGCGGGCGGCACCAATCTCGTCGATCTCATCAAGGAAGGCGTCGCGCGTCCCGAGCGGCTCGTCGATATCCGCCGCCTGCCGATAGCGGCGATCCAGCCGAGCGCGGACGGTGGCATCGAAATCGGCGCGCTCGCCACGAACAGCGCCGTGGCCTACGACGAACGCATCCAGTCGCGCTACCCGCTGCTGTCGAAGGCGATTCTGTCCGGCGCTTCGGCGCAGATTCGCAATGTCGCGACGGTCGGCGGCAATCTCCTGCAGCGCACGCGTTGTCACTATTTCTACGACACCGCCACGCCATGCAACAAGCGCCGGCCCGGCAGCGGCTGCGGCGCGATGAATGGCGTCAACCGCATTCATGCCATTCTCGGCGCGAGCGAGCATTGCATCGCCGTTCACCCGTCCGATATGTGCGTGGCGCTCGCCGCGCTCGACGCCTCCGTGCGCGTGACAGGCGGCGAGGGCGAGCGCGTCGTGCCGTTCGACGCGTTTCACCGGCTTCCCGGCGATACGCCGCATATCGATACGAACCTGCGCGACGACGAGATCATCGTCGCTGTCACGTTGCCCGCCGAGGGCTTCGCCGATCGCTACGCCTACGTCAAGGTACGCGACCGCGCGTCGTTCGCGTTCGCGCTGGTGTCGGTCGCGCTCGCGCTCAAGCTCGACGGCACGCGCATCGAAGCGGTCCGCTGCGCGCTCGGCGGCGTGGCGCACAAGCCGTGGCGCAATCGCGATGCCGAAGCCGCGTTGCGGGGCAAGACGCTCGACGCTACGACGGTGCGCGATTTCGCGAGCGCGATGATGCGCGACGCGCGCGGCCTGCCCGGCAACGCATTCAAGATCGAACTGACCGCGCGCGCCATCGAGCGCGCTTTCGAGCAGGCATCGGGGATCAGCCTCGCCGCCAGAGAGGACGACGCATCATGAACTTTCCGAACGAACTGGAACGCATCGCCGAACGGGGCGCGCATGTCAGCGGCAAGCCCGTCAGCCGGGTCGACGGCAGGAAGAAGGTGACGGGCGAGGCCCGCTACGCAGCCGAATTTTTTTCCGATGCAATGACCTACGGCTTCGTGCTCCCGAGCCGCATCGCGAGCGGGCGCATCGTGTCGATCGAGTCGCGGCGCGCGCTGGAATTGCCGGGCGTGCTGATGGTGCTCACGCACGAGAACCGACCCGAACTGCCGCTGCGCGACGCGGCGTGGCAGGACCAGTCCGCGCCGGGCGGCATGCCGTTTCGGCCGCTCTGGGACGACCGCATCTGGTACAGCGGCCGGCCGGTCGCGCTCGTCGTCGCGGAAAGCCATGAACTGGCGCGTCATGCCGCTTCGCTGATCGAAGTCACCTACGAGCGAAGCAGCCACTGCACGGATCTGCGCGAGGTGGAAGCCGAGAGCTATCCGCCATCGACCGAAAAGGGCGGCTTCGAGCCTCCGCCGCCGCCTCGCGGCGATGCCGACGGCGCGCTTGCCGCAGCCGCCGTGAAAATCGACAGCCGCTATTCGACGCCGGCCGAGTATCACAACCCGATCGAATTGCACGGCTGCACGGTGATTCCCGAAGCCTCCGGCAAGTTCGTCGTGTACGAGAAGACGCAGGGCGTGCTCAACACGAAGCAGTATCTGACGAAGCTCTTCGGCTTCGACGACGACGCGCTCGAAGTCGTCTCGCCGTTCGTCGGCGGCGCGTTCGGCTCGGCGCTGCGTCCGCAATATCATCTGCCGCTTGCCGTCATGGCCGCGCGCGATCTGAAGCGGCCCGTGCGCCTCGTGCTGACGCGGCAGCAGATGTTCACCTTCGCGCATCGGCCGATGAGCCTGCAACGGGTCGCGCTCGCCGCGAATCGCGACGGCAAACTGCAGGCGGTCATCCACGAGGCGGTGTCGGAAACCTCGCAATACGAGGACTATTGCGATGTCATGGTGAACTGGGCCGGACAGCTCTACGCCTGCGACAACGTGCGGATGGACTACAAGGTGAGCAAGCTCGACGTGCCGACGCCCGCCGACATGCGCGCGCCGGGCGCAGCGCAGGGCCTCTTTCCGCTCGAAATGGCGATGGACGAGCTCGCCGAGGCGCTCGACATGGACCCGCTGAAGTTGCGCCTCATCAACTACGCGGAGCGCGACGGAAACAAGAACCTGCCGTTCTCCAGCAAGGCGCTGCGTCAGTGCTTCGAAGAAGGCGCCGCGCGCTTCGGCTGGGACAGGCGCCCGCTCGCGCCGCGTTCGATGCGCGAGGGTAACGAGCTCGTCGGCTGGGGCATGGCGACGGGCATCTGGGACGCGATGCAGAACGAGGCTTCCGCGCTCGCGCAAATCGGGGCGGACGGACGTGTCGTCGTGGCGAGCGCCACGGCGGACATCGGCACCGGCACCTACACGGTGATGACGCAGCTCGCCGCCGATGCGCTCGGCGTGCCGCTCGAGCACGTCGATTTTCGTTTGGGCGACAGCCGTCTGCCGAAGGCGCCGCTCGAAGGCGGATCGTGGACAGTGTCATCGGTCGGCAGCGCGGTGCACGCGGCCTGTACGCGTCTGCGCGGGAAGCTGACGGCGCTCGCGGCCGAACACGGCGGCGATGCGTTCGCTCGCGCGCAGCCCGACACGATGCAACTCGACGGCGAATACGTCGTTTGCGGCGAGGGCAAGGCGCAACGCGTGTCGCTGCGGGAGCTGATGACGCGCGCCGGCCTCGACACGATCGACGCGCAGGTAACGGTCACGCCGCACGACAGGCAGCAGTCGTATTCCATTGCCACGCACTCGGCGGTATTCGTCGAAGCGCGCGTCGATGCCGCGCTCGGCACGGTGCGCGTGACGCGCGTGGTCAGCGCGGTGGCGGCAGGACGCATCGTCAATCCGAAGACGGCGGCGAGTCAGATATCGGGCGGCGTGGTTTGGGGCATCAGCATGGCGTTGCACGAGCACGGGCAGTTCGACCACGAGCTCGGCCGGCAGATGAACCACAACCTGTCCGAATACCACGTACCGGTGAACGCGGACATTCACGACATAGATGTGCTCTTCGTCGACGAGCATGACGACATCGTGAATCCGCTCGGCGCGAAGGGCGTGGGGGAGATCGGCGTGGTCGGCGTCGCGGCGGCGGTCGCCAACGCGATCTGGCATGCGACGGGCAAACGCGTACGGGATTTGCCGATCACGCTGGAGACAGTCTTCGCATGATTGGCAGGCCGGCGATCCTCGCATGGCAGAAACCGCCGCGAAGCCGCTTTCTGCAGACAATTGTGCGACGGCGCACGTCAGGCCGGTGCGCCGAGCGTTAAGTTAGCGCTTCCAAAACTGATGCGTCCCAGCGCCGCGGTGGTCCGCGATGTCTTCGGGGCAACGGACATGGCCCTCGTCAAGATCACCGCCCGCGAACTGCAAATTGGTACGCCGCTTCCGTTCGCCGTGTATTCCGCAGCCGGCAAGCTCCTTCTGGCGCGCGGATATCGGGTTCAGTCGGAGAGCCAGCGCGACCGGATTCTGGCGGCCGGGGGCTTGCGCAGCGAGGATGCGGTGACGAGTGCGTCGAGCGAAAGCGCACCCCGGCCAGCCGGAATACTCATCTCGACTGCCAGACATGAAGAGGAATCGGGAGAGGCCATCCTCGACGAGCCCATAGCGAACACTGGAATGCTGCCGAAGACGCTGGACAGCATCCAGGTGACGGTCGACGGAAGCGGAACGCTGCGTTGTCAGACCGACTTCGTTGGTTCCATTACCGGCCGCGCGCTGCTCGTGACCGCTACGGACGGACACGAGTTGTTCGAAACCGGCGCCGAGGTCGCTTGCAGTGCGCTCAGAGGGCGTCACATCCATCAGTTTCGCAGCACCGTGATCGGACGAAGCGAGACGCCGGTACGCGTCATCTATCTCGCATGGCCCGAGTCCGTGAAGACTCAGGTCGTGCGCAACCATGTGCGCGTTTCGACGGAGATGCCGGGACGGCTCATTAGAAACGACTGTATCGCCGCCGGGTTCGACATTTCGGTCACGAACGTGAGTCTGGGCGGAGTCGCCTTCCGTGCCTCCGACGCCCTCGTCAACGTCGCCGAGCACTTCCGGTTAGGACTGCGCCTGCGCGCCGGAGGTAAGTCTCACGCGGTCGTGTTCAACTGCATCGCGCGCAATGTCAGGCGCGTCGACGGCGGCGTCCTGATAGGCGCCGAGTTCAGCAGCCAACAGGCGGATACCATGGCGCTTCTGAGGCATCACATGTTCGAAGCCGCAACGGGCAGTGCCGCGCAGTTGCGCTGAACACCACCCGAATCGCGAAGCGCCGCCGACATCGACGTATCGCGCCGCCTGGGTCATCGATGAATGATGCGCGTCGCCCGAAACGGCCGACGAGCCTTGCCGCTCGTTCGCATCGGCATGAAACCAATCCAGGGCTTTTCGGTCGACCCTATGTCGATCGATAACGCGCGTCACTGCGCACGTACCTGGAAAGGCGAACCATTCACATCATGGACAAAAGAGCACTCATCATCGGAGCCACCGGCATCGTCGGCGGCAATCTGGCCGACCATCTGCTCGCATCCGGCGACTGGCACATCACCGGACTCTCGCGCGGACGTTCCGCCTTGCGTGACGGTGTCGAATCGATTACGGCGGATCTCACATCGGCCGAATCGGTGCAGCGCGCGTTGAGCGGGAAGCAATTCACGCATGTGTTTTTCACGGCATGGTCGCGACAGGCGACGGAGCAGGAAAATATCCGCGTCAACGGCGCGATGGTTCGTCATGTACTCGAGGCGCTCGGACCTTCCGGCACGCTGAAGCACGCTGCGCTCGTCACAGGGCTCAAGCACTATCTGGGGCCGTTCGAAGCCTATGCGAAGGGCAGCGTGCCGCTGACGCCGTTTCGCGAGGAGCAGGGGCGGCAGGATGTCGATAATTTCTACTACGAGCAGGAGGATCGGCTGTTCGACGCCGCCAGGCAGTTCGGTTTCGGCTGGAGCGTTCATCGTCCGCATACGGTCATCGGCTTCGCGGTCGGTAATGCGATGAACATGGGCGTGACACTCGCGGTGTACGCGACGCTCTGCAAGGCGAGCGGCGCGCCGTTCATATTTCCCGGGTCCGCAGCCCAATGGAACGGCCTTACCGACATGACGGATGCCCGCCTGCTGGCGCGTCATCTGGAATGGGCGGCGACCTCACCGAACGCCCGCGACGAAGCATTTAACGTGGTCAACGGCGACGTGTTCCGCTGGAAGTGGATGTGGTCGCTCGTCGCGAATTACTTCGGAATCGAGCCGGTGGAATTCGACGGCACGATGCGTCCGCTCGAAGATCGCATGCAGGATGCGGGCGAGGCGTGGCGTGAAATCGCCGCGCGCCACCATCTTGCCGAAGCCGATATCGGCAAGCTCGCGTCCTGGTGGCACACGGACGCCGATCTGGGGCGGCCCATGGAGGTGCTCACCGATATGAGCAAGAGCCGCAAGGCAGGCTTTCTCGACTATCAAAGCACGCCCGACTCTTTCATTGCGCTATTCGATCGTTTGAAGACGCTTCGCATCATTCCCAGCTGAAGCGTCCGATATGCCGGACGTCTCGTCGTCCGGTACAAAACCGCACCGAGCGTCCTGGTACTTTCCCTTACCGAATAGCTCAGTCCACATCTGAATTGCCATAGGCAATATCGCTATTGCATTCATTGCATTGCCAGAGTGTGCGCGGAATCGTATCTTCGTCTCCATTCGAGGAGACATGTATGAAGATCGCATTTCTGGGCGCGGGCGCGCTGGGCTGCGCCATCGGCGCCGCGTTGACCGAAGGGGGTCACGAGACGTGGCTCGTCGACAAGTTCGCGGCGCACGTAGAGGCCATGTCCCGCGACGGCCTGCAAGTCGACGACGAACGCGGCACGCGCCGCGTCAAGGTGCGCGCGACGATGAACCCCGCCGACGTCGGGCCGGTGGACGTCGTGATCGTACTGGTCAAATCCTTCCACACCGATTCGGCGATGCGCGGCGCGCTCGACCTCATCGGCCCCGAGACGCTCGTGCTGTCCCTTCAGAACGGCCTCGGTCACGAAGACGTGCTGAGCGATATCGTCGGACGCGAGCGCGTGCTTGCGGGCAAGACCTACGTCGGTGGCGTGTTGCGCGCACCGGGACACATCCAGTCCGGCGTGACCGGAAAGATCACCATCATCGGCGAACTCGACGGCCGCGTGACGCCTCGCGCCCAAGCCGTGGCGGAAGCGTTCAACAGCGCGGGGCTCACGACCACGGTCAGCGACAACATCCTCGGCACGATGTGGGACAAGCTGCTGATCAACGTCGCGACCGGTGCCATCACAGGCATCACGCGTTTGACGTATGGGCAGCTTTACAGCGAACCGGTGCTGAAGGCGACCTCGCTTGCCGCCATCGAGGAAGCGATGGCCGCGGCGAAGGCGGCCGGCATCGAACTTTCCATCACGCGTGCGGAAGACGCCTGGAACATGGCCGCCGAAGGACTGCCGGCCGCGTTCAAGACCTCCATGCTGCAAAGCCTGGAGAAGTCGTCCGTCACCGAAATCGACTTCATCAACGGCGCGGTCGTGCGATGGGGCGAACGGCTCGGCGTGCCGACGCCGGTGAATTCGACGCTCGTGGCGTGCATAAAAGGCATCGAGCGTGGCATGACCGACCGCCAGAATGAGGAGCGCGCGGCATGAGCGCAACCAAAGCCTATCTCGAACACGTCGCGATCTGGGTGAAGGATATCCACTGGCACATTCGCTTCTTCGAAGAAGTGCTCGGCATGACCATGCGCGAAGTGGACGGTCCGCGCGACGAGCCGCGTCAGTACTGGACACTCGGCGGACTCCAGTTCATCAGCGATCCGACTTACGACGGTCCCGAAGGCCGGCTCGCGCATCTGGGCGTGATGTGCGAGGACCTCGAAGCCGCGCTCGCCGCCGCGCAGCCGTTCGGCGTCACGGAGATGACGCGGGGCCGCAACTGGCTGCGTCTGCCCGACGGGCTCGCCGTCGAACTCATTCAGGCAAGACCCGCCACATGCGTCGCGGAGGCGCTGTCGATCAATCCACGCGCGGAGGCGTGAGCATGAGCACCATCAACATCACCGAGAAATACTGGGACGATGCGCAGGAAGGCGACGAGTGCGTCAGCCCGACCTACACCGTCACGAAGGAATGCATTCTCGCTTACGCCGATCTCACGGGCGACCATACGCCGGTGCATGTCGACGAGGACTATGCCAACGCGAGCCACTTCGGGTCGATCGTCGCGCATGGCCTGTTCGGGCTGTCGATCGCCGATGGCCTCAAGACACAGAGCGACTATCGCTTCCTGCCGGGCATGTCGCTCGGCTGGACGTGGGACTTCGTGCTGCCGATCAAGGTCAACGACGTGCTGCATGTGAAGTTTCGCGTGACGTCCATGCGCGCGAGCAAGAGCCGTCCGGGCTGGGGCATCGTCGTGTTGCCGTCCGAACTGATCAACCAGAACGGCGAAGTCGTTCAACGCGGCGAGCATCGTCTGATGGTCCCGCGCCGTCCGGGAGCCTACTGATGCAAGCCCGTCCCCTCGAAGGCTTTCGCGTCGTCGACTACAGCCACTTTCTCGCCGGTCCCTATGTCGGACGCTGTCTCGCCGCGCTCGGCGCCGAAGTCATCAAAGTCGAGCGTCCCGGCAGCGGCGATGCAGGCCGCCAGCACGCGACGATCCTCGACGACCAGCAAAGCGCCTACTTCCTCCAGTTGAACATGGGCAAGCGCGGCGTGAGCGTCGACATGAAAGATCCGCGGGGCAAGGCGTTCATGCAGCGCCTGTGCGATTCGGCGGATGTGTTCATCGAGAACTATCGCCCCGGTGCGCTGGATAAGCTCGGCCTCGGCTATGCCGCGCTCTCCGAGCGCAATCCGGGTCTCGTCTATTGCTCGATCTCGGCGTATGGTCACACGGGTCCGGACGCGCATCGCGCAGGCTTTGGGCTGATCGCGGAAGCGAAGAGCGGCATCATGCAGATGATCGGCAACCCGGGCGAGCCGCCGCCGCTCATGCGGATTTCGCTCGGCGACATGTACACCGGCATTCATGCGGTGGCCGCGATCAACGCTGCCTTGCTCGGCCGCGTGAAGAGCGGACGCGGCCAGCATATCGACATGGCGCTGTACGACACGCTGTTCTCGATGCACGAATATGCCGTCCAGTGCTACACGATGCAGGGCGTGGTCCCCGAGCAGACCGGCCATGACATGCCGACATCGACCTTATACGGCGTGTTCAGAGCAAGCGATGGCGACCTGGTCATCGCCGCGCAGGTCGACGAATCGTGGAAGCGCTTCGCCGCGGCCGTCGAGCAAAATGGCGGCCCCGCGGGCTTCGCGACCGATGCGCGCCTGCACAGCCTGAACGGGCGCAATGCGAACCGCGAGGCCATTCTCGCGGTCGTGAAGCCGTGGGTCGCTGCACGCAACGTCGCCGATGTGCTCGCGCTGCTGGACAGCGTCGATGTGCCCTGCGCGAAGGTGCAACGCATCGACGAGGTCGTGGCCGATCCGCAGATCGTCGCGCGCGGCATGGTGATCGAACAGGAGCATCCGCGTCTGGGCACGCTGCGTCTGCCGAACCTGCCGTTTCGCTTCTCGGACTGCGATACGTCGATTCGCGAGGTCGGCCCCGATCTCGGGCAACACAACGAGGAAGTCGCGCGGTCGCTGGGCTTCAGCGCGGCCGAGATCGATGCGATGCAGACCGACGGCGTGCTGTTCTCGAAGCCGGGGGCATGATGAGCGATCGATACGCGGTCATCGGCAATCCGATCGGGCACACGAAGTCGCCGTTCATCCACGGCTTCTTCGCGCAAGAGACCGGCCAGGACATGAGCTATGAGGCCATCGAAGGACCTGTGGAACCTGCCAGCGGCTTCTCCGATAGCGTCAAGCGCTTCATTGCAGCGGGCGGCCGCGGCATGAACGTGACCGCGCCGTTCAAACTCGCTGCATTCGCCATGTCCGATGAGCGCAGCGAACGAGCGGAGCTCTCGGGCGCGGTCAACGCGATGAAGTTCGAGGGCGGCCGAATCATCGCCGAAAACTTCGATGGCGTCGGACTCGTGCGCGACATCGAAGTCAACCTGCATCAGCCGATGGTCGGCAAGCGCGTGCTGATCCTCGGCGCGGGCGGCGCTGCGCGCGGCGCGCTGCTGCCGTTCGTCGCGGCACGGCCTGCCGAGCTCGTCGTCGCCAACCGGCATGTGGACAAGGCGCGTGCGCTTGTCGAACAGGTCGCCCGATCGAACACTGCTGGCGGATCGCTCACCGCGTGCGGGTATGCGGACCTGGCGGCACTGGGGCGCTTCGACCTCGTCATCAACGCGACATCCGCGAGCCTGACCGGGCAACTGCCGCCGGTGCCAGCGAGTGTCTTCAGCGCCGGCGGAAGCGCCTATGAACTCGCTTACGGGAAGGGGCTCACGCCTTTCTTGCGGCTGGCGCGCGATGCAGGGGTGAAAAGTATCGCTGACGGCGTGGGCATGCTGGTCGAGCAGGCTGCGGAGGCGTTCGCGTGGTGGCGGGGCGTGCGTCCAGAAACGCGCGCGCTCATCGAGCGGCTGACCGTTCCGCTCGATTGATCCGGCGAAAAGAGGCGCAGCGGTCGAGAAGACATCGGTGGAATGAACATTAACGGTCTGCAATTAGACTCGGACGAAAGAATGAAAACGTTTCTTATGCTGCATGGTGTCAACCACAACATGTTCGGCAAGCGAGATCCCGTTCAGTACGGCACGGCCACGCTCGCCGACATCGATGAGAAATTGCAGGCGCTCGCGAATGAACTCGGCGTAACGGTCGAAAGCTATCAGAGCAACAGCGAGAGCGACATGTGCGAACGCATCCATCAGGCGTTTGCCGACAAGGTCGATGGCGTGCTCGTCAATGCTGGCGCATGGACGCATTACAGTTACGGCATCCGCGATGCACTCGCCATTCTGACCGTGCCCGTCGTGGAGATTCATATGTCGAACATCCATGCACGCGAGGCTTTCCGTCATCATTCGGTGTTCGCGGAAATCGTCAAGGGGCAGATATGCGGGTTCGGTATCGAAAGCTATTCCCTTGGTCTGCGCGCGGCGGTGTCCGCGGCAGCGTGACAAACCAAGCCAGGTCCGGTGTGCGTCATCTCTGATGCAATGGTCGCAAGAGCGACATTGCGTTCTACAATGGATGCATGACCACGCCCGATCTGCCCGACCTCAAGCTGCTTCAGCTCTTCGATCTGCTCTATGACGTTCGCAGCGTCACGCGTGCAGCGGAGCAGCTTGGACAGGCCCAACCGACCGTTAGCATCTGGCTCGCGCGCTTGCGCGAACATCTGCAGGATCCCCTTTTCATTCGCACGCCAGGCGGCATGACGCCCACGCCTCAGGCGGATGCGCTGATCGGTCCGTGCAGGGAAATCCTCGAGTCGCTTCGCAGATTCTCGTCGTGGGAGATTTCTTTCGATCCGGTCACGGCGAAGCGACGGTTTCGCATCTGCATGACCGACGCGAGTCATATCACCTTGCTTCCGCGGATGCTGGCCTATGTGCGCGCCAAGGCACCGGGCATCCGTCTGGAGGCGGCGCGGATCGACGGCAACACCGAGCGCGCGCTCGAATCTGGCGAGGCCGATCTGGCGATCGGTCATGTTCCGTGGCTCGGCGGCGGAATGTATCAGCAACAGCTCTATATGCAGGATTGGGTGTGTCTCGCCAACCCGGACCATCCGCGCGTCCGCGCGAAGCTGACACTGAAGCAATACCGCAGCGAAGGGCACGTCATCATCGCCGCAGGCACGGGTGCGCAGTTACTCGAGCAGGCATTATTGCGCGATGGAATCGAACGTGATGTCGTGCTGGAGCTTCCGGGAATGCTTGGGCTTGGATCGATTGTCAAATCAACCGACCTGATCGCGACGCTGCCGCGAAACATTGGAGAAACCTTGGCAAAAGTGAATGGCCTTGCGGTTCACTCTTGCCCGTTCCCGGTAGAGAAGTTCGCGGTGCGGCAGCATTGGCATGCGAAGTATCACGACGAAGCGGGAAACCGCTGGCTTCGCTCTGTCGTCGCTGAGCTGTTCCTCGCGAAAAACTAGACGGGCGAATAGCAATCGTCGTTCCGCCGGGCGCAGGAACAACGGTTGCAGCAAATTCCTCTCCGGGGCGGCGTGCCCTGCCACGACCTAGGAGACGAATATGGCTCACTTGTGCGACGTATGCGGCGCACGGCCCGCGACCGTGCGCCTCGCGGTGCTGCGCAACGGCCGCCGTCACGTCATCGACGTGTGCGATTTTCACTATGCGCAGCTCACGCGGCACCAGCGCGCGCTCTCGCCGCTCGAATCGCTGTTCATGGGCGGCGCGCCCGGCGAGGCGTCCGCGCCCGAAAGTGCCGCACAGCAAGAACCGCGCGATGCCGGTGTGCGGCGCAACGAAAACGAAGGCGCGAACATCGACCGATACTTCAGCGACGGCGCGAAAGAGATGCTGATGCGCGCCGCCGAGCGCGCAGTGCAATCCGGCTGCTCGCAGGTCGACACGGAACATCTGCTCTACGAGCTTGCAAACAACGCCGTCATCGAGTCGATTCTCAAGAGCATCGGCATCGATGCGGCCGAAGTCCGCGGCTTCATCGACGCCAACGCGCAACGCCGCGAGCGCGCGAGCCCGCCGCCGGACGGCATGATCGCCGTGTCGCCTCGTCTGAAGAGCGCGCTCGACCGCGCTTTTCTCGCATCGCGTCAGCTGCGGCATAGCTACGTCGCGCCGGAGCATTTGCTGATCGGCCTTGCCGATGTACCCGACAGCTTCGCGGGCCAATTGCTCGGCAAGCTCGGTGTCGATCAGCAGGCGCTCAGGCAGCAGACCGCGCAGACGGTCGGCGCGGGCGGACCGCCGCGCGGCGACGGGCCGCCGTCACGCACGCCGCATCTCGACAAGTTCAGCCGCGATCTCACCGCGCTCGCACGTGAAGGGCATCTCGACCCCGTGATCGGACGCGCGCGCGAAATCGAAACCATGGTCGAAGTGCTCGCGCGCCGGCGCAAGAACAATCCGGTGCTGATCGGCGAGCCGGGTGTGGGCAAGACCGCGGTCGTCGAAGGGCTCGCGCAGCGCATGGTCAACGGCGATGTGCCCGAGTCGCTCCGCGACAAGCGCCTCGTCGAGCTGAACATCAACTCGCTGGTTGCGGGCGCGAAGTATCGCGGCGAGTTCGAGGAGCGCGTGAAGCAGGTCGTCGATGAAATCACCGCGAATCGCGAGAAGCTGCTGCTGTTCGTGGATGAAGTGCATACCATCGTCGGCGCGGGGCAGGGCGGCGGCGAAGGCGGACTGGATATCGCCAACGTGTTCAAGCCGGCGATGGCGCGCGGCGAGCTGAACATGATCGGGGCGACCACGCTTGCCGAGTATCAGAAGCACATCGAAAAGGACGCGGCGCTCGAGCGGCGCTTTCAGCCGGTGCTGGTCGCGGAGCCGACCGTCGCGCAGACCATCAATATCCTGCGTGGACTGCGCGACCGGCTCGAAGCGCACCACAAGGTCACGATCCAGGACGATGCGATCGTCGGCGCGGCGGAACTGTCGGATCGCTATATCACGGGGCGCTTTCTGCCTGACAAGGCGATCGATCTCGTCGATCAGGCCGCGGCGCGCGTGAATCTGTCGGCCACATCGCGCCCCGCCGATATCCTCGAACTGGAGTCCGAGCTCGCGCAATTGCGACGCGAACAGGACTATGCGGCATCGCGCAAGCAGTTCGACCGCGCGCATGCTTTGGACAGCGAGATCGCGCAGAAGGAAAAGCAACTCGGCGATGCCACGGATAGCTGGAAGCAGCGCGTCGGCACGAACACGTCGACGGTGACGGTCGCGCACGTCGCCGAGATCGTCGCGACGATCACCGGCATTCCCGTGACTCAACTGACCGAGGAGGAGCGTGCCCGTCTGCTGCAGATGGAAGAGCGCCTGCACAAGCGGGTGATCGGGCAGCAAGAAGCGGTCGTTGCGGTGTCGGACGCGGTGCGGCGCGCACGTACCGGCTTGCAGGGCCGCAACCGGCCGATCGCCGTGTTCCTGTTCCTCGGGCCGACGGGTGTGGGCAAGACGGAGCTTGCGAAAGCGCTGGCGGAAGTCGTCTTCGGCGATGAAGACGCCATGCTGCGCGTCGACATGAGCGAATACATGGAGCGTCACGCGGTGTCGCGGCTCATCGGCTCGCCGCCGGGTTATGTCGGCTATGACGAAGGCGGGCAATTGACGGAGCGCGTGCGGCGTCGGCCTTATAGCGTGATCCTGCTCGACGAGATCGAAAAGGCGCATCCCGATGTGTACAACGTGCTTCTGCAAGTCTTCGACGACGGGCGCCTGACCGACGGCAAAGGCCGCGTGGTCGATTTCAGCAACACGCTGATCATCGCGACGAGCAATCTCGGCTCTGACGTGATCGCCGGTCAGAAGCGCGCGACGCTCGGATTCACGACCAACGCGAGCGATGCGGACGCATCGGTTCAGAATGGCGTGATGAGCGTGCTGCGCCAGCATTTCAGGCCCGAGTTCCTGAACCGGATCGACGACATCATTCTGTTTTCCTCGCTCGGCCGCGATGAGGTGCGCCAGATCGTTCGGCTGATGCTCGATCAGGTGCAGCGCCTCGCGCACAGCCAGGACGTCGTGCTGGAGTTCGACGAATCCGTCGTCGATCATCTCGCGGACGTCGGCTACCGTCCCGAGTTCGGTGCGCGCGAACTGCGTCGGCAGATCAGGCAGTCGATCGAAAACCAGTTGGCGAAGGAAATGCTCAAGGGCGACGTTACCGAGGGCGCACAAGTGAAGTGCCACTACGACGCGGAGAACAAGCGGCTCGCGTTCGATGTGAAGCGCGCGGGACTGGCGAATCAGGCGGGCGAGGGCACGCCGCCCACACCTTGACCGCGAGCATCACTACGCCAAACCTCGCGTCTTTCAAGCCGACGGGCGACGGTCGCGTCATGATCCGGCAGGGTTATCCCCGATCCATTCGGAGAGAAAACATGTAATCATATATATGAATTCGATGGAGACGATCATGCAGGCCGATGGCCGCTTACCCCGTTATCAGCGCCTGCGGGATGAAATGGTTGCCCTGATCGCGGCTCGTGAATGGCGCCCGGGCGAAGCGATCCCGACCGAGCAGGCGCTTTCTCAAAGCTACGGCCTTGCTGTCGGCACAGTGCGAAAGGCCGTCGATCTGCTCGTCGCGGAAGGCATGCTCGAGCGCTTTCAGGGAAGAGGGACCTTCGTACGGCGCGCGAACTTCGACGGCTCCCTGTTTCGCTTCTTCCGCTTTCAAACACGGCAAGGCGAACGGCGCATTCCGGAGAGTCGCATACTGCGCCGGGACGTGGTCGATGCGCCATCGGCGGTAGCCGCGAGACTGCAGATATCGAGCACGGCGCGCGTGATCCAGATGTCGCGCGTGCGGCTGATCGACGGCGTTCCGATGCTCGCCGAAGAGATCTGGTTGCCCTACGCACGTTTTGCGGCGTTTGCGAAGATGGACGTGGGCGAGATCGGCGACCTCCTTTACCCGGTCTACGAGACGCAGTGCAATCAGATCGTGGCATCCGCCACGGAAACCCTTACCGTCGAAGCCATCGGCTCGCGACACGCGAAGCTTTTGAACATCGAGCCGGGGACGCCTGCCGTGGTCATCGAGCGTCTCGCCTTCGGCTACGATCGGCAGCCGCTCGAGTGGCGCCGTTCGCGCGGACCCGCCAGCGAATTCATCTATCAGGCGGAGATCCGCTAGCCAAAGAACCGCGATTGGGAGACGGCATGCGCAACCGGTTCAGGGCCGTTCGCCTGAAGCCGACGCGACCATGCTTCCCTTTCCGAGCACGATCGATTGACGAGCACGCTCGGCAAACCATTCCAAACCTAAGATTCATTCCATGACCAGTCTAGATATCGATTTGTTGCTGACCGCGCTGATCAGCGTGGTGCTGCTTGTCGCGCTCATCGTGTCGCGCATCAAGATGCATCCGCTTCTCGCTTTGCTCGTCGTTTCAATCGGCGTAGGGTTCGCAACCGGCATGGAGCCGGGAAGCATCGTCAAGCATCTGACCAACGGCGCGGGCAAGACGTTGGGCGCGGTGGGCGTCGTCATCGCGCTGGGTGCGATGCTCGGCAAAATCCTCGCGGATGCGGGCATTACCGAGCAGATTGCCGAGGCCATTCTGAGGCGCGCCTCCGACCGTATGATTCCCTGGGCGATGACCCTCGTGGCTTTCGTGGTCGGCATTCCGATGTTCTTCGAAGTGGGGCTGGTCGTCATGCTTCCCTTGATTTTCAGCGTGGCGCGCAAGCTGGAAAGCCATGCCCGGTTCAAGGGCTCGGCCTATGTGTACGTCGGCGTGCCCGTGATTTCGGCTCTTGCCGCGATGCACGGCATGGTGCCGCCCCATCCGGGTCCTTTGACGGCTATCGCCACGCTCAAGACTTCGGTGGGGCCGACCATGCTGTACGGCTTTCTGGCGGCCATTCCCGCGATGATTCTGGGCGGCCCGCTCTATGGCGCGTTCATCTCGCCGCGCATGAGCACCAGGCCCGATCAGGCCTTGCTGGACCAGTTCACCGTCGTCGAACAGTCCGACAATGGCCACCGCGCCGGGGTCGGTCTCGGCGTGCTGGCGGCCCTGTTGCCCGCCATCCTGATGCTGGTTCATGCGGTGGCGGAGATGGTGTTGCCGAAGAACGCACCGATGCTGCACGTTGCCAGCTTCCTCGGCAATCCGCTGATAGCCATGCTGCTGGGCGTACTTTTCGCAGTTGCGGCGCTGGTCCTCGCCCGGGGCGGCGATGCCGAAAAGCTGCGTCACGCGCTCGGCAACAGCCTCAAGCCGATTGCTTCCATCATCATGATCATCGCCGGCGGCGGCGCGTTTCAGGAAATGCTGACCAGTGCGAAGGTGGGTGAGGCGATCGTGCATCTGACGCAGCACTTCGCTTTTCCCCCGCTGATCCTCGGATGGCTGATCGCGATGTTGCTGTCCGTGTCTACCGGATCGGCGACGGTGGGAATCGTCGGCGCGGCGGGTCTGCTGGCTCCGCTGGCCGGCGCCGATCCGAGCCTTAACCTGCCTTTGCTGGCCTTGTCCATCGGCTGCGGTTCGCTGTTCTTCAACTATGCGAACCACGCCGGCTTCTGGATGGTGAAGGAATCGTTCGGCATGACGATGGGCGAAGCCACCAAAACGATCTCGGTGGTTCAATCCATCGTGGCTGTGGTTGGCCTGGTGATGGCGCTGATCTTCAACGCGGCAGTCCACGTTGGCTGAACTGCAGGGAACACGCCGGCAATCAGTCATCGGAGTGCTGACGACTCCAGACGAAGCGCGTGATCACCGCGCGTGCGCAGCTTCGTGACGGCCACGGCTACAACCGTGCCCAAAGCCCAGCCTAGGGTGGCCAAGCTGCCTAGGCCTCGCAGAATGGCAAGGGCGAAGGTCCAGGGATTGTCGCTGCCGATGTTCGGACCGCCGAAGCGAGCGCGTTGAAACTTTCGTTGCGGCACAGGCTCGTTGTCGTCGATGGTTTCGCAAGTCAGTGCGTCGCTTCGCTTACGGTCGGCATTCCAATGGTTCCGTCTTCCGTCCATCGCGCACCTCGGCGATTCCCAACGCGGCACGGGGCGCTTGGCGGCGTGCAGCATCGACGTATAGGCATCGACATAATTCTGCGCCATCCTGCTGGCGCTGAAGCGGCGCTCGAATTGCGCGCGGACGCGGGGGCGCGACAGCTCGTCGATCCGATGCAGTGCGCCGACCGCGTCTTGCACGTCTTCGCAGATGAAACCGGTCACGCCATGATCGATCACCTCGGGCACCGCTCCGCGCTTGAACGCAATCACCGGCGTCCCGCACGCCATCGATTCGATCATCACCAGGCCAAACGGCTCGTTCCAGTCGATCGGAAACAGTAGCGCCTTCGCACCCGACAGAAAATCCGGCTTCCGCGTTTCGCTGATTTCACCGATGAATTCGACGTGCGCCTGCGAAAGCAGCGGCTCGACAGTCGACGCGAAATACTTCTCATCAGCCTTGTCGACCTTCGCCGCAATCTTCAGCGGCAAGCCGCTTCGCGCCGCGATTTCGATGGCGAGATCGGCACGCTTTTGCGGGCTGATGCGGCCGAGGAACGCCAGATATTCCGGCTTCTTGTGCGGCTGCGGCGTGAGCAGGCCGTCCGGCAAGCCGTGATACACCGTCTTCAGCCAGTTTGCGCGCGGCAAGGGGCTACGCTGGTCGTCCGAGATCGAGATGATGTTCGCGTGCGTGAACGTCGCGAAGATCGCGCCCAGCTCGGGCAGATCGAGACGGCCGTGCAGCGTCGTGACGAACGGCGTATCGCTTTGAGAGAACAGCGGGAACGGCAGGTACTCGAGATGGAAGTGCAAGACGTCGAACTCATGCGCGCGGCGGCGAACGGTTTCGAGCAGCAGCATGTGCGGGGCAAGCGAATCGCGGATGCCCGGATCGAGCCGCAGGGCGCGCGGCCAGGCTGGTTCGAGCCTCGCGCGGGTCTGCGAATCGCCGCTTGCGAACAAGGTCACATCGTGGCCGAGGTCGACGAGTGCATCTGTCAGATACGACACCACGCGCTCCGTGCCGCCGTATAACTTCGGGGGAACCGCTTCGTGCAACGGTGCGATTTGTGCGATTCGCATAGGTTGGTTCTCCAGTGCGGCCCGCCTGCGGATTCGTGCAACGCGAGTGCTCAGACATGCTCGCGACGCTCGCGCCCATCCCTGCGGGACGTCCCCTCTCATGCCGACCGGCACCTTGCAGACAGCTTCTGCTATTGCTGGTTGAATCCGGACAATCTATCGCCATCCTAAACAGTTAGTGACAACGCCGCGCATTATTCGTGACGGTGCGCGATGAAACCGGCAGCTATCGGCGTGCCCGATTCATGTCGACAGAGTCGGCTCGCGGATGAGCATCGAGATTCGGTGCGATTGGTACGGCTATCTAATCGATGCGTGGCGCGCGACGTGTAATCGCGTAATCGCGGAGAACTTGCACTTGGCTGCAGATGTTGCAACAGCGGCTCGGCTCGCGAACCGGAAGGGTCGCCATTCGGTCAGTTGACGCGCACGCATAGTCTGCATCGGTGATGCCTTGTCATGAGCACGTGTCCAGGACGACGAAGCGCACCGATCTGGTGACGGGCCGCGGATCAGACACAGAGACGAGCCGTTTCGCGAACCGCTCACATCGCGTAGCACACGGAGATGCTTCCCTTGGCGTGGACACCGATGCAGAGCCACCGGCCACCCGTTGCCCGTGGTCGCGATGATTCAACGCGAAAAGAAGATCGGTGCAAGAGAGCAGGCATTTAACGGAACGTCGAATGCTGTCCGATACCACCGCTCACTCACGATGAAGGTTAGCGATGAGTCAGGCATCCGTTTCATCGCGGCCGGCGAATTAGCCGACACGCCGCACGGAGGAACACGTTCGAAAGAGACTTGTCAGGAGATGACCCTCGACACCCGGCGGTTCGAAAGAACTCAGCGCTGTGCGCCATAGGTATCGAATCGCCCCAACCGGAGACGATTGATATGCCAGCCCTTTGCGAGATTTGTCATGCCCGTCCGGCGGTTGCGCAGGTAACCGTCGTGCAGAACGGCCGCCGCAAATCGATGTCGATTTGCGAGTACGACTATCGCCAGTTGATGCGGCATCAAACCATGCTGAATCCTTTCGATTCCTTACTGGGCGGCGGAGGTCTGTCGCGTCTGATGGGTGACACGGACGGCACTGGCGAGGAAGACGAGGACGATATCGTCGCTTCGGTGCCGCGCGAGTCCGTCGACGTGACCGATGCCTTCAGCGAGCAGACGATGGAACTTCTGCAACGCGCCGCCGAAAAGGCGCACGAATTGCAGAAGACGGAACTCGACACCGAGCAGGTGCTTTACGTGCTGGCCGACATGGACGTCGTGCAGGCGCTCTTCAAGGAGTTGAAGCTTTCTGCCGACGACATCCGCCGCTATATCGACGAGCACGCGCAAAAGGGCAAAGCCGCGCCCGATACGCCGGTCGAAAAGATGACGATTTCGCCGCGCTTGAAGAAGGCTTTTCAGTACGCGTTCCAGGCCTCGCGAGAACTCGGGCATTCCTATGTCGGTCCCGAGCATGTGCTGATAGGGCTTGCGTCCGTGACCGACAGCATCGCCGGGGGGCTCCTCAGAAAGTACGGCGTCACGCCCGAGGCGCTTCGCCAGAAAGTGGTGAAGGTCGTGGGCAAGGGTGCGGAAGACGGCCGCGTCGATACGCCGACCGGCACGCCGACGCTCGACAAGTTCGGCCGCGATCTCACCGCGATGGCGCGCGCAGGCAAACTCGACCCGGTGCTCGGACGCGCACAGGAAATCGAAAGTACCATCGAGGTGCTCGCGAGGCGCAAGAAGAATAATCCTGTGTTGATCGGCGAGCCGGGTGTGGGCAAGACTGCGATCGTCGAAGGGCTGGCACAGCGCATCGTGAACGACGACGTGCCCGAAGACTTGCGCAACAAGCGGCTCATCGAGATCAACATCAATTCGATGGTCGCGGGCGCGAAGTATCGCGGCGAATTCGAAGAGCGCGCAAAGCAGGTGATCGACGAGATCACTTCGAAGCAGGATGAACTCATCGTGTTCATCGACGAGTTGCACACGATAGTCGGCGCGGGTCAGGGCGGCGGCGAGGGCGGACTCGACATCGCGAACGTGCTGAAGCCGGCGCTCGCGCGCGGCGAGCTGAGTTTGATCGGCGCGACGACACTCAACGAATACCAGAAGCACATCGAGAAGGATGCGGCGCTCGAGCGGCGCTTTCAGCCGGTACTCGTGCCGGAGCCGACGGTCGAGCAAACCATCGTCATTTTGCGCGGCTTGCGCGACAAACTCGAAGCGCACCATCAGGTCACTTTCGCCGATGAAGCGTTCGTCGCGGCAGCGGAGTTGTCGGACCGCTACATCACATCGCGTTATTTGCCCGACAAGGCTATCGATCTCATCGATCAGGCTGCGGCGCGCGTGCGAATCGGCTCGAAGTCGCGCCCGCCCGAAATGCAGGAGCTGGAAGCGGAAATCGCCCAGTCGAAGCGCGAGCAGGCCTATGCCTCGTCGCGCAAGCGTTTCGATGAAGCGAAGAACTTCGAGGAACGCATCAACGAGAAGCAGACGAAGCTCGACGACCTGACCGAGGCATGGCAGCGCAAGACCGGATCGGAGACGCTCGAAGTGACGGTTGCAGCGGTCGCGGAAGTGGTCTCGCGTCTCACCGGCATTCCCGTCACCGAACTCACGCAGGAAGAACGCGAAAGACTGCTCGAGATGGAGAGCAAGCTGCGCGAACGCGTGATCGGTCAGGACGAAGCCGTGGTCGCGGTGAGCGATGCGGTGCGGCTGTCACGCGCGGGCATGGGGCAAGCGCACCGGCCCATCGCGACGTTCCTGTTCCTCGGACCGACGGGCGTCGGCAAGACCGAGCTTGCGAAGGCGCTAGCGGAGACCGTGTTCGGTGACGAGCAGGCGGTGATCCGCATCGACATGTCCGAGTACATGGAGCGCCACGCAGTCGCGCGGCTGATCGGCGCGCCGCCGGGATACGTCGGCTATGACGAAGGGGGACAGCTGACCGAACGCGTGCGCCGCCGTCCCTACTGCGTGATCTTGCTCGACGAAATCGAGAAGGCGCATCCCGATGTGAACAATGTGCTGCTGCAAGTATTCGACGATGGCCGCCTCACCGATGGCAAGGGCCGCGTCGTCGACTTCAGCAACACCGTCATCATCTCGACCAGCAATCTTGGCGCGTCCATCATCATGGACAACCTCGAGAGAACCGAGAAGGACCGCGACACCGAGGCAGCCATGCGCGAGAAGCTCATGGCCGTGCTGAAAGGCCACTTTCGCCCCGAGTTCCTGAATCGCATCGACGAAATCATCATGTTCCACGGGCTTTCGCGCGAGAACATCCGCTCGATCGTGCAGATACAGCTGGACCGCGTCGCGCGCACGGCGGCGGCTCAGGACATCACGCTCAGGGTGCAGGACTCGGTCATCGATCATCTTGCCGATGTGGGTTATCGGCCCGAATTCGGCGCACGCGAACTGAAACGCCAGATCCGCCAGCAACTGGAGACCCGGCTCGCGAAGGAGATTCTCGGCGGCAAACTCGCTCCGGGCGACACGGTAGACGTGAGCTACGACAAGGACAAGGACGCGATCACGTTCGCCAAGGTCGAGGGCGAAGCGAAGCCGAAACAAAACAAGTCCGGTCCAGCGAGCAAGAAGAACGGGGCAAAGTCGGCGGAACGCAGCAAGGAGTCGGCCAAGAGCGAACATTGAACGCGGCCGTTGCCAATGCCGTCCGAAGCGCGCACGGTCAGGTTCGACCGGGCGCCCCGCGGCACGTACGGATAGACGATTCGCTAGCTGTCGCAATTCCAAGTACGACATTTCAATTGAGCCTCGGCATCAATTGTCAAAGCAAAATTGAAATGTCGTACCACCGGCTAAATACAGATGTCGTGTTTTTGATGTGTGATTGGCTCTGTTTTCAACGGTTTGAATCCACGTAG
>NZ_JARUXN010000003.1:499650-633332 GCF_031451415.1 Caballeronia sp. LZ028 | reverse complement strand
CTGCAGTGGTGCAGTCAGTCGCCAGCTTGCCAGTGGTCGCAAAAACACGACATTTGTATCTTGCTAGAACACGACATTCTCATGTTGCTCCTACATCAATTCCTGCGCTAATTTGCATTATGTCAATCACGATTAACTAATCGCTACACGCATCCTCCGACAACGATGGCAAACTGCGCAAGTTCCGCGCGTTGCCGCATTCAAAGCGGTACGCCGCTTGCGCTCAAAGCACGACCTGCCTTTTCGGCCCGAGTCCCCAAGCCGACCCACGTCCCGATGAACACACGCCTGCTCGGTCTCACCCGCATTCCGTTCTTCCTGCCGCTCTCCAGCGCGACCCTGATGCTCGGCGTCGCGATGTCGTTCACCGCGCCGTATCTGTCGCTGTTCAGCGTCGAACAGGCGGATATGAGCCCCTTGAAGCTCGGCGTCTTCATGACGGTCATCGCCGCGAGCGGCGTCGTGGCCAGCGCGTTTGCCGGAAAATGGTCCGACAGGCACGGCCATCATCGGGAATTGCTGCTCGCGGCGCTCATTGCTTCATCGCTCGGTTTTCTGTTGATGTGCGTCGTGCGCAACTACACCGCGCTGGTCGTGATCGGCATCCTGTTTCTCGGCGCAGGCGGCTCCGCGATGTCGCTCGTGTTCTCGTTCGCGCGCGCCGCGTTGCCCGTCGACGACGAAGCCGAGCGGTCCCTCGCGCTCGCCACCTTGCGAACCGTTCTTTCGATGGCGTGGGTCTTCGGACCCTCCGTCGGCGCGCTGGTGCTCGCCGGCGCCGGCTTCTACGGCCTGTTTCTGTTCGCGGCGGCCTGTTTCGTCGCGTGCGGCGCGATCGTCTGGCGCATGCACGGCTCGCCCAGGGGCGACCCGCACAGCGCACCGGCGCACTACGCCGGCGACCCGACATCGCTGCTCGAAGTCACCGCGCCCGACACCGAGGAGCTCGTCCCGCCGCACCCCGGCGCGTCGCACTCTCGCGCCGAGATCTGGCGCGCGACCGTCGCGATGACGCTCATCGGGCTCGCCGCGAGCGCTACGATGATCGTCCTGCCGCTCTACGTCGTGCACGGCATGCACGGCACGCGCATCGACGTATCGATCATGCTGGGCCTCGGCGCATTCCTCGAAATTCCGATGATGCTCGCGCTCGGCGCGCGTGCTTCGCGTCTCGACAAGCAGCGATGGCTCGCGTCGTGCGCCGTCGTGCATCTGATTTATTTCATTGCGGTGGCGGCGTCGCCCAACGTCCACTTCCTCATTCCGATGCAAGCCTTCAACGCCTTCGTCGTCTCGGTGACGTCGTGCCTCGGCATGACGTACATGCAGGATCTGATGCCGCAAAGCCCCGGATCGGCGACGGCGCTTTTCTTCAACGCGTCGCGCGTCGGATCGATCCTGTCGGGCGTTCTGTCCGGCGCGCTCGTGGCCGCGCTCGGCTATCGCGGCACGTTTCTCGTGTGCGGATGCATCGCGTTGAGCGCGGCGGTGCTGTTCGCCAATCCGCCGTTCGCGCTCATCGCGCGGCGCATTCTCGACTGGTGGAAGGCGCGGCGGCAGACATCGGCCTGACCACTTCGCTATCGGGGAATGGCAATATAGGCGCACCATTCGTCGATTCCCACGCGACCATGTCTCAGCGCCTCCCGCCGCTCAACGCCCTGCGTCTCTTCGAAGCCGCCGCGCGCCATCGCAGTTTCAAGCTCGCGGCCGCCGAACTCAACGTGACGCCGGGTGCCGTGAGCCACGGCATCGGCGCGCTTGAAGCGATGCTCGGCGTCGAGCTTTTCGTGCGCGAGCCGCGCGGGCTGTCGCTCTCCGCCGCCGGCGAACACTATCTGCCGTACATCGCCGAAGCGTTTTCGCTTATCGTCGTCGGCACGCAGTCGCTGCCCGACAGGCGCAAGCGCCGCGCGATCTCGGTTACGTGCGCGCCGACGCTCGCGGCCCGCTGGCTCGTGCCGCGCCTCGCCGATTTCCGCGCGCGCTGGCCCAACATCGACGTCACCGTGGACACTTCGCGCCGCCAGGCGGGCTTTCCCGTCGACGGCTTCGACTTCGGCCTGCGCCTCTCGCGCGGCCCGGTCGATGGCGCATCGTCGTGGCAACGTCTCTTCGGCGAGCGGCTCGTGCCGGTGTGCAGCCCCGCCTATCACGCGATGCTGACCGGCGCCGACGGCGTTCCGGATCTCACCCGCGCCGCACTCATTCACATCGATACGGCCAGTCAGGACTGGCAAGCGTGGATGGACGGCGCGGGCATCGACGGTCTTGATCTGCACGGCGGCCTTCGCTTCGATACCGTTCAGCTCGGCTTCGATGCCGCCGCGGCCGGGCTTGGCGTCGTCATCGGCAGGCGTCCGCTCGTCGATCGCGAGCTGGCGGCGGGCACGCTGGTCGAAGCGTCCGCGACGAGCGTCGAGACGCAAACCGCCTACTGGCTCTGCGAGACGCCGCAAGCGAGCGAGCGCGCGGATTTCGTCGCGTTTCGCAACTGGCTGATCGAACAAGCGGCCGGTTTCGTCGATAACGGTTGAACTGCGCTCATCCGACGGCGAAATCTTTTCGTTTGTCAGCACGGACGTTCGCCTGCGACGATGGCCGCAAGGAGGAACGAGCCATGTCGTCTTTATCGACCACACGATCGGCCACGGACCGCGCGACGACGTGGGTGCTCATCGGCGCGGCCGCGCTGATCCTGAGCGCCGCGATGGGCGTGCGCCAGACGTTCGGGCTTTTCATCGGGCCGTTTTCGTTCGATCGCGGCATGCCCATCACGCTGATCGCCTTCGCGATCGCGCTGCACAACCTCGTGTGGGGCTTCGCGCAGCCGTTCGCGGGCGCGGCCGCCGATCGATACGGCGCAGCGCCGGTCGTCGCGACGGGCGCGGCCACGTTCGCCGCCGGGCTCGCGCTCGCCGCCGCCGCGACTTCCGGCTGGATGCTCGTGCTCGGTCTTGGCTTGCTCGTGGGCATCGGCATCAGTTGCACGAGTTTCGGCGTCGTGCTCGCGACGGTCGGACGCGTGGCGTCGCCGCAAACACGCAGCGTCGCGATGGGCCTGGCCAGCGCGGGCGGCTCGCTCGGCCAGGTGCTGATGGTGCCGTTCGCGCAGGAAGTGCGCGTGCATGCGGGCGTGCCGGCGTCGCTCTATGCCCTCGCCTTCGTGCTGCTGCTCGCCGCGCCGCTCGGCATCGCGCTCGATCGCGCGAGCCGCCGGAGCAAGGCATCTTCGGCATCGCACGAAACGCACGCGCAAGCCGCCGCGATGCCGTTGCGCGAAACGCTCGCGTATGCGTCGCGGCATCGCGGTTATCGGCTGCTGACGCTCGGCTTTTTCACTTGCGGCTTTCAGCTTGCGTTCATCGCGACACATCTGCCCGGCTATCTGATGCTGTGCCACATGCCGGTCGGACTCGGCGCGACCGCGCTCGCGCTGATCGGCCTCTTCAACATGATCGGCAGTTGGGGATGCGGCTGGCTCGGCGGACGCTGGCGGCAGCATCACGTCCTCGCGTGGCTCTATCTGATTCGCGGCGGCGCGATCGCCCTCTTCGTCCTGTTGCCGACGACGAGCGTATCCGTCGTCGTCTTCGCCGCCGTGATGGGCCTGACGTGGCTGGGCACGGTGCCGCTCACCAACGGACTCATCGCGAAGGTGTTCGGCACGCGGCATCTGGGCACGCTATTCGGCGTCGTGTTTCTCAGTCATCAGCTCGGATCGTTTCTCGGCGCGTGGCTCGGCGGCTACGTGTTCGACACGACCGGCTCGTACTCGCTGATCTGGGCCGCGACGGCAATCGCCGGACTCGTCGCGGCGCTGCTGCATTTTCCGATCGATGACCGGCCGGTCGCGGAAGCATCGCTCGCGGCGAGTTGATTTCGCGTCCGAAAAAAACGCGCCACAATCCGCGCGTTTTTTTTCGATCGATTCACACGTTCAGCCGTGCCGCGCGACGGCGGCCTGCGCGTGGGCTTCGCGCGTCGAGCCTTTCGCCGGACGTCCCGCCCAATAGCCCGCGAGCATCGACCCCGACAGGTTGTGCCACACCGAAAAAAGTGCGCCGGGCAACGCCGCGATCGGCGTGAAATACAGCTTGCCGAGCGTCGCCGCGAGCCCCGAGTTCTGCATGCCGACTTCGATTGCCAGCGTGCGGCAGACGGCTTCGTCGAAGCCGAGCAGACGCCCGCCCCAATAGCCGCCCAATAGACCGATGCCGTTGTGCAGCACCACGCCCACCGCGACGACCATGCCCACCGACGCGATGCTCTTCTGCGTGCCGCCGACCACCGCGGCGATGATGAGCAGGATCGCCACCATCGACACGAGCGGCAGCATCCACTCGATCTTGCGCACGAGCTTGCCGAACAGATGGTTCACGACGAGGCCGATGACGATAGGCAGCGCGACGATCTGCACGATGCTCATCAGCATGCCGTGCACGTCGACGGCGATGGAGGCATCGACATAAAGGCGCGTGAGCAGCGGCGTCGCGAACACGCCGACGAGCGTCGAGAGCGCGCTGATCGTGACGGACAGCGCCACGTCGCCACGCGCGAGATAGATCATCACGTTCGACGCCGTGCCGCTCGCGACCCTGCACACGAGCACCATGCCCGCCATCAGATCGGGCGGCATGTGCAGCGCTTTCGCGATGACCCACGCGGCGAGCGGCATCACGAGGTAATGCAGCACGATGCCCGCGATGACCGGCGCGGGCCGCGTGAACACGCGCCTGAAATCGTCGATGGAAAGCGTGACGCCCATCGACAGCATGATGATCGTGAGAAGCGTCGTGACGTGCGGCGCGATGCCCGTCACGGATGAAGGCGCGCTATAGGCGGCGATGGAAACCAGCACGGCCCAGAGCGGGAAAAGGCGGGTGATGCGGGCAAGCATGAAAACGATCCTTGAATGTCGTTGCGTGTCGTGTGTGGTTCAGCGAAAGCGGCGGTGCGCGGGTTGACCGGACAGGCGCAGACGGACAAAAGCTTGCCCTCGTGGGGCGGACGCTGCCCGCGATGCCGGCGCGCGCGGGTCACGCGCGGTCTCTCTAGCCGATCGTCGGGCAGGCGCCGCATTTTACCCGTCGCGCGACGGGTTTTCGGAATTCGCTTAATTCCCGCGACGCGCGCATACGCTCGCCAACTCATTCGCGGCTAATTCTCCGGCGTCATCATGCGCATCAAACAACCACTTGCAAGGAGATGACCATGACGCCAATCGCCATCGTTCAAGGCACGCCGACGTGGGTCTGGGTGCTGCTCGCATTTCTTTTGTATCGCGGCATCAAGGCGATGCAGGCCAGCACCACCCCGCTGTCGAAGCTCGCAATCGTTCCGATTATTTTCGCGGGCATGGGCATCGCGCATCTCGTCGCGTCGCCGCTCGCCGGATGGATGGCCGTCGCCGTGTGGATCGCCACGCTGGGCGCGGGCATCGTCGGCGGCGTGTTCCTTGCGAGCCAGAGCCGCTTCATCGTCGATCCGATCGCGCGAACCGTGATGCTGCCCGGCTCCATGTTGCCGATGCTGCTGATCCTCGCGACGTTCATCGCGAAGTTCTGGCTCGGCTTCGAGATGGCGACCGTCGCCTATCTGCCCGCGCTCACGACCTATGCGGCAATCGACGCTGCCGTGTCGGGCATCGTCGCGGGCATCTTCGCGGGACGCTTCTTCACGTACTGGAAAACGATGCACGCGCTGCGCGCTTCGTGGGCTTGACCCTGATTGCTGCGGTCGCGCGTCGGGCCATCGGAACGCGCGATCGGGCAAATGGCGTCACACTTGTTACTCTCCGTTTTCCGCTATCCGAGTCAGACTGAATCACGGCAAACAACGAGCAAGAGTCCAACTCAGGAGGTTGCAAGGCCATGACTACATCCGACGAAACAGGGATGCGCACGCCGCCCGTCGTGTCGCAGGAGCAATGGGAAGCAGCGCGTCAGCAGTTGCTGGTGAAGGAGAAAGCCCAGACGCGCGCGCGCGACGCGCTCGCCGCTGAACGCCGCCGCATGCCCTGGACCGCCGTGAAGACGGACTACATGTTCGAAGGCCCCGCGGGCAAGATCGGCTTTCTCGATCTTTTCGATGGCCGGCGTCAGTTGATCGTCTATCGCGCGTTCTATGAGCCGGGCGTCTTCGGATGGCCGGAGCACGCGTGCCGCGGCTGCTCGCTGGTCGCGGATCAGGTCGCGCATCTTGCACATCTGAATGCGCGCGACACGACGCTCGTCTTCGTATCGCGCGCGCCGCAGCAGGACATCGCGCGGCTGAAGGAACGCATGGGCTGGACCATTCCCTGGTTCACGCTGACGGATCGCTTCGATGCCGACTTCGGCGTCGACGAGTGGCACGGCACGAACGTGTTCTTCCGCGAAGGAGACCGTGCATTTCGCACGTACTTTCTCAACAATCGCGGCGACGAGCAGATGGGCAATACCTGGAACTATCTCGACATCACGCCGCTCGGCCGACAGGAACTCTGGGAAGACTCGCCTGAAGGCTATCCGCAGACACCGACCTATAAGTGGTGGAACTGGCACGACAGTTATGTCGACGATGCGCCGCCCGATAAAAAATGGGTCGAAATCTCCGATGCCGGCGAAGCGGCATTCCGTGCTGAAAGCGCAAGGAACAAGGTCTAAAAACGAGCAATGTTGAATGCGGAACCGGTCATCATTTCTTGCCGGTTCCGTTCCGCATTTTTGTGGAACGATTTAGCTAAAGTTTTCAGCAAACGTTTCCGTAAACACAATCATCAACAGCGACGCCTCCGTCGCGCACGGCTCTCCCGCACCAGCCGGCACTATTCGCCGCTTTCGCCTGGACGCCCTCTCGTCCATCTCCTCCACGGATAATCTGCAATGAAGAAGTCGTTGGCCGCATGCGCGGCCGCTATCGGCACGCTCGCCGCGCTTGCCGCTCCGCTCTCGCACGCCCGCGAAATCTACGGTCAGATCGGCACCGAAGGCGTGGGCATCGGCTACTCGGAATCGCTCGGCACGCGCGACAACGTGCGCGCCGAATTCAACGGCCTGAAGTTCTCGCATAACTTCGACGCTGGCGGTCTTCACTACGACGGCACCGCGAGCATCTATCACGGCGGCTTCTATTTCGACTTTTTTCCGGCGCCGGGAACGGTCGGTTTTCGCATCACGGCTGGCGCGCTCATCGGCGGCGATCATGTCGATGGCACCGCGACCAGCATGAACGGCACCTACACCATCGACGGCATCGCTTATCCGACTTTCGGGGAAAGCATTCACGCCAAGGCTAAGTTCCCGGCCGTGCGTCCGTATATCGGCATCGGCTTCGGGCATACGCCTGTTGCCGAGAAAGGCTTCTCCGCGTTCTTCGATGCAGGCGTCGCGTATGGCCGCCCGCGCGTCACGCTCGACGTTCCGGCGGATATCGTCGCGGCGGCGGGACAGGAAAACATCGACGCGGAACAGCAGGATCTGCAGAACAAGGCGGACAAGTTGCGCTTCTATCCGATCGTAAAGGTCGGCGTCACTTATCGCTTCTGATCGCGCTTCTGATCGCGCTTCTGATCGCGTTACTGGATTGCGCCCGCGAACGTCAGCCATTCGCCGACGATCGCTTCGGGCGCATCTTCCTGCATCAGATGCCCTGATCCGCGCACGCGCGTAAAGCGCGCGCCCGGAATCAGCGATGCGAGTTCGACACCGCGCTCGACCGGTATCCACTCGTCCTCTTCGCCCCAAAGAATCGATACGGGGCATTTCAATTCGCGATAGCGCGATTGCACTTCATCGGTATAGCGCTGATCCATCTGCGCGATCTGCCGATAGAACGCGGCCTGCCCGACTTTGCCGGTCCACGGCCGCGTATAGACGCGCAGCGTCTCTTGCTGCAACCGCCGATGCGCCGCACCCTGCAGATATGCATCGAGCATCGCCTGATGCATGTACGGCGGCACACCCGCAAACGCGGCTTCATGCTGTCGCACATGACGCACGAAGGGCGATCCCCACGGCGCGACGGCGACCGGATCGACGAGCATCAGCGAACGATACGCGCAGCCGTCGATCAACGCGGCTCGCAGCGATGTCGCGCCGCCGAAATCGTGTGCGAGCACATCGGGCAAGGCACCGTTCCACTCACCGCACCAGTGCGCGAGAAGCGCCGCGAGCACGCGATTCTGCACGCCGAGCGATACGTCCTGCCCCTCGCGCATCTCCGACGCACCGTAGCCCAGCAGATCGAAGTAATGCACACGCCGCAAACGTGCCGCTACCGGTGCGATGCGTCGCCACACCTGCGATGAAAACGGCGTGCCGTGCACCATCACGAGCGGCGCGCCCTCGCCGATCATGCCGTAGCGCACGGCTTGTCCTTCGTATTCGAAAACGTGATCGAGTGGCAGCGTATCGTTCGATTCGTTCATGGCTCAACGCAGATTCGTGCGCGCGAGTTCGACGATCTCATCGCCGCGCCCGCTCAGGATCGCTCGCAACATATAGAGGCTGAAGCCCTTCGCTTGCGACAGTTCGATGGTCGGCGGCATCGCGAGTTCATGCTTCGACGTGACGACATCGACGACCGCCGGTCCTTTGTGCGCGAACGCTTCGCGCAGCGCGTTTTCGAGTTGCTCCGATTCCTCGACGCGCACCGACCAGATGCCCGCGCCCTTCGCGATCTGCGAGAAATCGGTCTTGCTGAGATCGACGTTGGTGTCGAGATAGCCGCCAGCCTTCAGTTCCATCGACACGAAACCGAGCAGGCTGTTGTTGAACACGACGACCTTGATCGGGAGATCGAGTTGCACGGCCGAGAGCAGATCGCCGAGCAGCATCGACAAACCGCCGTCGCCCGATAGCGAAACGACTTGCCGTTGCGGCCGCGCGGCCTGAGCGCCGAGCGCCTGCGGCATTGCGTTTGCCATCGAGCCGTGATTGAACGAGCCGTGCAACTGGCGCTTGCCGTTCATTGTCAGATAACGCGCGGCCCACAGTGTCGGCGTACCGACGTCGACGGTGAAGATCGCGTCGTCGGCTGCGATTTCATCGACGAGCTTCGTCAGATATTGCGGATGAATCGGACGTCCCGGCGCGGATGGCGTCGCGAGATCGTCGAGGTCCTTGCGGGCGGTCGCATAGTGCTTCAATGCGTTCTCGAGAAAACGCCGCTCGTCCTTGCGTTGGAGCTTCGGCAAGAGCGCCGCGAGCGTTTCCTTGATCGTGCCGACGAGCCCCATTTCCAGCGGCGCGCGGCGTCCGAGTTGCGAGCCGCGCCAGTCGATCTGCACGATCTTCGCTTGCGGCGGATAGAACGGGCGATACGGAAAATCGCATCCGAGCAGGAGCAGCGTGTCGCACGACATCATCGCGTGATAGCCCGAACTGAAACCGATGAGCCCTGTCATGCCGACATCGAACGGGTTGTCGTACTCGATGAACTGCTTGCCGCGCAACGCATGCACTATCGGTGCTCCGAGCGTATCGGCGAGCGCGACCACTTCGTCGTGCGAGCCGGCGACGCCGCTGCCGCACATGATCGTCACCGCTTCGCAGCCGTTCAGAAGGCTCGCGAGCTTGTCGAGATCGGCGTCTGCCGGCACGATCGCGCCCGGCGCGCTCGCGGTCCAGCGCGGCTCGACGGCCGGGCCTTCGCTCAATGCGACGTCGCCCGGCAACACGATCACCGCGACGCCGCGCTGATCGATCGCGGCGCGCATCGCACGTTCGAGCACGCGCGGAAACTGCGACGCATTCGACACCAGCTCCACGAAGTGACTGCATTCCCTGAACAATTCCTGCGGATGCGTTTCCTGAAAGTAGCCGAGGCCGATTTCCGTCGACGGAATGTGCGCCGCGATGGCGAGCACCGGTTGATGATTGCGATGACAGTCGTAAAGACCATTGATGAGATGCAGATTGCCTGGGCCGCAACTGCCCGCGCATACGGCGAGTTTGCCTGTCGCGGCGGCATCGGCTCCGGCCGCGAAAGCGGCTGCTTCCTCGTGACGCGTATGCATCCAGCGGATCGAGCCGACACGATCGAGGCTGAACGCCAAACCGTTCAGGCTGTCGCCCGTCACGCCCCAGATTCGCTCTACGCCCGCCGCCGCCAGTGTCTTCGCCAGATAGTCCGCTATCGTGCCCTTGGCCATGATGTGTCCCGTGATGAAGAGAGGATGTCCAGTGATCGACGGAGCCGCGCACGGAATGACGTGGCGCGCATCCGTGTTGGCTCAATGCATGCAGGATTCAAAACGCAAAAGGAGTGTACGCCGGAGCGCGGCGGTTTGTCCTGAACCGTGTCGAGACCGCGTGGTGCGGGCGTTCAGGATAGGCGATCGCGGTATTTTGAATGCATCATTCCGGAAGGAATCCGGTATGCGTAATGCAAACGACAACGGCGGCGGATCGATGACCCGCCGCCGTTGCGCATGACTGAAGCGAGACCCTGCGCTCAGGCGCCCTTGCGCATGTTCTCCGGCAGATCCCGTCCGTGATACTTCTTGTAGATCGTGTTGAGGTTGCCGCTCTTCATGTTCGCGCCGACCCAGTTGTTCACCCATTCCTTCAGGCGCGGCTGGTCCTTGTTCATCGCGATGCCGAGATCGAACGTCTTCTGCTCGAACTTCATCTCGATGTTGCGTTGCGGAGCGCGATCCTGCATCTCCTTCAAGTTCGAAGGCGTGCTCGAGAAGATGTCGACCTGTCCCGTGACCATCGACGTGATGAGCGTCGCATCGTCTTCATAGCGCTGAATCTGTGCGCCCTTCGCCTGCTGTGTCGTCAGCGTGTCGTTCACCGTTGCACGCGTGAGGCCGATGGTCTTGCCGTCGAGATCCGCATAGCTCTTCACGTTCGCCGTCTTCACGCCGCCAACGATGATCGAGATGACCGCATACGGGTTCGAGAAATCGACGACTTTGGCGCGCTCCGGCGTGACCGACAGCGAGGAAATCACGAGGTCCGCGCGCTTCGCCTGCAGCGTCGGAATGCGCGCGGCGTTGGTGATCTGCACGAGTTCTAGCTTCACGCCGAGATCCTTCGCAAGCGCGGCGGCAGTATCGACGTCCGATCCCGCGGGCTTCAGGTTCTGGTCGGCATAGCTGAAGAGCGGCGTGCCGATGGCGATCGCGACGCGCACGACGCCTGCCTTCTTGATGTCGTCGAGTTCATCGGCCATCACGTTGTGAACCGCGCCTGCCATCATCAACGTTGCGAGCGTTGCGCGTGCAATGATTGATTTCGCTTTCAAGTTACGTCTCCGTCGTTATTAATGTTGCTGAATTGATGCTGCGATTATCAAAGTCCACTATCGAGGAATGCGCGCAATTCGGGTGTGCGCGGCGCATCGAGCATGCTGCCGTCGCCCACTTCCCAAACCTTTCCCTGATGCATGTAGATGATGCGATCCGCCACGCGCTTCGCGAAGGCCATCTCGTGCGTGACGAGCAGCATCGTCATGCCGTCGGCAGCGAGGTCTTCCATCACGCGCAGCACTTCGCCCGTCAGTTGCGGATCGAGCGCCGAGGTCACTTCGTCGAACAGCATCACCTTTGGCGACATCGCGAGCGAGCGCGCGATCGCCACGCGCTGCTGCTGTCCGCCCGACAATTGCTCGGGATACGCATCGGCCTTCTGTCCGAGACCGACCTGCTCCAGCACGTTCATCGCGATGCGCCGCGCTTCGTCGCGCGACATCTTCTTGACGTGACGCAGCGCGAGCATGATGTTCTCTTCGACCGTCAGATGCGGAAAGAGGTTATAGCTTTGAAACACGATGCCCACTTCGCGGCGCAACAGATGCAGATCGACCTTCGGATCATCGACGCGAATGCCGCACACTTCGATTTGCCCTTGGTCGATCGTCTCCAGCCTGTCGATGCAACGCAACGCCGTGCTCTTGCCCGAACCGCTCGCGCCGATCACGGCGATCATCTCGCCCTTGTTGACTTCGAAGGAAACGCCCTTGAGAACATGATTGGAGCCGAAGCTCTTGTGAATATCGCCGACCTTAACGATTGCTGACATTGAGCTTGTTCTCCATCGATTGGCTCCAGCGCGAAAGCGGATAGCACAGGACGAAATAGAAAGCGCCGACCAGACCGAAGATGAGGAACGGCTGGAAGATCGAGTTATTGATGATCTGCCCCGCGCGCGTCAGCTCGATGAAGCCGATCACCGAAGCAAGCGACGTCATCTTGATGAGCTGCACGAGAAACCCGACGGTCGGCGGCAGCGCGAGACGCATCGCCTGCGGGATGATGACGAGGCGCAGCGTCTGCCAGCGCGTGAGCGACAGGCATTCCGACGCTTCCCACTGCGGCTTGGGCATCGCTTCGATACAGCCGCGCCAGATATCGCCGAGATATGCGCTCGAATAGATCATCAGCGCGAGGCCGGCCGCGACGAGCGCGGGCACCTGATAGCCGTACACCGACAGGCCGAAGTACACGATGAACAGCAGGATCAGCAGCGGTATGCCCTGAATCGCCTCGATATACACGAGCGCCACGCGCGCAAGCCATGCGCGCGGCGAGATGCGCGCGAGCATCACGACAAAGCCGCCGATACCGCCGAGCACGAACGCAAGCGCGGAAAGCACGAGCGTCCAGCCGATCGATTGCACTAGATAGACAAGGTGCGATGACGTGAATCCGCCGCTCATGCCGCACCTCCGGGAATGACCGTATCGATGCGCTGCGGATCGGGCGGCGTCTTGCCGGCGCGTTTAGCAGCAAGCCGGATCGCGCGGCGGCGCTTGAAGAGATGCTCTCCCACCGCCCACGCGATGAGCTTGATGACGAGCGACAACGCCAGATACAGCGCCGCGACCACGATGTACGTTTCGAGCGAGCGGAACGTATCGGACTGCACAGTGTTCGCGACCGCCGTGAGCTCTTCGGCCGAAATCTGCGAGGCGATCGCGGAGGCCTGCATCATCAGCAGGAACTGGCTCGTCAGCGCGGGATAGACCTTTTCGATCGACGGCTGCAACATCACATGCCAGCCGATGCGCCACTTCGGAAGCCCGAGGCATTCGGCCGCTTCGATTTGTCCGCGTGGCACCGATTCGAGTCCCGCGCGGATAATCTCGGCCGCATATGCGCCGATGTTGATCGTCATCGCGAGCGCGGCGGCCGCGAACGTCGGCATGCGCAAGCCGATGCTCGCAAGACCGAAGTACAGCAGAAAGATCTGCACGAGGAACGGCGTATTGCGCACCGCCTCGATATAGACGATGCACAGGCGCGTGAGGACCGGCACTTTCGCGCGCTTCGCGAACGCCACCAGCATGCCGAGAATCAGCCCGAAGAACACAGCCACGCAAGTCATCTTGAGCGTGAGCCATGCGCCCAGCAGGAACGTCGGCCAGTACGGCAGCAGCGGTGAAAAATCGAGAGAGAACATGGCGGCAAGAGTTCCTGTCAGGTGTGGGCGCTAACACGCTGTGCGCCCGCTCTGGATGTATGACGACATACTACGAGTGCCGTGATACTGCATTTCGCATGCATTAAACCGGATCGAACGGGCCAGTCGTCGTGAAGGCACCGCCCTGCAGCACCGCCACGGGATCGGTGGGCGCCGGCGGCGGCGTCGCTTCGACCTTTTCGCGGAACTGCTCGGACGAGTCACGCGGAACGAAGCCGAGATGCGCGGCGCAGCGGTTGTCCCACCATGTATGCGCGTTCGCCGACATGCCGAAGACGATCGTGTGGCCGACGTCTTTCGTGAAGAGACTGCGGCGCAACAGGTCATGAAAATCGTCGTAGCTCATCCAGCTCGCCATCATGCGGCGGTCCTTCGGCTCCGGAAACACGGAGCCGATACGAATGCTCACCGTCTCGATGCCGTACCGGTCGAAATACATTTGCGCCATGTCCTCGCCGAAGGACTTCGACAAGCCGTAGTAGCCATCGGGGCGCTTGCGCGCAGTGGCGTCGATTCGTTCGTCCTGCCGATAGAAACCCGTGACGTGATTCGAGCTTGCGAACACGATGCGCTTCACGCCCTGACGGCGCGCCGCTTCGTAAAGATTGAAAACGCCCTTGATGTTGGCTTCGAGAATCTCTTCGAACGGACGCTCGACCGATACCCCGCCGAGATGAATGATCGCGTCGCAGTCCATCGCAAGCGCATCGACGGCGTCGCGGTCGGCGAGATCGCAAGGAGCGATCTCTTCGTGAGGCGCGGCGTCGCCCTGCAACACGCCAGGCAAGTCGGAGATCCGCACATGCCGCGCGAACTCGGCGACGCGATGCCGGATCGCGCGGCCGATTCCGCCGGCGGCGCCCGTCAGCAACAGACGATCGAATTGCGCATCTTCGTCGGCGGACGGCGTGCTGGTTTGTTGTTCCATCGTGTTGTGTCTCCTGAAGGCTGTCGTCGCTAGGGATTACCCTGCGCGCATCTTCTTGTACGTTGTCATATCACTGCATGACGCATATCATCATTTGCCGAACGATTTGTCAATGTGTGTAAAACCCACGCCAACGAGAATACCGTGACGCTATCGCCCGATCTTCATGCAGGCACCGACGCATCCTCGATTGCATCGCCGCAAGCGCGACGCAGTCTGACCGCGCAACTCGTCGACGCCTTGCGCGCCCAGATCGATGCACAGGAACTGAAGGGCGGCAGCAGGCTCGCGACGGAAGCGGAAATGGTTCAGCGCTTCGGCGTGAGCCGCACCGTCGTGCGTGAGGCGCTGTCGCGTCTGCAAGCGGCAGGACTCGTGGAAACGCGGCATGGCATCGGTACGTTCGTGTGTGAAGCGGGCATGTCGCCTCTTCTGCACCTCGATCCCGCCGATGTCGCCGGTTCGATGGATGCGCTCGCCATCCTCGAATTGCGCATCAGTCTCGAAACCGAAAGCGCGGGACTTGCCGCAATGCGTTGCGATGCCGCGCGTCTTGCGACGATGCGCTCGACGCTCGGGGACTTTTCAAGAAATGTGGGCGAAGCAAGCGATACCGTATCGCCCGATCTGCGCTTTCACATGGAGATCGCGCATGCAACGGGCAATCGCTATTTCGTCGAGATCATGGATCATCTGGGCACGCGCATGATTCCGCGCACGCGCATCACGGCGACGCCGATTCCGCGCGATCAATACGCGGATTACCTGATGCGCGTGAATCGCGAGCATGAACAGATCGCGGACGCCATTGAACGCGGCGATGCCGATTCGGCGCGCACCGCGATGCGTCTGCATCTGATCAACAGCCGGGAGAGATTGCGACGCGCGCAGTCGTCGCTTGAATGAATACGCGAGGACCGCGCGTTGGCGCGGTACTCGCGATGCAACATCAACGCGCCATGTTCGGCTCGCCATCCTCGACGTCATGCGCGCCGGAAATCGTCTCCAGTGCCTGATCGTGATGCAGCAGCAGGACCGCCGCCACGCCGACCATGCCCGCCCCTGCCAGGCACAGCAGGCCCGCGCCGAAGCCGCCCGTGCTGTCCTTGATCCAGCCCATCGCATAGGGACCGAAGAAGCCCGCGAGATTGCCGAGCGAGTTGATCGCCGCGATGCCGCCCGCCGCCGCCGCACCCGAAAGGAACGAGGCCGGCAGCGTCCAGATCACCGGCAGGCAACCGAAGATGCCGAAGCCCGCGATCGACAGCGCGATCATCTTCATCACCGGATCGTCGAGGCCCGCCGATGCCGCGATGCCGCCCGCCGCGACCATCAACGCAATCGCGACATGCCAGCGCCGTTCGAGCTTGCGATCCGAATGACGGCCCCACAGCACCATGCTGATCACGCCCACGGCATAGGGCAATGACGTGACGAAGCCGGTCTGCAAGTTGGAAAGACCGAACGATTTGACGATCTGCGGCAGGAAGAAGCTCAGCCCATAGTTCGTGGCATTCGCGCCAAAGTAGATCAGGGCAATGGCGAGCACGCGCGGATTGAAAATGGCTTCCTTCACGCTGAACGCATGCACGGATTCGCGATGCGCGCGCTCTTGCGCCTGACGATCGACGAGCCAGTCACGCTCTTCTTTTGCAAGCCAGTGTGCGTCGGAGGGCTTGTCGGTCAGATAGAAGTACACGACGAACGCGAGCAGCAACGCGGGAATCGCTTCGATCAGATACAGCCACTGCCAGCCCGCCATGCCGTTGATGCCGTCCATCTGCAAGAGCGCGCCGGAGATCGGTCCGCCGATCACGGTGGACAGTGGAATCGCCGCCATGAAATAGCCGACGACGCGGCCGCGATACTTCGCCGGGAACCACAAGGTCAGCAGAAAGATGATGCCGGGAAAGAAGCCCGCTTCCGCGACGCCGAGCAGGATGCGCAAGCCATAGAACACGTATGCGTTGGAGAGGCCCGTCGCCTGCGCGATATGCGGAATGTAGGCCATCGCGGCTGCGAGGATGCCCCACGTGAACATGATGCGTGCGATCCAGCGGCGCGCGCCGAATCGTTCGAGCAGCAGGTTCGAAGGAACCTCGAAAAAGAAATAGGCGATGAAGAAAATGCCGGCGCCGAAACCGAACATGCTCGCAGTGAAACCGAGCGCCTTGTTCATCTGCAATGCGGCAAAGCCGACGTTGACGCGGTCCAGATATGCGATGAAGTAACACAAGATCAGGAACGGCACGAGGCGAACCATCACGCGCTTCATGGTGCGAGCTTCAAGGTCCATCAATGTCTCCTCCGGATTAGAGAATCTGTTGATCGCGGGTGCTTGAGATACCTGCGGAGACTACTCTTTCAGAAGGACTTGCAGCATTGGTGTTTGTGCTTGGTATCGGTTCCGAAGGGGGACGTGTCCATCATTTCGATGCGCGCCAATAAAGTGCGCTCGAATCGTTTGCGTCCCAAATCATGCGAAAAAAATGCGGACGGGGCGAATGATCGCCCCGTTTTCGTGAAGTTTATGCTACCGGTAACAGCGCGGCGTACTCCGGCTCCGGTAATCCTTGCACGCCGGGGTTCAATGCGAACACGTGACCGTCGTCGTCAGTGGCATTCATTGCCGGACGAATAGTCGTGACATAGAGCGTTTTCAGATCGCTGCCGCCGAACGCGCACATCGACGGCTTGCTCGCAGGCAGCACGATCTCGCGATCGAGTTCGCCGCGCGGTGTGAAACGCAGCAGGCGGCCGGCGTCGTTCGCACACGTCCAGTAGCAGCCGTCCGCATCGACCGCGGCGCCATCGGGACGGCCCGCGTAGTGATGCAGATCGGCAAATGCGCGCTGCGCGTGCGGCGTGCCGGTGTCGGGGTCGAAGTCGAATGCCCAGATCATGCGCCGTTGCGGATGCGAGTCCGACAAATACATCGTTCTGCCATCCGGCGACCATGCGAGGCCGTTCTGCGTGATCAGACCATCGACGACCGATTCCGACAAAGCGCCCTGCTCATCGAAGCGATACAGCGCGCCGACGGCACTCGCGAGCGACATGTCCATCACCATCGTTCCGGCCCAGAAGCGCCCTTGCCTGTCGCAGCGGCCATCGTTGAAGCGCATGCCCGTCGCGGGAAACGAAGGCGCGGCGAGCTTCACGGCGTGCGCCTGGTTCGCGTCGGCGAGCGTCACACCGAACATGCCGCTTTCCATGCCCGCGACGACGCGCCCAGCCTTGTCGAACGCAAAGCATGCGACCTGTTCGTCGAACGCCCATTCCGTACGTCTCGCGCTTTCGATCTCGAGCCTGACGATCCGTCGCGCGGGAATATCGACCCAATACAGCGCGCCCTCTTGCGCGCGCCATACCGGACATTCGCCGACGGTCGCGCGCCCGGCCGCGTCGATGCGTTCCGCGCGCACGGCGGCGCTCATCGCTTGCGCTCCATCGGCTCGCCCAATACGAACGGGCCGCCCTGGAAGCGCTGCGCCGGATCATCGCGATCGGCGCTCGGTCCGGTCACCGGAAAGAGCCCGTCGAACTGGGCCGAGCTGTCTTGCGGATTGAAGCCGAGGAAGCCCGCCTTCGAGTTGTCCCACCACTTCACCGGATTGTCAGAAGCGCCGTACACCACCGCATGACCGACGCGATTCGTGAACAGCGAGCAGCGCACGAGCTCGATGAAATCGCGGTAGCTCAGATACGTGACGAGCATGCGCGGATTCTTCGGCTCCTCGAACGACGAACCGATGCGCAGGTTCACCGTCTCGATGCCGAAGCGATCGAAGTAATAGCGCGACAGCGATTCGCCGAAGCACTTGGTCACGCCATAAAGACTGTCCGGGCGATGGGGCGAATCGGCGTCGAGCACTTCGGTGACTGGATGAAAGCCGATTGCATGGTTCGAGCTCGCGAACACGATGCGCTTCACCCCATGACGGCGCGCCGCTTCATAGATGTTGTACGTACCGCGGATATTCGCTTCGATCAGATCGTCGAACGGCGCGTCGATCGAGATGCCGCCGAGATGCACGATCGCGTCGACGCCCTCGACGAGCTGCATCACCTTGTCGCGATCCGCGAGATCCACGGCGCTGATCTCTTCATGGCTCGCTGCATCGTCGAGCGGCGCGATGTCGGAGAGCCTCACGACGTCGGCCCATTGAGCGAGCGCGCCGCGCAACTGACGACCCAGATTGCCGGCCGCGCCGGTCAGAAGCAGACGCTTGAACGGCTTGGCCGCTGCGTTTGGCTGATTCATCGAGACTCCTGTCAATACGTACTGATGCGTTGAAAGCAATAAGGAAGAAAACGTTTTCGGGACTATATCGATCGGCGCGACGCGCCGTCAATCGCCGTCTGGCATGCAAAACGCCGCATGCAAAACGCAAGTTTCGATGTCATCGTTTCCCGAATTTCTGCGACAATCCGTTAACAGTGCGAAAACGTTACCCTCCGAATGAAAAAAATTTCCCCGACCATTCGCGACGTCGCCGCTGCGGCGGGCGTCTCCGTCGCGACCGTCTCGAAGTACATCAATGGCGCGCAGCGCTTCTCCGCGCCGGTCGAGGCCAAGCTCAAGGAAGCCATCGATTCGCTCGGCTACCGCTCGAACCCGCTTGCGCGCTCGATGATTACCGGCAAGACGCGCACCATCGGTCTCACGATCCTCGACATCAGCAATCCGCACTTCACGCATGTCGTGAAAGGCGCGAACCGCATTGCGCTGCGGCACGACTACACGCTGCTGCTCGTCGATATCGACGAGAATCAGGCGCGCGAGCGGCCGCTCATCGAAGCGCTCGCGCAACGCGTGGACGGCCTGCTCGTCAGCTCGCGCCTGGCAGACGAAAACGCGCAGTGGATGCTCGATCTCGACAAGCCCGTCGTGCTGCTGCGTAACGCCGAGCTGCCGATTCCGAGCGTCGGCATCAACAGCCGCCTCGCTACTTACATGCTCGCGCGTCATCTGCTCGATCTCGGGCATCGCCGCATCGCGTATCTCGGCTTCGAGCACGCGCGCATCAACGATGAACGCATTCGCGGCGCGCGCGAGTGTCTCGCCGAAGCGGGCCTCGAACTCGATATCTACGAAGCCCATGCGCCAACGTCGCTTGCCGGCGAACAGGCTTGCTCGCGCGTGATGCTCGGTCCGAAGCGCCCGCAAGCGGTGATCTGCTACAACGACCTGATCGCGCTCGGCTTCATGAAGGAAGCCGCTTCGCTCGGCATTCGCGTGCCGCAGGACGTCTCGGTGACCGGCATCGACAACGTGCCCTACGGCGCATACGCCGCGCCGGGACTCACGACCGTCGACATTCAGAGCGAGAAGATGGGCGAACTCGCGATGCAGAAGCTCATCGACGCCCTCGCCGGTCATCCCGATCCGGGCAACTCCATGTTCGAGCCGCGGCTCATCGTGCGTGAATCGACTGCTGCCGCTGCATGACGTACGCCGCGCTGCCTGCAAGTTGCGAGTGCGGGCGGCGCGGCGCATGTCTTGACTAATAATCGCTAATACGAATTACGCTGCGAGCTTCGCCGGCGTCATCTTCGGCGTGAGCAAGTGCATGATCCCGAAGGCGATGAGATACGCCGATGCGCCGATCGCGAACAGCACCCAGTAGTGACCCGTGCGTTGCAGCACCTGGCCGATCACTTCCGAGAACAGCACGCCGCCGATCGAACCGGCCATGCCGCCGATGCCGACCACCGCGCCCACCGCACGTCGCGGGAACAAGTCCGATGCCGTCGTGAAGAGGTTCGCCGACCAGCCCTGATGCGCCGCTGCGGCGAGACCGACGATGGCCACCGCGACCCACAGGTTTTCTGCCTGCGAAACGAACGCGATCGGCAACACGGCGCATGCGCAGATCAGCATTGCCGTCTTGCGCGCCGCATTCACGGTCCAGCCCGCGCGCAGCAGCGCGGAAGAAATCCAGCCGCCGCCGATGCTGCCGATGGTCGTGATCGCGTAGATCACGACGAGCGGCAAGCCGATGTGCTGCATGTCCATGCCGCGCGATTCGTTGAGCCACTTCGGCAGCCAGAACAGATAGAACCACCACACCGGGTCCGTCAGGAACTTGCCGACGATGAATGCCCACGTCTCACGCTTCCTGATGAGTTCCTTGAACCCCGGCGCGCGCGCCTTGGCGTTGGCCGCGTCGGCGGCGTTGGTGTCATCGCCTTCGTCGGCGATATCGTCGTCGTGCGCGCGGCCGTCCGGCTGGCGGTACATCACGAACCACACGACGAGCCACACGAGGCCGATCGCGCCGACCATCACGAACGCAGCGCGCCACCCGAAGGCCACCGCGAGCGCGGGAATGAGTGCCGGTGCGAAGACCGCGCCGATGTTCGCGCCGGAATTAAAAATACCAGTCGCGAGGGCGCGCTCACGGCGCGGGAACCATTCGGCGGTTGTCTTGATGGCCGCGGGGAAGTTGCCGCCCTCGCCGATGCCCAGCAGCGCGCGGACCATGGCGAAGCCCATCACGGAGCCGACGGCCGCGTGCAGCATCGCGGCGATGCTCCAGACGAACATCGCGAGCGCATAAGAGATGCGCGTGCCGAGCCAGTCGACGATACGCCCGAAACACAGCAGGCCGATCGCATAGAAGGCCGAGAACGCGATCACGATGCGGCCGTACTGCACCTGCGTCCAGCCGATGTCGTGCTGCAGCATCGGGGCGAGCAGACCGAGGATCTGCCGGTCCATGTAGTTGATGACCGTGGCGAAAAACAGCAGCGCGCACACGGTCCAGCGATAGCGGCTGGCGGTACGCACGACGCCGGCAACGACAGTGTTCATGTAAGTCTCCGGACGCGGCGGCGCTCGTCGTGCCGCGTTTCTTGTTGCGTGAACGGCGACGAGCGCCGTGGGCGATGGCTTTGCGCCGGTTAAAAGCGCAAGCTCGCCGAGGTTTTGGAAAACGTTTTTTCGAAGAATAGTGGGTTTGCTGCCTACTGGCTATCCTAGTATTTGCCCTAATATGTGGCAGAACTGTTGCTGACGGGCCAATTGGAGGTCCTTTCACCACCCGTATCGACGCGTACTGAAAGTTAATCGTTTTCTAGGAGTTGTCTTGGAAAACAGGAGCCGCTCGGCGCACGCGAAGCCATCGCAATGGCTTTCATGCCTGCGGTAAATTAAAGTTTCTTAAGCATCTGCCGATAAGGATCATCACAACTCTTATCGCCCAGTGATTCCCCATGTTTCGTAATGTTCTGGCCCGGACCAACGTCGGGACCAAATTCGCCGTGCTCGCATGCGCGCTCACGGCAGTCGTCGTCGCGTTCTTCACCATCGCCGTCACGCGCAGCGCGGGCGAGCAAGTCGATACGCATGCGCTCGCGCGCGTCGAAAGCGAGAATCGCTCGATCGCGACGATGATCGGCCTCTTCGACAAGGCCGTGAGCGCGGAAGTCACGCGCTTCATGACGATCTTCGCGCATCGTCTGCCTTCGACGTTCGCGCTCGATGAAACCCGCACCGTGGACATCGACGGTAAAGCCACGCCGACTTTCCTCGCGGGCGACAAGGCGCTGAACAACGACTTCACGATTCCCGACGCGTTCCTCGAGGAAAGCGGCGCCATCGCGACGATCTTCGCCCGCACCGGGGACGATTTCGTGCGCGTGACGACGTCGCTCAAGAAGCAGGACGGCACGCGCGCGATCGGCACGCTGCTCGACCGCAAGGGCCCCGCGTATGCGCCGATCCTTGCAGGCAAGCCCTATATCGGCATCGCAGCGCTTTTCGGCAAGCAGTACATCACCGCGTACAAGCCCGTCACCGATGCATCGGGACGCATCATCGGCGCACTTTTCGTTGGCGTCGACGTGACATCCGAATTCGCAGCGTTGCAGGACACCATCGCGAAGCTCGCGATCGGCGCGAGCGGCTATCACTTCGTCGTCGATGCATCGACTGGCCCGAACCGCGGCAAGCTGCTCGTGCATCCCGGTTCGAAAGGCGAACTGGCCGATGAGCGCGTTGCGCCCTTCAAGCAGATGCTCGACACGCACGAAGGCGAGCTCTCGTTCGACGGCCCCGATATCGCGGGCGCGGATTCGCGCGTGCATGGCGGCAACAAGGAAATCATTTATATGACGGTGCCGCAATGGCAATGGATGATCGGCGGCATTGCATATCGCGACGAAGTGCTCGCCGACGTTCACGCGAGCCGCAATCGCTTCCTGGTTCTCGGGCTCGTCATCGTGGCGCTGCTCGTCGGCGTGCTGCTCTATGCGGTCACGCGACTCGTGGGCCGTCCCATCGACGACGTGACGCGCGCGTCGGAACGCATCGCCGCGGGCGACCTGACCGTGCGTATCGACAGCGCGCGCGAGGACGATATCGGCCGGCTGATGCGTGCGATCGACGGCATCGCGCGCGGACTCGCGGGCATCGTCGCGCAGGTGCGCAGCGCATCGGCGGACATGAACGAAGGGACGGCGCGCATTGCATCGGGCAGCAGCGATATCGCCACGCGTATCGCAACCCAGGCCGCGAGCGTCGAAGAAACCGCTGCGAGCATGGAAGAAATCACGAGCACCGTGCAGCAGAACGCTGCGAATACGGCGCAGGCGGGGACGCTCGTCGCGTCCGCATCCGATGCCGCGCGCGCAGGCGGTCATGCAGTCGGGCGCGTGGTCGCGACGATGGGCGAGATCGACGCATCGGCACGACGCATCGCCGACATCACCGCGACGATCGAAGGCATCGCGTTCCAGACCAACATTCTCGCGTTGAACGCTGCCGTCGAAGCCGCGCGCGCGGGCGAGCACGGCAAGGGCTTCGCGGTGGTCGCATCGGAAGTGCGCGCGCTCGCACAACGCAGCGCGGGCGCAGTCAAAGAGATCGAAGTGCTGATCGCCGAATCGGCCGCGAAGGTCTCGCACGGCTACAAGATCGCCGAGGAAGCGAGCAGCACGATGGGCGGCATCGTCGAGCAAGTCTCGCGCGTGAATGCCATCGTCGATGAAATCGGCGTTGCGTCACGCGAGCAGGCAAGCGGCATCGAGCAGGTGAACAGCGCGGTCATGCTGATCGGCGAAGCGACGCAACAGAACGCCGCGCTCGTCGGTGAAGCGGAGCATTCCACCGCCGAACTGCGCGATCAGGCCGAGCGGCTTGCGCGCGTCGTCAGCATGTTCCGCGTTTAAGCCTTCGCGCATTCATAGCGGTTCAAGCGGACGTGGCGCGTCGTCGTGCGCGCCACATACCGACGTCGATCGTCGACGGGGCATCAGACCTCGATGAAGATGCGGCCATCCTCGACTTTCGCGGGATACGTCCGCAGCTTTTCGCAAACAGGCGCGCACAGCGGCCGGCCGTCGCGAATGTCGAAGCGTCCGTTGTGCTTCGGACATTCGATGACGTGGTCCATCACGAATCCGTCACTCAGATGAACGTGCTCGTGCGTGCATAGGCCATCGCTGGCATAGACGGCATCGTTCACACGATAGATCGCGAAGGTGCGGCCATCGTGATCGAAACGCATCACGTCTTCGTCTTCGATATCGTCCATCGCAGCTGCATCGATCCATTGCGTCATCGGAACGGCCTCCTTGGTCATGCCTGCGTCGCGGCGGGCATCGGTCTTTCGACGTGATACGACGGATCGCGCGTTTGCCGCACGAGCGCCGGAATGATCTCTGCATATGCCGCGATCGTGCTCGTGTAAGGCGGCGGCATGTCATGCTTCACCGCTTCGTGCAGGCGCGGCAGCGCGTAATAAGGCACCATCGGGAACATGTGATGTTCGACGTGATAGTTCATGTTCAGATACAGAAAGCGGAACACGGGATTCATCATCACCGTGCGGCAGTTCTTGCGATGATCCAGCACGTTCTCCGGCATCCCCGCATGCTGCGTGAGGCCGAAGAAGAGATAGAGCCACGCGCCGTACAGACTCGGCAAGCCGATATAAAGCAGGGGAAGGATCGAATGAGACACGAAGCATGCGCCAATCACCGCCGCATAGATCGCGAGCGTCACGCGCGCTTCAAGAATGACTTTCGGCCATTCCGATTCCGGCACGTAGGTCTTTTCTTCGTCGCCGATATTGCCGAACGCGGATGAAACGATCTTCGGCACTTCGCCTGCTGCGTGCTTCAGCGCGAAGACGTTCAATGCGAGACTCAGCCAGTCCGTCGGCAGCGGCACGGCAATCTCGCGATCCCTTCCGACGACCAGCGTATCCGTGTGATGACGCGCGTGACTCCAGCGCCAGATCGTCGGCCGGCGAAACACCTGAAACGACGCGAACTGATAGAGCGCCTTGTTCATCCACGACGTCTTGAATGCGGTGCCGTGACCGCTTTCGTGCCAGCGCGAATCGGCGGGGCTGCAATAGAGCGTGCCGTAAAGAAGAAATGCGGGAATCGCCCAGAGCGAATGCGCTTGCCATGCGAACCACGCCAGCACGCCGCTCGCGATGATCGACGCATACCAGAGCAAGGTGTCGCGGATGGCGCGTGCATCGCCACGCTGCATCAGGCTCTTCATGACCGGCCGCGGCACCGCGCACTTGTACCAGTCCGCATTGACCAGGCCCGACGCTTTCGCACGCTCGCCTGCGCCGTCGATGAGCCGGTAATCGCGATAGCCGTCCCGCGCGCCCGCACCTTGCGCCTGCTCGGAATCCATCATGTCACCTCAAGCGATGATTGGATTTGCATCATTCGTCATTGCTGATTCGATGATAAAAGCGGATGCATCGCCCGCGCAATGTTGACGCGCATTTGCTATCTTTAGGCATCATCGAGCGAATTGAAAACCCATCAATTACATCAAAGATGAGCAAGCGTCCCACGCTTCAATCCGTGGCCGAGGCTGCCGGCGTCAGTCCGGCAACAGTGGATCGCGTCTTCAACGGACGTCTCAGCGTACGCGAAGGCACTGCATTGCGCGTGATCGAGGCAGCCGAGCGCATCGGCTATCACGGCGCAGGCTTGATGCGCGAACGTCTGCGCGCGCAACGCGGCGAGCGCCATGAACGCTACGCCCTCGGCTTCTGTCTGCAGAAACGTGCGGATCCTTTCTATCAGACGTTCGCGCGCATTCTGACGGATGCCGCCGCGCGCCACGAACCGGAGCATTGCAACGCCGTCATCGAGTACATGGATGAACTCGATCCGGCTTCCATCGCACGCACGCTGCTTACGCTCGGCGAGCAGGTGGATGCGCTCGGCGTCGTCGCAGTGGACCATCCGCATGTGACCGCCGCAATCGAAACGCTTCACGGGCAGGGCAAGCCGACGGTCACGTTGCTATCGGATCTGAGTGCGCCCTTACGCGCGGGTTATATCGGCGTCGATCCGCGCAAGAGCGGACGCACGGCCGCGTGGGCCGTGAGCCGCCTCACGCGTCGCGACGAAGGCACTGTTGGCGTGTTCGTCGGCACGCCGCGTTATCTCGGTCAGGAAAGCTGCGAGATCAGCTTTCGCTCGTACTTGCGCGAACATGCGCCCGGATTGCGCGTGCTCGATACGCAGATCAATCTCGAAGACAAGCAACTCGCTTACGAGGCGACGCTCGCGATGCTCGCGCGTCATGCCGATCTCGCCGGCCTCTATATCCCCGGCGGCGGCGTGGGCGGCGTGATACGCGCGCTGCGCGAAGAGGCCGCGGGACGACGCATCGTCACCGTGTGCAGCGACCTGATGCCCGACCGGTACGAGGCGCTCGTCGAAGGCGTCATCGATCTCGTGATCGACACGCCGCTTCAGCGCATCGCCGAGACGGCCATTCAGGCAATGCTGCGCGCGTTGCAAGCGCTGCCGGGCGAAGCAGCACAGGCCAGCCAGTATCCGCTGTCGGCGCAGCTTTATACGCCGGAGAACGTCTGAGCTTGATAGCGTGCCGCTTCAACCGAATGCGTATTATTTTCTTCTTCGACCTCACGACGCGAAAGTCATGAGAAAAATATGCAGTGCATTGCTACAGTCGCTTGCACGCAGAAACCGTTTGTCACGACTGAATGCTGAAGATGCTCGGGCATGTGGCCGAGCGCACCGAACTGCGACCATCGACTCAGGACGATAACGTTTGCGAGCCATCCTGCGTCGCCGATATGAAGCGGCGGCGATGAAATCCCAGCTTCACGCGGCCGTTTTTCCACTAGTATGTCCCGGTGGACTGCATTTGCCTGCACGCTGAAAGAGGCGAGTGTCATCGCTTCGTTGCTTTGAAGGACTAGCATGCAGTTGCTCGGGGAACCCGCCCGGCAAAAACGGCTCTATTAACGATTGTTCCATCGACATGCACGTCAGGCCGGGGTGTCCGGGGCCCGCCATATGACGTGACATGCTCCAACAATAATGCGCTGCCAGAGCTTCCCGTCTTGTACGGTGATCGAGCCAGCCTCATCCATCAGACCAGCTGCATGTCCGGTCGTGCCGCAATCAATCACAAGGTGATGCGCGTTTGCGCGCGGCGGCACGGCGGGACATCGACAACGGCTCTTCGCATGGTGCGTGCGGAGAGACAGAGCCCAATCAATCGACGGAGAGCGTCATCCATGCCGTTTGAGAGTGACTCCTTGCGAGACACCAGTCCGCTGCTCAGCATCGTCGTGGCGGCTTATAACATCGAGGGATACATCGAGGAAGCGCTCGAATCCCTGCTGTCCCAACCTCATATCGACGCGATGAAGATCATCGTGGTCGATGACGGTTCTCGCGATGAGACCTATGCGGCAGCGCGCTCGGTCGTGGAGCGCGATCGCGGCGTGCACATCGAATTGATACACCAGGAAAATCGCGGCCTGAGCGCCGCGCGCAATACCGGCCTCGCGGCGGTGCGAACGCCTTATGTCGGCTTCCTGGACGGCGACGATATCTATCTGAAGGGCTTCACCGAAGCGATGATCCCGGTGCTCGCCGAGCGCAAGTGGGATGTGGTGGAGTACAACGTCAAGATCATCGATGACGACGACCGCGAGCTCGATAACATCGAACTCGTCGACCATGCGACGAGCGGCGGTCATCCGATGGATCGCGCGGCGCTGCAGCAGTTTGCCGATCGATTCCATACCTTTGCGTGGGCGCGCGTCTATCGCACCAACCTGTTCGACGCAGCGCCCTTTCCCGAAGGACGAAACTACGAAGACATGGCCCTCGTGCCCTCGACTTATCTGCGCGCAAAAAGCATCTATCGGATTCCCGCGCCGCTGATCGGCTATCGGCGGCGCTTCGGCAGCATCACGCAGACAGCCAAGCTGCGCGACATGCACAATCTGCGCCTCACAGGGCAGGAAGCGCTCGCACGTTGCGACGGCAGTGACATGGACGATTTCTGGCTCACCGTCTTCGACAAGCTCTTTCAGCGTGCGTGCCACGTTTGCGCGCGCGTCGATCGCGCTTCGTTCAAGCAGGCGTCCGAGACGCTCACGGCCATGGCCGTCGATCATCGGAAGATCCGCGAGAAACTCACCGAAGGCGGCAAGCGTCAGGTTGTCGAACTGAAGCCGTTCGATCTGAACGTACGCGCGGACCGCTCGATCCACTTCCTCAAGGGCCTCGTGAAAAAGGTGTTGCGCCGCAGCCTCGACCATCATCAGCGGGCGCGGCGGCCGAGCACGTCCAATCAGTTGAGCGGATGACGCGGCCCCCCTTTCACGCCTCTTCGATGGCGCGCAAGCTCATTCGCTTATAGGCATCGACGAGCAATGCGCCCTCACCGCGCTTGTGCGCGACGGCAAGGCGCATTGTTTCTTCGCCTGGCTGCCAGATCAGGAACGCGAGCGCATTGACGCGCTTGCTGTCCGCACGCGGCATCACGCGCCGGATCGCCGACGCCAGCAATGCGCCGCACGCGCGGCTCTCCGCGATCTCGATGTATTCTTCGACGCGTCGTTGTCGAGCGGCGCCGAACGCATCGTGCTGTTGTCCGGACGTGGCGAAGAAGAAACGCAGGCGGCGGAAGAAGCGCTGCAACGCTCCGGGGCGAGCTGGACCATCCTGCGTTGCAGTTGGTTCATGCAGAACTTCAGCGAGAGCTTTCTGCTGGATCCGATCCGTGAGGGCACGCTCGCGCTGCCCGTCGCCGATATCAAAGAGCCTTTCGTCGATGCGGAAGATATCGCCGATGCAGCCGTCGCCGCACTCACGCAGCCAGGCCACGAAAAGCGGCTTTACGAACTCACCGGACCTCGCGCGATCACTTTCGCCGAAGCGCTCGCATGCTTCGCGAAAGCGACGAGACGTGACGTGCGGCTCGTGCCCGTGCCGCCCCATGCATTTCGCGACGCTCTGCTCGCGGCTGGCGTGCCGAAGCCCGAGACCGACCTGATTCTCCATCTCTTCATGACCGTGCTGGATGGCCGCAACGACAAGCCCGCCGATGGCGTGCGCGCCGCGTTGCATCGCGAAGCCTGCTCGTTCGAGGACTACGCCACGCGAGCCGCGGCGAGCGGCGTATGGGATGTGTGACGCACGAAGCCGCCACTGTTTCGCGGTAGACTTGAGGGATGGAAAAATGTCCCTACTGCGAGCGAATCCGTGATGAATGGGACTGTCACGGTCAGGAATGCCGCACCGCCATCGCCCGCGCGCTGCGTCGACAACGCATGGGATTGCCGATGGTACCGAAGGTCATTCGCAATGAGATTCCGCCGGGCGCGTCGACGGGCGAAGTGATCGCTCAGCTATCGCGTCAGCGCTTGCGCGCACGGCGCGCGAACGAGGAACGCCGCGCACGCAAGGAAGCCGAAGACCTCGATCTATAGCGTAGCGGCGCAGCGCATCAAACGCGTTCGGGCGGATCGGCATTCGATCCGCCGTTCTGCGCAAGCGCACCTTCCTCGCGCCATGCACGCCGCGACTTGCGCATCTTCGTAAGCGCCATGCGCGCGACCTTCAGCCAGCCATAGGGACGCGGATCGGCAACCATGCTGAGCGCGCGCGCATAGTCGAGCGTGAGGCCGGGCGTCCAGGCCATCGTCACCGCGCGCTTGCGTATCTGCGCCGCGACCCACAGTTCCGGCGTCACGATCATCCTGACGAGCGCGCCCCAACCCGCGCGCGAACCGTAAAGGCGCCCTGCCGCCCCTTCGAGCGCGGCGTCGAGTGCGCGCGACACGCTGCTCGAACAGTTGCGGTGCGTGAGGTTATAAGTCGTATCCGCGCGATAGTTGCGCCAGAAACTATCGAGCCGCGCCGGGTCGTAATTGCGGATACGCACGCGCACGGTCGATGGACACCATGCCTTCGATTCGATCGCATAACTCGGCTGGAACACGCCGGGCACATCGTTCTCGCGCGTGGCACGCAGCAGGCGCGCGAAGTCATCGGGCGAGCGGTCGATTTCAACCGCGGGATAGAGACTCACATAGATGCCTTCCGGCGATTCGAGCGCCGCGTGTCCCGTCGAGATCACGCCATTGCGATCCACCGCGGCGATATAACGATCGACGATCGGGTGCCATTGCGTTTCCGCCTTCGACGATCCGACCGGCGTCCACACATGCACGGTGAGCGCCGGTTCGTTATCGGCGGGTGGGCCGTCCCATTCGCTGGCTTGCAAGACGCGCGCTTCGTTATCGGGCGCCTTGTCCGCAACGCTCGCCGCTTCCGCGCTTGCATCGCCCCATACGGCCGGATTGCTCGTCAGCTTGCGCACGCGCATGCCGATCATGATCAGATTCCAGCCCGCGAAGATAAAGAACGCACCGATGCAATACGGCACCGTGCCTTTGTAATGCGTCGGATAGGGTTGAATCATGAAGATGCCGAGGACGATCTCGAAGATGGCGAAGCCGAGTGCGACACGATAGCGCCGGTAACGCACGACAAGCGCCGATGTCGCCTGCAACAGGCCGTCGAAGATAAACGCGAGACCAATCAGGATCGAAAGAATGAAGTGACCGTGATGATCGCCTTCGAAGATCAACGCGGCAGTAAGAACGAATGCAATGCCCTTCGCATAGCGCAGTCTACGCTGTCCGCCGACGCCCGCCCACGCGACGGACAATGTCAGCGCGCCCTCGATCAGCAGCAGCCAGCCGACGAACGCGACCGGAAAGCCGAGCGCGCCGTCGAGGGCATCGATGAAGACGCCGATGCCGACGGCCAGAAGCAACCAGCCCGTGACCGTCAGGCTGCGCCAACGATTGCGCAAATAGTCGACGCCCAGCAGAATCATCATCAGCTTGACCATCGTTCTCTCGATTCAAAGCGTGACGGTAAGTGTTCGTATGTTAATGCAGTCGACACAGAAAACCGTTTTCCTACGACCGTTCGTTGCCCTGCACTGTGTCACGCGCGGCAGCATGACGGCTTGCGCGCCGTGAAATACTTGCGCTGCCATCTTCACGCGACGCCAGACGCCATGTTCGAGCAATGCCGATGGATCAACGAGCCCGCGCAATGGCGCGTCGACAACGACACGCTCATCGTCACGACCGACACGAACACCGACTTCTGGCGCAAGACGCATTACGGCTTCGTGCGCGACAACGGCCATGTTTTCGCGGCGAGCGTGGAAGGCGACTTTACGGCGGAAGTCGCCGTCGCTGGCGATTTCTCCGCGCTATACGATCAGGCGGGCCTGATGATCCGCGAAAGCCCCGAGCGCTGGATCAAGGCCGGCGCCGAATACAACGACGGCGCGCTCACGTTCAGCACCGTACTCACGAACGACCTCTCGGACTGGTCGCTCGGCTCGCGTGCCGGCGCAAACCGCTTCCGGCTTCGCGTGACGATCGCGCAAGGCGTGCTGAAAGTGCAATGCAGCGCCGATGAACGCAACTGGACGCTCATGCGTCTCGCGCCTTTCTCATCGAGCGGCGCGAACGCACGATGGCTCGTCGGCCCGATGTGTTGCACGCCCGAGCGCGGCGGTCTCACGGTCCATTTCTCAGACTTCACGATCGGGCCGCCCATCGTGAAAGACCTGCACGACATCTCGATGTAAGGCACACACCGGCTCGCAAAAACACTCATTTGCAGGGCCAGGCCGCGATTCCTGCAGCAGACCGACATGGGCAAACGCGGCTGGTTCAGGCGCTTCGACGCGAAGGAGTCATCACGCCTCGAAATCGATGCCTCGCGCGCGCAACTGGCGCATGCCACTCGCGAGATGCGCCCGCGCGCTTTCGGCATCGCCCGCGCGCATCTGTTCGTACGTGCGCTGCGCGATCTCGTGCGGCACCGGCTTGAGCGGCCGGTTCGCGCTCATCGCGCGCAATTGCACTTCGGCCGCGCGCTCCAGATAGTAGAGATCGTCCCAAGCCTCCGCGATAGTTGCGCCTGCAACCATCACGCCGTGATTCTTGAGGAACAGGATATCGGCGTCGCCCATCGTGCGCGCGATGCGATCGCCTTCCGCGTTGTCGAGTGCGAGACCGTTGTAGTCCTCGTCGACCGCCGTGCGGCCGTAGAACTTCAGCGACGTCTGCCCGAGCCACAGAAGCGGCGGGCCGTCGAGCAGGCACAGTGCGGTCGCGTTCGGCATATGCGTATGAAAAGCCGCCTTCACGCGCGGCATCAGCTTGTGCACGCGTGCGTGAATGTAGAATGCGGTCGCTTCGGGCTCGCCTTCGCCGTCGATTACGTTGCCGTGGAAATCGCAGATCAGCAGACGCGACGCCGTGATCTCGCCGAACGCATAGCCGTAGGGGTTCACGAAGAAAAGATCGTCGTGCCCTGGAACCATCGCGGAAAAATGATTGCAGACGCCCTCTTCGAACCCGTTCAGCGCCGCCAGCCGGAAGCAGGCTGCAAGCTGCCGGCGCGCTTCGGCGATCCCGGGCGCGTCGAGCCGTGCGGAAGCGGACGCGGCGCGCGGTGCGCCGCTGGAAAGCGTATGTGCCATATGAGCTTGCCTTTGTCGTTTGCGTGACCGTGAAGGCGAGGATAATCGAAAGGACGCGCGCATTATGTCCGACAAAAAAATCAGCGCGACCGGCGCCTGAGCGCGGAGTATGACGCGTGTATGTCATGTCTCTTAGCAGAAACGCTTATTTGAACTCCGACTTGTGGCATGGTAAAACTCTATGCCGCTCGAAATTCGAAGCGCATCTTCAACGTAATTCGTCTCAATAGGGTTTGGAAAAATGGCAACAGGTACTGTGAAGTGGTTCAACGATGCAAAGGGTTTTGGCTTCATCACGCCGGACGACGGCGGTGAAGACTTGTTTGCACATTTCTCCGAAATCCAGTCCAAGGGTTTCAAGTCTCTCCAGGAGAATCAAAAGGTGAGCTTCGAAGTCAAGCAAGGCCCGAAGGGCAAGCAAGCTTCGACGATCCAGCCGCTGTAAGTTTCAACGCTGGCGCCTCAGGCACGAAACGGCCCGTATGGGCCGTTTTTGCATTGGTGCAGGCGGAGATTATTTATCTACCGGATGGTCGGGATTTTCGCGCCAGCGCAGACTGACCTCGGCGCGCATGTCCTTTGAATAAATCAGTAGAATAAATACTGTATTTGCAGCGCCGTTCTCATTGACGGTAATGCGAAATTCTTTCCTCTGATTCACGTGAACTCGGCAAGCAATCGGAAAAAATGCCGTCCGCTGGTTCGGCACAAAACAAAAGCATTGCTCGTCTTCGTTTGGTTCCTGACTTGCGATGCGCGCGCGCAATCGTTCGCGGCGAATCAAAATGCCGCGCGTTTCGTCTCGGAGGTTGTGATGAACGACTTTCGCACCGCCCAGGCGGGCGGCGGTTACGTGTTTTCCTACGATAGCCGCGAAACCGAAGCGTCCTTGTCTGCCAGGCTCGATCGCTGGCTTTCGGGCGCCGATCCCCAGGCCATCGCCATGGACCCAGCGGAAAAGCAGGCGCTCTTCGGCTTCTACTGGGCCGCCAGCATGATGCCGGCGAATTCGCCGTGCTTCCGCGACATCGCCGACCCGGCTTGCGGCGCGGATCTGTCCAAGTGGATGGCGCGCGAACTCGACGACGATCCGCGCTTCATCCGTGCCTACGAGTCCGCGAGAAAGCCGCTCGGCCTGCCGCCAATCGAACGCAACGCGCACTGAGCGGCATACGGGCGCGATGTGTTTCGCGGATTCTCGAGCGAAAACATCCGATTCGCGCGCGCCTGATCGATGCGGATTTCGGCGTTTCGGGCTCGTCTTCCTCGCGCGATCCGTGCAGCAGGACGACCTTCGCCGCGATGCTTACGAGCAGCGATAGCGCCCCGATGGTCTCAAGCAAGGCGGGAATCATGTCGGTCTCCCTCAACGTCGACGCACTCGATCATCGATGCGAGAGCATCGGCCCGTAGGTCTTTACGAAAAATGCAATCGTGATACCGGCGCTGACGATCAAGGTGCCCGCGCGAACCCACTGCGGCGGCGCGCGCCGGCCGATCTGCGCGCCGCCATACCCGCCGGCGATCGCCGCGAGCAGCATCGCGATCGTCTCCGGCCAGCGCACTGCCTGCGCCGCCGCGAACGTCAGCACGGCCACCGAGTTGGCCGCGCTCACGAGCAACGTGCGCGGCGCGTTAAGGCTCTTCAGGTCGCGCGAATCGAGCAGGCCCCAGACGGCCATCATCATGATGCCGACCGCGCCGCCGAAATACCCGCCATACACGCCGAGCGCGAACTGGATCGACAGCACCGCCGCCGCGCCGATATGCCAGCGCCGCCGCAACATCTCGCCCAGCTTGCGGCCGAACGCAAGCGTGAAGCTCGCGCACAGAAGCAGCCACGGCAGCACGAACGAAAACGTCCGCGACGACGTGGACAGCAACAAGACTGCGCCGACGAGCCCGCCGGCGAGCGTCGTCACGAGCATCTTGCGGATCGACACCGAGCCGACCGGACCGAGCCCGTCGCGATAGGCCCACGCGCTCACGACACCGCCCGGAAACAGCGCGACGGTGCTCGAAGCGTTCGCCTGAACCGGTGGCAAGCCGGCGGCGATCATCGCGGGGAGGCTCACGAACGAGCCGCCGCCGGCCAGCGCATTCATCCCGCCCGCAAGAAAACCGGCGCCGATAACGACAATGAAGGGTTCCATGCGACAGATGCTAGCGACGCGGCCGTCCCCTTACAATCTGGCATTTCCAATGCGAGGCTTCGGCCAATCCGAAGGAAGCGCGATGCGTTTCGATCTGACCGACATGCGGCTTTTCCTGACCGTGGTCGAGCGCGGCAGCATCACGGCGGGCGCTCAGGCGATGCACCTCGCGCTGGCCTCGGCGAGCGAGCGCATCGCGGGCATGGAGGCCGCGCTTGGCGCGCCGCTGCTCGAGCGCAACCGCCGCGGCGTGCAGGCGACCGCCGCCGGCGATGCCTTCGTGCGCCACGCGCGCGCGATTCTCGGCCAGGTCGAGCAGATGCGCGGCGAGCTGCGCTCGTTCGCAACCGGCCTCAAAGGCCGCATCCGGCTGATGTCCAACACGGCGGCGCTGGCCGCCTTCCTGCCGCCGAGACTCTCGCGTTTTCTCGTCGCCTATCCCGATCTTTCGATCGATCTCGACGAACGCCCGAGTGTGGAGATCGTGCAGGCGCTCGCGGAGAGGCGCGCGGATCTCGGCGTCGTCTCGGACACGACAGATCTTGGACAATTGGAGACGCATCTGCTCGCGAAGGATCGACTCGTGGTCGTGGCGAATCGCGCGCATCGGATTGCGGGAGAAAGCGAGGTGGCGTTCGCGGAAATCGTCGGCGAGGCATTCGTCGGGCTGTCGGATGCCGCGCTCGAATTGCATCTTGCGGAGCGCGCCTCGCGACTTGGCCGGCAGATCGGCTACCGAATCCGCATGCGCAGTATCGACAACGTCGGGATGCTCGTCGAATCGGGCATCGGACTCGCGATTCTGTCCGAGGCATCGGCGCGGATGCTGGAGCGGCCGACGCTCGCGGTCGTGCCGCTATCGGAGCCGTGGGCGACACGCCGTCTGCATCTGTGTGCCCGCGACTTCCGCGCGCTCACGCCGCACGCGCGTTTGCTCGCCGAAACGTTGATGGACGGCGCAACCGCAAGCTAGAACGGACGCCCGACGATAAACGGATCGACCGCGCCGATCGCTTTGAGATCGCGATTCGCGTAGGGCAGCTTGTGCAGCACATAGCGCATCGCGTTGAGGCGCGCGCGCTTCTTGCAATCGGAGCGTACGACGGTCCAGGGCGTGTCCGCGCTATCGGTATGCGCGAACATGGCTTCCTTGGCGTCGGTGTACGCATCCCACTTGTCGAGCGACGCGAGATCGACCGGACTCAGCTTCCATTGCTTCAGCGGATGAATCTCGCGCTCCTTGAAGCGTCGGCGCTGCTCGGCGCGGCTCACGGAGAACCACAGCTTGATGACGTGCGTGCCGCTCTGCGAAAGATGCCGTTCGAACGCGGGCACCTGCTGCATGAAGTCTTCGTATTCGCGCGGCGAGCAGAAGCCCATCACGCGCTCGACGCCCGCGCGGTTGTACCACGAGCGGTCGAAGAGCACGATTTCGCCCGCCGTCGGCAAGTGTTCGACATAGCGCTGAAAATACCATTGACCACGCTCGCGTTCGGACGGCTTTTCGAGTGCGACGACGCGCGCGCCGCGCGGATTCAGATGCTCCATGAAGCGCTTGATGGTGCCACCCTTGCCCGCCGCGTCGCGCCCTTCGAAGAGGATGACGACGCGCTGACCCGTGTCGCGCACCCACGCCTGCAACTTCAGCAACTCCACCTGAAGGCGATACTTCTGCTTCTCATACGCGCGCCGCGACATCAGGTTCCGATACGGATAGCCGCCATCTCTCCACGACGGCGACAGTTCGTCGTCGGGATCAGGCGTGCCGTTGGCGGCCCGCAGCATCGCGTCGCCATCGAAAAGATGGGCGCGCAACGCCGATACTTCATCCGGCGACATACCGCCGATCAAGGTTCGGACGGTATCGACCAGCGATTCAGCTTGTGCGCCGTCTCGCGCGTCGAAGCGCTTCAGTATGTCGTCCAGGCTGCTCGTCAGCAGGTCATGCGCCGCTTCGACCGCGCGGCCCGTTTCTTCCTGTTCGATGGACGGCGGCTTCGTTCGCGCCGCGACGCCGCCGTCGCTCGATTCGGCAGTGTTACCTGGCGATATCAACTTCATTCCTTCCTCGATGTTGTTGCTCGGAGTCTCTGTCTCTCACGTCGTTTTGTCTTCAGGCGGCTTCGTGCGCCTTTCGCAAGACCGTGTAGAGCTTGTCCTTCAGCAGCAGCTTTTCTTTTTTCAGCGATTCGATGGCGAAGCCATCCGCAGGCGTGACACCGGTCTCCATGTTGTGGATCTGATGATCGAGTTCGTTGTGGCGCTCGAAGAGCCGCGAGAAGTGGCCGTCTTCGGTCTTCAGGCGCGAGATGAGATCGCGATATTCGGGAAACATGCTTGATCCTCCGGTTGATAAACAATTAGCAATTCGAAGTACATATTACCGACCGGAGAGGGCCTTTTCTTAGACAAATATCAAGCGATGCTGTGTCAGACCGCCGCGGATTGCATTTGCAAGCACCTAGGCAAAACCCTCTTTCGCCCGGGTATCGTCCTTGCACAGAATGATGTCGCCGGCCGGGCATCCGCGCGGCCGGCGTGAGCCAAGGAGGCCGACATGAAGAAAAGCCGCAATCGCGCGCAGGGACGCGCCCTGCACATTGCGTTGATCGCCGGCGCTGCTGGCTTGTGCTTCGCCACGGCGGCCAGCGCGGACAGCCAAGCCGCGAAGAAGATGGGCCAGATGGGCGTCATCAACCAGACACTGCAGCCGAAGCCCCTGAAGCCGGCGACGCCGAACACGCCGAACGCGAATACGACGACGCCGAACTACAACGCGAACTCGAACTACAACCCCAACGCGGGCAATACGGCAAACGGCGCCGTGCCCGGAACGCCCGCCGCCGCGGGCGCGCCCCCGAGAAAGTAGGCGCCATGTGCGCGTCGGGCCGCTCGTTGGATCGGGAGCGGCCCGAGCCCTTCCCAGCGAACCGGCGCGCGCGTTCGCACGGCCGCGCATTGTCGATCTCTTATACTTGGCTCAGGCATTGCCATTCAAAGCGCACATTCCTGAGTCCATGAAAAAGATCAAACCCGGTCTCGTGCTCGAACTCGTCGCTAACCTGCTGCTTCCGTGGCTTGCGTACCGGCTCGCGCTGCCTTACTGGGGCGATGTCGGCGCGCTGTATGCATCGGCCGCGCCGCCGCTCATGTGGAGCGTCGCCGAATTCGCGCGCTCGCGCCGCGTGGATGCGCTTTCCGCGCTCGTGCTGTTCGGCATCGCGCTATCGATCGTCATGCTCGCGATGGGCGGCAGCCCGCGCATCCTGCTCGTGCGCGAATCGCTCGCGGCGGGCGCAACGGGCATCGTTTTTCTGATCTCGCTGTTTTTCGAGCGCCCGCTCGTCTTCTATCTCGCCCGCGCGACCGTCACGCGCGAGCAGGAAGACGGCGCGAAACGCTTCGAGGCGTACTGGAGCGAGAGCGCTTCGCTGCGCATGTCGTTGCGGCTGATGACGCTCGTGTGGGGCGTCGGGCTCTCGCTCGAGACCGTGCTGCGCTTCTGGTTCGCGTGGACGTGGCCGGTCGAGCGTTATCTGGTCGTCTCGCCGGTCGTGAGCTACGTGATCTACGGCGGATTGCTCGCGTGGACGTTTTGGTTCCGCGCGCGGCTCATCGAGCGTCAGGGAGAAAGCGCGTCGTCGCGCGACGGTCTGCTCGGCTAGCTAGGCCAGCGGCGCGCACGTCGCCATCGCGATGTGATCCGCGATCGCCGCGTTCACCGCACAGGCATGCGTGAGCGGCCCCATGTGTCCCGCATCCGGCACGACGATCAGCTTCGCCGCCGGCATCAGATCGGGCAAGGTTTCCGCGATCAGGCGCGTCGGCGCGGGCGCGTGCTCGCCGCGCATGACGAGCGTGGGAATGCGCAGCTTCGCATACGCGCTCGCCGGCGTCGGCTCGTGAATCAGCGCGCGAAAATCGAGCGGCGCTTTCGGCACCCAGCGCGTGAGCATCGCCTGTACGGACGGCCGCAACGCCGACCATGCGCCATGTCCGCCCCAATAATCGACGAAGGAACGCGCCGCGCCGCGCAGATCGCCGGCGACGACGCCCTCCGCCGTGCGCGCCGCGATCGCGAGAATCTCGGCGAATTCAGTCGCACCGCGCGCGCCCATGCTCTTCAGCAGATGAAACGCCGACGGCTCGTAAAGCGTGATGCTCGCGACGCCGTGCGGCCGTTCCAGCGCGGCGCGCAACGCGACGCCGCCGCCATACGAATGTCCGACGAGATGCACCTTGCCGCGCTGACGATCGATGATGTCGATCGTGCGGGCTGCTTCGTCCGCGAGCGTGAAGGCGCGCTCGCCGCTCCACGGTCCGACGCTGTCGCAACCATAGTGCTCCGGCGCCATCAACGTGTAGCGCGCGTGATCCGCGTTGAGTGCGTCGAGCGTTTCGCCGAGCTGGCGCCATTGATTCGCGCCCGCGCCCGAGCAGTGCAGCGCGATGACCGCTGCGGCGGTGTGTTCGTCGTTCGAATCCATCATCGTTCGTTCTCGCTTTCGTGAGTGATCAGGCGTCGCCGTCGCACGCGCGCATACGGCGTTCGAGCTCGCCGATATCCGCGCACGATCCGAGATAGGCGTCGCGGCGGCTATGCTCCGCACGTTCCAGCAGCATCCCGGTCCAGCAGATCAGATGCGGCAGCATGAAGTCCTTTCCGACATTGATTAGGTATCCCAACATGATTCGCTCCACTTGCACCAACGAGACCTTCCATGAAATGCCGGCTGAGCGAACGTGCAAGACGGATGAATCGGAGAGTCGCTGAGGCGGCGGGTGTCGATGCAATGCAGCGACCGTGCCAGTTTCGCCGATGCCGTGCCAGTCAAGGCTCGGGGCGAAATCAGCCGCGCGCAGGCCGACGCGAGTGTCGGGCGCGAGCCAACGCTTCGTCTTCGGAAAGACGGCGGACGTCGAACACGTCGCCGGACCTCGTCGGAAGCGACTCCTTGCGTGAGATACGGAAAAGGCCGCGAGAATATTCCCTTCGCATGGGATCAAGCTTTCGCGCCGCCGCGCCGTTAATACGGCTGATTGCCGCGAAAGTCGCTTCGCCCGGCGCGCCTGCCCGTCGACCGGCCCGCTTCGGATGGCGCGATAAGATACGGCAGCGTTCGATCTTAGCGTCCCGCAATCGCTCATTCGGAGACAAACGGCTTGCACAGTCGCCACTCGCTCACTTTCAGGATGACGGTGTTCATCGGCGTCGTCTGCGTGCTCCTCATCGGCACCGATCTCTGGCGCAGCGTCGCCGCACGCCGCGCGCAGATCGACGAGATGACGACGGCGACGTCCAACCTCGCGCGCGCGATGGCGCAGCACGCGAACGACGCGTTCAAGGAAGCCGATACGACGCTCATCGGCATGGTGGAGCGCGTCGAGGAGGACGGCACGTCGCCGGCCGACCTCGCGCGCCTGCACCGCTCGCTCGTGTCACGCGTGCAGCAGTTGCCGCAATTGAACGGGCTCTTCATCTTCGATAGGGACGGCGCGTGGATCGTCAATTCGCAGGCGAAGCTCGACTCGCGATTCAATAACTCGGACCGCGAGTACTTCGAATATCACCGCACGCATACCGATCAGGGCTCGCACATCGGGCCGCCGGTCAAGAGCCGTTCGACGGGAAAGTGGATCGTGCCGGTATCACGCCGCATCGACGCGCCCGACGGCAGCTTCGCGGGCGTCGCGCTCGCGACCATCGACATCGATTTCTTTTCGCGCTTCTACGACAGCCTCGATCTCGGCCAGTCGGGCGCGGCGGTGCTCGTGCTGAACTCGGGCACGATGATCGTGCGCCGCCCTTTCGAGGATCGTTTCGTCGGCAAGAACGTGAGCGACACCGCGCTTTATCGCTCGCATCTGGAAGGCCGCTCGGGCGTGTTCACGACTAAATCGTCGCAGGATCACGTCACTCGTCTAAACAGCCTGCGGGAATTGCAGGACTATCCGCTCTTCGTCGCCGCAGCACTTTCGGAAGATGAAATCCTCGGCCCGTGGTGGCGCGATACGCTCTGGCACGCCTCGGTCACGACCGTGCTCGCGCTCGTCATCGCGATGTTCGGCGCACGGCTCGTGCGTCAGGTCACGGCGCGCACCCACATCGAGCAGGCGCTCGCTCGCAGCCTCGCGACGACTCAAACCGTCCTCGACACCGCGATCAGCCCGATCATCACCGTGGACGAGCGCGGCGCGGTCCGCTCCTTCAATTCGGCCGGCGAAAAGGTATTCGGCTATAAGGCGAGCGAAGTCATCGGGCAAAACATCCGGATGCTGGTGCCGCCGCCCCATCTGGATTTGTATAACGAATACATAATGCAATTCAAGGGGGAAAGCGGCGTCGCGACGGCCGACTGCGAACTCGCCGGACAGCGAAAGGACGGCACGTCGTTTCCCGCCCATGTATCGACGGGCGCGATGCGTCTCGATGGCGCTTTGCATTTTGTATCCGTAATTACGGATATCTCCAGGCAGCGGAAGGAACGCAGCGAACTGGCGCACGCGCGCGACCAGTTGCTTCTGGCTGCCGACATTGCCGAACTGGGCATCTGGTCGTGGGATCTGGTGACGGACAAGCTGGACTGGAACGCGCGCATGTTCGAGATTTATCAATATCCGCCGGAGATGCTCGATAACGGGCTGCACTTCGAGCACTGGCGCCTGCGCATACATCCCGAGGATCACGACGCGATCATGGCGAACCTGCGCGCGGCCGCTGCCGGAGAGATCGAGACCTTGCAGCCGTTCCGGATCGTCCTGCCAGACGGGACGACGCGGCGCATCGAGAGCGGGCTGCGCACGCAGCGCAACGCGAATGGCACGCCCGTCGTGATGACCGGCGTGAACTACGACGTCACCGACCAGTACGAACTGGAGTTCCATCTGCGCAATGCGAAGGAGCAGGCCGATGCCGCGAGCGCGGCGAAGTCTTCGTTCCTCGCGAACATGAGCCACGAAATCCGCACTCCGATGAACGCGGTGCTCGGCATGTTGCATCTCGTGCAGCTGACGGCGCTCAATGCGCGCCAGCAGGACTATGTGAGCAAGGCGGAAACCGCGGCCAGATCGTTGCTGAATTCGCTCAACGATATTCTCGATTATTCGAAGATCGAAGCGGGCAAGCTGCAGCTCGACAGCCATCCGTTCGAGCCGGAAAAACTGATGGAAGAGCTCGGCATCGTGCTCTCGGGCAACCAGGGCGCGAAGGATGTCGAAGTGCTGTTCGATCTCGATCCGTCCGTGCCGACTGTGCTCGTCGGCGATAGCTTCCGCCTTCAGCAAGTGCTGATCAATCTCGCGGGCAATGCGCTCAAGTTCACGTCGGCGGGGCAGATCGTCGTGAGCGTGCATCGGCTCGACGATTCGCCCGATGCATCCGGCGATGCGGTGCGCTTGCGTATCACGGTCAGCGATAGCGGCATCGGCATCAGCGAGGCACAGCTCGAACGCATCTTTGAGGGCTTCACGCAGGCGGAGGCATCGACTTCGCGCCGTTACGGCGGCTCGGGCCTTGGGCTCGTCATCAGCAAGCGGCTCGTCGCGATGATGGGCGGGCAGCTCGAAGTCGAAAGCCGCGTGGGCGAAGGCAGCCGCTTCTGGTTCGACATCACGCTTGGCGTCGAAACGGCGAGCGCGTTGACGCATGACGAAAGCGCGAACCTCGGACATGGCGCGCGCATTCTCATCGCCGATGACAACGCGATCGCAGGCGAGATCATGGCGCGCACGGTGCGCTCGCTCGGCTGGCGCGCGGACATCGTGACGAGCGGACGCGAAGCGGTCGAACGCATCGGCGAAGCTGCGCTGAACGATGCGCCCTACGACATCGCCCTCCTCGACTGGCGCATGCCGGAACTCGACGGGCTCAACGCCGCCAGGCAGATTCACGCGATGAAAGGCCGCGCTGCGCCGCCTCTCGTGCTGCTCGTCACGGCATTCGGCCGCGAGGTGTTGAAGGAGTCGCAGGAAGGCGGCGACGCGCCTTTCGCCGGCTTCCTGACGAAGCCCGTGACGCCGAAGCAACTCGCGGCGGCAATCCGTGCCGCGCTGCCTCGCGACACCGAAACGACGCGGCCCGTCACGCCGCTGCCGACAATGAAAGCGCGCCGCCTTGCGGGACTCGCGTTGCTCGTCGTCGAAGACAATGCGCTCAACCGCCAGGTTGCCGAAGGCGTGCTGCTCGCTGAAGGCGCATCCGTCACGCTTGCGCAAAGCGGCCGTGAAGGCGTCGATCGGGTCATCGCAGCAAACGCCTGCTTCGACGCGGTGCTCATGGACGTGCAGATGCCCGATCTCGATGGACTCGAAGCGACACGCCTCATTCGCGCGGACGGCCGCTTCGCCGCGCTGCCCGTCATCGCGATGACGGCCAATGCATCGGGCGCGGATCGCGATGCATGCATAGCGGCCGGCATGAACGAACATGTAGGCAAGCCAATCGATGTGGAGCGGCTGGTCGCGGTGCTGCGCGCGCACACCGAACGCACGCTGCAAGCGCCGGATGCACATCACGCGAATGCCGATATCGAATCTATCATCGAGCCGCGTGATTCGATCGTCGCGCGTTTCGGCGGCAACGTCGATCTGATCCGCAAGGCGATCGACGGCCTCGACGCGCAGACTGGCAAGCAACTCGCGATGCTCGCCTCGGCGCTCGCGGCGCACGACGTGCGCGGCGCCGCGGCGATGCTGCATGCGATCAAAGGCAGCGCGGGCACGATCGGCGCTGCTGCGCTCGCGCGGCTCGCGAGCACGCTCGAGAAGGACGCGCATGTTCTGGAAGCTGCGCGCGTGGCGTTGCCGCGCATGCAGCAGTTGCTTGCATCGAGCGTGGCGCAACTCGTCGATGAATTCGGTCGGCCCCGATCGCCTGCACGGAACACTTCCAACGTTTCACCGCTGCAAGACTACGACTGGCGCGCACGCCTCACTGCTATCGTCGAATTGCTCGATGCATCGAATCTGCAGGCGATCGCGCTATCCGAGAACTTGTCGCCTTATGCGCCGAGCGCGTATCGCGAGCACTTCGAGCAGTTTCTCGCGTGCGTGCGCGCACTCGAATTCGCGCGCGCATCGGAGATCGCGCGCGATATGCTCGAACAGGTTTGAGCCGAACGAGAACGCTAGACGTTAGCGGCCATTTGCATCGCGAACATACACCGGAAACGGATGGACGTTCGCGCCGCATGCCGAGTCCAGCATCGCGCGCAATTCTTCCCGCGCCTTGCACGCAGAAGCCAGCGCGCCCTGCACGCGCGCCTGCAACACGGCGGACCTGGCCGGCTTTGCAATGACATCCGCCGCGCCCGCATCGAGCGTGCATTGCTCCGTTTCGACATCGCGCGCATCGGCCAGCACGACGATCGGTACGTGGGCCAGTTCCGACAACAATGCGCGCACCGCCGCGCAAGGGTTATCGCAGCAACGCGCATCCAGCACGATCGCATCCGGCTCCTTGCTTTGCGCAAGACCTAGCGCGGCATTGCAATCCTTCGCGAGATCGAGTGCGCCGATGCCTTCGAGCGCATGCCGATGCGCCTCGATCGTGTCGTCCCCGAGGATGCCGAGCACGCGCACGCCCGTAGGTTTCGACGCCGCCGCTTTACCCTGCTCGTGCCGACGCGCCTGCGCCTCCATCACGCGATGCCGCAGACGAAGCTGTGCCCGCACACGTGCCTGCAGGCGCGGCGCGACCAGCGGTTTGATGACGTAATCCGCCGCGCCGATGTTGAAGGCGTCGACTTCGAGCGCGGGCGCGTCGTGACTGGTGACGAATATCACCGGCACGCGCGCGAGCTTCGCATCGCGCTTGAGGATTTCGCAGACATCGAAGCCCGTCATGTTGGGCAGATTGGCGTCGAGAAGGATCAGATCCGGCGTCGACTCGCGCGCCAGCGCGAGTGCCGCTTCGCCAGTGGTGGCAAAGCGCTGGTTGGGGAACTCCGCGAGCATGTCCCCGATGATGCGAATCATCGCCGGGTCGTCGTCGACGAGAAGCAAACGCGGCTGGTACGTTGAGGTGGAGTTCTCTGCTTTATCCATATTCGAACGGTCATTCATCAGACGAGATGCACCTTTATGAACTCTACGCCCGCAATGCGTGCGCCGCAAATTGCAATGCGTGGAGGTATTAATTATCTGATATTTCAGTGCTCGCAGATTTCTGTTCCGCAAATACTTTCGTGCATGGACATATTCATAAGTGAATAAGTAACTTGTTCCGAGCGCTCCGTGCGCGCCCGTCCGTGTCACGTAGGGCACGGCCGGATAAAGCACGTTCGTTCCGCAGGTTTTCGCACGGGCGTCCCGCAAAAAATGCTATGACGTTTTTAATCGAATCCGCCGATCAATGTAAACATTCAAAAACGGCTTATCGTTTGCGAGGCTTTTTACATTGCGACCGCAGGGCGCATACTTGCCGCAATATCTATAAAAGCCGGGAATAGCCATGTACGGGGAAGCCAGAACGCTCTACTTCGTGGGCCGCGCATTATCGGACGATGTCTCCGAGCGTTTGTGCGCTCGTGGCTGGACCGTCGAGCGCATCGACCCGGCCAAGCCGCCCAAGTCCGCCAAACACGGCAAACGCGCAGCGGCGGGTATCGTCGATCTCACCAGTCGCGGTTTTGCACAGGACGCGGCCGCGCTCACCGCGATGCTCGCAAGTTATCAGATCGGCTGGGTCGCAACCGTCGACGCCGAGCATGTCGATAACCCCGATATCTGCCGCCTCATTCGCGATTTTTGTTTCGACTATGTGACCGTGCCGTCCACCGCCGATCGAATCGTCGATGCAGTGGGACACGCATACGGCATGGTTTCGCTGCACGATGCCGCGAGCAACGATCCGCGCAAGGACGAATGCAAGGAAGGCAGCATGGTCGGTTCCTGCGATGCGATGCAGGCGCTTTATCGCTCGATTCGAAAAGTCGCGATGACCGATGCGCCCGTCTTCATCTCCGGCGAATCGGGCACGGGCAAGGAACTCACCGCTGTTGCGATTCACGAGCGATCCGTGCGGCGCGAGCGGCCTTTCGTCGCGATCAACTGCGGCGCGATTCCCGCGCATCTGTTGCAGTCGGAACTCTTCGGTTATGAGCGCGGCGCATTTACCGGCGCCAATCAACGCAAGATTGGTCGCGTTGAAGCGGCCGACGGCGGCACGCTTTTTCTCGATGAAATCGGCGATCTGCCGCTCGAAAGTCAGGCGAGTCTGCTGCGCTTTCTTCAAGAGCGCAAGATCGAGCGTCTCGGCGGACAAGGTTCGACGGACGTCGATGTACGCATCATTTCGGCGACGCACGTCGACATGCAGACGGCCATGCTCGAAGGACGCTTCCGCGCGGACTTGTACCATCGCCTGTGCGTATTGCAGATCGACGAGCCGCCGCTGCGCGTGCGCGGCAAGGATATCGAACTGCTTGCGAATCACATGCTCGATCGCTTCAGAAAGGACGCGAGCCGGCGGCTTCGCGGCTTCGCGCCGTGCGCGATTGCAGCGCTGCATAACTATGGCTGGCCCGGCAATGTGCGCGAGTTGATCAATCGCGTGCGTCGCGCAATCGTCATGTCGGAAGGAAGGCAGATTCTCGCCAGCGATCTCGAACTGGGCGAATATGCGGAAGCCGCGCCGATGACGCTCGCACAAGCGCGCGAAGCAGCCGAGCGACAGGCTATCGACGTGGCGTTGTTGCGTCATCGCGGACGTCTCGGCGAAGCGGCGGACGAACTGGGCATCTCGCGCGTCACGCTGTATCGCATGTTGACTGCCTATGGCTTGCGCGCCAAGGCCGACAGGCCGCTGGAGGCATCAGGCGGCTGACCGGTGCGCGAATTATGATTCGCTTAAAAGGGGCAATAAGGAACCTTCATTCGCCTTCGCCGCTCCAATCACGGCGTCATGAAAGCGTGAAGCGGCATTCACACCGCATTCGTACCTCACGCACGTCGCAGTTCCTCTCGTAGCGCTCCCGCGCTACGCAGTCTCGTTTCAATCATTTGCGGCCCGCCTGCGTATCTTCGGCGCGCTCATTCTGCGCTAATGCGCCATGCCATAACATTCATTCGCACGCATGATGCGTCGCGAATTCTTATGGGCGTGCCTAGCGAGTAACGTCTGGTTGTCAGTCATGGCTTTCAATAACAACGCTTCTCTCATTCGTCAATTTTCGAACTATGCAGTGCCCACCGTGCTAGCTGCATGGGTGTACTGCATGCACTCGGTCATCAGCGGCATCTTCATCGGACGCCATGTCGGCCCAGATGCGCTTGCCGCGTTGAATCTGCTCGTTCCGTTGCTCTATCTGCCTTACGCATTCAGCGTGATGATCGGCGTCGGCGGATCGACGCTCGTCGCGAGATTGCTCGGCGAGCAGCGCGAACGCGATGCCGCCGAAGCATTCACACAGGCGCTCTGGCTGCTCGGTCTATGCGGCGTGACATTCGCGATGGCGATCCATTTTTATGCCGATACCTTCGTGCAATGGACGGGCGCGCGCGGCGAGCTTGCGCTGCTCGCGAAAGACTTCCTGCACGCTTATGCGCCTTTCGTTCTGTTTCCGACCGCATGTTATGCGCTCGAACTGTTCTTGCGAATCGAAGGCGCGGCGAAGTTCGGTCTCGTCTGCCTGATCGCGGGCGGCATCGCCGATGTCGCCTTGACATGGTGGATGGTGAGCCACATGCAATGGGGCATGCGTGGCGCGGCGCTCGCATCGGGCATCAGCCAGGCGCTCGCCTGCATGCCGATGCTCGGCTACCACTTCGTCAAGGCCCGGCACGTTCGGCCTGTTGCCCATGCTTTCACACGGCTCGATCACGCATGGCGCATGGCTTATAACGGGGCATCGGAGTTTCTCGGCGAGATCGCGCCAAGCGTCACGCTCTTCGCGTTCAATCACGCTGTATTGCGCTGGCTCGGCGACACCGGCCTCGTTGCGTTTGCAGTCGTGGAATACATGACGATGATCGCGTCGGTCACGATGGTCGCGCTCGTACAGAGCATGCAGCCTATCGTGAGCTTTCAGCGCGGCGCGGGCAACGCGCATGCCGTGTCGCGCGCGTTTTCGATCGGCGTCATCGTTACGGCAGGCTTCGCACTCGCCGCCGCTTTCGCGATCCTCGCGCTCGCGCAACCGCTCGGGGCGCTCTTCGTGCCCGACAGTCCTGCGGCACAAGCGCTTCTGCGCGACGCATTGCCGTGGTGCGCGCTCGCGTTCCTGCCTGCCGCGATCAACGTAGCGATCAGCGGCTATCTGACGGCCATCGAAGCGCCGCTCGCGTCGATGATCGTCGCCCTGTTGCGAAGCTGGCTGCTGCTCTTGTCGATGCTCTGGCTTCTGACCGAATGGTTCGGGCCGCGCGGCATCTGGATGACCGTCGCCATCACCGAGCTTGCGACGCTGGCTCTGAGCATCGTGCTGTATCGCACGCGCGGAAGGCGGTTCGAATTGCCCGCGCCAGCGACGACGAATCAGGCGCTTTTGTAGGCAACGAGTCCGACCCACTCGCGGCCATCGAGAGGGAAGTATTCCGGATTCACGCCGCGAGGACACGGCGTGAATTCCACGCACTCGATGCGAAAACCCGCGAGCATGAATTCGCGGGCGAGTATCGTCGGGTCCATGAGGTTGACTGTCGCGGGCAATAGCTTTGGCGCGAGTGCATAGCGATCCGAATCCTCCGTCAATCCTGGCCATGCATTGCCCGATACGATCGCCCGCTCGTAGTCGGAAATCATCTTCGCCATGAAACGATGATACGGCGTGAAGCACAGCACGAATGCCTTGCCGTTGGGTTTGAGCCAATCGAATAGCCGGGCGACGCCCGTACGGAAATCATCGGGCGCGAGGAAATGGAGTACGTGAGACGCGAGAATCACGTCGAGAGAAGAGGCTTCGAGTTCGTAGTGCGGGAACGCGCCTTCCAGCAAGACGAGATTACTGACGTACGCGGCCGGTGCAGCCTGCCGGATTTGCTCCAGTTGCGCCCGGGAAATGTCATTCGCAATCACGCGCGTGCGTTTGCTCAACGCAGGCAGGGACGCGGTTCCATAACCTGCGCCGATATCCAGCAATACCCCACCTCGCTTGCGAGCGAATCGAATGAACGCGCGCGTGTACTTTGACAGCGGGAAAGCCGAGCCATGCCGGCTTTCCGTCAGGCGTTCTCCGCTCATGCTTATCCTCGCGATCAGGCGTCGCGCGTCAGATGAAAGCGTCGATCGACCGATGCGAGCAGGCGTCTCGACAAGCGTGTAGCACGCCCTTGAATCAGCCGGTCCGACACACGCGACAATGCATAAGAGACGACGAGCACCGCGATCAGCGTCGCGCCGAACAACGCGAGCGACGTCTCTCCATTCTTCTGTCCGAATGAGCGATCGAAGAAATGAAACGTCACGTAGACGCAGATGAAGTGCCAGAGATAAATACCATAACTTTCGCGGCCGAGCGCGGCGGCGGCGCGTCGAACGAGTGTGACGCGCGGCACGGCATGCTTGTTATCGCGATGCTTGCGGGCATGACGTGAACACACGAAGAGCAGAAAGGCCACGGCGCTGCATGCCGCGAATACGGGCGCGAGCGCATGCGCCTTGTCGAGCCACACGCCGAGCGCTGCGGTCGTGAGCGCAAAAGCCAGCGCCAGTGAAAAATACAGTAAAGACACGCGCGCCGTCACGTCGGACGCGCCGAGAAGATGCGAGCGAAATGCATACCACGCCCACATGCCGACGATGAAGCACGGACCCTGCACGGGCGGCCAGAAGTAGCTGAACGTGTTATTGGCGACATTGCAATCGAGCGTGCCGTTGCAATCGGCCATCGACATCACGGCATACGAGAGGCCGAGCAACAACACCGTAGCCAGCAAGAGGCGCGCGCGATTCATCGCGAGAAAAAATAGAAGTGGCGCAATCAGGTAGAACAGCATCTCCACGCCGATCGACCATCCGCCTGGCACGACGTTATTGATCGCTGTCGGCGAAAGCGCATGCAGAAAGACCAGGTTGAGCAGCACGTCCATCGGCCCATGTGCGCCGAGAATCCATGCGCGTTCGATGCCCGAGCGCGTCGCGCCATAGCTGATGAGTCCATAGACCGCGATCGCCGCGTAGTACATCGGCGCTATGCGAAAGAAACGCTTGATATAGAAGCGCAACGTGACATGACGCGCATCCGCGCAGCGCGCGTGATCCACTTCGAGCGTCATGAAGATCGTGATCGCGCTGATCACGAAGAACAACTGCACGCCGTATTGGCCCATGCGCGCAATGAGCGTGACGGTGCCCGGCAGATTGGGAAACTGAAACGACAGGTGTACTGCGACTACCCCGACGATCGCGAGCGCCCGGCCAGCGTCGAGCGCGGCAACACGTCCTTTATCCATCGATACTCTCCTCGCGGTTCATGCCGACCTACAAAAAAGGCCGCGAGGCTCGTGGACAGACGCGATTTCAATGAAGTTCCGCCGGACAACTCATTCAGATGAGACTCTTACAACAAGAAACTTCATACACGTATGGATACATTTCTATGGCGCATTCTGACGGAGAAACCGCAGTATGCGGCTGACGACCGTGCTCGGCTGCTCCTGCTGCACCCAATGCCCTGCGCCTTCGATCAGATGCGTCGCGCGAAAATCGGTGCAGGCCAGCACGCGCATCGCTTCGAAATCGCCCGGCCGCTGGTAATAGCCCCAATCGCTCGCGCCTGCGATAAAGCATGACGGCACGTCGATAGTGCGCCCCGACCACATCCGCAGTGCAGCAGCAAGACTCGGATCGGTGCCGCACCGATACCAGTTCAGTCCACCCTGAAATCCCGTGCGCGCGTACTCACTCGCATAGACGTTCAAATCGCGGTCGGACAGCCAGGCACATCCGGCGATTTGATCGGCGTCGGGCGAATGTTCGGCGACGGTTTGCGGCATCGTCGCATCCGCGTTCATTACGTAGTACGTGGGCAGCAAAGCCAGTTGATCGGCAGAAACGGATGCGAGCGGATGCGGATCATTGTCCGGCCAGTCCGCGCTCTTCATGTGGTAATACGCGCGCAAGAACGCGGCGAGTCCTTGCGGCGGGTGCCACATGTCGTCATTCGCCTGCGCGCCCGAGTAATACCATTGATAGTGCTTGCGCGGCGGATCGAGCGACGCGAGCCCGGCGACCGCTTCGGCCATGATCGATTGCGCCGTCTCGACGCGCGCGAGCCTTGCATCGTCGTTCGCGGTATTGAAGGCGAATGCGGGCGGCCCCGCAAAAGGCGCGCTCATCATCACGACCGATGCGAATACATCGGGACGAATCAATGCACACCACGCGGCAACGGGCGAGCCGAAATCGTGACCGATAACCGATGCGACTCTGCGATAACCCAGCGCCGACACGAGACCCAGTACATCGCGGACCAGATTCGGAAATGTGAACTCGTCGAGATCGGTATCGAATGAAGCAATACCGCCGATAGTGCGCCCATAACCGCGCTGATCCGGCGCGACGACATGAAAGCCCGCATCGGCAAGCGGTTTCATGATCTTGCGCCAGCTATAAGCGAGTTCGGGAAAGCCGTGAAGGAGCACGATGCAAGGCCGACCGGGGATATCGAATCCGGCTTCGAGCACATGCATCGAAAGGCCATTGCCATTGTCGATCATGCGCGCGCGAATGCCGTCCGGTAGCGGCAGATCGTTCGATGTTTCATTCATGCGTGTCTCCTTGCGATGCGATCATGCGCTCATGCTTCGAGCAAGGCCGCGAAGCGATCCGCGAGCGTCGGGCGGGAACGCATCGGCCATATTGCGCTGAGTTCGAATGGTGGCAGGTTATCGCCGTCGCGCACGTCGCAGAAGCGCACGCCGGCGAACTGCAACGCAGTCACGGATTGCGGCAGGAGCGATGCGCCGCATCCGGCCGCGACGCAAGCCAATACCGTCAGAGAACGATTCGCGTCCTGCACGACGTTGGCTTCGCAACCCGCTTTACGAAAAGCACTGAGGATGCCCGCGCGAACTACCGGCAATTGATCGCTCGGAAACCATACGAGGCCTGCATCGGATAACTCCTTCAAACCGACTTTTCCATCGTCGCCAATAACAAAAGACATCGGCAGTACCGCGAGCAAGCGCTCTCTCACGATCAACTTTTCGCGCATGCGCCCGCCCACGGCAACAGGCGTATGCAGCAAGCCGATATCGATCGTGCCTTTCTCCAACGCGCTTGCCTGCTCCGCATTGCTCATTTCTCTCAGCATGAGTTCGACGTTCGGCACCTCTTCGCGCAGCGCCGCAATCGCGCGAGGCAACAGGCTGAAAAGTGCCGCCGATGCAAAGCCTATCGTCAGACGCCCGCCGCGCTGCGCACCGATTTCACGCGCACGATGCGATGCCGCGTCAATGCGCGCCACGCTCAATCGAATGTCTTCGACGATTGCGTCGCCCGCCGGAGTCAATTGCGCGCCACGTCGCGTGCGCTCGAAAAGCTTCACGCCAAGATCGCGCTCCATGCGCGAAAGCGCCTGACTCAACGCGGGTTGCGCAATATCGAGTACCTCGGCCGCGCGCGTGACGCTGCCTGCATCGACTACCGCGAGAAAGTATTTGAGGTTGCGCGTCTCCATCTTGCGAGCATATCAAAATGCTATGAAAGATGAACGTATCCATAGTATGCGCGGCCGCGATTCGTTTTTAGAATTCAGTGGCATATTGAACAAGAGCCGGCCAGAGGCCAGCACAGGAGACGCGAGATGAATTGGTACCGTGAAATTTCCACGGCGGAAAGACGCACGCTTTGGGGATGCTTTGCAGGCTGGGCGCTCGACGGCGTCGATACGCAGTTATTCAGTCTCGTCATTCCGACACTCATCGCGACATGGGGCATCGGAAAAGGACAAGCCGGTCTGATCGGCGGCGCGACGCTCGTCGCGGGCGCATTGGGCGGACTCTTCGCGGGCGTGCTTTCCGATCGAATCGGACGCGTCAAGGCCTTGCAAGTCACGGTTCTCTGGTTTTCGCTTTTCACGTTTCTCAGCGCCTTTGCGCAGAATTTCGAACAGTTGCTCGTGCTCAAGTCGCTTCAGGGACTCGGCTTCGGCGGCGAATGGACGGCGGGCGCAGTATTGTTGAGCGAAACGATTCGCGCGAAACATCGCGGCAAAGCTATGGGCATCGTGCAAAGCGCATGGGGCTTTGGCTGGGCCGGTGCGGTTCTGCTCTATGCAATCGTGTTTTCATGGGTATCACCCGACTGGGCCTGGCGCGTGCTGTTCGCCGTCGGCCTCATTCCGGCTGTGCTCGTCATTTATATGCGCCGCAATATCGAAGAGCCGCCGCGTGAATGGAAACCTGCCGAAAAGGAACATGCACAACGTCAGAGCGCTCTCGCCATTCTCGCTGGAATCTTTCATCCTTCTGTGCTGCGCACGACGATCGTCGGCGGATTGATCGGGCTCGGCGCGCACGGCGGCTATCACGCCATTACCACATGGCTGCCTACCTACCTGAAAACCGAGCGGCATTTGTCGGTGCTCGGCACGGGCGGCTATCTGGCTGTCGTGATTACGGCATTCATCATCGGATGCTTTGTCAGTGCATGGCTGCAAGACAAGATCGGTCGCAGGAAGAACGTGATTCTCTTCGCTGTCTGTTGCGCGGTCACGGTCAACGTCTATGTGTTCCTGCCCATCGGCGATATTGCCATGCTCGTATTGAGCTTCCCGCTCGGTCTGTTCTCCGCGGGCATTCCCGCAACGCTCGGCGCGCTCTTCAACGAGCTCTATCCGCAAGGCGTGCGCGGTACGGGCGTCGGCTTCTGCTACAACTTCGGACGCGTCGTGTCGGCGGCGTTTCCGGTGCTCGTCGGCCACATGGGCAATTCGATGCCGATCGGACAGGCAATCGGCATCGACGCGGGCGCGGCCTATGGACTCGTCGTCGTGGCCGCGTTGCTCTTGCCTGAAACGAAAGGCCGTCGCATTGCTGTTGTGCCTGGTCAAGCTGCGTCGAACGAGCGTTCGCCCAAGCATGTCTGAACTTTCCATGACGCGTTCACTTCATTCCACGCTCGGCGATGAGCAATGGCTCGAATCGAAGCCTGCCGCCATCGAAGCGATCGACAGTCACGCGCATGTCTTCGTGCGCGGCCTGCCGCTGGCACCGCATCGTCGACACGCACCCGACTACGACGCAACGCTCGATGCCTATGCGGAACACTTGCGCACCAACGGCGTCTCTCATGCGGTGCTCGTGCAACCGAGTTTTCTCGGCACCGACAATTCGTTTTTTCTCGATGTGCTGCAGCGCTATCCGCAACGCTTTCGCGGTGTGGCCGTTATCGATCCTTCGATCAGCGACGCGGAGTTGTATCGCCTAGCGGCACTCGGCGTCGTCGGCATGCGGCTCAATCTGATCGGGCTTGCGTTGCCCGATCTGCGTGAAGCGCGTTGGCGAGCGTTATTCGAGCGCGTCAACGCGCTCGGCTGGCACGTCGAGATTCATCGCGATGCCGTGGACTTGCCGATGCTTATCGCGCCATTGCTCGAACAAGCCTGCACAATCGTGATCGATCATTTCGGCCGTCCCGATCCGGCATTTGGCGCCGACGATCCGGGCTTTCGCTATCTGCTGACGACGGCGCAATGCGGCCGCGTGTGGGTCAAGCTATCGGCGGCTTACCGCAGCGTGGAAGGCGAAACCGGCACGTCGCTCGGTCAGACGCTCACGTCCGCCTTGCTCGATTCATTCGGCGCAGCGCGGCTCGTGTGGGGCAGCGACTGGCCGCACACGCAACATCAAAGCCTGATGGACTACGGCGCATCGCGCGATGCGCTCGACCGCTGGATTCCCGACGCATCGCTGCGTACCATCGTGTTGCGCGATTCGGCGCGTGCGCTGTTCCGCTTCGAATGACGTTCGTGCGAGCGCCGAAGCGCATCGCGCGTTAGCATTGCAGACGCTGGCGCATGCATCGACGCCGAACACGAACTATCTTTCCGGAACCTTAGCCATGACCACTTCTTCCTCGCGCCGCCGCGCGGCCTTTCGCGAACGGGTCAACGCTCGCAGCGCCCTGCTGCTGCCCGGCGCATTCAACGCAATGAGCGCGCAAGTCGCCGCCGATCTCGGCTTCGAGGCGATCTACATCACCGGTGCAGGTGTAACCAACATGTCGCTCGGCCTGCCGGATCTCGGCTTCATGGGACTCGCGGAAATCGCGGAGCATACGTCGCGCATCCGCGATGCAGTGGACCTGCCGCTTATCGTCGACGCGGACACGGGCTTCGGCAATGCGCTCAACGTGCGTCACACGGTACGCACGCTGGAGCGCGCGGGCGCGGACGCCATTCAGCTCGAAGATCAGGTTATGCCGAAGAAATGCGGGCACTTCGCGGGCAAAGCCGTGATATCGACGAATGAAATGGTAGGGAAGATACGCGCAGCGGCGGATGCCCGCGAAGACGATAACTTTCTGATCATCGCGCGCACCGATGCGTGCGCGGTGGAGGGCTTCGATGCAGCGATCGAACGAGCACGCGCATTCGTCGAAGCGGGCGCCGACATTCTCTTCGTCGAAGCGATCGAAACGCCGGAGCAAATCGCGTCACTGCCGAAGCTGCTCGACGCGCCGCAACTGATCAACATCGTGATCGGCGGAAAGACGCCTGTTACCGACCGCGCGGATCTCGAACGCCTCGGCTTCAGCCTCGTGCTCTATGCAAATGCGGCATTGCAAAGCGCCGTGCGCGGCATGCAGACCGCGCTCGGCGCCTTGAAATCGCAGGGACGTCTCGACGAAAATCCCGCTGTCGTTGCGCCTTTCGCCGAGCGTCAACGGCTCGTGAACAAGCCGCTCTTCGATGCACTCGACCGCAAATACGCTGCGGACTGAATGCATCGCCTGAGGCGGTCATATAGACCGCTTCAGTCATTCACGCATTTAGCGCGAGTACATTGCGTTCCACTCGGACTGCGACACACGTGCGCTACCCGATTGCGATGCACCGTTGGCCGCGCCGCCATAGGCCGTCGCACCATCGCGTGCGGCGAGCTTCGCTTCGGCCGCTTGAATGGCTTCGGGATAGTGCGCCTGATCGCCGTCGCCGACGTGGTAGCCGACGCTCTCCAATGCCGCCAATTCCGCGCGCACTTGAGCGCGCGTGATCTGGCTTTGCGCGAACGAAGCGACGGGAATGACGAGAGCGGTTGCGACGAGTGCTGCGCGGATGATCGACTTCATGATGAAACTCCAGTGTTATGAGGTGCCCGGCTTCGAACACAGTGCCTTTCGAAGCAGTGAAAGCAGTTTATGACGCAGGTGCTCTCGGGTTAACCCCTAGCGCAAGAAAGCACCTTTCACCGAAACGCGCTTAATCGAGAATTTGCTATGCTGTCCGCCGGACTGAATGCAAATGCACAGTGCGTTCGCCTCATGGCGCAAGGCGCCCTTCAAACACTGGAGATAAAGATGGCAAAGGGATATTGGGTCAGTGTGTACACAAAAATCATGAAGCCCGATCAGGTTGCGGAATACTCGAAGATCGCAACGCAGGCTATTGCAGAAGGCGGCGGCCGTCCGCTCGTGCGCGGCGTTGCGTCGATGGTGCAAGGCGAAGGCGTGCTCGAGCGCACCGTCGTCATCGAATACGATTCACTCGAAGCAGCCGTCGCCGCCTATAACAGTGCAACGTATAAGCGCGCACTGGAAGTGCTGGGCGATTCCGTCGTGCGCGACTTCCGCATCGTCGAAGGCGTCGCTTAAATCCAGCTCGTCATTGGCCGATGCTCGCAGCGCTCACGCACCCACGGCATCGGCCAATTCGTTCATATCCTTGGCAACGACATCCCAATCGCTTTCGGCTTTTAAATCCACTGTCTGAGCGGGACCGCGTTCATAGGGCCGTGCGATGAACGCCGTGCGCAACCCACACCTTCTTGCCGCCGCGAGATCGTCGTTATGCGCGGCGACGAGACATACTTCTTCCGGCGTCAGCATCAACACTTCGGCCGTGCGCAAATACGCCTGCGGATCGGGCTTATAGATTTGCGCAATCTCCGCGCCGAGAATCGCATCCCAAGGCAGACCGGCGCGCTTCGCCATATCGACCATTAATCGAATATTGCCGTTCGAAAGCGGCGCGATGATATGGCGCGCCTTGAGCCGTTGCAAACCCGTTATCGAATCCGGCCACGGATCGAGCCGATGCCATGCAAGATTCAACTCTTCGAGCGCTTCGGCAGCCACGGCATTCGGATCGATGCCGAACTCCGGCAGCACGTCGAGCAGATTCTCGCGATGCAGCACATCGAGCCGCACGAATGGCCGCTCCCCGTTGATCACCTTGCGCATCGCAGGCACGTAGCGGCTTCGCCATGCATCGGCGAACGCTTCGGGCGTTGCGTCGATTGCGCCGTGGCGTTGAAGAAATGGCGCAGCCTCGCGTGCAACTCCGCCGCGCCAGTCCACTACCGTGCCGAATACGTCGAACACGAAGGCCTTTACGTTTTGCAGCGTCACGTCGTTTCTCCTATCGGTGATTCATTCGTCTGATCGATTTCGCTGCGGCCCATTTGTTCCTCGCACGCAAGACTGATTGTCCATCACGGGTGTACGCAAGGAATCTCGAAAGGCCTAGATTACGAGCCATCGGAGCCGTCGGTCCGATCCGCAACAGGCCCAAACCAACATTCATCGAGGTTCATCATGAGCAACGCAAGCAAAGTCGCTATCGTTACCGGTGCATCGCAAGGCATCGGCGCTGAAATCGTCAAGGCATTCCGTGCGCAAGGTTATCGCGTCGTCGCGACCGCCCGCTCGATTCAGCAACCGGACGATCCGAACGTCGTCGCTGTCGCCGGTGATATCGGCGATCGCGCCACCGCGCAGCGCGTGGTCGAAGCGGCAATCGCAAAGTTCGGCCGCATCGATACGCTCGTCAACAACGCCGGCATATTCGTCGCGAAGCCTTTCACGCAATATACGCAGGAAGACTATGCCGCGGTTCTGAACGTGAATGTGAATGGCTTCTTCCACATCACGCAACTGGCTATCGAGCAAATGGAAAAGAACAAGAGCGGCCACATCGTCAGCATCACCACGTCGCTCGTGGATCATGCGGTAAGCGGCGTGCCTTCGGTACTGGCGTCGCTGACCAAGGGCGGTCTGAATTCCGCGACAAAGTCGCTTGCTATCGAGTATGCGAAGTCAGGCATTCGCGCGAATGCAGTGTCGCCCGGCATCATCAAGTCGCCGATGCATGCGCCCGAAACGCACGACGCGCTCGGCGCACTGCATCCGATGGGACACATGGGCGAAATGAGCGACATCGCGAACGCGGTGCTGTATCTTGATGCGGCGCCGTTCGTGACGGGCGAGATCCTGCACGTCGACGGCGGTCAAAGCGCGGGACATTGATCGATTCTTTACCCGTTGAGGATGCGCCTCTCGCAGGCGCTTCGTCGTTTCCCACTCAAGGAGATCGTCATGCCGATCGTAACGATTCAGGTGACACGCGAAGGCAACAAGCCCGGCACGAACGCGGTGACTGCCGAGGAAAAGAAGCAACTCATCGAGGGCGCGAGCCAACTCCTTCTCGAAGTATTGAACAAGCCGCTCGATACCACGTTCGTCGTCATCCAGGAAGTGGAAATGGAGAACTGGGGCGTGGGCGGCATGACAGTACCGGAATATCGGCGGCAAAAGCAGGCGAAGAAGGATTGACGCGAACCGAAACGCGGGCATCGCTACATGACCTTTGACGATGCCCGCCGTTTCATCGGCTCATTGCCCCGGCGAATAGAGATCGAGCAGTTTCAGCGTCACGCCATTCGTCCATCCGAAACCATCCTGTAACGGATATTCCCCACCTCCTCCGCCGCCCGTTCCACTACCTTCCACGATGTACTTCTCAACGAGCTTATGTTGAGTGTTATAGACGTTATTCACGTCGGCAAGAAAGCGCGTGCCGATCTGTTGCGCGAGATCGCTGCGCCCATAGCGCTTCAATCCTTGCACGGCGATCCAGTGCAATGGCGCCCAGCCATTCGGCGCGTCCCATTGCTGCGTCGTGTTGTACGTGGTCGTCGTGAGTCCGCCCGGCTTGAGCAAGATCGCTTCGACGGTTTCCGCGGTCTTGTGCGCGCGCTCCGGCCACGCCACGTTGGCGAAGAGCGGATAGAGCATAGCAGCCGATGGGTTGTTGCGCGGCTGACCGAGTTTCCAGTCGTAATCGCCGTAATACCCGTTCTTGTTCCAGAGATATCTGTTGATGCCGATCGCGCGTTTGGCCGCACGCCCCACGAATTCGCCGACACAACGGAAATCACGCGCCTCGCCGCAACCGATTGCGATCGTCGTTTCGAGGTGGAACATCAGGCTATTCAAATCGACGGGGATGATCGATGTCGTGCGGATCGTCGCAAGCGTCATATTGTCGCCGAACCAGCGCGAGCTGAAGTCCCAGCCGCTTTCAGCCGCCGCACGCAAGTCGCGATACACCTCGTTCGCCGGACGGTTCGTGACCAGCTTGGCGGTCGCCACGTCTTCCGAGTAGGACTCGTCGCGCGGCGTATCGCGTTCGTCCCAATACCGATTGAGCACGGTCTTGTCCGGCATCATCACGACGTTGCGTACCGCGCCGCCTGGCTGCAGCGTATCCGCTCCTTGCATCCAGTAATCATGTTCGCGGCGCAATTGCGGCAAATACTTCTGATAAACACGTCCACCTTCCTTGTGCGCGGCAAGTTCGACCATATAGGAGAAGAACGGCGGCTGCGAACGGCTCACATAGTATGTGCGATTGCCATTCGGAATATGGCCGATCGTGTCGATCAGATACGCGAAGTTATCGAGCATATCGTCGACGAGATCTTCGCGGCCTGCCTCCTGCAGACCGAGCATCGTGAAATAGGTATCCCAGTAGTAACCTTCCCGAAAGCGTCCGCCAGGCACCACGTACTGCTTTGGCATCGGAATCAGGGAACTGTTGGCGGGTACGTTCGCGGTCGTCGTCAGACGCGTGAGTTCGGGCCAAAGCCAGTCGATATGTTCGCGCAGGCTCTGATTCGGCGGCGGCGTAATCACCTGATCCGTTGGCGGCGTGAAGTATTGTGCGACGAACGTCGCGAGCGAGAAGCCCGGCACCGACATCTGCTGATGATAAGCCTGCACGATCTGCGCGGGGTCTATCTTGGGTATGGCATCGACGAAAGTCTTCTGATCGGGATAGACGCCCTGCGTCTGCACGGCGACGAAAAGGTCACCGTATAACTCGCTGGGTGGCGGCAGAAGCGTATACGCCGTTTGTGCGTCGGCATAGGCGAAATTGGCAGCCGAGCTCATGACGAGCCAGGCGCACAGCATTCCGCGTGCCTTTATGCGGAAGCGCCGCGACGCGTCGTGCGCCGCTCGATCCGATGACAGTACGATCATGTTCACTCCTTCGAAGGGTGATTGAACCGGACTGGTCTCGCTCGGGCCTTTCTTGTTGTTATCGATTTACAGCACGGCGAAGCATCGCACGCTTGTACGAAGCTGGCAACCCTCGAAGAAGGAAGCGAACGGGCTATTGAATGGCCAGCGCCTTGTGCGCTTCCGCCTGGAATTGGGTCGGCGTGACGCCGGTCTGCTTGCGAAAATAGCGGCTGAAATAAGCGATATCGGCAAAGCCCAGTCCATGTGCGATCTGCTTGACCGACATACTGGAATAAACGAGATCGCGCTGCGCCTCGCGCACAAGATGCTCGTTGATCATTGCGAGCGGCGAACTCGAGATCTCTTCGCGGCATATCCGCCCGAGTTGTGTGACCGTCATGCCGAGCTTCTGCGCATAGAACTCGACAGGTCGATGCTCGCGAAAATGCGCGGCCACCAGTTCCCTGAAGCGCTTGATCTGCTGCGCCCGCCTTTCGGTCGATGCGACACTCGGCGCAGATGCGCTTTCGCATAGGCGCACGACATGCACAAAGAGTGCAATCAATAGCGACATGCCCGCCGCCATGTGACCGCGATTCGTCGCGCGGAATTCCTTCTCGAGCAATTCGACGATCGGCACGAATGCGCTTTCCTTCACGGAGTGGGCACTCATGCGCGAGACGCCTGCGCGTTGCAACACCGGAACGAGTCCCGGCGCCGCGATCGATGCCAGCGCCTCGATCGATCTTTGCGCGACGGTCACGACGAGACCATCCACGTTCGGCGCGAAGTTGAATCCATGAACCGTTTGCGCGGGCAGCATGATGACGCACGGCGGCACGAGATCGATCATGCTGTTCTCGATCAGCACTTGCCCGCCGCCGCCGCGAATGTACAGAAATTGCAAGAGCGCGTCGTGGCGATGCGCGTCGATATGCCAGTCGTTGGGCGCGCTGCGCTCGACGATCCATTCGAAGTTGAACGCGTCATACCACGGCGGACGCGCCGATTCCCCGTACAAGTTGTAGTTAGGGATTTTCCTCATATCCTGCGTCTCCTGATGCACAAATTGTCCTGTCGTCTGCGTCCTTTGTCCAATCTTTCGTGCATGGCCGTGAATATACTTTTTTCACAGGCAAGGCTATCGGCGCCTTTGCATCGAACGAACTCAGGAGACAAGGATGACTAATCAGGCGGCGCGGGATCACACCGCGCAGCATTGGCTCGGCCTCGAATCGAGCGTATGCGTAGTGACGGGTTCGGCCGGCGGAATCGGGCGCGCCATTGCATCGACATTCGCCGATGCGGGCGCAAGGCTCGCGCTACTCGATCGCGATGAAGCGGGCTGCAACGATGCGGCGCAAGCATTGCGCGCAACTGGCGTCGATGCCATCGCCATAACTTGCGATATCGGCGATGCAACGAGCGTGAACCGCGCACGCGATCAGGTTGCACGCAAGTTCGGTCAGGTCGATGTGCTCGTCAATAACGCAGGCCTGTTGCGCGCGGGCGGCATCGAAGATATCGGCCTCGATGCATGGAATGCGATGCTCGCCGTCAATCTCACCGGCTACATGTTATGTGCGCAGGCATTCGGGCGCGACATGCTCGCGCGCGGCGCCGGAAGCATCGTGCATATCGCATCGGTGGCGGCGCATCATCCGCAGACGTGGAGCGGCGCATATAGCCCGAGCAAGGCGGGCATCGCAATGTTATCCCGTCAGATCGCCGCCGAATGGGGCGTGCGCGGCGTGCGCAGCAATACGGTCTGCCCCGGCATGATCCGCACGCCGCTTTCGATGGCGTTCTATGAGCAAGGCGATGTCGAAGCCCGCCGCAGCGCAATGATCGCAAGCCGGCGCATCGGCGAACCGCGCGATATCGCCGAGGTGGTTGCATTCCTCGCAAGCCAGCGCGCGGCCTATGTGAACGGCGCGGAGCTTGCCGTCGACGGCGGCTTCGAATGCATGTTGATGGATCTCGTTCCACGTCCCGGCTTCGAAGCGCCGCGCAACGCCTGACACGCTGCTTCTCATCTCACGGGCGTGCGAAGCGCCCGGCTTCAATCAAAGGACTTCATCATGACTACCGTAACGCGGTCGTCCGATCTCGCTTGCGATGTGCTCGTGATCGGCTCGGGCGCCGGCGGCCTTTCCACGGCCATTACAGCGAAGAAGCAAGGGCTCGACGTGATCGTCGTCGAGAAGGAGGAATACTTCGGCGGCACGACCGCGTTCTCGGGCGGCGTCTTGTGGATACCGGGAAATCGCCACGCGAAAGAAGCGGGCGTGCAGGATACGCGCGAAGCCGCAGTTCGATACATGCGCAGCGAAACGGGCGCGATGTATGACGAAGCAGCCGTCGAAGCGTTCCTTGAAAGCGGCCCACGCATGATCGATTTCTTCGAGCGCGAGACCTCGGTCGAATTTCTGCCGACGCTCTACCCCGACTATCATCCCGATGCGCCGGGCGGTGTCGACGTGGGACGTTCCGTCGTTGCAAAACCGTTCGACGCACGCGCGCTTGGCAAGGACATCGTGCGCCTGCGCCCGCCGCTCAAGACGATAACTTTCATCGGCATGATGTTCAATTCGTCGAGCGCGGATCTCAAGCATTTCTTTAACGCAACGAAATCGATCGAATCCGCGTGGTATGTCGCGAAGCGACTCGCGAGCCATATCCGGGAACTCGCACAATACAAGCGCGGCGTGCAGATCACGAGCGGCAACGCACTCGCCGCGCGCCTCGCGAGATCCGCGCTCGATCTCGGCATTCCGATTCACACGCGAACGGGCGCGAAAGAACTGACTACGGTGAAGGGCCGCGTGACCGGGGCGATCGTGATTGCGAACGGACATGAAACGCGCATCGTTGCGCGACGCGGTGTCGTGCTGGCGTGTGGCGGCTTCTCTCACGATGTCGCGCGCATCGCAAAGGCCTATCCGCATGTGCGGCGCGGCGGCGAACATGTATCGCCTGTGCCGGCAGGCAATACCGGCGATGGCGCGCGCATGGCCGAGCGCGTGGGCGGACGTGTCGATATTCGCTATCCGCAGCCCGCTGCGTGGATGCCGGTCTCGCGCGTGCCGCTCAAAGGCGGCAAATACGGCGTGTTCCCGCATCTGCTCGATCGCTACAAGCCGGGCGTGATCGGCGTGACACGCAGCGGCGTGCGCTTCACCAACGAATCGAATTCCTACCACGATGTCGGCGCAGCGATGATCGAAGCCTGTCGCGATGAAAGCGAAACAGCCATGTGGCTCATCTGCGATCACGCGACGATTCGCAAATACGGCCTCGGCTTTGCAAAGCCCGCGCCGCTACCGGTCGGTCCTCATCTGAAGAACGGTTATCTCGTCAAAGGCCGCACGCTCGCGGAACTGGCACGGCAGACAGGCATCGACGCCACAGCGCTCGAAGCGACGGTCCGCGACTATAACCACGATGCCACGCAGGGCAAGGACACTGCTTTCGGCCGTGGCACGACATCTTTCAACCGCTATCTCGGCGATGCCGCTCACAAGCCGAATCCTTGCATCGCACCGATTGGCGACGGTCCGTACTACGCGCTCAAGGTCGTTATGGGCGATCTCGGCACCTTCGACGGAATCGCGACGAATCCGCATGGCCAGGTACTCAAGGGCAGCGAGCCGATACCAGGGCTCTATGCCGTCGGCAACGACCGCGCGAGCGTCATGGGCGGCAACTACCCCGGCGCGGGCATCACGCTCGGTCCAATCATGACGTTCGGTTATCTCACCGGATTGCATCTCGCGGGCAGCGTCGACGCGCACGCGAAGTCCAGCGAATTGAGGAGCGCAGCATGAGCAAGCCTTTCATCGATCACCGCATCTATACGATCAAGCCGCGCGGCATGTCGGAATTCATCGACGTATTCGACCGTCTAGCGATGCCTATTCAGACCAGATATCTCGGCGCGCCCGTAGGTTTCTATATGAGCGATATCGGCGCGTTGAATCAGGTCGTGCATCTGTGGGGCTACGAGAGCATCGCGGATTACGACCAGCGGCGCACCGCGCGCGACAACGACCCCGAATGGCCCGCTTATCTGCATGCGTCGGCGCATCTCATCGTCGCCCAAGAAAGCCGCATCATCAGGCGCGTCGAGTTCAAGAGTCTTTCGCCAGCAGTTCGATAAGCGCGCGGCATAGCGGCACGACGAAGGCCGCATTCTTCCGCTTGCACATGAATGAATGGAGACATAACGGCATGGAAAAGAACGTCGGGACCATCGAGGTCCAGAGCTTTATCGACGGCGAGCGCTTCTCGCCCTATCAATGGGTCATTCTGATCCTGTGCTTTCTCGTCGTCGCGGCCGACGGCTTCGATACCGCGGCAATCGGTTTTATCGCGCCGTCGTTGATCGGCGACTGGGGCATCACGCGCGCCGCGTTAGGCCCGGTGATGAGTGCGGCGCTCGTCGGTCTCGGCATCGGCGCGCTCGTGGCCGGGCCGGCCGCCGACCGTATCGGACGCAAGGCGGTGCTTGCCCTTTCCGTGTTCTTCTTTGGCGTATGGAGCCTCGCATCGGCACAAGCAAGCTCAGTCGAAACACTAACCGCGTGGCGCTTTCTCACCGGCCTGGGTCTCGGCGCGGCAATGCCCAACGCGGTCACGCTGATGTCCGAATACGCACCGGCGCGCGTTCGTGCTATCGCCGTCAATGCGATGTTCTGCGGCTTCTCCGTAGGACTATCGCTTGGCGGGCTCTGCGCCGCATGGCTCATACCGCATTTCGGCTGGCAAAGCGTGCTCGTCGCCGGCGGACTCGGTCCTATCGGGCTCACCGTGCTGTTGCTCGTTCTGTTGCCCGAGTCCGCACAGTTCATGGTCGTGAGACAACGCCCTACGCGAAAGATCGCGCGCGTCCTGCGCCGCATCTCGAACGATCCGCGTCTCGCGGAAGGCGCGCGCGTCACGTTCACTTCTGCCGATACGCGCACGGCTGGCGCCGACAAATCTTCGCTCGGCATCATCGTCTCGCGTCCCTATCGCTTTGGCACGTCCATGTTATGGCTCGCCTATTTCATGGGGCTGATGATCTTCTATCTGCTGACGAACTGGCTTCCTACGCTTTTCAAGGATGCAGGCTTCTCCGCCGAGCGCGCTGCGCTCACGACATCGCTCTTTCCGCTCGGCGGCATTCTCGGCAACCTGTGCCTTGGCTGGGTGATGGGCAAGGCCAATCCGCGATGCGTGAACGCGTGCGCTTATGTGCTCGCAGCGGCGATGGTGCTGACAATCGGACGCGGCATCGCGGATCAGTTCTGGCTTGCTGTGCTGATCTTCCTGACCGGAACAGCGGTGACGAGCGCGGTTACATCGATGTCGGCGCTCGCCGCGTCGTTCTATCCGACGCGAAGCCGCGCGACCGGCGTCGCATGGATGCTTGGCATCGGCCGCATGGGCGCGGTCGCGGGCGCAATGACCGGCGGCGTGCTCATGAGCATGGGGCTGCAATTTGGCGCGGTCTTCACGCTGCTCGCGATTCCCGCAATCATCGCCGCGTTCGCGTTGGGCGCGTTGAGCCGGCGCGATAGAGCGAGTGAAGCCACTCAACGTTTGATGACTTGATGTGCTTTCGAGGCATCGTCGGTATTTGCAAGCGCAACTATGTTGACGATGCCTTGACGCGCCATCTTCGTATAAGGGCAAAAGCGTTCCGTGCTGCGCACGAGTTCCTCAGCTACGCTGCGTTCGATGCCGGGCATCTGCACGCGTGTGTGGGCGGTCAACACGAAGAGCCCGTCCATCGGATCGCGGCTGAATTCGACCGTGACGTACACGCTTGCAGCCGCGACAACGATGCCGGCGCGCGCCGCAAGCAGGACCATCGCGCCATGAAAACATGCAGCGTAGGCCGCGGCGAACAGTTGCTCGGGGTTCGTGCCGCCGCCGGGACCGCCGAGCGCCTCGGGCATACGCAGGTCAAGAGCGAGATTGCCGTCGTCGGATCGTGCCTCGCCCGTCGCGCGGCCATGTCCCGCATCGCCACCCGTCACCGCGACGGTCGTCGAATACAGGGGTTGCACGTCGCGTCCTTGATACCTGTCGAGCAGGCTGACGGGCGGCGGATCGATATGCTCCATGGCGGTCATCCATTCTTCGCGCGAACGTTGCACGATCGCTCAAGGCGCCGCGACCTCGCGCGCGTCCTGCAACCCTTCTTGCAGGCCCTTTCCTGTCATCGTGTCGACGCCTGATGCCGGCGATGCCGCGATTACTTCGTGCCCGCGCGCACGCAGACGCTCCACGACCTTGCTGCCGATGAGTCCGCTTCCGCCGATGACTACGATGTTCATGATTTCCTCCTCGAAACGATGCGCGAATGCGCGAATGCGCGATGCGTGACGCATCGTAGGCGTGCAGGCGTGCATCCGGTAGCGCCTCGCACGGATGCGCAGTGTTGCCTTCGATGCATCAATCGGTTGAGACGAGCTGCTGCACGCCCGCACGTGGGTTCGTGATGAACGTCGTCAGGCAATGCAGATCAAGCGCGCGCGTCTGCTCGGTCATGTAATCGACGAATACACGCACGCGCGCGGGCAAATGCTTGCGGCTGAGATAGCAAAGATAGTGGCCGCCATCGTCGGGCGCGTATTGCGCGAGACACGTGACGAGGCGCCCCGCCTTGAGCGAATCGCAGACGAGATACGCAGGCAGTTGTGCGATGCCCTGCCCGTCGAGCACTGCTTGCAGCATCAGGTCGATATCGTTGAAGGTTTGCCGGGCCGCGGGCGAGCGCTTTCGCGCAAGGCCGTCGACCTTGAATTCCCATTCAGCGATGCGCCCCGCCGGCGCGCGGAAATTGATGCAGCGATGGTCGTCGAGATCGTCGACATGACGCGGCAGGCCGTGCTCGCGCGCATACGCCGGCGATGCGCAGACGATCATCTGCATCGGAATCAATTGCTTTGCAACGACTTCGCTATCTTCCATGTGACCATCGCGAAACGCGACATCCACCCGATCTGCCGTGAAATCGCACGGACGATCGTTGAGCAGCAGTTCGAGTGCGATGTCCGGATAGCGTGCATTAAAGCCGGCTAGAAGCGGCGCGACGACCTTGCGGCCGAAGCCCGGTGCCGACGCGATGCGCAAGTGACCGCGTGGCGGCCCGTTGCGCAACTCGCGCATGTCCTCCAGCGCCTGCACGATGCGCTCCACGCCTGGCTGACAATTCTTGTAGAAGAGCTCGCCTTCGCGTGTGAGCGACGTGCTGCGCGTCGTGCGCAGGAAGAGACGCGCATCGAGCTGTGCTTCCAGCTTCTGTACGTTGCGGCTGACGGCGGAACGGCCGATGCCCAGGCGGTCGCTCGCTTTCGCGAAGCTGCCTTCGTTGGCGACGGCAAGAAAAGAAACGACGCCCGCATAACTCGCTACGAAGCTATACGCGAGAGAATCGTCGGAATGACACACAAGGTCTGATGGCATGGCGGCACGAAACGTAGTGGCTCTGTCCAACAAGACGTTTGCGCCACACGGTTTGTGACGCGCCATGCCGAATTTTTTATTTAACGGGCGTCAGAACGGGCTTGTCCTTGTCTTTGAGAAGCAGCACGATGAATTTCGCGCGCTTCGTGTTGCTCGCGTTGCGTCCCACAGTGTGAATGTCGTCAGGGCCTTCATAAAAGGTATCGCCGGCTTTGAGCGTCACGGCCTTGCCGCCGCGAACCTGCATGACGATCGTACCTTCCAGGACATATACGTAGGCATGAGCGTCGTGACGATGCACGGGATCGACCGCGCCCGGAGGATACTCCACCCTGATCATCAGCGCCTCCTTGCCGGGATATTCCGGAAGCGCCTTCGTCATGAGTTCCTTGACGATGGCCTCCGGCGCCGCGTGCGCCGTGCTCGCCGCGAGCGCCGCGCATCCGAAGACGAGTGCAAGTCCCACGCGTTTGATGCTGTGCATGATCCGTTCTCCCATGATCGAACGACGGCGCGAACGCACTACGACAGGTTTGCCTTGTCCAGGCCGAAAGCTTTATCCGACGAACCCGGAACCGTCTGAAACGCGACATTCGCACGGTTCCACCCATTGATCTCGATGATGATATACGTCAGATCCGACAACTCCTTCTCCGAAAACTGCTCACGCACGCGTGCAAAGAGATCGTCGGACACGCCATGCTCGGGAATGCGCGTCAGCACTTCGGTCCACGCGAGCGCGGCACGTTCGCGCGGCGAAAACAGCGGCGATTCACGCCAGATCGCAACGTGATGCGTGCGCAGTTCGCGCTCGCCATGAATCTTCGCTTCCTTCACATGCATATCGACGCAAAACGCACAGCCATTCATTTGCGATGCGCGAAGCGTCACGAGATCGCGGGTCGTCTGCTCGATCGAGCATTCACGCACCGCCTGACTGAACTCATAGAACTTCCGGAAAAGCTCGGGAGATTGTTGAATGTAGTTGACTCGCTGCGTCATGATGACTCCATGTCTGGTTGAAGATGGATGTCATCCTAGGTTTGCGCGGCTTGTCGCGGTAGACATGCGAACGTGCCCACGCTGTTGCCTCGCATGCATCAATCGAATCGCGAGCGTTCATGCATTGCCATGGCGAGCCGCAATGCGTTCGAGCTTATCCGGATTGCGCTGCACCTGTATGCGTACGATGCGTTCACCTTCGATATCGAAAGTCTGCGCGGATTCGAGCTTGCCGTCGATGAAACGCAGCAGCGCCCATTGCTCATTCAGCATGACGAGTTCGAGACACACGCCGTTTCCATACCGCAGAAAGGCCGCATAAAAAAGCTGCGCGATGCGTTTGCCGCCCAAAAGCGGTTTGGGGAAACTCTGCACGCGCCCGCCGCCATCGCCGATCAGCATGGCGTCCTCCGCGAGCATCGCGTGAATAGCTGCGAAATCGCCGAGCTCCATCGCGTGCGCGAATGCATGCAGCAAGCGCCTTTGAATCTCTCGCGACACCGAACGTCGCGGACGCTCTTCGCGTAGTTGTGCCTTGGCTCGGCTCACGAGCTGGCGGCATGCGGCCTCCGTCTTGCCGATGATGTTCGCGACCTCCGCATAGTCGGCGTCGAAGACCTCGCGCAACAGAAACGCCGCGCGCGCTTCGGGCGTGAGGCGTTCGAGCAGCATGAGGAACGCGACGGATACGTCGTCCGCGCGCTCCGTGACTTCCTCCGGCGTTGCCGGCGGGTCGGTGATCTGCGGCTCGGGCAGCCAGATGCCGGTGTAGTGTTCGCGCTGCAACTTCGCGGCGCGCAACCGGTCGATCGAATGGCGCGTCGTCACTGCGACGAGCCACGCCTCGGCATTCCCGATCGCTTCGCGAGCCGCCGCATGCCAGCGCAGCCACACGTCCTGCACGATATCCTCGGCTTCGGCGACCGAACCGAGCATGCGATACGCAATGCCCTGCAGACGAGGGCGCAAGCGGTCGAATTCGCGCGTGGCGTCATCCATGACGGCGATTCCTCATTACTGAACGTCTGTAAAGTCATCGGCTTGAAAGGAGATCGTATATTACGCGTGCGCGATATTCCTTTAAAGATATGAATAATACGGCCGTTAATATCGATGGCCAGAATCGAACGCGCCAATCTCATTCATGACTGAAATCGAACGTCCACAAGCGCCCGCGAATCTGACCCGCATCATCGTAGCGACGGTTATCAGCAACGGCTTCGTCGCATACGACTTCACTGTGTACGGCTTCTCCGCGGCGATCATCGGGCGGCTGTTCTTTCCCGCGCATGATCCCGCCTCGTCTCTGCTGCTATCGCTCGCGACATTCGGCGCCGGCTTCGTGATGCGTCCGCTCGGCGCAGTGCTCATCGGACGATACGCGGATCGATGCGGACGCGAAGCCGGCATGCGGCTGTCGATCGCCGTGATGGCGCTGGGTACGTGGCTGATCGCATGCTTGCCGACGCACGCGGCGATCGGCGCGAGCGCGACCGTGCTGATCGTGGTCGCGCGGCTTTTGCAAGGACTCGCGGCGGGCGGCGAGATCGGACCGGCATCGGCGCTGCTGATGGAAGCCGTGCCTTATGAACGGCGCTGCTTCATCGTCAGCTGGCGTGGTGCGAGTCAGGGCGCGGCCGCGTGCGTGGCGGCGCTCGTCGGCGCGTGCACATCGGCGCTTCTGTCGCCGGAGCAACTCTTGCAATGGGGATGGCGCGTGCCCTTCTTCATCGGCGGACTGATCGCGCCGCTCGGATGGTTTCTGCGGCGCATGCCGGGCGACGCATCCACGTCGAAGCCCCGACCCGCGCGCACGCCGCTCGCAACTGTACTGCGCGAGCACGCGCGCCCGCTCGCATGCGGCATTCTGATGATGGCCGCGCCATCGTCGAGCATCTACATCGCCGTGCTGTACATGCCGAGCTATCTGACGCATACGCTGCAGCGGCCCCCTGTCATCAGCTTTCTGATCGCGTCGCTCTCCGGCCTCGTTATTCTGATCGTCACGCCGCTCGTCGCGCTTGCGGCCGATCGGCTGATGAGCCGCAAGACGCTGCAATATGCCTCGCTCTTCGCCGCGCTCGCGACGGCTTATCCCGCGTTTTATGCGCTCACGCGAGGCGCACCGGATGGGCTCGCGCTCGTCATCATCCTGCTCTATGTCGCAGTCGCGCTGAACAACGCGGGCGCCGCTTCGGTGCTCATGCTCGAAGCCTTCCCGAAGCATCGGCGCGCGGCGAGCCTCGCCGTGATCTATACCTTCGGCGTCGTCATCTTCGGGGGATTCTCGCCGTTGACGGTCGCATGGCTCGTCGGCGCGACGGGCAACGTAATGACGCCCGCGTGGTATCTGCTCGCCGCGAACTGCCTGACGCTTCTTGCGCTCAGCCGCTTTCCGGAAGGCCGCGCGAGTGCGCGGCGCGCATCCGCATGACGGGATCGCCACTCGTCGCGCGCAACAGTTCGAGCGCGCGCAGGCGCATCTCGAGCGGACTGACGTCGAACGCGCGGCGAAACGCGCGCGTGAAATCCGATGCGCTCTTGAAGCCGAGACCGAATGCGATATCCGCAATCTGCAGATTGGGAAACAGCGCGAGTTCGTCGGCCGCTTCGCGCAAGCGGCGAAGTCGAATATATGCGGCGAGCCCGCCCTCCTGCTCGAACCACCGATAGACTGTCGCGCGCTTGAGCCCGAGTGCCTCGACGATCGCGGTCGGCGTGAGATCGGCCTCATGCAGGCGCGTTTCGATGTAACGCTTCACCTGGCTCTTCACGGCCGTTTGCAGTGCGGCGCGTGAATCGCTCGCGGCATTCGGCTTGTCGGCGAATGCCCCGAGCAGGAGCCGCGCGCCGGCATCGAGCGCGTCAGCGGCGTCGGGCCGGTCGAGCACGGGCAATTCTCGCGCGGTGGCCTCGAAATGTTCGAACACGAAATGCACGAGCGGCGCTTGGTCGGGCAGCACGCGACCGTGCAACGCGTCGCAGTCGCCGATATGCGCGGCGACGATTGCACGCGGTACGAACATCGTCAGCACGCGGCACGCCGGACGTTCGACGCGAAAGCGCTGATTCAGATCGAGTGCGATGATGCCGCGCACAGAGCCAGGCGCGCTGCGCTTGACGCTCAGCCCGCTGACGTGACCGGTCTCGCCTTCCACATAGACGTGAAATGCGAAATCGCGACGCGTGTCAGTGGAGACGCGCGCGATAGATCGCTCGAGCACGAGCGCGTCGGTGCGCGCTTCCGTGAACACGAGGCCGCCCGCCGCATGCAAATCGATGCTGCCCGAGAAGCCGCGTGCAATCTGATCCTTGTCCGGCACGACATCGACCACCTGCCCGACCCGATCGCGCCATGCGAGCAATTGACGCTCACGCGGACAGGCGCGCGTCGAAAAGTGCGTGGAAATCTTCGGCGGATCGGAATCTGCGGGCATATGCGGCAGTCGATGTTGTCGGGTCGTCCTTCGCGCTGTGGCGCGCACGATACGCGCCAGCAAATGAGACGCATGGTAAAGCGTATTTTGAATGCCGGTATATCGTGCTGGACGAGGAGCAGCGTGTGCGGCGTCGTGGGCGGCCAGGTCGGCGATTCCTTGCCTTCATCCCGCCGTCACATTGCTGACTCCCCATCCTAGGGTTTACGGCTAGTCAAGATAAAAAATTCAGCCGCACATAAAGAGAGAAAAGACGTTTCGGGGCGTCACACATGGAAAAGTCGAAAATTGTGCAAGTCGGGCGCGCCGCGCAGGCCACGCGAGCGATGCTCAAGCCCGCGCGTCTCGCGGACACCCAGCTCGATCATCTCGAGCACATGATCCGTTCGCTCGCGCTATCGGGAAATTCAAAGGCGGTCGACCAGTTCGATCATGCCTACTGGAAAAGGCGGCTCGCCGCGGTCGGCGACGAAAGCGATCTCGTCTCGACGCAACGCGCCCGCGTGCTGCGGCTCCTCGATCTTCTCGAACAGAACCGGGCAGCAGACTCCGACAAGGCGGCCGCCTAGCGCTCCGCCAGCAACGCATGCGAAATGCAAAACAGGACAAGGCATTTCGAATGCAAAACGCAAAATTCCGTTTGCGCCGAACGAATTCCGAGGGCCAGCCTGAGAGAGAGCACTCGACGCGGGGGCCGATTCCGACCACCGCGTCGAAAAGTGCCTCTACGTGTGGCTTCGCGTCCCGGGGTGCGATTCGCACCCGACACATGCGCTAACGCACACCGATCTTCCAGACGGTGACTTCGTGATACTCGTCGCCGGGCGTGAGTTCGGTCGATGGGAACGTGGGGCGGTTCGGCGAGTCCGGGAAATGCTGGGTTTCTAGCGCGAAGCCATCCGTTTGTCGATACGCCACGCCCGACGTGCCGATCGCGCTGCCATCGAGACCGTTGCCCGTGTAGAACTGCAAGCCGGGCTGCGTCGTATAGACATCGAGCACGCGGCCGCTCGACGGATCGTAGGCGCGCGCGGCAAAGCCGGGTTCTCCATTGCGCTGTCCGTTCTTGTTGAGCTTCCAGTTGTGGTCGTAGCCGCGCGCATAACGCATCTGCTGATTCGACGAACGCAAACGCGCGCCGATCGGCGTCAGCGCTCGCAGATCCAGCGGTGTGTTCTCGACGCTCGCCATCTCGCCGGACGGAATCGAATCGGCGCGCGTCGGCGTATAGCTCGATCCCGCGATCATGATGAGCTGCCCTTCGACATTGCCGCTGCCCTCGCCCGCGAGGTTGAAGTAGCTATGGTTCGTGAGGTTCAGGACGGTCGGCTTGTCCGTCTTCGCACGATAGTCGATACGCACTTCGTTATCGTCGGTGAGCGTGTAGGTTACGTCGACAGTAAGCGTGCCGGGAAAGCCGTTCTCGCCATCGGGACTCACATAGCGAAGCTGCACGCCCGCGCCTTGCGCGCCCTGAAACGTCTTCACCACGGTCCAGATTTTCTCGTCGAATCCATGCGGACCGCCATGCAGTGTATTCGGTGGCTCGTTGACGGGCAGCTTGTAGTCGCGGCCATCAAGTTCGAACTTTCCATCGGCGATGCGATTCGCATAACGCCCGATCAGACCGCCGAAATGGATCTTGCCGTTGTACTTCTCATAGTCGTTGAGCGAGCCAAAGCCGAGCACGATATCCGCGCGACGCCCGCGCCGGTCCGGCACATCGAGACGCGTGACGATGCCGCCATACGTGATGCAGTTCATCGACACGCCGCGCGCATTGGACAACGTGAATTGCGTCACCGCCTGGCCTTGTTGGGTCGCGCCATAGGGCGCGGAGGCAATCGAAGCAGCGAAGCCGCGCGGCGATAACAAAATCATGCATGCGATAGCGGCAAAACGAATGAGCGTGTTTTTCGCGAACTGCATAAGAGCAATGAGAGAAGAACGTTCGATCGATACATCGGAGTGTGAATTGAGCATCGGCTGTACCCGGTACGGCGGGCACGTCGGATGCGACCTCTTCATGTCATCCGACGAACACGACAAGGAGCCGCTCATGAATCAGCAAACCGATCGACCGACGCCGCCCACCCAAACGCCAGAAGATCCGAACATGGCCGACCGCCGCTTGTCCGACGAGCAAAAGCGCACGATGAGAAATGAGCCCGAGCCGCCGAAGCGCACCGATCAAAGCAAGGAAGAAAAGCTGCCGAATCCGAAAGACGTAGGTGAGGCCGGCTGATCTTGCGTGCTTGCTATCGTCCAATGAATCAATAAGGCGACGCGCTGATTCATAAGACGAAACATTCTTTGATACGTATAAATTACATATAACCTTTCGGAGCGATGATGGCTGCATCGCCGTATCGCGATGAAGCCCATCGCTTTTGTTGTATGGTATCCCTAAGCTATCAAAGCCTCGGATGGCGTGCGCGGCGACGCTTTTCGCCGGAGTAAGGAAGCAAGGACGCCATGCACGATCCTGCTCATTTCCTGCCGTCGTTTGTGTGGCGCGCGGCACGAGACGGGGTAATCCAGTACGCCAATCCGTGGGCTTGCCGGTATCTCGGCATTCCGTTTCCCGAACTCGTCGGGCAGCATTGGAAAGCTTTTGTTCACCCCGACGACATCCCGCCGGTTCTCGAAGCACTGCGTCAGATGCGCGACGGCACGCTGCTTCGCAACGTCGATGTGCGCCTGTTACGCAACGATGCCGCGTTCCGCTGGCATACGCTCCATCTTCAGGCGCGGCGCGATGAGGAAGGGCAGATCGGCGAGACGGTCGGTGTGGCCATCGACATTCATGAGTGTCGTCACGCATGGGCAATGTATGAAGCCAGCGAGCGGCGCTTGCAGGCCGCTTTCGCGGGCGCACGCATGGGCGCGTGGGAATGGGACATGAAGACGCGCGTCGTACGCATGACCGCACAGCTCGCCGCGCTCTATTCTTTTCCGCCCGGAACCGAAGCGGTTCTTCTTTCGGAAGTGTGGGACCGCGTCGCGCCCGAACATCGCGAGCCGTTTCAGCGCAAGTTGACCGAAGCATTGCGCGATGGCGGACCATTCGAATTCGACTTCGTTCTGGAAAGCGAACAAGGACAACGTCGATGGCTGCGCATGCGCGGGCATCCCGAGTTCGACCGTCATGGCGTGCTCACGCGCGTCTATGGCGTGAGCTTCGATATCAGCACGCAACGCGCCGATGAAGATCGCCTGAGCCTTTCGGAACGACGCTATCGGGCACTCGTCGAAACGACGGGCGCGCTCGTCTGGTCCGCCGATGCAAACGGCGAAATTCGTCCTTCTGGCGGCGAATGGGAACAGTTCACGGGCACGTCGCCGGACGTGTTGTCCGGCTGGGGCTGGCTCGATTACATCCATCCCGACGATCGCGAGCGCACGCATCAGGCATGGCTCGATGCATTGCGCGACGGCGTCGCTTGCACGCTCACCTTTCGCATGTACCGTCGCGACGGCGTTTATCGCATGGTGCAGGCGCACGCCGCGCCACTCTACGACGACAAGGGTAGCTTGCAGGAATGGTTCGGCACGACGACCGACGTCACGCCGCGCTTCGAAGCGCAAGCCGCAATCGAGGCGCGCAGCTTGCGCCTCACGGTGGCGATGCAGGCCGCGAACATTCATATCGCGTCGCTGGAACTCGCGACGTGGACGTTGTCGCTCGAAACCGGCGGCGAGCGTCAGACCACCGAAACGCTCAGCTATGAGGCAGCGCTCGCACGCGTGCATCCCGATGACAGCGCCATGCTCGATCGCTATGTGCGCAGCATCGCGGCCGGTGAAGACGCCGAGGGACATTTCGAGTTTCGCGTGCGCAACATGCACGGAGAACAGTGGATGCAAGGCAGCGCCCTGCTCCAGCGCAGCAAGGACGGCGAGCCGCTGCGCATCATCGGCAGCGTGATAGACATCACCGAACGCAAGCATATGGAGCTGATGTTGCGCGAAGCGGGACGACGCAAGGACGAGTTCCTCGCGATGCTCGCGCATGAACTGCGCAATCCGCTTGCGCCGCTGCGAACGGCCATAGCGCTCCTGCAAAAGGATCAAGATGGCGACACGCATCCGCGCGATCTTATCGATCTCATGCGCCGGCAAGTGGAGCACATGACGCGCATCGTCGACGACTTGCTGGAGGTTTCGCGCATTACGCAGGGACGCATCGCCTTGCAACTCGAACCGATTCTCGTCGGCACGGCGGTATATCACGCAGTCGAAGCCATTGCGGGCATGGTCGAGTCGCGTTCGCAAAACATTCAAGTCGATGTTTCCGATGCGACGACATGGGTCTGCGGCGATCCCACGCGTCTCTCGCAGATCCTTGTCAACGTGCTGAACAATGCGAGCAAGTACACACCGGAGCAAGGCCGTATCAGCGTGAGTGTGCAGGCTGCCGACGATTCGGTGTCTATCGTCATCGCCGATACGGGCACGGGCATTTCCGCCGACCTTCTGCCGAAAGTATTCGAGCTATTCTCGCAAGGCGAGCGCACGCTCGACCGCTCGAACGGCGGCCTCGGCATCGGGCTTTCTCTCGTGAAGAAGCTCGTGGAAATGCATAAAGGCACGATCACCGTGCAAAGCCCGGGACCGGGCCTCGGCACGACGGTGACCGTGCGGCTGCCGCGTTTGCATCATCACGAAAGGCATTCCGCGCTCGCACTTTCGGAGACGAGCATGCGCGAGACGCGCACGGCGCTGCGCATTCTCGTCGTGGACGATAACCGCGATGCCGCCGATTCGCTCGCGATGCTGTGCGAGTCGGAGGAACATGTCGCGCGCGTCGCGTATTCATCGGCGGAAGCGCTGGAAGCCGCGCCGCTCTTGCAGCCCGATGTGGCGCTGCTCGATATCGGCCTGCCAGATATCGACGGCTACGAACTCGCGCGTCGTTTGCGTCGCAAGGGAGACACGACGCCTTTGCTGATCGCGATCACGGGTTATGGCCAGGCCGAAGACCGATTGCGCGCGCAATCGGCAGGCTTCGACTATCACTTCGTGAAGCCCGTGAATGTCGAGAGCCTCTTGAAGCTATTGTCGTCGCTCACAGTCACGCGTTGACGAACTCTCGCTCTACAATGGGCGTTCGATCAAGCCTTCGAGGACGTCATGACGCCAAAGCCCATCAGCCGCTATCCCGTTCCCGATCCGAAAGAATGGCCCGACGATATCCGCGCACGCATTCTCGAAGTGCAGGACAAGGCGGGGTTCGTGCCGAACGTGTTTCTCACGCTTGCGCACCGGCCCGATGAATTCCGCGCGTTCTTCGCTTATCACGATGCGCTGATGCTCAAGGAAGGCGGCCTGAGCAAGGGCGAGCGCGAGATGATCGTCGTCGCGACGAGCGCGGTGAACGATTGCCTTTATTGCGTCGTCGCGCACGGAGCGATTCTGCGCATCTATGAAAAGAACGCGCTCGTGGCGGATCAGGTGGCGGTGAATCATCGCAAGGCGGATATCACGCCGCGTCAGAAGGCGATGCTCGATTTTGCGCTTAAGGTATGCCGCGCATCGGGCACGGTGAATGATGCCGATTTCGCGGCATTGCACGCGCATGACTTCAGCGATGAAGATATCTGGGATATCGCCGCGATCACCGCATTTTTCGGGTTATCGAATCGCATGGCGAATGTCATTTCAATGCGGCCCAACGACGAGTTCTTTTTGATGGGGCGCGTGCCGAAGGAGCCGAAGTAAGCTTCCATGCGCCTTCCTCCTCTCAAATCCATCATCGCGTTCGAGAGCGTCGCGCGCACGAAGAGCGTCAACCGCGCAGCCGACGAACTCGGCCTCACGCCTTCGGCCGTCAGTCATCAACTGGCGAATCTGGAGAGCATCGTCGGGCGGCCGTTGTTCACGCGGTTCGGCCGCGGTCTCGTCCTCACCCCGACCGGCACGCAATATCTTGCCGACGTCACCGGCGCGCTCGCCGAATTGAATCGCGCGACGGAACGCGCATCGAGCGAAACATCCGTCGAGATACTGCGCATTCATTCGAGTCCGAGCTTCGGCCTGATGTGGCTATTGCCGCGTCTCGCCGCGTTTCAGGAAGCCAATGGCGATATTCAAATGAACCTCGCGTGCTCGTATGAAGACGTGTCGTTCACATCGGGTTACTACGATATCGCCGTGCGTCATGGCTATGCTCATTGGACCGATGTCGAAGTGAAGACGCTGCGGCATGAAAGCATTGCGCCGCTCGCTTCGCGCGCCTATCTCGAACGCTTTCCAGTCGCTACGCCAGATGATCTGCTCGACCGTCGTCTGATTCTCTCCGAATCGCCGCTCGTTCAATGGCAGCAGTGGTTCGGCAAGTTCGGCGTCGCGGTGAAGCGCAAGGCATTCGACTTTTCATTCGACCGCTCGTACATGTCGCTCGAAGCGGCCGCGCTCGGTCACGGCATCGCGCTCGAAAGCACGATGCTCGCGTCCGGGCATCTGGAACGCGGTTCGCTCGTGCCTGTATTCGGCAAGGAATACGCGGTCGAAGTCGGCGCGCATCATCTCGTTTACCCGAGTCAAAACGCCGGATTGCCACGCGTCGCAAAGTTTCTGGCGTGGATGGATCAGCAAATCGAGCGTCGCGGCGATACCTGAAAATTTCTCAGCAATAGTTGAGCCAAACTGCGTTGATCGTCAGGTCGAAGGCGGAGAAACTGCGCCTACACCAGACAACCAACGGAGACAACGATGTTGCTCGAGAACCAGGTAGTGATCGTCACGGGCGCGGCTTCGGCGCGCGGTATCGGCAAGGCAACGGCGAAGGCGCTTGCGGCGCAAGGCGCGCGCATCGTCGTGCTGGATCTGAAGGAAGCAGACGCGCAAAGCGCCGCGAACGATCTGGGCGATGGCCATCTCGGTCTCGCTTGCGACGTCACCGATAAGAACGCGTGCATCGCGGCCGCCAATGCCACCATCGATAAATACGGACGCATCGACGCGCTCATCAACAACGCGGGCATCACGCAGCCGATCAAGACGCTGGAGATAGGCGCCGATAACTTCGATGCCGTCATCGACGTGAATCTGCGCGGCACGCTGTATATGTCGCAAGCCGTTATTCCGCAGATGAAAAAGCAGAAGAGCGGCAGCATCGTATGCATGTCGTCAGTGTCGGCGCAACGTGGCGGCGGCATCTTCGGCGGGCCGCATTACAGCGCGGCGAAGGCCGGCGTGCTGGGCCTCGCGAAGGCAATGGCGCGTGAATTCGGCGCCGACGGCATCCGTGTGAATTCGATCACGCCGGGCCTCATTCAAACCGACATCACCGGTGACAAGCTCACGCCCGAAATGCGCGCGGACATCATCAAGAGCATTCCGCTCGCGCGTCTCGGCGATGCAGCGGATATCGCCAACGCGTGCCTGTATCTCGCGAGCGATCTTTCTTCCTATCTCACTGGCGTCACACTCGATGTCAACGGCGGCATGCTGATTCATTGATTGCACGTACGGGCGCACCTGGAAACCAGGGCGCCGAACATGGATGGAGACACACATGAAACCAAAGTTATCCGCGGCGGCGGTAAGCGCTGAGTTCACATCGTCCGACGATGCCGCCAGCTTCGAAGCAAAGACCTATGCCAAGGTCGGACGCCGCCTGATTCCCTTTCTGATGCTGTGCTATCTCGGCGCGTATCTGGATCGCGTGAACGTCGGCTTCGCCAAGCTGCAGATGCTCAACGATCTGCGCTTCTCCGAAACCATCTACGGCATCGGCGCGGGCATCTTCTTTCTCGGCTACTTCCTGTTCGAAGTGCCCAGTAACGTCATCCTTCATAAAGTGGGCGCGCGCAACTGGCTCGCACGCATCATGCTGACGTGGGCCGTGATATCCGCGAGCTTCGTGTTCGTGAAGTCACCGACAGTCTTCTATGTCCTGCGATTTTTGCTGGGCGTCGCAGAAGCGGGTTTCGCGCCCGGCGTCATTCTCTATCTGACGTACTGGTTTCCCGCCGCGCGCCGCGCCAAAGCGCTCTCGCTGTTCTTCATGGCGATTCCGCTCGCAGGCATCGTCGGCGGACCGCTCTCGGGCTACATCATGCATGCGTTCCAGGGCGTGCAGGGGCTCGCCGGATGGAAGTGGCTCTTCATGCTCGAAGCGCTGCCTTCGCTCTTCCTGGGTGTCGCGATCCTGTTCTACCTCGACAACGGCATCGCCGGCGCGAAGTGGCTCAGCGACGAAGAGAAAGCATTGCTTCGGCGCAATGTCGAGAAGGACAACGCGCAGACGGTGAAGCACGTATCGATCCGCGCGTTCATCGGCGATCGTCGTCTTTGGCTGATGGCCGCGATCTACTTCTGCGTCGTGATGGGTCAATACGGACTCACGTTCTGGCTGCCGACCATCGTGCGCCGCACCGGCGTAGCGGACCCGCTGTGGGTCGGCATTCTCACCGCGATTCCGTATCTTTGCGCCATCGTCGCGCTGCCGCTGATCGGTGCAAGTGCCGACAAGCGTCGCGAACGCCGCCTGCATCTCGCGATTCCGATGCTTGTGTCCGCAGCCGGCTTCGCCACCTTGCCGATGCTCGGCAGCGTGGGCGCATCGATCGTCTGCGTGAGCATCGCGGCAGCAGGCATCCTCGCGTCATCGTCGCAATTCTGGTCCTTGCCTACGGCTGTGCTGGGCGGCATGTCGGCGGCGGCGGGCATTGCCGCGGTCAACTGCTTCGCCAATCTCGCGGGCTTCTTCTCGCCTGCCATCGTCGGATGGCTCAACGACTTCACCGGCAAATCGACCGCGGGCCTGATCTTCATTTCCATAGCCATCGTGATCGGCGCGGCGCTCGTGTTCTTCGTGCCCGCGAAAACGGTCAATCGCTAATTTTATTAATCAAGGAGACAACGCATGAATGCTCCCGTTATCGAAGAGGTGACGCTCGCCGAGCGCGCCTATCGTATCCGCCGCAATGCCCTTCTGATGGGCGAAGTGCAAGGTCAAGGTTATATCGGCCAGGCGCTCGATATCGCCGATGTGCTGGCCGTCGCCTACTTCGGCGCGATGAACTACCGCCCCGACGATCCCGAATGGGAAGGCCGCGACCGCTTCCTGCTGTCGAACGGTCACTATGCAATTGCGCTGTATGCCGCGCTCTTCGAAGCAGGCATCCTGCCGCAAGAGGAACTCGAAACGTATGGCAGCGACGATAGCCGTCTGCCGATGTCCGGCATGGCAAGCTACACGCCCGGCATGGAAATGTCCGGCGGGTCGCTCGGGCAAGGTCTCACGATCGCTGTGGGCCGCTGCCTCGGTCTGAAGCGCAAGGGCTCGAAGTCTTTCGTGTACACGCTCTTCTCCGATGGCGAGCTCGATGAAGGCTCGATCTGGGAAGGTTTGATGTCGGCGGCGCACTGGAAGCTCGACAATCTCATCGCAATGATCGATGTGAACAATCAGCAGGCGGATGGCCCGTCGACGCAGATCATGTCGTTCGAGCCGCTCGTCGACAAGCTCGAAGCATTCGGCTGGTACGTGCAGCGCGTGAACGGCAACGACATCGATGCGGTGAAGAACGCTTTCGACAACGCGCGCAATCTTGAGGACGCGAAGCCGCGCATCATCGTATGCGATACGCAGATGGGCCGTGGCGTGCCCTTTCTCGAACAACGCGAGAAAAACCACTTCATCCGCGTCGATGCCCATGAATGGCAACTGGCGCTGCAAGCACTCGAAGCAGGGAGACAAGCATGAGCACTCGTTTGAAGACATCCGCGATGATCGCGTCGATCGCAAGCGAAGGACAGGTCACGCGTTCGGCCCCCTTCGGCCATGCGCTCGTGGAAGAAGCGCGCACGAAGACGAATATCATCGGCATGACGGCCGATCTCGGCAAGTACACGGACCTGCATATCTTCGCGAAGGCATTCCCCGAGCGTTACTACCAGATGGGCATGGCCGAGCAATTGCTGATGGGCGCGGCTGCGGGCTTCGCACACGAAGGCGCGCAGCCGTTCGTGACGACGTACGCGGTATTCGCGACGCGCCGTGCGTATGACTTCATCCATCAAACGATCGCGGAAGACAATCTCGATGTAAAGATCGTCGCCGCGCTGCCGGGACTCACGACGGGTTACGGCCCGAGCCATCAAGCCGCGGAGGACCTCGCACTGATGCGCGCGATGCCGAACATGACCGTGATCGATCCGTGCGATGCGCTCGATATCGAACAGATGGTGCCCGCGATCGCCGCGCACAAAGGTCCGGTGTATGCGCGTCTCTTGCGCGGCAACGTGCCCGCCGTGCTCGACGAATACGACTATCGCTTTGAACTCGGCAAGGCGAAGCTGCTGCGCGATGGCCGGGACGTGCTCATCATTTCGTCGGGCATTCTGACGATGCGCGCGCTCGAAACCGCGAAGGCATTGCAAGCCGATAACGTCGATGTCGCCGTGCTGCATGTGCCGACGATCAAGCCGCTCGACACGGAGACGATCGTCCGCGAAGCGAAGCGCTCGGGACGTCTCGTCGTGGTGGCGGAAAACCATACGGTGATCGGCGGGCTCGGCGAAGCGGTGGCAACCGCACTGCTGACGGCGGGGGTCGCGCCGGCTTATCGTCAGATCGCATTGCCCGATGCGTTCCTCGATGCAGGCGCGTTGCCTACGCTGCACGATCGCTACGGCATTTCGACGAACGTGATGTCGAGCACGATCAAAGGCTGGCTCGCGTAACAGACTGCACGCCGCGCGATCGATGAATCGCGCGGCGCTTCATCACTTCTTCTTGCGTCCGCCCTTCTTCGCACCCGACGCTTCTTTCGCGACGGTCACAGTCGGCCCATTCAACTCTTCCATCCACGAAAGCGCATCGACGTAGGCAAGAAATTGCTGGAGATAACCCGGCGATACTTCGCGCATCAGCGACAACGAACGATGCACGAGACTGCTCGAATTGAGCGGTCCTGCGTTTCGGGGCACCTGTGCGAGCGAATCGCGCAACTGCTTTTCCGCACTGACTTTCGACCATACCGCGCGAAAGTAATCGAGCAACTCCGCATGAGATGTTCCATGCATCGAAGATGCTTTGGCGATGTCAGCGATCAGCGTTGCCAGCGGACCGCGCACATCGGCATCGCTTATCGGTGCATCCGAAGATGCAGCACGTTCCATATCACTTCGATACGCATCGAGCAATTGCGCGACACGTTCATCGAGCAGGCGACGCGCCTCGCCTTCATACGCGGCCGCGCGCTTGTCCAGCGCATCGATCAGATGGAAGCGCACGGGATTCGCGCGATCGTCGCCATTCGCGCGCCATGCTTCGAGTATCGCGCGTGCAGAGGCCACGTTACTCATGCGCCTTCACCGCGCCATCCGACGAACGCGGCACAGCTGAAATCTCCACGCGACGATTCTTCGCGCGCCCGCTTTCATCGGCATTGGAACTCACCGGCTGTTCCGAGCCGAACGCCGCCGCGAACACCGACGACGAAGGCACGCCCGCATCGATCAACGCGCGCATGACCGTCAGTGCGCGTTTCGCTGAAAGCTCCCAGTTGTCCGCGAATCGGCGGTTACCTTCGTGGACTTGCTGATCGTCGGCGAAACCGCTCACCATGAGAATCTCTTCATGCGCACGCAGATACGTCGAAAGCGGCGCTGCGAGACTCTTCAGCACATCGCGGCCCTGCGGCTGCAATTGATCGGAATTGAGCGCGAAAAGCACGCTGCCGCTGATGCCGATGCGACCGTTCACGAGCGTCACGCGTCCCGATGCGAGCGGTCCCGCGAGCGCCTGTTCCAGCGTCTTGCGGCGCTGCGTCTCTTCCTGACGATGCTTCACCTCTTCGTCGAGCTTGTTCTCCAGCTGCAACTGCACGCCGATCACGCCGACGAGTATCAGCACGAACGCGCCCAGCAGCACCGACATCAGATCGGCGAACGCGGCCCAGATCGGCGCGGCGTGTTCCGCGCCGCCGTCGATTTCCTCGTTCATGCCGCGCGCGCTCCGGCCACGCGTTGCCCGGCGATATGCTGCAAGTCCTCGACGATCTGCTTCTGCGACATCATGCTCAGGTCGATCACTTCCTTCGCCTGCGCAACGTAATACGCGAGCTGTTCATCGCTGCGCGCAAGCGATTTGTCGAGCGCGCTCTCGATGCGTTCGAGATGCGCGACGAGCTTGTCGTTCGATTCGCCGAAAGACTGCACGGCCGCGCCGAACGCATCCGAGAGGCTCGCCATTTCGACGGCGCTCGTCGTCACTTGCGCGGCCATCGAAACGAGTTTGCCGGCCTCGGCTTCGACCGTGCCGGTGAACTGCGCGCCGACGCGTTCGAGCAGCGTCGCCGATGTGTCGACGAGCGCATCGATCGCGGCGCGTTGCTCGTTCGATGCGAGGTTCACCGCGCCGAGCAATGTCTCGACGGTGGCGAGCAAGCGGCTGCGTTCATCGAGCATCGCGGTATCGCGGACCATCGAATCGGACAGCTTCTGACGCATTTCGGCGACGACTTCGGCGGCTGCCTTCGGTGCTTCCGATGCGGCCTGCACGAGCCGCTCGATCTCCGCGATGGTCGCGCTCGCGTGTGTCTGCGATTGCGCGGACATGTCGCGCGCGGTTTGCGCGAGGGCATCGCAGATGTCCTTCTGACGATTCGCCGCGACGTCGCTCGTTTGCTGCCATTGCTCGCGCAACGAGCCGGTCATCGAGTCGAGCGCGCTGCTCCATGTGGCGAGGCGCTCTTCCCCGCTTTGCGCGAGTTCGGCGCGTAAATCCGCATGCGAACGATCGACCGATTGCACGAGCGCCGCTGCATGTTGCTCGAAGCTGGCCGCCGCGGTCGTCAACGCGTTCTGGTTCTGCGCGGCTGCCTGCTCGCTCGCGCGCGCGTGCTGTGCGAGCGCATCGGTCCACGCTTGCGACATGTTGCCCGTCGCGGTTTCGAGGCGCGCGGACACATCGTCGATCAAGCCGGACGAACGCGTATCGAAAGTCTGTGCGAAGCGTTCCAGCGATGCATCCATGCGTGCGACGAGCGCATCGCGCGATTGCTCGTGCTTCGCAACCGACGACGCCAGCGCGCCCGACACGCGATCCATTTGCGCGGACACGCCGTCGACGAGATGCGTCGAACGTTGCTCGAATGCTTGCGCGAAGCGATCGAGCGACGCGCTCATCTCGCCGACGAGCGTTGCGTTCGACTGCGCGTGCTTCGCGAGCGATGCGTTCCAGATGTCCGCGACCTTCGCCGACGATGCCTCGAAGCCGCTCGACAAGCCTTCCAGTTGACGCGCCACCGCCTGCTCGACATTGCCGTGCAACGCGGTGACTTCGCGCGCGATGCCATCCATCGTCGCCTGCATGACGGGCTGCAACGCGGCGCTCGCGGCGCGCGCGCTATCGGCAACGCTTTGCTTCAACGACAGTTCGACCGATGTTGCGAGCCGCCGATACGACGTCTCCGCTTTCGCATGAAACGCATCCTGACTCGCGATCTGACGCTCGCTCGCGGCGAGGCTTTGCTGTTCGATTGCGATCGTCATCGACTGAAGACGATCGACGAGCTTCGGCATCAGTTCGGTCTGAAGCTGCAGCAGCTTGAACGTTTCGTCGCGTTGATGCGCCTGCGTGAAGACGCGAAGTGTCGTCGCGATCTTCACGTCGAGTTGCTGCGTGACATGAAGACGCTCGCGACGGCACAGCGCCGACAGCAGGCCGAGCATCGCGGATGTCGCGACACCCGCGATCGACGTGCCGAACGCGAAGCCCAGCCCAGTCACGGGCGCGGAAAGCGATGCGCGGATCGCCGTCAGATCGGATGCGCTTTGCAGCGCCGTGCCGGTGCCGCGCAAGGTCGCGACCATGCCGAGCAGCGTACCGAGCATGCCGAGCAACACGAGCAGACCGACGAGATACGGCGCGAGCACCGGACCGGGCAACGGCGCGCGCTCGCCTTCGACACGCAGACGCACCGCATTGCGCAGGCTCGGATCGAGGCTGTCGAGCCACACGGCGAGGCTGCGCGGCGCGGTCGAGAGTTGTGCGACGGCCTGTTCGAGCGAGCCGGTGATCTGTTGATAGCGGCGCAATTCCGCCGCGCCCGCGAGATAGCATGCGGCGATCACGAGCGTGACGGCGAACGCGATCGCATTCGACGTGACGTATGCAATGCCGATGCCGAGCACCGCGGCGAGGCCAATCGAAAATACAGCGATGTTCAAAAGATTTCGGGGCATAGCGAGCCAGTTAGCGGGGCCGAAGAGCCGCGAGCAAGCCTTCGATCGGTTGAAAACGAACATCCAGTTCGGCGAGCAGCACGCTCTGCAGATCCTTGCGAAACACGTCGAGCCATGCATTCGGCGCCGATGTCTCGACAGCGGCTTGAGCGCGCTTCAGACGCTCGAAATGCTTGCCGAGCAGCGCGGGCACGTTGCCGAGCAGACTGCGTTCGCGCGCGCTCAACGCCTGTTCCATCACGGCATCGACGACGGCGAGACGCGCCATGTCCGGCGATTTCGTCGCGAGCGTCGCTCGCAGACGCGTGCGCAGCGCACCGATGTCGGATTCCATCGCTTGCTGCAAGGACACATAGCGCTGACGAAAGTCCGCGTGGTCGATGGGCGCATCGTCGGACGACGGCTTCACCGGCGTACGATTCCTGCGGCGCGCGGCCGCTTCCTCGCGTGCGAATGCGCCTGCGAGCGAGTTGCGCACGCGCGCGCACTCTTCTTCCACCTCGCGCGCAACGGATCGCGCGCCCGACGCGGCGGGCGGATCGGATGCGAGCGCAGTGGACAGCGCAATCGCATCGGTCCAGCCGAGCCATTGGCTCAGGCGGTCCGCGAGCGATTGAGCGGGTTCGTGAACGTCGAGATCGGCAAAATGTGCCAGCAGGCGAACGAGCGCCGGGCCGCTGAATGCCGTGCGCTTCATGCCTTGCACAGGATCACCGGGGGCAAAAGGACACTATTTTACCTGCGCGGGCGAAATCGATGCCCCGTTTCGTGCGGAGCCGCGACAACGTCGAGGCAAATGCTGGCTCATGGCGCCTTCGCGGGCATGAACGCGAAAGGCTGCGTCGCGACGAAGCTGCCCGCCGTCTCGCCGGAGAAGACCTGTCCCGAATCGATCGTCAGCTTCATCACCGGCGCGCCTGGATTCAGGTTGAGCTTCTTGAGCGACACCCAGAACGTATCGGGCCGCGTCGCTGAGTCGAAGTAATAGATCAGGTTCTGCTGATCCGAGACCGTGCGCCATATCGTCGACGACAGATTCGGCTGCTCCGGCGTGCTGATGCCGAGCGGCACGCTCACCGAACGCATGAGACTCATCACGCTCGCGACGGCCTGGAACGCGTACGACTGCTGCGGCACGCCCGCCATGTAATTCGCATCGGCCTGCTTCGGAATCGCATCGAGCAGAAACGACGCGCGCACGAAGCGGTCCGCCGCGCGATTCGTGCCCGGCAAGAAGCCCATGCCGCCGACGCTTCTCCAGTAAGTATCGATAGCAAGCTGTTCATCGTAGATCGGCGAGTTGGTCATCACCTTGTACTTCTTGCCTTGACGAATGATGAGCTTGCCGTTGATGTACTCGAAGATCGCAGAGTCGCCGCGCGCATCGGAAAGAGAAAGATGGATCGTCAGCGGCTTGCCGTTGGGCAGGGGCGGCGCGATGATCTGGAACGGTTCGCGCGACATCACATACACGGCTTGCCCGACGGTCGCGAAGTTATCGAGCGCATATTGCGCCCACAGACTGATAGACATCGGATCGCGCTTCGGGTCGGGCTTGCCGTAATCGGTCTCCGCGAGATAGAGCGCATTGGCGACGAGCCCGCGCTCGTTCATGCCGTCCACCGTGCCAATTTCATAACCCGACACCACCACGCTGCCGTACTTCGATTTCCATTTGATCGAGCGCGGCCCCGCGTTGCCATCGCGTTCGATGCCCGCGGGCATCACCCAGAGATTCGAACGCATGTCCTCGGACCAGTCCATCGAACGGCCGGTGATGACGAGGCCCTTGTCGCCGACATAGAGCGTGCGCGTGCAGGCAAGCGCGAGCGACGTGGAGAGCAATGCCAGCGCGAAGAGGAAAGCGAACGTTCGAATCAGACGGGTCATGGCCGTGTTCCCTTTTCGTTGGTTCGTGAAGCCGCCTTCAGAAATATTGGATTCGCCCTGCTTTGTAAAGCGCACCGGTGGCAACAAGGGCGTCGTCTTTATGATTACCCGATGGTGACAATTACCTGAAGACATTCGATCGGCGCATGGGCTAAGGATTTATTTCCGATTCGTCCGTCTGCGAAGAGGAGATGTGAGGCGCCCGGCTATCATGGATGTCCCCCCATTTGTTCATTGCATGCGTTATGCAGAATGCCATCATCCCGCCGATCAGACGCCTGACGCCCGCCGACGCACAAGCGTTCCGCGATATTCGTCTCGAAGGCCTGCAGCGTTATCCAACGTCGTTCGGCGCTTCGTATGACGACGAGCGCATGCAGACGCCCGACTGGTTCGGCGCGCGCATCGCGGATCACGCGGTGTTCGGTGGCGACGGCCGCGATGGCAGGTTAGCCGGGGTAGCCGGGCTGCTCGTGCCGACGGGCGCAAAGCTCCGGCACAAAGGCGTTCTCTGGGGCATGTACGTGCGCGAGAGTGCGCGCGGCACGGGACTTGCCGCTGCGCTCGTCGATGCCGTGCTTGCGTACGCGCGGGGCGTCGTCGACGAAATCAAGCTCGAAGTCGCGCCGGAGAATCTCGCTGCAATGAGGCTGTATCGCGCGGCGGGATTCGTCGAATACGCGCGCGAGCCGCGTGCGCTGAAGATCGACGGCACGTATCACGATTCGGTCCTCATGACGCTCGACTTCGCGCGCGGTGCATAGCGCGTCGATCAGGAAATCACGAAGAAGGGAATCCCAGCGCAGTTGCCTTGGCGCGCAAGTCGGCGAAGCGCCCGCCGGGCGTCGGCGTCTGCGATGCGCCCTCCGCTGCTTTCGCCGTCCGCGACTTGTCGATGGTCTCGAGACCCGATCCTGTCGACGCCGTGTTCGAGCATTCGAGTCCGAACGGCCCTTGCGCCACCGTAATCGCGGGCGCATCGGTGCGTGGCGCATCGCTCAGATCGAGCGCGTAAGCCATGTTGAACGTGGTCGGATCGCTCGCGCGCACGCCCAGCGGATCGAGCCCGAAGCGCCAGGCAAGCAGTTGATGGATCGAACTCGGATCGAACGGATAGCGCGCCACGTTGTTCGCGCGCACGCGCGGTCCGAGCAATACGCATGGCACACGAAACCCCAAGCGGCCGTCGTTGCCGAGCTTCTGTTCCGCCTCCGACAGCGACTTGACCGGCGGCGCGACATGCTCGAAGAATCCGCCCCACTCGTCGTAGACGACGATCATGAGCGTCTTGCTCCAGTTCGGGCTCGTGCGCAGCGCTTCGTAGATTTGCGCGAGCAGGACCTGGCCGTTGCGGACATCGGCATGAGGATGATCGTCGTTGGACGTGCCGTTCGCCTCGCCGGCAAAGCTCGGATCGACCATGCAGAACGACGGCAGATTGCCGCCCGCCGCATCGGACAGGAAATCGGAAAAGAGCTTCGAGCGGCCGACGTAACGCGTGCCGTAAAGCGCCGTGAACGGCACGTCATGAAAGTAATACTTCGACGACACGTTCTTCGCATCGAGCCGGTCCCAGATCGTCGATAGCGACGATGTATCGAGCGTATCGCTCAAGCGATCCGTTTCGCCGCTATGCAGATAGACGCGGTTCGGAAACGTGTCGGCGAGAATGCCGCTCATGTAGTAATCGCAGACGGTGTATTGCGTCGCCGCCTGTCGATAGAACTCGAGATCGCTGCCGGTGAAGTAACCGATCGGCAGCAGATCGCCGCGCGTCTTGTTCGTATCCGGCGTGAGCAGGAAGCCGTTCATCGCGCCGTTCGCGAGATGCGTGCGGCCTGCGTCGTAGGCGTGATCGGGATCGGCAAACTGGCAGCCTTGATAACCAAACGCAGCGTTGGCGGACAGCGCGAATGTCGATTGCACCGTGCCGAACGCATCGGTGAACTGCTTGCCCGCCTGCACGCCCTCCGCGCCCGGCACCCAGCCGAGCATGTGATCGAAGGAGCGGTTTTCCATCGTCACGAGCACGATGTGATCGATGCCCGAAGTCTCCGGCGCGGGCAACGCCGGACGCGGCAGATTCGCGCGATCGGACGGAATCGTGCCGATAGGACTCGTCGGCGTGACGGTGCCCGAGTCATCGTCGCTGCCGCCGCCACCGCAGGCCGACAGCATCGCCGTGCTGGCGAACGCGGCAAGCAGACGCCGGCGTACCGCGTCGGGTTCGTTGGAAGGCTTGTGTGCCATGACGGCGCTCCATGTGAGTGTTGTTATCGAACGCCGTTCTCGGAAACGCGGTTGCGCCTTGAACATCGAACGCGAACGGCTTGTGGGTGCCGGGTTGTAGCACGCCGCGTTCCCGGCACCCTTCACTCACATGGCGACGCTGCTATGCGCGCCCCACTACCGAACTGCTCGCGCCGTCCTTGACGGGTGCATCGAGCGAATACGCATCCACGCCATCGACACAGCCGAGGTTCACGCGCCATTCAGCAGGATTCGAACGCGTTTGATGGAACGTGTAAATTCCACAGCGCTTGCAAAAGTAATGCTTCGCGACCTGCGTGTTGAATTGATAAAGCGTGAGTTCGTCCTCGCCCGACAGGATGTGCAACTTCTCTTTGACAAAGGGCGGCGACATGACCGCGCCGCGCCTTCGGCAGAAACTGCAATTGCAGCGCGCGGCGGGTTCCGGCGAAGTTTCGACTTCGAAGGTGATCGCGCCGCAGTGACACGCGCCTTTCAGGGTCGTCGGGTTCATCGTGGATACGGCTCCTTTGCGGTTTTCGGTCAGGCCGCGTCCTCCACGTACTGCGCGAGTCCGCGTCCGAACGACCAGTCTTCGCGGCGATTCGGCGCGAGCGCGATCATCACGTCGTCGGGCCGCAGTCCGGGCGATGCCGCGAGCTTCGCCACCAGTGTCTTGTAGAACGCTTTCTTCGTCGCCGTGTCGCGCCAGTCGCTCGCGGTGATGTGGATGAACACGACGTCGTCGCTGCGTTCGACACCGAGATAACCGGGATCGTAAATGAAGTGGTCGCGCTCGTGTTCGTCGATCAATTGAAAGCGGTCGTCGGCGGGGACCTTGAACGCTTCGACGAGCGCTTCGTGCACGCCGTTCGAGATCGCGCGGATATGCTCGCGCGGCTTGCCTTTCATGAGCGAGATTCTGACGAGCGGCATGATGAAACTCCTTCGAGATCGAGTTCGGGTGATCTCGACTCTACGCCGCACAATGCATGTTGAATATTGAATACTTTCGGAGCGACCGTTCGACGAAACGGGATCATCGCGCGCGCAGCGCGTCCACGATATTCATCCGCGACGCCCGCATCGCCGGCAGGAATCCGCCGACGAGTCCCATCGCGAGCGAGAACCCGAGTGTCTTTGCGATCACCGAAGGCGTCAGGATAAAGCGGAACGACAAGTCCGCGAAGGTCTGAAAATTGGTCGTGGAAAACGAAGCGAACTGCATCAGCGCGGCGCACGAAAGTCCGGCCACGCCGCCGACCAGCCCGAGCAACAACGCTTCGAGCAGGAACGCCCCGAGCACGTCGAAGCGCTTGAAGCCGAGCGCGCGCAACGTTCCGATCTCCGCGACACGATTGGCCACCGACGCGTACATCGTGATCATCGCCCCGATCATCGCCGCGATCGAAAAGATGATCGACAGCGTGAAGCCGAGGATATTGATGAACGTCGACAGCGCCTTCGACTGATCGCCGTAGAACACCTGTTCGCGCTTCGCTTCGTCGGCGAGGCGCGGGTCCACGTCGATATCGCCGCGAAAGCGCTCGAATGCATCGCTGCGGGCGAGCCGCACGACCATCGACGAATAACTCGTGCGCCGGAACGATTGCATCAACTGATCGACGTCGCCCCATATTTCCGAATCGAAGCCGCTGCCGCCCGCATCGAAATGGCCGACCACGGTCCAGTCGCGCTGCGCGAAACGCAGCGAGTCGCCGATGCGCGTGCCGCCGAACCCCTTCGCGATGCTGCTGCCCACGATGATCTCCGACGAGCCGCGCCTGAACATGCGCCCCGCCGTGAGCTTCACTTGCGGACGCAATTGCACGCCCATCGGCGAGACGCCGCGAATCACGACGTTGGCGGGCGTGTTGGTGCCGAGCTTGGTGAGCGAGATCAGCACGACGGTTTCCTTCGATGCGAGCGGCTCGCCGTCGCCGTTCATCGCGACCGACGGATGCATCTCCATCACGTTCGCCTGATTGCGGTCGATCGCGCTTTGTATCTCCGTCTCCGCGCCCTTTCGGATCACGACGACGTTGTCCGCTTCGCCCGTCGATACGAGCGTTTTCTTCAGTCCCGCGTCGAGCATCAGCACGGTCGCGAACACGAACACCACGAGCGCGAGACCGCCTGCCGTCAGCATCGTCGTGAGACGGCGCGCCCAGAGATTGCGTGCGACGTAGGAAACGGGAATGGCCATCGCGCGTCCTCAGCCGATCGCCCGCAGGCCTTCGACGATGCGCACGCGGCTCGCCTGCACCGCCGGCACGATCGCCGCTGCCATCGCGACGGCGAACGCGCATGCCGCCTGCAGAAGCATCGTCTCGTGCGACACCATGAAGACCGGGAACACGCCGCCTGTGGCGTGCTTGAAGACTTCGGCCATCGGCGGCGTCGCCAGGATGCCGATGCCACCGCCGATCGCGCAGATTGCCATCGATTCGCCGAACACGAGCACCGATAGAAATGCGGAGCCGAAGCCGAGCGCCTTCAATGTCGCGTATTCGGTGATGCGCTCGCGCGCGCTCATTGCCATCGCGTTCGCCATCACCGCCATGATGATCAGGATCACTACATATGACACGACGCGTATCGCCGCGATGATCTGATTCGACATTGCGACGAAGCCGAGCTGAAACGCCTGCTCCGTTTCCGTCAGCGTTTCGGCGAGCGAGTTCTTGAAGACATTGTCGATCTTGCGCGACACGACAGCCGCTTCGTCCGGATCCTTGATGCCGACCACGTACACGCCGACCTGATCGACATTGCGCTTGGTCGTCTTGCGGATCGTCTCGTTCAGATAGTCGTAGTGAAAAATCAGTTGCCGCGTAATGGTCGATTCGTCGCGCCCTTCCATGATGCCGCGCACGACGAAGTCCCATGTTCCCGGATAGATCGTGCCCTTGAGCGGAATGACGTCGCCGACCTTGAAGCCGTATTGATCCGCGAGCTGCCGGCCGATGAGCGCGCCTTTGCGATCGCGTCGATAATCGGCGCGTTGCTGCTCGGGCACGATGAACTCGGGATAGAGATCGAGATAGTTGTCGGACACGGCGAACTGCGCGAAGAAGTTCTTCGGATCGCGATACACGCCGCCGAACCAGTTCGAGCGCGCAACGAGCGTCACGCCCTCGACGCCGCGTATGCGGTTCTCATAGGCGAGCGGCAACGGAAACACGAGCGAGATTGCATTGCGCGTGACGAGCCGCGCGTTCGATGCAGCCGCGGCGCCTGCATACCACGCATCGACGACGGTATGCAAAAGACCATATGCGAGCACCGCGATGGTCAGCCCGAGCACCGTCAGCGTGGTGCGCAGCTTGTGCCGCATCGCGTTGCGCAGGATCAGCTTGAACACGAACATGATGGCTTAGCCCACGGTTCCATCGATCAGCTCGCCTTTCTCCAGATGCACGAGCGCCTTCGCCGCGCCGGCCGCGTGCGCGTCATGCGTCACCATGATGATGGTCTTGCCGAGCTTGTCGTTGAGACGTTGCAGCATCGCGAGGACATCGGCGGCGGAGCTGCGGTCGAGATCGCCGGTCGGTTCGTCGGCGACGATCAGCTTCGGGTCCGTGATCAGCGCACGCGCGATCGCGACGCGCTGCTGCTGCCCGCCCGACAGCTCCGACGGATAGTGACTCATGCGATCGGCCATGTTGACCATGTCGAGCACCATCGCGACGCGTTCCTTGCGCTCGTGGCGCGTGAGGCGCGTGAGCATCAGCGGCAACTCGACGTTCTCGAACGCGGACAGCACCGGCATCAGGTTATAGAACTGGAAGATGAAGCCGACGTTCGCCGCGCGCCAGTCGGCAAGCGCGGCTTCGGGCAGGCGCGTGATATCGAGTCCGCCGACGAGCAACTCGCCGCTATCGGGCCGGTCGATGCCCGCGATCAGGTTGAGCAGCGTGCTCTTGCCCGAACCGGACGGCCCCATCAACGCGACGAAATTGCCTTCCGCGATGGACAACGTGATGTCGGTGAGCACCGGCACGGTCTGCACACCGCGCCGATACGACTTCGCGACGTGGCTGATCTGAACGAGAGGCGTCGTGCTCACGTTATTTCTTCGCCAGCGTGACTTTGGCGCCGTTCTTGATCTTGTCGCCGGGCGCGAGCACGAGCACGTCGCCGGGCTTCACGCCCTGCACGGCCAGCAGATCGCCGATGCGCTCGCCCGTCGTCACCGGCACTTCGCGCGCGGCGTCGTGATCGACCACGTAGACCACTTTCCTGCCATCACGCGTGACGACCGCCGATGGCTGCACGGCGACAACCGCCTTCTTCTCCTCGGGCGGCACCGGCTTCGACAGGAACGCGACTTTCGCGGACATATCGGGCAGCACGCGCGAATCGCGTTCGACGAAACGCACTTTCACGAGCACGGTGGCTTTGGATCGATCGACCGTCGGCACGATGCGCGACACGCGGCCCGCAAAGCGCGCGTCGGGCAGCGCATCGAGTTGAATCTCGCACGGCTGATCGACAGCGATGCGCGCGATGTTCGACTCGGCGACATCGGCTTCGACTTCGAGCGTCTTCATGTCAGCGATGGTGACAACCGCGCCCTTGCTGTCCGACGCCGATGAGAACGGCGTGATGTTGTCGCCGACATTCGCGTGCTTCTCGATCACGACGCCGTCGAAGGGCGCGCGAATCACGGTTTGATCGACGGCTACTTGCGCTGCCTGCGCGTTGGCTTGCGCGGAGACGATCGCGGCTTCGTCGCTGTTGATCGACGCCTTGGCCTTGTCGAAGCGGGCGAGCGCGGCATCGTACTGTGTCGCCGGAATCGCGCCTTGCGGTGCGAGGATCTTGTAGCGCTTGAGATCGACTTCCGCGTTCTTCAGTTCGGCGCGCTGCAGCTCGAGATTCGCCCGCGCGACCTTGACCTGCGCCTGGGCCTGCGCGAGCGACGCAGCCACGTCATTGCTCTCCAGCCGCGCGATGATCTGCCCTTCCTTCACCGGCGTGCCTTCGAGCACGCCGAGCCATTCGACGCGCCCTTGTCCTTTCGATGCGACTGCGGCCTTGCGTTGCGGCACGACATAGCCCGTGGCGTTCAGAAGCGTATAGCTCTGCGACGGATACACCGACGTGACCGTGGCGGTTTCGACGGCCTGCGGGCCGGTGAGACGAAACGCCACGCCGATGAGCGCGAGCAGAATCGCAACGATGATGGCGTAACGAAGCCAGTTGCGCCGGCGCCGCGGCATCGCGGCAGACGGACCCCGGTCGATCTTGAGTTTTTCTAAGTTGTGTTCAGCCAATTTTGGACGTGCGCCGCGGAATGGGCCCGCGGATCGGCATGCGGTGAAAGGATGGTCAGTATAGCGCTGTCCTTTCAATCAGCTTCCCAAGGCCACCCGCTCCGGCTCGTCGGGCTCGAACCAATCGGGATTGCGTTCCGCGATCGGATGCAACGACACCAGAATCTCGCGCAGATGCGCGCGCATCGCTTCCTCGGCGCCATCGGGATCATGCGCCTTCAACGCGCTAACGATGCGCGCATGCTGCTTGATGAGCAGATCGAGCGGCGATACATCCGGCAAGCTCAGATAACGCACGCGATCCATCTGCGCCTTGATGTCCTGGATCGTGTCCCATGCAGCGACGCAGTCGATCGATTGCGCGATCTGCATGTGGAACTGTTCATCGAGTGCGAGAAAGGCAGTGGTGTCGTTCACTTTCGATGCGCTCTTCTGCTCGCGAAGATTCGCGGCGAGATCGTCGAGTTGCGAATCGGTGATGGCGACCGCGGCCTTGCGCGCGACCGCCGTTTCGATCGCCTCGCGAATGAAACGCCCTTCGCGCACCTGACGCGGCGAGATTTTTTTCACGAAGGTGCCGCGCTGAGGCAACACTTGCAGCACGCCCGCCTCGACGAGCTTGATGAAGGTCTCGCGCACCGGCTGCCGCGAAACCTGGAACATCTCCGCGACTTCCTTTTCGGAAAGCGGCGTGCCGGGCACGAGTTGTCCCGCGAAGATCGCCTGACGCAGCGCCCGAAAAATCTGCTTGCCGATGGGCTCATGCGAGTCGTGCGATATCGCCGAAGTCAGATCGGGCAATTCGAACTTCTGCGATGCGAGCGGCCTGCGTACGCGCGCACGCCGCACTGCAGCCGAGCCATTCGACACGATACCGTCTTGCATGATTGAACCTGAACGCTAATGAGGAGAAAGCGAGCCACGTTCGCGCGCCTCGCTTCCCGATACTATCACGCAGCACTCGCCGCGCTTTCACGCTTCGCGCGCGCTTTCGGCTCGCGAATCCATACGAGCGAACACAGCGCGCCGAGCACCGCGATCGCGCCCGCCAGAACGAAGGCGCTGCCATACGCGCCGTGCGTCGCCTCGACGATGAAGCCCGTCACCGCCGGTCCGATCACGCCCGCGAGATTCGCGAGCAGATGCACGAAACCGCCCACGCCGCCGACGTTTTCGCGCCGCACCGTGTCCTGAATCACGGCCCAGTACACGGACCCGGTTACATAGAGGAAGAAGATCGTCACGGACATCAACGCCACCGCGCCCTGCGTGCTCTCCACACGCCCCGCGAACGCGACGCACAGCGCCGCCATGCCGAGGCACACGGTCAGCACGATGCGGCGCGACATGAGCGGCTTGCCTGTGATACGCAGAATCGCATCGGTGATGAAGCCGCCCGCCGCGAGCCCGATGCTGCCGAGCAGCCACGGAATCACCGTCGCAAAGCTCATGTCGCGCAGCGACATGTGATGCGCTTCGGTCAGATACGTCGGGAACCACGAGAGAAAGAAGAACAGCACGTAGTTGTATGCAAAAAACGCGAATGCCGTGGCGAGGATGATCGGCTGACGCAGATAAAAGCCGAGATTCGCCTGCTTGCCGTGCGTGCCGTGCTCCATCGACGCGGCGTCCTGCTGGCCCGCGACGATCAGATCGAGTTCGGCCTGCGTGACGCGCTTGTTCTGTTGCGGATGCTCGGTCGTCGAAAGCGCCCAAAGCACGAGCCACGCGAAGCCGATCATCATGATGATGACGAACGCCCAGCGCCAGCCGAACTGGATCGCCATGTAACCGACGACCGGGCCGGCGAGCGCGCCGCCCAGCGGCGTCCCCGAACTGATGACCCCGATCGCGCTCGCCACTTCACGACGCGGAAACCAGTTGTTCACCATCTTGCTGTTCGACGAGCTGAACGGTCCCTCTCCCATGCCGAAGAGCACGCGAAGCACGATCAGCGACACGAGACTGCTCGCCAGCGCAGTCGCACCGCAAAACAGCGACCAGATACCCATTGCGCCGCCGAAGACTTTCTTCGCGCCGATCCTGTCCGACAGCACGCCGCCGACAAAATTGAATAATGCATACCCGATGAAAAAGCTGCTGAACACGATGCCCATCTGTGCATGCGTGAAATGCAGGTCTTTCTGGATGAGCGGAGCGGCGATGGAAAGCGCCGCGCGGTCGAGATAGTTGACGACGCCCGCGAGGAACAGCAGGCCGACGACGAACCACCGCTGACTTTTGATCATGTCGAGTCTCCGATGCACCGCTTCTTGTGGCCTTCCGGTCCGGCGGTTTCATGAATGATGAATTTTGAATGCCGATGCCAAGTGGCGCCCGTCAGTCGAACTGGAGATGCACCTTCATCGATTGAGAGCGATCCAGCGCGACTTCGAATGCACGATTCGCTTCGGCGAGCGGAAATGCGTGCGTCATCAGCAGACGAAGGTCGATGCGCTGCGAGGCGATTTCATCCGCGGCGATCGCGTATTCATCGGTGAAGCGGAACGAGCCCTGATAACGCAGCTCTTTCGCCATCACGAGGTTCGCCGCGACCGGCGACTGACCAGCCGGCAGATTTCCGAGCTGGATCACCGTGCCGCCCGCACGCACCGAGCGCAACGCGGTGTCGAGACCGGCGGGGCTGCCCGATGCCTCGATCACGACGTCGAAGGTGCCGCGTTCGCGCGACCAGGCATCGATGCGCGCCTGATCGTTCGCGAGCACGGTCTCGTCGGCGCCGAGCGACGCCGCCATCGCGAGCGCCTTGTCAGCAAGATCGAGCGCGACGATGCGATGCGCGCCCGCGCGCCGCGCGGCGGCCAACACGATGCAGCCGATCGGCCCGCAACCCACGAGCAGCATCTTCGCGCCGACGAGCGGGCCGGCGAGCTTCAACGCGTGCAGCGCGACAGCAAGCGGCTCGGCCATCGACGCCTGCGCGAAATCGAGTGTATCCGGCACCGGAACGCATTGCCGCGCGGCTGCCGTGATGTATTGCCGGAACATGCCCTGCATATGCGGGAACGTCGACGCGCTGCCCATGAAGCGCATCTTCAGGCAATGGTTCGGCATGCCTTTCACGCAAAAGCGGCACGTTCCGCAATTCAGGCCCGGATTCACCGCGACCCGCTGGCCGACTGCAAGGCCCGTCACGCCCTCGCCCAGCGCGGCAATCTCGCCCGCGACTTCGTGACCGAGCACGAACGGCTCGCGCACGGCGAAGTCGCCGCTCTTGCCCTTGAAGTAATACGAAAGATCCGACCCGCAGATGCCGCCCGCGCGCACGCGAATCTGCACCTGTCCGGGTTCTGGTTCGGGCGTGTCGATCTCGTCGATGACGAGGTTCTTCGGTTCGTGTAGAACGGCTGCGAGCATGATCTGTGTCCTGGAATCTGCGGTTTGCACTTTGTATAAAGCGTTTTGCATGCAATCAACGGCGGGCGGCGAGCGCCGGTTCTGCGTTCGATCCGGCGATCGCGGCATCGTGTTGCGGCGCGCCCCAGTCGTGCAGATCACGGCCGACGCGCGCCGGCGCGGTCTCGGGCAGAAGCAGAAGCGAGATCGTCGAGACGATGCCGAGCGCGGCAACGTACACGATGAGACCGATCGAGCTTCCGCCCGTCGCCTGAATCAGCTTCACCGCGACGAGACCTAGCACGCCGCTGCCGATCAGCGAACCGATCTGCCAGATGAGCGCAATGCCGCTGCATCGCACGCGTGCCGGAAAGAGCTCGGGAAAGAGCGATGCTTGCGGTGCATAACAAAGGCTGTGGCCGACGGTGATCGCGAGAATCATCACGGTCTGGATCGCGAGGCGGCTGCCGCTATCGATAGCGTGAAAGAGCGGCATGACGAGCAGCACATGCAGCACTGCGCCCGCGATGAATGTCGCGCGCCGACCGATGCGATCCGACAGTGCGCCCGCGAGCGGGATCGCAATCAGTTCGAGCACGACCGCGACGATGATCGTCTGCAGGAGCAGCGAGTCCGCGATGCCGTGCGCGCGGCCGTAGGCGAGCACGATCATCGTGTACATCGCGAACGTGCAAGCCTCGATCAGCTTCGCGCCGACACCCTTCACGATGGTCGCGCCCTGCTGCTTCACCACTTCCACGACGGGCCGCGATTCGACCGCCTTGGTCTCGCGGATCGCCGCGAACACCGGCGATTCCTCGGTGCGCAGTCGAATATAGAGCCCGACGACGACAAGCACGATGCTGCCGAGAAATGGCAGACGCCAGCCCCAGTCCATCAGTTGTTCGTGCGTGAGCATCGCGGTCAGAACGGCGAAGATGCCCGATGGGATCAGAAAGCCCGCGGGCGCGCCGAGCTGGACGAGGCTCGCGAAGAAGCCGCGTTCGCGCGGCGGCGCATATTCGGCGGTGAGCAAGACCGCGCCGGCCTGCTCGCCGCCGACGCCGAAGCCTTGCAGCACGCGGATCAGCACAAGCGCCGCCGGCGCCCAGATGCCGATCTGCGAGTAATCCGGCAACAAGCCGATGGCGAACGTGCCCAGACCCACGATCAGAATGGTGACAATCAGCGCTTTCTTGCGGCCGATCTTGTCGCCGAAATGCCCGAACACGATACCGCCGACAGGCCGCGCGACGAACCCGACCGCATACGTGGCGAACGCGGCCAACGTGCCGATCAGCGGATCGTGGCTCGGAAAGAATTTTGCGCCGAACACGAGCACCGCTGCCGTGCCGTACACGAAGAAGTCGTAATACTCCGCCGCCGTGCCGATGGTCGATGCCGCTGCCACCCGGCGCAGCATCGCGCTGGTTTCCCTGTGTGCCATGTCTGTCTCCGGTATCTTGTGTTTTGAATGCCTTAAACCAAACGCGATTACCAGTTCCAGAGCGTGCCGTCTTCGAGGCGCGCCACCGGCAAGTACGCCGGATCGTACGGATACCTTGCGGCGAGCTTTTCGTCGATGTCTACACCGTGCCCCGGCGCTTCGCCCGGGTGCATCATCCCGCGATCGAACGACCATGCATGCGGGAACACATCGAGCGCTTCCTTCGGAAAGCCCATGTACTCCTGCACGCCGAAGTTGGGCACCCACAAGTCGAAGTGCAGCGCTGCGCCCATGCAGACCGGCGACAGATCCGAAGGACCGTGGCAGCCCGTGCGGACCTGATACAGCGATGCGAAATCGGCGATGCGCTTCAGATGCGTGATGCCGCCCGCATGCGTGAGCGTCGCGCGGATGTAGTCGATCAGTTGCTCTTCGATCAGCTGCTTGCAGTCCCAGATGCTGTTGAACACCTCGCCCACCGCAATCGGGGTCACGGTGTGCTCGCGGATCAGACGGAAGCCGGCCTGATTCTCGGCGGGCGTCGGATCCTCCATCCAGAACAGGCGATACGGCTCGACCGATTTGCCGAACCGCGCCGCTTCGATCGGCGTAAGCCGGTGATGCACATCGTGCAGCAGATGCGTGTCGAAACCGAACTTGTCGCGCACGGCTTCAAAGAGTTTCGGCACGAAATCCAGGTACTTTTCGGAGGACCAGCTCTGCTCCTCGACCGCACCCTTCGTCGCCGGCTCATACATGCCGTCGCCCTTCGCGACGCCATAAACCGAACGCATGTTCGGCACGCCGCACTGGATGCGAATCGCCCTGTAGCCCTCTTCGATATGCTCCGCGTAGCGGTCGAGCGCTTCGGGGATGTCGCGGCCGGTTGCGTGTCCGTAGACCATCACGCCGTCGCGCGACGCACCGCCGAGCAGCTTGTAGAGCGGCATGTTCGCGGCCTTGCCGAGGATGTCCCAGAGCGCCATGTCGACGGCGGCGATTGCGGTCATCGTGACGGGGCCGCGTCGCCAGTACGCGCCCTTGTAGAGAAACTGCCACGTGTCTTCGATGCGGCCCGCTTCGCGCCCGATCAACAGCGGACATACGTGATCCTTCAGATACGACGCGACAGCGAGTTCGCGGCCATTGAGCGTCGCATCGCCGATACCGTAGATGCCCTCGTCCGTTTCCACTTTCAGCGTGACGAAGTTGCGGCCGGGGCAAGTCACGATCACGTCGGCGCGGATGATCTTCATAGGTATTTCCTTGAATGGGCATTCGATGTGGCGGATACTACCATACCAGTATGTTACGACGTCAATAACGGGTTTTCCCCATTCCTAATTCAAAATGCCATCGAAAATGCCTGAGAAACCAATGCTCTCCCGTACATCGCTCAATGCACTCGAAGGCCATTGCCTGTCGCGCGAGTGGCACGAGCCAGCTATCGGCATCGTGCATCTGGGCATCGGCAACTTTCATCGCGCGCATGAAGCGCTCTATACCGAAGAGGCGATGCTCGCCGAGCCGGGCGATTGGGGCATTTGCGGCGTCACGCTGCAGGGCGACGTCACCAAGCGCGATGCGTTGATGGCACAGGACGGCCTCTACAGCGTCGTGGAACGCGGGCCGGACGGCGTGCGCGTGACGGTCGTGCGTGCATTGCGCGAAGTGCTGGCGATGCCCTTCGATCGCGCACGTCTCGTCGAGCTTTTCGCCGACGAACGCGTCCGCATCGTGTCGCTGACGGTTACGGAAAAAGGCTACTGTCGCGATCCGCGAACCGGCGATGCCGACTTTGCGCACGCGGGCGTCGCGCACGATCTCGCGCATCCGGACGAGCCGTCCACCGTGCCGGGCATACTCTGCGCCGCGTTGCGAGCGCGACGCGACGCGGACGCCACGCCCTTCACCGTGCTTTCCTGCGACAACCTCTCGCACAACGGCGATGCATTGCGTCAGGCGGTGTGTTCGTTCGCACGCAGGCTGGACCCGGCGCTCGCGACGTGGATCGAGACGCGCGTCGCGTTTCCGTCGACGATGGTCGATCGCATCGTCCCCGCCACGACCGACGCGGATCGCGAAGCCGCCCAAGCGGCGCTGGGCGTGGGCGATGAAGTGCCCGTGCCGTGCGAGCCGTTCAGGCAATGGGTCATCGAAGATCGCTTCCCCGCCGGGCGTCCTGCGTGGGAAACGGCAGGCGCGCAACTTGTCGACGACGTCGCGCCCTTCGAGATCGCGAAACTGCGCATGCTCAACGCGACACACTCGACGCTCGCGTATCTGTCCATGCTCGCCGGTTTCGACACGATCAGCGACGCCGTCGGCCACCCGCCGCTGAAGTCACTGATCCACGCGATGATGACGCGCGAGATAGCGCCGACGCTCGCGGTACCGGCATCGTTCGATCTCGCCGCATATCGCGACGCGCTCCTCGACCGCTACGCGAATCCCGCGCTGAAACACCGTTGCAGCCAGATTGCGATGGACGGTAGCCAGAAGATGCCGCCGCGAATTTTGTCGACCATTCAGGCAAGGCTCGACGCGGGTCAGCCGTTCGAACGGCTCGCGCTTGCGGTGGCGGCATGGTTCACGTTTCTGCGCGGACGAGCGGACGACGGCACCCGTTACGCGATCAGCGATCCGCTGGCCGAACGTCTCACGAAAGCGGCGGAGGATGCGACCACGCCGGCAGGCCTCGTCGATGCGCTCGTCGGCGCAAGCGATGTTTTCCCCGCATCGCTGGCACGCAATCCGGTTCTCCGGGAAGCGCTTCTGCGCGCCGCGACAAGGCTCGCGAACGGCGCGCTCACGGCGATCGACGAATATGTGCGGTTGGATTGAATTCATTATCACGCACGCAAAATGCCGAACAGTCCGCTTCGTTTTAAGATAGCCACTTCCATCATGAGCGGCCCTGACGCGCCAGGAGTGGCAGGTGTATTTATTGAAACGTGGACGTAGCTCTGCTCTGTGCATCGCATGCGCGCTGTCGTGGGTATCCGTATCCGCTCTGGCGGCCGCGCCGCAGCCTGGCCGTGCAGCGAGCGCTGCCGACATAGCGAGCGGCGCCAATGCTCAAGGCATCATGTCGGCCGACGCGCTTGCACCGAACTTTACCGGCGACGATCCGGAACACGTCCGCGATGCGCTGGCAGGTCATTCAGCACCGGGACAGCCTGCATCGATCACCGGCCGCGTAGGGGCGTTTCTTTCGCGGCCCTTCACCAAGGCGCAGCATGCCGCGAGCCAACCCGGCGCGCAGACAGATCGCAGGTTCACGTTCGTCATTCCGGTTTCATACGGCGTGCGCTATCTGTCGAAGAAGAAAGTGCTGACGGTGAACGTCTCCCTGGCGGCGTCTCACGATCCGGATGCCATCCTGCTGAAGGAAACGGTGAAGGGGCAAAGCGGCCGCAAGCTCGTTGTTGCGCCCGAAGCGAAGGAAAAGGGTTTCGTTCAGACCTTCGACAGCATTGAACTGAAGCAGGAAGGCAGCGCGAGAACCACGGTCAGAGGCAGCATCGTGCTTCCGAACTTCGACCGCGCGCATGGCAGCGATGACTTCGCGATCGTGCTCATCTGCACGCTCGCGCCACCCTACCTGACGGACGACATCGAGCATAACGCGCCCACCGATGAAGAACCCACGGATATCACGCGCAGAACATCGATATTGATGGGCCATGTCGATGCAGCGTGGCTCATCGATCGCAAGGAAGGCACGATCATTACGAAGCGGCTGCGCCTCGTGAAGTGAAAGGCGCGCCGCTCTTCTGTTCGATCAATATTCGACGTTCGGATCCAGCGGATAGACGGGCCGCTTCAGGTTCTCGAATGCGAAGAGTCCATAGTCCGAACTCGTGACGCCGCGGCTATCGCATTCGACGAGGCCACCCGATATCGGCACGAAGACGGGGCGGCAATACATGCGCGACTTGAGAATCAGAAAGCGCGCGCCGCGTGGATCGATGCCGACACTCTCGAACACGCCCAGGTCCCACGGCTCGTGCGTGCGTTCCGTTACAAGGATGCGCGCCGCGGCGGTCTCGATCACGGCCGCGCGGCCCATGAACGCGCGCTGCCCCGTATACGTCGGTCCGCTGATGATGTATTCGCCATCGGTCAACGCCCGCACTATGCCGGTAACCTCGAGCGGCGGCTTTGCTCGCGACGCCACGCTCGCTAGCTTGTTGCCGACGCCGATCGTGACCGTTGCGCCCTCGCCGGCTGCGAAGAGTTGCGCGACAGCTTCGGGATCGCATAAAGGTCCGACGACGATGCCATCGAGTCCTTGCTTCAACGCTTCTTCGAATGCGTCGGTCGTGTCGCACGTTCCGCCCGACATGCAGTTGTCGCCGTGGTCGAGCAGCAGTACGGGCTTGTCCGTTTCGCGTGCGAGCGCAGCGCCCTCGCTGATCGATTGCGCGAGCGGCACGCTCCGATAAACGAACGCGTCACGCTCGTTCCAGATTTGCCGCGCGATGCGGTCCGCCACGCTCTGCGCCTTCGCGCGCTCGCCATCCGCCACCACGACCACGCTGATGCAAGGGGCGGCGATATCCGCCAACGAGAAACCGGATAGCACCGACACGGCCAGCACGCCATCTTCAGCTTCGGCTGCGCGCGCGGCATCGACTGCACGTTTCATTGCACCGTCCGCTGTCGAACTCCTCAGCGTATGCGTTAGCAGCGGCGGCTGCGCCCAAGCGATCACGGGCTTCGCCTTGTCATGAATCAGATCGAGCAGCAGTCGCGCCGCATGCTCACCGCTCTCGTACATATCGACGTGAGGATAGGTCTTGAAGCTCGTGATCACGTCCGCGTTGTCGATCATCTTCTGCGTGACGTTCGCATGCAGATCGAGCGATACGGCAATAGGCGCATGTGGCAGCGCGCGTCGCACGCGTTCCAGCAAATCGCCTTCGCCATCGGGCGAATTCTCCGCGACCATCGCGCCGTGGAGGTCGAGCATCACGGCATCGCAGCCTTCTGTTGCATCGACGATCGACTGGCAGATCGCGTCATAAGCGGCAGCAGCGACGCGACCGCTCGGATTTGCCGAAGCGGATATCGGCGTCACGATGTCCGCATGTTCGCGCTTCGCAGCATCGATGAATGCGGACATCGCCGTACGCATGCCGGCATTCTCGTTATACGCTTCGGCGCCATGACACGGACCGTCGCGCCCGAATGCTTCGAGCGGCGTCGCAACGGGCGAGAACGTGTTGGTCTCGTGGTTCATGCGGGCGATGAGTATCTTCATGCTGCGTCTCCTTCGGACGCGTTGGCTGCGCGCAGCATCGCTTGCAGAAGCACATTGCAGCCTGCTTCGAGATGATCGGCGCGCGCATCCTCGATCTCGTTGTGGCTGATGCCGTCCTTGCACGGCACGAAGATCATCGCTGCCGGCGCCACGCGTGCGAGATAGACGGCGTCATGACCCGCGCCGCTCACAACATCCATCGACGTGAAGCCGAGCGCATCGGCGCTCTCGCGCACCGACGCAACCAGCGATGCGTCGAACGGTTGCGGCGCGAAGTAGACAACTTCGTCTACCTTGACCGGCAGATCCGCTTGCTCGCATGCGTCGCGCATTGCACGGTCCATTGCGAGAAGCGTCGCGTCGTCTGGCGCGCGCAGATCAACGGTCAGCTTGACGCGCCCCGGAATGACATTGCGCGAGTTCGGATGCACGTCGACCCAGCCGACCGTTCCGCGTCCATGCGGCGCATGATCGATTGCGATGCGATTGACGGCGCGAATGAGATCTGCCGCGACGAGCAAGGCGTCGCGGCGCAGTTCCATCGGCGTCGGACCCGCGTGCGCTTCCATGCCTTCGATCGTCACGTCGTACCAGCGTTGACCGAGCGCGCCTTGCACGACGCCGATCACCTTGTCCTTCGCCTCCAGCACCGGACCCTGCTCAATGTGCGCTTCGAAATACGCACCCACGTCATGCGCCTCGACGCGATCTCCCGCATAACCTATCGATGCCAGCGCGTCCCGCACGAACACGCCGTCGCGATCCTTCTGCGCGAGTGCATGATCCAGCGTGAACGCGCCCGCGAATACACCGGAACCCATCATCACCGGCACGAAGCGCGAGCCTTCCTCGTTAGTCCAGACGGCAACTTCGAGCGGCGCAACCGTACGCACGTTATTGTCATTCAGCGTGCGCAACACTTCGAGGCCCGCCAGCACGCCATAGTTGCCATCGAACTTGCCGCCCGTCGGTTGCGTATCGATATGGCTGCCCGTCATCACAGGCGGAAGATCGTCACGCGTGCCCGCACGGCGCGCGAAGATGTTGCCGATCGCATCCACGCGCACGGTGCAGCCGATTTCCTTTGCCCACGCGATAAAAAGATCGCGGCCTTGCTTGTCGAGTTGCGTCAATGCAAGACGGCACACGCCGCCCTTCTCCGTCGCGCCGATGCGCGCGAGATCCATCAGACTGTTCCAGAGACGCGCACCGTCGATGCGCAGAGCGGCCTGCGCCGGCATATCATGAGCTTGCATTCGAGGTTCCTGAGCTGAGTGATGCAGATATGAGGTTCAGACGACGCCCACGCCGAGATAGCGATCCTTGATCGATTCATCGGCGATGAACGCATCGTTCGTTCCTTCGTACACGATGCGCCCTTGCTCAATGATGTAATGGCGGTCGGCGAGTTGCGTGCAGACTTCCAGATTCTGTTCGACGAGCAGAATCGTCACGCCCGCTTGGCGAATCAGCTTCAGTTGCGCGACGATTTCCTCGACGATCACAGGCGCGAGTCCTTCCACCGGTTCATCGAGCATCAGCAAGCGCGGATGATTCATCAATGCGCGGCCGATCGCGAGCATCTGCTGCTCGCCGCCCGAGAGTTGGCCACCGCCGTTCGTCCGGCGCTCCTTGAGACGCGGAAAGATGCGATAGATATCCGCGAGTTGCCATGGAGAACCTTTGCGCGCGCCGAGCCGCAGATTCTCTTCGACGGACAAGAGCTTGAAGATACCGCGATGTTCCGGCACGAAGCACACGCCGCGCGCAGCGATCTTGTGCGGCGGCATCTTCGCGAGCTCGACGCCCTTGAACTTCACGCTGCCACGCTGCGGCGCCACGACGCCGGCGATGCTTTTCAGCGTGGTCGATTTTCCCGCGCCGTTACGGCCGAGCAGCGTGACGGTTTCGCCTTCGCCCATCGTGAGCGAGACGCCTTGAAGAATATGGCTCTTGCCGTAATAGCCGTGAATGTTATCGACATCGAGCATCATGCGCGTCCTCCGGTGATCATGTTGCCGAGATAGGCGCTGCGCACACGTTCGTCCCCGCGGATATCGGCGGGCTTGCCTTCGACAAGCACGCGGCCTTGCTGCATCACCGTGATGATGTCGGAGATGTCCATCACGATATCCATGTTGTGCTCGATCAGCACGACCGTGTAGTCATCGCGCAGACTGCGGATCAGATGCTTCATGTCGTCGAGATCGTCGATGCCCATACCCGAGGTCGGCTCGTCGAGAAAGATCGCCTTGGGCCGGGCGGCGAGCGCCATGCCCACTTCGAGACGCCGCTGCTGGCCATGCGATAACGCGCTCGCCTGCGTCGACGCCAGGCGTTGCAGCGCGAGACGTTCGAGAATGCCATCGACCGTATCGCGATGTTCCAGCGCGCCGCGCGGCGGCGTCCATGCGTTGAGTGCGCGCTTCGAGTCCACGCCCTGCGCGGCGAGCCGCAGATTCTCACGCACCGACAGATTCGTGAAGAGGCTCGTCACCTGAAACGATCGTGCGATGCCACGCTTCACGCGACGATGATCGGGTTCCTGTGTCACGTCGTGACCATCGAACACGATATTGCCCGCGGTGATCGGCACGGTCCCGGTCAACACATGAAACAGTGTGGTCTTGCCCGCACCGTTCGGTCCGATCACGGAATGCACCGTGTTCCTTGCGATGCGCAGATTGACATCGGTTAGCGCGGCGAACTTGCCATAGCGCTTCACGACGCCCTTTGCTTCCAGTATCGACGCGCTCATGCCGGCTCTCCTCGATCGCGCTTCATCGCGCGCCAGATGCGTTCACCCAGACCCCACAAACCGCGCTGCATGAAGAGACTTACCGCGATCAGCACGAGCCCGAGCAACAGCAGCCAGCGCGGCCATAGCGTTGAAAGCCAGTCGGCGAATAGCACATAGAACGCTGCGCCCAGTACGGAAGAAAAGAGATTGCCCGTACCGCCGATAACGGTCATCACGAGAATCATCTCGCTCGTGTGGTAGTCGATGTTCGATAACGGCGCGATGCCCGTCATCATCGCGTGCAATGCCCCGGCCAGGCCAGTGACCGCACCCGATACGACGAACGCGGCCAGCTTGAAACGCTTTACGTCATAACCTACGGCAGCGGCGCGCGCCTCGTTATCGCGGATTGCGAGCAGCGTGCGGCCGAAGACCGAATGCGACACGCGCAACATGAACCAGAATGCGATCAAGAACAATACGGCGACGAACGCGTAGTACTGCCACGGCGACACGAGCGAAACGAGTGGCTGCCCGAAGAATGACAACGCGGGCCGCGGAATATCGAGCAAGCCGTTGTCGCCGCCGGTGAGATCGGGTGTCGTATAGGCAAGGAAGTAGAACATCTGCCCGAATGCGAGCGTGAGCATCACGAAGTACGCGCCGCGCTGACGAATGGAGAACCATCCGACGAGAGCCGCGGCGAGCGCACCCGCGATGATGGCGCCGAGCAATGCCGCAGGAATCTGAAGCCCCGACTTCGTGAGGATCAGACCCGCGGCATAGCTTCCTAGACCGAAGAATATGCCTTGTCCGAACGACAGCAGGCCCGTATGCCCGAGCAGCAGATTACAGCCGAGCGCGGCGAGCGCATAGACGAGCACTTCGGTTGCGAGCGATCCGGAGCGGATCGTCAGCGGAAGAACGCAGACGACGATGGCCGCGAGCAACAGAAAGCGATAGCGATGAAGCGACTGCCTGAGGGATCGCGGTGGCGCGCTCATGTCCAGTGTCTTCGAATCCAGTTTGGAATTCACGCGGTCCTCCCGAGTAATCCGTTCGGACGCAGCAGCAGCACCGCGGCCATCGCCACATAGATCATGAGACGCGCGCCTTCCGGCCACAGCGTACTCATCACGCTCTGCACGATGCCGACGAGCAGTCCGCCGACGAGCGCACCCAGAAAATTGCCCATGCCGCCCACGACCACGACGACGAATGCGACGCCGAGTGCTTCGATCCCCATGAACGGATCGACGCCGCGTATCGGCGCGGCAAGCACGCCCGCGAGTGCCGCTGTTCCCGCACCGAGCGCGAATACAAGACTGAAGATGCGCGTCACGTTGATGCCGAGCAGCGATACCATCTCGCTCGATTCGCTGCCCGCTCGCACAGCGCTGCCGAGCCGCGTGCCTTCGAGCACCCACCATAGAATGCCCGCCAGCACCGCCGTGAACGCGATGACGAAGAGGCGATACTTCGGGTAGATGAAGCTGCCCCACATCACAACGCCGTTGAGAACATCCGGCACCGGGACGTTATCGCCGAGCGGTCCCCACGCGATGATCGCGCACTCCTGAATCACGAGCGCAAGGCCGACTGTCGCGAGAATATGAAACTCGTGTTGCTGTGCATAGACGTGGCGCAGCACGACTTTCTCGACGATCCATGCGATCACGCCGACGACGATGGGCACGACGGCGAGCGCACTCCAGAAGTTCATCGACCACTGCATCGCCTGATAACAGAAGTACGCGCCCAGCAGATAGAAAGCGCCGTGCGCGAAGTTCACGAAGCGCAGCAACCCGAACACGATCGACAACCCGACCGCGAGCAGAAAATACAGCATGCCCACGCCGATGCCGTTCACGACCTGCAACAGATAAACGTTCATGGCCTTGCATCAGAAGAGTGGCAACGCGAATGCAGAACTCGCCCGCATTCGCATGAAAACAACGCGCGTCACAAGATCAGGCGATCACGCAAGCTTGCATTGCGTCTTGTCGAGCGGCAGGAACGACTGGCCCGAACTCACGATGTCGGCGTAATCGTCTTTATCCTTCATCTTGCTCTTGGGCTTGCCTTTGAGAAGATAGTAGTTCTTCAACACCTGATGATCGCCCGCGCGAATTTCCTCCGGCCCGGTCAGGCCCGCGTACTTCATGCCTTGCAGCGCAGCGACGACTTTTTTCGGGTCGGCGGTGCCCGCTTTTACGATGCCGTCGAGCAAAATCTTCGTGCAGATGTACGAACCCGCGAGGCTATAGTTAGGGTTCGACTTATAAGCCGCATTCACGCGCTTGACGAGGTCCTGATTGAGCGGCGTATCGACCGCATGCCAGTATTGCGCGCCGAAATAGACGCCCTCGCAGATTTCCGGTCCGAGTGCTTCGAATTGCTCCAGCCCCGACGCCCATGCCATCAGGATCGTGCAGTTGTTCTTCATGCCAAAGCTCACGGCCTGACGCAACGTGTCCGATGATTGCGAGCCGAAGTTGAGGATAAGAAGAACATCGGGCTTCGCCGCGACAGCATTCGTCAAATAACCGCTGAACTCTTTTTCATTGAGCGAGTGATAGCTGTTGCCCACATGCTCGATACCCTTCTCTTTGAAGATGTTCTTCGCCGCCGATAAAAGCCCGTCTCCGAACACGTATTGCGGCGTGATCGTGTACCAGCGCTTTGCATTGGGCATCGACTGAATGAGCGGCCGCACCGTTTGCTCGATCGCGCCGAAAGTGGGCACCGACCAGCGAAACGTCGCGCTGTTGCAATCCTTGCCGGTGAGTTCGTCGGCGCCCGCAGTCGTGATGAAGATGCCGCCGGCCTTCTCCGCTTCCTTGCCCATCGCGAGTGCTTCCGACGAAAGAATGCCGCCCGCGAAATAACGTGCGTTCTTCTGCTGCGCGATTTCCTGCACGCGGCGCACGGCCGTTGCGGGTTTTCCCTCGGTGTCGAGCGTCGCATAGGCGAGCGGTTGACCCAGCACCTTGCCGTATTGTTCGATAGCCAGCTTCATGCCGAGATCGGCGTACTTGCCATTGGCCGCGAACGGACCGGACATCGGCACAGGGCATGCGAACTGGATCGGCGAGCCCTGCGCAAAGGCGCTTCTTGCGACGAGCGCTTCGAACGATCCTGGAATGGCCGACAGCGCGGCCAGCTTCAACATGTTTCGGCGATTCAAAATTGACGCTCCTTGAGAAGATGACCCGCGCAGCCGCCCCGCTTTTTTTTCGTGGTAGGTTCAAGCCTCGGCTCGGTTCATTCTATTTATCATGATAAATAGAATGAACCTGATGCTAGGAACAATAAATTCGGGTGTCAATAAGGCAATATTCCAGTCTGCGAATTCGCGACACGCGCGCGTATAAAGCAGACAAAGACAGGGAGCATCGACATGGTGATGGAGCGTGCAAAACGCACCGGGGCGGCAATCGAAATCGCGCAGCAGCCGATCAAACAGCCCAAGCGCGCGGATCTCGTCGCCGAAGAAATCAAGCGGCTGATCACGGAAAAGAACCTGAAGCCCGGCGACAAGCTGCCGCGTGAAGTGGAATTGCAGCAGCTCTTTTCCGTCAGCAAGAGCACGACGCGCGAGGCGCTCAAATCGCTGGAAGTGCAAGGGCTGATCAAAGTGACGACGGGACCTTCGGGTGGCGGCACGATCGTCGAGGTGCCGCTCGATCGCACCTTGCAACTCTTGCAGAACTATCTGTTCTTCAAGGACGTGACCATCGACGATATCTATACGGTGCGTCAGTTGCTCGAACCGGAGCTCGCGGCAGGCGCAGTGCCGCATCTCACCGACGATGACTTCAACGCGCTGGAAGCGAACATCGCTTGTTGCGACGAGCCGGCCTCGGCGCACGCGAATCGCGACATCGTCCGGCAACGACAGGAAGACGTGAACTTCCACGATATTCTGGCCGCTGCGAATCCCAATCCGTTTTTGCGCTTCACCTGCGAGTTGATCAACGAAATGATCCGGCAACTCATCGAGTTCAGGAACGACACGCCGCAAGCCGAACATGAACGCTTCGGCCGCGCGAACGTGAAGATTCACAAGGCGATCACCGAAGCGGCGCGCGCGCGGGACGCGGACAAGGTTCGAGAACTGATGGTGATTCACATGACCGAGGCGCCGCGCTATGTGAAGCGCATGAAGGGCAAGCTGCGCGGGCGGCTCATTCTCGACTCGGAGATTCGCAAGCGCATGGGCGGGCGCGGCGGGTGATTCGAGCATGGCCGTGCAGAAAGGATTGAGCCTGAGCGACTACAATCGGGGTGCAAATACGCGCGGCGCTGTTCACCACATAGCGCATAAGATGCAAACCAATCCATAAGATACGGAGTTTTTCGACGCATAGCGCAGTCGCGCCGCACATCATGTCGTGCCCGGATGTGCGGAAATCGCGCCGCGCGGAGAACCTGAATGCCCGCCAGATTAAAAGCCGTTCGTAAGACCGGACGCATGGTCAGTCGCCGGTTGATGCGACGCAACAGCACCGCCGCAATCCGTTTCGCCGAAGTGTTTTCGCACTTTCCGGCGCTCGCTGGTCTTATCGGCACCGCCATCGCCATTTGTATGGCCGTGTTGTCGTTTGCCGCGCTGTGGCAGGGACGCGCGCAAGCGCTGCAAAACGCGCATCAGGCTGCGGCCAACCTCGTCGCCACCTTGAGCGCCGATATCGCGCGCAATATCGAATCGAGCGACCTGTCGCTGCGCACCATCGTCAATGGCGTTAGAAACCCTGCCGTAATGGGGCTTCCGCCTGATCTGCGCAAGCTTGTTCTATTCGATGGCGCCACCGGCATGAACTCCGTCGGCGGCGCATTCGTGATGAATCGCGAGGGACGCATCGTCATCGAACGCGATCCTTCCGATCATGCCGACTTGCTCTTCAACGATCGCGACTACTTCAAGGCCCACGCCGAACACCCGAACGCCGGTCTCTACATTTCCGGACCCTATGCGTCGCGATTGCGCAAGGGCGCGGCTTCGCTCGCATTGAGCCGGCGCATCGATGCATCGGATGGCTCGTTTGCGGGCGTCGCCGTGATCGCCTTGAACGTCTCCTACTTCAAGGACCTGCTGTCGCGCGTGAAGCTCGGCACTTCGGGCGCGGTGTTCATCGTACAGCAGGATGGCGTGATGATCGCGCGCAAGCCTGCGCTGCCAGGCGATAGCGACGGCTACGTCGCGAAGTCACCGACCTTCTCCGCGATGCGCGACGCGGCTTCAGGCTCATACATCTCACGGTCTCCGCTCGATGGCGTCAGGCGGCTCTATACATTCCAGCACGTACCCGGCACCCGATTGATCGCGGCGGTCGCGCCCGCCGAGGATGACGTCCTCGCGGCGTGGCGCGAACGCAGCCTCGTCATCGGCGGATTGACGATGGCGTTCGGAGGCGGCTTCATCGTCATCTCATGGCTGCTCGCAATTTCACTGCGCTCGCGAGCAATTGCGCAAGAGAAGCTGCAACGGCTCGCGGGTACCGATGCGCTCACCGGACTATGCAACCGCCGCGCGCTGGACCGGCAGCTCGACGAAGAATGGCGGCGAGCGCGCCGCGTCGATCAGCCCCTGTCCGCGCTGTTCATCGACGTCGACCACTTCAAGCTCTATAACGACACCTACGGTCACGCGATGGGCGACGACGCGCTCATCGCCGTGGCCGACTGCATACAAAATGCCGCGAAGCGCCCCGGCGACATCGTCGCGCGCTATGGCGGCGAAGAATTCGTCGTGGTTTTGCCGGGCGCCGCGGCGAGCGGCGCGCTCACATTTGCCGAGCGTCTGCGCGAGAACGTGGAACAACTCGCCATTCCTCACAGCGCGGCGCCAAGGAGCGTGCTGACGATCAGCATCGGCATTGCCACAGCCTCGCCACGCCATAACGACGACGCGCTCAAGTTGCTGAACAATGCCGACGCCGCGCTCTATCTCGCCAAACGCAGCGGGCGCAATCGCGCCATCCACGAAGACAGCGTCGCCGGCAGCGGCGCCTGACGCGATGCACGTGAAGTCGGACGTATCATGCGTCGTGAATGCAATCCGGCGTTTTGCATGCCGCATTCAAACTGCACATCCGAAGGAGTTATTCCGATGACCGCTTCGACCGCCGTACTCGCGATTCTCTTTTCACTGTTGCTGGGCGCGATGATTCCGGGCCCGAGCTTCGTAATCGTGGCGCGCAATGCCATCGGCATATCACGCACCGATGGCCTCGCGACCGCGCTCGGCATGGGCGTGGGCGGCATCTTCTTCGGCGGCGTCGCCCTCGCGGGACTGTACACGCTGCTCGTTGCCGTCGAGTGGCTCTATCTCGCGCTGAAGGTCGCCGGTGGCCTGTATCTGATTTATGTGGCGTCGAAGATTTGGCGGGGCGCCGCGCAGCCGATGGAGATGCCGGCAACGGACGGCGCGTCCCGGCTCACCGGGCGCGCTCGAAAGTCCTTTTGGCTTGGCCTCTCGACGCAACTGAGCAATCCCAAGACAGCCATCTGGTACGGCAGCATTTTCGCGGCGCTCTTGCCGCAGCATCCTCCGCTGTGGTGCTACTTCGTATTGCCGCCTATGGTCTTCGTGATCGAGACGGGCTGGTACACCATCGTCGCGCTTGGCTTCTCAAGCAAGCGTCCGCGCGAGATGTATCTGCGGGCGAGGAAGTGGATCGACCGTTTCGCAGCGAGCGTCATCGCGATGCTCGGCCTGCGCCTCGTGCTGACGGCGGGTCGAACCGGCCTTTGATTTCGCATGCAAAACGCGTAACTCAAAAAGCCTTCGGAAACTCTGAATGCAAAAGGCAAAAGGCAAAAGGCAAAAGGCAAAAGAGAAAAGACAAAAGACAAAAGGCCGGCCGCGCCGCGAGGCTCGTCCGGCCTTCCTGCAAGCAGCATCGATGTGCGCGAATCACAGCGGATGCAACTTGCCGTCAAGATCCATCGTCCACTTCGAGCCGTCCTTGAACGTCAGCACGCCGCTCTGAGCGTCGATATGGATGGGTCTGCCGGCTGGCTCCTTTTTGTCTCCGCCGATGATGCGCTTCATCTCGGAAGCGGAAAGCTCCTGACTATGTTGCAGATCGTCGAGCTTCAGGTTCGTCATGGTGTTTCTCCTTACGGTGCGTGAGCAAGCGTTCGTTTGAGTCGAATCGAGCGTGTGTCGGCGCTCGCCTGGTCTTTTGCATTCGATATGCCAACGCGCGGGCGCAACGCTCGAATGCCCGCAGCGCCTTGCGCGGCGCGCTCGCAGGGTGCAGACACACCTGCTCCGTCAGCGCGCCGAGTCATCCGCAGCCCAACACAACGTCCGCGGAGCTGTCGGCGTCACGATGACATCCCGCATCCTTTCGATTAGCCAACAACAGCCGTCGACGGCGCTCATTGGCGCAGGACTTGCTTTTCTCCCCGCTCAAATATCCGGCGACATGACCGGCACTTGCACAACGGAGGAGACGATGCAAGACGACATCCACGAGATCGCGGCTACCCACGATGAACGACAGAGCGCCTGGCTGATTCCCGCGATACGCAAGGCGCACGAACGCTCCGAGACATTCGGTCTGAACGCCTCGACACGACCCGACTACGACGTGCTTACCGAAGGCGAGTTGCTCCTCAAGCTCGAGCAGAACCGCGTGCTATGCGCGCACGCGACGCCGGTGATGGAAACGCTGCGTGAACAGATCGTCAACACGCAAAGCATGATCGTACTGACCGACGCACAAGGGCTCATCCTCCACTCCACAGGCGATGACGACTTCCTCGCACGCGCAGAAAAGGTCGCGCTCAGGGCGGGGGCGAACTGGGCCGAGGAACGGCAAGGGACCAACGCCATCGGCACGGCCATCGCAGAGCGCTCGCCGACGGTCGTGCACGGCGATCAACACTATCTTGCGGCCAATCGTTTTCTGACCTGCTCCAGCGTGCCGATTCTCGATCCGTACGGCGATCTGATCGGCGTGCTCGACGTCACCGGCGATCATCGCAGCTACCATCGACACACGATGGCCCTCGCGCGCATGTCCGTCCAGATGATCGAAAACCACCTGTTTTCCAGCACTTTTCAGGGGATGTTGCAGATCGCATTTCACAGCCGCCCCGAGTTTCTCGGCACGCTGATGGAAGGGATCATGGCCTTCACCTGCGATGGACGTTTTCTCTCCGCCAATCGCAGCGCGCAGTTTCAGTTCGGCTTGCCGCTCTCGGCGCTGCGCGCGCATACGCTGTCGTCGCTCTTCGGACTGACGAGCGCGCAACTGATCGATCGTTCGCAAGCGAGCCGCGCGCCGCACATGTCGCTCGATCTCAACAATGGCGCAGTCGTATGCGCCCGCGTGCGCCTCAACCGCGCGCCTTTCGTCGAAACGGCGTCCACGTCCTTGCCGATGACATCCGCGCCGCGCGCATCGGCTGCGATCGATTCATCGTCGAAGCTCGCATCGCTCGACACGGGCGACCCGAAAGTGGCCGCGGTCATCGGCAAGGTACGCAAGGTCATCGGCAAGGACATACCGATACTCATCACCGGCGAGACCGGCACCGGCAAGGAACTGCTCGCACAAGCCATTCACAGCGATTCGCCGCGTCGCGCGGGGCCGTTCGTCGCGGTGAACTGCGCATCGATCCCGGAGAACCTGATCGAATCGGAACTCTTCGGTTATGAGGAAGGCGCGTTCACGGGCGCACGGCGCAAGGGCGCGGCGGGCAAGCTGCTACAGGCCAATGGCGGCACGCTCTTTCTCGATGAAATCGGCGACATGCCCTACCCGCTGCAAGTGCGCCTCTTGCGCGTGCTGCAAGAGCGCGTCGTCGATCCGCTCGGCTCCAGCAAGTCGATTCCTGTCGATGTCGCCATCATCTGCGCGACGCACCGTAACCTGCGCGAGATGATCGAGCAGAGTCGCTTCCGTGAGGACTTGTACTACCGTCTGAACGGGCTCGTCGTCAAACTACCGCCATTGCGCGAACGCACCGATCTCGCAGCCGTGATCACGAAGATGCTCCACGCCGTAAGCGCCGATGATGGGAGCGGCATGCGCCTGTCCATCGACGATGACGTAATGGCGCTCTTCGAGCGCTATGCGTGGCCCGGCAACTTCAGGCAACTGTGCAACCTGCTACGCACTGCTGCAGCGATGGTCGACGACGACGGCTGCATTCGCCGGCAACATCTACCGGAAGACTTCTTCGATGAACCTCGCGCCAACGTGCATCGCGTGTCCGAAGCATGCGCTCCATCGGCGCTCGCTTCGGGACGCCTGCAGGAAGTCACGGCATCCGTGATCGCGGCGGCGCTCGCGCAACATCGTGGCAATGTCTCCGCCGCCGCGCGCGCCTTGGGCATATCGCGCAACACCATCTATCGAAAGATGCCCGCATGTTCATCGATGGAGCAATGAGTTGTTCAGTGCAGTGTTTCACTTCGGTACACCCTTGTTGCGAAGCGGAACAACATCGTCACATCCATTGCGCGTCATCGAAATCGAATTGAAAGGCAAAGAGCGTGCACGTGCACTGTCGATGATCGAAGGCATGGACCTTGCATTTCGAGGTCCGGTCGCGAAACGGCTCGCGATCCAACTCGAACATCATCAAGGAGATGAACATGCAATGGACGACACCCGCCTTCACCGACCTGCGCTTCGGCTTCGAGATCACGATGTACATCGCTACACGTTGATCCTTCGATGACGGCAAGCCTGGGGCGAATCTGCCCCGGGCCTGCACCCTTCCCTTTCCGTCCCACATGAACTCTACGACCGCGCATGCGGACGCATGCACGCGCCCGCGCCTGCGTGCGTCATTCAAGCTGCATTGGCATGCGGACATGCAAACGTGCGAGATCGTTCATCGGCACGGCAGCGTCGAACTGAACCGCAGCGCGGGCGAGATACTCGCACGCTGCGATGGCACGCGCGCGCTCGACGAGATCATCGGCGAACTGGAGACGCGCTTCGGCATCGCAGGTCTCGCCGCGGATGTCTATCGCTTCGTCGATGCAGCACGTCGACTAGGTTGGCTCGCCTGAGCTCGCGTTGTCACATCGGGCAACACGTCAAACGTCCCACTGCTCCACGATGCAACACCTCTTCAATAGCGCCTCAATGCGCCCGCATTGAGCGCTTTGGACGCGACAACCGCGTACAGCAAGGCGATTGCGCGTATCGGTCGTCGATGGCACATGACTTGCCTTGATGACGTCGCAACTGCTTCGCATCGCTATCGAGTTTCAATAAGACGTTGCATCGACAATATCCAGGAGACAACGATGAACATTCGCTTCAGTCCGGCCCTGCGCGTCGCGGCCCTTGCAGCAGGTGCCGTCGCTGCGTTCAGCGTGGCGCAGCATCTTGCCATCGCGGCGGAAGGCACACCGGCGCAGTACCCGGACGTCAGCTATGAACGCCTCGCGAACGCGCAAGACGACCCCGGCTGGCTCACGTATTACCGCACGTATAACGGTCATGGGCATTCGCCGCTCAAGCAGATCGATACGAGCAACGTGAAGAACCTGAAGCAGGTTTGGAGCTACAAGTTTCCAAAGGACTTGCAGCAAGGCTTCGAGGCCACGCCCATCGTCAACGGTCGCTTTCTCTTCGTGACGACGCCCAAGGACAACGTCTATGCATTCGATGCCGCAACGGGCAAACAACTCTGGAAATACGAGCCGAATCTCGATGCGAAATCGTTCAAGACCGCATGTTGCGATGTGGTCAATCGCGGAGTCGCGTTATACGGCAAGAACGTTTATGTCGCGATGTTGAACGGCGAAGTGGCCGCGCTCGATGCGCAAACGGGCTCGCTCGTGTGGAAGAAGGCGATGTTCGATCCGGGCGTCGGATATGCGTTCTCGCTCGCACCGCTCGCACTCGATGGCGCGCTCGTCGTCGGAAGCTCGGGCGGCGAGTATGGCGCGCGCGGCTTCATCGCAGCACTCGATCCCAACGACGGCAATGTGCTGTGGAAACGCTATACGGTGCCCGGCGCGAAGGAGCCCGGCGGCAACACATGGCCCGATGGCATGCAGGAGCATGGCGGCGCCCCCGCGTGGCTCACCGGCACCTATGATGCGGCGAGCAAGACGCTTTATTGGGGCGTCGGAAATCCGGGACCGTGGCTCGCCGATCTTCGTCCTGGCGACAACCTCTATTCCGACTCGTTGCTCGCGCTCGATCCGAAGACGGGCGATCTCAAGTGGCACTATCAATACACGACGAATGACACGTGGGACTATGACGGCGTCAATACGCCGGTACTCGCGAACATCAAGTATCAGGGCAAGGACTACGACGCGATCATTCACGCAGACCGCAATGGCTTTTTCCATGCGATCGATCGCAGCAACGGCAAGCTAATCTATGCGCGGCCCTTCGTCACCGCGACATCGGTCACAGGCTATACGGACGATGGCAAGCCGATTCAGGATCCCGCCAAGTATCCGAAGACCGGCACGACCATCGAAACGTGTCCGAGCTTCCTCGGAGGCAAGAACTGGTGGTCCGTTTCATACGATCCGCAGAAACATATAGCCTTCGTGCCGGCGCTGCATGCGTGCATGTCCCTGTCCGGCAAATCGGTGAACTACATGGAAGGCCTGCCCTATCTCGGCGAAGGCTTCGAGATCAAGCCGGAACCGAACAGCAAGGGCTACGGCGAACTGCAGGCGATCGATGTCGACACCGGCAAGAAGATCTGGAGCCACTGGACCAAGCTGCCTTGGAACGGCGGCGTCGCGACGACGGCGGGCGGCCTCGCATTCAGCGGCTCGCTCGACGGCCATCTCTACGCGTTCGATGAAAAGACCGGCAAGGTCTTGTGGCAAAGCCCCAAACTCGCGAGCGGCATCATCGCCCAGCCTTCGGTGTACGAGATCGACGGCAAGGAATACGTTGCCATTCTCGCGGGATACGGTGGCGCCAATCCGATCTGGGGCGGACCGATGGCGAAGGCCGCGGACAAGGTGCCGCGCGGCGGCACGCTCTATGTGTTCGCGCTCAATCGCGCCTGACCCATGCTGATCGAACCGCGAGCGCGCATCGCCGCGCGCTTGCGGTGCTCACCGACATCACCGGACGCTTCGACATGAATCATTCGCTCAACTCCATTCGCGCAGCAGGCATGCTGGCCGCATGCATCGCGCTCGCACCATCGGCTTCCGACGCGGCCGTGAAGATCTGCACGTTTCCCGGCAGTCCTTCGGCCGCGCTCGACCGCAGCGTCGCGCAAGCGGTCTTCGCCCGCGCCAACATCGCAGCAACGTTCGTATCGCACGGTATCGGCGAAGGCGACGACGACGGCGTGTCGCTTCACGAACTCGACAAGACGCTCGCGCGCGATTGCGATGTGATCGCTGGCTTTCCCCGTTCCACCGTCGCCGATGCATCGGGTGGCAAGATGCAATTCTCGCGCGGCTATCTGCGTGCGGGCTATGTCAGCATCGAAGCGCCTGACGTGCTTCTGAACGATGCCGCAAAGCGCACGGTCGCCGCGACCTATGCAAGCCCCGCACAACTGATCGCCGTGCAGCAGCGCGACGTGACGCTCGATCTGGAGAACACGTCGGCATCGACCGTCGATGCAGTCGCGAACGGACGCGCTTATCGTGCGATCGTGTGGTATCCCGCTGTCGTGGCTTATCGCATTGCGCATCCGCAACAGAGCTTCACCGTCGCAGCCGCGAATTCGCCCTACGCGGACTGGCATCTGGCATTCGCATTCGGCGACAGGAGCGCTGCGTTGCGTCCGCGCATCGACGATGCGCTCAAATCGATGATCGACGAAGGCCGCCTTCAGGCGCTCACGAAACAGTGGACGTTGCCCGTGCAAACTGCATCGTCTTCTGCAGCACCGTCGAAGCACTCGGGCATCATGCTCGCCGACATGAATGGCGCGCGCGCCGGCCGCTTCACCAAGGTCGCGAATGAGGGAACCGTCGAGCCGCCGACGTTCGAACAAGCGCAAACGACGCACGGCAAGGCGCTTTATTCGAGCTCGTGCGCGAAGTGCCATGGGGCACAGTTGCAAGGCATCACAGCGCCCGCGTTGCAAGGTCCGTCGTTCGCACCGCCGTCGAATTCGCATCTCACCGTGGGCGGCATCTTCACCTACATGGCCACCAACATGCCCGCGGACCGTCCAGGCAAGATGAAGGACCAGGACTATGCCGACATCATGGCCTTCCTGCTGATGTCGAACGGCTACAAGCCCGGCGGTGCAAAGATGACAGCCGACAGTGCCCGCGCGTCGAAACTCCCGCTCAACGCCGGGCCGGCCCGATAAGGTCGCCATGCCGGCACCGGCCACTCAGGCTCGAATGGTGACGCTCGTCGAAACCGTGCCGATGCTTACGTCGCGACACGAAGGCGGCACATGTGCCCCGGAAACATCGGGCATATGTGCCGCCTTGTCTTTCCCTTCCTGAACAGCTTCATTTTTTCGCACCGTGCACATTGGCATAATGCAGCACGGGCGCGCATGCTTCGCGTCTCCTTCGCTTGTCCCGTTTCGTCAACGACCGAGACCGCATGACTTCGATCACTCGTACTCGAGTTCAGGTGCGCGCCTTCTTCGGCGCACCCGAAGCAAGACGCCTTCTTCGCACACTGATGAGTTGCGCGATCAGCTATGCCGCCGCACGACTGGCCGCACTGCCCGAAGGTTACTGGGCACTTATCACGACGCTCGTCATCGTGACGCAACCGAGCCTCTCGCAGGCGGTCGATATTGCTCGCGACCAGATCATCGGCGCATTCATCGGCGCGATCGCGGGCGTGCTCGGCATTGTCGCGATGAACCGCGGCGCGCCGCCGCTCGCGGTGTTTTCGGTCGCGCTCGTGCCGCTTGCCGCGTTGAGCGCGAAGCGGCCTGCGTTCAGGCTTGCGTGCGTGACGCTCGTGATCGTCGTGCTGATTCCGGCGGGACCGGGATCGCCTTTCCAGCGGCCGATGCATCGCGTGCTGGAGATTTTGATCGGCGCCGCTTCGTCCTTCGTCGTGTCGGCGCTCTGGCCCAATCGTGCGCTTACGGCCGCGCATCGCAGCGTCGCCGATACGTTGAAGAGCCTCGGCCAGTTGATCGCGCTCCATCTTTCGGGCGAGCGGGATGATGCTCGCGCGACGCGCCTCGAAACGCAAAGCACCGACGCGCAAAAAGCCTTCGACGATGCGTTGAAGGAAGCCGAACGCGAACACATCATCGTGCTCGTGCAAAACCGCCGCTCGGATGCCATCGACAAGGCCGCACCGTTTCTGCGGCGTCTCCATAGCGATGCGCTCTTTCTCGCGAAAGCTGTATCGCGCCTCGATCGCGATACTTGCGCGGCTCGGCTCGGCGCGGCCGGTCGCGAATTGCAGGCTTTGTTCGAGACGCTCGCGAGCGTGCTTGCAGCGAATCGTCAGGACGATGAGAAGCTCGCGCGCGCACGTTCCGCCGTGAACGAACTCAAGGCCATGCTCGAGCAACAGGAAGCGACGCACGGCGCGCAGGAAGTGGCGCAGTTCGTGATCGGCCTGATCGTTGCCGACGTCGATGCGCTGATCGCGACGATCTATCCGCCGAAGGAGTCACGGGCTTAGCGCGAAAGACCGCGCGCGTCGATCGGCCATATGTCGGTCACGCGTTCGCCTCGATAGCAGACGTATTCATCGTAGAGATTCACGGTCGGATCGCAATGACCCGGCGGCAACAGCACACGCTTGCCGACGAGATCAGCGAAATCGCCTTCAGCATCGTGCTGGGCTTGCAGCATGCCGTGCTCATCGTTCGCGGAGATATAACTGAACGTGGGCTTGGCGCCCGCACCGAGCCAGTTCACGCTGCGCGGCAAGCCCGAATCGACCGCGAGCCCTTTCAGGCCGACATCGCATACGGCCATGCCGGGGCGCGTGGCGCTCATGACCGTCGACAGCACGAAGAGACTGTGACGCCAGCGCAATTCGCCGCCCCAACCGATGCCGCCATAGTCGCCGTCCATGAACAGATACGAGCCCGGCTGCAATTCGGTGAAGACGCCACTCGCAGCATCGAACTCGACAGTGCCTGTGCCGCCGCCCGTCACGATGCCGCAACGCACGCCGCGAACATCGAGCGCGCGGACGTAGCGCGCGGCGATATCGGCGGCGCGGCTTGCTTCGGCCTTGCGTGCAATCCAATCCGCGACGTGCTGGATGCCGCCGTGATACGCCTGCAGTCCTGCGAAGCGCAGCGCGCTCTGCGCTGCGATGCCGTCGACGAGCGCGAGCAGCGCATCTTCGCTCGTCACGCCGCAGCGATGCTGACCTGCATCGACTTCCGGCAGCACGTCGATCGTGACGCCCGCGCGTGCCGCTGCGTCGCCGAGAGCCTGAACTTGCGGCAACGCATCCACGCATACCGAAAGATGCACATGCGATGCGAGTTCGACGGCCATCGCGAGTTTGTCCGCGCCGACGAACTCATTGCTGACATGAATGCTCGCGATGCCCGCCGCCGCGAACGGATACGCCTCCGACAGCTTCTGACAACACACGCCGACCGCACCCGCGCCGACCTGACGCTTCGCGATCTCGCTGCACTTGTGCGCCTTCGCATGCGGACGCAACGCGACGCCATGACGCGCGGCGAACGCCGACATCGCCGCGAGATTGGCGTCGAAGGCATCGAGATCGATCATCAGGGAAGGCGTGGCGACCGAAGCGAGCGAATCGCCCGCGCGAGCGGCGGGAGGAGGTGCGAGCGTCATGGCAGAGGGTGTCGATGAAGTTGGATCAGACATCGATCATAGCGCTGCATACTGCATGATGAATGCATAAAACCATTTGCTCGCCCGTCGCTTTCACGCGGGAACGTCCGTTTCCAGAATCGCGCCTTCGTCCTTGAGCGCCTGAATGCGCGCCTCGTCGAAACCGTATTCGTCGAGCACTTCGCCGGTGTGCTGACCGAGCAGCGGCGCGGGACGCGAAGCCTTCGTGCAGCCTTCGGAGAAGTGAATCGGCAACCCGATGCCGCGCATCGGGCCGGCAAGCGGATGCTCCGTTTCGACGATCATCCCGCGCGCCATGGCCTGCTCGTGCGACGACGCTTCCGGCACGCCCAACACCGCGCCGCTCGGCAATCCGATGGCATCGAAGGAAACGAGCCACTCGTCGGTCGTGCGTTCGATGAGACGCGCCGTCAGGATATCGACGAGCGCCTCGCGATGCTTCAGACGTCCCGCGTTGGTCTGGAAGCGCTCGTCCTCAGCGAGTCCCGGAATATTCAACACGCCGACGAGACGCTCGTAGTTGCTCTGATTCGCCGCGCCGATGTTCACCCAGCCGTCGCGCGTGCGAAACGCCTGATACGGCGCGCTCGTGGGGTTGGCCGAGCCGGCTTTAGGCAGGACGGTGCCATCGGCGAAGTAGTTGGCGAAGGCCCAGTACATCTGCTGCAGGCCGGCTTCGAACAGCGATGTATCGACCATCTGCCCGAGACCGGTCGCCTGCTTGCGCGCATAAGCCGCACTGATGCCGAGCGCCGCGAGGATGCCCGCGTTGATGTCGGTGACGGGCGAGCCCGCCTTGATCGGCGCCTGCCCCGGCTCGCCCGTCATGCTCATCAAACCGCTCAGCCCTTGCGCGATGAGATCGAAGCCGCCCTTGTCGGCCATCGGCCCGCTGCGGCCATAGCCCGATATCGCGCAGTAGATGAGTCCCGGATTCACGGCCTTCAGCATTTCGTAGCCCATGCCGAGCTTTTCCATCGTGCCGCGCCGATAGTTCTCCGTCACGACGTCCGCGCTCGCGAGCATCTTCCTCAGCACTTCCTTGCCGCCCTCGGTCTTGAGATTGAGGGCGATGCCGCGCTTGTTGCGGTTCACGATCATGAACGACGCGGATTCGCCGCTCGCAAGAATGGGTGCGAAACGACGGCAATCGTCGCCGCCGGGGATCTTCTCCACTTTGATGACATCGGCGCCCATGTCCGCGAGCATCATCCCGCAGATGGGCCCCGACATGATGTGCGCGAGTTCGATCACGCGCATCCCCGCAAGCGGTCCCGCGCCGGGCGCTACTGTCGATTTCGTGTCTGCCATGTCAACGTCCCTTGAATTGCGGTTTGATCTTGTCGAGGAAGGCCTGATAGCCGATGCGAAAATCCTCAGTGCCGAAGCATGCGAAGCCTTCATCGCGCTCTTCGTCGGTAAGCGGCTGAGGCTCCATCGCGCGGCGCACGAACTGCTTGTGCCAGCGCGCGACGAGCGGTGCGCCGTCCGCGATGCGCCGCGCGGTTTCATACGCGTGCGCCGTCACTTCCCCATCCGCGACGACACGCGTGACGAGTCCTTTTGCAAGCGCTTCCTTTGCATCGAAGATGCGTCCTTCGAGAAGAATCTCGAGCGCGACGGCAGGCCCCGCAAGACGCACGAGCCCTTCCATTTCCGCATGCGCCATCACGAGGCCGAGATTCTTGATGGGGACGCCGAAGCGGCTCGATTCGCCGCAAATGCGCAGATCGGACATCGCCGCGATTTCGAGACCGCCGCCGACGCAGATGCCATGAATCATCGCGACGATAGGATGCCGGCACTCGCGTAATGCATGCAAAGTGCGATGCATGATCGCGCCGTACGTACGCGCCTGTTCGACGTTCGAGCGATCCGTGCGGAACTCCGCGATGTCGTTGCCCGGCGAGAACGCTTTCTCGCCCGCGCCGCGCAGCACGATGCAGCGCAGCGTGTCGTCGCCGGAAAGCGTCTCGATGGTCTCTCCGAGCGAGCGCCACAAGTGCTTGGTCATTGCGTTGAGCTTCTCGGGCCGGTCGATCACGACTGTCGCGATATCGCCGTCACGCTCGATCAGGATGGATGGTTCCGCCACGTCGCCTCCAAGAATTGAATGCTGCATGCTGAATGCTTTATTCGATGCGGTTCAATGCATGCAAAATGCACCGAACCGCCGCGTGCGCCGAGTCAGACGAACTTGCGGGTGTCTGCCGCGTCGCTCTTTTCCTCCTCGACTTCCAGAGCACGGTCCGGGCGCATCATGAACGAAAGGACGATGCCGGCCGCCATCAGGATCATCGACACGGTGAACGGCAGGTTCCAGTTGCCTGTGCGGTCGATCAGCCAGCCGCCCACGACCGGGCTGATGATCGCCGCAAGCGCCGAACCGGAATTCATGATGCCGGCCGCGGTGCCCGAATGCTTGGGCGCGATATCCATGGGCACGGACCACATCGGGCCGATCGTCATTTCGTTGAAGAAGAAGCCGGCCGAGAGGCACACCGCCGCGAGCGTGATGGAGATATTGGAGATCAGCATGATCGGCGCGAGCGAGAGCAGCGTCAGCAGCATGCACACGCCGACCATCACGTTGCGCGCAAGCCGCACGTTGCCGCTCTTTCTCAGGATGCGATCGGTGAGCGAGCCGCCGAGCCAGTCGCCGAGTACGCCAGCGAAGAACACGCCCGAGGCGAACAGCGCCGATTTGCCGAGCTGCATGTGATAGCTGTGCAGAAAGTATTGCGGAATCCAGCCGAGAAAGAGCCACAGGACCCAGCCATAGCAGAAATACACGGCCGTGACGGGCGCCATGCGGCCGAGCAGCGTGCGCCACGGCACAGGCGTGCGTTGCTTCACACCCGAATACGTCGCGAGCGTCGCGCATTCTGTTTCCGTGATGCGCGGATGATCGCGTGGGTTATCGCGGAAATAGAAGACCCATGCGAGCGCCCAAAGGAAACTGATGACGCCGGTGATGATGAACGCGCCGCGCCAGCTCGTCGCGACCATCAGCCAGACGATGAGCGGCGGCGCCACTGCATTGCCGATGCGTGATGCTGCATGCGTAATGCCTTGTGCAAAACCACGCTGATCGGCGGGCATCCAGTTCGACATTGCGCGCGTCGCGGTCGGAAAGGTCGCGCCCTCACCGAGGCCGAGCAGCACGCGAGCCACGATCAGCGACACGAAGCCGCCCGCGAGACCGGAGAGGACGGTGGCTCCCGCCCAGATGATCGCGCATAGCGTGAGCGTTCGCCGCGGTCCGAACCGGTCGCCGACCCATCCGCCGATGATCTGAAACACGAGATACGGATACGCAAAGGCGGAAAACACGAAACCGACTTGCGTGTGCGAGAGGCCAAGCTCCGCGCCGAACTGGGCCGCCGCCGTGCTGACATTGACCCGGTCGATATAGGTGATGAAATACATCGCGCATAGCAATAGTAGAACGCGCGTCGTGGCTCGACGGAACATCATCGTCTCCTTGTTGGCCGCGTGCGTGCGCGAGCCACCTTCGAATGTCGAAAGGCGCCCGATGTCACGGCATGCGGAACTTCACGTGAATACGTCGGATGAGGACTGCAGCTCGGTATGAGCCTGCCTATTGCGTTCTGCGGCGCAGTTTGCGAATGCGTGGTTTGCGCGGTGATGTCATGGTTCGTCTCCTGATCGCGGCTCGTCGATGTCCGCTTTTTTTGCTTCGGTGAATGAAACGCTTGTCCTGCTCTTTTCAATCCATCGCATCGAGCGCCATGGCGAGAACTCGCGCGACATGAAGCGCCTCACGTTGTGCACCATCCGCGATCTGGTGACGGCAACTCGTGCCGTCCGCCACGATCAGCGCATCGTGTGCGGCGCGAACAGCCGGCAGCAGCGACAACTCCGCCATCGCCTGCGATGCGTCGTAATGTTCCGCTTCATATCCGAAGCTGCCCGCCATGCCGCAGCACGATGATTCGATCGTTCTCACATCGAGCCCCGGAATCCAGCCGAGCACTTTCTCGATGGGACGCACGGCATCGAATGCCTTCTGGTGACAATGTCCGTGCAACAGAGCCTTGGATCGACCGAGCGGTTTGAGCTTCAGTTGCAATCGCCCTTCCGCTTCTTCGCGCACGAGAAATTCCTCGAACAGAAACGACGCTTGCGACAGCTTGCGCGCGGCATCGCCATAGCCGTACCCGAGAAACTCGTCACGCAGCGAGAGCAGACATGAAGGCTCCAGGCCGACGATCATCACGCCGCGCTCGACATAAGGCATGAGTGCGTCGAGCGCGCGGCGTGCTTCGACCTTCGCTTCATCGACGAGACCGGCGGAAAGAAACGTGCGCCCGCAACAGAGCGGCCGCTCGGCCGCCTTCACGTTCAGATGAACCGCATAGCCTGCCGCTTCGAGCACGCGCTTGGCTGCGCGCGCGTTCTCGGGTTCGATGTAGTTGTTGAACGTGTCGACGAAGAGCAGGACTTCGTTAGTTGCAGACGCAACCGGTTTGTCCGTGGCATTCGCGAGAAACGGCTTTTCGAAACGTGGAAACGCACGTTGCCGCGCGAGACCGAGTTTCGACTTCAGCCAGCGCGCCACGCCCGGCATGTTCGATTCGAAAACATGCGACAGCGCAGGCATGCGGCTCGCATACGGCGCATAGCGCGGCAGGAACGCAATCAGGCGCTCACGCAATCGAACGCCATGACGCTGCGTCCATGCGGCGCGTGCCTCGATCTTGATACGCGCCATGTCGACACCGGTCGGGCAATCGCGCTTGCAACCCTTGCACGAGACGCATAGATCGAGGACGTCCTTCACATCCTGACTCGCGAGGCCGTCATCGCCCAATTGTCCCGACAATGCGAGCCGCAACGTGTTCGCACGGCCGCGCGTGAGATGCTGCTCGTCCTTCGTGATGCGATAGCTCGGGCACATCGTGCCTGCATCGAACTTGCGGCAATGGCCGTTGTTGTTGCACATCTCGACCGCTTTCGCGAGCCCGCCCGACAGATCGCCGCCCGATCCCGGCACGCCGTGCTCGCCCGTCAATGGATCGCGGGTGACGTTCCATGCCGACCAGTCGAGACGAGGGGTCAATCCACGCTCGCGATAAGAAGGCGGAAAGCGGAAGTTGCGCGCATCATCCATCTTCGGCGGCGCCACGATGCGATCAGGGCTCAGCCGGTTCTCCGGATCGAAGAGCCGCTTGATCTCGCGAAATGCCTCGTTGATGCGCGGGCCGTATTGCCACGCCACCCATTCGCCGCGGCACAGACCATCGCCGTGCTCACCCGAGAACGCGCCCTTGTATTCGCGCACCATCGCCGCGGCTTCTTCGGCGATCGCGCGCATCTTGATGGCCCCGTCGCGGCGCATGTCGAGAATCGGCCTCACATGCAGCGTGCCGACGCTCGCATGCGCGTACCACGTTCCTTCGGTTCCGTGCTTCCTGAATACATCGGTCAATCGGCTGGTGTATTCGGCGAGATGTTCGAGCGGCACCGCGCAGTCTTCGATGAAGGACACCGGCTTGCCATCGCCCTTCATGCTCATCATGATGTTGAGACCGGCCTTGCGCACTTCCCACAGGGCCTTCTGCGGCCCCGCATCGGGCATTTGCACGACCGATCCCGGCAGGCCGAGATCGCTCATCAACGCGACGAGCTGCGCAAGCTTTGCTACTTGCGTATCGCGATCCGCGCCCGCGAACTCGACGAGCAGAATCGCTTCCGGCTCGCCGACCAAAGCCTTCGCGATGACGGGACGAAACGCCGGATTCGACATCGCGAGGTTGATCATCGTGCGATCGACCAACTCGACCGCCACCGGCCCCAGCTTCACGATGTGCTGCGTCATGTCCATCGCATCGTAGAAGCTCGGGAAGTTCACGACGCCGAGCGTTTTGTGCGCGGGCAACGGCGCGAGCGTCAATGTCAGTTGACGGCTGAACGCGAGCGTGCCTTCGGAGCCGACCAGAAGGTTTGCAAGATTCGGCTCGCCGTCGTTGGTGAATGCAAGCGGGCTCTGACAATCGAAGACATCGAGGTTGTAACCCGCGACGCGTCGCAGCACCTTCGGGATGCGTTCGCGCATCTCCTGTTGCTCGCGCATGGCGATGCCCCGCACGCCGTCGACGAGATCGCGCGTGCGTGCATCGATCGTCATCGACGACAGCTTGCCGAAGCGCGCTTCGTGACCGTCGGCGAGGATCGCGTCGATCGCGTCGACGTTATGCACCATGATCCCGTATTCCATCGATCGCGAGCCGCACGAGTTGTTGCCCGCCATGCCGCCGATCGTGCATTGCGCGCTCGTCGATACGTCCACCGGAAACCAGAGGCCATGCGGCCTGAGCCACGCATTCAGGTGATCGAGCACGACGCCCGGTTCGACCGTGACCGTGCGCGCGTCCTTGTCGAAGTGAATGATGTTGTTGACCCACTTCGTCGTGTCGATGACGAGCGCTTCGCCCACTGTCTGCCCGCATTGGCTCGTGCCTGCGCCGCGCGCCAGCACGCTCGCGCGGCTGTCGCGGGCAATCTGCAGCGCAACGCGCAAGTCGTCCTGATCCTTCGGCACGACGACGCCGAGCGGCACGATCTGATAGATCGACGCATCGGTCGCATAGCGTCCGCGCGATGCGCGATCGAACAACACATCGCCTTTCAGCTCGCGCTGCAATCGCGCCTGCAGCGGTGTCGCCGTTGACGCGACCCGCGCACGCGCGGAAGCGGGCATCAGATGAATCGGCTTGACGAGCCGGTCTGTGGGGGAATTGAGCATCGTCGCTGTCGGTGAGTGCCGGAGTGCCTTGCGGTTCCTGGCCTTATGAATGCGTTATGCGAAATGCAATTCGACGGCGGGCAAGCCTTCGATCGCGCCGATGGCCGTGCCGGGCACATCCGGAAACGCCATGCCGGTGTAAGAACCCGCCGTGAGCACGGTCCCGCGTTCGACCGCGAGCCCGCGCGCCACGCTGTGATTGACCGTCCACGCGAGCAGGCGCCGCGGGTCGCCCGCAGGATTCGCCGGAACGCCGTCGAAAAGCGACGCGCCGTCGAACGTGAACGCCATCGCGGGCGATACGAACGGGAACGCCGCGTCGTAAGGCACGCCCTCGCCCACGATCAACGCGCCGTGATTCTGCAAATCGGCGAGTTGCCACGGCTTTTCGACATCGGGCCACGCGGCGAAACGGCTCGCGACCACTTCGATGGCCGCATGCACGGACTCGATCGCAGCGACCACGTCTTCATCGCTATACGGTCCGCTGTTCGGTTCGAAGCGCCGGCCGATCCTGAATGCCACTTCGAGTTCGAGACCGGCCTTGCCGAACGCGAGCATCGAGAGACGCGCACCGGTTTTATGCATGCCATCGGCGGGAAGCGGTGCACCCTGGATCGGCCCGTCGTGCGTCTTCGCGCCGACCTTCCATCCGCCGATGTCTGCGTTCAGCGCGCGCAGCGTCGCGTCCTGCGCCGCGTAGGCATCGTCGGCGTCGGACGGACGTGCGCCCAAGGGCAGCGCGTCGAGCTTCGCCCGATGCGCGCGCGCGTCGACGAGAAGCCGCGCGAGCGCATCGGCGTCGAACGCGGCGCTCATGCGGCCGCCTTCAACGCGGGCTTCGCGACGTGGCTCGTCAGATAGTCCATCGCCGCCGCCACGCCGCTGTCCTTCAACGCGATACCCGAGAGCTTCAGTCCCATCTCGCAACCGGTGAGCGCGGCCATCAGCGTGAGTTCGTTGCAATCGCCGAGATGACCGATGCGGAACATGCGGCCCTTCGCCTTGCCGAGCCCCGTACCGAGCGACAGATCGAAATGCTCGTAGATGAGCTTGCGCACCGCATCGGCATCGACGCCTTCGGGTGTCATCACGCCCGTCAGCACCGGCGAATACACGGCGGGATCGGCGCATTGAATCTCCAGTCCCCATGCGTTCACCGCCGCGCGGCACGCGGCCGCGAGCCGTTGATGGCGCGCGAACACGTTGTCGAGCCCTTCGCCAAGGATCATGTCGAGCGCTTCCGAGAGGCCGTAGAGCAGGTTCGTGTTCGGCGTGTAAGGCCAGTAGCCTTGCTTGTTCATCTCGATGATGTCGGTCCAATCCCAGAATGCGCGCGGCAACGTGGCGCGCTTCGACGCCTCGCGCGCCTTCTCCGATACCGCATTGAAGCTGATCCCCGGCGGCAGCATCAAACCTTTCTGCGAACCGGAAACGGTCACGTCGACGCCCCATTCATCGTGACGATAGTCAGCCGATGCCAAACCCGAGATCGTGTCCACCATCAACAGCGCGGGATGCTTCGCGGCGTCGATCGCGCGTCGCACGGCGGCGATATCCGATGTCACGCCCGTCGACGTTTCGTTATGGACGACACACACGGCCTTGATAGCGTGATTCGTGTCGTCACGCAGACGCTTCTCGATCATGTCGGCCTGTACGCCGCGCCGCCAGCCTTCGATGCCGGGCAGACCGAGAAACTCCGGCTTCAGCCCGAGGCTCTCGGCCATCTTCTTCCATAGCGTTGCGAAGTGGCCCGTCTCATACATCAGCACCGTGTCGCCGGAACTGAGCGTGTTGCAAAGCGCCGCTTCCCATGCGCCCGTGCCCGATGCCGGATAGATCACCACCGGTTGGCTCGTCTTGAAGATCTTCTTGATGCCATCGAGCACCTTGAGACCCAGCGCGCCGAACTCCGGCCCACGGTGATCGATCGTCGGATAGCTCATCGCGCGCAGGATGCGATCGGGCACAGGGCTCGGCCCCGGGATCTGCAGGAAGTGACGGCCAGCAGGATGGAAATCGAGCTTCAACATGGGTCCGCGTCCTTGTAAATGTAATTTTGCATGCAAAATACAATAACGCAGCAACAACCGCAGGTAAAGGAATACATAGACCGAACGGCCTAGGGATAACCCGCTGGCGGTTTTTTCCGCTGGCACTGCGTTAAAATTGCCGCAAATAGATTGCGAGGTATTGAATGCAAAATCCCGATTTACCAGACGTGCACGTTTCGTCCTCGCTTCCGAAGTTAGAGCGCCTGCGTCTGCACGACACCGTCGTCGATCACTTGCGCGGCTTCATCGTCGAAGGCTTGCTTGCTCCCGGCGTCAAGCTCAACGAGCGCAAGCTGTGTGAGACGCTCGGCATTTCGCGCACGCCGCTGCGCGAGGCGTTGAAGGTGCTCGCGGCCGAAGGGCTGATCGAGATTTCGCCGAACCGGGGGGCGTCGGTATCGCAGATGAGCGAGTTCGAAATTCGCGAGATGTTCGAATTGATGAGCGGGCTGGAGGCGTTCTCAGGCGAACTCGCGTGCGAGCGCATCACGCCGCTGGAGATCGCCGAGATCAAGGCGCTGCATTACGCGATGCTCGCGTGCCGCGCGCAGAACGATCTCTCCGGCTACTACAGCCGCAACCAGGCCATCCACGACAAGATCAACGAAGCGGCGCGCAATACGGCCTTGCGTCAGACTTACGTATCGATCAACCGGCGTCTCATGGCATTGCGCTTTCGTTCGAATTTCCAGACACCGAAGTGGGACAGCGCGATTCGCGATCACGAAGAAATGATCGAAGCGCTCGAAACGCGCGATGGCCGACGCATGGGCGAGATCCTGCGCAAGCATTTGCTCTCCAAGCGCGATGCGGTGCTCGCGGAGCGCACGTTGACGACGGTGAAGCCGGCGCCATCGAGAAAGCGCTCAACGGCCAAGCCGACGCCGGACGGGCGGTAGCGAATAGAACGGTCGCGTGATTTCGCGGAAGGTAAGGTATGGCGCGAAGGGCGTCAGTGATCTGCTCTAGAAATCCTGGACACAAATGAGTGTTAGTGTTTCGGAGGCAATTTTCCCAATAGGAACGGGAGGTTGGCGATGAAGCGCAAGCAATAT
>NZ_JARUXN010000003.1:187659-444286 GCF_031451415.1 Caballeronia sp. LZ028 | reverse complement strand
CGCTTGCGCGCCCTGACGGTCGTGGACATCTTTAGCCGTGAAGCGCTGGCCATTGAAGTAGGCAAGCGCTTGCGTGCCGAGGACGTCGTGTCAGTGCTGAATCGTTTGGTGGCTCAGCGCCGCGCACCGAGGTTCCTGTTCGCCGATAACGGCAGCGAATTCTCGGGTCGCCTGCTGGACATGTGGGCCTACCACTACAAGGTGCAGATCGACTTCAGCCGGCCAGGCAAGCCCACCGACAACAGCTTCATCGAGACATTCAACGGCTCGTTCAGGGACGAATGTCTGAACCTGCACTGGTTCGAATCGTTGGCGGAAGCCAAACGAGAGATCGAGGCTTGGCGCCGCGACTACAATGAGACTCGACCTCACATGGCGCTCAAAGAGCTAACACCGGGTGAATTCGCCCGGCAATACAGCCTCCGGCCCACGGCCGAAGGCTCATGAAAGACCGAACACTAACGCTCGGCACTGTCCAAGAAATCCAAGCGGTTCAGAAAGACCGAACACTAACGCTCGGCACTGTCCAAGAAATCCAAGCGGTTCATCAGAGCCTACCATCGGGGAAAACGATGACCAAGATTCGAGGGGCATGCATCGCACTCGGCGCGGCGTTCGTCATCACGGGCGTTACTTTCTATCACTCGACGGACTTCGACACTGCCCAAGCGGGAATGGACCGCGAGACCGTCGACTGTCTAACACGCGGACTCACGCGTGACGAGAAAGTCCGCATCGCCCGACTCACCACGGCGCACGACCGCGAAGGGCTTGATGCGATCTACGGCGATGTGCTCGCGCGCTGCGTCGTGCGCTCCGATCAGTGGGAGCGTCGCCCGCAACTGCTCACGAGCGCGCGCCAGATTCTTTCCCACGATCCCGAATTCAGACAGATGCTCAACGCGAGCACGATGGAACTGGCGACGCGCCGCTGATCGGCGCATCGATCACGCCGTCAGTCCGGTACCCGAGCCGATTTGGACTTCGGCGCGCGTGTTCGCGGCATGGGCGCTCAGCACGGCGATCTCACGCTGCGTGAAGTGCGTGACCGGCGCGATGGCCGCGAGCGCAGCGGTGATGACGATGGCGACGATGCTGATCGAGATGACGTTCATGTTCGGCTCCTTCGGTTGGCTGAGATGGACTAGCTGCTGTCGATGTGAGGCATTGTCGTCGCCGAGGGTTAGCGAAGAATGAGCTTGGCGCCGCGACGGGCATCCGGTTCGCCGGAGTAACATTCGCATTCATTCGACCATCGCGCATTCGGCATTCAAAATGCATTCGACCATCAGCACATCGACCGCCACGCTCGAGCTGCCCTTCAAGCGGCCTTTCGACTGGACGCGGATGCTGAAATTTATCGGCGGTCGCGCGTCGGCGGGCGTCGAGTCGGTCGAGGACGGCGTGTATCGGCGCGCGATCGAATGGCAAGGCGCCGAGGGCACCGTCGAAGTCCGGCCGCATGAACGCAGGCATCGGCTCGTCGTGAATGTCGAGGGTGCGGTGGCGCAGCACGCCGGCGACCTCGCCGCGCCGCTCGCGCGCATGTTCGATCTGCACGCCGATCCGCACGAAATCGCTCGCTGTCTCGCCGGCGATCCGGTGCTCGCCCCGCTCGTCGAAGCCGCGCCCGGCCTGCGCGTGCCGGGTGCGTGGTCCGGCTTCGAACTTGTGGTGCGGACCATCGTCGGGCAGCAGGTGAGCGTCAAAGGCGCGTCGACGATCATGAACCGCATCGTGCAGCGCGCGGGCAAAAAGATCGAAGGCCATCCGCATGAGGGCACCGCGTGGCGCTTTCCGACGCCCGCCGAACTCGCCGCAGCGGATCTGGAGAAGATCGGCATGCCGACCAAGCGCATCGAGACCGTGCAGCGTTTCGCGCACGCGGTCGCAACCGGCGCGCTTCCTCTCGATGAACCCGGCGCCGATCCCGAACGCGTGAAACGCGACATGCTCGCCATGCCAGGCATCGGGCCGTGGACCGTCGGCTATGTCGCGATGCGTGCGCTGCGCGATCCCGACGCCTGGCCCGAAGCCGATCTCGTCCTGATGCAGGCGATCGCGCGCCGCGACCCATCGCTTGTGAAGCCCGCCCAGCAGCGCGCGCGTACCGAACGCTGGCGGCCCTGGAGAGCGTATGCGGCGATGCATCTGTGGAACGGCGTGGCAATGGAAACAGGACTTGCACACGGCGGCTGAACTCTCGGGCATGCAATCGACCGCTGTTGCATCCTGCATTCGGCATCACGCATGCAAAGTGCAAACACGGCGTCGATCATTTCGCACTATTGTCTAAAAAATGAACTAATCTGCTTCGAGCGGCCGGGCCGCTGCCGAAGCCGCAAAGCCGTGTACGTGAAAAGCGCTGACGAACCGCCATCGGGAGACGCTCATGGACGCATCATCGCAAACGACGCCCGCGCCCGAACTGCCGACAGCGCCGCGCGTGCAGAAGATCGTCGTCGCGATACACGGCATCGGCAATCAGTTGCACAGTGACACGGTGCGCTCGGTCGCGAGCCAGTTCGGCGCGCGTTATGACCCGCCGCTTCCCGTGATGCCACTCGGCTACTTCGATATCGCGGGCGTCGGCGAAGTCGACGTGCGCCAGCTCGATCTGCCGCCGGGCGGTCCCTATACCGCGGAGCAACGCGACTTCTATTCGGCGCTCGGTTTCGCGGAAGTGTATTGGGCCGACATTCCGCGCGAAGTCGTGAAGCAGGACGACACGCTCGAAGAGAGCAAGGCGTGGGGACTGTCGATCGTGAGTCGCGCGCAAGCGACCTACATGCTCAACGTCGATGAACGCAAGCTCGAACCCGCGGACTTTTCGCTCGCGTCGGGCGTCGTCGAAGAGATCGTCGAAACGGTGGCCGTCATGCAAAGCCTGCTCGCGGTGACGGAGAAAGCCGGCATTTTCAAGTTCGATCTCGCGCCGATGCTGCGCGATTATGTCGGCGACGTGCAGCTCGTCGCGGATTTCAGGCAGCATCGAGAGACCATCGTCTTTCGCTTTCATCGTGTGATGGAGCGGCTTGTCGCGCTCGCCACCGCGCGTTGTCAGTGTGCGCCCGAGGTGTATATCGTCGCGCATAGCGAAGGGACCGTGATCAGTTTTCTCGGCATCCTGCAGGCGCTATCGAGACCGACCGTCACCGACCCGAAGGACGGCAAGCAGATCATCGGTACTGACTGGGTGCAGAGTCTGCGTGGCTTCATGACCATCGGCTCGCCGATCGACAAGCACATCCTTTTATGGCCGAAGCTATGGGAAGGCATGGCGCTAAAGAGCGAACGCAAAGGCGATGCCGTCACGCAGATCGAGCGTCCCGGCGGTCCGATCACGCTGCCTTCACGCATCAGGTGGCGCAACTATTATGACTTCGGCGATCCCGTCGGCTTCGCACTCGATACGGCGCGCGCCTATCTCGGTCGTCATGGTTGTCTCGCATTCGAATTCGAGCCGGTGCATGACATTGGCTTTTCGCGCTACTGGCTGCCGGGGAAAGCGCACACCGATTACTGGACCGACGGCGATGTCTTCGGCCACTTCATCGAGAACGTCGTGCTCGACCGAAGCACCGCGAAAACCCCTCAAAACAGGCATTTTCGCGGCATCGTGAGCACGGCAATTCCTTATCTTCTGAGCTTCGCGCTGCATCTGCTCGCGGTGTTCTTCATCTATAAAGCTGTCACCGCAACTTCCGATTCGGGCGCGGGCGGCACGAGCACCGCGCCCGAATTCATCTATCTCACGCGCTCGGTGTTCGCGCTCGCCTGCCTTTTGATGGGAACGACGGTTGCCGCACGCCTTCCGCGTCTCGTCAAGGCGCGAGGCACAAATCGCACGGCCGCATGGCTGCGTTGGCGCATCGTCGCGCTACTGTCGTTCGTCGCGGGTGCGCTGATCTTCTGGTTCGTGCTGTTGAGCGGCGTGGCGGCTTTTCTCGCGAGCCCGTTCGCCGATATCCTGCATCGCGATAGCGCCGATCCTGTCGTCGGTAAGGCGGTCTTCGTACTTGCGGGCCTCGTCTGCGCAATAAGCGGCTGGCTCGCGCCGCGCAAACCGCATTGGGGACGGCGTATTCTCGTCGCGCTCGGCACGCTCATGATGGTGCTGATCGTGGGCGTCAGACTATGGGGCGATCTCGCGGGCAAACCCTTGTGGCCCGTCGTGCTTGGTGGCGCTTTCTTTCTCTATGCGTGGTGGCTCGCGATCCTGATCTTCGATCTCGCATTCGTGTGGCATCGCTATGTGCGCAATTCCGTCGCGCTCGATACGTTGCGCGCGTGGCGCGAAGATCGATGCGACGCGCAGCCCAAGCCCTTTATGTCGATGCGATCGAAGCCCTCGAAGCAGTGATGCGATCACCCATGCAGTAGGAGCTTCTGCACGCGCCAATTGAGCAACTCCGCGACGAACAAAGTGCCTTCTGAAGGACACGCCATTTCATGAATCCATCCGAACTGCTTCAATTGCTTGCCGGATCGTCCGAGTACGCCGAGCAATCTTCCGTCGAGCGATAACTTGTAAATCCGGCCGGGAAACGCATCGGCGGAATACAGCACTTGATTCGGCCCCGGCGAAATGCAAATGGCCCAAGGTGAACCCGGCGCAAATGTTCCCGCTGCGATCGCCGCTTCATCGGGCATGTTGCCGATAGCCGGACGCGCATCGGGCGGCACGGGTACATCGATCGTGAATTGCCGCTGAAAATTGCCTTCGCGGTCGAATACCTGAATGCGCCGGTTGCTTCGATCGGCGACATAGACAAGCCCGTTTCTATCGACAGCAATGCTATGCGGCGTATGGAATTGCCCCGGCTCCTTCCCGCGCGCGCCCCACGACTTGAGCCAGTTGCCGTCCTTGTCGACCTTCGCGACGCGCGAGTTGATGTATCCGTCGCTGATATAGGTATTTCCCGATGCGTCCCACGCGACGTCGGTGACTTGCCGGAAACGCCCCGGCTCCGAAGGCAGCGGCGGATTCGGATGCTTGAGCGGCGCAGTCTCTTCGTCCGACGCTTCCTGCTTGCGACCGAACACCATCGCGACGCGGCCTTCAGGCGTGAACTTGATGATCATGTCCGAGCCCTTGTCCGTTACCCAGACATTGTCTTGCCGATCTACTTTCACAGTATGGGCGAACGACCAGGCATAAAGGTTATGGCCGATTTCGCGCACGAAGCGTCCATTGCGATCGAATTCGAGCAGTTGCGCGGCGGCGGCGCCATAAGCGGGACCCGTGCTATTGCCGCGGGATAACACGAAGATATGCCCGGCCGAATTCAACGCCACGCCCGAGCATTCGCCGAAGTACATATCGCGAGGCAGGCGTACAGGGTCGGGGACGGAATCGTAGGCGATGGACGGTACGTCGTTATCGGCGTATGCGAGATGCGGAAAGAGCGCGAGCGCGGCGGCGCTTTGACCCGCGAGCGCAAGAAAGCGGCGGCGGCTTGCGGCGTTCGGCGCCATGTCGCAACATGGGCAATAGATCGAATGTCGAAGACTCACTGTTACTCTCCTCGTGTTCGATTCGCGATGCGAGAGGAAGTGTAGTGCATGAACTGCATTATTCACACGCGAAGTTATCAATAGCTTTCAACATGAAAAGGGCGTTATGACTGAACCCTTGCAATATCAAGTTCGAATCCGTCTCGCGCCCGAGTATGCGATGCTGGCGCGTCGAGATCCGGCAAACGAAAAGCTCGCGGCGATCAATGCGCTGCTGATCGAACACGACGCTCAATTGAAATGCCAGTACGACGCCTTCGTGGATTACGTCGCGCAGGCCGAAAGGGATGGCATCGAGCACTATCCGCTTTATCGGTGGACACGCGAAACCATCGAAAACCCGGCTAAAAAAGCGAAATATCTCGAAGCGTTCACGCTCTACGTGAATGGCGACGAAGTCTATGACAAGGCACTCGCCGATGCGCTCGAAGCCGATCTTCGATCGCTCGCGAGCGCTGCGATCACCGATATCCGCAAGTTCGACACGAACCCCGCGCATAATCCGCAACCACCGTCGTATGACAATTCATAAGGTTGACGCCGTGCATCGCCCGCGCTAAGGTTTGGTAATTCAACCAAACGTGGATCGCGCCCTGTGCAGGATCGTCGACAGACCATACTCGAAGCCGCCCTTGCCACTCTGCGCGAAGAAGGTTATTCGGGCTTCACGCAACCGCGCGTCGCTGCACGCGCGGGTCTGCGCCAGAGTCATCTGACTTATTATTTCCCCACGCGCCTCGCGTTGATCGAAGCTGTCGCGCGTACGGCCATCGATGGCCAGCTCGCCGCCGTCGATGCCTTCGCGGGCGAAGCATCGCCCAAGATCACAGCTGCATCGATCGCCAACGTCGCGATGCGCCACGAAAACACGCGCGTATTGATGGCGCTCGCGCAAGCCGCCGACGAAGAGCCAACCATTCGCAGCCTCTTTCGCGAGCTCGCGGAAGGCGTCGCGGTACGCATCACGCGCATGCTCGAAGCAATGGGTCTCGCCGTCACGAAAGAACATGTGTCGATGGTGCATGCGCTTGTCGTCGGGCTTGCGGTCATCGATCTCGCGATGGGCCGCGCGGATGGCAAGCGCCGCGCGAGCGCCGCGATCGAAACGTTGTTCTCGCTTCTGCCATCCGACAAATGGGGCGCGTCGTGATTCAACCCTGACGCGCATCGAGCCATTCGACGATATTGCGCACCGTATCGCCATAAAACGTGCGATACAACTCTTCCGCCACATAGCCGATATGCGGCGTCGCGAGCACGTTCGGCAGTGAACGCAGCACGTCGTTCGCAGCGAGCGGCTCTTCATCGTAGACGTCGATTGCCGCGCCCGCGAGCTTGCCCGACTTCAACGCATCGACGAGCGCGGCGCTATCGACGATCGGTCCGCGCGACGTGTTGACGATGCGGCTCGTCGGCTTCATCTGCGCAAATTCCCGCGCACCGACGAGATGATGCGTGCGCTCGCTGAGGCGAACATGAATCGAGAGCACGTCGGAGGTCTTGAAGAGCGTGTCCTTGTCCACTAGTTGCACGCCCTTTTCTTCCGCGCGCTCACGTGTGAGGTTCTGGCTCCACGCGATCACGTTCATGCGAAAGGCGCGGCCGATCACGCCGACGGCCGACCCTACGCGACCGAGACCGAGCAAGCCGAGCGTCTTGCCCGCGAGTTCGGTGCCGAGCGCAATCTGCCAGCCGCCCTCCTTGAGCGAGCGATTCTCGGCGGGGATGTTGCGCATCATCGAGAGAATGAGCGCCCACGTGAATTCGATCGTCGGTGTGGACGTATAGCCCGTATGCCGCACTTCGACGCCGCGTTCGGATGCGGCATCGAGATCGATCGATGCATTCGCCGCGCCCGTCGATGCAATCAGCTTAAGGTTAGGCAGGCTCTCGATGATGTCGCGCGAGAACGGCGTGCGTTCGCGCATCGCGCAGACAACATCGAAGGGGCGCAGACGTTCGAGCAACGCGCCGCGCTCCGCGATGTGATCGTTGAACACGGTAATTTCAGCGCGAGCCTCGAGCGGCGACCAGTCGGCCATCGAGAGCGCAATGTTCTGATAATCGTCGAGAACGGCGACTTTGATCGGAGTAGATGTGGCCTTGATGATTTCGATTGTTATGACGATTAAGCCGGACGGCAGCAGCAAGTGTGACGCAATGCGCGAAATCGTGTTGCGCGCGCACTTCGCAAAGTTATTGGAAATGCTGCAAAAGCCCGTGCCATAAGGCATAGCACGATGCCATCAGCCATGACATGGCGTGAAACAAGTTACCGCGGGACTTCGCAAGACCGTTTCTCTATAGTTACTTCCGTCGCCACTCGAAACGCAACGTGGCCTAAAGAACCGAGAAGGACATCCCGTGAAAAACAGATCGACCTTCGCTTCAAACGCCCACGTTGCGTTCGCCTCCGACGCGCCCTCAAGCAAGCGCCGCGTGCGCAAGTTGCTCGTCGTCGCGGCGGCCGCCGCGCTTACGCTGTGCAGCAGCTCCGCCTTCGCGGGCTGGGCGCGTGGCGGCACGGCCTACACCGGTCGCGGCGAATACCAGGGCGCGCACGTCGGCTCGTGCGGCGGCGGCAGTTGCTCGCATGCGGGCGGCGTCGAGAATCCATGGGGCCGCGTCGGCACCAACTCCGGAACCGTTACGCGTACCGCGCCGGGCCAGTTCTCCAACTCCGGCACCGCATACGGCCCGAACGGCCGCTCGGTGCAACATGCGGGCGACACGAGCTGCGCGGGCGGCAGTTGCTCGCACACCGGCAGCGCGACCGGCCCGAACGGCAAGACCGCCACCGGCAGCGATACCGTGACGCGTACCGCGCCCGGCCAATACTCGTCATCGGGATCGGTGACGGGACCGAACGGCAACACGTCGACGCACTCAGCATCGACGAATTGCGCGGGCTACACCTGCAATCGCTCGGGCACGGTCAACACGGCCAACGGCGGCACCGTCACGCATTCAGGCAGCGCGACGAGCGTCGCGCCGGGCGTGGTCACGACGTCGGGCACCGCGACGGTCTCGAACGGGTCGCATAGCACGACGGTAGTCGGCGGCGGCACGGTGACGTCGAGCACGACGGTGGTCGCGACGGCGCCGGTCGTCACCGGAACAACCGTCGTCGCTGCGCCCGTGATCGTGCCGCCGCCCCCGCCGCCTGCGACGACCGTGGTGGTCGCACCGCCCCCGGCTTCGTCGACGGTCGTCGTCACACCGCCTCCGCCGCCGCCCGCCAAGACGGTGGTCGTCACGCCGCCTCCGCCGCCGCCCGCCAAGACGGTGGTCGTCGCTCCGCCGCCGGCCAAGACCGTGTACGTCGCGCCCGCGCCGGCTCCAGTCAGGACGGTGTATGTCGCGCCGCCCGCGAAGACCGTCTACGTGGTCCCGCATCGCGCGGTCCTGATTCCGGGCCACTGGGTCGGCAGGTTCTGGATTCCCGCACACTGGGCTTGATCGAGGATCGATTGAAAGCGAAGGCCGGCCGCATGCGAGCCGGCCTTGTCGTTTTGACCGCGCCGCGCGTTACACTGCGAAGCAACGCCGCTTCCGACACAGGCACGACATGCTCGATGTCTTTCCAGTCACGCAAGCAGTCACGAACGCACGCTCATGACGAGGCATCGCATGAAACGCCCGCATCTGCCTCGCGATCATGCGAAAGGCGTCCTGCATGACATCACATGGACGGCCGGTCCTGTCTTGCTGGTCATTGCGATCGTCGTCGCGCTCGTCTACTGGCTCGTCGATCCGGCGCCGCCCAAAACCATCACGATGAGCGCGGGTCAACCCGACAGCTCGTTCTACGTCATCTCACGGGAATACGCGAGACTGCTCGCGCGTAACGGCATCACGCTGAAGGTGCTGCCTTCGGATGGCTCCGTGCAAAATCTCGAACGCTTGCTCGATCCGAAGCAGCACGTCGACCTCGCGCTCGTGCAAGGCGGGATCGCGACGAAGGAACAGGCGTCGCAACTGATGTCGCTCGGCAGCGTGTCGTATGTGCCGCTTGTCGTGTTCTATCGAGGCAAGGGTCTCACCCTCCTCTCGCAACTGGAAGGCAAGCGCATCGCGATAGGCCGCGAAGGCAGCGGCACGCGCACGCTGTCGCTCAAGCTGCTGGAAGCGAACGGCATCTATCCTGGCGGCGACACGCAGCTTCTTCCGAGCGACGGCCTGCAAGCCGCGACGCAACTCGTCAGCAACGAGGCCGACGCAGTGTTTCTCTCCGGCGATTCCGCAACGCGCGGCCTGATGTTGCGCCTCTTGCGCGTGCCCGGCATCTCGGTGATGGACTTCAAGGAATCGGGCGCCTATACGCGTCTTTTTCCCTATCTCGACGATATCGAATTGCCGCCCGGTGTGCTCGATCTCGGCCGCCGCATCCCGCCGGAGACCGTGCATCTGATCAGCCCCACGGTCGAACTCGTCGCGCGGCCAAGCCTGCATCCGGCGCTATCGGACTTGCTCATCGAAGCCGCGCAGGAAGTGCACGGCTCTGCCGGTCTGCTGCAACGCGCGGGGCAATTTCCGAGTCCCGTCGCGCATGAGTATCCGATCAGCGAAGACGCGAGCCGCTATTACCGCTCGGGCAAGAGCTTCCTCTATCGCACGCTGCCGTTCTGGCTCGCGAATATCGCGGACCGCGCCCTTGTGCTGTTGCTCCCGGTCGCCGTGCTCATCTTTCCTGCGCTGCGGCTCGTGCCCGCGCTGTATCGCTGGCGCGTGCGCTCGCGCATCTATCGCTACTACGGTGCGCTGATCGCGGTGGAACGCGGCGCGATGCGCGTCACCAGCGAAGACGAACGGCGGGCGCTCGTCATCGAACTCGATTACATCGAGGAATCGCTCGATACGCTCAAGCTGCCGCTCGCCTACGCCGATGCACTCTATGTGCTGCGCGAGCATGTCAGCTTCGTGCGCGCGCGTTTGAACGAAAATTCGCGGAAGGAAAAGAACATGGCATAGTACGGACTCCGTAATTGAGGTCACGCAATGAAACTTCGCACTTGGATCGCCCTTGCATTGACACTGTTGATGAGCGCATGCGCGAGCCTTCCGCCGCAGACGGGACGCGTGCAAACGCATGCACTGGCCGACACCGCGAACACGCGCCTCGGCACGACCTTCGCAGCGAGCGAAGCGGCGCATTCCGGCGACAATGCGTTTCATTTGCTAGCGAACGGCATGGACGCGCTCATCGCGCGCGTGATTCTGAGTGAAGCCGCGGAGCGCACGCTCGACCTCCAGTACTACATCTGGCACGACGATCTGACTGGCCGCGAAATGGCCGCATCGATCATGCGCGCCGCCGATCGCGGCGTGCGCGTGCGCCTCCTGCTCGACGACCTCGGCACCAATGCGGACGATCAGTTCCTGCTCGCGCTCGCTTCGCATCCGAACGTGCAGGTGCGGCTTTTCAATCCCGTATCGAATCGCACGTTCAAGAAGCTAGGCTCCGCGATCGAGTTCTTTCGCGTGAATCGGCGGATGCATAACAAGGCGCTCATCGCCGATAACCAGGCCGCGATTCTCGGCGGACGCAATATCGGCGACGAATATTTCGGCGCGTCGAGCACGGTCGCGTTCGGCGATCTCGATGTGCTCGTGCATGGCCCCGTCGTGCGCGACGTATCGAGCGCATTCGACCTGTACTGGAACTCGGATGCAGCCTATCCGATCGATAACCTGATGCGACGTCACGCCGACCCCGGCGCGCTCGCCGGTTATCGCCAGAAGCTCGACACGTATTTGTTGTCGGAACAGAGTTCGCCCTATGTCGCGCAAGTTCGCGAGCGTTACACCAAAGTTATCGAGGCGCACGACACGGCTTTTTCGTGGGGCAAGGCCACGCTTCTGTATGACGATCCCGCAAAGATCACGCGCGCGCCCGGCGACAGCGAAGGCCATCTGATGTCGCAATTCAAGGCGTTGGATTTCGAACCCGCGCGGGAAATGCTGATCGTGTCGCCATACTTCGTCCCGCGCAAGGAAGGCGTGCGATGGCTGCAATCGATGACATCGCGTGGCGTGCGTGTCACCGTGCTCACGAATTCTCTCGCCGCCACCGATGTCGCCGCGGTGCATGCGGGCTATCAGCGCTATCGAAAGGATATGCTCGAAGCCGGCGTGAGGCTATATGAGCTGAAGCCCGTTGCATCGAGCGACGCCGACAAGACCGCGAAGAAAACGACATTCGGATCGTCGAAGGCGTCGCTCCATGCGAAGACATATGTGTTTGATCGCAAGCGCATCTTCATCGGCTCGATGAATCTCGATCCGCGTTCCGTTGAGTTGAACACGGAAATCGGCGTCTATTGCGATAGCGCGGATGCGGCCGAGTATGTGACTGACGGCATCGGCACGAACATCGATCGCATTGCGTGGCGCGTCGAATTGCACGATGACGGCAACGGCGGCAAACGCATGGTGTGGATCGACACCGACGCAAACGGCAACACGACCGAACTCGATAGCGAGCCGGACGTGTCCGCGCTCAAACGCGCAGGGATCTGGATGCTCGGGATCTTGCCGATCGAATCGCAGTTATGATTCGCGTCATTTGAAACCGGACACGGCATGCGGCACATACGGTGCTTCGAGTTGCGCGATCTCGTCCGCCGTGAGATTCAGCGATAAGGCCGCGACCGCATCGCTCACATGTCCCGGTTTCGATGCACCGATGATCGGCGCGCTCACTGGCGCCTTCTGCGCAACCCACGCGAGCGCCACTTGCGCACGCGGCACGCCGCGCGCCTTCGCGACTGCAGCCACGGCTTCGACGACCGCGCGATCGGCATCGTCGGTGCGATACAGCGTGCTGCCGAAGGTATCCGATTCCTGACGCGCGCTCGTCGCGTCCCATTCGCGCGTGAGACGGCCGCGCGCAAGCGGACTCCAGGGCAACACGCCGATGCCCTGATCCCTGCAAAGCGGCATCATCTCGCGCTCTTCCTCGCGATACAGCAGATTCAAATGATTCTGCATCGTTTTGAACTCGGTCCATCCGTTCGCGCGAGAGGTATAGAGCGCTTTGCTGAACTGCCACGCATACATCGACGATGCGCCGATATAACGCGCCTTGCCCGCCTTCACGACATCATGTAGTGCTTCGAGCGTTTCCTCAATCGGCGTCGTGTAATCCCATCGATGAATCTGATAGAGATCGACGTAATCGGTCCCGAGCCGCTTCAGGCTGTTATCGATTTCGTTGAAGATCGCCTTGCGCGAGAGCCCCGCGCCATTCGCACCGGGGCGCATGCGGTTGAATACCTTCGTCGCGATGACGATGTCGTCGCGCTTCGTGAAATCGCGCAGCGCACGTCCGACGATTTCCTCCGACGTGCCGTCCGAGTAAGTATTGGCCGTGTCGAAGAAATTGATGCCCGCGTCCAATGCTTCCTTGATGAGCGGACGGCTCTTTTCCTCATCGAGCGTCCAGGGATGCGTGCCACGATCGGGCGCGCCGTAGGTCATGCAACCAAGACAGAGCCGCGACACCTCGAGACCGGTCGAGCCCAGTTTCACGTATTCCATCGTGCGAATCTCCTTGCAAAGCGAAAGGCATGCGCTAAAGCCTGCGCATGGCGACGAAAGCCCTAAACATTAACGCAGTATGGGATCGCGTGCTTTCTTTGCATGGACATGCACCTTATAACGCCAGCACATTCACCGCCACATCCACATGGTGCGCGCCTCCGCCGAGAATCATCCCGCGCAGCAACGACACATCGCTGTAATCGCGCCCCGTCGCGAGCGTCACATGGTCGAGGTCCGCGAGCACATCATTGGTCGGATCGAGGTCGATCCATCCGCTTTGCGGACAATGCACCGACACCCACGCATGCGAAGCATCGGCGCCGATCAACCTCGGGTGCCCCGGCGGCGGATCGTTGCGCAGATAGCCGCTCACATAACGAGCAGGCAATCCAAGCGCACGCAGGCAGCCGATCATCACTTGCGAGAAGTCCTGACACACGCCATGACGCAATTCGAACGCACGCGATGCGGGCGTATCGAACGCAGTCGCAGACGGTTTGTAGTCGAAGTCCGCATGAATGCGATGCATCAGATCGATGGCGCCCGCGACGAGCGGCGTGCCCTTATCGAAGCTCGCTTGCGCATACGCGCGCAATGCATGATCGAGCGAGATATTGGGCGACGCATAACAGAATTCGCTTTCCGGATAGAACGAACCACTCGCGCTGTAGCGCAAGCGATCCGCGACATCTTCCCAAGGCGGCGTCGCTTCGGCATCGAGCGCATCCCAGCGCGGCGTAAGCCGGACCGTGGTTTCGCTCGTCATCGAAAGCCGTTCGTGCGGCGCATCGAGCGAGAAGTACAACACGTCATTGCCGAATGCATCGACGCGGCTATGCACATAAGACGGTACCGGATCGATGCGCTCGGTATGCGAGATAACCTGCTGCCAGGGACAATGCAGCGGACGGATCGTCGCCAGGTGCTGCGCGATTTCGACGGGCGTCGAGTATCGATAGGTGGTCCGATGCGTGACCGCGAGCACGGTATCGTTCAGGCCAAGGCTCATGACGACACCTGTGCGGCAAGCGTATTCGCGTGACTGAAGTAGCGCGCGCTGACTTCGTTCGATGCCGCGCTGACCGACGCAACGAGCCGGTCGCATACCGCGATCAGCGCATCGTGACGGCCGTCGGCCCGCGTTTCGCAAAGCGCGGTGAGATCGGGCAACGCATCGGCGTGAACGAGAAGATCAGCGAAACGTGTCGCTTGTGCGCGGCGTGCGCCACCGGCTGCGGCAGCGATCTCATCGAGCTTCGTACGCAAGCGCGAGTACACCCCATAGAGTCCGCGCGGATTGGTTTGATCGACGACGATGAGATCGATCAACGCCGGCACTTCGAGTCTTCCCGGATAAAGCGAGCGATACGTGAGCGTGCTGTCGAAGAGTTGCAAGAGAAGATCGAAGCCCGCGGGCGACGCGAGCGTGCCCCGCTCGGCGACGACATGCAGGATCGTAGCCATCGTCGATACGCGTTCGATATGTCTTCCGATGAAGAGCAGCCGCCATGCTTCATCACGCGTCATGCGATCGCCTTGCGCGCCGCTGATTGCGGACAATTGCGTCGCAAGATGTTCGAGCGCGCCTGCAAGCATCACGCGATCGTAATCGCGGCCGATGCGAACCGTGCCTTCATCTGCCTTATCGCTCGGCGAGAGACGCGCGAGCGCATCACGAAAGTCGTTGCGCGATGCGAGGATCGTGCGCCAGTGGTCCGTCGAAAGCCGGTCGCGAATTTCGCCACATGCGCGCGCCTGATCCGCGAGATTGTCGCCGATGCTCGTCGCTTTGCTCGATTCCGGCAAGCCCGCGACGAGCACACGTTCGAACGCTTGCGGCGTGCTGCGCGCGAGCGTTTCGCCCGATGGGATGAGTCCGCATTGCGATGCGAGTTCAGTGAGCGTCGGAAAGAGCTCTTCAGCATCGTTGCCATCGAGCATGCCGAGCAGAAGGCGGCACAAGCGCACGTTGTTTTCCGCGCGCTCGCCATAACGACCCGCCCAGAAAAGATTCTCCGCGGCTCGGCTCGACACGATGCGATGCTTGCGCAGCTCGCCCGGCTTCATCGGCGTCGGTTGCAACGACACGGCGCTGCTGGGCTGGCTCGACATCACCCATGTATCGACGCTGCTGCCGCCGAACTGCATCGACACGGTCGCGCGCTTGTCGGCCGCGAGCCGCGTGAAGCCGCCTGGCATCACGCTCCAGCTTCCGTCGATGTTGGCGATCGCATAGGCGCGCAGCACGCATGGACGCGAGCCGAGCGCGCCATCATGAAAGCGCGGCGCCGTGGAGAACGGCAGATTCTCCTGCACCGTGAAGACATCCGGCGCGCGTTCGATGCGTTCGCGCCATGCCGAAAGCGCCTGCACGCCCGCATCGATGCCCGGTGCGTGATCGGCCTGCGCGCCAGGCCATGTCGGCGCGATGAGCGCGTGATCAAGGCGCTCGAATACTTCGGACCGCGCGGCTTCTTCGCCGCACCACCATGTCGGCACCGTCGGCAATTCCAGAGTTTCATCCAGCAAGGCTTGCGCAATGCCCGGCAAAAACGCGTTGAGCGCGGGGGATTCCGTGAAGCCCGCGCCCGGCACGTTCGACACCATCACATTGCCCGCACGCATGACCTGCAGCAAGCCGGGCACGCCGATGGTGGAGTCCGCGCGCAATTCGACGGGATCGCAGAATGCATCGTCAAGACGCCGTATCACTGCGTGCACGCGCGACAGGCCGGCAAGCGTCTTCAGATAGAGCTTGTCGTGCCGCACCGTGAGGTCCTTGCCTTCGACGAGCGTCACGCCCAGATATCGCGCGAGAAACACATGCTCGAAGTAAGTCTCGCTGAATGGGCCGGGACTCAGCAACGCGATATGCGGCGCATCGTTCGATGCATCGCTGCGGCCGTCGTCGTCATCGTGCATCGTCGCGCGAGCCGCTTGCGCGATCGTCGCGATGAGTTGCGAATAGGTCGCCGCGAGACGGCTCACATGCATCGCGCGAAAGGGATCGGCGAAGAGGCTCGAGACGATCAATCTGTTTTCGAGCGCATAACCCAAACCGGAAGGCACTTCGGTGCGATGCGCGATGACCGTCCACGAGCCGGATGGCGCGCGCGCGAGATCGACAGCGACGATCTGCAGAAAGCGGCCGCACGGCGGCATGAAACCCTTCACCGCGCGCAAGTAGCCGGGATGCCCGAAGACGAGCGCGCCCGGCAGCAGGCCGCGATGCAGCAATGTCTGCGGACCATAGACATCCGCGACGATCGCTTCCATCAAGCGCGCGCGTTGCGCAACGCCGCGCTCGATCAGCGCCCACTCTTCTTCATCGATGATGAGCGGCAGGAGATCGAGCGACCACGCACGCGGCTTGCCGTTATCGGCATACACGTTGTACGTGATGTCGTTGTCGCGCACCTGCTGCGCGACGGCGGCGACGCCATCGTCGAGCCGCTCGACGCCCTGCTCGCCGAGCAATTCGAAAAACTGACGCCAGGGCTCACGCAACTGGCCTGCCGCGTCGCGCAATTCGTCCCAATGCCCTTCGCGCGCGGGCAGCGTGCGCAGCAGCGCGAGCGCATCGATGCGGGCCGAGGCGATGTCGAAAGGCAAGGTCGATTGATAGGCCAATGTCGTCTCTGTTCTTTATTCGAATGATGATTGCACTTCAACGATAGCGCAGGTCGAGCGTGAACGGGAATTCGAGGCTGCGTTCGCGGGCTTCGACATGCATCGCACCGGGCGTGTGTCCTGTCGCGAAGAAGCGTGCGCGCCTGCGGCTTTCGGCTTCATAGGCGTTGACCGGGAAGGTTTGATAGTTGCGTCCGCCCGGATGCGCGACGTGGTACTGACATCCGCCGATCGCGCGTCCGGTCCATGTATCGACGATATCGAAGGTAAGCGGCGCATGTACGTCGATGGTCGGATGCAGGGATGCGGCTTGCGACCACGCGCGAAAGCGCACGCCGGCCACGTATTCGCTTACGCGCCCTGTAGGTTGCAGCGGCAGCGTCTCGCCATTGACAGTTACGACATGCCGATTGCCATTCAGGCCGATCACGCGCACTTCGAGACGTTCGACGGATGAATCGACGAAACGCACCGTGCCGCCGATCGCGCCCTCTTCGCCCATGACGTGCCACGGTTCGAGTGCATTGCGGATCGTGAGCGCGATGCCGTTCGTATCGTATGCGCCGACGAGTGGGAAGCGGAACTCGAAATGCGGCGCGAACCAGCTTCGCTCGAATGCGAAGCCCGCTTCGCGCAACTCGCTGAGCACGTCGTCGAAATCCATTTGCACGAAAGTGCCGAGCATGAACCGGTCATGCAGTTCGGTGCCCCAACGCGTGAGTCGCGCGGTATAGGGCGCGTTCCAAAATCGTGCAACGAGCGCGCGCAACAACAGTTGTTGCACGAGACTCATGCGCGCGTGCGGCGGCATTTCGAAGCCGCGCAGTTCGAGCAGGCCGAGCCGGCCAGTGGGTCCGTCGGGCGAATACAGCTTGTCGATGCAAAACTCCGCGCGGTGCGTGTTGCCCGTTACGTCGATCAGGATGTTGCGCAAAATGCGGTCGATAAGCCACGGCGGCACAGTGGCATTTCCGCGTCCGCCGAGCATATCGAGTTGTCTTTGCAGTTCGGCGAACGCGATCTCGAGTTCATAGACCTGATCGTTGCGTGCTTCGTCGACGCGCGGCGCCTGACTCGTCGGACCGATAAAAAGCCCTGAAAACAGCATCGACAGCGATGGATGGTTATGCCAGTACGCGATCAGGCTCGCAAGCAGATCGGGGCGACGAAGGAATGGACTGTCGGCGGGTGTCGCACCGCCAAGCACGAAGTGATTGCCGCCGCCGGTGCCGGTGTGCCGGCCATCGAGCATGAATTTCTCGGGGCTTAAATACGACTCGTGCGCCGCGTTGTACAAGAACTCCGTGTGTTCGACAAGATCGTTCCAGTTCGCAGCCGGATGAATGTTCACCTCGATCACGCCCGGATCCGGCGTCACCTGGAGCATCTTGAGACGCGCATCGCGCGGCGGCGGATAGCCTTCGACAATGACCGGAATCTTCAGATCGGAAGCCGTGGCTTCGATGGCCGCAAGCAGATCGAGATAGTCGTCGAGTTCGGTGAGCGGCGGCATGAAGACATGCATCAGCTTGTTGCCGTTGCCGAGCTTTTCGAGGGCGTCGGCTTCCGCTTTCGGACCGGCCGCGCGCGCGGGGTCACGCGCTTCCACGCACACAGCGGTCCGCGCGATCCAGCCAGCCGACTCGCCGCGTTGCGGGACGCGCTCCCGCGACGGACCCGTTGCCATTGCATGCCGCGTTCCGACTGCATCGGCATTTTGCATGCGCGATTCATTATCCAAATCCGCATATTGCATGCGTAATTCAGTCGCGGTGCGCAATGGCGTCGACGGCGCGAACGGATCGTGCGCGTGCTGCCACGGATAATCGCCTTCCGAAACCCACGGCAGCGAGTCGAGCGGCAAGCGGTAGCCCATCGGCGAATCGCCCGGAATCAGGTACATGCGCTCGTCGCGGAAGAACCACGGACCGCTGGTCCAGCGGCCCGGCTGCATCGTGGGGGCGTCTTCCCGCGAAATCGGCAGCGCGTAGCCCGTAATCGACGGAAGTCCTGCATCGAACACGCGCCGCAGCCGGGCGCGCTCGAGTTCGTCGTCCAGACGCGAGTCGAAAGGATCGACGTTCACCGGCAAGCGGCGTTCGCGCCACAGGTAGTACCACGTATCCTCGTAGGCGGGTTGAATGTATTTTGAATCCAAAGACAACTTGCCAGAGAGATGACGAATGAAGCGCGCGGCGTCATCCGATGTGTAAGACGCGGGCTGCCGCTCGTCCGCAAAAAGCGACGGATCGTGCCAGCACGGTTCGCCATCCGCGCGCCAGAAAAGCGACAGCGCCCAGCGCGGCAATTGCTCGCCCGGATACCACTTGCCCTGTCCGATGTGCAGGAAGCCGCCCGCGCCGTACTGCGCGCGCAGCTTGTCCATCAGCGAAACGGCGTAGGCGCGCTTCGTCGGGCCCAGCGCATCGGTGTTCCATTCCGGTTCATCGCGATCGCGAACCGAAACATAAGTCGGCTCGCCACCCATGGTGAGACGCACATCGGATGCATTCAATCGCGCATCCACCTGCTCGCCCATACGCAGCACCGCGTTCCAGTCTTCCTCGCTATAAGGCTTCGTCACGCGCGGCGTTTCGAGCACGCGCTCGATCGACATCGCATGAACGAATTCGACTTCGCATTTGTCAATCGCGCCAGAGACCGGTGCCGCACTGTCCGGCTCCGGCGTGCACGCGACCGGAATATGTCCTTCGCCGGCGAGCAGGCCGGAAGTAGGATCGAAGCCTATCCAGCCCGCTCCAGGCAGGAACACTTCGCACCACGCATGCAGGTCGGTGAAGTCCACTTCGGTGCCGCTCGGGCCATCGAGCGATTTGGTATCCGGTGCGAGCTGCAACAGATAGCCCGACACGAAACGCGCCGCCAGCCCGAGATGACGCAGCGTTTCCACGAGCAGCCAGCCGGAATCCCGGCACGAACCCGCCGCGCTTTCAAGCGTTTCCTCGGGCGTCTGCACGCCCGGCTCCATGCGGATCAGATAGCGAATCTCGTGGGATAGCCTTTGATTCAATTCGACGAGAAAATCGATCGTCGCGCGCGGGGAGCGATCGATACTTTCGACAAATGCGGCAAAGCGCGGAGTCGGCTCACGCTTGACCATGTAAGGCGCGAGATCATGCAGCAATTCTGGCGCATAGCTGAATGGAAACTTTTCGGCGGCCGGTTCGAGAAAAAAGTCGAACGGGTTATAGACGGCCATTTCCGCAACGAGATCGACCGTTACCTTGAATTCGCGCGTTTTCTCGGGGAAAACCAGTCGCGCCTGATAGTTCGCGAACGCGTCCTGCTGCCAGTTGATGAAATGATCCTCTGGCTCGACACGCATCGAATACGACACGATCGGCGTCCGGCAATGGGGCGCAGGCCGCAAGCGCACGACTTGCGGCGAAAGACCGACGAGCCGGTCATAGCGATAGTGCGTGACATGGTTCAACGCGACACGAATGGACACACCGGACTCCTTTGCTCAATTGACGCCGCGCACACAAGCCGCGCTGCAACGCGTTTTTCTGCTTGTCATGGAAAAAACGTTCTGACTACGGCACGATGTTTGCGACTGCTTCGCCGATAGCGCGCACACTGAACCTCGCGCAATAACACTTCCGCCGACCACACGATGAAGACCTTTCACTGCAATCGCTGCAACCAGCTCGTGTTCTTCGAGAACACGCATTGCGAAAACTGCGGCGCGCGGCTCGGCTATGTGCCCGAGATCAGTCAGATCAGCGCCTTCGAAGAAAACGGGGACGGTCGCTGGCGCAGCCTGCATCCGCTCGCCAAAGATCTCCTCTATCGGCCGTGCCATAACTACGTGGTCGAAAATGTCTGCAACTGGGTCGTTCCTGCGCCCGACGTCGATCCGGCCGACCCGCTGTGCTGCTCGTGCCAATTGACGAGCACCATTCCCAACCTCTCGAATCCGGAAAACCGCGTCTACTGGTATCGCATCGAAGCCGCGAAGCGCCGCCTGCTGTACACGTTTTCCGAGTTGGGCCTGCCCGTGAAGTCGCGTCAGGAAGATCCCGAGCGCGGCCTCGAATTCCAGTTTCTCGAAGCGGATGCGCAAGGCCATGGCGTAATGACGGGCCATAACAACGGCATCATCACGCTCAACATCGCTGAAGCTGACGATGCTCATCGCGAGAAAACGCGCTCTGCGCTTCACGAGCCGTATCGCACCTTGCTCGGTCATTTCCGTCATGAATCCGGGCACTACTTCTTTGATCGCCTGATCGCGGACACCGCTCGCATCGCACCGTTTCGCACTGCATTCGGCGACGAACAAGCCGACTACGCCGCCGCACTCGACCGCCATTACCAGGAAGGTCCGCCCGCTCAATGGGAAGACAACTTCATCAGTGCCTACGCCACGATGCATCCGTGGGAAGACTGGGCGGAGACCTGGGCGCATTATCTGCATATCGTCGACACGCTCGATACCGCCGTATCGTGCGGCCTCGTGCTTGTGCCCGATAGTCCGCACGAGCCGACGCTTACCGATCAGACGCCCGTCGACGAAACCACGTTTGATAACCTCATGAAACGCTGGTTTCCACTCACTTATGTCCTGAATAGCCTGAATCGCAGCCTCGGCATGCCCGACGGCTATCCGTTCACGCTCGCGCCGCCTGTCATCGACAAGCTCCGCTTCGTGCATCGTGTCGTCGCGGCGGCGGCCAAGCGCTGAACGCACGCGCTCAGCCTTTGCTTTGCGACTGCGACTGCGTTTGCGATTGCATCGGCGGTTCCGGCGCGATCGGCAACAGAAAGTCGCGGCTCACACGGCCTGCGAGATCGTTCACGCGCGCGAGGAAATCCACGAGATAAGCGTGCAATCCGCCTTTCAGGATGTCGACGATGCGCCCGTTCTTCAGTTCCGAACTCAATTGCGCGGCGAGCCTCGCCGCTTCCGTATCCCGCCCTTTCGTCACGTGGCCAATCAACTGCTCCACTTCTGCGATGCTCGCTGCAAGGGAACGCGGCCAGTCGCCATAAAGAATCAGCAGCCCCGCCACGCGTTCGGGCGTAATGACATCGCGATAAACGCGGCGATACACCTCGAAACCCGATACCGAACCGAGCACCGCCACCCAATGGTGGTAATCGAACGGCTGTGCGGAAGTATCCGCGCGCTGTTCCATCATTTCAAACTTGACGTCGAGAATGCGCGCTGTATTGTCCGCCCGTTCGATGAAAGTGCCGAGACGCATGAAATAGAACGCATCGTCCTTTACGAGCGTGCCGAGCTGCACGCCGCGCGAAAGATGCGAGCGGAACTTCACCCATTCGAAGAACGTATAGGGTTCGCGCTCGAGAATGCCGTCGGCAAGCATGCGCTGACAGTCGAGCCACGTCGTGTTGAGCGATTCCCATAACTCGCTGTTGGTCGAACTGCGCACGGCCCGCGCATTTTCGCGTGCAGCACGCAAACAACTGACGATGGACGAAGGATTCGACAGATCGCGCGCCATGAAGTCGATCACGTCGCGGCTTTTCATGCCGTGATGCGCGGCTGAATAAATTCCGCTCAATTCCGATATCGACAACATCGCGCGCCATCCCAGTTCCGCATACTCATCGGACTGCGGCAAAAGCGAGAGCTGATAGTTCGCATCGAGCATCCGGGCGGTGTTTTCGGCGCGTTCGGTATAGCGCGCCATCCAGAAGAGATGATCCGCGGTACGGCTCAGCATGGGTGATCCCGGTTGTTTGTCGTTGTCTTTGGTGACGCAGCGCTTTATTTATGACTGACCTCAGCGCTCGAGTACCCACGTATCTTTTGTGCCACCGCCTTGCGATGAATTCACGACGAGCGAACCTTCCCGCAATGCAACCCGCGTCAGGCCTCCCGGCACCATTCGCACTTCAGTGCCCGATAGCACGAACGGACGCAGATCGATGTGACGCGGCGCGATTCCTGTCTCCACATATGTCGGACAGGTGGAAAGTGCGAGCGTCGGCTGCGCGATGTACTTCTCCGGATGCGCTTCGAGCACAGCACGAAACTCTGCAATCTGCGCCGCGGTCGAAGCCGGGCCGACCAGCATGCCGTAACCGCCCGCGCCATGCGTCTCCTTTACGACGAGTTCGGGAAGATGGTCGAGCACATACTTCAGATCATCCGGCTTGCGGCACATCCACGTCGGCACATTGTTGAGAATCGGCTCTTCGCCGAGATAAAAGCGCACCATGTCCGGCACATACGGATAGATCGATTTATCGTCCGCGATGCCCGTCCCCACCGCGTTGCATAACGAGACGTTACCCGCGCGGTATGCACCGATCAAACCGGGCACGCCGAGCGCGGAATCCGGCCGGAACACGAGCGGGTCGAGAAAGTCATCGTCGATGCGGCGATAGATCACGTCGACGCGCTGCGGCCCTTGTGTCGTACGCATATACAGATAATCGTTCTCGACAAAGAGATCCTGCCCTTCGACGAGTTCGACACCCATCTGCTGCGCCAGAAACGCGTGCTCGAAATAAGCCGAGTTATACATCCCCGGTGTCATCACGACGATGGTCGGATTTTCGACTGCCGCGGGCGCGGCCGCGCGCAAGGTATCGAGCAGCAAGTCCGGATAGTGCGCCACCGGCGCCACGCGATTGCGCGCGAATAGATCGGGAAATAGCCGCATCATCATCTTGCGGTTTTCGAGCATGTACGAAACGCCCGATGGCACGCGCAAGTTATCTTCGAGCACATAAAACTCACCCTGCCCGGCTCGCACGATATCGATGCCCGCGATGTGCGCGTAAATATCGCGCGCAACATCGACGCCACGCATCTCGGGACGATATTGAGCGTTGCCGAGTATCTGCGCCTCGGGAATGATGCCCGCGCGAATGATGTCCTGCTGATGATAGATATCGTGGATGAAGCGGTTGAGCGCGTTCACGCGCTGCCGCAGGCCGCGCTCCAACGCGCGCCATTCATCGGCGGGGAAGATGCGCGGAATGACATCGAATGGAATCGTGCGCTCCGGAATGATGCCGGGCAGATCGCTCGTTCCGTAGACCGCGAAGGTTATGCCGACACGCCTGAAGTTGAGATCCGCTTCGGCGCGTTTGAGATCGATCTGCTGCTCGCTTTGAGCGGAAAGCCAGGCCATGAAATCGCGGTAATGCGTGCGTGGATCACCCACGCCGCGAAATGCCACCGCCGGCAACCCGCGCGCCTCCAGATCGCTGCGCTCGAACATCTCGTTGAAGAATGCTTGCGTCATAGCCGGTCTTCCAAATGAAGTGCATGCCGGGGCGTCGATTCCCCTTCGCTCGTATTTCTGGTTGCACTCGCAAACGCTTGAAGAGCCCGAAAGACGCGACGCACCCGACCGCATGGTACGTCGATAGGCGACCTCGAAGCGCGATGCTCACTTATCCGTCACACCATTGCTGTGTGAAGCATCGATTGCGCGGGCAGCCCAGTGCCGATGCAGAAAAAGCAACTTCGATGCCAATGATTAAAGCGGTTCGCCTCCTTATATAAAGCACGCTACGAATACGCCGTCGCGATCTTTTGCACCAAAACAGCGCATCGCTGCCGGACAATGCACGTGCGCTGGATGAACTTCATGCTGCATCGAGGTGCGTGAATGACAGAAGCTTCCTGCGGCGCCGGTATGATAGGCGTCTTACTGCACGTCAATCACGCTTATGAACACGCCCTCTGAAGCCACACCCCGTCCCCCCGCACTGCGCGAACTCACGCCGCTTGAAGCCCGCGTGCTCGGCGTGCTCGTCGAGAAACAGCATACCGTGCCTGACACCTATCCTCTTTCGTTGAATTCCCTAACCGCGGGATGCAATCAGAAGACCGCACGCGCCCCGGTGATGAGCGTAAGCGAGGACGAAGTGCTGACGACGATCGATGGCCTTAAACGCCTGAGTCTCGTCATCGAAGGCAGCAGCAGCCGTGTGCCGCGCTTCGAACATAACGTGAACCGCGTGCTCGGCGTGCCGAGTCAGTCAGTTGCGCTACTTGCCACGCTATTCCTGCGGGGCCCGCAAACCGCGGCGGAGTTGCGCGCGAACAGTGCGCGGCTGCATTCGTTCGCGGATATATCATCGGTCGAGAGCTTTCTGGATGAACTCGCCGCGAATGATCCGCCGCGTGTTGTGAAGCTGCCGCGCACACCGGGCGAGCGCGAAAGCCGCTGGATGCATCTGCTTTGCGGCGAAGTAAGCTTGAGCGATATGCCTTCGCGCGAAACTCAAGGCGGCGAATCTTATTCCCTTTCCGAATTCGAAGCGTTGAAGTCCGAGCAAAAGCGCCTTGCTCATGAAGTCACGCAATTGCGCGCAATGGTTCAGCAAATGGCAGGCGAACTGGGCATCACGCTCGATCAATCGTCGCCCGATGCCTGAACGATGGAAGCGCCGCTGATTCCGGCATCGCTCGTGTTCCGTGACGGAACCCCGTATTCGCCGCGTCACGACGACATCTATCACAGCGCGGCGGGCGCGCTGGCTCAGGCGCGCCATGTCTTTCTCGATGGCAATGACTTGCCCGCGCGCTGGCGCGGCAAGCATCGCTTCACGGTGCTCGAGACCGGCTTTGGCATGGGCATCAATTTCCTTGCGACGTGGGCCGCGTGGCTCGGCGATGCACATCGGCCGCCGACGCTCGAATACGTATCGATAGAAAAGCATCCATTCCGCGCAGACGATCTACGCGCGGCGCACGCGGCGATCATCGACGATGCCGCTATCGCGCCACTGGCCGACGCGCTCATTCGCGCATGGCCTCTGCTCGAAGGCGGCGTGCATCGGCGAACGTTCGTTGCCGGCGCGGTCAGGTTGACGCTTGGCTATGGCGACGCCGCCGACTTCTTGCCACGCCTGGCCGATCATGGCGTTGCAGCGGACGCCATCTATCTCGACGGCTTTGCGCCAGCCAAGAATCCGGACATGTGGACGCCCGCCATATTCGCTTCGCTGGCGCGCATGGCAAAAGACGACGCAACCTTCGCCACGTTCACCAGCGCGGGCATTGTCAAACGCGCACTCATCGAAAGCGGATTCGAATATCGCAAGCTTGCAGGCTTCGGCGGCAAGCGCGCGATGCTCGCCGGCATGCGAGCGAGTTCTCCGCGCGTCATAACTTCGTAAGCATGTATCGCGCGTTTTTGAAGGCATGAAATGACCAAAGCTATCGGCGATTCGTCGAATTCGGCAGACGCGGAAAGCCTTGCGTAAGCATCGATTGGCACAAGCCCTTTCCATCTCTTAGGCGTCCGGCAATAAAAGCGAATTAGTTGGATAATGCGCAGCCGTTCGCGGCGCGGCGCTCACTCGCATCGGCAGAACATTCGCGGAGGCCGCGCGCCGGCAAGTTCTTATCAGCGCCGATTCACGAGGAGAATAGCTTTGGAATCCGATAACGATGCGCCCCGTGGCCCATGGCTTTGGGTTGCGCTTTTGATACCCTACGTCGCACTGCTTTGGCTGCCGTTCTATAACGACACACGGCCTTCCTTCGCGGGCTTTCCGTTTTTCTATTGGTATCAGTTCTTGTGGGTGCCGCTCACTTCGCTCCTGCTTTACATCGTGCACAGGGGCCTGAAATGAACGATCTCACGCCAGTCGATCCGGTCGCGATGACCATCTTCATCGCGTTCTTCGTGCTCGTGACCGTCGTCGGCTTCTTCGCCGCGCGCTGGAAGCGAGGCGATCTCACACAGCTTCACGAATGGGGCCTCGGCGGCCGCCAGTTCGGCGTATTGATTTCATGGTTTCTCGTCGGCGGCGATTTCTATACGGCCTATACCGTGATTGCCGTGCCGGCACTTGTGTATTCGGTCGGCGCGTATGGCTTCTTTGCACTGCCCTATACGATCATCGTCTATCCGTTCGTGTTTGCGGTGATGCCCAAGCTGTGGAAGATCGCCCATGCGAAAAATCACATCACGGGCGCAGATTACGTGCAGGGCGAATACGGCGGCAAATGGTTTCCTGCTGCGGTGGCGATCACGGGCATCGTCGCAACGATGCCCTATATCGCGCTTCAGCTCGTCGGCATGCAAGTTGTCATCAAGGGCCTCGGCGTGACGGGCGAACTGCCGCTCATCATCGCATTCGTGATTCTTGCGCTTTATACCTATACGAGCGGCCTGCGCGCCCCCGCGATGATCGCCTTCGTGAAGGACATCATGATCTATATCGTCGTGATCGCGGCGGTATGGCTGATTCCTTTGAAGCTGGGCGGTTACGCGCATGTATTCGATTCGGCCGATCAATACTTCAAGGCGAAAGGTGGCCCGACGGGCATCATTCTCAAGCCGGGACAATTCACGGCTTATGCATCGCTCGCGCTCGGCTCCGCGCTCGCCGCATTCATGTATCCACATACGATGACGGCGGTGCTCTCGTCTTCATCCGCGATGACGGTGCGCAAGAACGCCATCTTCCTGCCAGCCTATACGCTGCTTCTGGGCTTGATCGCGCTGCTGGGCTATATGGCGATCGCGGCGGGCGTGCATGTGAAGTCGGCATCGGATGTCGTGCCGGCGTTGTTCGGCACGCTGTTTCCCTCGTGGTTCGTGGGCTTCGCGGCTGCGGCTATCGCGATCAGCGCACTCGTGCCGGCGGCGATCATGTCGATCGGCGCAGCGAATCTGTTCACCCGTAACTTGTGGCGTCCACTCGTATCGCCTGACATGTCATCCACGGCTGAAGCATCGACGGCGAAGCTCGTATCGCTCGTCGTGAAATTCGGCGCGTTGCTATTCATCGTGTTCCTGCCGACACAGTATGCGATCGACCTGCAGTTGCTCGGCGGCGTATGGATTCTGCAGATATTCCCGGCCATCGTGTTCACGCTCTATACGCGCCGATTGACCACGCCCGGCCTATTTCTGGGTTGGCTGTTCGGTATCGTGCTGGGCACCGGTCTCGCGATCTCGCAAGGCCTCAAGCCGGTTTATGTCGTCCATCTCGGTGATGCTTCGTGGCCGGTCTATATCGGCCTGATTGCACTCGTCGTGAATGTCATCGTCACGTATGTCGTATCGATCGTCACTCGGCGCAGCCTAGTGCCCGCTGCTTAAAGACTCGCGCTTCAACGATGCCTGGTGCTTTATCGCGCCGGGCATCGTTTATCAAGGCAGTGATACCATCAGCGTCGGACCCTTTCCTCGACGCAACGCGTGTCATGAACGCTAGCGAAAACACTCCAATGTCGTCTTCGATCGCGAACTCGGTTTTCGCGCAAGACAAGCTCTCTATCGGCATCACGCTGCCGATCACGCGCGATAACGAGAGCGTCGTCGACTACAGCGAACAGCTATCGCTGGCGCGGCTGGCCGACCGGCTCGGCTTTCGTGCGCTCTGGGTCCGCGACGTGCCGCTCAATAGTATCGAGTATCCCGATCCGGTCGGACATCTCGACCCTTGGGTGCTGCTCGGCGCGCTGGCATCGAACACGGAACGCATTGCGCTCATCAGCGGCGCAATCGTGCTGACGCTCAGACATCCCCTTCATGTCGCCAAAGGCGCAATCTCCGTCGACGCCCTGTCTCGGCAACGCTTCATACTGGGCGTCGGTTCAGGCGATCGTCCACCGGAATACGCCGCGTTCGGCCGCGATCCGGATACACGGCGCGATCTGTACAGGCAACATTGGGAAACGCTCGCCGCTGCCGTCACCGTGCCCTCTCGCGTGATCCCCGATCATGCACCTGGAGGCGCGCCCGACTTCTATCTTTTGCCTCGCCATAGCACTTCCATTCCAATGCTCGCCGTCGGTTCGGGCGGTCAGAGCGTCGACTGGATTGCGCGTCATTCGCTTGGCTGGATGACTTATCATCGCGAGCCGCAAGCTCAGCGCGGGCGATATAGCATGTGGCGTGCTGCGGTCGATCGCGCGACGTCCGGCGCTTTTCGTGCATTCGGCGTCGCAATGCGGCTCGATCTCAGCGAAGATGCGAACGAACCCGCTGTCGACATATCGCTCGGCTATCGCACGGGACGTCGCGCGCTCGTTACGCTCTTGCGCGAGATGCGCGAGAACGGAACGCATCATGTGACGCTCAACATCACATCGGAACGACGAGCCGCGCGCGATATCATCGAAGAAGTCGCCGCACATGTTCTTCCCGAGTTTCATTGCTGAATCCGTCTGCCATTCACGACATAGCCATGACCGCACTCGACGCAAAGTCCGTCTCAACGCCCGATAAGGATATTGTTTCGCTCGAAGCTATCGCGCTGACTCGAGCAATTCATGCGCGCGACGTCTCGTGCGTCGAAGTGATGAACGCCTATCTAGCGCAAATCGATCGCTTCAATCCTGTCGTGAATGCGATCGTTGCGATGCAAGATCGCGATGCACTACGCTCTCTCGCCGCCGAGCGCGATGCACAGCTATCGCGCGGAGAGAGCCTTGGACCTCTGCATGGCTTTCCACAAGCGCCCAAAGATATCCTTCCCGTCGCGGGAATGGTCACGACGAAAGGCTCTCCTCTCTATGCAGGCGAACTTTCGAAGATGGATGCCGTCATCTTCGAGCGCATGCGCAACGCGGGCGCGATATTCATTGGCCGCACTAATTCGCCGGAATTCGGCTTGGGCGGACATACCTATAACCCGGTGTACGGGACCACGCGCAACGCCTTCGACCAATCGCGTTCGGGGGGCGGAAGCAGCGGCGGCGCGGCGGTTTCCGTCGCGTTGCACATGCTGCCCTTCGCGGACGGCACCGACATGATGGGCTCACTGCGCACGCCCGCTGCATTCAATAACGTCTTCGGCTTTCGCACGACGCCAGGATGCGTGCCGTATGCGCCAAGCGACGACGTCTTCTTCCAGCAATTCAGCGTCGCCGGGCCGATCGCGCGAACCATTCCCGATCTGGGACTATTGTTGTCGGTACAGGCCGGCTTCGACGTCCGCGCGCCTCTTTCACGCAGAAACGACAAGCCCGCCGACTTCGCGAACGCGCTCGAGCGCGATGTGCGCGGCACGCGTATTGGCTGGCTCGGCGACCTGAACGGACATCTGCCGATGGAAGCGGGGTTGATGGAGACGTATTTATCGGCGCTGCGTCACTTCGAAACGGCGGGCTGCATCGTGGAGGCTGCCGATATCGACTTTGATCTCGACTGTCTATGGAAAGCCTGGATCGATTTGCGCAGCCTTACCTTCTCCGGCACCAATGCGCCGCTTTATCGCGACGCCGCCAAGAGAAAGTTGCTCAAACCGGAAGCGGTATGGGAGATTGAACGAGGTCTGAAGTTATCGGGAGAAGATGCGTCCCGTGCAATTCGCGATCGGACGGCCTGGTATCAGGCAATCAATGCGCTATTCGATCGTTTCGACTATCTCGTGTTGCCTTCGGCGCAGGTCTTTCCGTTTGATGCGGACTTGGACTGGCCGCATCTTATCGACGGCCGCGAGATGGATACCTATCATCGTTGGATGGAGACCGTCGTTCCGGCGACGATGGCATCGCTGCCCGCGCTAAGCGCGCCAGCCGGATTGGGTGCCGGCGGCTTGCCGGCCGGATTGCAAATCATTGGACCGACGCAAGGCGAACTTGGCGTATTGCAGATCGGGCTTGCTTATGATCGGGCAAGCGGTTTTTCCCGCGTGCGCAGTCCCTTGCTCGCCTAAGCCTTCCCTTACCTTTAGGCAGCGGCGTTCCGTGCACTCTTTCTTTTGCGCGCGCCGTTCTTGCTGGCAGCACCATTGATCAGATACACGCTGCGGTCAGGCGCATCCTTGATCCAGGCGGGCGGACGAGCATGTCCGCTCCAGGTGGCGCCCGATTCCGGGTCGCGATATTTCGGCGGCAACTTGGACTTGGTCGCTCCTTTTCTGGAAATGGCCGATTGACCAGAACCCGCAGGACGGCCGCGTGTTTTTCGCGTGCCTGAACCGGCCTTGGCGAGATCGGCAATGGTCAAGCCGAACTCGTCCATCATTGCCCGAATTTTGGCGATGACCTCGATCGACTTTCTTTCCCGCAATACATCCGCGCGACGCTGCAATTTCTGAATCTGGCTTTCCAACTGTGCCAATGTGGCCATAACTCCTCCCATAGATTTCTGCAAGCGGCGAATGGAATGAGCAATGTAATGCGTCCGCGCGACGCACGATTGCCATCCTTTGCAGATCTTATATGGATAACGCCCAAGCCAAGCGCTCTTGCAAGAAAAACGCAGATGTCGTTAGCGCGCTCGCAGATACACCTGAACTTGAACGAGCTTGGTCATCGTCCGCTCATCAGACGATACGCGATAACGCATCCCTTTGGATCATCAAGGCAGTTCGCGCATGGCCACAGACGCGTGCTTCGCGCACGCGTCTCGCGGACGAAAGCCGATCACTCGGAAACGAGGCTCGCTTCCTGTTCAGCCGGAGTGAGCGCAAGCGCCAGAATCATTGCGCCGCTATTGAGCGGGACCGAACTGCCGACACGCCTCGGCCTATAAACAGGCTGTCCGCGCCTGATCGCCTGACCGCTCAAGGCGCACGTTCCGCGCTTGCGGGCAGTGCAAAGGGCCCAAACCTGCTCCGAGTAATTGAACGACGTGGGATCGTGCCAGGATAGCGAGAGCGTCGATTCGCTCAAGCGCTCCAGCACGCGAATATTGACGCAATGCCCGTCGGTGGATCCGATGCATGCGGTCTTGCCTTGGACATTCCGTACGAGCGGTCGTGTCATCAGTGAGAGCTTCTCGTTCGCTTCCGAAGGGCGGTTCGGAAGGCTGTCGAGCATTGCCAGGGTACGGCTCCAGGGATCCATCAACGATGGATGCTTCATGTTCCGCTCCTGCTGGCGACAACGCCCGCCGCAACAGAAGCCGCGTAGACGTTGCCGGTGAAGTTCCGGGAATGCGCCGCACGACCCGCTTGCTGATGCGGTGTGCCGCGCCGCTTCGGATGATCGTTCCTAGAGTAGTACACCTGAGCATGCTTTTCTTTTCATTTTTCATGGACATTCATGGACAACCGCGCCAGTGTTGCCGGTATGGGATCTCGCGCGGCGTCGAATCCCGCAGGTTGCACCTCAGACTACTCCGCAAATGTTTAACGTCGGTGAACGCCGAATACGAACGTTCGATTCATTCATATGAAGTTTGTCCCCGCGTTGGAACCGCCTTGAAGCGAAAAACGCCTGCTTCTGGCCGTTTGCGCACGTTTCGCGCTCATTCGAGGATTCGCGAGTTCACCAAATTCTGACACAATAAAATTCAGCGAAACGTATCTCTCCTGTCGAACCATGACGAGCAAGCTCCTGATCCATGCCACTATTTCGGCGGACCGCGCCTCCGTCAGCTTCGTCGCGTTCTCTCGCGAGCAGGCCATTCAATGCAACATCACGCGCAAGGCGTTGGAACAGTGCTTTTGGGCACCGACAGGAGCAAGCGACGAGCGCTTGCTAAAAGCCCTGAGCGATGGTTATGAGCGCATCAGTGCACGTGTGCATCGCAAATTCCTCGCGCATCCATCCAGTTCGATTCACCTGGATATCATCGATTTTTCTTCCTGACCCATACAGTCACTGCGTCGCCTTGCGCATCTTCGTCACGTCCGATGCCTGCACAGCCGGCGTGCCGTTGTTCCACGCGCCCCGGATGAAAGTAAGTACGTCCGCGATCTGCTGATCGTTCAGCACGGGTGCATAGCGCGGCATCGGGTAAGGCGCGGGCACGCCGCCGATAACCAGATCGCCGGTGCCGTTCAGCGTCACGTTGATCAGCGACGATGCATCCTTTTCCAGAACGTTTGGATTGCCCGCGAGCGGCGCAAGCATGGGTGCGAAGCCACGGCCGTCCGCACCATGACAATGCAAGCAATAGGCGGTATAGACCCGCGCTCCCGAATCCGATGCGGCCGGACGCGACAAGGACACTTTCGTCGCTTTGGGATCATATGAATAGCGCGGTCCACCATTGCCCCCCGACGCGGGCAACGACTTCAAATAGCGCGCCATCGCGGCAAGATCGTCGTCACTCAACATCTGCGTGCTGTTGTTGACGACGCTCGTCATCGAGCCGAATGCAGACGCGTGCGCGTTCGCGCCCGTCTTGAGAAAGCTGGCAATGTCCTGCTCCGACCAGCGCCCGAGGCCGGTATTGTGCTCGCCCGTCAGGTTGGAAGCGAACCAGTTATCGAGCAAGCCGCCCGTCAAATAGGCGCTATTGCTTTCGTCGAGTCCTTTTTCCTGAAATGCGATGCCCCGCGGCGTGTGGCATGAGCCGCAATGTCCGAGTCCCTGAATGAGATAAGCGCCACGATTCCACGCGACATCCTTTCCGGATTTGTTCTGATAAACGCCCTTTTCCAGAAAGACCGCGTTCCATAGCTTAAGCGGCCAGCGCATATTGAGCGGCCATTTCATGTCCGGCTCACGATTGGCCTGCTTGACGGGTGTGACGCCATGCATGAAATACGCGTAAAGCGCATGCATGTCCTCGTCGTTTATCTTTGCATAAGAAGGGTAAGGCATCGCCGGATAAAGGTTATGCCCATCCTTCGCAACGCCTTCGCGCAAGGCGCGCGCGAAGTCCTCTTCCGTGTAGCGGCCGATTCCCGTGTCCGGATCGGGCGTGATATTGGTCGTATAGATCGCGCCCAACGGCGTCATCATCGGCAAACCGCCTGCGAGCGGCTTGCCCTTTTGAGTCGAGTGACAAGCGACGCAATCGCCTGCTCGCGCGAGATAGGCGCCACGCGTGACGAGTGCATCGTCGGCTGCATGAGCCGAGGACGCCAATGCAAACAGCATCGCAAAGAGAGGCTTGAATGCGTTCTTCATGACGGGCTCCTCAGGCGCTACGCAATTGATCGCCTACGGGCAAGCGCCTCAATCGCTTGCCCGTTGCGGCATGGATCGCATTCGTGATAGCCGGCGCAAGCGCCGCTGTGCCTGGTTCGCCGATGCCGCCAGGAGCTTCCGTGCTTTTGACGATATGCACCTCCACCGGCGGCGTTTCGTGAATGCGCAGCATTCGATAGTCGGTGAAATTGCTTTGTTCGACGCGTCCGTCCTTGATCGTGATTTCGCTATAGAGCGCGGCGGTAATGCCGAATATGATGCCGCCTTGCACTTGCGCTTCGACCGTATTGGGATTGACGACCATGCCGCAATCGACGGCGCACACGATGCGATTCACCTTCACCTCGCCGTCTTTGTCGACAGCGACATCCGCGACGATGGCGAAGAAACTGCCGAATGCGTGCATCACCGAAACGCCGCGCCCTTGTCCCTGCGGCACGGATTGCTGTCCCCAGCCCGCCGCCTGCGTCGCGACATCGAGCACGTTGCGTGCGCGCGGCGACTTGCCAAGCAGATCTCGCCGATACTTGACGGGGTCGACTTTCGCCTGCACGGCCAATTCGTCGATAAAGCTTTCCACGACGAACGTGCCACGCGTCGGTCCCACGCCGCGCCAGAATGCGGTGGGCACGTCATGCGGTTCGAGCCGCACATAGTCGACGAGCTGATTGGGTAAGTCGTACGGAAGATCGGATGCCACTTCGACGGCATCGGGATCGACCCCATCCTTTACTGCCGGCGGCGCAAAACGCGCAAGCACAGACGACCCGACGATGCGATGCGTCCATGCAACCGGCTTGCCGTTGGCATCGAGTCCCGCAGATAACTTGTCGTAATAGCACGGCCGATACATGTCGTGCTGAATGTCTTCCTCGCGCGACCACGTTACTTTGACCGGAACGCCGAGCGCCTTGCCGATCTTGAGCGCCTGCGTGGCCATGTCGAATTCGAGCCGCCTGCCGAAGCCGCCGCCGAGCAAATGGTTATGCACATGAATCTTTTCCGCAGGCAATCCAGTCGCTTTCATTCCGGCATCGCGGATACGCGTGGGCACTTGCGTGCCAAGCCAAATATCGCACCCATCCGGGCGCACGTGCACCGTGCAGTTGATCGGCTCCATCGTCGCATGCGCGAGAAACGGCTGAACGTACACCGCATCGACGCGCGTCTTCGCATTGGCAAACGCATTGTCGACATTCCCTTCCTTACGCGCCACCGCGCCCGTGCGCTGCGATGCATCGGCCATGTCGTCGACGATCTGCTTCGTCGATACGTTGGCGCTCGCGCCTTCGTTCCATTGAATCTGCAAGGCAGCCGCGCCGCGTTTGGCGGCCCACGTATGATCGCCGATCACCGCGACGCCATTGTCGAACTTTACGATCTGACGCACGCCGGGAATCTTCTTCGCATTGCTGTCGTCGACGGATGCGAGCGTTCCGCCGAACACGGGGCAATTCACGATTGCTGCATACACCATGTCGGGTAAGCGCACATCGAGACCGAACATTGCAGTGCCATCGACCTTCTCTGGCGAATCGAGCCTTTTCACCGGCGTGCCGACGATCTTGAAGTTATTCGGATCCTTTAATTTGATGTCTTGCGGAACGGGCAATTTCGCGGCCGCTTCGGCGAGCTCGCCATAACTCGCGCTACGTTCTCCCGATGCATGCATAACCTTGCCGCCTTGCGCCTGGCAAGACGATGGATCGCATTTCCATTCCTGCGCCGCCGCCGCGACGAGCATCATGCGTGCGGCCGCGCCCGCTTTGCGTAACGGCTCCCACGCATAGCGCACGGACGTCGAACCGCCTGTCAATTGACCGCCCAACAGCGGGTCCGTGAAAAGTTTTTCGTTCGGCGGCGCATGATCGATCGTGACGCTATCGAGCGGCACTTCGAGCTCCTCGGCTATCAACATGGGCAACGCGGTATAGACGCCTTGTCCCATTTCGACCTTCGGCATGATGAGCACGACCTTGCCGCTCTTGTCGATCTGCACGAACACATTCGGTGCGAATACGCCTTCTTGCGCGGACTCGACGCCATCGCCTCCGATAACCGACTTGCCTTTGCCCTGATCCTGGCTCGCGGCCGGCAAGCTGAAGCCGATCAGCAATCCGCCGCTTGCAGCGACGCCGGCGGTCACGCCGAACTTCAGAAACGTGCGACGCGACAATCCCGCGCGAGCCGCATGACGCCCCGCCTCGATCAATCCTTGCGACATGTCACGCCTCCTTTGCGGCCTGCTTGATGGCGGCGCGAATGCGGTGATAAGTGCCGCAGCGGCAGATGTTGCCCGCCATCGCGGCATCGATATCGGAGTCGTTGGGATCGGAGACTGTCGCGAGCAATGCCGCGGCGGACATGACTTGTCCAGACTGACAGTACCCGCATTGCACGACATCGAGCGAACGCCAGGCCGCTTGCACTTTCTTGCCGGCGGGTGTTTCCCCGATGCCTTCGATCGTCGTCACCTTGCGATCGCCAACGGCGGCAATCGGTAAAACGCATGAACGAACCGCGACGCCATCGAGGTGAACGGTACACGCACCGCATTGCGCAATGCCGCAGCCGAATTTGGTTCCTGTGAGTCCTACGATGTCGCGCAATACCCAGAGAAGCGGCATGTCGGGTGGCGCATCGACCGAATGATTCTGGCCGTTAATGGAAAGCGTGGTCATGAGCGCTCCGGCTTTTTGAGTGGTTTCAGCGGATATCGCAAATAGCCGACTGTGTGGGGCGCCAGTCGGTTTTAGGCATCGGGATTGTAGCGCCGCTTTAAAAATCGAGCTTGGATCGTGTAGCGCTTGCGGACAGCTTCGCTAATACGCATCGATTTGGTGCGCGGCCCTGGAGTAGTTCTTTGATTGCCTAAAACTCCGACTGCTCGCTTATTTGATTCTTTTGCTGGCCTGGGCTCGGATTCGAAGTGGATAAGCGCAAAGGAAAGTTAGTTGCATCGTTAAGCGATTGATACCGATTGATACCTTCGCCTAGCGTCGGCATCGTTTCGTTCAATAAAGCTCGCAAGCGCGCGACTCGCCTGAGATCGCGGTGATAACCAACCATACGTCTCTTCCGGCTGGCGCTACACCAACATCGAAGCGCTTGAGGCGCGCATCGGCATCGCCTAACGGACACGGCAATACCGCATAGCCGGCACTCGATGCGCACATCGTTGCCTGCGCATCGCGATTGTTGCTGCCGAAAACGATCTTCGCTTTAGGCGAAACACGCTCCTCGCTGCCGCGCCGAACGTACCGCTTCGCGCAGTCACGAGAAAGATTCGCACGTCGCTCCATTCGAGATTCAATCAAGCCCCATCTAAACAATGACGACGATGAGACGCGATTCAATTCTCACTCAGCGCGCATCGTAGGGCTATTAGCAACGCGACATGTCGTTCGTCTTTACTCTTGAATCAACGAGACGAACGATAAAGGTGACGTCATGGCGTCCCAGACAGAACTCAAGCGCTTTACCTCCAATCTCGCGGACGAACTCGACAGCGCCGCGCTCTACGACACGCTCGCACGAGCGGAAAAGCAGGACGACAAGCGGCGCGTCTATGCCGAGCTGGCCGAAGCGGAGCGCCGTCATGCGGACATATGGGCCGCGAAATTGCGCGCGAATGGCGTGTCCGTTCGAACGCATCGCATCAGCGCAAAAACGCGGATCATGCGTACGCTCGCACGCGCGTTCGGACCGGACTTCGTGTTGCGCTCGGTCGCCGCAAACGAAATGGCCGATCGCGATAAATATGCCGGCCAACCCGATGCCGCGCAGATGTCGGCGGAAGAGCGGCATCACGCGGATATCGTGCAGGAAGTCGCGAGTCGCAGCAAAGGGCTGAGTAAAGGCGGTGCGATCGCAGCGGCCGAGTCGTGGCATCGCGGCGTCGCATCGGGCAACGATTTACGTGCCGCAGTGCTCGGCGCGAACGATGGCCTCGTGTCGAACTTTTGCCTCATCATGGGCGTCGCGGGTGCAGGCAGCGATAGCAAAACGGTCCTGCTCACGGCGTTCGCGGGACTCATCGCGGGCGCGGCATCGATGGCGCTCGGCGAATGGCTCTCTGTCACGAATGCGCGCGAACTCGCGCGCACGCAAATCGCGCGGGAGAAGGACGAGCTCGATCATATGCCCGACGCGGAGCGGCATGAGCTCGCGCTCATCTATCAGGCAAAGGGCATCGATGCAGCCGAAGCGAAACGCGTCGCCGCGCAAATCATGCGCGACAAGGACAAGGCGCTCGACACGCTGACGCGCGAAGAACTCGGCCTCGATCCGCGCGAGTTGGGCGGCAATCCCTGGACGGCCGCGCTCGCATCGTTCACGTTGTTCGCCGTGGGCGCGATCATTCCGGCCATCGCCTTTCTTTGGGCAAGCGGTACGGAAGGCATCGTGCAGTGCATCGTTTTGAGCGGACTCGGGCTTGCGGGCATCGGCGTGTTCACGTCGCTGTTCAATGGACGCGGCGCGCTGTTTTCCGCCGTGCGACAAGCGTTGATCGGAATGATCGCGGCCGCTTGCACATATGGAATCGGCAAGTTGCTGGGCGTGTCGCTTTCGTGAACGATGCGCCATGCAATGCAACGCATGGCGCATGGTTTTCACATCATCAGATCCTGAACGACTCGAACGTCTCCGGCGCGAACGCATGCATCGGAATCGCGACGCGCACGCCGGCAGTCGTTACGGCTTGAGCAGCACCTTGATCGAATCGAGCGAATTCGCGATCCTGATGGCTTCGTCCCACTCGTCGAGCGTGAAGCCATGCGTGACGATGCCCTTCGACGTGACGAGTCCGCGCGCGAGCAGATCGATCGCGATCGGATAGCAATACGGTCCGAGATGCGCGCCGCGCACGTCGAGCTCCTTGCGATCCCCGATGATCGACCAGTCGACGGTTGTATCCGCGCCGAACACGGAGAACTCGACGAAGCGGCCGAGCTTGCGAATCAGCTCCAGTCCTTGCGTAACGCCCGCAGGAACGCCGGTCGTTTCGATATATACGTCGCAGCCATAGCGATCGGTGATCGAGCGAATCGTTTCGAGCGCATCGTCGGTCTTCGGGTTGATCGTGATGTCCGCGCCGTACTCGCGCGCCAACGCTAGCCGCTCTTCGACGAGATCGATCACGACGAGCTTCTTCGGCGTCTTCAGATGCGCGACTTGCGTCATCATCAGACCGAGTGGCCCCGCGCCCGCGATCACAACGACATCGCTCAACTGGATATCGCCGCGATTCACCGTATGGATCGCGCACGCAAGCGGCTCGATGATCGCCGCATCTTCCAGTGAAATGCCGTCCGGAATCTTATGCACGATCGCCGTCGGCGGAAAGCGCATGTATTCGGCCATGCCGCCATCGGCGACTTCGCGCTGGAAGCCGAAGATGTTATGCACTTCGCACATCCAGTACTCGCCCGACTTGCAATAGCGGCATTTCGCACAAGGCACGATTTGCTCGGCAATCACGCGATCGCCCTTCTTCACGCCAAAATGTTCTTCCGCGCCCTCGCCCAGTTCTTCGACATAACCGAAGAACTCGTGTCCCGGAATGACCGGCGCCTTGACCCACGGATTCGGGCCGCCCCAGAACATCTTCGCGCCCGACCAGCATTTGCAATCGCTCGCGCAAATGCCGCATGCCGCAATGCGGATCACGAGTTCGTTTCTCGCCGCGCTCGGGCGTTGCACGCGTTCGACGCGATAGTCTCTCGGCGCGCGGCATACGATCGCGGTCATCTGTGAATCGGTCATTACAAGTCTCCGGTGTCGTTGATTGAATCGCGAAGCTAATCTCAGCGCGCCTGAAATCCGCCATCGACCAACAGGCTCACGCCGCTGACCATGCTCGAATCGTCGGAAAGCAGATAGGCAATCGTGCGCGCGACTTCCACCGGCTCCACGAAGCGGTTCATCGGAATGCGCGCAAGCATCGGTTCGGATTTGGCGGGATCGCTCCACGCTCTTTCACCCATCGGGGTCATCGTGACGGTCGGGAGCACCGCGTTCACGCGTATGCCGTGCGGGCCGAGCTCGTTGGCCATGACGCGCGTCATCGCGTCGAGTCCGCCTTTCGATGCGCAATACGACGCGTGCAGCGCGAAGCCCACATTCGCCGACAGGCTCGATACGTTCACGATCGAACCGCCCGCGCCACGCGCGATCATGTTCTTCGCGCACTCTTGCGCGACGATCATCGCTGCGCGCACGTTGACGTTCATCGTCAGATCGAAGGCTTCGACGGTCGTATCGAGAAACGGCTCCAACACCGCGATGCCCGCGTTGTTCACGAGCAGATCGACGGGCTGAACGGCGCGCGCCGCTTCGCGTGCGGCGTCGGCATCGGCGAGATCGGCGGCAATGATCTCGCAACCCGTCTCCTTCTTCAGCAGATCGAGATCGGCTGCGCTGCGGCTCAATGCAATGACACGCGCGCCACGCTCGATCAGCAGATGAACCGTTGCATGACCGATGCCCTTGCCCGCCCCCGTGACGAGCACGGTCTTGCCCGCGAATTCGCGATTTCTGTCGATGGTCGTCATGGTGTCGTCTTCACGGCTCGTCGCACAGGCGTCTTGCGGTGTCCTCGTCGGTCACGAGCACGGATGGATAACGCCCGCGCAATGCCGCGCGCGTGACATGAAATTTCTTCTTGCCGCCGCTCACGAGAATCACGCGTTTGATCTTGCGCAGGTCGTCCAGCGTGATCGCAACGGTGCGTCGATTCAACGGATGATCGATCAGCTCCCCGTCTTCATCCATGAAGTGGCCGAGCATGTCGCCGACCGCGCCCGCCTTCTGCAACGTGCGCAATTGCTCCGGATTGTCGATGCCGTATGTCACGACGAGCGATTCCGTCAGATCGCCGCACGTCAGCAAGGCGAGATCGGCACTGCGCGCGAGTTCATAGGTCTCGCGCACGGTTTCTTCCTGCAGGATCACGTCGCGCGCTTTCTGGCTGCTCACGTAGATCGGCGCGGCGAACAGATAACTGTCGGCGCGGCAGATGTTCGCGAAGTCCGACACGATATCGAACGTATTGATACTCGGGCAATGCGACAGCCCGCCCTGCAGCGACACCGCCGACACCGCGCCGTACGTGCGCTGCGGCAGCGCGCGCAACACGGCGCGGATCGTGCGGCCCCAGCCGAGGCCGATAGTTTGCCCTGCAACTATCTGCCTCGCGAAGTACGACGCCGCGCCGATGCCGAGCGCCGCATTGTTCGCCTCGTTGTTCGCGCCGCTCGGCACGACCACCGCGCATTCGAGGCCGAAGCGTTTCGCGAGCGCTTCTTCCAGCGCGACGCATGGCACGATCTTGCTATTGATCGTGATCTGCACGAGGCCGGACTCGCGGCTCGCCGCAAGCAGCCGGTTCACGCGCACGCGATTGCTTCCGATCCGCTGCGCAATTTCCTGCTGCGTCAGATTGCCGACGTAGTAATGCCACGCGACGCGCGCCTGCAGTTCTTCTTCCGAATCGATGGAATCGTCCGCTTCCGCGATGGCGATGGGCGGTGCGCTCTTGCTCATGTTGTCCTGTTGTTCAATGAAAGGCCGCGCGATTTTATTTCACCGCGCCCATCGTGAGCCCTTGCACCAATCGCCCGGACACGGCCAGCGCGAACACGACCATGGGCAGCACGATCAGCGTGCCCGTCGCCATGATCTCGCCCCAGGGCAATTCATAACCGCTCATGTAGCTCGTCGCCGCAACCGGCGAGGTAATCGCGTCGCTGCGCGTGAGCACGAGCGCATAGAGCAGATCGTTCCACGAGAAGATGAACGCGAAGATCGCCGATACGACGATGCCCGGCATCGCGAGCGGCAGATTGATGCGCCAGAACACGCGCCACGGCGATGCGCCATCGAGACGCGCGGCTTCGTCGAGCTCGACGGGAATGTTGCGGAACTGGTCCGTGCAGATCCATACGACGATGGGCAGCGAGAACGTCAGATACAGCAGGATCAGCACGATATGCGTATCGACGAGATCGAGCTTCGTCGCGATCAGAAAGAACGGCACCGCGAGCACGACGGGGCTCACCATGCGGTTCGAGATGAACCAGAACCAGAGGTCTTCCTTGCCGCGAAATTCGTAGCGCGCGAGCGCATAAGCGGCTGGCGTGCCAAGCAGGATAGCGAGGACGGTCGTGCTGCTCGCGATGATGAGCGAGTTCAGCAGACTACTCGCGACGTCATGTTCGAACAGTGCCGCCGAGTAGTGATGAAACGTCGGCGAGAACAGCCATTTCGGCGGGTACGCGAGCGCATCGGCCTGACTCTTGAGGCTCGTCGTGACCATCCAGTAGAACGGAAACACCGACGACATGAACACTACGACGAGGCCCAGAAAGTGCCATACAGTAGCGCGTTTTCTTGCCGCGCGTGCGCGCTTTGCGCGTTGCGTGCCTTGCATGCCTATCGAACTCACGCGGCCTCCCGATACACGAAGCGAATATAGAGACGCGACAGCACGATCGTCAGAATGAGCAGGATGATCGCCTGTGCGGAAGCCATGCCCTGATCGAAGAGACGAAAGCCGACGCGCTGGATATAGACGCTGATGAATTCCGTCGCGGCGCCGGGCCCGCCGCGCGTCATCGTGAAGACGGCGTCGAACATCTTCAGCATATCGGCGGAACGAAGAATAAGAATCGCAGTGAGACCCGGAAGAAGATACGGACGCTGCAGGTGCCACAAAATCATGCTCCACTTCGGCGTTTCGAGGCGCGCTGCTTCTTCGGCTTCCTTCGGCACCATCGAAAGCCCGGCAAGCAGGATCAGCGCGCAGAAGGGCGTCCATTGCCAGATATCCATGATCATCACGGAGACGAACGCGAGCGTCGGGTCCGCAAGCCAGTCCTGCGGCGGAATGCCGATGAGACCTGTCAGATAGTTCGCCACGCCGAACTGCCGATTGAATATCAGGCGGCCGATGAGCCCGACCACCGCATACGTCGTCGCCATCGGAATGACGAGACTCACGCGCGCCGCCGCGCGCATCCACGGCAGCTCCGTGCGATGCAACAGCAGCGCTGCAAAGAGCCCGAGCGCGACTTCGATCGGCAAGGTCACGCACAGGAACAATGCCGTGCGTCCGAGCGCTTCCCAGAAGGTCGGATCGGTCAGCGTCGCGATGTAGTTATCGACGCCGACGAACGGCGTGCCCGAGGCCAGGTCCGCGAGCTTGTATTGATGAAACGAGTTATAGAGCGCAAGCAGCAGCGGATAGATGCCGATGATCGCGAGCGCCGCGATCGCGGGTATCAGGAACCAGAAGGCGGGCGAACGCGGCAGGACGCCGAAGTAGCGCGCGGGCTTGCGCGGTCCGCGCGCATGCATTACAGGTGATGCCATTCGATCGCCTCCGGTCCCGTGAACAGAATTACTTCAGCAAAGGCTTCTTGCCGTCGTAATAGCCCGCTTTCTTCAGGATGTCCTCGGTCTTCTGACCGATGGTCTGCGCGCCCTCCTTCACCGTCACCTGGCCGAGCATCATCTTGCTGCCCCATTCGCCGATAACTTCTGAAATCGCCGGCCACTCCGGGAAGCGCGGACGATAATCCGGCACGCCGCCCTGCCACGATTCGACCATCGGCTTCACGAACGGATACTTGTCCTGCACGGCCTTGTCCTCATAGATCGCCATGCGCGCCGGCACGCCGCCCGCTTCGAGATAAGGCTTCGCCATGGCTTCGGACGTGATCCATTGAATGAAGAGCCACGACGCGGCCTGCTTCTTCGCATTCGACTTCGCGTTCACTGCAAGCGAGAAGCCGCCGAGCGCGGGCTTAAGTCCGGCCGGTCCCTTCGGTTCGGTCGTGATCGCGAGACAGTTGCCGATCTTCGACTTGCTCGGATCGGTGAGCGTCGGATAGAACGCGGACCATTCGGTGATCATCGCGACCTGTCCTTGCGCAAGCGCGTTCACCGCTTCGGCGTGATCGAAGTCGACGATGCCCGGCGGCATGTACTTCATCAGCTTCTGCCGATATTCGAGGCCCGCCTGCGATTGCGGCGACATCAGATTCGACTTGAACTTCGCATCGAGAAGCGACCCGCCGTTCGGCCACAGCACGCGCATGAAGCTATCGGCCGACTGCGTTTCGCCTCGCCGCGACTGCAGCGCGAACGCGAACTTGTCGCCCTTCGTGAGCTTCGGCGCGTAGGTGTTGAGCAAGTCGTCCCAGGTCTTCGGCGGCTCGTCGAAGCCCGCGTCCTTCAACATGCACTTGTTGTAGAACATCAGGCCCGAGTAGTTATCGAACGGCAGGCCGTATGTGACCTTGTCCCACGAGCCGAACGAATCGAGCAGGATCGGAAAGAAGCCCTTCAGGTTGAGATTCGGATCCGCGAGCTTCGGATCGTCGGTGAACTTCTTGATCGGCACGAGCCACTTGTTGCTCGCGAATTCGCCGATCCACACGACGTCCACGAGCACGATGTCCTGGTCGCCGCCGCCGACGAAGTTGAGCACTTCCTTTTCGCGCGTATTCTCATAGGGAATCACTTCCCAGCGCACCTTGATGCCCGTTTCCTTTTCGAACTGCGGAATGAGTTGCTGCGCGGCCTTGTAGCCGGGACGATCGAGAAAGATGGCCTTGATCGTGGTGCCCGAATACGGCTGCGCCGCTTCCTTCAGAGTCCAGGCCTGCGCGTTCGATGTTGCGAACGCCGCGCTCGCCGTGAGGAGCGCGACTGCCGCGGCGTGTTTGATCGGACCGGCTTGCATGGCCGGAATGAAGCGCTTCTTCATGCCTGTCTCCTTGGTATTTTTCGAGCGGATACGGCTTCTCTGGTGCGTTCGTTCGTGACCCCTGGTGCGCGTCGTTTCACTTGTAATTTCGGTTTTACAATTGTATATTTTGGCGCGAACAGCTTGTCAAGAACAAATTCGACGACGCATCGGATGCTGCGCTGCCGCAGCAGCAAACGGGAGACAACGCATGAGCGCAGTTCATTTGCAGCAGATCGGCAAGGCATTCGCTGGCGTCGACGTGCTGAAGGGCGTCGACATAGAAGTGACCGATCGCGAGTTCATGGTTTTCGTCGGTCCTTCGGGATGCGGAAAGTCGACCTTGCTTCGCACCATCGCCGGACTCGAACGCTGCGACTCAGGGCAAGTACTGATTGGCGGCGAGGACGTCACCGAACTCGAGCCTTCGCAACGCGGCGTCGCGATGGTGTTTCAGTCGTATGCGCTTTATCCGCACATGTCGGTGTACGAGAACATCGCGTTCGGTTTGCGCATGCTCAAGTTGCCCGAAGCGCAGATCAAGGAACGCGTGCATCGCGCGGCCGAGATCTTGCAGATCGGCCAGTTGCTCGAACGGCGTCCGCGCGCGCTGTCGGGCGGGCAGCGTCAGCGCGTGGCGATCGGTCGGTCCATCGTACGCGAGCCGAAAGTCTTTCTCTTCGACGAGCCGCTCTCCAATCTCGACGCCGCATTGCGCGTGCAGATGCGCCTCGAACTCATCAAGCTGCACAAGCAGCTCAATGCGACGATGATCTACGTCACGCACGATCAGACCGAAGCGATGACGATGGCCGATCGCATCGTCGTGCTGAATCATGGACGCGTCGAACAGATCGGCTCGCCGCTGGAGCTGTATCGCACGCCGCACAATCGCTTCGTCGCGGGTTTCATCGGCTCGCCGAAAATGAACTTCATGGATGTGCGCGTGCTGCGCGTGGATGCTATGGGCGTCACCATCGAATTGCCGGGCGGCGAGTCGTTGACGCTGCCGTTCGCGGCTTCGTCCGTGCACGCGGGCGAGACGCTTACGCTTGGCATCCGGCCCGAGCATTTCGTCGAATCGGGCGCCGGCGATATCGACAGCGGCCTTGCAGGCGAAGTCATGGTGATCGAGCATCTCGGCGGCGAGACGCTGCTGCATGTCCGTTTGCCGAACGAACTCGTGATTCAGGTGAAAGGCTCGGGCGAATCGACGGCCGTCGAAGGACAGCGCCTGAACGCGGGCTTCAGCATTCGCCATGTGCATCTGTTCCGCGAGGATGGCAGCGCGCTGGAACGCATGCGCCCTATCGCCGAAACCGCGACCGCCTGACGGTCGACGTCGCGGAAAGACTGTCGTAAGCGAAGACAGCGGCATACCCATGCTCATCGACCGGCGGTCGCCTGTGCGGAAGCGCCGCGTGTCCCAATTTTGGTGCGCGCCCGCCGTTCGCAGCGATCATTTTCCGGCGCCGACACTAGTCGGGATTACAAATGTTCCGGAATCGCTATATACAAAACTGCAAAACGCCATGCCGATGCAGCGCAATATGTGCTTGCGTTATGTGCGCCAGCCCACACAGACCATCACGCGTTACGGTTGCGTTACGTGACTCGGGATGGCTGAACGATGCGTCCACACGCAAGCGCAAACGCTCCCCTTAAGGAGGCAAACGTTGTCTCCAAGGGGCTCACCGAATTTACTTGGATTGGACGACGCGCGATCATAGTTTCTGGCACGACTCGTGCAACCGCTTCCACGACCAACTGGGAGGGATGGCTAGAGCATGAAAAGAACGACACACGGCTCGCCTGTCGCGAAAGCCGCGCCGGAGTCAGATCATGCATTCAGGCATCGCATACTCGAAGGCCTCAAGGCCGGAGAATTCTGCATCGCCTATCAGGGAATCTACCGAGTCCACGGCGGCGAACTCGCGCAAATGGAAGCGCTCATTCGCTGGCGTCATCCGGAATACGGCGTATTGCTGCCAGGCGCATTCAGCGAGGCGTTCAAGGACGCCGACATCATGCGCGAACTGACATGGTTCGTGCTGGACGCGGTCGCGTCCGAGATTGGCGAGTGGCGCGAAAGTGGCGGCGCACACTATTCGGTCGCCGTGAATGTCCCGCCATCGGTCGCGGCGTTGCCGGGCTTCGCCGAGCGGATGGAATCGATTTGCCGCGCGCACGACATCACGCCCGATTGCATCGAACTCGAACTGCTGGAAAGCGAGGATCTCGCGCGCATGCCGGCGATGCGCAAGGTCGTGCGGCGTCTCAAGAACAAGGGCGTGAGCGTCGCGATGGACGATTTCGGCACCGGCTATTCATGTCTCGCCGCGCTCGGACCGATCGACTTCGGCACCGTCAAGATCGCGAAGGAACTGCTCGCCGAAGCGCCGCGCTGCCCGAACGCGTGTCTGGTCTTTTCGTCGGTGCTCACGCTTCTTACGCGGCTGAAGGTGGCGATCGTCGTCGAAGGTGTGGAAACGGCCGCGCAGGCGCAATGGATTGCGCAGTGGCCGCACGTGCTCGCGCAGGGTTTCTTTCTCGCGCGACCCGCGTTCGGCATCGGTAATGTGCCGGGCGCGCTCATCGGCCGGCCGGGGACGCGGCGCAAAGAACAGCAGACCATTCGGCTCGCGGATGCAGCATGAGGAACTGAAGCGTTTCTGGCAGCCCTCGTAAAAGCCAGGACTTCGCCGACGCGTGCATGCGTCGGCGTTTTTTTGCCTTAAATCCGCGTGCGCGTCAAATCGGTCTTCGGCGCGCTCAGCTTCAGCCCGGCAATCGCCGCACGCGTGCCAGCATCGACCGGCAGTCCCCATCGCTCGAAGAAATCCGTCAGATCGAGATTGGCCGCCATGCACGCACGCAGCACGAAGCGTTGCACTTCGTTCTGGTCGCCGCCTTCATCCTCCGTCAGCGGATGCCGCCGATACAGCTTGTGCAGCCGCGCATAGAAGCCGTTGCCGAGTGCGCGGCGCAACTGCTCGTACATGACGAGCCTGATCCAGAGCGCTTCCGATGGCATCGGAAACGACGCATCGTCGAGAAAATTGCGTGACGGCTGCGCGAAATACTGCGCCGCGAGATCGATGCGATTCTTCTTGCCGCGCGCGTCGACGACTTGCAGCAGCGGCGAAGGCATCGGCGTGCCGAGGCGTTCCAGCGCATGCAGCGAATAGACGTTCACCGTCGTCTCCGTCACGCCCGGCCATGTCCAGTCCCATTGCTGATACATGTGTCCCATCTCGTGCCATACGCCCCATTCGTCGGCTTTCGCGGGCTTGAGCAAGGTCTCGGCCGCGCTATTGAGCGGCAGGCCGATCATGTAGTACGTCGCGTAGAGATACGTGTTCTGCAACTCGGCGTGGGTCGAAATCGCGTCCTGCACGAAATGCACGCGCAACGGCGACGGCGCATCGAGTGCTTCCGTGCCATCGAGTCCGGACAGTTCGTCGTGATAGCCCATGATGCGCTCGACATAATCGAGCAATGCGGCCGGATCCGCTGCGCCCGACTTGTCGTACATGGCGCGCGCGACGGTGAACATCGTGCGCTTGCCGACCATCTCGACGAGCGGCGCATCCGCATGACGCTGCAGCATCGCGCGCCATTCGGCGGGCGTCGTCGCACCTTCGACATAGAACGGCACCGGCTTGCCGCCTTCGCGCACGATGACATCGATCGACGTACGTGGCCTCTCGTTGTATCCGCTGTCGATGTATTCGAAGTAGAGCAAGCCATCGCGCGATGCGACGAACGCGTTGCGTCCTTCGGTCGCGAGGATCGTTTGCGGATCGCCCGCGGCTTGCCGCCGATAGAAGCCGTTCTTGTTGCCGACCATGACGATGAGGCCATCGGGACCATCGTCGGCGAGACCGTTCACATCGATCACGACGGTTTCGCCCTTCGACACATACAGCCCCGACGGATGATAGTCAGTCCAGCGAAAACCGCCGAGCCGTTCGGCCTCGATCGCATCGGGTGCATACGCGCTCAAGTGATAGCGCCTGCCGATGTTGTCGTAAGTCGAGCGCGCCGAAGCATCGAGCATGCGATACGCATGATCGCCGCCATCGCTTCCGGTCTTGTACAGACGCCACTGTCCGGCCTGCGCATTGACTTCGACGGACGCACCGTCGCGCAACGCATGATGCCCGACGACGAGTCCCGTCTTCGTGCCGGTGGCCGCGATGGTCACGACGTTCGCATCGGCTTCGATGCTCCAGTTCTGCCGCGCATCGCCCGATGGCGCTTCGAGCTCGACACGCGCGCCGAGCGTCACGTAACGTCCATATAGCTTCGAGTAAAGACGAAAGCCGCTGCCTTCCTTGTCGATGGTCCAGATCTGGCTCGCGGCGCGTTCGGGCGTCCACTCGGACTGCACGAGCGCGATCGTGCCATCGCGTTGCACTTGCGCGGTCAGCGCCTTGAAAGTTGCATTCGAAACGATATAGAAGTCGCCTTCCTCGACTTTCGCGCCTGCGCCGTAAGGCACCTGCATCGCCCCGGTCTTCGATGCGAAACGCGATACCCGCACCGCGTCGTGCGGATAAAACGTCACGGGCGCGTAGTAGCGCGATGCCGCGTGTGCGTCGCACAGGGCGAAGATCAACAGCCATGACCGCCATCGCATGCGTGGCCTCCCCGATACATCGGCCGTATTCCGGCTCTTCGTCGCATATCTGGAACTTGCGCCTGATGCCGAGATACTGCCGTATCCCGCCGTCGGCGTCGAGCGCGGACATCACGCGATTGCCGCATCATGCGTCGCGCGCTTTGCGATCAACGCGATCTCGTCGTATCGACTGCCTTAATGAAGCGGATGGCGTTTTCCGCGTCGTCCCGGAACAAGCGTCCGATTACGGCGTCGATGCCGGCGCCGGCTTGCCCGCCTTCTGCGCATTGATCTTCGACTGCGCGTTTTGCAGATTCTGCGGATAGTTGGTCTGCTCGCCAGCGGGGTTGTAGCCGTTCTGTTCGAGTTGCTTCAGCTCGGCGTTCTTCTTCGCGCGCGCTTCCTTTCGCTGGGCTTTCTTGATCTGCTTCGGCGTGGATGCGGCCGTGTCTTGCGCCTGCGCGATGGGCATCGAGACGAAAGCGGCGACGGACAGCGCGAGGACGGCCAACGGTGCGGTGCGTTTGTTCATGATCGATCTTCTCCGGATGGATGGCGGCGCTGGACAACGACGCTTGCGGACAACGCTGAAGCAATCGGCGATCCAAGCGCGGATGAATCACCGATCGACGATACGGCTCAGATTGCCGCGCACGCGTTGCAGAAGCGCGATCAATTGCTCGCTTTCCTGCCGGCTGAAGCCCGCGAGCGCTTCTGCTGCGATCTCGTCGCCGACGCGCCGCGCGCGGTCGAGCGCCTTCTCCGCCTTCGCGGTCATGCGAACCTGACGCTCGCGACGATCGTCGGGATTCGGGCGGCGCTCGATCCAGCCGCCCTCTTCCATGCGATCGAGCAGACGGCCGGCGGAAATCGGCGCGACTTCCAGCAGCCCGGCGAGCCGCGCCTGATTGACCTCGCCGTAATGCGAGAGATACGCAAGCACGCGGCATTGCGCGCGCGTCAGATTGAGCGATGACTTCGCCAGCACGTCGAAGCGGTTGCCGCACAGGCGGTCCACGTCCGCGACCAGAAAGCCGAAGCGTTTGTCGAGTTGGGTTTCCATCGCGCGATTATATGTAACGCCTTTCGATGCGCGCATCTCGTGTACACCCGGTAATTGACCGCATTGCGCGAGATCGCGGCCGTTCTATAATAAGCCTGCTTATCATCATCGTACTTACAAAAGCCGCCGCCTTGCGGCCACGTCCATGTCCCTCGAAGTCCCCACGGAACGCGCCGCAGCGCCATTGAACCGCGGCATGCTGACTGTCTCGATCATGCTCGCCACGCTGATCCAGACGCTCGACAGCACCATCGCGAACGTCGCGCTGCCGCATATGCAGGGCACGCTGTCGGCGTCGCAGGACGAAATCACCTGGGTGCTGACCTCGTATATCGTCGCCGCCGCGATCGCTACGCCGCTCACTGGCTGGCTCTCGGACCAGTTGAGCGTGAAGAAGCTGCTGTGTATTTCGATTGCGGGTTTCACCGTCGCGTCGGCGTTTTGCGGGCTGTCGGAGACGCTCACGCAGATCGTCGCGTCGCGGCTGTTGCAGGGCGTGTTCGGGGCGTCGCTCGTGCCGCTGTCGCAATCGATCCTGCTCGACATCAATCCGCGCGAGAAACAGGGCCAGGCGATGGCCGTCTGGGGCATGGGAGTGATGGTCGGTCCGATTCTCGGTCCGACGCTCGGTGGCTGGCTCACGGACAGCTACAACTGGCGCTGGGTCTTTTTCATCAACGTGCCGATCGGTGCGTTCGCGCTCTTCGGCGTAGTGACGTTTCTGCCCGCGCAGATCGCGCGCCGCGCGGTGAAGTTCGACGCGTTCGGCTTCGCGACGCTCGGCCTTGCGATCGGCGCGTTCCAGGCGATGCTCGATCGCGGCGAACAACTCGACTGGTTCGGATCGATGGAAATCCGCATCGAGGCGATTCTCGCGGCGCTGAGTTTCGTGTTCTTCATCGCGCATACGGCGACGGCCGGGTCGCGCTCGTTCTTCAAATATCAGTTGCTGAAGGACCGCAACTTCGCGACCGGAACGTGCTTCATCTTCGTGATCGGCGCGGTGATGTACGCGACGCGCGCGCTGTTGCCGCCGATGTTGCAGAACCTGATGAACTATCCGGTCGCGACGACAGGCCTCGTCACGGCGCCGAGCGGCGCGGGCACGATGATCGCGATGCTCGTCGCCGGACGCCTGCTGAAGCACATCGATGCGCGTGTCCTGCTGCTGTCGGGATTTCTGATTTCGGCGTTCGCGCTCTGGCAGATGATGCATTACACGATCGTGCTGTCGGCATCGGATATCGTTTGGCCGGGCGTGATTCAGGGCTTCGGGCTGGGACTCGTGTTCGTGCCGCTGTCGGCGCTGACGTTTTCGACGCTCACGCCCGAGTTGCGCGCGGATGGCACCGCGACTTACAGCCTGATGCGCAATATCGGCAGCAGTATCGGTATTTCGATCGTGCAGACGCTGATGACGCGCAACACGCAGGTCGCCCACGCGGACCTCGCCGCGCAAGTGACGCCGTTCAATCCGGCGATGCAGCCGATGCTGTCCGGCGGCTCGATGACGGACATGGCGATGCTCAATCAAACGATCACGCAGCAGGCTTCGATGATTGCTTATCTCAACGACTTCAAGCTGATGTTTGTCGCGACGTTGTTGGTGGTGCCGTTGCTGCTGCTGATCCGGCCGGCGAAGAAGACCGCGGCGGAGGAGTCGGTGTCGCATGCGGCGATGGATTGAGGTTCGTGTTTGCGTCTTTTGTGTGGCTTTCCTTTGGGCTCGTTTCGTGAAATCCTGATTTCACAGGATTCCACGACCAAAAATCAAACACCGACAGCAGCCTTCTCCAGCATCCCCCCAAACGCATCCGCCGACAAAGGCATCGCCAGCAAGAACCCCTGCATCTCATCGCACATCATGTCCTGCAAGCGATCGAGCTGCGACCCGGTCTCGACGCCTTCCGCCACGACATCCATATCGAGCGAATGCGCGAGCGCAATAATCGCCGATACGATCGCGCGCCCCTCCTGCCCGTTCTCATCCAGCCCGTTCGTAAAGAACCGATCGATCTTCAACTGCTTCGCGCGAAACCGCTGCAAATACGCGAGGCTCGAATATCCGGTGCCGAAATCGTCGATTGCGATCTCGAAACCATTCTCCTGAAACGCGCGAATCATCTCGATGGTGCGCGGCGCGTCCTGCATCGCCACCGACTCGGTGATCTCGAACATGATCTGCTCGCTCTCGACGCCTTCCTCGCGCACGATCGTCATGATGTTCGCGACAAGATCCGCCTCGTGCATCTGCCGCGGCGACAGGTTGATCGCCACCTTCACCGGCGGACGCCCTTCCGCGCGCCAACGCGACATGTGCCGGCACGTTTCGCGCACGACCCAGTATCCGATCTGAACGATCTGTCCGGAACGCTCCGCGATCGGGATGAACTCGAGCGGCGTCAACGTGCCGATCTCCGGATGATCCAGCCGGATCAACGCTTCCGCGCCCGCCAGCTCGCCGCTTTTGCCTCGGAACTTCGGCTGAAACAGAAGATAGAAATGGCCGCCATTCAGCGCCTCGTGCAACGCCTGCTGAATCTGCAACGTCCGCACCGCCGCCTCGTTCATGCTCGCCTCGAAGAAGCGATAGGTGCTGCGCCCGCCGCGCTTCGCTTCGTACATCGCGACGTCCGCGTGCTTGAGCAGCGATTCGACGCTGTCGCCATCCTGCGAAAAGAGCGCAATGCCGATGCTCGGCATCACCTGCAACGGATGACTCCCGACGACGAGTCCCTTTTTCATCGTATCGAGGATGCGTTCGGCCATCTTCTCGGCATCCGTCGGCGCGTGCAGGTGTTCGAGCATCACGACGAACTCGTCGCCGCCCAGACGCGCCACCGTGTCGCCGCCGCGCACGCATTCCTGCAGACGTCGCGCGAATGCCTTCAGCACTTCGTCGCCGACCGTATGGCCCAACGAGTCGTTGATCGTCTTGAAGCCATCCAGGTCCATGAAGAGAATCGCGAAACGGCTGTCGCTGTGCCGCGCGTTTCGAATCGCGCGATCGATGCGCTCGTTCATCGTGCGGCGGTTCGGCAGGTCCGTGAGCGTATCGAAGGTCGCCATGCGTACGATCTGCCCGTTCAGCCGCGACACCGAACCTGCAAGCAGCGCCGTGCGCGCATCGAAGCGCGACAGCACGAGCGTGATAATCAGAATGGTCAGCGTGAATAGCACGACAGTCGTCGCGAGCCAGCGCGAGTCGATGTCGTTGGCCGCGCCGCAGATCGAGCCCGGCAGAAACTCCGCCGCCGCGTTGCCCGTGTAGTGCATGCCGGTGATCGCGAGGCCCATCACCAGCGCCGACCCGAGTCGCTTGGCGAGCACGTTGGTCTGGTTCGCATCCGAGAGCGTATGGGCGATCCACAACGCCGCCCCCGATGCGACCACCGCAATCACGATCGACGCCGCGAACAGCAGCGGATCGTACGTGATCGCGGGCTGCATCCGCATCGCGGCATCGCCCGTGTAGTGCATCGCCGCGATGCCCGCGCCCATCAAGAGACTGCTCGCGACGAGGCGCTTCATCGTCAGACGCCTGCTCGTGATGACGAGCAGCGCGAAGAACGACACGAGCACCGCGATGCCGAGCGACCCGGCGGTGATCTTCAGGTCATAGCCGAGCGGGATAGGCAATTCGAACGCGAGTACGCCGATGAAATGCATCGACCAGATGCCGATGCCCATCGACGCCGCACCGCCCGCGAGCCAGACGTGCCGCGTGCGCGACTGCGCAAGCGATGCGATGCGGCCCGAGATATCGAGCGCAGTAAAGGAAGCGAGCGTGGCGACTACGAGCGATGCCGCGACCAGCCAAAAGTTATAGGTGCCGTGCATGATTGCCGTAGACCGAGAGACCCGTTTGCGTGAGCGTCTTATCGGCTTTCGTCAGGCGATCTTTAGGCCAAGATGAGAAATATTCGCAACACGGAATGCGCGAAAGTCAAAGCTGCGGATCGAGCAGCGCGGCCACGCGCTCCAGCAGCTTCTCGGTGAGCGAACGGCGGCGCCAGTCTTCGAACGTGATGCGTTTCGCGCGGGCGACGTCGTCATCGAAAATCGCCGTTTGCTGGCGCGCGAAGTCGCGGTCGTAGATGTTCAGATTGGCTTCGTCGTTCAGCTTGAAGGAGCGGCTGTCGAAATTCGTCGAGCCGACCGACACCAGATACTCATCGACGACGATCAGCTTGCAGTGGAACATCGTCGGCTGATATTCGAACATTTCGACGCCCGCCGCGAGCAGGTCGCCCCAGCACGCGCGCGATGCCTCGCGCACCGTATGCGTGTCGATGCGCTTGCCCGGCGTGATGATGCGAACCCGCACGCCGCGCCGCGCCGCCTCGACGATCGCGTTGATCGTCAGCTTGTCCGGCACGAAGTACGCGCTCGACAAGTGGATGGAACGCGTCGCCGCGGTGATCGCCATGAGGTACATCAGCTGCATGTCGTCGCTGCCGCCGGACGGCGAGCTGCTGAACATGTGCGCGAAGCCGCCGCCCGCATCGTCGATGTCCGGGAAATAGCGCGGGCCGTGCAGCACGTTGCCCGTCGTCTTGATCCAGTTGTCCATGAACACGGCCTGCATCTGCCCGACGGCCGGGCCTTCGACGCGAAAATGCGTGTCGCGCCAGTGCTTCTCGTCCTGCGCGTGTCCGGTCCATTCCTCGGCAATGCCCACGCCGCCCGTGAAGCCGATGCGCCCGTCGATTACGAGCAGCTTGCGGTGCGTGCGGTCGTTCATGCGGCCGAGCCCGGTCCAGTGCGGCTTGTGATACTGGATCACTTCCGCGCCCGCGTCGCGCAGCATGCGCAGATAGCGCTTGTCCATCTTCGACGTGCCGACCCAGTCGAGCAGCACATGCACCGATACGCCCGCGCGAGCCTTGTCGGAGAGCGCCTGCGCGATTTGCTCGCCGATCGCGCCCGACCAGTAGATGAAGGTTTCGAAGGTGATCGTCTCTCGCGCCGCGCGAATGCCTTCGAGCATCGACGGGAAAATCTCGTCGCCGTTCACGAGCACCTCGAAGCGGTTGCCGCCGACCACGGGCGGACCGAGCAGCAAGCCCATCGAACGGAGAAACTGCGGGTCGTCGCTCGCGTACAGCCGTTCGATCCTGTGCTCGATCTTCTTTTCGCCGCTCGTCAGATTTGCGATCACCAGCACGACGACGAGCGTCACGACAACGGTCAGGACAATCAGGGCAATCGTCGGCATGCGCGGCCTCGCGAAGCGAACATTCGTCCGGATTCTAGTGCAAGCACGTTCCGGACCGCGCAACGGCCGCCGCTTTCCTTAGCTCTTCGCCGGCATCCAGCCCTGCTCCTGGCCGAGCTTGGCGATCTGCTTGGCGATGGTGTCGCCGAGGCGCTTTTCATCGGACGACACATCCGCGTGCTTCGTCTCCGACACCGCGTGCAGCCCGCCCGACACCGCGAGCGATGTCGCGACGTGCCCCGCCGCCGCGCCGACGCCCGCCATTTCCGCGACGCCCGGCGCGTGGCCGCTGTCGGCTTTCGCGTCGAATTGTTCGAGCAGTTGCGGCACGCCGTTCGCGGGCTTGAGGACGAGCTGCACCGTCGCGCCGACCTTGCTTTCGCCCGCGCCGAGGCCGATCACCATGCGGCGGCGGCGATTGCCCGCATCGATCGTATTGATGCTTCCTTCGACGACGAGCACGCTCCGATCTTGCGGCGGCGGCACGTCGGCGCGGATCGCGGGCAGACCCATCGATTGCAGTTTGGCGACGATTTCGTTCGCAACTTCCTCGCGCGCCGCGATGGCGTCTTGCGTCTGCTTCCGCGCTTGCGAATCGCCGGACATCGCCGAGCCGAGCTTCGAAATCAGGCCGTGATTGTCGAGCTTGACGTCGTTCGCGTCGCTGGCGAATGCGTAGACGTAGATCGTGTCGGGGCGCACGGCGGGCGCAGCCGCGACGGTCTGCACGTACTGCCCGTATTGATTCGATGCCTGCGCCGGATTGCTCGCGCATCCCGCAAGCAGCGCCGTGCCGACGACGAAACCGGCGAGCGCCGCGCCGCGCACTTTCTTGAACAAGTTGATCGAGCTGGACATGTTGCACCTCCTGTGTGGATTAGTGGATGCGTGACACGGCTCGGTTCTCGCTGCTGCATCTGCTTCGTTTCACGCTGGACGCAACTATGGACGATGACCGCGGCGGAAGCCATCGAGCATTTATGTCGCGGGGTTTCACGGGCGGCGAACGCTTGCCGGACGCGGCTTCAGCAACGTACTGCGCTTATGGCTAACATCCCGGAACGCGTCGTGGCGAAATCGCCGGCGCATTCCGCCAACCCAATCGAAGGAGCAGATATGGATCTCAAGATCGGCAACAAGCTCGCGCTGGTATCCGGATCGACGAAGGGCATCGGACATGCCATTGCCGTGGCGCTCGCGCGAGAAGGTGCGCGCGTGATCATCAACGGCCGTTCGCAGGCGTCTGTCGATGCGGCGCTGGCGAAACTGCGCGAACTCGTGCCCAACGCGCAGGGCGAAGGCTTCGCCGGCGACGTCTCCGACGCAGCGCAAGTCGACGCGCTCGTGAAGCGCTTTCCGCACGTCGATATTCTCGTGAACAACATGGGCATCTTCGATCCGAAGCCGTTCGAAGAGATTCCCGACGACGAATGGCTGCGCTTTTTCAACACCAACGTGATGTCGGGCGTGCGCCTGTCGCGCGCGTATCTGCCGAAGATGAAGGAGAAGAACTGGGGCCGCGTCGTGTTCATCAGCAGCGAGAGCGGCATTCAGATTCCCGTCGAGATGATTCATTACGGCGTGACCAAATCGGCGCAGATTTCGCTCGCGCGCGGCCTCGCGGAAACCTGCGCGGGCACCGGCGTGACCGTCAATTCGGTGCTGCCGGGGCCGACGAGCTCCGAAGGCGTCACCGAGTTCGTCGAGAAACTGTCGGGCGGCAAGAGCTTCGGCGAATTCGAGAAGCAGTTCTTCGAAGAAGCGCGGCCCACGTCGATTCTCAAGCGCTTCATCACGCCCGAGGAAATCGGCAGCATGGTGGCGTACGTGTGCTCGGAGCTTTCATCGGCGACGAACGGCGCGGCGTTGCGCGCGGATGGCGGCGTCGTGCGCGCGGCGTTCTGAGCGCGCTAGGCCTTCAACGACGACGCCAGCTCCAGCGCCGCAACGATAGCCGCGACGGTTTTTTCGCGCGCGGCTTCGTCGTTCTGGCGCAGCGCGTAGGACGGGTGATACGTCGCGACGACCAGCTTGTCCCGATACGGCACGACGCGCCCGACATGCGCCGAAAGCGTCGCGCGCCGTCCGAAAAGCGCGGCCAACGCGGTCGCGCCGAGCGTGACGATCACCTTCGCGCCGACGTCGTGCAGTTCCTGTTCGAGCCAGTACGAACAGGCTTCGACCTCCTGCTGCGCGGGCGTCTTGTGCAGACGGCGCTTGCCGCGCGGCTCCCATTTGAAGTGCTTCACCGCATTGGTCAGATAGACGTGCTCGCGCACGACGCCGGCACGCTGCATCGCGTCCTGAAGCAGCTGCCCGGCCGGTCCGACGAACGGCTCGCCCTTCAGATCCTCCTGATCGCCGGGCTGTTCGCCGAGCAGCATGATGCGCGCATCGGACGGACCGGCGCCGTGCACCGCCTGCGTCGCGTTGCGCCACAGATCGCAGCGGCGGCAAGTATCGAGCGATGTGGGCGCGTCCCGCTCCGGCTGCGCTGCGAGCGCATCGACCTGAACCGCCTTGCCGCCGAGCGCGCCGACGTTTTGCGCCTGCGCGACGCGTCGCGCGCCGCCGCGCGCATCGCTGACGAGCTTCGGGATCAGTGCGCCTTCCGGCAGCCCTTTCCAGAAACGCACCGGCATATGCTGTTCGAGCGCGGATTCGTTCAGTCGCGCCGGATTGAAGATGCTGCGGTAGTAGGTCATCCAGAGCGCTTCGGCGGCATCCGGCAAGACCGCCGCATGATCCGACGCCAGCGCGCGGCCGCGCTCCAGTTGCAGGCGCTCGCCGTCGAACATCGCGGCGCCGTCGGGCGTTGCGATGAGCCACGTCGAGCGTCCCATGCGCGCGGCGAAATGCTCCGCGCCCCACGCGAGCACGTCGTGATCCGGCTCGTACCACGCGACGAATTCCGGCGCGCCGAGCGACGCGTCGCGCTGCCGGAAGCGCACATACGCGATCATGTCGTGCTGCGCGCGGCGCACCGCCTTCGCCATCTTGTAGAGGCGCGCGCCGTCTTCATCGGCGGGCGATGCCACCGAGCGGTCGCCCTGCGCCCAGCGCCACAGCACGCGATATAAAAAGCTCCAGCGGCGCGCGTCGCGAAAATGCGCGGCGTCTTTCAGCAGCGATGCGAGTTCGCGCGACACGCGGATAGGCGGCGCATCCGCTGCCTTCGCCGCTTTCGCCGATCGCGCCGACTCGTTGAACAACGCCGGCTCCGCCTGAGCCGTACGCCAGTCGATCGATTCGGGCGGGAGCTTTTGCGCGAGCGCATCGAGCGCGGCGACGCGCCAGGCGTCGAATTCGTCGTCGATGGCGATGACGTGCATCAGATCAGCGAGAGCTGCACCGGGCCGGTCGCGAGCGCGCGCCGCAGACTGTCCGAAGGCGCTTCGTCGAGCGGCGGCCGGTAATCCGCCGTGACGACGAACGGCTTCACCTTGTCCATGCCGCAGCGCAGCCGCACGAGATCGTGATAGCGCACGCGCCGCTCGCGCCGCAACTCCACGATGCGCTTCGCGTTGCGCATGCCGATGCCCGGCACGCGCGCGATCATGCGTGCGGGCGCGGCGTTCAGATCGACGGGAAAGCGCTCGCGATGCGCAAGCGCCCACGCGAGTTTCGGATCGACATCGAGCGGAAGGTTGCCGGCATCGCCGAGCAGTTCGGCGGCGGCGAAACCGTAGCCGCGCATCAGAAAATCCGCCTGATACAGCCGATGCTCGCGCAAGAGCGGCGGCGCTTTCGACGGCACGCCCGAGGGGCTGTCAGGAATCGGGCTGAACGCCGAGTAATACACGCGCTTTAGCTGATAAGAGCCGTACAGCGTTTCGGCGGTGCCGAGGATCGTGCGGTCGTCGGTTTCATCGGCGCCGACGATCATCTGCGTGCTCTGCCCCGCCGGCGCGAACTTCGGCGCGCGCGGCTCCGCTTCCGATTCCTCGCGCGCGACGCGGATGTTGCCCATCGCCAGCTTGATCGTGCGGCCGCTCTTTTCCGGCGCGAGCCGCTCGAGGCTGATTTCCGTCGGCAATTCGATGTTCACGCTCAGACGGTCGGCATAGCGTCCCGCTTGCGCGATGAGTTCGGGATCGGCATCGGGAATCGTCTTCAGATGGATGTAGCCGCGAAATCCGTGCTTCTCACGCAGCAATTTCGCGACGAGGACGAGCTGCTCCATCGTGTAGTTCGACGAACGAATCACTCCGGAACTGAGAAACAACCCGTCGATGTAATTGCGACGGTAAAAATCCAGCGTGAGCGTAACGACTTCTTCCGGCGTGAAGCGCGCACGCGGCACGTTACTGGACCGGCGATTGATGCAGTACCGGCAGTCGTACAGACAAAAGTTCGTCAGCAAAATCTTGAGCAGCGAGACGCAGCGCCCGTCGGGCGTGAAGCTGTGGCAGATGCCGGAGCCGGTGCTCGCGCCGAGGCCATCGACGCCGCGCGACTCGCGTTTGGGCGCGCCGCCGCTCGCACACGACGCGTCGTATTTGGCGGCGTCGGCGAGAATTTCGAGCTTTTCGGAGAGATCCATCTTGATTATGGTACTGTATGTTTATACAGTACCTCACGAGAGGCGCGGAGTCAAAGGTAATCACGGCATCGCACGCTTCGCGCCTGCCCTCGCAATCTCTTTCGGAGCCTTTCATGCGATTCGACTACAAGACGTTTCACATCGACTGCACCGCCCATCACGACGAAGACGGCAGCTACTACGCGCACGCACGCATCACGCGTCCGGCGGACGAGCGCACCGCGCATGCGGAAGTATTCGAATCCGGCGAGCTGGATGCGTTCGCGAGCGAGTCGGATGCCGTCCATTGCGCGCGGGCGTGGGCCATCGAGTGGTGTGACGAGGCGACTGCATGACAATTCGATTTCTTCCCGCGGCACGGTGATTGCGCAATGTAATCTGCGACGCCGCAGCTTTGCGCAAGGCGGCGCGCATCGAGATCATTGATCAACGGGAGGAAACCATGAAGAACGCCAAGAGAAGTTTGATTGTGTCGGCCATGATTCTGGGCTTGTCGGGCGCGGCATTCGCGCAAGGCGCGGGCGGCGGTGCCGGCGGCGCGGGTGGCGCAGGCGCGGGTGGCGGCACCGCGGGCGGCAACGGGGCCGGTCAGGGCGGCACCGGAATGGGCACGCCGAACAGCAACGGTGTAACCGGCTCGACGTCGGGCGCATCGGGCTCGAACACGATGGATTCGTCCAAGGGCAGCAGCAAGATGCACAAGAAGGGCAGCTCGGGATCGAACATGTCGAGCGGCACCTCCGGCAAGTCGGAATAAACATATTGAGTTTCCACGTTTCGGCGCGCCCGGCCTTTCGCAAGTCCGGGCGCGTTTTTCGTGCTTCTTCTTTAAACCCGCACGCCTATCCCCACCAAGGTATCCCTGCCAGATAGGGATTTCTCGCGCCTTCCCATCGCCGTAAGGTAATCCCCGAGCGCCATTCGTCGCGCCCGGTGCGTCGTCATTTGTCGCGTCGGACGAAGCGAGCTCGCGCTCGATCCATTCATCCGTCCATCGGCAAAGCGGCAAGGAGTCCGAGACTCGCGTTCCCGGCTGCTTGTGCATTCGTTTCAAGGAGCTGGAACATGAAGGCAAAGATCAACCCGAAATTTCTCGCGATGATGGCAGCATGCGCGGTCGTGTCAGGAATCGGTGTCGCGCACGCGCAAGGCATGCCCGCCGATGCGCAGCAACTCGTCCAGACGATGCGCCCGATGTACATGTCGCAGGCCATGCCCGATGAATCTCAGACGCAAACCGCCGCGACGCCGCAACAAGCCTCCGGCGGCGACTCCGCGTACGGCGGCATGAAGCCCGCCTCCGCGAGCGGACATCGCGATAGCGACTGCAGCCCGGCGAACTGCAACGTTTTCTTCGGTCAGTAGGCGCGACGCCTTATTCCGTGTGAGTCGTCCAGGCGAATGTCGCGCTGACCGACTCGCCCGGTTCCAGCACCGCGCCGCCCTTCGCGGCGCGGTCGACATCGAGATTGACCCAGTCCGCCACGTTGCTCACCGGCTCAACGCAGAGCAAATCGGGATGCGACTTCGGTGCATACACCACCAGGGCATCGAACGGCGCTTGCGCGCTGAGCGCGACCGCGCGGCGTTCGTCGGGCCACGCGATCGTCGCCGTGCGCGACCAACCGGCGAAGTTGTTGTCGAGATCGAAGGCATCGGCGGACATGCCTTCTTGCGACGCCATCGCATCGACGCACGGATGCGCGCCCGCATGCGTGGGCAGCAGATCGGGCGTGCTGTGCCACATCGACGCGACGCGTGCGTGAACGCGCGTATTGCGCGTGCGCGGATAGTACGGGTGATGTCCCATGCCGAACGGCATCGGCCGATCGGACAGGTTGCGCGCGGAGAGCGTCACGCTTAGCGTGTGGTCATCGAGCGCGATGTCCTGCGTCGCCTCGTATGCGAACGGCCAGTGACGCGCGGCATCGCGCGAGGGTTCGTGCAAAAAATGCAGACGCGCGCGCGCGTCCGACACATCGCCGACACGCCACGGCAAGCGCCACGCGTTGCCGTGCAGCGCGTGCGCAAAGGCGTTGCCGTCGCCGGAAAGATCGATGAGCGCACCGTCGAACACGAAGCGCGCATCGCGGATGCGATTGCAGTACGGCAGGAGCGGAAAGCTCGCCATGCCGAGCGGATCGCGTGCGGCCAGCGCGGCGGGCGTCGCGGGACGCAACCAGTCGATCGTACGTCCGTCGCGCGTTTCGTCGAAGGCCGCGATCGATCCGCCCACGTGCGGCGCAAGCAGCACGCGCCGCGCGCCATGACGCAGTTCGACGAGCGGATCGGACGGCGCGGCGCTCAATATGCAAACTGCCGATAGCTTTCGTCGAAGGTGCGCGCCGTCGTTTCCACCTGAGGATTGAAGCGCAGCAGCCGCCGCGCGCGCGGAGGCAACGCGGCGAAGACGTCGCGCGGCACGTCGATATGCACCTCGGGCCGGAAATACCACGCGCGGCTGTAGCCGATCACGACCATCGGACGCGGCTCGCCGATGAGATTCGGCGTACCGCGATGCAGGCCGCGCACATCGCGAATCATCACGTCGCCGACTTTCATCGGCACGCGCTCGGCGGGGAAGCGCCCTGCTTCGAGACCGGCCAGCGCCTCATCGCGCGACATGCGATGCGTGCCACGCGTCGTTTCGAGCGGACCGTTGCGGTCATCGACATCGACGAGCGGGAAATTCACCGCGAGCTGAAACGAAGGCGTTTCCGGCGCATCGTCGAAGAGCGGCGGCGTATCGCGATGCCAGTCCTGGAACTCGGAGCCGAGCACCGGGGTGTCGGTGGCGAGCTGGCACATCACCGGATCGCGCCCGGCCACGCGTTCGACGATCCCGACGATGTCTTCATCGCAGAAGACCGACGGGTCCGCGAACTCGCCTTCGAACGGCAGCGTGACGTAATAGCGGCCCGGTCCGCGATTGCCGCTCGCCGACGCCTCGCGCGCTGCATCGACGTGCGGTTGCAGAAGCGGCGCGAACGCATCGCGCCATGCGTCGATCGTCGCGCGCGGGAAATGATCGCGCAGCAGGACGAAGCCGTCTCGTTCGAACGCTTCGGCGAGCGCGTCTCGCGCGCTCTCGTCGTACTTGCCCATGCACTTTCTCCTCGTTGCGAGTGCGAAAACAGAATCGCATGCGTGTAATCCGCTCGTCAATATTATTAGTAATAACCAGTGAAAACCCTGAGCAGAAATGACCAATAAAAACGTGCTTTCCGCGTCGTTCATCACTAATATTAGTGGCAAGTTTCTCCGGCCCGCGAGACAGGTTTCGCGCAGAGTTCAGCCGCCCGGCGCGGCACGCACAATGAAAAAATCCACGCAACGCCGCCCGACGATGACCGACATCGCGAAGCTCACCGGAGTCTCGCAATCGACGGTCTCGCTCGTGCTGAACAACGCAAGCGGCGCGAAGTTCTCCGACACCACGCGCGACAAGGTGCTGCGCGCCGCGCAAGATCTCGGCTATCGCATGACGCAGCGCGAACCGGTCGCCGCGCTCGATAGCCAGCGCGAGCGCAATCTGATCGTCTATCTCGCCGACGAAATTTCGACGAGCCCACATCCGGTCGTAAGCATCGACGGCGCGCGGGACGCGGCCTTCGCCAACGGGCGCATGCTCGCCGTCTATTCGACGCACGGCAATGCGGAGATCGAGGCGCGCGTGCTCGACGCGACGCTCGGCAATCCGAACGTGCTCGGCGTGATCTACGCGACGGTCTATACCCGCCGCGTCACGCTGCCGGCCGTGCTCGCCAAGGTGCCGACCGTGCTGCTCAACTGCTACACGAGCGATGCGAGCGTGTCTTCGGTGGTGCCGGCGGAAGTCGCGGGCGGGCACACCGCGACGGATCATCTGCTGGCCGCGGGGCACAAGCGCATTGGCTATATCAACGGCGAGCCGTGGCAGGACGCGGCGCGCGATCGTCTGAAGGGCTATCGGACCGCGCTCGCCACAGCCGATCTGCCGTTCGCGCCGGAACTGGTGCGCGAAGGCGACTGGAGTCCCGACACCGGCTTCGAACAGACGCTCTCGCTAATGCGCGAGCCGAATCCGCCGACCGCGATCTTTTGCGCGAACGACCTGATGGCGCTCGGCGCGATCGAGGCGTTGAAGCAACTCGGACTGCGCGTGCCCGACGATGTATCCGTGCTCGGCTACGACGATCAGGAAATCGCGCGGCATACGCATCCGCCGCTTTCGACCGTCGTGCTGCCGAACTATGAGCTAGGGCGCTGGGCGGTCGAGACGCTGCTGCAGGAAGAAGAGAACCGGGCCGCGGGCGCGCCCGTTCGGCGTCGCACCGTGAAGCTGGACGGACCGCTGATCGAGCGCGGCTCCGTCGCGGAAAACACCGAGGCGAAACAGTTGGCCATTAATAATATTAGCGATTGATCGTTAATGAAATGCGCTGAAGCAATCGCCGCATTCGCACGGAACGCGGTACGCAGTTTGACTCTCGCAGCAGGCAGACCGGGCAACACCAAGCATCGGCGTCATTAGAAAAAGCCTAACCATTCAATGGAGGAAGACATGCTGTCATTAGATAAGAAATCGCGCCTGGGCCTGCGCCCGCTCGCTGCCGCACTGACCGCCCTGACCGCACTCACGCTCGCGGCCGGCTTCACCGCCGCCCACGCCGCCGACGACGGCCTGCCGAAGATCCCGAACAAGAAGCCGTTGAAGGTCGGCTTTGCGCAGACCGAGAGCAATAATCCGTGGCGTCTCGCGGAGACGAAGAGCTTCAAGGACATCGCGGCGAAATGCGGCTGGCAGATGGTCATGACCGACGCCAACAGTTCCGCGGCGAAGCAGGTCTCGGACATCCAGAGCATGATCGCGCAGCACGTCGATCTGCTCGTCTTCCCGCCGCGCGAGGAAAAGCCGCTCGTGCCGGTCGTGATGCAGGCGAAGAAAGCGGGCATTCCCGTGATTCTGGTCGACCGCAACATCGATCAGTCGATGGCGAAGGCGGGCAAGGACTACATCACGTTCATCGGCTCGGACTTCATCGATCAGGGTCAGCGCGCCGCCGACTGGCTCGTGAAGGCGACCAACGGCAAGGCGACCATCATCGAGCTGGAAGGCTCGACGGGCGCGTCCGCCGCGAACGATCGCAAGAAAGGCTTCGACGATGTCATCGCGAAGAATCCCGGCATGAAGATCGTTGCGTCGCAAAGCGGCGACTTCGCGCGCGACAAGGGCCGTCAGGTGATGGAGACGCTCTTGCAGGCGCATCCCGACGTGACCGCGGTCTACGCGCACAACGACGAAATGGCGCTCGGCGCGATCGCGGCGATCAAGGCGGCGGGCAAGCAGCCGGGCAAGGATATCGTTCTCGTGACGATCGACGGCACCAAGGGCGGCCTCGAAGCGATCAAGGCGGGCGAGCTCGGCGCGAGCGTGCAATCCAGCCCGTTCTTCGGACCGCTCGCATGCGACGTCGCGCAGAAGTACGCGAAGGGCGAAACGGTGCCGCCGTGGGTGAAGGTCTCGGATCGCTTCTACGACAAGAGCAACGTCGACGCAAGCATGCAGTACGGGTACTGAGCGAAGTGTGTGTGTGACTTGCGGGCGTCTGATCGGAGGCGCTCGCTTTTTCATTTCGACGGATATCACGCATGGCTCAGACTCCCCTTCTCGACATGCAGGACATCGATATCGCGTTCGGCGGCGTCGCTGCGTTGAAGCGCGCGCGCCTGACCGTCGCAGCGGGCGAAGTGCACGCGCTCATCGGCCAGAACGGCGCGGGCAAGTCCACGCTCATCAAGATTCTCACGGGCGCGTATCGCAAGAGCGCGGGCACGATTCGCTTCGATGGCCGCGAAGTCGATTTCCGCACGCCGAAGGAAGCGCGCGAAGCGGGCATCAGCACGATCTATCAGGAGATCAATCTCGTGCCTTTCCGCTCCGTCGCGGAAAACATCTTTCTCGGGCGCGAGCCGCGCCGTTTCGGTCTCATCGACTGGAAGATAGTGCAACGGCGTGCGAGCGAATTGCTCGAATCGTTCGGATTGCGTATCGATGTGAGAAAGCCCGTGCGCGACTATTCCACCGCGATTCAGCAGATGGTCGCGCTCGCGCGCGCGGTGTCGTCGGATGCGAAGATGGTCATCATGGATGAATCGACGTCCTCGCTCGACGAGCGCGAAGTCGAGCTGCTCTTCACCGTCGTGCGCCGCTTGCGCGACGACGGGCGCGCGGTCATCTTCGTCTCGCATCGGCTCGATGAACTCTATGCGCTGTGCGATCGCGTCACCGTGATGCGCGACGGCCAGACCGTCGCCGAAAACACGATGCAGCAGATGGACAAGCTGAAGCTCGTCACGACGATGCTCGGCCGCACGCTCGCCGCCGTCGTGCATGAAGACAGCGCGGTGAAGGAAGCGAATCTCGCGAAGCGCGGTCCGGTCGCGCTCGCGGCGCAAGGGCTCGCGGCGGGCGCGAAGGTCACGGACGTATCGCTCGATGTTCACGCGGGCGAAGCGGTCGGCCTCGCGGGCCTGCTCGGCTCGGGCCGCACGGAAACGATGCGCCTGCTCTTCGGCGCGGATCGCCCGGCGAAAGGAACGCTCGATATAAACGGCGAGCCAGCATCGTTCAAATCGCCGAAAGATGCGATCGCGCGCGGCGTCGCGTATCTGACGGAAGATCGCAAGGCCGAAGGCATCGTGCCGGAGCTTTCCGTGCGCGACAACCTCACGCTCGTCTGCCTGCCTGCGCTGACGAAACGCGGCGTCGTCGATGTCGCGAAGCAGCGCGAGATCGTCGATGGCTTCATCGAATCGCTCGGCATCAAGCTACGCTCGCCCGATCAGCCGATACGCGAACTTTCCGGCGGCAATCAGCAGAAGGTGCTGCTCGCGCGCTGGCTCGCGACGCACCCTCGCCTCTTGCTGCTCGACGAGCCCACGCGCGGCATCGACGTGGGCGCGAAAGCCGACGTCGCGAAGATCGTGCGCGAATTGCGCGATGCCGGCATGGCGGTGCTGCTGTCCGCATCGGAACTGGAAGAACTCACGGCAGTGGCGGATCGCGCAGTCGTGATCCGCGACGGCGAAACGGTCGCACAACTAGACGGCGCGCAGATGAACGAGGCGTCGATCATGGATGCGATCGCGTATGGCGCGGGCGCCGAGTCGACGCTCGCCGAGGCGGTAGAGGAAGCGAAACATGATCGATGATACGCAACGGGCCGCGCCGATCGTGCAGGCATCGGCAAAGAAGAAGCGTGGCGTGGCGATTCAGCGCGAAGTCGCCGTGCTGCTCGCGATGATCGTCTTCAATCTGATCTTCACGCAGCACTTCGTTTCGCTGCAGACGTTCAACGTGAATCTCACGCAAGTGGTGACGATCGTGATCGTCGGCATCGGCATGACGCTCGTCGTCGCGACGGGCGGCATCGACCTGTCCGTGGGCGCGTCGATGGCGATAGCCGGTGCGCTCGCGCCGATGCTCTTCATGAACATCGACGGGCCGCTCGGCATCGTGCTTGCGTTCACGCTGCCGATCGTCGCCGCCGCGTTATGCGGCGTCTTCAACGGCTTTCTCGTGACGCGACTGAACGTGCAGCCGATCGTCGCGACGCTCGTGCTCTTCATCGCGGGCCGCGGCATCGCGCAAGTCGTCACCGATGGGAGCCTTCAGGCGTTCACGAATCCCGCGTTTCAATGGATCGCGCTCGGCAAGATCGCGGGCGTGCCGTTCCAGATTCTCCTGATGCTCGTGCTCGTCGCACTCTTTACGTGGATCGTGCGCAAGACGCTGTTCGGCAAGTTCCTGCTCGTGACGGGCGGCAATGAGGACGCCGCGTATCTCTCGGGCATTCCGACCGCGCGCGTGAAGATGATCGCGTACACCGTATGCGCGGCGCTCGCCGGGCTAGCTGGGCTGATTTCGATCTCGGTGAATTCGTCGTCGGATGCGAATGTCGTCGGTCTCGGCGTGGAGCTCGATGCGATCGCGGCGGTCGCGGTCGGCGGCACCGCGTTGACGGGCGGCAAGGCGTATATCACGGGCACGCTGATCGGCGCGCTCATCATCCAGTTGCTGCGTTATACGCTGCTCGCGCACGGCATTCCGGATGCCGCCGCGCTGGTGCTGAAGGCCGCGATCATCATCGTCGCGGTGTACGTGCAACGCAAGCGAGGTTGAACGTCGACATGAAAAAGAACTTGCCGATTCTCATCGCGCTCGCGGCGCTGCTCGTGCTCGGCGTCATGCGTTACGAACATTTCGCGGACGCGTACAACATCACGTCGTTCTGGCGATACAACTCGATGTTCCTGCTGATCTCGATCGGCATGGCGTTCGTCATCATCACGGGCGGCATCGATCTGTCCGTCGGCGCGGTGGCCGCGCTCGCGAGCGTGGTGTCGGCGCTGGCGAGCCCGCATGGCGGGCTCGCCGCGGTGCTTGCCGGCTCGTTCGCGGGACTCGCGGTGGGCGTGCTCAACGGGCTCGTCATCACGCATATGCGGATCCTGCCGTTCATCGTCACGCTCGCGACGAGTCTCGGCGCGCATGGGCTTGCGTTGCTGCTCGGGCATAACGACGCGGTCGGCATTTCATCGGATTCGAACTTCGCCGCATTCGGTCAGGGCGATCTGTTCGGCTTGCCGATACCGGGCATCGTGTCGGCGCTGACCGCGTTTGCCGGATGGATCGCGCTGCGCAGTTCGCGCTTCGGGCGGCATGCGCTCGCCATCGGCGGAAGTGAGGAAGCGTCGCGGCTGATGGGCTTGAACGTGGACCGCACGCTGGTCATGGTGTATGCGCTGAGCGGCTTGCTTGCGGGCATCGCCGGTGCGATTCTGGCCGCGCAGTTCGGCGCGGGACAGCCGAATGAAGGCGTCGGATGGGAGTTGTTCGCGATTTCCGCGGTCGTGCTCGGTGGCACGCGGCTGACCGGCGGCGATGGGTCCATCGCGATGACCGTCGCGGGCGTCGCGTTGCTCGGGCTCGTGTTCAATCTGCTCAACTTCGAGAACGGGCTCGGGTTCATTTCGCTTTCCGCCTACTGGCAGTCGGTGATTCGCGGTGCGTTTCTACTGCTCGTGATCTTGCTGCAGGCGCGGGTTTTGAGTGGGAACAATAAGGTGAAAGTGGCGCACTGAGGTTTGCTTTCTCTACGGTGGATTTCGCCGGATCCCGTTTTGCTTTCGGTTTATTAGCGTTGCCCCTGTGCTAATGGTCCAACGCGAAAACGGGATCCGGCGAAAAAAACATCAAGCATGCCGATGCTCGGGCAACACGTCATGCGCCATATCGTCCCGCTGCGTCCCGGCACCAGCACCAGTCCCGGCCCCAGGAATCCCCCGCCCGCGCAGCGAACACCCGACCGTCTCGGTAACGAACACCAACGCAACCGCGCCAACCGCACAAGCCCCCATCATGTAATACGCCGGCACCAGCGTGCTGCCTGTGCGTCCGATCAGCCAATCGGTGACCATCGGCGCGGTGCCGCCGAAGATCGACGTCGACACGTTATAGGCGATCGCCATCCCCGCATACCGCGCCTGCGTCGGGAACATCGCGGGAAACATCGCGGAGATGCTCGCGAGTTGCGGCACATACAGCAGCCCCAGCACCGCAAGCCCGATCAGCGCGCCGGCAATGCCATGGGTCATCAGCGAGAACATCGGCACGGCCGCGACGAAGATGCCGACGAGCGAAAGCCACCACACCTTCTTGCGTCCGATACGATCCGACAGCGCGCCCGCGAACGGCAGCAGCACCATCATCGACAGCATGCCGATGAGCGGCAGCAGCAGCGAGAGGTTGTCGCTCATGCCGAGCTCCTTCTTCATGAACGTCGGCATATAGGCGAGCAGCACGTAGTTCACGACGTTGAGCGCCACGACGAGCCCGCCGAGCTGCAAGAGCGGCTTCCAGTAGCTCGCGAACAGTTCGCCCAACGACACACCCGTCTGATGCTCTCGCTCCGCCGCTTCGGCGCATTCGCGAAACACCGGCGTGTCCTCCATCTTCGAGCGCAGATACAGTCCGATGAGACCGAGCGGCGCCGCGACGAGAAACGGCAGGCGCCATCCCCACGCGTGCATCGCGTCGTTGCCGAGCAGCACCGAGCAGCCGAGCATCAGGAACGCGCCGAGCGAAAAGCCCGCGAGCGTGCCGAATTCGAGAAAGCTGCCGCAAAAGCCGCGCTTGTGATCGGGCGCGTATTCGGCCATGAACGTGGCCGCGCCGCCATACTCGCCGCCCGTCGAGAAGCCCTGGATCATGCGCAACGCGACGAGCGCCACGGGCGCCCATATGCCGATGCTTCCATATGAAGGCAGCAAGCCGACGAGCAGCGTCGCCATCGACATGATGATGATGGTCAGCGCGAGCACATGCTTGCGGCCGAGACGATCGCCGAGCGGTCCCCAGAAGAGGCCGCCGAGCGGACGCACGAGAAACGAAATCGCGAACGTGGCGAGGGCGAAGAGCGTGGCTTGCGCGGTGCTGCCGGGAAAGAGCGCGGCCGAAATGTAGGTCAGGCCGTAGCTGTAGATGCCGTAGTCGAACCACTCGGTCGCATTGCCTATTGCCGAGGCGGCCATGGCGCGTCGTATCGGCGCGCGCGAGGGCGTCTCATCGGGCGCCGCGTGTTGACCCTGCCTCGTGGATGGTTGCACGTCACTCATAGTCGTCTTCCGGATGCGTCATGGACCCGGTGCTGCGCTCGAGTTCGCGCGCCATGCACCGCCTTGAGATCAAGATACAGACGCATGCCGCTTGCCTGGCATGTCCTAGGACGATGACGGCGCTGGGGTTTTCCCGAGCGCGCGGGCCATTCTTGCCGATCGTCTGTGGACTCGCCGGGGCTTCTTACCGCGCGGCTCGCAGCCTCGACGCGCTCACGGGGATGAGACGTTCCGCCTGCGTCGAAAGCGCATGTCATAGGACAATGCGCGAGCGCGGATCATGGCTCGGGATTGGCGAGATCCGCGGCGACGATGCGGTGGCCGAGCGCTTCGGCCGCCCGCCGCGCGTCCTCGCTCGATTCGAACGGGCCGATGGTCTCGCAGCCATCGAACGGATAGAGCACGCGCTTGTCGCGCTTTCTCACGACCTTCAGCGTGCCGATGTGCAGGCCCGTCGCATTCACCACATACGACGCGTAGATATCGAAGTCTTCGTGCGCGCCTGCGCCTGATGTCGAGGGGGCTTTAGGCATCGGTCTGGACATGGTTTCGCTTGATGTGATGCTGGCGCCTGACGGTCACGCGCACGTTATCGATTTGAGCGACACGTCCAGCAAATCCCGTGCCGCACTGTCCCGAACGCCTTGCAGGACGGGGCTGACGCGCGTGCGGCCATTGCAAGAAAATGGGTTTTCCGTGCGAGAATCCGGTATCGTTCGCACCCGCGTCCGGAAGCGCACATGAACGATTCGAACCCTACGACGGGCAGCGTCCCTGACAAACCTGCATCGCCCCATCGAGAGGCCGGGCGAGGAGATCAAGCGTCGATGAAAGCCGAAAACCTGATCGCGGATACGAGGATGAACGGGCTCGACCCGAGCTTCCTCCTGGGCGGCGGCGAAATGGGCGCGCTTATCCGCGGTTTCGACTGGACGCAGACCGCGCTCGGCTCGCCCGAAAACTGGCCGCAAAGTCTCAAGACGGCCATCCGCATCATGCTGACGTCGCGCCAGCCGATCTGGGTCGGCTGGGGGTCGGACCTGCTTTTCTTCTACAACGACGCGTACAAGTCGATCATCGGCGGCAAGCATCCGCATGCGCTCGGCCAGCCGACCTCGGTCGTGTGGCGCGAAATCTGGAACGATATCGGCCCGCTGCTCGACACGGCGCTCGCGGGCATCGAAGGGACATTCGTCGAACAGAAGCTCCTCATCATGGAGCGCAACGGCTTTCCCGAGGAAACGTATTACACGTTCTCCTATAGCCCGATTCCCGATGACCGCGGCGGCGCGGGCGGCATCATCTGCGCGAACAGCGACGACACGCAGCGCGTCCTCGGCGAACGTCAACTTAACGTGCTGCGCGAGCTGGCCGCATCGGCGGCGGATGCGCGCTCGTGGCGCGAGGCATGCGAACTGTCGATGAACGCGCTCTCAGGCGCATCGCGCGACATGCCCTTCGCGCTGCTCTACATCGCCGAGCCGGGCGGCGACATGGCGACGCTCGCCGGAGCGTGCGGCATCGCGCCGGGCCATGCCGCCGCGCCCGCAACGCTGCATGCGTCGCACGCGGAGCTGTGGCCGTTTCAAAGCGTGCTGCGCGACGGCCAGGCGCGCGTGGTGACGAACCTCGAACGCCTCGTCGATGCGCCGTTGCCGACCGGCGCGTGGAACGTCGCGCCTTCGAGCGCGGTGCTCGTGCCCATCGCGCCTTCGGGCGAGACGGGCCGCGCGGGCATGCTGATCGCGGCGTTGAACCCCTATCGGCTTTTCGACGACGCCTATCGCGCGTTCATGAATCTGGTCGCGGGCCAGATCGGCGCGGCGATCGGCTATGCGCACGCGTACGAGGAAGAGCGCCGCCGCGCCGAAGCGCTCGCCGAAATCGACCGCGCGAAAACCACGTTCTTCTCCAACATCAGCCACGAGTTCAGGACACCGCTCACGCTTATGCTCGGTCCGCTCGAAGAACTGCTGGCCAGTCCCGGACGCGTAGGCCGCGAGGATTTGCGGCTCGTCGAGATCATGCATCGCAATGGCCTGCGGCTCCTGAAGCTCGTCAACGCGCTGCTGGATTTCTCGCGCATCGAGGCCGGGCGCATCGAGATGCATCGTCAGCCGACCGATATCGCCGTATTCACCGCCGAGCTCGCGTCGCTGTTTCGCTCGGCGATCGAAACGGCCGGCCTGCGCCTCGAGATCGATATCGCGCAGGCGCCGGTGATCGCGGACATCGACCGCGACATGTGGGAAAAGATCGTGATGAACCTGCTGTCGAACGCGTTCAAGTTCACGTTCGATGGCGCCATCCGCATCTCGCTGCACGCGAACGCCGATCGCAGCATCGAAATGAGCGTGCGCGATACCGGCATCGGCATTCCCGAAGACGAGCTCACGCGCGTGTTCGAGCGCTTCCATCGCGTGACGGGCGCGGCGGGCCGCTCGGTGGAAGGCAGCGGCATCGGCCTTGCGATGGTGCACGAGCTCGTCAAGCTGCACGGCGGCATGATCCGCGTGCAAAGCACGCTCGGCGAAGGCGCGTGCTTCACCGTCACGCTGCCCTCGTCGCGCGAATCGGCGTTCGATGCGCAAGCCGCGCCCCATGCCGAAGCGAGCATCCGCGCGCGCTCGTATGTCGATGCCGCCATGCGCTGGATGCCGGACGGAGAGCCGCCGGTCGTCGAAAGCGAGGAAGACGCGCCGCTCGGCGCGGACGCGGCCGACGACCCGGCGCTCGCCAATGCGTTGCCGGGCCGCGTGCTGATCGTCGACGACAACGCCGATCTGCGCGACTACATGCGCCGCATGCTGATCGCGGCGGGCCACGACGTGAACGTCGCCGCCGACGGCGAAGCCGCGCTCGCGATCGCGCGCGACGTGCGACCGGAAGTCATCGTCTCCGACGTGATGATGCCGCGCCTCGACGGCTTCGCGCTCGTGCGCGCGCTGCGCGAAGACGAAGCGCTGCGCGAAACGCCTGTCGTGCTGCTCTCGGCGCGCGCGGGCGAGGAAGCGCGCGTCGACGGCCTCGAAGCGGGCGCGGACGACTATCTGACCAAGCCCTTTTCCGCACGCGAACTGCTCGCGCGCGTGGCGAGCAATCTGCGGCTCGCGCGGCTGCGTCGCGCGACCGAACAGAAGCTGCGCGACGAATCGCGCACGCTGGAGATTCTCAATCGCGTCGGCACGGCGGTCGCGGGCGAACTCGATCTGAGCCGCGCGGTGCAGGTCGTCGTCGATGCCGCGACGGAGCTGACCGGCGCCGCCTTCGGCTCGTTCTTCTACAACGTGCTCGACGACAAGGGCGGCAGCTACACGCTCTACACCCTGTCGGGCGTGCCGAAGGATACGTTCGCCAAATTTCCGATGCCGCGCAACACGGCCGTATTCGGTCCGACGTTCGCGGGCGAAGGCATCGTGCGCTCGGACGACATCACGAAAGATCCGCGCTATGGACACAACGCGCCGCATCACGGCATGCCGAAGGGCCATCTCGCCGTGTGCAGCTATCTCGCCGCGCCGGTCCTCTCGCGCACGGGCGAAGTGCTCGGCGGGCTGTTCTTCGGGCATCCCGAGCCGGGCGTCTTCACGGAGCGCTCGGAGCGCATTCTGACGGGCATCGCGTCGCAAGCGGCGATCGCCATCGACAATGCACGGCTCTTTCAGGCCGCGCAGGACGAGATCGCCCAGCGCACGAAGGCGCAGGACGCGCTGCGCGATCTGAACGAAACGCTGGAACGCCGCGTCGCGGATGCCGTCGCGGATCGCGATCGTTTGTGGGAGTTGAGCGAAGATCTGTTCTTCGTCGCGAGCTTCGAGGGCGCGCTGCTGCGCGTGAGTCCTTCATGGACGACGGTGCTCGGCTTCGACTCGCAGCGCCTGCATTCGCACACGGTGATGGACCTCCTTCATCCCGACGACGCGCCCGCCGCCGCCGAGGAACTCGGCAAGCTGCGCGCGAACGGCTTGCCGGTGCGCTACGAATGCCGGATGAACCGTTCGGACGGCGGCTGGCGCTGGATCGCGTGGACCGTATCGCTCGATCCGGCCACGCGGCGCATTCATGGCGTGGGCCGCGACGTCACATCCGACCGCGAAACCGCCGACGCGCTGCGCCACGCCGAAGAAGCGCTGCGCATGGCGCAAAAGATGGAAGCCATCGGCAAACTGACGGGCGGCGTCGCGCACGACTTCAACAATCTGCTGCAGGTGATCGGCGGCAATCTGCAATTGCTCGCGAAAGACGTCGCCGGACAGGACAAGCCCGAGCAGCGCGTGCGAAGCGCGCTCGCGGGCGTCGCGCGCGGCGCGAATCTCGCGTCGCAATTGCTCGCGTTCGGCCGACGCCAGCCGCTCGCGCCGAAGGTCGTGAATCTGGGCCGCTTCGTGCGCGGCCTCGACGACATGTTCCGCCGTGCGCTCGGCGATGGCATCGAGATCGAAACCATCGTGTCGGGCGGATTGTGGAATACGCTCGTCGATCCATTCCAGGTCGAGAACGCGCTGCTCAATCTCGCGATCAACGCACGCGACGCGATGAACGGTCACGGCAAGCTCACGATCGAAGCCGGCAATGCATCGCTCGACGAAACCTACGCGATGCGCAACGCCGACGTCGCGCCCGGCCAGTACGTGATGGTCGCCGTGACCGACACCGGTTCGGGCATGTCGCCCGAAGTGCAGGAACGCGCGTTCGAACCGTTCTTCACGACCAAGCGCGAAGGACAAGGCACGGGCCTCGGCCTTTCGATGGTGTACGGCTTCGTCAAGCAGTCCGGCGGCCACGTGAAGGTGTACAGCGAGCAAGGGCACGGTACGACGGTGCGTATCTATCTGCCGCGCGCGCGCGAGGAAGAGGATATCGAAACGACCATCGATGCCGGTCCGGCCAAGGGCGGCAGCGAGACCATTCTCGTCGTCGAGGACGATGAGGAAGTGCGCGCGACCGTCGTCGAGATGCTCGCGGATCTGGGCTATCGCGTATTGCGGGCAAAGGACGCGCAGAGCGCGCTGGCGATCGTCGAAAGCGGCGTGCCCGTCGATCTGCTCTTCACCGATGTCGTGATGCCCGGCCCGCTGCGCAGCAACGAAATGGCGCGCAAGGCGCGTGAACGCGTGCCGGGTATCGCGGTGCTGTTCACGTCGGGCTATACGGACAACGCGATCGTGCATGCGGGGCGGCTCGACGAAGGCATCGATCTGCTGAGCAAGCCTTATACGCATGAGGCTTTGGCGCGCAAGGTGCGGCAGGTTCTGGGACAACGCATGAGGGCATCGGCGGGCGCGCCTGCCAGCGCCGATGTCAGCGTGCCGAGCGTCGCGCAAAACGATGCGCTCTCGCGAATGCGCGTGCTGTTCGTCGAAGATAACGAACTCGTGCGCGATAGCACCGCCGAATTGCTGCGCACCTTCGGGCTGGATCTGACGGAAGCGGGCAGCGTCGATGAAGCGCTGGCGCTCATGCGCGAGCATCGCTTCGAATTGCTGCTGACGGATGTGGATCTTGCCGGGCAGTCCGGCGTGGAACTGGCTATCGCGGCGTGCCGCAAAACGCCGGGACTGGGCGTCGTGTTCGTGACGGGCTACGACCTCGCGCTCAGCGAGGACGAGCGTCGCGCATTGCCGAAGTCGATTCAGTTGAAGAAGCCATTCGATCCGCTGGCGTTGCTCAATGCGCTGAATGCGGCGGTGGCGCGGTAGGGGCTTGTCACATCACGCGATCATCGAACTCCGATGCATCGCCCGTCGTCGCCGTGAATGCGGCGAACGGCAACGCTTCCCTTGCCGCGCCCACGGTTTTTGTCATCACCCCGCGCGGCGTTTTCTCACTGCTTGAGCGAGCAGTTCGAGCACAGGTTCGCTTTGCGTCCAGCCAAGGCATGCATCGGTGATCGATACGCCGTGCTTGAGCGGCACGCCCGGCTTCTGATCCTGACGGCCCTCTTCCAGATGACTCTCGATCATCACGCCGGTAATGCGCCGTTCGCCCGCCTCCAGTTGCCGCGCGATGTCCTGCGCGACATCGACCTGACGCAGATGCGACTTGTTCGAGTTGGCGTGCGAGCAATCGATCATCACCTGTTCGCGCTGGCCGAGCTTGGAGAGCGCGCCGCACGCCGCCGCGACGCTTTCGGCGTCGTAGTTCGGCCCCTTCTTGCCGCCGCGCAGAATGACGTGGCAGTCGTCGTTTCCGCGCGTCTCGAAGATCGCCGCCATGCCCATCTTTGTCATGCCCATGAACGCGTGGCTCGCGCGCGCCGCGACGATTGCGTCGGCGGCAACCTGCACGCCGCCATCGGTGCCGTTCTTGAAGCCGATTGGACAAGAAAGCCCCGACGCAAGCTGACGATGACTCTGGCTCTCCGTCGTGCGCGCGCCGATCGCGCCCCACGCGATGAGATCGGCGATGTATTGCGGGCTGAGCAGATCGAGGAACTCGGTGGCGGTAGGCAGACCGAGGCCGCTGATGTCGAGAAGCAGTTCGCGCGCGCGGCGCAGTCCTTCGTTGATGCGGAAGCTGCCATCGAGACGCGGATCGTTGATATAGCCCTTCCAGCCTACCGTCGTGCGCGGCTTTTCGAAGTACACGCGCATCACGATGAAGAGATCGTTACGCAGTTCGTACGCCACTTTCTTCAGACGCTCTGCGTATTCCATCGCCTGATCGTGATCGTGGATGGAACACGGACCGATGACGACGACGAGCCTGTCATCGCGGCCATGCAGAATATTCGCAATGGCCGCGCGGCTTTCCTCGACGAGGGTCTGCACGCCGGGCGTGACCGGCAGTTCATCGAGCAGCAACGCGGGCGAGATCAGCGGACGCACCGCGCCGATGCGCGTATCGTCGATGCGGGTCGTGTCTTGCGTGGAGTCGGCCACGCCTGCCTCGTGATCGCGGGAGGGATTGTCGATGCGGGTCAAGATAGGCTCCGTGATGCGTAATTGATGCAAAATTCAGGGACTTCATGCGGCGATTCCGCGATATAACCGGCTCGCGGGCGCAAACATCCATTATCGCACCTGGAACAGCCTGTTCGCCCGATCGTGCGTATGATGAAGCGATACGACACGCCCGAACCCGATCAAAGGGAGCAGACCATGCGCATCGAAACAGCATTTCTAGTCGACCTCGACGGCACGCTCGTCGACAGCGTCTATCAACATGTGCTCGCGTGGAAAGAAGCGCTCGACGCCGAGGGCATCGAATTGTCGGTGTGGCGCATTCACCGCAAGATCGGCATGAGCGGCGGACTCTTCACCAATCAGTTACTGCGCGAGACGCACGGCGAGATCAGCGCGGATCGCGTCGAGCGGCTGCGTCAGTTGCATGCGGAGGCGTACAAGCGGCTGCGCGCGCAGGTGTGTCCGCTGCCCGGCGCGCGCGAATTGCTGCAAGCGTTGACGAACGCCGGCACGCGCTGGGCCATCGCGACGAGCGGGCGCATGGAAACCGCGCAGGTCAATCTCGAAGCATTGGGCGTCGATCCGTCGAAGCAAGTGGTCGTTACGCGCGACATGGTGAAGTACGCAAAGCCCGATCCGGATCTGTTCCTCGCCGCCGCCGAGCGTCTGAACGTGCCGATCGAGCATACGGTCGTCGTCGGCGACAGCATCTGGGACATGCTGGCCGCGCGCCGTTGCCGCTCGCTCGGCGTCGGCTTGCTGTCGGGCGGTTATGGCAGCGATGAACTCGAGCGCTCCGGCGCGTTGCGCGTGTATGAAGATCCAGCGGACTTACTGTTGCATCTCGATGAAGTCGCGGCGCGGCCATGAGATGATCTCGCGCATGACGACCTCTTCTTCCATCGACGTTCGCCCCTGGGGTGACGCGAATCTCTACACGTTGCGCAATGCATCGGGCATGTCTGTCGATATCAGCGACCTCGGCGCGACGCTCGTTTCATGGCTCGCGCCCGATCGCGATGGACATCTCGCCAATGTCCTGCTCGGTCACGACATGCCCGACGATTACCGCAACGGCAGCGCGTTCATGGGCGCGATCATCGGGCGCTGGGCGAATCGCATCCGCGATGCGCGCTTCGTGCTCGATGGCATCGCGCATCAGGCGGAGCGCAACGAAGGCGCGAATCTTCTGCATGGCGGCTCGGCGGGTTTTCATCGGCAGATGTGGCGTGTGCAGGCGGCGAACGGCGCGCTCGTCATGACGCTGCAATCGCCTGCGGGCGCTTCTGGCTTTCCCGGCAATGTGGATGTGACCGTGCGCTATGCGCTCGATGACGACGGCACGTTATCGATCGATTACGAAGCTCGCACCGATGCGCCGACGCCCATCAACCTGACCAATCACGCGTACTTCAATTTGAACGACGGCGCGAGCATTCGCGACCACGAGATATCGATTGCATCGGATACGTACTTCGCAATCGATGCGACCTCGATTCCAATCGCGCGCGAAAGCGTCGGGGACAGCGCGTTCGATTTGCGCGCGCCTGCATCGATCGGTACGCGTCTCGATGCGGTTCATCCGCAGCTCGCGATCGCGGGCGGCTTCGATCATTGCTACGTGTTGAGCGACCAAGCGAACGAACCGCGCACGGTCGCTGTGCTGTTCGATCCATCGAGCGGACGCGAACTGAGCGTGTCGACCGATGCGCGCGGCTTGCAGTTCTACTCGGGGAATTATCTGGAAGATGTGCCCGCGCGCGGCGGTTCGCGTTATCGCAAGCAGGCGGGACTGTGCCTGGAAGCGGGCGGCTTTCCCAACGAGATCAACATGCAAGACAGCGAGCGCGCTGTCTTGCGGCCCGGCGACGTGTATCGTCAGCGCACGCGCTATACATTGCGCGTGCGCTGAAGCGTCATCAGAAGATGTTGCGCAAGCCGATCGACACGCCGGTCTGATTCGAGCGGCCCGGCAGTTCGACATCCGCCGCGCCCGTCACCTTGTTGAAGTCCACGGTGCCGTAGACTTCCGTGCGCTTCGACAGCGCGTACTCCGCCAGCGCGACGCCCGTATAGCGATTGCCGCTGCCCGTCGCGCCGCCGCCGATGGCCGCGTTCTTCATGTGGTCGTAGTAGAACGCGCCCGTGAGCAACAGCGCCGGCGTGACCTGATAGGTGACGCCCGCGAACGGGCCATCGTCGCGACGGCCCGAGCCTTTCAAAATATCCGTGCCCGATACGAGGCCACGCTGTTGCAGGATGCTGTCGACGAAGCCGGTGTCATCGGTCGAATGCAGATAGCCGACATAGAGCTTCGCCGCGCCGATCGCATAGACCGCGTTCGCGTTCCAGATCTTCTGCTTGTTCGCGGCGTTGTCGCTGTTCTGCTGATAGCCGCCGCCGATGGACAGCGGGCCCATCGCATACGACGCCGTGAAGCCGTACATGTTGCCCGCGCCCATATGACCCGGAACCTGGCCCGAGAAGCCGCCCGCGCCCGTCGACGTATAGTTCGTGCCGAACGAGTACATCGCGCCGATCGTGAGGCCCGCGAACGTGCCGTTGTACTTGACGGCGTTATCCGCATAGAGACCCGCGCCCAACGCAACCGGCAACCATGCGTTCTCGAAGTAATTGCCGACCGTGAGCGGATCGTAGACGTCACCGAGCATGTCGAAGAGCGGCGTCTTCTGACGGCCGAGCGTCAGCGTGCCATATGGATTCGACAGGCCGACGAAAGCCGCGCGATTGAATGCGCGAGCGCTGTCGGAGTATTGGCCGTTTTCCAGTTCCACGCCGCTTTCCAGCTGGAAGATCGCTTTCAGGCCGCCGCCGAGATCTTCGACGCCTTTGAAGCCGATGCGGCTATTGGTAATGGCGCCGTTCGTCATGAACAGCTTGCCGTCGTTGTTGGCGTTGGCGTTCGTGAGGTAACGCACGCTGACATCGGCGACGCCGTACAGCGTGACCGAGCTTTGCGCGAATGCGGATTGACACGCGAGCGCGACGACCGACGCGCCGATGCCCGCGATGCCACGCGATGTGAATGTCTTCATGATGTATTGGGAGCGCGTATTCGTTAGCCGTTTTTCATGGCTTCGACGCGTCGCCTTTCAGATAACTGTCTTGGCTAAAGCAGCTTGGCGCGACGCATCGAAAGCTCGCGGTTTTTTAACACATCAAATGACGCGATGCCCATTCGGTGCAATACGTGTGGCGTTTTAGGCAACAAGGCGCGCGTGTTTAGTTGCGCGCGCTACGCTTCAAACTTTCGCCTGCGCAATTTGCGCTGGCTCCGACCGCACCGCTTCGAGAAAGCCTCGTCCCATCTCCTTCTCGAAGCGCGACGGACTGCCCTCCCACACGATGCGCGCATGTTCGAGCACATACACGCGGTCCGCATGGGGCAACGCGAACGTCACGTTCTGCTCGCCCAGCAGCACGGTGATCGGCGTGGTCTTCTGCAGCCGTTCCATCGCCTTCGACAGTTGCTCGAGAATCACCGGCGCGAGGCCGAGCGTCGGCTCATCGAGGATGAGGAGCTTCGGCTGCATCATCAGCGCGCGTGCGATCGCGAGCATCTGCTGCTCGCCGCCCGATAACGTGCGCGCGGTCTGCGCCTGACGCGATTCGAGTATCGGAAAGAGTTCGAAGAGCCACTTGAGCTGATCGGCGCGCATCTTGTCGGAAAGATGATAGCCGCCGAGATCGAGATTCTCGCGCACGGTCATGTCGCCGAACAGCTCGCGCGTCTCCGGGCACTGCACGATGCCGCCACGCGCGATCGCCGCGCCGCTCATGCCTTTCAAATCGCGCGAGCCGTAGCGAATGGTTCCGTGATACGCCACGAGTCCGGAAATCGCATTGAAGAGCGTCGTCTTGCCCGCGCCGTTCAATCCGACGACCGACACGAATTCGCCTTCGCGCACATGCATGTCCACGCTATCGAGCGCGCGCGCCTTGCCGTACAACACGCCGACGCTCTCGACCTGAAGAATCGACGGCTTGTTGCTCACGACTTCCGCGCCACGCTCGCGTGCCTCGATCTTGCCGCCGAGATAGACGCGCCGCACGGTCTCGTTCTGCATCACTTGTTCGGCGGTGCCTTCCGCGACGTACTCGCCGAGATACATCGCAAGCACGCGATCCGCGAGCGCCGCGAGACTCTTCACGTTGTGATCGACGAGCAGCACCGCGCGCCCTTCCGCGCGAAAGCCGCGAATCAGTTCGGAGAACGCTTCCGATTCGGCGGCGGTGAGACCCGCGAAAGGCTCGTCGACGAGCACGACACGCGGATCGCGCGCGATCGCCTTCGCCATCTCCATGCGACGCAGATCGGCGAAGGGCAGCGTCGCCGGATGACGATGCATCACCTTGCCGAGTCCGACGCGCTCCGCGATCTCGCGTGCGCGGCGATTCACATGCGGATCGGCGGCGAGCTTCACGAGCGAATCGGGCAATAGCGCGAGCTTGATGTGTTCGAGCACTGTCTGCCGATGCAGCGGCCGCGAATGCTGGAACACGATGCCCACGCCCGCGCGCGCGATTCGATGCGGCAGCCATCCGGCCATCTCGACGCCATCGACCTTGATCGATCCCGCGTTGGGCCGCTCGATGCCCATGATGAGCTTCATCACCGTCGACTTGCCGGAACCGTTCGGACCGATGAGGCCGAGTATCTCGCCGGGCTCGATATCGAAGCCGATGTCCTTCACCGCGACGAGACCGCCGAAGCGCTTCGTGAGGCCGCGCACCGAAAGCAAAGGTGTATCGCTCATTCGCGCTCCCTCACACGCAGGATGTTGCCGAGCAATCCATCGGGAAAGAACAGGATGACCGCGAGCGCGACAGCCGCGACCACGAACGTATTGATCTGCCCGAGCGGACGCAGGAATTCGCCCGCGACGATGAGAAAGATCGAGCCGAGCACCGCGCCGAGTATCGTGCGCCGGCCGCCGAGCACAGCCGCGATGATGATCTGCACGCCGATGCCGATATCGACCACCGTGCTCACCGACGCCGTGCCCTGATAGAACACGAGCATCGCGCCCGCGACGCCTGAGAACACCGCGCTGATGCAGAACGCCGCGAGCTTGTGCTTCACGACGTTGAAGCCGAGCGCCTGCGCGCCGACGGTATCCTGCCCGCTCGCCTGCAGAATGAGACCGATGGCCGAGCGCGACAAGCCGAACAGAATGATCGCGCAGACGATGAGGAACGCGAGCGCGATCCAGTAGTTGTGGCTCGCATCGACGGACATCACGTCGGGCACCATCATGCCGATCTCGCCGCCGGTGACGCCCGCGAAGATCACGATCGCGTTCTGCAGCAGCAACACCGCGACGAGCGTGACGAGACCGAAGTACGGTCCGCGCAATCGCAATGCGGGCACGGCGAGCAGCAGGCCGCCGACGAGCGCGACGAGGCCGCCGGCCATCACGCATACCGGTATCGGCGCGGCGGCGTGCGCGTTCAGTATCGCGGCGGAATACGCTCCGAGCCCGATCAGGAACGTCGGTCCGAAATTCACTTCGCCCGCGAAGCCGAAGAGCAAGTCCCACGACATCGCGAAGACGCCGAAGTAATACGCGACCGTCAGCACGCCGAGGATATACCCGGTGAGCCACCACGGCAGCGTCGCGCCGACGATCGCGAGCAGGACCGCAGCCCAGATCAAGCGCGAACGAACGATGTCTTTCATGATTAGCGCCGTCCGAGAAAGCCTTGCGGCCGCACATATACGACGAGCACGAGCAGCAGCAGCGCGGGCAATGGCCGCAGCGTCGGCGAGATGAGGTACGCCGTGACGGTCTCCAGATAACCCACGACATACGCGGCCATCAACGAGCCCGACACGCTGCCCAGGCCGCCGAGCACGACGATGGAAAACGCGCTCGCCGTGAGCTGTCCGGTGTTGTTCGTGCTCACGCCAAGGAACGATGCGAGCAGCACGCCCGCGATGCCCGCGAGCACACCGTAGATGGTCCACGCGAGCAGATAGATATTCGACAGCTCGAAGCCGAGCAGCGTGAGACCGCGCGGATTCATCGACGCCGCGAGCAGCGCCTTGCCCGCCTTCGTGCGATTCACGAAGAGCCACAGCAATCCGATCACGACCCAGCACACGACCGCGATCATGATCTCGTTATAGGGCACGCGCACGCCCGCGACGCTCGCGACGCCGGGAATCAGCGGACGCATCGTGATGGGGTTATCGGAGAAGAGATACGCCATGCCCTGCTGGATCATGATGCCCCAGAGCAGCGTGCCCGTGAGCACGAAGATCTCTTTCTCTTCACGCGGGATCGCAGTCGAGCGTTGAATGGGCCGCACCACCATGAAATAGGTGACGTATGCGGCAATCATCCCGCAGACCACGCCGAGCGGCGTGCCGAGATAGGTGCCCAATCCGGCTTCGCCCGCGAGCGCCCAGCCGAGCAGCGCGGATACCAGCATCACGCCGCCATGCGCGAGATTGAGCACGCCGGATACGCCGAATATCAGCGTGAAGCCGATCGCGCCGAGCGCGTAGAGCGAGCTGATCGCGAAGCCATCGATGAGTATTTGCAGTGGCAACATAGCGGCCCTTTATGTCTTCCATGTCGATGCCAACGTGGAACCGGTCCCCGCAACATGCGCCGCAAGGCGCGCGCTATCGGCAGCGCACGCGCGTCGCGACGACGCAAACGCGCTTAGTTCGCGGCTGCCTGCACCTTCACGAAGGCCGGAAACTTGACCGTTGCGTTCGCCACCGACTTCGGCCATATCGCCACTTGCTTGCCGTTCTGCCATTGCAGGTTGATGCCGGTGATATAGCCTTCGCCGTACTTCAACGCGTGCGTGAACTGATCGTTCTTGCCGTAGAACTGCCAGCGTCCGATGGTGCCGACATAGTCGGTCTTTTCGAGCGCATCGACCATCTTGTCGGGATCGGTCGAGCCTTGATTGCGATGAATCGCATCCGCGATGATGTACACGAGGTCATAGCTCGTGAAGCCGTCATACGCGGGCGATACGCCGGCAAAGTGCTTCTGATACGACTCGACGAAGGGCACGGTCTTCGGCGTCAACGCGACGCCCGGCGCCGCCGCCGATGCGGTGATCACACCTTCGGTCGCGCCGTTGGTGTCCTTCCAGAAGCTCGTGGTCGTCGCTTGCGAGCTTTGGCCCGACATCGGAATCGGCACTTGCTGATCGTGCCACTGGACGGTCGGCTGCACGCCGACATGGCTGATGCCCGTCGTGATCGTGTCCGGATGCTTCGCTTCGATCTGGTTGAAGATCGGCGTGAAGTCCGACGTGTCCGGATTGAAGCGGATGTGATCCAGCACCTTGAGGCCCGCTTTCGGCAGGCACTCGAGGTAGCGCTCGTCGAGCGGCTTGGTCCACGCGGCGTCCTCGCTCATCACGACGGTCGTCTTCATCTTGAACTCGCCGACAAGCACGTCATGCGAGAAATCGCAGATCGATTGCGCGATGAACGCAGACGTCATCCAGCCGTGGAAGGTGTACTTGTAGTGATCGTAGTCGTCATGCACGCGCTTCGAGATTTCGTTGCTCGCCGCGCCCGGCGTGATGAAAGGCATCTTCAGGCGCGCGGACCATGGCTCCATCGCGAGCGCGACTTCGCTGATGTAGCTGCCGATGATCGCGACTACCTTGTCCTGACTCGCGGCGCGCTGAAAGGCACGCACGCCGTCCGATGCCGACGAGTGATCGTCATACGCGATGATCTGGATTTGCCGCCCATCGACACCGCCCTTCGCGTTGATCTCCTCCGCTGCGAGTTGCGCGGCCTTGCTGATCGAAGCGCCCGCCACCGCGGACTCTTCGCTGATGACGCCGATCCTGATCGGCTCCCCTGCCGCGTGCGCCGTGACCGTGAGACTCAAGGCCGCCATCGCCGTACCCGTTGCAATGACGGTACTCATTCCCCGCCACGTCTTGCGCTTTGACATCATCAGTCTCCTCTGTGTATTCGATCATGGAGCGACGCCAGCCAGACACATGACACATGCAGCAATTAAGGATTTGCCGACAAACAGTAGCACTCGCCTTTCGAGCACTGAATCAGTAATAACGATAAAGACGATCATGCGAAAAGATCATCAATGCAGCGTCATTCTTTCAAACAGCTTGCGCGATGAACTCACGCAGCCATCGATGCGCAGGATCGCGATGCACGCGTTCATGCCAGTACATCGACATCTCGTAGCCGGGCACGTCGACGGGCGGCGCGACGATGCGCAACTCCGGCCAGCGCTTCGCGAGCCTCGCCGGTTGCATCGAAACCAGATCGGTCGTCGCGAGCACGGAGCGCACGAAGAGGAAGTGCGGCACCGACAGCGCGACGTGCCGCTTCATGCCGAACGTTGCGAGCGTGTCATCCGTCGGGCCGAAGAATCCGCCGCCATCGGGCGACACGATCACATGCTCCAGTGCGCAGAACTGCGCGAGCGTCGGACGCCGCTTCAATCGCGGATGATCCTTGCGTCCCACGAGCACATAGCTTTCCGTGAAGAGCGCTTGCTGATGAAAATTGGCCATCTCGGGCGATGTGATGTGAAACGCGAGATCGATCTCGCCGTTCTCCGCCTGCTTCGCAAGACGCGGCGGCAACATCTCCAGCACGGCGATCCGCGTGTGCGGCGCGGCGGCGCGCAAGCCGCTCAACGCAGGCAGCAGCACGGTCGATTCGCTGTAGTCAGTGGCGGCGATGCGCCATGTGTTGTCGGCGATGGCGGGATCGAACGCGGCTTCCGGCGACACCGCGCGTTCGAGCGATGCCAGCGCTTCGCGCAACGGCTCGCGCAGACTTTCCGCTCGCGCTGTCGGGCGCATGCCACGCGGGCCGGGCAACAGCAGAGGATCGCCGAAGATGTCGCGCAGCTTCGACAGATGCACGCTCACGGAAGGTTGCGAAAAATGAAGGCGCTCGGCTGCACGCGTGACGTTCTGTTCGGCAAGCAAAACGTCGAGCGTGAGAAGCAAGTTCAGATCGAGCCTTCTCAAGGTATTAGTCATGGCAATTCCTGCAATTTCAGATATTCATTTCCAATATACCCGAGAGGCTCTTAAGCTGGTCTCCATTCCAGAAACGAAGTGGAGAAAGCCTCATGAATGTGCTGATCGTGTATGCCCATCCGGAACGCCGCTCGCTGAACGGCGCCATCAATGATTTCACCGTCGAGCGTTTGCGCGCGAACGGCCATAGCGTGCAAGTCTCCGACCTGTATGCAATGAACTGGAAGGCGCCGCTCGATGCGAACGACGTGCGCGACCGCAAGGCCGATACGCCGTTTCACGCGAGCCTCGATTCGAAGCACGCGTTCGAAAACGGCCTGCAAAGCCGCGACATCGAGCTGGAGCAGGACAAGCTGCGCTGGGCCGACGCGCTGATCCTGCAATTTCCGATGTGGTGGTTCTCGATGCCCGCGATCATGAAGGGCTGGGTCGAGCGCGTCTATGCGTACGGCTTCGGCTACGGCGTCGGCGAGCATTCGGACACGCACTGGGGCGACCGCTACGGCGAAGGTCTGATGGCGGGCAAGCGCGCGATGATCGTCGTCACGACGGGCGGTTGGGAATCGCATTACAGTCCGCGCGGCATCAACGGACCCATCGACGATATTCTCTTTCACATCCAGCACGGCATGCTTTTTTATCCAGGCTTCGATGTGCTGCCGCCGTTCGTTCTCTATGAAACGCATCGCATGGATGAAGCGCGCCTGCAAGCCACATACGATGCGCTCGGCCGGCGTCTCGACGGTCTCTGGGACGATGCGCCCATTGCATTCCGCAAGCAGAATCACGGCGACTACGCGATTCCTCAGCTCACGCTGCGCGACGAACTCGCAGCCGGAAAGACCGGTTTCGCGGCGCACATCGACTGAGGCAAAACGCGAAACACAGCTAAGATGGATCCTTCGACAAGTATGGAGGAAGACATCGAATGCTGACGATCTGGGGCCGGGCCAACTCGGTCAATGTGCAGAAAGTGCTGTGGTGCTGCGATGAACTGGGGCTCGCGTACGAGCGCATCGACGCGGGCCTGCAATTCGGGCGCAACAACGAGCCCGACTATCTCGCGATGAACCCGATGGGCCGCGTGCCCACGCTCGTCGACGGCGACTTCGTGCTGTGGGAGTCGAACTCGGTCATTCGCTATCTCGCGATGCAATACGGCGGTGCCAGCACGCTCTATCCCGCCGAGCCGAAAGTGCGCGCGAGCGCGGACCGCTGGCTCGACTGGACGCTTTCGACCCTGCAGCCCGCCGAACGTCCGGTTTTCTGGGGCTATATCCGCACGAGCGCCGCGGATCGCGATGCGCAGCAACTCGCTGCCGCCGCGAGCGAGGTGGAAAAGCTCTGGTGCGTTATCGATGCGCATCTGAAGGGCCGCGACTATCTCGAAGGCAACACGTTCACGCTCGCCGATCTCGTCGTCGCCGCGTATGCGCGCCGCTGGTTCGGCATCGCGGAGCTGGTTCGCCCCGCGCTTCCCGAACTCGAACGCTGGTATGTGGGCATCACGCAGCGTCCGGGCTTCGCGCGTCACGTCTCGCCTGCATTGACCTGAACGGGACGGATTGCCATGACCATCGAACTGCATACATGGAACACGCCCAACGGACGCAAGATCAGCGTCGCGCTGGAGGAAATGCAACTGCCGTACACCGTGAAAACGGTGAACATCACGAAGGGCGAGCAGCATACGCCTGAGTTTCTGCGCATCAGCCCGAACAATCGCATTCCGGCGATCGTCGATCCGGACGGACCCGACGGCCAGCCGATCAGCGTGTTCGAGTCCGGCGCGATCCTGCTCTATCTCGGCGAGAAGACGGGCAAGTTTCTGCCCGCGAGTTTGCGCGATCGCGTGCCCGTGCTCGAATGGCTGATGTGGCAGATGGGCGGCTTCGGCCCGATGCCAGGACAGGTGCATCACTTCCGCATGGTCGAAGCGGAAAGCGACCGGCGTTATGGTTTGAAGCGCTATTCCGACGAAACGCGCCGCCTGTACGGCGTGCTCGACAAGCGCCTCGCGCAAGTGGAATGCGTCGCGGGCGATATGTCCGTCGCCGATTTCGCGATTCTCGGCTGGGCGTGGCGGCATGAACGTCATCAGGTTTCGCTCGATGATTACCCTAACGTCAAGCGCTGGTACGAGGCGCTTTTCGCGCGCCCGGGCGTGAAGCGGGGCTTCGAAGTCAAGCTCGACGATCTCGGCTGATCAGGGCAAACCATGAGTCGGAGCGTCAGGCTAACGTAAGTTGCGCGCGTGATAACGATCTTCTAAGAAACGTGAGCGCCACTGACGCCATCCGATAGATTCGCGCCCGAGGAGACAATCATGACCGCCAGCATGTACGACGATGGCCTTCCCAAAACTGCCGCCAACTACGCGGCGCTGACGCCACTCATGTTCATCGAGCGCGCGGCGTCCGTATATCCGACGCTTCCCGCTATCGTGCACGGCGATGTCCGGCGCAACTGGGCCGACACCTACGCGCGCACGCGGCGGCTCGCATCGGCGCTGGCGGCACGCGGCATCGGCCTCGGCGATACCGTCGCCGCGATGCTGCCGAACACGCCCGAAATGGTCGAAGCGCACTTCGGCGTGCCGATGACGGGCGCCGTGCTCAACACGCTCAACACGCGGCTCGACGCCGCCACGCTCGCGTTCATGCTCACGCACGGCGAAGCGAAGGCGGTGCTCGTCGATCGCGAGTTCTCGGACGTGATGCGCCGCGCGCTGAAAGACGTGCCGCAGGACGTGCTGGTCATCGATGTCGACGATCCGCAGTACGCGGGCGCGGGCGAGCGCATCGGCGAAATCGAATACGACGCGCTGCTCGCGAGCGGCGATCCCGCATACGAATGGTCGCCGCCATCCGACGAGTGGAACGCAATCTGTCTGAATTACACGTCGGGCACGACAGGCAATCCGAAGGGCGTCGTGTATCACCATCGCGGCGCGTATACGAATGCGGTGAGCAATATCCTCGAATGGGACATGCCGAAGCATGCGGTGTACTTGTGGACGCTGCCCATGTTCCATTGCAACGGCTGGTGCTTTCCGTGGACCGTCGCCGCGCGCGCGGGCGTGAACGTGTGCCTGCGCCGCGTCGATGCGAAGACCATCTTCGATCTGATTCGCAGCGAGCGCGTCACGCATTATTGCGGCGCGCCGATCGTGCAGAACCTGCTCGTCAACGCGCCCGACGACATGAAGACCGGCTTCGATCAGAAAGTCCATGCGATGGTCGCGGGCGCCGCGCCGCCCGCCGCGATGATCGAAGGCATGGAGCGCATGGGCTTCGAACTGACGCATGTCTACGGGCTCACGGAAGTTTATGGCCCGGCCACGGTCTGCCCGCAGCAGGCCGAATGGAGCGCGCTCGATATCGGCGAGCGCGCGCGATTGAATGCGCGGCAAGGCGTGCGCTATCACTTGCAGGATGCGGTCACGGTGCGCGATCCGATATCGATGGAACTCGTGCCTTCCGATGGCGAGACCATCGGCGAGATCATGTTCCGCGGCAACATCGCGATGAAGGGTTATCTGAAGAACGCGGCCGCGACCGAAGAAGCGTTTCGCGGCGGCTGGTTCCATACCGGCGATCTCGCCGTCGCGTATCCGGACGGCTATGTACGCATCAAGGATCGCAGCAAGGACATCATCATCTCGGGCGGCGAGAACATATCGAGCATCGAAGTGGAGGACGTGCTGTACCGGCATCCGGCGGTGCTTGCCGTCGCGGTCGTCGCGAAGCCCGATACGCGCTGGGGCGAGACGCCCTGCGCTTTCGTCGAACTGAAAAGCGGCGCGCACGCGAGCGCGGAAGAGTTGATCGCGCATTGCAAGAAGCATCTCGCCGGCTTCAAGGTGCCGCGCGCGATCGAGTTCTGCGAACTGCCGAAGACATCGACGGGAAAGATCCAGAAGTTCGAGTTGCGCAAGCGCGCGGGGTCCGTCACCGCGATCGACGTCTGATGGAGACCACGACAATGAGCGAACTCGTTCTGATCGAACGCGATGCGTATGACATCAAGGGTGCCGTCAGGCTCACGCTGAATCGGCCCGATGCGTTCAATGCCTTATCTGAATCGATGCTCGAAGCGCTCGAACGCGCATTGAAGGACATCGCCGAATCAGATGCGCGCGTGGTCGTGCTCGCAGGAGAAGGCCGCGCGTTTTGCGCCGGACACGATCTCAAAGAGATGCGTGCGGAGCCCGCGCTCGATTACTATCGCGAGCTTTTCGCGCACTGCTCGCGCATCATGCTGACGATCCAGCGCATGCCGCAGCCCGTTATCGCGCGCGTGCAAGGCATCGCGACGGCGGCGGGTTGTCAGCTCGTCGCGATGTGCGATCTCGCGGTCGCATCGAGCGAAGCGCGTTTCGCGGTATCGGGCGTGAATCTCGGGCTCTTTTGCGCGACGCCGAGCGTGGCGCTGTCTCGCAACGTATCGCGCAAGGCCGCGTTCGAAATGCTCGTCACCGGCGAGTTCATCGATGCGGCCACCGCGCGCGAACGCGGCCTCGTGAATCGCGTCGCATCGCCTGGCGAACTCGACGATACCGTGCGCACGCTCGCCGCGACCATCGCCGCCAAGCCGCGCGAAGCGGTCGCGGCGGGCAAGGGCTTGTTCTATCGGCAACTCGAAACCGGCGTCGAAGCGGCATACGCGCTCGCATCGGAAACGATGGCCTGCAACATGATGCACGACGCCACGCTCGAAGGCACGCAAGCCTTCATCGAAAAGCGCGCGCCGCGCTGGAAATGACGCTCAGCTCACGTGCTCGACCGGATGCCTGTCGAGCCACGCGTTCTCTTCGTCGCTATACAGACGCGAGCGCGTAAGAAAGCGCAAACCGCTCGGGCGTTCCAGCGAAAACATGCCGCCATTGCCCGGCACGGCATCGATGATGAGCTGCGTATGCTGCCAGTACTCGTACTGCGATTCGGTCATGTAGAACGGCACGCCGCCGATCGAGCCGAGTTTCACGTCCGAGCCGCCGACCATGAATTCGCTGACTGGAAAGCACATCGGCGCGCTGCCGTCGCAGCATCCGCCGGATTGATGAAACAGCACCTCGCCATGCTCGGCCTTGAGCCTTTCGATCAAGTCGATGGCGGCGGGCGTCGCGGTCACGCGCTGCACTTCCTGTTCGCTCATGATGTCCCCGTCGGTTTGATCGGCCGCTGCGGGAAGCAGCGGCGGCCTCACACGCTTTAGAAGAAGCCGAGCGGCTTGTCGCTATAGCTGACGAGCATGTTCTTCGTCTGCTGATAGTGGTCGAGCATCATCTTGTGATTCTCACGGCCGATGCCCGATTGCTTGTAACCGCCGAACGCCGCGTGCGCCGGATACGCGTGATAACAGTTGGTCCACACGCGTCCCGCCTGAATCGCGCGGCCGAAGCGATACGCCCGCGTGCCGTCGCGCGTCCACACGCCCGCGCCGAGACCGTACAGCGTGTCGTTCGCGATCTCGAGCGCTTCTTCCTCGGTCTTGAACGTCGTCACCGAAAGCACCGGCCCGAAGATTTCCTCCTGGAAGATACGCATCTTGTTGTGGCCTTTGAAGACCGTCGGCTTGACGTAATAGCCGTTCTTCAGTTCGCCGTCGAAGGTGTTGCGCTCGCCGCCGGAGAGGCACTGCGCGCCTTCCTGCTTGCCGAGATCGATGTACGACAGGATCTTCTCCAGTTGCTCCTGCGAAGCCTGCGCGCCGATCATCGTCTTCGTATCGAGCGGATGGCCCTGCGCGATCGCCGCGACGCGCTTGAGCGCACGTTCCATGAAGCGCTCGTAAATCGATTCCTGCACGAGCGCGCGCGACGGGCACGTACACACTTCGCCCTGATTCAGCGCGAACATCGTGAAGCCTTCGAGCGCCTTGTCGAAGAAGCTGTCGTCGGCGTTGAGCACGTCTTCGAAGAAGATGTTCGGGCTCTTGCCGCCCAGTTCCAGCGTCACCGGAATGAGGTTCTGGCTCGCGTACTGCATGATGAGTCGGCCCGTCGTGGTCTCGCCGGTGAAAGCGATCTTCGCGATGCGCTTGTTCGATGCGAGGGGCTTGCCCGCTTCCAGACCGAAGCCGTTGACGACATTGAGCACGCCCGGCGGCAAGATGTCTTCGATGATTTCGAGCAGCACGAGAATCGACGCGGGCGTCTGCTCGGCCGGCTTCAGCACGACGCAGTTGCCGGCCGCGAGCGCGGGCGCGAGCTTCCACACGGCCATCAGGATCGGGAAATTCCACGGAATGATTTGCCCGACGACGCCAAGCGGCTCGTGGAAGTGATACGCGACCGTATCGTGATCGATCTCCGAAATGCCGCCTTCCTGCGAACGCGCGGCGCTCGCGAAATAGCGGAAGTGATCGATCGCGAGCGGAATGTCCGCGGCCATCGTCTCGCGCAGCGGCTTGCCGTTATCGATCGATTCGGCCAGCGCGAGACGCGACAGGTTCTGCTCCATGCGATCGGCGAGCTTCAGCAGCAGATTCGCGCGATCGGTGACGGAGGTTCTGCCCCACGACGTCTTCGCTGCGTGCGCTGCGTCGAGCGCGGCTTCGATGTCGGCTTCGCGCGAACGCGGAATCGACGTGAACGGCTCGCCGGTGATCGGCGAAATATTGTCGAAATACTCACCGCCCGTCGGCGGCACCCACTTGCCACCGATGAAGTTGCCGTACTGCTTCTTGTACGGATATTCGGTGCTCAGGAACTGCATCTCCGCGTGATTCATTTCTATGTGCTCCTCGCATGTCGACGTGAACGGGCCGGCACTGCCGATGTCCGGCGCCGGTCGCTTCTGTTTGCGAGTTCCATGCCATCGCGCGCGGCACGATGCGACGCCCGCGCGAGCCGCATCGTCATGCGGTTTCGCGGCACATCGTCAGGGTTTGTACGAGGGCGATGGAACCTGTTCACATTCAGAACACCTGCCCCGCTCTGTAGCGATGCGGTACAGCGGCATCGACGGACGTCATCGCCTCCGCAATGCGCGCGGAGCGTGGCGCAAACCACAGACACGCTGCGGGCAAACGCTTATGGCACGAGTGTTCATATTGCAAAGGGCATCGCAGTTGTCTATGGTCATGCCCAACCGTGGCAAAGCGTCGCATCTATATGTGGTTCCATCGCATGTGAGCGGCGCGAAATGGCCTTGCGAGCGCGCGATGCGGACCGTATCGCCGAGCGCATGACCACGGCGGGCTGCTGTCCGGCGACCCCGGACGGCACGTCAAAGTAAACGATGTGCGCGCACGTGCATGCATGACGCGCCACGGAGACCACAATGAACAGCACAATCAATCAAGGGGCCGCCCACGGCCCGACAAATTTCTTTTCCAAGGAGGCGACCATCGCCCGGCCCGGATTTTCGCGCTGGATGGTGCCGCCCGCCGCGCTGGCTGTTCATCTGTGCATCGGGCAGGCATATGCGTTCTCGGTGTTCAATGCGCCGCTCACGAAGGTTATCGGTATCACGAAGTCCGCGCCGGATGACTGGTCGCTGACGACGCTCGGCTGGATTTTCTCGCTCGCGATCGTGTTTCTGGGCTTGTCGGCGGCATTCGCGGGCAAGTGGCTGGAAAAAGTCGGCCCGCGCCGCACGATGTTCACCGCGGCCTGCTGCTTCGGCGGCGGCTTTCTCGTCTCGGCGCTCGGCGTCTATCTGCATCAGATCTGGCTGCTGTACCTCGGCTATGGCGTGATCGGCGGCATCGGGCTCGGGCTCGGCTATGTGTCGCCGGTTTCGACGCTGATACGCTGGTTTCCGGACCGTCGCGGCATGGCGACCGGCATGGCGATCATGGGCTTCGGCGGCGGCGCGATGATCGCGGCGCCCGGCTCCGTCGCGCTGATGAACCACTTCAAGAGCGCGACGAGCTCGGGCGTTGCCGAGACGTTCCTCGTGCTCGGCGTGCTCTATTTCATCTCGATGACGATCGGCGCGCTCGCGATCCGCATCCCGCCGGCGGACTGGAAGCCGGCTGGCTGGACGCCGCCCGCGACGTCCAACAAGATGATCACGAAGAACCATGTGCATATCGATCAGGCGCTGAAGACGCCGCAGTTCTATCTGTTGTGGCTCGTGCTGTTCCTGAACGTGACGGCCGGCATCGGCGTGCTCGGCCAGGCGTCGGTGATGATTCAGGAAAGCTTCAAGGCGTCGATCACGGCGGGCGCGGCGGCGGGCTTCGTCGGGCTGCTGTCGCTCTTCAACATGGGCGGGCGATTCGCGTGGGCGTCGGCGTCGGACTGGATCGGCCGCAAGAATACGTACTTCGTGTTCTTCACGCTCGGCGCGGTGCTGTATTTCCTTGTGCCGCAATTCGCGGGCTCCGGCAATATCGCGCTTTTCGTGTTGGCGTACGGCATCATCCTTTCGATGTACGGCGGCGGCTTCGCGACGATTCCCGCGTATCTCGCCGACATGTTCGGCACGGCTTTCGTCGGCGGCATTCACGGCCGGCTTCTCACCGCGTGGGCGGCGGCGGGCGTCGCGGGTCCGGTGCTCGTCAACTACGTGCGCGCGTTCCAGGTTTCGCACGGCGTCGTGGGCGCAGAGGCGTACACGATGACGCTGCATATCATGGCGGCGCTGCTGGTGATCGGCTTCGTCTGCAATCTGCTCGTCTCGCGCGTGCATGAGAAGCATCACATGAACACGTCGGCGCAGACCGCAATCTAGAAATCAACGAGGAGATCCGCGATGAATGACCGCATCGAAACTCAGCAAGTGCATCCGTCGAACAAGGGGTTGCTCCTGGTGTTCTGGGCCTACGTGCTGATTCCGCTCGCATGGGGCGTGACCAATACGCTCTCGCAGGCCGTCAAGCTGTTCCAGTAATTCTGTAGGTGAAGTCCACGCGCGCCGGATGGCCGATGTTTGAATCGGCTCACGGCGCGCGTTTTGTTTCTTGACGTCAATGCTATTCGGCTTCGCCGAGATGAGCGGGCAAATCCATCTGATGGAGAACGCGCAGGATCTGGATCGTGTCCGCGGCCTCCTTGAAGAAAAGCACGTGCATTCCGACGAGCGCCTTGCGATAACCGGGCCGAACGTGTTCTGCGGACAGGCTGCGTTGTCTGCCCTTACCGAGTCCGATGACTGTGTCCTGAATCATGCGCAGATAGCGCTCCGCCTGAGCCGGCCCCCACTTCTCGAACGTGTAGTCCCAGATGCCGTCCAGATCCTGGACGGCGGCAGGCGTGAATACGCACTGCCTCACCGAGCGGACTTGCGCTTGCGAGCGATGAAGGCATCGAAATCCAGCGGCTTGGCGGGGCCGGAGCGCTCGCCGGCTTCGAGCGCCGAGCGCAACGCATCGAGCTTCGCTTCCTGTTCGCCAGCGACGGGGACGTCGTGCACCGATGCTTCCGGAATGCTCAGTGCCCGCGATCCTCCACCTTGTTCAAGCTGCGGCGCGCGAGGACGCTCATGAAAAGCGTGCCGCACACAAGCGCTGCCATATAAACGCCGGCCATCATCCAGTCGAGTTCACTCACGGTTGTTCTCCTTCGAATTGATCCGCGGCCGGGGCGCCGCAGGGGTGATCCACACGATTGCAACTACGTTCTGGCTGATTTACGGCACGCGCCCGCAAAGGTTTAGCGCGATGCAATGAACGACGTTGGCGGCGCGATGACCGAGGAAACCGACCGCTCGTTCGATTCGCCAACGTGGGCGTATCGTTCGACTAGCGCCCGAGAGCGCGCGACGACATCCCACATACGAACAACCGGTCCACCACAATGAACACGTCCCGCCGCAACTTCATGGTTGTCAGCATCGGCGCGGGCACGGCGCTATGGCTCTCGCGAGCACGCGCCGATGCGCCGCACTTAAGCGAATCCGATCCGGCGGCGGTCGCCGTCGGCTATAAGGAGAACGCCGCGAAAGTGGACAAAGCGAAGTACCCGAACTTCGCGGCCGATCAAACCTGCGCGAACTGCTCGCTGTATCAGGGCAAAGCGAGCGATGCCTGGGGCGGTTGCACGCTCTTCGGCGACAAGCTGGTAGCCGGCAAAGGATGGTGCGCGTCGTGGACGAACATGTGACGCGGCTTCAGCGCACCGAATAGCCGACGAAACGCCAGACCTTGTCCGAGTCGAGAATGAAGGTCACCATTTCTCGCGACGACTGACTCGCCTGGCCGAACTGAGTGTCGAAGAGAATGTTGATGTACGCGCCCGCGGGCATGTTGCCCGTGCCGTCATAACGGTAGTGCTTGACGCCCATCGGCATGCGCAGTCCCGGCGCGCCGAGCGGCGAACGGTCGCGCGCGACCTTCTTCATGAAGTCGTCGCGGGAAATGATCTGCTTTGCGATGGGCGAGGCTTGGTCCCACACGTCGCCCGCCCGGTTTTGATCGATCAACGCGATGATCTGCGACGCAACCTGCGCGATGTCCTGATCCTGTTTGTCGAGCGCGGCCTGCTGCTCCTTCGTGAGCGAACGAGTCGTCGAAGATTGAGTTTCCTGAGCGTGGCACGCAATGCTGCTCGATATCAGCAGGAACGCAGCCAGCGAAAAACGGATGCTTGCTTTCATGATTCGGACGACGTGAGGTTCTTTGGCGCCGATTGTATCGCCGCCCACGCTGCCTACGGTAAGAAATACTTATTTTCAGAATTTGGCAGTTCCGGCGTCCGTTGCCGGGCAAGCACACGCCTTGCTGCCGGAATAGCGAACGTCAACATCCGACGCTACCGTCGAGGTTCAACATGCGACTCGTCGACTGGAACATCCAATGGGGACGCGGCGTGGATGGCCGCGTCGATCTCGCGCGCATCGTCGCCGAGGCGAAAGCCCTGCACGACTTCGACGTCCTCTGTCTGCAGGAAGTGACGCGCGGCTTTCACGAAAGCGAGCAGGCCGGCGGACTCAAAGGCGGCCCCGGCGCCGACCAGTTCGCCGAGCTCGAAGCGCTGATTCCCGGCGCGACGGTCATCGACGGAATCGGCTCCGATCTTCCGCCAGTCGGTGCGGGCATCGCGCGCCGTCAGTTCGGCAACGCGATCGTGAGCCGTCTGCCGGTGCGCCAGGTGTTGCGCCATTCGCTGCCGTGGCCTGCCGATCCCGCGAAGCCGTCGATGCTTCGCGTCGCGCTCGAAGCCGTCATCGAGACCGACGTCGGACCGTTGCGCATCGTCAGCACGCATCTCGAGTTCTATTCGGAGAAGCAACGTCTCGCGCAAGTCGCGCGTCTGCGCGAGCTTCACGCCGAAGCGTGCGCGCACGAGCGTCAGCCCGCGAAGGCCGAGAGTCAGGCGAGCCCGTTCGCCGATACCGCGCGGCCCGCGTCCGCGATCGTCTGCGGCGACTTCAACAGCGCGTTCGATGGATCGGCGTATCGCGCGATGCTCGAACCGATTGCCGATGCGCCCGCGTTCGTCGATGCATGGACTTGCGCGCATCCGAACGAGCCGCGCGCGGCCACCGTCGGCCTGTACGATCGCGACCAGTGGCCCGATGGCCCGTTCGCATGCGACTTCATCTTCGTGAGCGAAGACCTGAAGGCGCGCATCGCCGGATGCGAAGCGGATCAGTCGAGCCGTTCATCGGATCATCAGCCGATGTGGCTCGAACTGCATTAAGCGCCCTCTTCGCGCGACAACCCGTATAGCGCCTGCAACACGGCAGCGCGCGCCTGACCCGCGATCATGCCGCGCCAGATATCGTCGTCGATGTAGAAGGCCGCGCGAATCTGGCGGCGAATGCCGGCTTTCAATGCGTCGGGCGCATCGGGATGATGACGCACCCAGACGTCCGCGCGCAGCATGTCGAGCATGTCGGTGAGCGGCACCGTTCCGTACTCGATCGCGATCGATGCGATCGCCGCATGGGCGCACGTCTGCCGCAACGTATCGAGCAACGGACCGGCTACATCGGCCGCGATCGACGTACCATCCGACGGACTCGTCACGTCCGCGCCCCACCAGCGCCGCGCACGCGCGACATCGCCGACGCATATCTTCGCGCCGAAGCCGCTCGGCCCGAGTCCCGTATGAAAATCGATCCAGCCGATCGCCGTGCACGTCTCGCCGTATTCCGCGAGCAGATTGCGCCTGGTGCGCGTGCTCCACGCCGTTTCCGCGCCGCCATAGAACATGCCTTGCGCATGCGTGTACTGACCGGTTGTGACCGCTTGCTGATAAGCCCATTGTCCATGCCTGCCGATATACGCGCGAATCGCCGCGATATTCGCTTCGTCGGGCGGCCAGCTCGTCGGAATCAGCAAGTCGTGCAGTTCCGCGTAGCCGGGATTCTGCGGCAACGGCGCATCGAAATTCACGCTGTTGCGATTCAGATCGACATTGCCCTCCGTCGTGCGGCTCAGATAGGAAAAGCCATACGGATTGATCGCATGAACGAGCAGCATTGCGACGTCGAGCTTGTCCATCAACGCCGGCAATACTTCGTCGCGCATCAACGCGATCTGCGCGCCCGAGCCGCAAAAGCCTTCGACGCCGTGCGTGCCGGACGTGAGCACGAGCAGGCGCTTTGCATCTTTGGGACCGATGCGAACGACATCGGTTGCGAGCGTCTCGCCTTCCAGACCATCGAAGCCTTCGAGCACGCGCGTATCGACAGCGAGTTTTCGCGCGGCGGCGGTATCGAGAAATCTCTGGCGCGCTTCGCGATACGTCGATGAAAACATGTCGCCTCCTCAGACGCGTGCGAGAAACTTCTCGACGAGCCGCACCCAATACGTCGAGCCTAGCGTGAGTACATCGTCGTTGAAATCGTAGCTGCTGTTATGCAGCATGCAGGGTCCGATTCCGTGACCGTGATCGCGATGCGCGCCCAGTCCATTGCCGATATACGCATAGCAACCGGGACGCTCCATCAGCATGTACGAGAAGTCCTCCGCGCCCATCGTCGGATCGACGTTCGTGTTCACTTTGTCCGCGCCGGCGACATCGCGCATCACGCCGAGTGCGAAGTCCGTTTCCGCTTGCGTGTTCACCGTCGGCGGATAGTTGCGTACGAAACTGACTTTGGCCTTGCAGCGATACGCGGCCGCCGTCGCCGCGACGATCTCCTTCATGCGCGTCTCGATGAGATCGAGCACGTCGACGGAAAACGTGCGAACGGTCCCCGCGAGCGTCGCGGTCGTCGGGATCGCGTTGACCGCGTGGCCTGCCTGCATGCGCGTGATCGAGAGCACGGCGGCGTCGATCGGCCGCTTGTTGCGCGTCACGATGCTCTGCAGGCCCGTGCCGATCTGCAGCGCGGTGAACACGGGATCGACGCCATCGTGCGGAATCGCCGCATGCGCGCCCACGCCTTCGATACGAATCTCGAACTCGTTGCTCGATGCCTGCGTCGCGCCGACGCGCGCACCGAATCCGCCCGCCGGCATGCCCGGCCAGTTGTGCAGCGCGAACACGGCATCGACCGGAAAGCGCTCGAACAAGCCATCTTCGATCATCGCTTTCGCGCCGCCGCCGCCTTCTTCGGCAGGCTGAAAGATGAAGACGACGGTGCCGTCGAAGTCGCGATGCTTCGCGAGATATTGCGCCGCGCCGAGCAGCATCGCGGTGTGTCCGTCGTGACCGCACGCATGCATCTTGTTCTCGTGGCGCGATGCGTGCGCGAACGTGTTCAGCTCGGGAATGGGCAACGCGTCCATGTCGGCGCGCAGGCCGATCGCACGTTTGCTCGCGCCTTTCCTCAACACGCCGACGACGCCCGTCTTGCCGAGTCCGCACGTCACTTCGATATCCCAGCTTTCGAGCTTCCGAGCGACGAGCTCCGCCGTGCGCGCTTCTTCATAGCAGAGTTCGGGATGCGCGTGGATATCGCGGCGAATGGCCTGAATCTCGTCGCGCGACTGCGCGATCTCGGGAATGATCGACATGCTTTCCTCTTGCGTTGTTGAGTGACCGAAGCATTGTCGATGGCCGCAATTCACAGGGAAAGCTGATATTCCTTGTCCGTGACTTAAGGAAAGCTTTAGCTTTCACTCGGCTCGATCGCGCCGTGCGAACGCATCCGTATGCGTTCCTGCACGATGCTCATCACCGCGTGACGATCGTGGATCTTGCGCTCCAGCATGCCGACGACACGGCGCGGCGTGTTCTTCGCAAGCGATATCACGCGCAATGCGGGATCGCTCGCCCACGAGCCGTATTCGAGCAACGGCACGACCGAGACGCCCGCATCCTGCCGCACGAGCTCGACGATCACTTCGAGGGAATTGAGTTCGAGGAACTCGTTCACCGCGAGGCGGTTGTGCTTCAACGCGCGATCGATCAGCGCGCCGGTGCGCTGCGCGCGATCGAAGCGCAGAAACGGACGGCTCGCCAGCATCTCGGCGGCATTCGCGGCCACGGCGCCCGGCGAACCGATCGCGACGAGCGGTTCCGAATAGAGCGGCGTCCAGTTGAGGCTCGCCGGCGTCTTGCCCGCCATCTCGACGATCACCGCCGCATCGATCTCGCCCGCCTCGACTTGCGGCGCGAGTGCGAGCGCCTTGCCGGTGAAGAGCCGCACATCGAGCCGTGGATACTGACCTTTCAATTCGGTGACGACGGATGCGAGCGCGCCCATCGCCGAATCGACCGCGCCGATGGAAACCGATCCGGCGATTTCATCATCGAGACCGGTGAGACGCATGCTGTCGTACAGCGCGACGATGCGCTCCGCTTGCGGCAACACCTGCTTGCCGATGCTCGTCAGCCGGTTCGTGCGCCCGACGCGATCGAACAGCGGCCGCTTCAGATCGTCTTCGAGCGACTGCATCTGCATGCTGACGGCGGCCTGCGTGAGCGCGACTTTTTCCGCGGCGGCGGCGAAAGAACCGTAACGCGCGACAGCGATAAACGTGCGCAAAAAGCGGATATTGCTCATCGTGCGTGAGGGTTATCCCGGATCGTTCGATCAGGTTTGCTTGTGTGTCAGTTCAGAAATTCTATATTTTCTTATTTCAACTCGGCGTAATGTTTGCGTGTTGCAGCGGCTCGCTCCGTTCGAAGCGAGTCATCCGAGAAGCGGATGTCGTCAACGAGAAAACCTCATGGAGTACATTCGATGAGCACCGTACTACCTGCAGCGCACGCGGCCGAACAAAACGCCGCATCGAATCTTTCCGGCCGACGAGCGATCGTCGTATCGACCATCGGCAACGCGCTCGAATGGTTCGACTTCATGGTTTACGGCTTCTTCGCCGTCATCATCGCCAAGCTGTACTTTCCCGCAACGAATCCCACTATTTCGCTACTCGCGACTTGGGCGACTTTCGGCGTCGGCTTTCTGACGCGTCCGCTCGGCGGCATCGTCTTGGGCGCGGTCGCGGATCGCGTCGGACGCAAATCAGCGCTCACGCTCACGATTTCGCTGATGGCGGTCGGCATCGCGATCATCGCGTTCGCGCCGACGTATGCGGCAATCGGCATCGCCGCGCCCTTGCTGATGCTGCTCGGCCGCCTGATTCAGGGCTTCTCCGCAGGCGGCGAAGTCGGCTGCGCGACGGCGTTTCTCGTCGAATACGCGCCCGCCGACAAGCGCGGTTATTTCGGCAGCTTCCAGATGGTCGCGCAGGCCGCCGCGAGTCTCGCCGGCTCGTTTTTCGGCGCCGTGCTCACGCGCACGCTGAGTCCCGAACATCTGAATAGCTGGGGCTGGCGGATTCCGTTCGTGATCGGTCTTCTGATCGTGCCCGTCGGCCTGTATCTGCGCTCGAAGCTCGATGAATCGCCGGTCTTCGTCGAGAAGGCGCAAAAGAACGAACTGAGCACACGCCCGATCCGCGATACCGCCACGAAACACTGGATGTCCGTGCTCGCTGGCTTCGGCCTGACGGTGTTCGGCACCATCGGCACGTACATCTTCCTGCTGTATCTGCCGACGCACGCTACGCGCGTGCTGCACATGGCGCTCACCGACGGCCTCATCAGCTCGACGATCGGCGCGCTCGTCTATCTCGTCTGCTGTCCGATATTCGGCCGGCTCTCCGACCGTATCGGCCGCAAGAAGCTGATGGCGACCGCGCTCACGCTGTCGCTCGTCACCGCATATCCGATCTTCGCCGTGCTCACCGCGCATCCGAGCCTGCCGATGCTGATCGTGTGTCAGGCGCTTTTGATGACTTATCTCGGCATCTTTCAGGGCTGCTATCCGGCGTTCATCTCCGAGCTGCTTCCTTCGAGCGTGCGTTCGACCGGCATCTCGGTGAGCTACAACGTCGCGGTGATGATCTTCGGCGGCTTCGCGCCCGCGATCGTGCAATGGCTCACGATGACCACGGGCGATCCGCTGTCGATCTGCTACTACGTGATCTTCGGCAGCGCGGTCGCGCTCGTGACGATCTTCCCGCTGCGCGACCGATACAGCGAGGCGCTGCGGTAAGTTCGCTGCATCCCGTTCCCAAAGGAAGGAGAATGGACGGCCCGCATGGAAGTCGCGCACGCTTAAGTCTGATTTAAGGAAGCGCGCTTAATCTGAAGTCTGACCGACCCACCCTCCTTCCGGCCGCGCAAGCGGCCATTTTTTTTGGAGCGACGCGATGCAGATGATTCTCCGCATGATCGTGATCCTCGTCGTGCTCGTTCTCTTCACGACGGTCGGCGTGTCCATCCTTTCCGTTTTCGCGCGCGGCCTGATTTCGCACTGAAGGCTTTCATCGGCTGCGGGCATGCTTCGTGCCCCTTCAGAATCTCGCGGCCCGCGCGGGCTTTCGATCGAGAAAGTTTCGCGGCGGATGCCTATACTGGCTGAGTGTCGTCTTTCGCCGCATTGCCGGCGCACGAAAGTCCTGCGCCGCCGCGCAGACCCTTTTCGCCGCCGTTCCTCCGCGCCACCGGCGCGCGACACGCTTCGCCGCATCTTCGCCTCTCTCATGTTCCGCCGCTTCATCGCCGCATTCGTGCAGCAGCTTGCTGCGCAATTCCAGGAGATTGCCCGATGCCACAACGTCCCATCCCCCAATCGAAAACCACGCACGCCGATACACCGAACAAGACGCTTCAAGCCGCACCCGCAGGCGACTCGACCGTCTGCTTCACCATGACCGTCAACGGCCGCAGCGAAACGCTTTCCCTCGACCCCCGCACCACGCTTTTAGATGCATTGCGCGAGCATCTTCATTTGACCGGCACGAAGAAAGGCTGCGATCACGGCCAATGCGGCGCATGCACCGTTCATGTGAACGGACGCCGCGTGAACTCGTGTCTGTGCTTCGCCGCCGCGTGCGAGGGCGACACCGTCACGACCATCGAAGGCATCGGCGAAATCGAGGCACTGCATCCGTTGCAGGCCGCGTTCGTCGAATGCGACGGCTATCAGTGCGGCTACTGCACGGCCGGCCAGTTGATGTCGGCGGTCGCGCTGCTCGATGAACCGATCGGCCCGAGCGACGACGACGTGCGCGAAGCGATGAGCGGCAACCTGTGCCGCTGCGGCGCGTATCAGAACATCGTCAGCGCGATCCAGTCGGTGCGCGCGAACAAGCCGTCGTCGAAATAAGGAGAGCGACATGGATATGTTCCAGCTCTCTCGCGCGCGCGACATGCGCGACGCGATCAATGCGGGCGCGCTCGCGCATACCGCGCAGCAAGGCGCCGAAGTGCGCTTTCTCGCGGGCGGCACGACGCTGCTCGATCTCATGAAGCTCAACGTCGAGCGGCCGATGCGCGTCGTCGATATCAGCCGTTTGCCGCTCGACAAGATCGAGGAAACGAAGGACGGCGGCGTGCGTATCGGCGCGACTTCGCGCAACTCCGATCTCGCGCATCATCCGCTGATCCGCGATCGTTATGCGGTGCTGTCGCAAGCGGTGCTCGCGGGCGCGTCGGTGCAGTTGCGCAACATGGCGACGACGGGCGGCAACATCCTGCAGCGCACGCGTTGCGTGTACTTCCGCGATACGACCTCGCCGTGCAACAAGCGCGAGCCCGGCAGCGGCTGCTCCGCGATTCAGGGCTTCAATCGCATGATGGCGATCATGGGCACGAGCGAATCGTGCATCGCGAGCAATCCGTCGGACATGTGCGTCGCGTTGCAGGCGCTCGAAGCGACGATCCACGTCGAAGGCACGGGCGGCAAGCGCGCGATCCCCATCGACGAGTTCTTCCTGTTGCCGGGCACGACGCCCGATCGCGAGAACGTGCTCGATGCCGGCGATCTCGTCACGCATGTCACGTTGCCGCCGCCGGTCGACGGCGCGCGCTCGGCTTATCTGAAGCTGCGCGATCGCGCATCGTACGAGTTCGCGCTGGCGTCGGCGGGTGTCGTGATCGGCGTGAAGGACGGGCGCATCGAGCATGCGCGCGTCGCGCTCGGCGGCGTCGGCACGAAGCCGTGGCGCTCGCGTGAAGCGGAGAAGGAGCTGATGAACGCGACGCCCGATGAAGCCACGTTCAAACGCGCTGCCGATGCTGCGCTCGCCGATGCGAAGCCGCAAAGCGAGAACGGCTTCAAGGTCGAGTTGTCCAAGCGCTGCATCGTTCATACGCTCAAGCTCGTTACCACGCAAACTTCCTGAGGATCGCGACATGTCCACGGCGCCCGATATCAAACCGTCCGCATTCATCGGACGGCCTCAGTCGCGCATCGACGGACCGCTGAAGGTTTGCGGCCGCGCGACCTATACGACCGACGTCGATCTGCCCGGCATGCTCCATGCCGTGCCGGTCGGCAGCACCATCGCGAGCGGCAGGATCACGTCGCTCGAATTCGCCGCCGCGCAAGCGATGCCCGGCGTGAAGCTGATTCTTCATCGCGGCAATATCGGCCGCTTCTATCGCATCGCCGGCAACTCGATCGATACCGGTTACGTCGATGAAAACCGTCCGCCTTTCGAAGACGACATCATTCGCTATTACGGGCAGTATGTCGCGCTCGTCGTTGCGGAGACGTTCGAAGCGGCAAGCGCCGCGGCTGCCGCGGTCAAGGTCAGTTACGACAAGACGCCGCACGATGTAAGCGCAAAGCTCGATGCCGGCGACAAGCTCGACACACACAGCGAACGCGGCGATCCCGACAAGGCGTTCGACGATGCGCCCGTGAAGATCGATGAAACGTACGTGACGCCCGTCGAAACGCATAATCCGATCGAGCTGCACGCGACCATCGCGCACTGGAACGGCGAGAGCTACACCTTCTACGAAACGAGCCAGGCGGTCGCGAATCATCAGGGCACGCTGATGCAGATGATGGGCCTGCCGAAAGAGAAAGTGCGCGTGATTTCGCGCTATCTCGGCTCGGGCTTCGGCGGCAAGCTGTGGATGTGGCCGCATTCGCTGCTCGCCGCGGCCGCGACGCGCCAACTGGAGCGCCCGGTCAAGCTCGTGCTCTCGCGCAAGATGATGTTCCAGAACGTCGGGCACAGGCCGACCACGCAGCAGCGCGTGCGGCTCGCGGCGACGCAGGACGGCAAGCTCGTGTCGCTACGGCATGACTTCGTGAATCACGCGGCCATCGCCGACGATTACACGGAAGATTGCGGCGAAGCGACGCCTTCGATGTACAGCACGCCCAATCTGCGCGTGACGGGCGGCACGGTGAAACGCAATGTCGGCTCGCCGACGTCGATGCGCGGACCCGGCGCGGTGCCCGGCCTCTTCGCGCTCGAATCGGCGATGGACGAGCTGGCCATTGCGTTGAAGATGGATCCGGTCGAACTGCGCCTGCGCAACGAGCCCGAAGTGGATGAAAGCAGCGGCTTGCCGTTTTCGTCGCGGCATTTCGTCGAATGCCTGAAGACCGGTGCGGAGAAATTCGGCTGGTCGAAGCGCACGCCGGACGTAGGCTCGATGAAGCGCGACGGCCTCACGCTCGGCTGGGGCGTGGGCGCGTGCAGTTGGCCGGGGCTGCGCTTCTCGGCGGACGCGACGGTCGATCTTCGTGCGGACGGCACCGCGCGCGTCGCGTGCGGCACGCAGGATATCGGCACGGGCACGTACACGATCCTCGCGCAGATCGTCGCGGAACATACGGGCATCCCGCTCGACAAGATCGAAGTCGGCCTCGGCGATACGGCGCTGCCGCTCGGTCCTGTTTCGGGCGGATCGGCGGCGACGGCATCGGTGATTCCGGCGGTATCGGATGCGGTGCGCGAGGCGATCAAGACGCTGCTGGCGCGCGCCGCGAAGATCGAGGGATCGCCATTCGCGGGCGCGAAGGCCGACGAGCTTGCGATGAGCAACGGACATGTGCATCGCAAGAACGAAGCGCCGGAAAGCGGCGTGCCGTTCGCGCGCATTCTCGACGCGGCGAAACTGCATGCGGCATCGGGCAGCGGCAGCGCGAAAGGCGGCTTCGACGATCCGCTCAAGAAGGACTGGTCGATCCATTCGTATGGCGCGCATTTCGCCGAGGTGACGTGGGAGCCGGCGACCGCGCGCCTGCGCGTGAGCCGCGTCGTGACCGTGATCGATGCGGGCAAGATCCTGAATCCGCGCGCGGGGCGTAATCAGATCGAAGGCGCGGTCGTGATGGGCGTCGGCATGGCGCTTTTCGAGCACACGGTATACGACGAGCGAAGCGGCGCGCCGGTGAACAGCAGCCTCGCGGATTACGTCGTCGCGACCAATGCGGATACGCCGAAGATGGACGTCACGTTTCTCGATTATCCCGATACGGTCTTCAACGAACTGGGCGCGCGCGGCATCGCGGAGATCGGGCTGGCGGGCATCGCGGCGGCGATTACGGGTGCCGTGTATCACGCGACGGGCGTGCGTGTGCGAAAGCTGCCGGTGATGATCGAGGATTTGTTGAAGGCGTAGCGTCGGTCTCGTCGCGCTGTTCGAGCGGCCCGGTTTTTCGCGCGGTTTGTTTGCGCGGAGGCCGGGCCGATGCACTGAGAACGCTATCCGTCGACGGCTACCCCGCCCTCACGGGACGCTAAACGGGCGGCCCGGCCAGGCACGCGCATTGCACCTCCCCCACGCTTCGCCCCTCCCCCAAGACGCGCTACCATAGGCACCAGCCCATTCCCCAAACCCCTGTGTAGCAGCCATCTCAGCCGGAGTGCCCATGAACGACATGATCAAACAACACGGCCTGCAGGTCGACGCGAATCTCGCGAAGTTCGTCGACGAAGAAGCCATCCCCGGCACGGGCGTCGATAGCGCGTCCTTCTGGAAGGGATTCGATGCCATCGTTCACGATCTCGCGCCGAAGAACCGCGCACTGCTCGCCGAACGCGACCGCCTCCAGACCGAGCTCGACAACTGGCATCGCAGCAACCCCGGCCCCGTGCGCGATCTACGCGCCTATCGCAAGTTTCTCGAAGAGATCGGCTATATCGTGCCCGCGCCCGCGCATGTGAAGGCCAGCACCGCCAATGTCGATCGCGAAATCGCCGAGCAGGCCGGCCCGCAACTCGTCGTGCCGCTGTCGAATCTGCGCTATGCGCTCAACGCGGCCAACGCGCGTTGGGGCAGCCTCTACGATGCGCTCTACGGCACGGATGCCATCGACGAAAACGACGGCGCCGAGCGCACGGCGCAGTTCAATCCGAAGCGCGGCGCGAAAGTGATCGCCTATGCGCGCGCGTTCCTCGACGACAACGCCCCGCTCGATCACGGCTCGCACGCCGACGCGACCAAATACAGCGTCGAGCAAGGCAAGCTCGTCGTCACGCTGAAGGACGGCGGCAAGACCGGCCTTGCGAACGCCGAGCAGTTCGCGGGCTTTCAGGGCGACGCGAAAGAGCCGTCCGCGATTCTGCTCAAGCACAACGACCTGCACTTCGAGATTCAGATCGACGCGGACAACTTCATCGGCAAGACCGATGCGGCGCACGTGAAGGACGTGCTGATGGAAGCGGCCGTGAGCACGATCATCGATTGCGAAGATTCGGTCGCGGCCGTCGATGCCGCCGACAAGACGCAGCTCTATCGCAACTGGCTCGGCCTGATGCAAGGCAATCTCGCCGAGCAGGTCACGAAGAACGGCAAGACCTTCACGCGCGCGATGAACCGGGACCGCGAGTACGCCGCGCCGAACGGCGGAACCGTCAAGCTGCACGGACGTTCGCTGCTGTTCGTGCGCAACGTCGGCCATCTGATGACGAATCCCGCGGTGCTCGACCGAGATGGCAACGAGATTCCCGAAGGCATCCTCGATGCGGTGATGACCGTGCTCGGCTCGATGCACGATCTCAAGAACAAGATGAACTCGCGCACGGGGTCGATCTATATCGTGAAGCCGAAGATGCACGGCCCCGCCGAAGTGGCGTTCGCTGACGAGCTCTTCACGCGCGTCGAAGACCTGCTCGGCCTGCCGCGTCACACGATCAAGATGGGCATCATGGACGAAGAGCGACGCACGAGCGTGAACCTCAAGGCGTGTATCGCGGCGGCGGGCGCGCGCGTCGCATTCATCAATACGGGCTTCCTCGACCGCACCGGCGACGAAATGCATTCGTCGATGGAAGCCGGCCCGATGATGCGCAAGGGCGACATGAAGTCCTCTAAGTGGATTGCCGCGTACGAACGCAGCAATGTGCTCGTCGGCCTGAACACCGGCTTGCGCGGTCGCGCGCAGATCGGCAAGGGCATGTGGGCGATGCCCGATCTGATGCACGCGATGCTCGAACAGAAGATCGCGCATCCGAAGGTAGGCGCCAACACCGCATGGGTGCCCTCGCCCACCGCGGCCACGCTGCACGCGCTGCACTATCACATGGTCGACGTGCAACAGGTTCAGCAGGAACTCGAAAGCGTCGACTACGAAAGTCAGAAGAACGAGTTGCTCGATGGCTTGCTGACGATTCCCGTCGTCGACAAGCCGTCATGGTCGGAAGACGACATCAGGAACGAAATCGAAAACAACGCGCAGGGCATTCTGGGTTATGTGGTGCGCTGGGTCGATCAGGGCGTCGGTTGCTCGAAGGTGCCGGACATTCACGATGTCGGCCTGATGGAAGACCGCGCGACGCTGCGCATTTCGAGCCAGCATATCGCGAACTGGCTGCGTCACGGCATCGTCACGGAAGAGCAGGTTCGCGCGACGCTCGAACGCATGGCCGCCGTCGTCGACAAGCAGAATGAAGCCGATCCGTATTATCGCCCGATGTCGCCCGCGTTCGACAGTTCGTTCGCATTCAAGGCCGCGTGCGCGCTCGTCTTCGAAGGACGCACGCAACCGAGCGGCTATACGGAACCGCTGCTGCACAAGTTCCGTCTCGCCGCGAAGGAATCGATGTAACGGTCAAAGCGCGCGCACGAATCGGCGTGCGCGCGCTGTCTTTCACTGCTCCGACCAGAGTTTGCCCGCGGTCGCCCAGTTCTCGCGTTTCACGTCCGTCAGAATGATGTCCACCGAGCCCGGCTCGCAGCCGAGCGTTTCGCACGTCGTGCGCGTGATCGCTTCGACGAACTTGCGCTTCTCTTCCACCGTGCGGCCTTCGAACAGTTGAATGTTGAATGTCGGCATTGCGTTGATCTCCTTTTGAAAGCGGTATTAGTCGCGATACGACGCGTCGATGCGATCGAGCTTGCGCAATAGCGCCGGCCATTCGAGCGCGCCTTCGACGGCGTCATCGTCATGCAGTTGCGCCGCGGTGCGCGTGACGACTTCCGGCGTCGGCACGATCATCTTGCCCACGCCCGCAAGCGCGCGAAGCTGAATATCGCATGCCTTGACGAGCATATCCATCAGCACATAAGCCTCGGCGATCGTGCGCCCGAGCGTGACCGGTCCATGATTGCGCAGCAACATCGCACGATGCGCGCCGAGACTGTTTACGAGCCGCTCGCCTTCCGCGGGCGAGAACGCGAGCCCTTCGTAATCGTGATACGCGAGATGCCCATGAAAGCGCATCGCGTGTTGCGATGCGGGCAGCAGGCCGTGCGGTTGCGTCGATACCGCGATCGCCTCGCGCACGTGAAGATGCATCACGCACACGGCGTCCTCCCGCGCGGCATGGACGGCGCCGTGCAGCGCGAAGCCCGTCGCGTTCACCGGATGCGCGCGCTCGCCGATCACGTTGCCGTCGATATCGATCTTCACGAGATTGCTCGCCGTGACTTCATCGAACGAAAGCCCGAACGGATTGATGAGAAAGCGCCCCGGCTCGCCCGGCACGCTCGCGGAAATGTGCGTGTAGACGATATCGTCCCAGCCGTTGAGCGCGACCAGCCGATACGCTGCCGCGAGATCGACGCGCGTGGCCTGTTCGGCTGCCGATCGCGGCCCGCTTTCCGCGATTCTGCGCTCAGGCGTGTGGGTGAACGACATGCGAGTCTCCTTGTTTGGATGATCCGGACAGACGCCGCTCGAGCAGAATCACCGCCCAGGACGCAAGCACGAACGGCGCGGTCAACGCAGCGATGCCGATGCAATCGATCACGCGCTCGATCAGCACCGCCGCGACGATCGCGACGAGCGCATAACGCGTGCCGAGCTTCGCGGCCGCGAGCGCCGCAAGCGCCGCATTGAAGCCGCACGCGCCCGAGAGCACGACGGCATCGCTTGCACCGCCGAGTGCGTGCAACATGGCGCCGAGCGCACTGCCCGCGAGCGCCCAGCCCGCCTGCGCGGGCCGCGACGCGAACAATCCCGCCGCGATCAACGCGCCGGCGAGCGCGCCGGTCGCGAAGGTGATCGGCGCGAGACCCGCGAACGCGGCCTGAAGCATTGGAATGAAACCGGCGGCGACTTGGGGAATCGCGCCCGTGTCGCCGCGCTCGCTCAAAAGCGGCAGCCAGCACCACGTCACGATGATGGCGGGGCTGGAGAAGATCGGCAACCGGTAGCGCGAGAGCACGCGCGAAAGCACGTTGGCGAGGAAAGTGGCGAACATCGCCGCGACGATCGCGACGGCCGCGGCGCGCGATGCATCGTCGAGAAACGTGAATGCGGCGAGCGCCGCGAGCGCGCCGTTGAAACCGTAGAGATCTTCTCGGAACGCGGGTGCGTCGTCGTTTTCGACGATCACGCTGATGACATTGCCCGTCAGCGTGCCGATCAGAAGGCCGCACGCGAGGCGCGGACTCGCGCTCAGCACCGCGAGGAACAGCAGCGCGCCGGTCGCGGCGTTGCGCTGAAGGACGATCTGTCCCATCGCGCGAGCGAAGCTGCGGAGTTGATCGCCGAAGGCGGCGTTCGATTGGAGAGCGGTGGACATGCTGGACGGCGACGGCATGGAAAGCCGCCAGCATAAAGCAGCCGGCGCACGCCGTGCGGCGGCGGGCCGAATAACCTGTATGTGGCTTGACGCAGAAGGCGCGACGAGTGTCGCGCCGGGTAAAACCGAAACTTAGTTGAACGCCATCGGGACGAGCGGCGTCGAATCGCCTACACCCGGGTTCGCCAAAGACAGATCGGCGCTGATCTTCACGATCTCCGTGACGTTTTCGCGGAAATTCGGATGTTTTTCCCAGGTGATGTAGCTGGCGTCCATGACAGCGGAAAGCGTAAGCAAGGCGAAAGCGATTTTTTCGAGCACTTCGTAGCGGCGGCGCATGATTTGTTCCTCAAACTTTGCGACATTGTAACAGACTTAAGGGTTTTCCCCTATCTCACTGTTGCAATGCCGCAAATCACGCGCCGTTACTGTCGTTGCGCTCCGGCCCTTTTCACATCGACGTTTCGAGCATCGCCTCGTAATCCGCGCTCGACGCCTCGCGCGGATTCGTCTTATGACTGTGATCCTTGAGCGCGCCCGCGATGATGCGCGGATACATCTCGCGCGTCACGCCGAGTTCAGCGAGGCCACGTGGCAGGCCGAGCGTCGCGGTCATCGAGCGCAGCGCACCGCCGACTTCATCGCCGGACTTCAGGCCCATTGCCTGCGCGATGCGGTCGAGCTTGCCTTCTTCGCGCATCGTCGGCGCGCTGCTGTTGAACGCGATCACCGCCGGCAAAAAGATTGCGTTGAGCGTGCCGTGATGCAGTTTCGGATTGATGCCGCCGAGCGAGTGGCTCAGGCTATGCACGCAACCGAGGCCCTTCTGGAACGCGAGCGCGCCCTGCATCGATGCGCTCATCATGTTCCAGCGCGCGGTGCGATCGGAGCCGTGCCGCGTCGCGCGCTCGATGTGCCGCCACGCGCGCCACAATCCGTCGAGCGCGATGCCATCGGCGGGTGCGTTGAACGCGGGCGCCATGAACGTTTCGAGGCAATGCGCGATGGCATCCATGCCGGTCGCGGCGGTAAGCATCGGCGGCAGGCCGAGCGTCAGTTCCGGATCGCAGATCGCGACCTTCGGCACGACGTGCGGCGAGATCACGCCGACCTTGCGGCCATCGTCGAGAATCAGGATCGCGCCGCGGCCCACTTCGCTGCCGGTGCCCGCGGTCGTCGGAATGGCGATGACGGGGGCTGTCTTCGCCGTGATGCGCGCGAGGCCGCCTTCGATGACCGCGAAGCCTTGTAGCGGACCGTCGTGCGTCGCGCACACGGCCACGCCCTTCGCGAGATCGATCGATGAACCGCCGCCCGCCGCGATCACGCCGTCGCATTGATTCTCCTTGTACATCGCGACGGCTTCGCGCACGGCGGCTTCGTTCGGATTGGGCGGCGTCGAATCGAACACGGGTACGGCCGACGATGAACCGAGCGCGCCGAGCACCTTGTCGAGCAGGCCGGCCGCGCGGATGCCGGCATCGGTCACGATCAGCGGACGATGAATGCCGATGCGTTCGCACTCGCCCGCAAGCAGGCGCACCGCGCCGAAATCGAATTGAATCTGCGTGATGTAGTTGATGAGGGGCATGGGTGTCTGAGGGAAAGTTAGGGTCGGAGGCAGCGCGGTGACGTCAGTATAAGAGCGCGCTGTTACCGGTACAACTTTCCCTCGACGCCGGTCAAAAGCGAAAATCGTCGAAGAACTTTTCGCGTTCCATCACGGTGAGCGCGGCGCGCTTGTGCGGAAAGTCGAATTCCTTCAGCGTATAAAAGCCCATGCGATGCATGTAAGCGATATGCCGCACATGATCGACGCGCGGTTCGCCAACGAGGCGTTCCGTGCGCGGATCGTCGATGAACATGTAGTGCAGCACGCCGCTCCACCATGCCTTGAGCTTGCCTGCGCTCTGGAACTGCGCATCGCCGATAAGCAGATGCAGTCCGCGATCGAAGTCGCCTGCATCATAGAACGGGCCCAGGCGATCTTCTTTCGCCCAATAGAACTCGAAGTAGCCGAAGGGCTTGTCGTCGAAATAGCCGATCATCGGATGCATGTGCGGATCTTCGCGGCGTTCCGCGAGATAAGCGGCGTGTTCGGCGCGCGTGCCGCGCTGATCCCAGAAGTATGCGACGCGATCGAGATTCATCCATTCGCTGAAGACTTCGGAATCGGCGTCGGGGTCAGCTGTGCGCAGGCTGAAGGTCATGTCGATCTGCGGGAAGTGACGTTCGTAGATCGTGCCTTCGGCGTTCGTTGGTCTTTGCGGATGTGTGACGCCGTTGGTTTGTGTATAGCGCAGCAGCGTGTCGCTCGATGCGGGCGCCTTGAGCCATGGGCGCGCGATTTGCCAGAACGTTTTGCGTGATGTCGTCAGGAGAAGGTGATCTTCGTGCTGCTGTGCGATGTCGATCAGGTTCTCGTTTCGCGCTTGCGCGATGAAGGTTCTTGTGCGGTGGGCTTTGTTGGAAACGTGTGGAAGTGCGATCGTTGCCGTGCGGCGCTCAGGGTCGTTGCAGTAGATTTCGCATAGGGCCGTCAGTAACGCGTCGGTGTGACACGCTGTCAGCGTGCGGTCAGGCGATTGTTCGACAGTCGCCGCTACTTCGGGATCGAAACGTATGTTCATCGGTGAGTCTCCGGATTTGCTTCAAGTATTCGGCTTTCGCTTCTGGTTTCGCTTGTGCTTTCGTGGAATCCTGTAATCGTGTCGGTCTATTAGCACTGCCCCTGTGCGGGGCGGCACTCACTTTCTTTGCTGCTGCAAAGAAAGTAAGCAAAGAAAGCAGCTACTGATACGCCCGCGGTCACACGCAATTTGGGTAGTCCTCTCGTCGTTCGTGGGCTGCCTAACGAGTGCCCTCATAGGCCCAACCGGGCTTGGCTCGCGCACGGTCCGTCTCATCGCACCACACAACAAACTGGTTCAGCACCAAATAGCTCCAGCCCGCTTCGCGGCCGACCGGTCAATCGGGACCGCGTGTGCTTCCCTACTAACGCCTCGATCTCGCCGCCTTCGCCGCCCGTTGGTTTCCCTTGCATACCTGGCGGCAGCGCGTAGCGCTGTGCCGAAGCTCTTTCGTGCTGAACCAGTGTCCTCAGCGTTTTCGGGCGGCGGACCGTGCGCGAGCCAAGCCCGATTGGTCCTTTGAGGGCACTCTTTAGGCGAGTGCCATCGAGGACGAGAGAACTACCCAAATTGCGTGTGACCGCGGGCTTGAAAAGCTGCATTCTTTGCTTACTTTCTTTGCAGCAGCAAAGAAAGTGAGTGCCGCCCCGCACAGGGGCAACGCTAATAGACCGACGCGAATACGGGATCCGGCGACTACAGCAAAGAAAGCAGGTGCCGCCCCGCAAAGGGGCAACGCTAACAAACCGACACGTAATCGGGATCCGGCGCCAACACCCCGGCCATGGCAAGCAGCCCGCCGTCCAAAGCAGGAAACAGACTCCGCTGAAAATTATTCCAGCGCAGTTCGAGAATGGAATCTAAAGGATCGATGCTAGTGCCAAGCACATCAAAGATGACTTCACCAGAATCGATCCCGTTATCGACGTAATGAAACGAAGCGCCTGTCCGGTCGATCACCGGCGCCGGTTCAACGCGCATCGCGTTCCAATCGACTACGCGCTCGCCACGCGCCCCATGCAAGGCATCGAGCGTCGCATAAGCCCCTCGCCGTTCAAACGGCGAACCAAGCCGCGTAATCCCAGGATGAATATTCGCAATACGCCGGCAATATTCCGCACCGGGCCGAACGAGTTCATCGAGAATCACGAGCAGCCCGTCGAGCACGACGAAGTCCGCATCGAGCGCACGCAGCTTCTCCAGCAAACGCTTCTCGAACGCGCTCTTCTGCGCCGCCCGCTCGCTCACCGCATCCAAAGCCAACCGCCGATAAGAAGAAGGAATCGCATGAAGAAGACTCGTCACCGGCACGCCCCGCACCGCGAGCCCCGGCGGATGAATCCACTGCCCTCCCGGCGCATAACGAAAACCATATCCAGCCAGTTTTTCGCGATCCCGCGGCGAGCCTTCGTCATCGTCGTAGATCACGCCTTCGAGCGAATAGAGATCGCCCAACGGCGATCCATTGAGTTGCTCGACGAGATACTCCAGCGGCGACTTCATATACCGCGTGCCGCCCTTGTATTCGATATGCTGTCCCGCGCGATCCGCCGCCGCGTTGCGCAAGGACATGATGTAGACCAGTTTTAGCTTCGTCATTGATTGCCGCTCGTTTCAAACATCGCTAGTAATAGTCGTCAAAGCGCGACGGCCATGCGGCTGCCGCTCGTCTCCGCCGCTTGCTTCACGGCGTGGTCCTGTCCGGCATCGGCAAGCGATGCCGCGATCTCGTCCGAGCGCACGGCCAACACCGAAAGCAAGGTGTCGGAAAGACCGTGGCTGTCTTCGCAGCAGCCTTGCAAATAGATGCGCGGCCTGAAGTTCGAAGGCGTGACAAGCCGATAATCGCGGCCGACATTGCGCTGCGCGAGCGCGTCGCCCAGATGCGGCGCAAGGCCGTCGAGCAGCGCGAGATGCGTGTCGCGCCGATAACCCGTCGCGAGCACGAGCGCATCGAAGCGCTCGGCGCGCGCGTGACCTGTCAGCACGTCGCGCATCGTCAACTCGATCTCGCCATTCGCGCAACGCGCCGCATTTTCGATGAGCGTATTCGCCAGCAAACGATGTCGCGCTTCATCGGAAACCTTCTGCAAATAGAGCATTTCGTAGATCTGCTCGATCAACGGACGATCGACGACCGCGTAATTCGTATCGCGGAAACGCTCGATCAGCGAGCGCCGCCCATCTTCCGATTGCGCAAAGACGATATCGGTGAACTCCGGACTGAAGATCTCGTTGACGAAGGGCGTATCGTCGGCCGGTTTGAGCGCGCTCGCGCGAATCACGAGCGTCGCATCGACATGCGGAAAACGCCGCGTGACATCAGCGAAAACTTCGGCCGCGCTCTGCCCCGCACCGATGATCGCGATGCGCTTCTTGCCGTTGCGACCATCGCCCGCGACGCGCTCGATCGAACTCAGATACGCCGACGAATGAATCACGTTATGCGGCCCGAGCGATGCGAACGGCTCAGGCACACGCGCCGCGCCGCCGACGCCGACCGACAATGCCTTCGTCACGCGACGCCACTCGCGCCCATCCGCTTCCTGCGATACGACGCGCAGCGCGCTCACATCGCCATTCGCTTCGAGCACGGGTTCGATCGCCGTCACGCTCTGCCCGTAATGCACGCGATCATCGAAGGCTTGCGCGACCCAGCTCAGATAGTCGTGAAACTCGACGCGCGTCGGATAGAAGTTCTTCAGGTTCACGAATTCGTTCAGACGTCCGCGCTCGAACAGATAGTTGATGAACGTGAAGCGGCTCGTCGGATCGCGCTGCGTGACGAGATCCTTCAGGAAGGAAATCTGCATACGGCAATCGTCGAGCAGCATGTCGCGATGCCAGCCGAATTCCGCTTGCCGTTCGATATAGCAATGCGTCATGTTCGACGCGCCGCGCTCTTCGGCAAGACGCACGGCAAGCGACAGATTCGACGGCCCAAAGCCCACGCCGATCAGATCGAATACGGTTTCTTTTTTCATTTCCCTGTGTCTCTCAGATGTCATTGATCGATGCAAGCGAGACGCGGCGTGCGAGCGTCGCGCCGAGGCCGGCGAAATGCGGCGTGGCGAAAACGTCATGAATAACGATGTCGAAGCCCGCTTTGCGCGCCGCATCGACGAAACGCACGACCGCGAACGACGTCGCGCCCGCCGCGAAGAGATCGTCGTGCAGCGCGGGCGTCTGGCCGTCGAAGAGTTCGCTCCATAGGCTCGCGAGCGCTCGCGCTTCATCGGTCTCTTCATCCGATGCCATCGATGCCGCGAGTCCTTCAGCCTTTTCGAACGCGGCGTCGCATGAGTCGAATACCTCATGCGGCGCGTGCGCAAACAGCTCTACAGTCGCGAGAAAACGAGTAACGAGCGTTTCGACGAACGCCCCATCCACGCGCTCGTTCGCATAAGAGAACGCGCAACTCACGCGGCCATCCGGATACTCCGTCACGTCCAGTTCGAGGTCGAACACGACGCGATGACGCACATCGTCGAAACCTTCGATCGCGAGGCCGGCCCAGTCGCGCGTCGCCATCGCGGCGGGGCGCAGATAGTTGAACATCACCTGGAATAGCGGATTGCCCGCGCCGGAACGCTGCGCGTTCAACGCGGACACGACATCGGCGAACGGCACGTCGGCGTGTGCGTAGGCGGCGAGCGCCGCATCGCGCACGGTCGCGAGCAAAGTCGCGGGCGTATCGTCATGCGTCATGCGGGTGCGCACGACGACTGCGTTGATGAAGAGTCCGAGTGCATCGCGCGCGCTGTCGCCCGTCGATTCGCGTGTCGATGCGAGCACGCCGACCGGCTGATCGCGCACGCCGGTCACGCGATGCAACGCCGCGTTGAGTGCGGCGTGCAGCAGCATCGGCAGCGTGGCATGGCATTCCACGGCGAGCGCGCGGGCGCGTTCGATGAGCGCATCATCGAGATCGAATCCGATGCGGCTCGCGAGCCATTGCGGATTCTCGATACGGCCCGCTGACGGCGCGGGCAATGCAATCGCCGTCAGATCCTTCAGCGCATCGCGCCAGTACGCGAGCCGCGCGCCCGTCGCCGATGAAGGCAGCACCAGCGCATTCGATGCGCGCTTTGCAACCGATGCGCCCTTGCGCAAAGCGACATACGTTGCGCGGATATCGTCGAGCCAGAGATCGATCGAAGTGCCATCGGAGACGATGTGATGCACGACGAGCGAGAGCACATGATCGTCATCGGCGAGACGCACGAGACGCGCGCGCCAGAGTTGCTTCGCACTGGCGAGATCGAACGGCGTGAGCGCGTCTTCATCGGTGATGCGCTTCGCTTCGTCGATGCTGCCGGCAACATCGATCACAGGCAACTCGAAGCGCCACATCGGCACGATGCGCTGACCCGGCAACGCGCCATCGCGTTCGACCAGTCGTGTGCGCAACGCCGGATGACGCGCGGCAGCTTGCGCAAGCGCTTCGCGCAACGCATCGGAATCGAGCGATCCGTGCAGCCGCAACGCGACCGGAATGTTGTATGCGGCGCTTTTCGGCTGCGCGCGCCATAAGAACCAGAGGCCGAGTTGCGCCGCGGAAAGCGGCCACACGCCGTGTTCGTCGGCCTCGAATACGCTTTGGCCTGCATCGGATGCGCCCTCGCACAGCCCCGCCTGCAACACGCGTTTTGCGTACTGCGACAACACCGGCGTTTCGAACAATGCGCGCACGGGCACATCGCGCCCGAGCATTTCGGCGATGCGCGTCACCACACGCACGGCCGCGAGCGAATGCCCGCCCAGTTCGAAGAAGTGATCGCCGCGGCCCACGCGTTCGACATCGAGCACGTCGCGCCAGATCTTGGCGAGCGCGGCTTCCGTGCCCGCAGCGGGCGCTTCGTGGATGCGCTCCTTCTTCGGCGGTTCGGGAAGCACCGCACGATCGACCTTGCTGTTTGCGTTGCGCGGCAACGCATCGAGCACGACAATATGCGCCGGCACCATGTAATCGGGCAGCGTGCGGCGCAGATGCGCATCGAGTTCGGCGGCATCGGCGGCGCGGCCCAGCGCGGCGCGTTCGCGTGCATCGGCTTTCAATTCGACATAGGCAACGAGCGCGGTGTGCGCGCCCTTGCCACGCACGACCGCGCACGCTTCGCGCACATCGTCGTGTGCGGCGAGTTGCGCTTCGATCTCGCCGAGTTCGATACGCAAGCCGCGCAGCTTCACCTGATGATCGACGCGGCCGATGAAATCGAACACGCCATCGGCGCGACGCCGCACGAGATCGCCGGTGCGATACAGACGCGCGCCCGGCTCGCCATACGGATCGGGCACGAAGCGCTCGGCAGTCAATGCAGGACGATCGAGATAGCCGCGCGCGACGCCCACGCCTTCGCCGCCGAGATACAGTTCGCCGATCACGCCGACGGGCAGCGGATTCAAGCGCTCATCAAGCACATGCGCGGTGCGCGCGCCGACAAGCGTGCCGATCGGAAGATAGGCGCAATCCGCGAGCTTCGCGGGATCGTCGCCGGGATTGAACATCCACAGCATCGGCGTGATGACGGTCTCCGTCGGACCATATCCGTTGACGATGCGCGCATTAGGAAACGCGCGGCGCATCAACGCGAAGGCTTCACGCGATGTCGCTTCGCCGCCCACCGTGATCGACTTCAACGTCGGCGGCGCGCCGTGCACGAGCGCCCATTCCGCAAGCTGCGTCGCGCAACCGGGCGGCACGTAGGTCATCGTCACGCCCTCTCTGCGCATGAGCTTGCAGGTCAGCGCGGGTGGCCATAGCGTATCGGTGGTGATCGCGACCCCCGCGCCGCTGATGTACTGCGAGAACCAGCCTTCGTGCGCGCCGTCGAAATTAACCGACTGGAACAGCATGAACGTGTCGCGCTCGGTCGCGCCATAACGTTGCGCGATGGCGACGCAATGGCGCGCGAACGATCCATGATCGACGATCACGCCCTTGGGCTTGCCCGTCGAACCCGACGTGTAGATCGCATACGCCGCTTGCTCCGCGACGACATCGGGCAATGCGATGCGCGATGTTGCATCGTCGGCGTAGAGGGTTTCATCGTCGAGAAGCAGGACGCGTGCGCTCGCTGGAAGGGGCAACGCATCGATGCTCGCGCGCTCGGTGATGATGTGCTCGATGCGCGCATCGTCGAGAATCTGCGCGAGACGTTCGCGCGGATGACTCGGATCGAGCGGCACGAATGCGCCGCCCGACTTGAGCGCCGCGATCAGGCCGACGAGCAGATCGACCGAACGGCTCAACGCGACGCCCACACGCATTTCAGCGCGCACGCCCGCATCGATGAGACGCTGCGCGATGCGCGTCGCGCGTGCATCCACTTCGCTGCGCGTGAAGGCGCGCTCCATATCCGCGACGCCGCGCGCATCCGGTCGCGCACGCGCATGGCGTGCGATACGTTCATGCACCGAGACGAATTCGGGCGCATGTTCAGGCGCATGGCGATTCCATGCGTCGAGCTGCATCCGTTCGTCTTGCGGCAACCATTGCAGATCGCCGACGAGCGTTGGCGGTGCGTCGAGTGCATTGCTCAACAACTCGACGAAGCGGCGCGCGAGGCGTTCAATGGCATCGGCTTCGAAGAGATCGAGCGCGTAGACGAAAGCGGCCGCAAGCGATCCGTCCGCGCGTTCCTCGAAGTTCGCGGTCAGATCGAACTTCGCGAACGGCGCGCCCGAAGGTAATTCGGTCACGCGCACATCGGCGAACGAAGGCAACATGCGGCGCGCGCCATATGCCGCCATGACCTGAAACAACGGATGATGACTCGCACTGCGCACGACGCCGAGCGCTTCCACGACCTGCTCGAACGGCACATCCTGATGCGACTGCGCATCGACGAGCGCGGCTTGCGTTGTATCGACGAGCATCGAGAACGACTGCGTTGCATCGACGCGCGAAGCGAGCGTCAGCGTGTTGACGAAGAAGCCGACCAGTCCTGCCGTTTCAGCACGCTCGCGGTTCGCCGCGGGCACGCCGATTTGTATATGCGCCTCGCCCGATGCGCGCGCGAAGAGCGCGCTCAACGCGGCGAGCAAAACGGCGAAAGGCGTCGCGCGATATTCGCTTGCGATGACACGCAATCGCGCCGCAAGCGCTGCATCGAGCGTGAAAAGATGGCGCGCACCGCACGCGCTGCGCTCGCCGGGACGCGCTGCCGCGCCGGGCAGCATGAATACGTCGCGCGATGGATCGAGCCGTGCGCGCCAGAAGTCCAGTTGACGTTCGCGCTCGCCCGCATCGAGCCAGCGCCGCTGCCAAAGCGCGAAATCCGCGTATTGAATGGGCAACGGCGCAACTGACACCGCTTCGCCGCACGCATACGCGCGATAGAACGAAGCAAGCTCGGCAAGCGCGATATCGGCGGACCACCCGTCCGACACGATGTGATGCGTCGTCAGAGAAAGCCAGTGCGTGTTCGCATCGAGTCTGATCAGATGCGCGCGCACGAGCGGGGCGTGAGCGAGATCGAAGGGACGCGATTCATCGGTGAGCGCGAGCGCCGTGGCGCGTGCCTCACGCTCGGCGACCGGAAGATGCTCGAGGTTCACCGAATGCCACGGACAGCGCATGGGCGCGTGCACGGTTTGCAGCACGCCGTCCGCGCCCTCGCTGAACGTAGTACGCAGCGCTTCGTGACGCGCGATCAACGCATCGCATGAAAGGCGCAGCGCATTCGCATCGAGTGCGCCATCGAGCTGAAGGCGCTCGGTGATGTGATACGCCGCGGGCTCGTCGATCATGCGCGCATGCAGCCACAGACGCGTCTGCGCGAACGATGCCGGCACGCTCGCTTCGCACGCATCGCCTCGCGTGCGCGGCGGAATCGGCAGCGTACGAAAGTCGATGCCTGCATCGGCGAGTCGCGCGACGAACACCTTGCGCTGCGCATCGGGCAACTGCGCGAAGCGCGTCGCGAGCGAAAGCAGATCGGGTTTGGCCTGCGTCATGCGTGTCCTCTTTGACTTGCGGTTTTCATTGCGTCTCCAGTTCATCGAGCAAGGCATCGATGACGCTCGCGGCGTCATGCGCGCCGCCCTTTTCATCGCGTGAAGCCTGCGCGGCGTCGATCGCGGCGGCGCAGCGCGCAAGCGTGCGTTCATCGAACAGCGTGCGCAGCGGCAACGTGAGCGACCAGTGCAGATTGGCCTGAGCGTTCGCTTGCGTCGCGAGCAGCGAGTGGCCGCCGAGCGTGAAGAAATCGTCGTCGCGGCCGATGGCCTCCACTCGCAGCACGCGCTGCCAGATTGCGGCGAGTTCGCGTTCCGTCTGCGTTCGCGCCGCCGTCACGATGCGTTGCGTTCGCGCCGGGGCCGGCAGCGCGTTGCGGTCGCATTTGCCATTCGGCGTGACCGGCAACGCGTCGAGTGCCATCACACGCGCGGGCACCATGTACGCAGGTAGTTGCGAACGCAACGAATTCAGCACGGCGCTTTCATCGAAGGTCTCCGATGCCGCGCATGAGACGTAGCCGATCAACTGCTCGTCGCGCACGATCACGACCGCATCGCGCACATCCGGCTCGGCGCGCAGCAGCGCTTCGATCTCGCCCGGCTCGATTCGTTGTCCGCGCAGCTTCACTTGCGTGTCGATGCGGCCGAGATAGTCGAGCGCGCCATCGTCGCGGCGGCGCGCAAGATCGCCCGTGCGATACAGTCGCGCGCCCGCGACGAACGGGTCGGGCACGAAGCGCTCCGCTGTCAGCGACGGCCGTCCGAGATAGCCGCGCGCGAGTCCCGCACCGCCGAGATAGAGTTCGCCGATGCCGCCCGCGGCCACCGGATGCAGCGCTGCATCGAGCACATGCAGTTGCAGGTTCGCGATCGGATGACCGATAGGTACGGAAGCGGATTCGATATCGTCCGCGCTGCACGTCCAGTGCGATACGTCGATGGCGGCTTCGGTCGGACCATAGAGGTTGTAGAGCCGCGCGTTCGGCAAGAGCCTCGCGACGCGCGCGACGAGCTCGGGCACAAGCGCTTCACCGCTCGCGACGATTCGCTCGATGCTCGCGCAGCGCTTCGCATCGCCGAACTCGTCGATATGCGCGACGAACGCCGCGAGCATCGACGGCACGAAATGCAGCGTGCTCACGCGATGCGCCTCAATGGCTGCGACGAGCCGCGCCGGATCGCGATGATCGCCGGGCGCGGCGATAGCGAGCTTCGCGCCCGTCGCGAGCGGCCATACGAACTCCCATACGGAAACGTCGAAACCGAACGGCGTCTTGTGAAGCACGACGTCGTCGCGCGTCAGGCGATAGGCGTCCTGCATCCACGCAATACGGTTCGCCAGCGCGCCATGCGTGTTGCCCGCGCCTTTGGGCTTGCCGGTCGAGCCGGACGTGTAGATGAGATACGCGAGATGCGCATCGGTGACGTCGATGGACGCAGTGAGCGTCGCGTCGCCTTGCATGAGCGCATCGACATCGAACACGCGCGCCGTCGAAGCAACCGACTCCACGCGCGCACGCAAGTGCGTTTGCGTCAACACGACAGCGGGTTTCGCATCGTCGAGCAGATAGGCGATGCGATCCGCCGGGTAATCCGGATCGATCGGCAGATACGCCGCGCCCGCCTTCAACACGCCGAACAGTGCAACGACCATGTCGAACGAACGCTCGACGCACAGCGCGACCGCCGTGTCGTGCGCGACGCCCGCTGCAAGCAACGCAGCGGCAACGCGATTCGCGCGCTCGTTCAACTGCGCATACGTGATGCGATTCACAATGCCGTCGACCGCGATCATCTCAAGCGCGATGGCATCGGGCGCGGCGTTCGCCATGCGTTCGAATTGCCGATGCAGTGGCAGGCTTTCGATATCGCTCCATGCGCGCGCTGTCGCATTGAAACGCGCGACGTCATCCGCGAGCGCGATCGTGCCGAGCGGCACATCGGGGTTCGTCGCAAATGCGTCGAGACATGTGGATAGCGCGCGATGCAGTGCCGCCACACGCGATTCATCCAGACGCGCCGCGTCGTATCCATAGTCGATGACGATAGCTTCGCCCGCCTCCACGACGAGCGTCAACGCGAAGTCGGTCGCTTCGATGTTGCGCAACGCGCGCATTTTTAGCGCGCGTTCGTCGCGGCCGGCCCATGCTTCATCGACGGGATAGTTCTCGAATACGACGAGCGTGTCGAACAACGCACCGCCGCCTTGACCTGCCCAGCGTTGAATATCCGCGAGCGGCGTGTGAGCGTGTTCGTGGGCTGCGGCGTTATCCGCTTGCAATTCGCGCAGCCATGCGGACGCGGCGCGTTGCGGCAGCGGCTCGGCGATCACCGGCAACGTGTTGATGAAGAGTCCCAGTACGCCGTCGATATCGGCGAGGGAGTCCGGGCGGCCTGCGACCGTCGCGCCGTACGCCACGCTCGCCTGATGCGTCATGCGCTGCAACACGAGCGCCCACGCGCCTTGCACGAGCGTGTTGAGCGTCACGCGCAGATGGCGCGCGGCGTCGGTGAGACGCGCGGTCATCGCAGGGTCGAGCGACGCGCGCCACGAGCGATGATCGTCGAGTGTCGGCGCCTTGCTCGCTTCGCGCTGCGCGATGCGCGTCGGTTCGCCGAGGCGTGCGAGACGGTCGGTCCAGAACGCTTGGTCGGCTTGCGCATCGCGTGTCGCGAGCCATTCGATGAAGTCGCGATAACGCGCCTTCGCGTGCGCGACGAACGGCTGCGCGCGCGGCGGCTCGATGTAGTCGCGCAGGACATCCGCGAACATGCGGGCCGTGCTCCAGCCATCGAGCAGCAGATGATGACGCGTCCACACGATGCGCCATTCATCGTCGGTGACGCGAATCAGCGTGACGCGCATCAGGGGCGGCGCGGCAAGATCGAAGCCGCGCGCGCGATCGTCGGCGAGCCACGTTTCAAAGGCGGCCGATGCATCGCTACGTTCGCGCCAGTCGATCACATCGAAAGGCAAGCGCGCCTGGCGATGCACGATCTGCATCGGCGCGGCTTCATCGGCGGTAAAGCCTGTGCGCAGGATGTCGTGACGCGGCACGGAAGCCTCGAAGGCCGCGCGCAGGCGGTCTACATCGGGCGCGATCAACGTTGCGGCAAACTGATTCACATACGTCGACTGCTCAGGCGCGAACAGCGAGTGGAACAGGATGCCCTGCTGCATCGGCGAGAGGGGATAGATATCGGCGATGCTGCGCAGATCCACAGGCAGGCGTTCGAGCGCCGCTTGCGTCAAACCGCCGTCGCGGGCGAGCGGGAAATCGCCCGGCGTCGCGCCTGCGCCTTTCATCGCGATGCGCCCGGCGCATGCAGCGACGATATCGGCGAGCGTGCCCTCGAATCGCTGCGCAAGCGCCTCGATCGTCGCGCGTTCGAATTGCGTCGCGCCGTAGACCCAATGCAGCCTGAGCGTGCGCTCCGCTCCATCGGCGACATAAGCGTGAATCGCGAGCGCGTTGCCGAGCGGACCGGAAGGATCGCGCTCGCAACCCGCGCCGCCGAAGCGCGGCGTGAACGCTGCGTCGCGCGAATCGAGCGAATCGAACTGACCGAGGTAGTTGAAGGTCACGCGCGGCCGCGGCAATGCTTCGAGCGAAGCGCGCGTCGCATCGTCGCCGAAATGGCGCAGCACGCCGAAGCCGAGACCTTTGTTCGGCACTGCGCGCAGCGTGTCTTTCGCGGCTGCGAGCGTTTCGATCGGCGATGCCAGCACCGGAATCGAAACCGGATAGTGACTCGTCAGCCATCCGAGCGTGCGGCTTGCGTCGATATCGTCGAAGAGCGGTTCGCGGCCATGTCCTTCCAGCTCCATGCGGCACGTCGCGCCGGTCGCATGAGCAAGCGCCGCGATCAGCAGTTCGATCGTCTGCGTGCGATAGGCGAGGTTGGCATCGGCGAGCACGGCACGCGCGAGATCGACTTCGAGCGTCTGTTCGATGACCGCGGCGTCTGCGTTCGTTGCCTTCGCTTGCGGATGATCGAGACGCAGGTCATCGCCCGCAGCGAGTGTGGTGATCCAGTATTTCGCCTCGTCTGCGAAGGGAGAGTGTGTGTCACGCGCGGCTGCCGCAAGGCGCGCGGCCCATTGCGACGCCGTCGCGCCGGTACGCGCAAGACTCGCGGTGCCGCGCGACTGCGCCGCTTGATATGCGCTCGACAGATCGTCGAGCAGGATGCGCCACGACACGCCATCGACGATCAGATGATGAATTGCCAGATAGAGCTTCGTGCGCCCGTCCGCAAGCGATGCAACGAGCGCGCATGCGAGCGGCCCGTGCGAAATGTCGAGCGTGCGCTGAATCGCATCGAACTGCGCAAGCGCATCCGTTTCATCGTTCGCGGCGACGGCTGCGAGCGGCAGCGTATCGAATGCCTTCGATGCCTGCACGATGCGCCATGCGTTAGTCGTGCCATCGCGCTCGAAGCGTTGCCTGAAGATAGCGTGATGCGTAAGCAGCGCATCCAACGCGCGCGCAAAGGCGTCGAGATCGAACGATGCATTCGCGTCGAATTCCACCGATTGATTCCAATGCCCGCGCTGCGGAATGTCGAGTGCGAAGAAGCGCAATTGCGCGGGCGTCAACGCTGCGCTTTCATCCGCCTGTTTCGTCGCGACGACAGGCGCTTTCGCTTCGTTCGTGTCGACAGGCTTCGCGACTAGCGCGAGTTGCGCAACTGTCGCGTTATCGAAAACCTGTTTCGGCGTGACGCGAAGGCCTCGCTTGCGCAGACGCGCGATTACTTGCAGCACGAGAATCGAATCGCCGCCAAGCTCGAAGAAGTTGTCATCGAGCCCGACGTGCTTCGCCTTCAACACGTCCTGCCATACTGAGGCGATGGCTTCCTCGGTGTCGCCGCGCGGCGTATCGCTCGTTACGACGGATTCGACCGGCTTCGATGCGATGCTGCGCAATGCTGCACGATCGATCTTGCCGTTGGCGGTCATCGGCAACGCGTGGAGCATGACGATCGTCGCGGGCAGCATGTAGTCGGGAAGGCGCGCGCCGAGCGCATCGCGCAACGTCGAATCGTCTTGCGCGGAACCGGTCACGAACGAGACAAGCTGAAGACGCCCATCGCGATCGACGGGCAATGTTTCGGCCTGAGCCACGCCTTCGATCGCGCGCAATGCCGCGCTCACTTCGCCCGGCTCGACACGATAACCGCGAATTTTCACCTGATCGTCGAGACGGCCGAGGAAGGCGATACGTCCATCCGCGAGCAGACGAACGCGATCGCCGGTCCGATAAAGGCGTTCGCCGCGCACGAACGGGTGCGGCATGAAGCGCTCCGCTGTCGCCGCGGCGCGTCCGAGATAACCGCGCGCAACGCCCGGCCCGCCGATATGCAACTCGCCGATGCCGCCCGGCGGCACGCACGCGCCGGATGTATCGAGAACATAAGCCTCGGCATTGGGCATTGGGCGTCCGAGCGGCACGCTCTGCGCATTGCGTTCATCGTCGGCGAATGCAGACGCTTCGCACGCAATGGCGCCGACAGTCGCTTCCGTCGGACCATAGTGATTGATGACGCGGCACGAAGGCTTCAACGCCTTCACGCGATCGACCAGCGCCCACGGCAACGACTCGCCGCCCGTCACGAGCGCATGCGACGGCAACACATCGGCAGGATGCTGCGCTTCGAGCAGCGCGTGCAGATGACTCGGCACGATCTTCAGCACGCCCACTTCGCGCACGCGCATTTCTGCGGCAAAGCGATCCGGATCGAACGCGCATCGAGCAGGCAACAGATGCAGCGTGCGTCCCGAACACAATGCGCCGAAGAGCGTCGTATGACCGAGATCGGCGGCGACCGTCGAGACCATCGCCATCGATGCGCCAGGCGCGAACGCGAGTTCATCGAGCATGCCTTGCACGTAGTCGGCGAGCGCGCGATGCGGCACCGCTACGCCCTTCGGCGTGCCCGTCGAGCCCGACGTGAAGATGACATAAGCGGTCTGCGCAGGCGCAAGCTGCACGCGCTGCACGGCGGCATTCGCGAGCGATGCATCGTGCGCGAGCGTATCGACATCGAGCAGTTGAGCATTGCCGAGCGCGCGCGGCGCGTTGTCGTCGTTCATCGCGACGAGCGCGAAACGCGCGCCGCATGCGTCGATCGCGGCATCGATGCGCGCGTGCGGCATCGACGGATCGAGCGGCACCGCATAAGCACCCGACTTCATCGCGCCGATCAACGCAACGACGAAGCGCACCGAACGTTCGATGCACACCGCGACCGCCTGCTCCGCCTTCGCGCCTTTATGACGCAACGCGAGCGCGATGCGGTTCGATGCGTCGTCGAGTTCGGCGTAACTGATCTGCGTATGCGCGTCCGCAAGCGCGATGCGATGCGGCGTGGCGCTTGCGTGATGCGCGATCAACGCGAGGATATCGTCGGCTTCGAAATTCAGTGCGCGGCCTCGTTGCACGTCGCGCTGAGGCACGCAATCGAGCGATGCGATCGGGCGCGACGGATCGCGCACCGCATCCGCGACGAGCGTCGCGAAGCTCGCAAGCCATGCGCGCGCGGTGGCTTCATCGATGCAATCGCACGCGTAAGCCGCGACGAGTTCAATGCCGCGAACATCGTCGGTGAAGTCGAGCGCGAAATCGAAACGCGCCGCGAGATCGGGGCCGGGCGTTGCAATCGCCGATGCGTTCGGCAACGTCGATGTCAACGCTGCATCGAACTGCTGCGCGAGCTTCACGCGCAGCCACTCGTCGCCACGCGCGACGGGCGGCTTCACTGCATCGAGCACGCGATCGAACGGCACGTCCTGATGCGCGAACGCATCGAGCGCATGAATGCGCGTCGCTTCCATCAGATCGGAAAACGTTTGAGCCGCATCGACGCGCGCACGCAACGCCAGCGTGTTCAGGCACAGGCCGATGAGCGCCGCCGTCTCGGGACGCTGCCGATGCGCGACCGGCGTCGCAACAACGAAATCGTTTGCGCCCGTAAGCCGATGAAGCCACGCGTCGAACGCGCTCAGCAACACCACGAACGGCGATGCGTGCTTCGTGCGTGCAAGCTGACGCAATGCGTTCGACGTATCGGCGGACAAGCGCAACGTTACGCGTTGCCCGCGATGATCGCGTTCGGCTGGACGCGCGCGATCCAAAGGAAGCGCGAGCGGTTCAGGCGCGGCATCGAGCGCCTTGCGCCAGAAGCGAAGCTGACGCGCGCCCTCTTCACCCGCGACGAGTTCGCGCTGCCACTGCGCGTAATCCGCGTATTGAATCGGCAACGCGGCAAGCGAAGGCGTTTGGCCTTGCGCGTACGCGCTATAAACATGCGCGAGTTCATCGAAGACGATGCGCGAGCTATAGCCATCCGTGATCGCGTGGTGCGCCGCCAGCATCAGCCGGTGCGATTCATCGCCGGACGATGCGAGCGTCGCGCGCAACAGCGGACCATTCGACAAGTCGAACGCTTCGCTCGCGTGACGTTCTTCATCAGCATTCGAACTGTGATTCACACGCTGAATCGTCACCGGCAAGGACTTGTGAATGCGCTGCATGACGACGCCGTCTTCGTTCTCGACGAGCGTCGTGCGCCATGCCTCGTGGCGTTCGATCAAATGATCCAGCGCGCGTTGCAATGCGTTTGCATCCAGCCTGCCGCTGATGTCCCAACGACCCGCGACGTGATACGCTGCGCCCGCGTCGCGCGTTTGCGCGAGCACCCAGAAGCGCTGCTGCGCGAACGATGCCGCGCGATCGACATAAGGCGCATCCGACGAAACCACGCTTCTCACGATGACCGGATCGCTCGCCTCCTTCTCGCTCGCATCGATCGATGCGGCCAGTGCTTGCAGCGGCGGATCGCCGAAGATCGTATCGAGCCGCAGATTCACGCGCCAGTCGATGCGGATCGCCGCCTGCAACTGCATCGCCGCGAGCGAATCGCCGCCGCGTCCGAAGAAGCGATCAGCACGTCCGATGGGCGCGGCATGGTCGAGAATGCGCTGCCACGTTTGCGCGAGACGGCGTTCGGTATCGGTCGCCGGCTCGATGTAATCCGCGTCGCACGACATCGACGTTGCGCGATCCGCCTGCTTCTTCAACGCATCGCGATCGAGCTTGCCGTTCAACGTATACGGCAGGCGCGCGAGCCTCACATACCGATGCGGCTGCCAGGCTGCGGGCAAATGTTCCGCGAGATATGCCTTCAACGCGGCATCGCTTACAGCTTCATGTGCGGGCGCGAAACAGGCGGTTAGTTGCACGCGTCCGTTCGTCGAATCGGCGAGCACGGCTGCGTCGCGAATGGATGGATGCGCGCGCAAACACGCGGCGATTTCCGCAGGCTCGACGCGCACGCCGCGAACCTGCACTTGGTCATCGATGCGGCCGAGATAGTCGTAAGCGCCATCGGCACGTTCGCGCGCGAGGTCGCCCGTGCGATAGATGCGCGCGCCCGGCTCGCCGGAAGCATCGGGCACGAAACGCTCCGCCGTGAGCGCAGCGCGACCGTGATAGCCGCGCGCGATGCACGCGCCGCCGAGCAGCAACTCGCCATCGTCGATGCGCGCGACACGCGGACCGATCACGCGTCCGATGGGCAGCGACGCATACGCATCGGCATCGTCGAGATCGGGCGTGACGTGCGGCTCGACGGGCCAGAGCATCGGCGAGATGACGGCTTCCGTCGGACCATATCCGTTGATGAGGCGCTGCGCCGCGAATACACGACGCACGCGCGCGAACGCTTCACGCGACAGCGCCTCGCCGCCGAACGCGAGCACGCGCAACGAGGCCGGCACGCCTTTGCGCTCGGCAACGGAAGCGAATTCGCGCAGATAAGCAGGCGGAAACGCGGCCACATTCACGCGTTCGCGTTCGATCAACGTATGCGCTGCTTCGGGCGCGAACGGCGGCGGCGCCGTGATGACGACGCGCGCCCCCACGGCCAGCGGCGCGAGCCAGCATTCGTGCGCCGCATCGAAGTTCACCGATGCGAAGTGCAGCAAGCTGTCGCCCTCGCCGATGCCGAGCGCCGCCACAAGTGCATCGCAATGCGCGGCGAGCGGGCCATGTTCGACGACGACGGCCTTCGGCGCGCCCGTCGATCCCGACGTGTAAATCATGTACGCGGCTGCGCGCGGATGCACGGGCGCAGCGTCGTTGAGCGCGGGCGCATCGGCGATGTCTTGCTCTGCGTCGAAGCATCGCGTGAAGCGCGCGCGCATCGCATCGTCGGCGTGTCGATCGACGATGCCGTGCGCGAGGCGCGCATCGTTCGCGATCCAGTCGAGACGCGCGGCAGGATGATGCGGATCGAGCGGCACGAATACGCCGCCCGCCTTCAACACGGCAAGCAGCGCGACGAACAATTCACAAGAACGCTCGACGCATACGCCGACGCGCACTTCAGCGCCGACGCCCGCAGCGCGCAGACGCGCCGCGAGCCGCGACGCGCGGGCATCCAGTTCGCCGCGTGTGAGACGTGCGTCGTCATGTGCATTGAATGCGAGGGCGGGCGCATCCGGTTGAAGGCGCGCGAGTGCCTTGATACGAAGATGCAGCGCGGTCGGAAAACTCGTCATCGGCATGAATTCCTTCGGGTTCCGGCCGCATCGGGAAAAGCTGCGGCACGAACGTGGGCCGCTGAAAATGCGGCTTCATTCGGGATGACGATTCGCGCGAAAAAATTTTTACCGCTTTTCATGCGCTAAAGATTCGTCGTGCTGAAACGTCTCTATGTAGAGGTGCGTTCAGCGCCGCTTTCCGACTTCAGTTCAGTGATGCCCTGCCAATGACTGCTATCCACGAGCCTTTAGATTCTTCCGCCACGCAGAAGCCCGCTGCGCGCCTCATCCTCGCGCTGCTCAAGCGCTCGCGCGGCGCATTCGCGGTGGCGCTCGTCGCCTGCGTGATGAACGGCATCGCGAGCGTGATGCTCGTCGCGACGCTCAATCGCGCGCTATCGACGCCTTCATCCGCCGATGGCGCGCTCGCCTGGCGCTTTGCGTTGTGCGCGGTCATCGCGCTCTTCACGCGCGTCGTATCGGGCGTGCTGTTCGCGCGGCTCTCGCAGGACACGATGGCGCAACTGCGCGAGCATGTCGCGCGGCGCGTGGTGGCGGCGGAGTTGCGCGATGTCGAGCGCATCGGCGCGGCGCCCGTTCAGTCCGTATTGACCGACGACGCCACCAATGTCTCCATGCTCTTCTTCGCGTTGCCGAACATCGTGATGCACGGATCGATCGTGTTCGGCTGCCTCGGCTATCTCGCGTGGCTGTCGTGGCCGGTTTGCCTGCTCGCGCTCGCGGCGATCATCACCGGATCGCTCGGCTATCACCTCGGCGACAAGCGCGCGATCGCTTCGCTCGAAGCGGCCGGGCAATCGCAGGACAAGCTGTTCGGCTATCTCGGCGCGCTCTTTGCGGGCGCGAAGGAATTGAAGCTGCATCGCGCGCGCTCGCAGCAGTTCGTCGATGGACAACTCGGCGCGGCAATCGGCGAAGTGCGCGATCATCGGCGGCGCGCGTTCAGCGCCTATGCGATCGGCGTGGGCTGGATCATCTTTCTGTTCTACGGCTTTCTCGGTGCTGCGGCGTTCTGGCCATCGCTCGGCGTGCGCGCGGATGCGGGCGCGACAGCAGGCTACGTTGTCGTGTTTCTGTTCATGCTGGTGCCGCTCGATGGTCTGCTCAACAACATTCCCACGCTGAACGCGGCGCGCGTTTCGCTGGCGCGCATCGAGAAGGTGATGGCGGAGTTCGGCAGTCTGCGCGTGTCTTCTGTTTCTGTTTCCTCCGCCGATGATGCGGGCTTTCACACGCTCACCATGCGCGGCGTCGGGCACTCGTATTTCCATGAACGCGACGAGCGCATGTTCCGCATCGGTCCCGTCGATCTGACGTTCAGGCCGGGTGAACTCGTGTTCATCGTCGGCGGAAACGGCAGCGGCAAGACCACGCTTGCGAAAGTGCTTACAGGGCTTTATGAGCCTGAATCGGGCGTGATCGAAGTCGATGGCGTCGCGGTCGATGCAACGAATCGCGCTGCATATCGCGAGCGTTTCACTGCCGTGTTCAACGACTTCCATCTGTTCGATGCGCTGCTCGGCATCGTCGATCCGAACGATGCATCGCGCGCGGCCGCGGATGCCCGCGCGAATGCGCTCGTCGCGAAGCTGTCGCTGGACCACAAGGTGAAGGTCGTCGATGGCGCGTTCTCGACGCGCTCGCTTTCCACAGGTCAGCGCAAACGGCTTGCGCTGGTGGTCGCGTATCTCGAAGACCGTCCGCTCTATCTCTTCGATGAATGGGCCGCCGATCAGGACCCGGCATTCAAAGCGGTGTTCTACGAGCAGTTGTTGCCGGAGTTGCGTGCGCGTGGCAAGACTGTCATCGTCGTGACGCATGACGACCGCTATTTCTACATCGCGGATCGCGTGCTGAAGCTGGAGAACGGAATGGTCGTGAACGAGACGCGCGGCGGCGGCGTGAGAGCGGCAACGCTCGACGTTCAGGCGAATGGCACATCGGGTTGAACGATGAACGGGGCGCAAGGCCCCGTTTTTTCAATGCTTCGGCAACGCAAGCAGCTTTTCGGTAATCATGTCGCCGAGCTTCAACGCCGACATCGGCCCGCCGAATCCCCAGATATTCGGTTCGACGAGCGTCACGCGCTGTGCCTTCTTCGCGGGCACGAAGCGCCATATCGGCGAATCGAGTGTGGCATCGACGGACGTCGCCGCATTCGATGTCGTCACGAACAGCACGGCCACATCCGGCCGCTTCAGGAAGTCCGCCGACGTCACATACACGGTGCCTTCGCGCGTGGGCTTTTCAGGCCACAGATGAACGCCGAGCGCACGCGCGACGCCCGCCGCCGTGCTGTTACCCGTATAAGCCCAGTATCGGTCGGGCAGGCCGAGGTCTTGCAACAGCGCGAAGCGCGTGCCCGTCAAACCCGCTTCCTTCAGACGCGCGGCATCGCGAGCCAGTCCCGCATCGAGCTTGGCATCGGCGATGCGCGCCTGCTCTTCGCGTCCTGTCATGCACGCGATCGTGTGAAAGATGCTGCGCGTCCATTCGAGCTGCGTGCGCGCGCCGTCGGCTTTGCCGTTCTGCACATCCGGGCTGAATTGAAACAGCACCGTCGGCGCGATGCGATCCAGCGCCGCGAAAATCGGCGCATGTCGATAACCCACGCCGATGATCAGATCCGGCCGCGTCGATGCGATCGCTTCCAGACTCGGTTCCTGACGCGTGCCGACCGCCGGCACGCCTTCGAAGCGCGCGCTGTCGTAGCCGATCCAGCCGTCGTAATACTCGGGATCGACGACACCGACGGGCGTCATGTCGAGCGCGGCCACGTCTTCGGCGAACATGAATTCGAGCACGACGATGCGCAACGGGCGCGCAGGCATCGTCTTGCTGAATTGCGACACGGTCGGATTGCCGGCGAGCGGCGCGCAGGCGAGCGCGCGCTGACCGGAGAACGCGATGCACAGACACGCTCCAAGCGCTATCGAGAGATGGCGTCTTGCAAAGCGAGTTCTTCGTCGCGCATCGTCAAAAGCAGCGGGCAGCTTGCGCACAGTTGCGTCTCTCCGGGAATCTCATAGCGCACGCAGCATACGCGGCGCGCGCGAAACGGGTTGGGCAGAAGCGTCGATCGCGGCGTCGCATCGCGGATCGGCGTGCGCAGCGGATTCGCATCGCCGGCGCGAAAGAGCCAGGCCGCGTCGATATCGGCATCGCTGAAAATCGACCGGCAATTCGCGAGCAAATAGTCCAGCACGTTGCCCGCGTTGCTCCACAGCACGCGCGGTGCGATCTTCGTCATGCCCGCGATCATGCCGATCACGCGGTCCAGATGCGCGACGAGACTCGCATAGCGGCGCGCGGGATCGGCATCGGGTGCGCGCAATGCATCGGCATCGAAATGAAGCGCGGCGGGCATGCCCTCTTTCAGCACGAGATGCGTGCGTTCGGGCGACATATCGAGCGGACGCCCGAGCAGCCTCGCCGCCGCCACGCCCGCGGGCGCCGCGAGGCCGAAGTAGTACTTGCTCCATTGCGACAGCAGCGCGCGCGCATGAAGCGCGGCATCGCCGCCATAGAGCGCGATCATCGCGGCGAGCAATGCATCGCGATGATCGGCGAGCGATGTCAGCGCGATGCGTTGTGCATCGTCGTCCGGCTTGCCGAGCCACACGTTCTGCAGATACGGCGCAAGCTCGGGCGGCGCGAATACAGCGAAGGAACGCGCTTGCTCTGTCATCGCGCGCGGCCCTTCTCGCGACGCGTTTCGATGACGAGCAGCGCCAGCATGTAAGGCGCGCCGATCAGCGCGGTCAGAACGCCCGCCGGAATCTCGCGCGGCGCGAGCAGGGTGCGCGCGGCGAGATCGGCGGCGGCGAGCACGAGCGCGCCCAGCAATGCCGCGAGCCAGAGCCGCGTGCCGTGCGTGCGCGCGCCGAGCATCGTCGCGAGATGCGGCGCCATCAGGCCGATGAAGCCGACCGGCCCGACCGCCGCCACCGCCGCGCACGCGGCGAGCGTCGCGACCGTGAGCACGAGCGGACGCAGGAGCGCGATCGGCAGGCCGAGCGCCAGCGCCTGTTCGTCGCCGAGCGCGAGCAGATCGAGCGGACGCGCGAGCAACGCCAGCACCGGCAGCGCGAGCGCGCACCACGGCAGGATCGTCGCGACTTCGCCCCAGCTTCGCCCATACGTGCCGCCGACGAGCCACACGACAAAACGCGCCGGCTGCACGCTCTGCTGCGTGATGAGCCATTGCGCGAGCGTCGTGCATAACGTGCCGATGACGATGCCCGTCAGCGCCACCGCGAGCGGCGCGTATCGATGCCGCCGATTGAAAAGCAGCGTGATGCCGAGCGTCGCGCCGCCGCCGGTCAACGCGGCCGCCGCGAGAAAGAGATGCCCGGCGAGCGGCCAGATCATCAGCGCGGCGAGCGTCGCGAGACCCGCGCCTTGCGTCACGCCGAGCACTTCCGGTCCGGCGAGCGGATTGCGCACGATGCTCTGCATCAGCACGCCGCTCGATGCGAGCAGCGCGCCCGCGAGCAACGCGCACAAAAGACGCGGCACGCGCAGTTCGAGCAGCATGCGGGCGATGTCGTCGCGGTGCGCGAGCGCATCGATCCAGCGCGCGGGGCCGAGCATCGTCGGACCGATGGATGCGCCGATCGCGAGCACCGCGCATCCGATGGCGAGGAGCAAAGCGGCGAGCGCAGGCGACGGCCACGCGGACAACGCCCGCACCGCGCCCATGCCGCGCCGCGCCGATTCGCGCGCCTGGCCCGCGTGCAGCGCGCCGGACCACGCCGCGCCGCTCCTGATCATCGCGAGCATCAGCGGCGTGCCGACAAATGCGATCGCGACGCCCGTCGACAAGGTCGAATCGAGATCGAGCGCGAGCACGGCGCTGTCGGTCGCGAGCACGAGCGCGCCGCCCGCGAGCGCGGAGAGCGGCACGAGCGCCGCGAGCTTCGACGCTTTGGCGCCGCGCAGGTGACGCAGCAGATTCGGCGCGATCAGCCCGACGTACGACAGCGGCCCCGCGATCGCCACCGCGACGCTCGCGAAGCCGACCGCGACCGTCATCGCGAAGAGACGCGTCGCATCGACGTTCACGCCGGCGGCGGCAGCGGCATCGTCGCCGAGCGCGAACGGATCGAGCGGGCGCATCACGAACGGCAGCGCGAGAAGCGGCAACACGAGCCAGCGCAGCGCCGACATCAATCCCGTCGCGCCGGGCTGATACAGACTGCCGCTCGCCCACAGCGACGCGCCGACGACCGTCTGCTCGAAGAACGCGAGCAAGAGCGTCGAGATCGCGGAAAAAAGCAGCATGCACACGCTGCCCGCGAGCACGAGGCGCAAGGGCGTCGCGCGCCAGCCGCCCGCCGCGGCCGCGACGCAACCCGCCGCCGCGAGCCCGCAGACGAACAGCAACGGCACCGACGCCGCGCCGACCACCTCCGGCGCGATCATCGCCGCGAGCAGCCCGAGCTGCGCGCCGCCGGTGATGCCGAGCAGATCGGGCGCGGCGAGCGGATTGCGCGTCAGCGCCTGAAAGAGCGTGCCCGCGACCGCGAGACAGCCGCCCGCGACGAGCGCGGCGGCCACGCGCGGCGCGCCCAGATCGAAGAGAAAGACATGCGCGAGACGCGCGGCATCCGTGCCCGATGGCGCATCGAGCCACGCGCGCAGTTCGGGATAGAGACGCAGCGCGGCCAGCGCGAGAATCAGCGCGATCAACGCACACGCGATCGCGCCCGCGCGATTCGGCGCGGCCACGCGATGCCGCGATGCGTTTGCCGTGGCGAGCGTCGTCATGTCGTTCGGCGTCCGGCGATCAGATCGATGACGAGCGACACGCGCGCCCAGAACGAATGCGCGCGATGCAGGCGGCGGCGAGTCGCGAGCGTCGTCATGCGGCGATGCTCCGTTCTTCGACGCCATCGTAAGCGGGCACGCACATCGGCGCGCCCGTCTGCGGATGCGTGACGCGCAGCATGCGAACGCCGAAAGTCTCCAGCAAATGACGCGGATCGATCATCGCTTCGGGCGAGCCTTGCGCGACGATACGCCCCGCGCGCATCAGCACGATTTCGTCGGAGAACGCCGCCGCCTGATTCAGGTCGTGCAGCACCCAGACGATCGTGAGTCCGCGCTCGCGATTGAGCCGCCGCAATTCCCGCAGGATGTCGAGCTGATGATGGATGTCGAGGTACGTCGTCGGCTCGTCGAGCAGCACGATCGGCGCTTCCTGCGCGAGCGCCATCGCGATCCACGCACGCTGACGCTCGCCGCCGGAAAGCGCGGCGACATCGCGCGCGGCATCGTCGACGAGTCCGCTCGCGTCGAGCGCCGCATCGATCGCCGCGTGGTCCGCGCGCGTGAGACCGCGCATCCAGCCGCCGTGCGCGTAGCGTCCGTAGGCGACGAGTTCGCGCACCGTGAGTCCCGCCGGAATCTGATTGAACTGCGCGAGCATGGTGAGCGTGCGGGCGAGCGCGCGGCGGCGCATCGATGCGAGCGGCTTGCCGTTCACGTCGACCGATCCCGCGCGCGCCGCCTGCAAACCGGCGAGCGTGCGCAACAACGTGCTCTTGCCGCAGCCGTTCGGTCCGCATAACGCGGTGACGCGCCCTTCGGCGATATCGATGTCGAGGTTTTCCAGCACGACGTCGTCGCGATAGGCGACCGTCAACGAACGCGCGCGCAGCGCCACGGACAATGTCATCGCGCCTCGCGGTAACTCTGCGCCATCGCCACGACGACGCGGCGCGGTCCTTCGAACGGATCGCGCGCGTGCGCGGTCAGCATGTTGTCGAGCATCAGCACGTCGCCGGTGAGCCACGGAAATGCGATGCGCTTTTCGTCGAGCACCGCGCGGATCTCGGCGAGCGCATCGGCTTCGAGCGGCGCGCCGTCGCCGTAAAAGACGTTGCGCGGCACGTTTTCCAATCCGACGGCATCGACGAGCGCTTCCTGCATGTCGTCGTCGAGCGCGGAAAGATGAAAGAGATTCGCCTGATTGAACCAGACCATGTCGCCCGTGCGCGGATGCCGCGCGACCGCCTGACAACGCTCTTCCGTGCGCAGCAGCAGTTCGCCGTCGTCGCTGTCGCGCCACGCGCACGCAATCCCGCGCGCCGCGCAGATGCGCTCGACCTCGCGCGGATTTTCCGTGCCGAACGCGTTCTGCCACGGCAGATCGAGTCCTTGCCCGAAGTTGCGCACGTACAGCAGCTCGCGCTTCGCGAAGCGTTCGACGAGCGCCGGACCGAGCGCGCGATACACCGCGCGGCTGTCGGCGATCGGCGTCGCACCGCCCGCACGCGCCGCGAGCGCGCAGTGGAACCAGATGCGCATCGGCCATTCGCGCGTGTACGACTGCTCGTTGTGCAGCGGAATCGAGCGATGCGGCGGATATTCCGTCGACGTGTACACCGCGCCCTCGACCTGGCTGCGCGGCGTCGAGGCGAATTCGTAGCCGATCAGCGGATCGCCGAACGACGCGGCGAATTGCTGGAACGCCTCGATCGACTCGACGGGAAAGCCGGTGAAGCGCACGCCGCCCGCGCGTTCGAGCGATTCCGCGACGATCGAATGCAGCAGCGGCGCGGCATCGGCGAGCGACAGATCGACGCCCGCGCGCGGCGATACGACGACCGGCAAGCCCGGCTCGATCCGCAGATCGGCGAGCGCGGGCGCGGTCACGGAGAGCGCGCTCATCAGTTCAGGCTCGCGCGGGCTTGTGTGGCGATGGCGTCCATGTGACGGCGCAGGCTCGCGGGGCGCATGTCGGTCCAGACCTGTTCGATGTACGCGAGGCAATCGGCCTTCGCGCCGCGCTTGCCGGCTTCGCGCCAGCCCGCGGGCACGTCGCGGAACGTCGGCCAGATCGAATACTGCTCTTCGTCGTTGATGACGACCGTGTAGACGAGATCGTCGGCTGCGTGGTTCTGCTGTTGCGACATGGTGATGTCTCTCTCTGCGAGTTGGCCTATATCGACTAGACGGATGAGCGGCGCGCTTTTTTACCGCCGACGAACGCCGGACACGCGACATTGCGTTCGCGCGCGTCGACGCAAGCGGCGCAATGCTGCTGGGCGTCGCGCACCATGAAGTGCACGAGCGTCTGCGAGACGTTCAGCGCGCGCGCCGCGCTTTGCAGCGTCTCGTCGCGCAGCCGCACCATTTCGAAGGCGGCGCGATTGCGCTCGGGCAACTGCGCGAGCGCATCGCAGACGCGGTGCAGCGTATCGCGGGCCTGCGCGCGCGCTTCGGGCGAGAGTTCGTGCGAGGGCACGTCGAGGCCGTCCTCCTCGTCCGCGCGATAGATGTTTTCGAGGCTTTGCCGCCTGCACGCGTCGATCGACGCATTGCGCACCATGCGCGCGATGTAGCCCATCGGCTGACGCACGGCGTCCTGCTGCGGCAAGTCGATGAGACTGACGAAGACGTCATGCACCACGTCCTCGGCACGGCTCGCGCAACCGACGACGCCGCGCGCCATGTTCACGAGCATCTGCCGGTTGGCGATGGCGAGATCGAGCAGGCTGCGCCCGGTGGCTTCGCGCTCGGGCGGCGCCGGACGCGCGACGGCGGGTTCGCGCCGATGCCAGTAAGCATCGAGAGGCAGATTCGAAGGCGGCGGCGAGGTCGAAGAACGCTTCGACGATGCCGGCTGTATGTGCATGTAAGCCATAAATCGTGCTCCACTTCCGTAGGAGTCGCGAAGCTAACGTAAACGCGAATCGTTCTCAATAAAGCCCTACATGACAGCAGGTCGTAAGGTTTCGCGCGATTCGGACGGATTCCCCGAGCGGATATGGGCGCGCGCGAAGCGGACAAAAAGTCAAGAACACGCCGCGAATAACTATTTTTTATCGCCTGTTCCCAACCGATTGCACGCCGTTGTTAAGCGGTGGCCTACTAAAGTTTCGATGCGAACGACCGTTATCCGCAGTGTGGTCCGGCCCGACCGTGACGCGAAAAGCCCGATATGGAACAACAAACTGAGGTGTTCACCCTGCCGCGCGGACGTGCGGCGACGTGGTTGCTGCACGCGGGAGCCGACATTCCCCGCGCGATCCGCGTCGCCCTCGTCGGAAGCCTGTTCGGCACGCTGCCGATATTCGCGGGCGGCGTGCTGAACACGGTCGCCGTCGCGTGGGTGCTGGACGGCCGCCATCCGACGCCCGCTTTCCACATCTGGCTCGCGCTCGAAATCGCCGTGTGTCTCGTGCGGCTCGTCGTGCTCGTCGTCGCGCGACGCCGCGCGCGCGAGCGCAAATCGACGCTGACGGATACCTACGTGCTTCTCGCGCCGCTTTGGGGCGCAACCGTCGGCTACGGCGCGCTGGTCTCCGTGCTGTCGGGCGACTGGGTCGCCGCGACGCTGTCGTTTCTGTCCGCCGCCGCGATGGTCGGCGGCATCTGCTTCCGCAATTTCGGCGCGCCGCGTCTCGTCGCGGTGATGATCTTTTTGTCGCTCGGGCCGTGCTGCATCGGCGCGGTGCTCTCGGGCGAGCCGACGCTCTGGCTCACGCTTTTGCAAATCCCGTTTTATCTTTTTGCGATGAGCGCCGCCGCGTGGCGTCTGAACGGCATGCTCGTCTCCACGATGAAAGCCGAACAGGAAAACGATCGCCGCGCGCGCCACGACGAACTGACCGGGCTCCTCAACCGCGCGGGTCTTTTCCGGGCGGTCCGGTCGAGCGCGCCAGAGCACACCGCCCTGCTCTATCTCGATCTCGACGGCTTCAAGGCCATCAACGACGCCCACGGCCACGAAATCGGCGATACGCTGCTCGCGCTGGTCGCGCGCCGTTTGCGGCATCTGTCGGGCGAAGGATCGCTGGTCGCGCGGCTCGGCGGCGACGAGTTCGTGATCGTCACGCCGCCGCAGGCCGATCCGCTCGCGCTCGCGGATGTCATCGTGCGCGAGTTGTCGAAGCCCTTCGTCACCGATGCCGGCGCGATGCTGGAGATCGGCGTGAGCATCGGCGTCGCGATGTTCGATCATCATCACGACGAACTCGACGGCGTGCTGCGCGACGCCGACAACGCGCTCTACGAAGCCAAGCGCGCAGGCAAGAGCCGCCGCGTTCTGGCGGGCGTGCGGGAATCGGCCGGTCTCGCCGTCTGAACGTCAGCCGTTGAGCTCGGCGCTCAGCGCTTCCGCTTCCCTCGCGAATCGCTGGCGTTCTTCGCCGTGCAGACGATCGTCGCCGGGAAGATCGACGGTGAGCGGATCCATCGCGACGTCATCGACGTGCACTTCGTAGTGCAGATGCGGTCCGGTCGCCCAACCCGTTTCGCCGACATAGCCGATCACCTGCCCGCGCTGCACCGTTCCGCCAGTCCTGATGCCTTTCGCGAAACGCGAAAGATGCGCGTAGACGGTCGAATACGGCGGCGGATTTTCCAGCATGACGACCTTGCCGTAACCCGTCTGCCTGCCGACAAACGTCACCTTGCCCTGCGCCGTCGCGTGCACCGGCGTCCCGATGGGCGCGGCGAGATCGACGCCGTCGTGACTTTGCCAGCGATGCACGACCGGATCGAACCTTCGCAGCGAGAAGTCCGACGATACCCGCGTGAACGCAACCGGATAGCGCGAGAACGCGGGTTTTGTGCTCTTGCCGTCCTTCGCGTAATAGCGCGTTTCGCCGTTCGGATCGCGATAAAGGAACACGTCGTGCGATGACGATCCGGTCGTCAGACGCACGGCGAGTGGCGGGTCATCGGCGGTTGCGCTGCCTTGCGGACGGTCATAGACCACGCTGAGCGTGTCGCCCTTTCTGAGATCGCGCCGCATGTCGACGTTGCTCGCGAACGCTTCGGTGAGCGTCGCGATCGTCCCTTGGTCGATGCCGAGGCTTTGCGCGGCATCGGAGAACGTCTCGTCGACGGTCGCGCTTTCAGTGGTGCGTGTCGGCGCGGGCGGCGTTTTCGGCGCGGCGCGTTGGGGCAGCGATACGGCGGGCGTGTAGTCCTTATCGGCCGAAGGCGCGGTCGGACGATGCAGCGCGTTGCAGATCACGACCGTACAGATGGAACCGATCGCGCAAGTGAAAAGCAGTCGGCCTGCCTTGCCGGGCAAGGCGTTGGAAGAAGATAAAGGCATCGGCGGAGGCGGATCGAGCGACGCGCGCTTTGGGCGCATCGGTCGAGGGATCAGAAGGCGCGGCGCGGGCCGCGAGCGTCGGGAAAACGCGCGCGTCATTCGATCTGCCGCGAAAGCGGGTAAATCGTCGGGGATCTTTGGACAAAAAGGCGCGCTGACATGGAAAGGCGAGACGGCGGAGGCGTGTCGAGCGAGACTATGAGACTTTTCTTAAACGAAGCTTAAGCTGCCCCTTTTTACGCTTTTGTACGAAGTTTCGCTACAGTTGCACGAGGATGCCGCCACTTCACCGCTTTTCGATCTCGATCGTCTTTGCGTATCCCGTCAGTTCGAGATATCCGCGTCCTTTTCCGCCGTCGCCGTCGAGCGTGACCGCGCCTTCCCAGTACAGCGCGCCGGTCGAATCGCGCGAGTCGAGTTCCTGATCGTCGATGAGCGGAGTCAGCCGCCAGCGCATTCCGCCGACGCGCAGGTTCATCGCCACCGGATACGTCGTGTTCGTGCGTGGCGAGCGCCACTCGCGCTCGGGCGTGAATTCCACATCGCCGGGGCCGAATTGTCGGGTGCGGCCGTCGCGATCGCGCAAAGCGGCGTGCGCCCAGACCGAATGGCCGTCGCGGGCGCGGACCTTGAAGGCCATCAGCGCGGAGCCGTCGTCGAGATTCGCGCCGAGCCAGTCCCAGCCGGCCGCATCGGATGGCAGCAACGTGCTCGACCATTCGTGGTCGAGCCAGGCACGGCCCGTCACGGCGACGCTCGCGCTCTCCTTCCCCGATGCCGATGGCCGCACGACGCTGCCCGTCACCTTGAGCTGCGGCTCGCTGTAGTAATAGCTCGCCTGCTCCGTCGAAGGCCCTTTGCGCGAGTAGCCGCCTTCGCCTTGGAACATCGGCGGCTGCGTCGGCGTGAAGGTGAGATGGAGCGCGAATCCGGCGGCATCGGCGATGACCGTGTAGCTGCCGTCCGCCGCGCGCGACATGCGCCATGTGTCGAGCTTGACGTCGGTGTTGCCTTCCTTCGCGTACGCCAGACCGAAGCCCTGCCGCGCGATGTTCTGATCGTGCGCGAGCCGCCCGTACGCGGGATCGGACAACGCCGCATGCGCGATGACGAGTTGCGACGGATCGAACGCGCTCTTGCCGTGCTTCTTGCCGGTGTTCGAGCGAAAGAACGTGATCTGAAACCCGAGCGGCTGGTGCTCCGCCGTCTCGAGCCAGCCGGTCGCGTACCACCATTCCGTGCGATACGGCGGATGCGCGCCGCTGTCCTTCGGCCAGTCGATGACGTGGCCGGGCACGACGGGCGCGAACTTCGGCTCGCCGGCGAATGCGGTCATCGACATGAGCATCAACGCGAAAAGCAGCGCGCGCATCACCAGTCCTCCCGCACGGCGCGCACCGCATCGACCGACACGGCGCGCCGGCCCGACAGCACCGCCGTCGCGCACGACGACACCATCATCACGCACGCGATCGCCGCGATCATCGTCGACGGAATGTGCAGCGACATGCTCCAGTGAAACGACTGCGGATTCACGACGAACACGAGAATCAGGCTGATCGCGAAGCCGAGCACGCAGCCCATCGCGATGCCGAGCAGCGTGAGCCAGCCCGCTTCCGAAGCGAGCAGCCCGAGAATCTGCGCGCGCGTCACGCCGACGTGCCGCAGCATGCCGAATTCGCGCGAGCGCGCGAGCGTCTGCATCGAAAACGTCGCGCCGACGCCGAACAGCCCGATGACGATCGCGACCGCTTCGAGCAGATACGTCACGGCGAAACTGCGGTCGAAAATGGTCAGCGTGCGCGCGCGGATCTCGCCCGGTTGCGAGAATTCGAGCGCGCCGCCGAAGGGCAGCTTTTTGATCGCGTCGATGACCTGCGCCGCGCCCGAACCCGCGCGCAACGTAATGGCGATGTCGGTGGCGGCCGTGTCGCCGGTCAGCCGCCGATAGTCCGCGATACGCATTTGCAGCGCGCCCGTCTGCCGCACGTAGTCGCGCCATATGCCCGCGACGACGAAGCGCTCGCCCGCGCCGCCGACGGGCAAGCTCACGCGCTCGCCCACGCGATAGCCATACAGATCGGCCATCGCTTCCGAGGCCCAGACCGGCGTTTCGCCCGCGCGCCACGCGGATGGCGGCAACGCATCGCCGGTCATCTGCAACGTCGCGCCGGGATCGGCGGCGTCGAGCTCGCGCGCGATCAGCGCGACCGGCGGCTTCGCGGGATCGAGCGTCAGCTTCGTCGCGCGCGTGAACGCCGCGTGCGCGACGCCATCGACTGCTGCGATCTGCGTTTGCTGATCGGGCTGCAAGCCGCCCGTGTCGCCGCTCGATGCGATCCGCACATAAAGATCCGCCGACAGCAGATGCGCGAGCCAGTCTTCGACGGACACGCGAAAGCTCGTCACCATGATCGCCATCGCGACGATCAGCGTGAAGCTCGACAGCACGCCGCCCATCGCGATCGATGCCTGCCCGGGCGCATTCGCGAGACGCGCGAGCGCGAGCGTCGCGACGGCGTTGCGCGGTTTCATCGCGCGGCGGAACACGATTGCCGTGACACGCGGCATCAGCGCGATGCCGCCGACGAGCAGCAGCGCGACGGCGAGATAACCGCCGATGGGCGCATCGAAAACGGGCGGCGCCTGCGTCAGCGCCGCGCCTGCCGCGAGGCACGCGAGCGCGGGCCACGGCGTGCCGAGCGGTGCGAGCGCGGCTTCTTCGCTGCCCGCCTTCAACGCGGGCGCGGGCCGGGCGCGCGCCGCTTCGAGCGCGGGAACGAGCGTGCCCGCGAGCGCGACGCCGATGCCCAGCGCGAGAAAGATCGCGCTCGCTAGCGGATCGAAGACGACGCGCGGCTCGACGCCCGGAAAATATCCGCCGCCGAGATCGCTGCCGAAAAAGCGCAACGCGAGCGCCGCGACCGTGAAGCCGAGCGCGATGCCGAGCACGCCGCCCACCACGCCGAGCAGCGCGCCTTCGAGCATGATCTGCCGCACGAGCGATGCGCGCGTCATGCCGAGCACGCGCAGCATCGCGAATTGCGCGCGACGGCGCACGACGCCCGCGGCTTGCGTCGAGAACACGAGAAACGCGCCGGTAAACAGCGCGACGAGCGCGAGCACGTTCATATTGATGCGATACGCGCGCGACAGCCGGTCCGTCCGGCTCTCGATATCCTGCGTGCCGGTCACGACGAGCCGCGCGCCGAGTTCGCGTTGCAGCGTCTCGCGGAACGCATCGCGATCGACGCCGCGCGCGAGTTGCACATCCACGCGCGATAGCTTGCCCGCCATGCCGAAGCGGTTCTGCACGGCGGCGATATCCATCACCGCGATGCGCTGGCCGGGACGCGTTCGCGCGATGCCGCCCGCGACGCGCAACGTCACCGGCGACGTGCCGCTTTGCAATTCGATGCGTCCGCCATCGCGCGCGGCGAGCCAGGCGAGCGCGGCGGGCGAAAGAAAGATCGCGTCATCGGCGAGAACATCGAACGATGCTTCCGGCGAGGGCACGCCGGTCAGGTCCGGCGCGATGCGCTTCGCGCGGAACACGTCGATGCCGAGCACCTTGAGCGGCGCGTTCTTGCCGGGCACGGCGACATCGAGTTCGAGCACCGGACTCGCGGCGGCCACGCCCGCGCGCGTCGCGAGCCGCGGATAAACGTTCTCGTCGATGAAAGGCTGCGCGCCGCGCACTTGCAAGTCGGCTTGACCGGAAAGGCTGCGCGCGGCGGCGGAAAACTCGTTGAACGCCGCGCCGTTGATGAGCTGCACCGCATAACCGAGCCCGACGCCGAGCGCGATCGTCAGCATGGCGACGAGCGCGCGTCCGCGATGGCTGCGCCATTGCGCGCCGAGCAGCCAGCGCGTGAGCGTGTCGACGAATCCGCTTCCGGCGGCGATATCGCTCATCGGGCGAGCGTCGCGGCGTGCAAGGCGCCGTCGCGCAGAATCACGACGCGATCCGCGAACGCGGCCGCCGCTTCGGAATGCGTGACCATCACCGTCGCGGCGCGCGTCGCCTTGGTTTCGGCGCGCAGCAATTCGAGCACTTCGTGCGCGGTCTGCGGATCGAGATTGCCGGTGGGTTCATCGGCGAGAATGAGGCGCGGCCGATGCACCAGCGCGCGCGCAATCGCCACGCGCTGCAACTCGCCGCCGGAAAGCTGGCGCGGCATGTCATCGCCGCGTCCGTCGAGGCCGACCGCCGCGAGCATGGCGCGCGCGGGCGCGGGCGGCATGCCGTTCAGCAGCAGCGGCACCGCGACGTTCTGATACAGCGTCAGATGCGGCAGGACGTGAAACGCCTGGAACACGAAGCCGAGCTTTTGCCGGCGCAGGCGCGTGGCGGCGTCGTCGGGAAGCGTCGAGATCGATGCGCCGTCGATCAGCACGTCGCCGCTATCGGCGGTGTCGAGGCCCGCGATCAGATTGAGCAGCGTCGATTTGCCGACGCCCGAGTCGCCCATGATCGCGACGAACTCGCCCGCGCCGAGCGCGAAGTCGAGCGCGTCGAGCACGATGCGGCCGCTGCCGTAGGTTTTCGTCAGGCGGCGGCATTCGAGGGCGGGAGAAACGTTCGGGTCGGCGGGTCGCATGGCGCAAGGTCGTAGTTCGTGTCTGCGCAAGCATTGTGCCGAAGTCGCGCGGATTCAGCCCGATTGGGGCAGCGTGCCGGGCCGGATATACGAGAACATGTGCGCCACGTAATCCGGCTTGCCGAGCGGCACGCCGTGGTTGCGCAGGATCGCGTAAGCGGTCATCGCGTGGAAATAGAACTGCGGCAGCGACCAGTCGCGCGCGTATTGCTCGCCGGTCATGTCGAAGACGATGCCGTTCGGCAGATCGAGCGCGATCGGCTCGCCGGTTCCGGCGTCGAGCGCATCGGAAGTGAGGTTCGAGAGCAATGCGATCGCATCGGCGATGCAGGCTTGCGCATCGGCGAACGTGCCCGGCGCTTCGTTCGAATGCGCGCCTTCTTTCCGCACGCGCAGCACTGTCTGCGGCAGGTCTTCGCCGCGCAGCCGGTACACCGGTTCCTGTGCCTGAAAGCACACGAAGCGCACTTGCGCGGCGAGCGGAAACATGTCGGGCGCGAGACGCAAGGTCATCAGCGCGTCGGGATTCGCGCCTTTCTCGTGCTGAAATGCAGCGGCTTTATCGAGCCACGCCGACAGGTTCTTCAACGTCTGCACGAACGTCGGAACGAGAAGACGGGTCAGTTGCATCGGAAGCTCCATGGGTCGAGGTAACGCGAAGGTAACGCGATCTTATATCGATGCGGCCCCGACCCGCGCCAGTCATCCGCCGAGCAGACCGAACACCATCACGCCCGTCTTTGTGCCGACGTAGACCTTGCCGTTCGCGACCGTCGGCGAGATGAACTTGTTGTTGCCGAACTGATCGCGCGTGCCCGCCTGATTGCTGTTGTAAAGCTCGATCGCGAGATTGCTCGCGTCGTAGGCATGCAGCACGGCGGTCGGCGTGGTGTTCTCGACGCCCCATACGATGCCGTCGGTATTGCCATTCGCGGAAATGACCGGCGCGAGGCCCGGAAAATTCCAGTTGCCCGCGGGACTCGTCGTCTGGCTCGATGCGCTTGTCGCGACCATCGCGTTGACGACTGGCAGCGCCTTCAGATGATCGCCCGCCGGGCCGACGTAGATCGTGTTGTTGTAGAACGCCGGCGCGGTGAACATCGGACCGGTGATCGTCGAGTAAAGCGGCTGATAGATGTGATCCGCGTTCGAATCGAACTTGCCCATCGAATCGCGGTTCACGACGTAGAGGACGCGCGTCTTGCCGCCGCCTATCGCGAGATGCTGCACGTTGCCGTTGATGTCGATGACATCGGGCAGCACGAGCACGCCGCCCGAGCCGAGATCCAGATCCTGGTTCGATTCCACCACGGTGTTCGACGGCTCGAAGTAATCGTTGACCTGAAGCGCGAACGTCGCGCTCGGCGTGACCTTGAGGAAGCCGTTGCCGAAGTTGTTCCTGATCGGCATGTCCTGCGCGTTGATGGTCGCGTCGAACGTGCCGTTGCCGTCGAGGAAATAGATCGACGTGCCGTCCGATGCCAGGCCCGCGCCGCCCATCCAGATGCCGCCCATCTCGCCGTTCGGCGTGACGTTGAGGATGCCCGTCTGCTTGAGCGTGTCCGCGCTGTAGCCGATGAGCCAGCCGGTATACGGCAGCGTGTCGCAATGCGAGCTCCACGCCGTATAGACGACGCCGTTCAGCAGCAGCAGCGACGCGCGCTCGATGTACTGGCCCGGCGTGAACGGCACGACGCCGTTCACGCTGCCCGATCCGGTGCCGGGATACGAGCCGGTGATTTCGGTCGGGCCGCCGAACAGTTCGCCGCCCGTTGCGATGTCGATGGCGTGGATGCGCTGGTGATACGCGCCGCCGCTGTCCTTCGACATGCCGACGACATAGATCACGCCGTTGGGCCCGCGCGAGCGGTCGATGACCGGCGTCGCCGTGATGCCGATTTTCGGCGTGGTCTGGTCGCAGCCGTGATCGTCGCTCGGCACTTCGCCCGCGCCGAGCGTCGAGACTTGCCAGAGCACGGCGCCGGTGTCGGCATCGAACGCGTAGAGGGTCGCGTTCTCGGTCGCGACGTACAGCACGTTATGCGTGCCGCCCGCGATCGGCACGTTGGCGAGAAAGAGCGGTTGCGCATCGACGGCGCCATCGACGGCATAGAAGCCGAGCTTGCCGAACGTGGACGACTTCACGCTGGCGAGCGTGAGCCGGGTCTCGGCGAGCTGCTGCGCGGTGCGGCGGATGTCGTTGTGATACGTGGTGACATCCATCGGAGTCGATGCGGACGGCGAGTTCGTCGCGGGAGCGCTTGCGCTCGCGGGCGAGCTCGCGCCGTTTGCCGACGATGCGGCCGAAGGACTGGATGCCGACGCTGGGCTCGACGCCGACGCGGGACCGGATGCCGACGCGGAGCCGCCGGATGTCGAGGACGGATCGGAGGAGCTTCCTCCGCTGCATCCACCGATGATTGCTGCGATAGCGACTGCGATCACGCCAACCGATAAATGCCCTTTCATCTGCGATCTCCGTTCAGGAGGGGCCGGCCCCGGTGCAGTCGCGATTATTGTCTGCAACGGCTTAAAAAAGTGGACGACGGTCGGCTGAACGCTAGGCTTTGGCGGAACGGTCGGCGGGCTGTATGTATGCGTCTCACGAATTCGCAGACAGCGGAAAAAAACCCGGACGATCGGGCAGCCAGCGCGGACGTGCGGGCAGGACTGCAAGCGGACGTTAAAGGCACAGTAAGGCTCAGGACGGGACCCGATTCGTATCGCTATCGCAGCACTGTGCGGTCTTGCCCGATTTCGACAGATGTTTTCGAGGTGAGACGCAGATGAAACGCTTGACCGCTCAGGTGATGTGCCACCCGCTCGTCGCGATCGCGGCGCTTTTCGCAGCCGATCTGCTGATGCGCTCCGATTCGGGGCTCTCCGGCGCGATGTACGTCGTTGCGGCGAAGTCGATATCGAGACTGTTCAACGCGATGCGCAGAGGCGCGACCCGATGCCCGCCCGATTGGTCGGACTTAAGCATTTGCATGGGAAAAGTAAAAAAGCTTAAATCGGATTAAGCGACAAAAATTGAACGGTTAGGCTTACTGCTTACGGAATGTAGGCAAACGTCAGAATTGCCACGCCGGCAAAACATTAGAACCTGAGAGAGCAATGAATCGACCCGACGACGTGATCTACAAAGGGCACGTACTGAGCGCGACCGCCGTCCCGGAGCAGGACAGATACGCGGCGATGCTCATCGTGCGAGAACCGGACGGCACGCGCCGTTCGAGCGGAATGCTCGGCGAATTCGCCAGCGAAACGGGCGCGGTGCGCTACGCGTTCGCTTACGGCATGGCCGAGATCGACTATCGACAGTCAGTGCAGAACCCGCGCTGATCCGCGCTGATCCGCGCGCATTCGCTCTCACGCCGCGGCATGCCTGCCGCATAAGCCTTTCGATCATCTCCACCGGTCAAATCTATGATCATCTATCATCGGGGAGCGGCTTTTAAGCCCTCCGCCACCCGTGTAGGCAACGCGTTCGTCGCGACCGCGTCGATTCTCGAAGAGGACGGCCATGCCACCTCGCTCGGCAATCTCGGCGCATTCGCAAGCAAGGACGGCGCGCTCGGCTTCGCGGTGCGCTGCGCGACCGCGTTTCTCGACGGCGACGAGCTGCCCTTGCCGCCCTTTCAGATGATGAAGCAATAGCGCCGCAACGCGTCGACGTTGCAAGCGCATCCGCCCGTTGCAACGATGACCGACTGCTCCGCGACCGAACCCGGCAACACGCCTTCGCTGCTGACGGACGCACCTTTCCGTCTGCTGGTCGAAGCGGTCGAGGACTACGCGATCTTCCTGCTCGACGCGCACGGCCACGTCGCGACCTGGAACAACGGCGCGCGGCGGATCAAGGGCTATGACGCGAGCGATATCGTCGGCCGTCATTTTTCCGTCTTCTATCCGGGCGACGATATCGCCGCGCGCAAGCCGCACAACGCCCTCTCGACGGCGGCGCGCGTGGGCCGCGTCGAGGACGAAGGCTGGCGCATCCGCAAAGACGGCAGCCGCTTCTGGGCGAACGTCGTCATCACCGCGTTGCACGATCCGTCGGGTAGTCTGATCGGCTTCGCCAAAGTCACGCGCGACATGACCGACCGCTTGCGGCTCACGGAACTGCAGCATGCGCGCGAGCTCTCCGCGCACGTACAGACGGCGCTGGAAAACGAGCGCGCGTCGATTGCCCGCGAGTTGCACGACGATCTCGGCCAGCAGCTTGCCGCGCTCAAAATGCAGTTGTCGATTCTCGACAGCACCGCGCCGAACGCGCGCTTCAAACAGCAGGCGCTCACGCAAATCGACATGATCATCGGTTCGCTGCGACGCATCGCGGCGGGCCTGCGTCCGCCCGTGCTCGACGATCTCGGCCTTTTCGCCGCAATCGACTGGCTCGTTTGCGATTACCGCCGCCGCTACGATCTGACGATCCATCTGGATATCGAAGGCGACGAGGACGGCTTCGAGGCGACTGCGTCCACGTCGCTCTTCCGGCTCGTGCAGGAAGCGCTGACGAACGTCGTGCGCCACGCGCGGGCATCGGAAGTTCGCATCGCGATCGGCTGCGCGTATGCGCGCTGCACGCTGACGATCGAGGATGACGGCCGCGGCGCGGAGATCGAACGGCCGCGCGCGGCGGGCACGTTCGGCCTGCTCGGCATGGGCGAGCGCGTGCGGCAACTGGGCGGCGTCATCGAGTTTCGCAGCGCGCCGGGCGAAGGCTTTCGCGTCGTCGTGGACATTCCGCTTCATCGCCCCGCCGATGACCGGTCCGTTCCTTGACTTGCGTCAACCGTTTTGCATACGCCGTCCGTAGACTCGATCGCACACCCGCGACGCGCCAACACACCGGATCAGGAGATCGTCATGTACAACCGCATTCTCGTGCCCATCGACGGCAGCCCGACTTCCCTCCACGCCCTCGATGAGGCGATCAGGATCGCAAGCGCGAGCGCGGCGCAAATTCAGCCGCTCTTCGTCGTCGACATGCAGCCCGTTTCCTACGACGCCACGAGCGCGTTCTATCCCGGCCTGCGCGACGCATTGCTGGAGGAAGGCCGGCGGCTCGCTGCGACGGCCACGGAGCGCATGACGCAAGCGGGCGTGAAGGGCACGCCGCGCGTGTGCGAAGTCGAGTATCTCGGCGATGACATCCCGCAGCGCATCCGTCATTGCGCCGACGATTTCCGCGCCGATCTCGTCGTCATGGGCACGCACGGGCGGCGCGGCTTGCGGCGGATCGTGCTCGGCAGCGTCGCGGAAGGTTTCGCGCGGCTGTCGCGGTGTCCCGTTCTGCTGGTGCCGGGCCGCGAAACGGAAGAACCGAATCCATGACGACGAAAGTCCTGATCGCCGATGACCACGCGCTCGTGCGCGACGGCCTGCGCCATATCCTCGCGAACGCGCACGGCTTCGAGGTCGCCGGCGAAGCGAGCGACGGCCCGGGCACGCTCGCGCTCGTGCGCGCAACGGAGGCGGACGTGCTCGTGCTCGATCTGTCGATGCCCGGCCGCAGCGGCCTCGACCTGCTCAAGCAGATCAAGGACGAAAAGCCCGCGCTGCGCATTCTCGTGCTCACGATGCACGCCGAGCAGCAATACGCCGCGCGCGCGTTCAAGGCCGGCGCGTCGGGCTATCTGACGAAGGAAAGCGCGAGCGCGGAGTTGGTCGCGGCGGTCGCCAAGGTCGCGTCGGGCGGCGCGTACGTGAGCCTCGCGATGGCCGAACGCTTCGCGCAAAGCCTCACCGAACCTGACGATGCGCTACCGCATCAGCGATTGTCGAACCGCGAGTTCGAAGTGTTCCGGCGGCTGTGCGCGGGCGAATCCATCAGCGATATCGGCGAGGCGTTGTGCGTGAGCGCGAAGACCATCAGCACCTACAAGGCGCGCATCCTCGAAAAAATGCAGATTCCCCACGAAGCCGCGCTCGTGCGCTACGCGGTGCGCCATCAGCTTTTCGACGACGACAGCGCCTGAATCGAAGCGGCGCGTGTCGGCATTTCCCTACACGTCTTCCCGAATGCCTACGGCACGATCAGCCAGCACCGACATTTTTTCGAGACAGCGCACTCCATAATTGGACAGGTGACATGCGGGATCGCGCGTCGATGCGCGATCCGGTTCGACAGGAGGCGCAGCATGATTTCCGCGAGCGCAGACAGTCCCGGCATGCACGCCGACGCGAAGCCGCCGAGCACGCGTTGCTCGACGTGTTCGATGAAGCGCATCTGCATGCCGTCCGGCTTGTCGCCGGTCGATTATCAGCGTCTCGACGCGATGATCAGCTCGACGCGCTTCGTGCGGCGCGGCGAAACGCTTTTCCGCAGCGGCGATCCCTTCCAGAGTCTCTATGCGCTGCGCAGCGGCTGCTTCAAGACCGTCGTCATGCATCGCGAAGGACACGAGCAGGTCACGGGCTTTCATCTGGCGGCCGAGCCCCTCGGGTTCGACGGCGTGAGCACCGACCGCCACGCGTGCGACGCCATCGCGCTGGAAGACAGCGTCGTCTGCATCGTTCCGTTCGATCTGCTCGAATTGCTGTGCCGCGAAGTGAAGGCGGTGCAGCATCACGTTCATCGCATGATGTGCGGCGAGATCGTGCGCGAATCCAATCTGATGATGCTGCTCGGCACGATGACGGCGGAGCAGCGCGTCGCGGCCTTCCTGCTCAATCTGTCGACGCGCATGAAGGCGCGCGGCTATTCGCCCGCGCAATTCGTGCTGCGCATGACGCGCGAGGAAATCGGCAGCTATCTCGGGCTGAAGATCGAAACGGTCAGCCGCATGTTCTCGCGGCTGCAAAAGGCCGGCGTGATCGACGCGCGCGGCAAGGACGTGCGGATCCTCGATCAGGCGCGGCTCGAAGCAGTCTGAGCGCGCGCTTCGCGAAAGCGGAAAAATCCGCTGCGCAGCATCACCGACGTGCCGCCGACGCGGCTCAGCACATGTTCGGCGGCGCCTTCTATCGACGAGCGATGGCTCTCGAACGCCTGCTGCAGATCTTCCTCACGCCACGACGCCGCGCCGAAGTGATCCTCCAGCGCTTCGGCCGAAATGGTGCACTCGATCGGCTCACCGTCCGCGAAGGCGGCGAAAGTGAGCGAAGGGACATCGCCCTGATAGACGGGCGGCTGACTCGGAAACGTAACGATCATGCCGATACCTCGTGGAACGTTGATGCGACGCGAGCCGGCGCAGCGCATATCCACTTAGTCTTGGCCACGGTTTCGGAGCGCGTATTGATCTGGATCAAATCGCGTCCGGCGCGCCGCGCTGAAGCAGCAACTGAACGGCGTCATCGAATGTATGACGCAGCGCCGCGTTCACGTCGGCGTGTGTGCTGCGTTGCACCGTGACCTGCTCGGAATCGCGCGTGAGCAGAACCAGTTGCGCGTCGAAGACGGTGCGTCCCGCGCGATCGAGCGACGCCTTGATCGTGAGCCTGCAATCGACGATGTCTTTCGCGACGCCCGCAAGCCGCACGAGTTCGGCGCCCGCTTCGCGCTCGATCGCGCTCGAGCCCGCGAAGCCGAGGCAGGCGATCTGCATTCCGAGGCCCATGTCATTGTTCTCCGGTCAGGCCATCGCGCGGGCGCGCCTCACTCGTCGTGGCTCACGCGTCTTTCGCGACATGCTTCGGTGCGCGCGTGAGCAGCACCGGACACGTCGAGCGTCTGACGAACGCTTCCGCGACGCTGCCGAGCGCGAGCCTGCGCAACCCGGTCCGGCCATGCGTGCCCATCACGACGAGATCCGCGGGCATGTGCACCGCGCGGCGCTGCAGGCACTTCGCGATCGTATCGGTGACGTTGCGCGTCTCCGCGAGTTCCGTTTCGCATTCGATGCCCGCGTCGATCACGCGCGCATACGCGATATCGAGCGCGTGCCCGCCTTCCTCGCGCACGTTCACGCGATACTGCGCCGGATACGACGAAAGCGCGGCCACGTCGATCACGTACACGACATTCACTCGCGCACGCGCGCCGATGCGGATCGCTTCGTCGAGCGCGCGTTGCGAGCACTCGCTGCCATCGAGCGCAACCAGGATTTTGCGGTACATCGTTTTCCGGCCCGCACGGCTTCCCGCTGAAGGCCGCCCACTTCAAATTTCGATGATGACCTTCAGCGCGTTCGTCTCCGCCGCGCGGCCAAAGGTGTCGTAAGCGTCGAGCGCGCGCGCGAGCGTGAAGCGGTGCGTGATGAGCTGCTTCGGCTGCAGCCGCCCCGCGCGCACGGTCTTGAGCAGCATCGGCGTGCTGACCGTATCGACGAGACGCGTCGTGATGCTGATGTTGCGATCCCAGAGCGATTCGAGATGCAGATCGGCCTTCACGCCATGCACGCCGACATTCGCGATGGTGCCGCCCGCCGCGACGATCTGCTGGCACAGCTCGAAGGTCGCCGGCACGCCGACCGCTTCGACGGCGCAATCGACGCCCGCGCCATCGGTCAGACGCATGATCTCGGCGACGGCCTCCGTGCGCGCGATGTCGATGCACGCGCTCGCGCCGAACGTACGCGCGATTTCGAGCCGATGCGCGTCGCGATCGATCATGACGATCTGCGCCGGCGCGTAGAACTGCGCGGTGAGCAAGGCGGCGAGACCGACCGGCCCCGCGCCGACTATCGCGACCGTGCTGCCCGGCTGCACGCGCCCGTTGAGCACGCCGCATTCGAAGCCCGTCGGAAGAATGTCGGAGAGCATGACGAGCGCCTCTTCCTCGACATCTGCCGGAATCGGATAGAGGCTCGTATCCGCGTGCGGGATGCGCACGTATTCGGCCTGCGTGCCGTCGATCTTGTGGCCGAGAATCCAGCCGCCCGTCGCGCAGTGCGAATACATGCCGCGTCGGCAGGCCTCGCACTTTCCGCACGACGAAATGCACGAGATCAGCACGCGATCGCCCGGCTTGAACGTCGACACCGCCGCGCCGACGTCCTCGACGACGCCCACGCCTTCGTGACCCAACACGCGGCCGGGCTCGCAGGTGGGAACATCGCCCTTGAGAATGTGCAGATCGGTTCCGCAGATGGTCGTGCGCGTCACGCGAACGATCGCATCGGTGGCGGCGGCGAGCGCGGGTTTCGGCCGCTCGTCGAGCGACTTGATGCCGGGGCCGTGATAGACGAGTGCTTTCATCTGCGAACTCCGTTGCGTGGCGCGTGACGTGAATCGACGCTCTCACTCTATCGGGACGCCCGCGGCTCCGATTGACTTGAATCAAGCGCACGCGCATATCGCGAGTAACATGAAACCACCTGATTGACTGCGTTTTCATTTTCAGGAGGCTGCATGAAAGCGGTGTGTCCGTTGCATGGACCGACGACCATCGTCCGCACGAACGCGTACGGCTTTCCGGTCTATGCGTGCTGCTGCCACGACGTCCCTTATGTCACGCCGCCCGATGCCTGCACGCGCGCGCCGACGCAGCGCGGCGCTCCATCCGAGCCGCAGAAGGCCCGGCAACCGAAGCCCGCGAAGGAGTGACTGCCGGGCGCACGCGTCGTTACGCCGGATCGGCGGCGGCCACGGCGATGGCGTCATTGCGCGAACGACGCGCATCGATCAGACAAACGGCAAGCATCGCGATGACGCCGGGCACCGCGATGGCGACGAAGTTCTGCTGCAGCGGCAACGCCTTGCTCACGAGAAAGCCGATCACGATAGGCGCGAGAATCGCCCCGCTGCGCCCGATGCCAGACGCCCAGCCGATGCCCGTCGAGCGGATCGCTGTCGGATAGAACTGACCGGCGAACGCATACGTGACGATCTGCGTGCCGATCGTCGATGCGCCCGCGAGACCCACCAGGAAAAACAGCACGCCGACCGGCACCTTCACGCCCAACAGGCTGATGGAAATCGCGGCGAGCGCGTACATGGCGATCAGCACGTACTTGATGTTGAAGCGGTCCGCGAGCCATCCGCCGCCGATCGCGCCGATCATCGCGCCGAAGTTCAGAACGAGCACGAATGTGAGCGCCGAGCCGAGGCTGTGCCCCGCGCCAGCCATCAGTTTCGTCAGCCACGAACTCAGCGCGTAGACCATGAAGAGGCACATGAAGAACGCGATCCACAACATGACGGTGCTCATGCCGCGTCCTTCGGCGAAAAGTCGCGCGATCGGCGAACCGGGCGCGGCTTCGCGATCGGAAAGCGCGAAGCGGTCGGCCTCTTGCGGCACATAGCGCGGATCGACGCGCGAAAGAATGTCCTTCAGGCGCGCCGCGCGTTCGTTTCGCACGAGGAATGCGAGCGACTCGGGCATGTACTTGAGGATCACGGGCGCGAGCAGCGCCGGAAGGCCCGCCGCGATGAAGACGGATTGCCAGCCGTAGCGCTCGATCATCCCCTTGCCGACGAGCGCCGCGAGCATGCCGCCGACGGAATATCCGCTGAACATCAGCGAGACCATCGTGCTGCGGATCTTGCGCGGCGAATACTCGGTCATTTGCGCGACGACATTCGGCATGACGCCGCCGATGCCCAGTCCCGCGAGAAAGCGCGCGATGCCGAACGTCACGGGATCGCGCGTCAATCCGGCCGCGGCCGTGAATACGCTGAACAGGAGCAGACAAATGACGATGGCGGGCACGCGGCCGATCCTGTCGGCAATCGTGCCGAGAAACACCGCGCCGATCATCATGCCGAGCAGCGCGGAACTCACCATGAATCCGGCGCTCGTCGGCTGAATGCCCATGTCGCTCATGATCGACGGAAGCGCGATCCCGACGACCGCGAGATCGTATCCGTCGAAGATGATGATGAGCGCGCACCAGAACAGAAGCAGCAAATGAAACTTGCTGAACCGGGCATCGTCGCATAGCTTTTGCACGTCTATTTGCCGCATGGGTGTCTCCAAGGATGTAGGACTTGCTTTGATTCCGCGATTTTTAATGTATTGATCAGGCGGAACGATGAACGCGCGCGCGTTCTCCTTGCTGCGTGCATGGCGCAGCAAGGTCGGTTCTTTTTACGTTGACGTTTCTTGCGTGTTACGACGCGCTCGCCGTCACTACGGCGACCGCCTTGATTTCGACGATATAACCCGCGGAACCACCGAGCATATGCGCGCCGATCGCGGTCCACGCCGGCAGCGGATGCGTGTTCAGATAACGCTCGCGCACCTGCATGAACAACGGCAGATCGCGCATGTCGGTATGAAAGCTCGTCACGTCGACGACATCGCTCAACGAAGCACCCGCCGCTTCGAGCACGAGCTCGAGATTGTCGAAAGCCTGCACGATCTGCGCTTCGCGGTCTTCGACCAGTTGCATGTTCGCATCGCGTCCAATCTGCCCGGACACGTAGATCGTATTGCCGGCCTTGATGGCGGGCGCATAGCGGATCTTTTCGTAGACCGCTTCCATTCCCGCGGGAACGATTGCCTTGCGTTCACTCATGATTGCGTCTCCCGTGACATCAGCCGTTATCGCCGCCGGCGACGGGCAATACCGCGCCGGTGATATAGCTCGCTTCGTCCGATGCGAGGAAGAGAATCGGCGCGATCTGTTCGTCCAGCGTGCCGTAGCGTTTGAAGAACGTCGATTCGGTGACCTGCTTCACCGCTTCGCCCATCCAGACTTTTTCCTGCTCGCTGTCGCCGCTCGCATTGCGCGGCACGCGTCGCGCGGGCGCTTCGGTGCCGCCCGGCGCGGCTGCGACCACGCGGATGTTGCGCTCGCCGTATTCCATCGCGAGCGCCTGCGTCATTGCGTTGACGCCGCCTTTCGCCGCCGAATACGGCACGCGACGAATCCCGCGCGTCGCGTTCGAAGACACGTTCACGATGGTTCCGCGCCCGCGTTCGAGCATATGGGGCAACACGGCATGGCACGCGTAGAGCGTCGGCATGAGCGAGCGCCTGATTTCGGCGTCGATCTGCGCGGGTTCGAACTCGGCAAACGGACGCATGCGAATCGCGCCGCCGACGCCGTTGATCAGGATATCGATGCCGCCGAACGTGCGCGCTGCGAACGCCATCGCGGATGCCGCGCCTTCATACGTTTCCATGTCGGCGACGAAGCCGGCCGTATCCGCGCCCTGCGCTTCGGCGGCCACTTCCCCGATGAAGTCCGCGCGATCGACGAGCACCACCTTCGCGCCTTCCGCCGCCGCACGCAGCGCCACGCCGCGCCCGATGCCCTGCGCCGCGCCGGTCACGACCATCACCTTGCCGGCAAATCGTTGCGTGTTCATGCTGCCACCGGCGCGGCGTTGGGCGTGAACTTCTCGTAGTGGAAGCTGTTGGGCTTCACGCCGCTATCGTCGAAGTGCTTGCGCACGGCATCGACCATCGGTGGCGGGCCGCAGAGATACACATCGACATCGCCGTCATTCAGCGATTCGGCGGGCATGTGCTGCGTCACCCAGCCTTTGCGCGGATGGTTCGAATCCGCATCCGCGACGACGGTGCTGAACGTGAAGTTCGGCAACCGCGCCGTATAGGCTTCGATCGCTTCGACTTGCACGAGATCGAGATCGCGCGTCACGCCATAGATGAGGTGAATCTTCTGCTGCGAGTTCGCGCGTGCGAGCACTTCGAGCATCGAGAGGAATGGCGCGAGACCCGTGCCGCCCGCGAGGAACAGCAGCGGACGCTCCACCCCGCGCAGATAGAAACTGCCGAGCGGACCGGTCAGCTCGACCGTGTGACCGGCCTGCGCGGATTCGAGCCATGTGCTCATCACGCCGCCGGGAATCTTCTTGATGAGAAAGCTGATCTTCGTCGCGCCCGGCGCCGACGAGAACGAATACGAACGATGCTGTCCGCTGCCCGGGACATCGATATTCACGTACTGGCCCGGCAGAAAAACCGGCGCGGGCGTAGCGGCATCCACATCCAGTTCGAGCACGACGGCGGCGTCGTTGTGCGGCTCGATCTTCGTGACCGTCGCGGCGAACTTGCTCTGCGCGGTCTTGCATGCCGTCGACGATGCCGGGACCGCGATCACGCAATCGCTCGATGGCACCATCTGGCAGGTGAGCACGAGACCGCTTTCCTTTTCGTCGTCGGAAAGCGCGTCTTCGATGTAGTCGTCGCCGAGATCATAGTTGCCGCTTTCGGCGCGGCATTTGCAGGTGCCGCACACGCCGTCGGAGCAATCCATCGGCAGATTTATCTTGGCGCGGAATGCGGCGTCGAGAACTTTCTCGCCCGCCTTGCATTCGACAAAACGCGTCACGCCGTCTTCGAAATTCAGTGCAATGTTGTAGCTGGACATGTTGCCTCCTACTTCCTGTCTCGTCACCGCGAGTGTCAGACGTGATAGACGTCGAGCACCTGGCGGATATAGTCGTTCTTCAGCACAATCTTCTTGTGCGCAATCACCAGAATGTCGTCGACCTTGCGCAGCGTCACGAAGATCGTGCCGAAGAAATGATCGGTGATCTTGTAGCGGTGATTGAGCGTGTCGAAGTTGTAGCGCACATCCACTTCGTTCTCGCGCTCGGCCAGCACTTCCACGTTGGTGACGTTGTGGCTCGTGCGCGGCTCGGGCATCGAAGCGCCACTGCGCTCGGTCTTGATGCGGAACACGCGATCTTCGAGGCCGCCGCGATCCGGGTAATACATCAACGAGATCTGACTTTCGTGGTCATCGGTGATCTGATCGTCGTCGTCCCATGCGGGCATCCAGTACGTGACGTCTTCCGCATAGCAGCCGAGCCATTCGTCCCATTGACGATCGTCGAGCAGACGCGCTTCGCGATACAGCGTCGCGCAGATTTTCAGGTAGTCGAAGCTCATGCCAGTGCCTCCCCTTGTTCCTTCTTCAACGCGTCGCGCATCACGTTGACCCAGTATTCGTGCTGCACGACGAAGAGTCCTTCGTCTTCGCTGCGCTCGCCCGAAATGAGCGGCTTGATACCCATGTTCTGCGCGTTCTCGTCAGGACCGTGGACCCAAAGCGGCGCGCCGCGCGAGAGGTCGTTCCACATCGCCGTGATGCCCGCATAACCCGACTGGCACGCGCGGAATTCCTCGAGGTCGTCGCTCGTGCCCATGCCGGTCACGTTGAAGAAGTCTTCGTACTGACGGATGCGCGTCGCGCGATCTTCGGCGCTCTCGCCCTTCGGCGCGAAGCAGAAGATGCTGACTTCGGTCTTGTCGACGCCGAGCGGGCGCACCACGCGAATCTGCGTGCTGAACTGATCCATCAGAAAGACGTTCGGATAGAGGCACAGATTGCGCGTCTGATTGACGATGTAATCCGCCTGCACTTCGCCCACGCGCGCCTTGATCTCTTCGCGATGCTGATACACCGGCCGCACTTCCGGATTCATCGTCTTCGTCCACAACAGGATGTGGCCATGATCGAATCCGTACACGCCCGCGACCGACTTGCTCCAGCTATTCGCATCGACGGCCTTGGTGCCTTCGATCTTGCGGCGGCCCATCGTCGCGGCGTAATTCCAATGCACGGTGCTGACGTGATAACCGTCGCAGCCGTTTTCCATCTGCATCTTCCAGTTGCCGTCGTAGATGTACGAGGAATTGCCGCGCAAGACTTCGAGGCCGTTCGGCGCCTGATCGACGATCTGATCGATGATGACCTTCGTCTCGCCGAGATAGTCTTCGAGCGGCATCGAATCCGCATTCAGGCTGCCGAAGAGAAAGCCGCGATAGTTCTGGAAACGCGGCACGCGGCGCAGATCGTGCGAGCCGTGCGTGTTGAACTGGATCGGGTATTCGGTCGTCTTCTCGTCCTTCACCTTCAGCAGCTTGCCGGTGTTGGAGAACGTCCAGCCATGGAACGGACAGGTGAAGCTGCCCTTGTTGCCGTGCTTGCGGCGGCAGAGCATCGCCCCCTTGTGCGCGCATGCATTGATGACCGCGTGCAACTCGCCGGTCTTGTCTCGCGTCACCACGATGGGCTGACGGCCGATCCACGTCGTGTAGTAATCGTTGTTGTTCGGGATCTGGCTTTCGTGCGCGAGATACACCCAGTTGCTCTCGAAGATGTGTTTCATCTCGAGATCGAACAGATCGGCGTTCGTGAAGATGTCGCGGCGGCAACGGAAGATGCCACTCTCCTTGTCGTCCTGGACGGCGTTTTGCAGCAGTTCATCGAGCTGCGTGGCTTTGTCGGTGATGGCGGACATATGAGTTCTCCCTATGCGCGTTCCGGCGACGGAGCGCATGCATCGGTATCGAAGGGGTCGTACGGAGATTCGGGCGGCGGCGGGCTGACCGCCGCTGTTGCGTAATTACGCGGTGACGGATGCGCGCGGGCGCTGGACGAGCTGGTTGTCCTTGCCCTGCACGAGCGGCGTCAACTGGATGTCGAACACGATTTCGTTGTACGCGTCGGCCTTCAGCCCCAGCGCCGTGCCGCCCGTCTTTTCGACGACATGCGGAACGAGTTCTTCGCGAGTCGCATAAGCGAAGTCATCCCAGATCAGCGGATCGCCTTCGATGTTGATCTGCGTCGTCAGCTTGCGATGCTTCTCGCTCGTCGCGAAGAAGTGCACGTGCGCCGGACGATTGCCATGACGCGCGAGCGAGTTCAGCAGTTGCTGCGTCGCGCCGTGCGGCGGGCAGCCGTAGCCGACCGGCATCAGCGTGCGGAATTCGTACTTGCCGTCCGCGCCCGTTTTCACTGCGCCGCGCAGATTGAAATCGCTTTGCGCGCCGGTCGGGTCGAAGTGCGAGTAGAAGCCGTTCGAGTTGGCGTGCCAGCATTCGACGACCGCATTCGCAACCGGCTTGCCATCGTGACCCGTGACCGTGCCGCGAATGACGAGCGGGCCGGCGTTCGCATCGGGATCGAGATCGATCTTCGACACGCCCTCGCGCACCGGCGCACCGGCCACATACAGCGGGCCTTCGATGGTGCGCGGCGTGCCGCCGTGGATATCGGCTTCGCGGTCTGCGGCATCCATGCGGATGTCGAGATACTTCTCCAGACCGAGGCCGGCGGCGAGCAACGCCGCTTCGCCATCCTGACCGAGCTTGTTGAAATAGTTGACGCCGGCCCAGATTTCATCGGGCGTCATGTCGAGGTCGTCGATCGCCTTGAAGAGGTCGCTCAACAGGCGATGCGTGATCTCTTTGGCGCGAGCATTGCCGTCCTGACTCCCGATGTTCGCAGCGGCCTTCAGCAGGTCCTGCACTTCCTTCGTATCGAACACTTTGATGCTCATGTCTTCTCCTGAATCTCGCAATTTTCTGGTGGGGGTTAACCCTCGCTTCATCACCTGTGCAGATATGCTCGGAAGGTATAGTCGGGTGTTGAAACAGAGCGTGAAGGCAGGATAATGGACGTAAAGAAGCCCAGTCCAACACTGATTTAGTATCGGGCCATATCCAGGAGGTATTGAATGGAGTTGCGACACCTGCGTTACTTCGTGGCGGTGGCGGAAGAAAGAAACTTCACGCGCGCGGCCGAAAGGCTGCATATCGCACAACCGCCTTTGAGCCGTCAAATACAGCAACTCGAAGAAACGCTCGGCGTGCAACTCTTCGAACGCAACTCGCGGCCGCTCAAGCTCACGGAGACCGGCAAGTTCTTTTATTCGCATGCGGTGCAGTTGCTCGCGCAGACCGCCGAACTCGAATCGATGACGCGCCGCGTAGGCAATATCGAGCGCAGTCTTTCGGTGGGATTCGTCGGCTCGACGCTCTACGGCATGCTGCCGAAGATCATCCGGCGCTTTCGCGACGAGAACGCGACCGTCGAACTGAGCCTGCACGAAATGTCGACGATGGACCAGATCCGCGCGCTCAAGGATGGCCGCATCGATGTGGGCTTCGGGCGCATTCGTCATGAGGATGCCAACATCCGTCGCGTGATCTTGCGCGAAGAGCAACTGATCGTCGCGCTTCCGCTCGGGCACCCGCTCTCGCTCGCGAAGCCCATTCTCTCGCTGCGCGATCTCGTCAACGAGACGCTCATCATCTTTCCGAAGTCGCCGCGCCCGAGTTATGCGGATCAGGTGCTCGCGGCGTTTCAGGATCGCGGGCTCGCGCCGCGCAAGATCTACGAAGTGCGCGAATTGCAGATCGCGCTGGGGCTCGTCGCGGCGGGCGAAGGCATTTCCGTCGTGCCGAGCAGCGTCCACGGCCTGAAGCGCGACGACGTGAGCTACAAGGAACTCGACGATCCCACGCTCGTTTCGCCGGTCATCATGAGCATGCGCGCGCTCGACGAATCGCGCGACATCAAGGAAATGCTCGAACTCATTTACCGGCTGTATGACGAGGAGAAGATTCCTTACACGGCGCGCACGGATCGGGGGCGATGACGCGCGTCATACCTGGGGGGTATCGCACTAGACGCGAATGGTCTTGGACAGGCGGCAAACGGGCGCGCAATACTGCATCAACCTCTCCATTCCGACATTTCAGGTATGAACGCCCAAATCACCTCCGTCGAAGCGATTCTGGTTGATCTCCCGACCATTCGCGCGCATCAACTCGCGATGGCGACGATGCAGCAGCAAACCCTCGTCATCGTCCGTCTGCGCACGAGCGACGGCATCGAGGGCATTGGCGAAGCCACGACCATCGGCGGCCTGTCTTACGGCGATGAAAGCCCCGAAGGCATCAAGCTGACGATCGATACCTATCTCGCGCCCGCGCTCATCGGACAGGATGCGAGCAACATCAACGCGGCGATGCTGAAGCTCAACAAGGTCGCGCGCGGCAATCGCTTCGCGAAGTGCGCGCTCGAAACGGCGCTGCTCGACGCGCAAGGCAAGCGGTTGAACGTGCCGGTGTCGGAGTTGCTCGGCGGCGCGGTGCGCAAGACGCTTCCGGTACTCTGGACGCTCGCGAGCGGCGACACGCAGCGCGATATCGAAGAAGCGGAAATGCTGCTGGCCGAACGCCGTCACAACACATTCAAGCTGAAGATCGGCCGGCGCGGCGTGCGCGATGACGTCGCGCATGTATCGAAGATCAAGGCCGCGCTCGGCGATCGCGCGAAAGTCACCGTCGACGTGAATCAGGCATGGAGCGAGACCGATGCGTCGCTCGGCATCGAAGCGCTTCAGGCAGCGGGCATCGATCTCATCGAACAGCCGACTCCGCGCGAGCAGCGCGGCACGCTCGCGCGGCTCGCGGCGCGCTTCATCGTGCCGATCATGGCCGACGAAGCGGTGACGGGCCCCGAGGACGCGCTCGAACTCGTGCGTCACGCATGCGCCGATGTGTTCGCGCTGAAGATCGCGAAGTCCGGCGGCATCTACGGAATGATGCGCACGGCCGCCATCGCGGATGCGGCGGGCGTCTCGCTCTACGGCGGCACGATGCTCGAAGGCAGCATCGGCTCGATTGCATCGGCGCATGGTTTCAGCGCGTTGCCGCAGCTCGCGTGGGGCACGGAACTGTTCGGGCCGCTGCTGTTGAAGGACGACATCGTCACGGCGCGTCCGCAGTATCGCGACTTCGATCTGCACTTGCCGGAAGGACCGGGCCTCGGGCTTCAGATCGATGAAGCGAAGCTCGCGTTTTATCGTCGCGACAAGCGCGCTTGAATCATCGAATCAACGCATCAACAACGATTGGGGACATCATGCTTTATCTCGTCAGAATGGACGTTCATCTGCCGCACGACATGCCCGCCGCCAAAGCCGATGAAATCAAGGCGCGCGAGAAGGAATACTCGCAGGAACTGCAGCGGCAAGGCAAATGGCAGCAGTTGCATCGCGTGGTCGGCGAATATGCGAACTACAGCGTCTTCGATGTCGATTCGCACGATGAACTGCACACGATCTTGTCCGGCCTGCCGCTCTTCCCGTACATGACGATGCAAGTGACGGCGCTCGCTCATCATCCGTCGTCGATTCGCTGAAGCCGCGCATGTCGATTCCGGTATCGCGGGAAGGAAGCGGGTCGGTATCGGCGGTGAGCGCCGGGTTGCTTGCCGTCATCATCTCGTATGCCGGACCGCTCGCGATTCTCTTCCTTGCCTAGCACGCGGCACATGTCGGCAACGTCGTGATCGCGTCGTGGGTCTGGTCCATCTCGATGGGCGCGGCCGTTTCGGGCATCGCGCTGAGTGTGTGGCTGAAGCAGCCGATCATCACCGCGTGGTCGGCGCCCGGTTCGGCGCTGCTCGTCACGCTGTTTCCGGGCATGCCGGTGAGCGAGGCGATCGGCGCGTATATCGTCGCGGGCGCGTGCATCTTCGTGCTCGGCTTGTCGGGATGGTTCGATGAGATCGTCAAGCGCATACCGAAGGGCATCGCCTGCGCGATGATGGCCGGCATTCTCTTTCAGTTCGGCACGAACGTATTCAAGTCGATTGCCGTTACGCCGTGGCTCGCGTTGGGCATGATCGCGAGCTTCCTCGTTTTTCGCCGATGGGCGCCGCGCTACTGCCTCATTCTGGTTCTCGCGTCCGGCTGCGCGCTGGCGATGGCACTCGGCCTGACGCATTTCGAGTCGGTCAGCCTTCATCTCACGCCCCCCGTATTCACGATGCCGACTTGGTCCTGGCAATCGACCGTGAGTCTTGCGTTGCCGCTCGTCATCGTCAGTCTGACGGGGCAATTCCTGCCTGGCTTTTCGATCTTGCGCGTGTCGGGTTATCAGACGCCGACGCGTCCCGTGCTCATGACGACGGGCCTCGCATCGATGCTCGTCGCGTTTTCGGGCGGCATCACGATCGTCATCGCGGCGATTACGGCGGCGCTATGCACCGGGCCCGATGCGCATCGCGACCCGGCGAATCGTTATGTTGCGGGCATCGCCAATGGCGTCTTCTATCTGATCGGCGGATGCTTTGCGGGGACGGTCGTCATGCTGTTCGCCGCGCTGCCGAATGCGTTCGTTGCGGTGCTCGCCGGTCTCGCGCTGCTCGGCGCGATCGCGGCGAACGTCGTGGGGCTGGTGCAGGATGAGGCGCATCGGGAAGCTTCGTTTATCGCGTTTATCGCGACGGCTTCGAATATGAGTTTTCTCGGGTTGGGGTCGGCGTTTTGGGGGATCGTGCTGGGGACGGTGGCGCATTTGGTGTTGGGGCGGGCGAGGGACAGGGGCTAATTCGGACTTTGCGTGTATGCCTTCAAAACGCACGGTTATCCCGAGAGCCATCCTCACGATGCGCAAGTCAGGCGGGACGCCGCTCGACTTCCAGAAGTTCACGCTTGAAGACGTGCGTATTAGCGGCGTCGATCCTATTGGATCGGGTGGCTACCATGCCGAGAATGTTTAACTCCCGTTTGCGAGCGTTAAACAGGAATACACCACTCAAAATGCGCAGGGCGGTAGCAATGGTGTTATTACGGCTGCGTTCGATCTTCGGGCACGCTCAATTCGGCAAATGCGTTGATCGTGCTCCGGAGCATGAGTGAGGGACTTGTCGATGGCGGTAGCTTTACGTCGTCGATCGGCGTGCTTACTTACCAAGGACAATATTTCAACTGACTGCAGCCGGCATCGCACGCGCTTGGCCGAATGTACACCTGGTACTTAAGGCCTCCCGACACCAGAACCCAATCGCCGCCCGATTCACCTTCCCTTGCTCGGTAAGCGGCACGCGCTGCACGGCAGCCATCCGCACAACCTTCGCCACTGCGACCCCACACGCCGATTCAAGCGCCCGCATGCAACGCGCGACATCCACACGCCTTCCTGTCCACGGCACCACTACGACATCCCACACATAACCGCGCGCAGCATCGGCCGATGCAACAGCGCGCGCATAGCGCACATCGGGCAACGCACAAAGCGGCGTTTCGATCTGCGCCGGACCGACGACGGCACCATCGATTTCGGCGACATCCCCTCCACGTCCGATCACATGCAGATAACCCCTCCCGTCGATGAAGCCGATATCGCCCGTCATGCACCAGCCATCGCGAAACTTCTGCGCCGCTTCGATCGGCTGCCGGTAATAGCCCTGCGCCACCGCCTTCGATTTCACCTCGATTGCGCCGTGCTCGCCATGACGCGCGAACGTGCCGTCGGCGCGGCGAATCCGCACCTCGACGCCCGGCCGGATACGCCCGGCGCTCTCGAGCAGACTCGCATCGACGAGATAGTCCGACGGCGTCAACACGCTCACGAGCCCCGCTTCGCTCGCGCCGTACATGTGCGTGAGCACCGGGCCGAGGCGCTCGATCGCGCGCCGCCGCAAAATCGCGGGCGCCGATCCGCCGATATGCGCGACCGAGCGCAACGAAGACAGATTGCGCCGATGAACGTCCGGATGATCCATCGTTTCGAACAGTTGCGGTTCGACGAGCAAGACGTCCGTGATGCGCTCGGCTTCGATCGTCGCGAGCGTTTCGGCGGGATCGTAGCCAGGCTTGAGCACGACGATGCCGCCGCCCATCAACGTGTTATCGACGAGCACTTGCGACAGATACGCAAGCGCGCCGTTGACGAGCTGCCGCCGATCCTCGGGGCTCGGCGCGCTCACCATCGTCGAATATGCGGCGAAGCTGCGGCGGCTCGCTTTCGGCACGCCGGTCGAGCCGCCCGACGACACCACCACGGCGAGATCGTCGGGTCTTGCACGGCTCTCAACCGGCAGATCGTGCTGCACGCGCGCCCGGATATCCAGCCGCAAACGCGCCGGCCCCGTTCCGACATACGCGAGACGCGCGCCGCTATGCGCCGGCACGAGATGCTTCGTCTGTTCGAAGGCGATGAGCAACGTCGGCTGCATGCGCGTGACAAACGCGGCGCGCTGTTCCGCGCGCGTGATCGCGGGCAGGAACATCGTCGTTGCGCCGAGCAGGCCGGTCGCGTAGCGGATCGCGAGCGCATCGGGGCAGTTCGGCGCGAACATCGCGACGAACCCGCCGCGCGTGACGCCGAACGACGCAAGCGCCCGCGCATATCGATAGATCGATGCGCGAAACGCCGCGCCGGTCACGTCGTCGTCGAGATAGCGCAGCACCGTGCGATCGGCGTGCGCGTCGAGTTGGTCGAGCAGCCCATCGACATAAGAGCGAAACGTTTCCATGACTGCATCCCTCCTTCATCAGCGATGGATGCAGTGTGCCCGCGCACAATGAGGCGAAAATGAGCGGCTACGCGATCGCTTTCGACAGCACTTCGCCGATGGCGCTTGCGGTCGCATCGACGTTGCGCTCGTTCAGCGCCGCGACGCACATGCGGCCCGAGCGGATCAGATAGACGCCGTGCCGTTCGCGCAGCACATCGACCTGCGCGGCGGAAAGCCCCGTGTACGTGAACATGCCGCGCTGCTCGACGTAACGCGCAAGCATCGCATCGGGCACGTTGCCGGAAAGACGCGCGTGAATCGCGCTACGCATGCGCGCGATGCGCGTGCACATCGACGCCAGTTCTTCCTGCCACGATTGCCGCAACGCGGGCGTCGTCAAGACGCGCGCGACGATCCTCGCGCCATGCGTCGGCGGATTGCTGTAGTTCGCGCGCACGGCGCTCGTCAGTTGACCGAGCACGCGCGCCGCTATCTCCGCCGATTCGCAGATCACCGACAACGCGCCGCAACGCTCGCCGTAGAGCGAAAAGTTCTTCGAGAACGAATTGGCGATCAGCGCGGGCACGTTGCGGCGAACCAGCTCGCGAATCGCGAACGCATCCGCATCGAGTCCCGCGCCGAAGCCCTGATACGCCATGTCGATGAACGGAAGCAAGTCGCGCGCTTTGATGGCGTCGATGAGCATCGCCCATTGCGCATCGTTCAGATCGACGCCCGTGGGGTTATGACAGCACGCGTGCAGCAGCACGACGCTCTTCGCAGGCAAGTCGCGGATCGCCGAGAGCATCGCGTCGAACTTCAGGCCGCCGCTCGCTTCGTCGTAGTACGGATACGTGCCGACCGTGAAGCCCGCGCGCTCGAAGATGAAGCGATGGTTATCCCACGTCGGATCGCTCACCCAGACGTGCGACGCCGGGAAATAGCGCTTGATGAAGTCCGCGCCGACCTTGAGCGCGCCGGAGCCGCCGAGCGTCTGCACGGTCGCGATGCGGCCTTCGATGCGCGCTGCGGAATCGTCGCCGAATACGAGCGACTGCACGGCATCGCGATACGCGGCGAAGCCCGCCATCGGCAGATACGGTTTCGCAGCGGGTTCCGCGAGCAACTGCGCTTCCGCTTCGCGCACGGCGCGCATCACCGGCAGACGGCCTTCGTCGTCGTAGTAGATGCCGATGCTCAGATTGACCTTGTCCGCGCGCGGATCCTTCGCGAAGTCTTCGTTGAGCGAAAGGATCGGATCGCCGGGATAGGCATCGATGTGTTCGAACATGACCGTCTCCTTCAGACGCGCGACAAGGCCGCACTCGCGCGACGGCGATTGCGAATCGCATAGCCGACGCCGAGCACCGCGAGCCACACGGGAATGAGATAGACCGAGATGCGCAGATCGGGGATCAGGCACATCACCACGAGAATGCCCGCGAGGAACGCGAGGCACAGATAGTTGGTGAGCGGATAGCCGAGGCTCTTGAACACGGTCGTTTCGCCATTGCGCGCCTTCACGCGTCGGAATTGCAGATGGATGAGCGAGATCATCGCCCAGTTGATGATGAGCGCCGACACGACGAGCCCCATCAGTAACTCGAACGCCTTGCCCGGCATCAGATAGTTGATGAGCACGCAGACGGCCGTCGCGAGCGCGGAGACGCCGAGCGCGGCGAGCGGAATGCCGCGCCGGTTGACCTTGAGCAGCGCGCGCGGCGCATTGCCCTGCTGCGCGAGACCATAGAGCATGCGGCTGTTGCAATACACGCCGCTGTTATAGACCGAGAGCGCCGCCGTGAGCACCACGGCATTGAGCACATGCGCGACGAAGTTGCTGTTCATCGCATGGAAGATGAGCACGAACGGGCTGCCGCCGGTCACGACCTTCTGCCACGGATACAGCGAAAGGAGCACGCCGAGCGCGCCTACGTAGAAAATCAGAATGCGATAGATCACCTGATTGGTCGCGCGCGGAATCGTGTGCGAGGGATCGTCCGCTTCGGCCGCGGTGATGCCGACCAGCTCCAGCCCGCCGAACGAGAACATGATGACGGCCATCGCCATGACGAGACCGGAGACGCCGTTCGGGAAGAAGCCGCCGTGACGCCAGAGATTGGTCACGCTCGCGTCCGGCCCGGCGCTGCCCGAGAACAGCAGCCAGCCGCCGAAGCCGATCATGCCGACGATCGCGACGACCTTCACGATCGCGAACCAGAACTCCAGCTCGCCATACGATTTGACGCTCGTCAGATTGATCGCGTTGATGATGCAGAAGCAGACGAGCGCGGAGATCCACGTCGGGATGCCCGGCCACCAGTACTGCAGTAGATGCCGACGGCGGACAGCTCGGCCATCGACACGAGAATGTAGAGCACCCAGTAATTCCAGCCCGACAGAAAGCCCGCGTACTGTCCGCAGTATTTGTCCGCGAAGTGGCTGAACGAACCCGCGACCGGCTCGTCGACGACCATCTCGCCCAGTTGCCGCATGATGAAAAAGGCGACGATGCCCGCGATCGCGTAGCCGAGCAGCACCGATGGTCCCGCCGACTTGATCGTCTGCGCGATGCCGAGAAAAAGCCCGGTGCCGATCGCCCCGCCGAGCGCGATCAGCTGAATGTGACGGTTCTTCAGGCCGCGCTTGAGCGTGCCGTGTCCCTCATGTGTCACGTGTCTCTCTCCTTGTGCTCGATTTAGGGGAATCAGTGTAAATTTGTTACGGCACAATATGATTTCCTAACGCGCGCAGACAAACCCTAGTTTGCGCGTCCGGATTTCATCGATTGGTTCATCGGAGAAAGGAAATTGCAGACTATCGAGATCGATCGTATCGACCTGCGTTTGCTCGGGATACTGCAGTCGCGCGGGCGCATCTCCAATCTCGAACTGGCGGAAGCGATCAACCTGTCGCCGGCGCAGACGTTGCGGCGGCATCGGCGGCTGGAAGAAATGGGTGTCATCAAGGGCTACGAGACGCGGCTCGATGCGCAGGCGCTGGGCTTCGGCGTCGTCGCCTTCATTCAGGTGACGATGGAGCGCGGGCACGTGCGCGACCTCGCGAAGTTCAAGGGCGTCGTCGGCAAGCTCGCGGAGATTCAGGAATGCTTCGCCGTGACCGGCGATATCGATTACATGCTGAAGGTGATCGCGCGGGACCTGAAGGGCTTGTCGGAGTTTCTGCTCGACACGCTGATGCGTATTCCCGGCGTGAGCGGCGTGAAGTCGAGCGTATGTCTCGACGAGTTGAAGTGCGTGAGCGCGGTGCCGCTGGAGGGATAGTGAGGGCGGCGCTCACGCCAGGATCACGTCGAGCCTCGCTGAAGCACCCGCGAAAGCACCTGTTCCTCGAGTTCGGCAAACCCCGGCGCCGTGCGCGTGCGCGGCCTCGGCAGCGGGACGTCGGTATCGAGCGTGATGCGCCCCGCATCGATCAGCACGATGCGATCGCCGAGCGACACCGCTTCCTGCACATCGTGCGTGACCAGCAGCGCGGTGAGCCGATGTTCACGCCACAAACGCTCGATCAAGCCCTGCATTTCGATGCGCGTCAACGCATCGAGCGCGCCGAGCGGTTCATCGAGCAAAAGCAGATCCGGCCGATGCACGAGCGCGCGCGCCAGCGCCACACGCTGACGCTGCCCGCCCGACAGACGCGACGGCCAGTCCTTCTCGCGTTCCGCAAGGCCGACCTCGGCAAGCGTCGCGCGGGCTTCGTCGCGCTTCTCGCGCGGCAGGCCGATCATCACGTTGTCGAGCACGCTCTTCCACGGCAAGAGACGCGCGTCCTGAAACATGATCCGCACTTGCAGTTCGTCCGATCGCGCGGCGGCGTTGCGCTGCAGAATGCCGCCGGTCGGTTGATCGAGACCGGCGATGAGCCGCAGCAACGTCGACTTGCCGCAGCCGCTGCGCCCGACGATCGATACGAAACTGCCGCGCTCGATCGACAAGTCCAGCCGATCCAGCACCGTGCGCTCGCCGAAGCGCTTCTCCACGCCGCGCAGCGACACGGCGATATCGCGCCCGCCGAGCGGCGCGCGCGCATGTGTTTCGACGCGCCTGAACGCGGGCGTCAGCGTGTCGATATCGATCAGATTCATGATTGCGCCTTCGTTTGATACGCCGGATGCCAGCGCAAGGTCGCGCGTTCGATCGCGCGCGCGGCCATGTCGGCGAGTTTGCCGAGCAGCGCGTACAGCAGGATGCCGACGACCACGACATCGGTTTGCAGGAACTCTCGCGCGTTCATCGTCATGTAGCCGATGCCCGACTGCGCGGAAATGGTCTCGGCGACGATCAGCATCACCCACATCAGCCCGAAGGCGAAGCGCACGCCGACGAGTATCGACGGCAACGCGCCCGGCAAAATCACATCGCGATACAGCGCGAAGCCGGACAAGCCGTAGCTTCTCGCCATCTCGATCAGGTCGCGATCGACCGAGCGGATGCCGTGATACGTGTTGACGTAGACCGGAAAGAACACGCCCAGCGCGACGAGCACGAGCTTCGCTTCCTCGCCGATGCCGAACCACAGGATCAAGAGCGGAATCATCGCGAGCGCGGGGATGTTGCGGATCATCTGCACGGTCGAGTCGAGCGCGATTTCGGCGGGCTTGAAAAGACCCGTCGCGAGACCGAGCACGAAGCCGATTCCGCCGCCCATCGCGAAGCCCGCGAGCGCGCGGCCCGCGCTGACCTTGACGTTGGCCCACAGATCGCCGGATTCGATCAGCGCCCACGCCGCCTTCACCACCGCGAGCGGTTCGGGCAGCACGCGCGACGACAGTCCGCCCGTGCGCGCGGCGCTTTCCCACGCGATGAGGATCATCAACGGCACGAGCCACGGCAGCGCGCGGCGAGCAATGAATGCCAGTTTCATGATGCCGATGCGCGCGGCAATTCCGACGTGCCGATGACTTCGCCGAACGGCCCCGAGAGCGGCCCGCTCGCCTGCTCGCGCTGCTTGCGCGGCAGAAGCGGAAACACCAGTTCGGCGAAACGATACGACTCTTCCAGATGCGGATAACCCGACAGGATGAACGTATCGATGCCGAGTTCCGCGTACTGTTTCATCAGCCCGGCGACCTGCTCCGGATTGCCGACGAGCGCGGTGCCCGCTCCGCCGCGCACGAGCCCGACGCCCGCCCACAGATGCGGATACACCTCCAGCTTGTCGCGGCTGCCGCCGTGCAACGCGGCCATGCGTCGCTGGCCTTCGGAATCCATCTTCGCGAACGAGGCCTGCGCGCGGCGGATGGTTTCATCGTCGAGCTTGCTGATGAGTTTGTCGGCGTCGGCCCATGCTTCCTCTTCGGTCTCGCGCACGATCACATGCAGGCGAATGCCGAACTTGATGTCGCGCCCTTGCGCTTTCGCGCGGCTGCGGATATCGGCGAGCTTCTTCTCGACGTCCGCGGGCGGCTCGCCCCACGTGAGATACGTGTCGATGTGCTTCGCCGCGATATCGTGCGCCGCCGCCGACGAACCGCCGAACCACAGCGGCGGATGCTGCTTCTGCACCGGCGGATACAGCACCTTGCCGCCCTGCGATTGCAGATGCTTGCCGTCGAAATCGAAGCTGCCGTTGTCGTGCGACTGTTCGAGCAGGCCGCGCCAGATCGTGAGGAATTCGTCGGTGATTTCGTAGCGCGTGTCGTGATCGTGAAAGACGCCGTCGCCCGCGAGTTCGGTCGGATCGCCGCCAGTCACGACGTTGATGAGCAGACGCCCGTTCGAGAGCCGGTCGAACGTCGATGCCATGCGCGCCGACAATCCCGGCGAGCTCAGGCCAGGGCGAATCGCGACGAGAAACTTGAGGCGCTTCGTCGCGGGAATGAGGCTCGACGCGACCACCCACGCGTCCTCGCAGGAACGGCCCGTGGGCAGCAGCACGCCTTCGTAGCCGAGCGTATCGGCGGCTACCGCGATCTGGCGGAAGTAATCGTAATTCGCGGCGCGCGCGCCTTGCGACGTGCCGAGATAGCGGCTGTCGCCGTGCGTGGGGATGAACCAGAAAACATTCATGTTCGTCGTGTCTGAGAGAGGGCTTGCCGCGCGCAGGAATGCAGCGGCGCTCGAACGAGTCTAACGACGCGTCGCGCGCGGCTGAACCATCGATTCGCGCTAAGGATGTGCGTGATCGTGCTAACGCCGGTCGCCGCGTCAGGCAACGTTCCAGCGCGCTTCGGTCACGTCGAGCTTCTTCGGGATGAGCTTGAGGCTCGTGAAGGTATCGGCGATCTGCTGCTGGTACGCGAGCGTGGCTGGATCGATCGGCTGCACGCCGTACGACGTGCGTTTCAACGCCGTTTCGAGGATGCCGGTATCGAGCCCGACGAGCGGCGACAATTGCGCCGCCACGGCGGAGACGTTGTCGCGCGCCCAGCGATCGACCTGATCCAGCTCTTCGAGCACCGCATGCACGAGTTGCGGCTGCGCCGCCGCGATCCTGCGCGTCGCGAGGTAGTACTGCACGTTGCGCACGATGCCTTCTGCGTCGGTCAGTTGACGCGCGTTCGCCTGCTTTTCGGCGGCGGCGAGATACGGATCCCAGATCGCCCATGCGTCGATGCTGCCCTGCACGAACGCGGCGCGCGCATCGGCGGGCGCGAGATAGACCGGTTGAATATCCGACCACGTGAGATTCGCTTTTTTGAGCGCCTCGACGAGCAGATAGTGAACATTCGATCCTTTATTCAGCGCCACTTTCTTGCCGCGCAATTCCGCGACCGAACGGATAGTCGAATCCTTCGGCACGACGATCGCCTCGGCGTGCGGCGCGGGCGGCTCGTGGCCGATATACACGAAGTCGACGCCCGCCGCCTGCGCGAAGATCGGCGGCGTCTCGCCTACCGTGCCGATATCGACCGCGCCCGCATTGAGTCCCTCGAGCAGTTGCGGCCCGGCCGGGAATTCGAGCCATTGCACCGTGACACCTTGCGCCGCAAGGCGTTTGTCGAGCGATCCGCGCGCCTTGAGCACGACGAAGTTGCCGTACTTCTGATAGCCGATACGCAAGGTCTTCGGCGCATCGGCGGCTTGCGCGATGCGCGTGGCGAGCCCGCCCGACAGCCCCGCACCGAGCGCGGCGAGCGTGAAGAGCGTGCGACGGCGCGCGGGAATGGAAGGCGTGTTCTTGCGGTCGGACATGCGTGTTTCCTCGTTGAGCGAAGGCATCTTTACCGATGCCAATGCTAACAACGCATGCCTCGCGGGCTAAACGAGAAATCGTGATATCGATAGTGCGGTCAGGCCGATGTGTACCGACGTGACTCAGTACGTCTGCACACGTCCCGACGACTCAGTGAGTGCGCCGCACGGCGCGCAGCAGCCAATCGCCATCTTCCGTGATGCGCGGCAGTTGCGCGCCGCTCACGAGTTGTTCCATCGCGATCAGTTGACGTTCAAGAAGCGTGTCGAGCTCGTGCCGGTCGATGATCTGATCGGCGGCATCCTTGACGAGCATGAGCGTTGCGAATTCGTGTGCGCTGAGCATACCTGTCTCCCCATCGTTTGATTAGCTGATGTAGGCATGCGCTTCGGACGCATGACCCGGGGGTACCTCTGGCCGCGATAGCAGCGGGATTCGATAGTAGGACCGGATGCCCGTTCGCGGCAATTCGGGTCGTCCCGGATAGTGGGAGAAATCGGCCGATCGAGACGACTTACGCCGCGACGCGCCTGTCGTTGATCGGCTTTGGACTTTCACAGCCCCGGCATGATCGGATAAGGAATCGTGTGATCCTCGACGCGCTTCACGCCCGGAATGCTTTGCGACGCGATACGCATGGCATCGAGCTGATCCCTCGACCACACCGTGCCCCACAAATGCACGACGCCATCGCGCACGACGATATTGCGCCCCGGAAACGCCCAGCCGCGTCCAGCGAGATCGCCCATCAGCATGGCGCGGATTTCGGCATCGCTGGCGAGCGCCTCGGGCGCGGCTTCGACGGCGAGCGCCGACGCCAGCGCCTGCACCAGATTCGAGCGGCTGACGATGCCGACGAGGCGGCCATCGCGCAGCACCGGCACGCGCTTGATGTGATGGCTTTCGAGCACCGCGGCGATATCGGCCAGCGACGTGTCCTCTTTGACGCAGATGGGTTCGCGCGTCATGATCTCGCCGACCGTCGGGGCATGCGACTTGATGTAGTCGGCCGCGCCGCCATCGGAGCCGAGCATGTCGAGCCACCACGAGCGGCGGTTGCGTTTCTCGGTGCCGATTTCCTCGCGATGAAGCAGATCGCCTTCGCTGATCATGCCGACGACGCGCTCATCCTGATCGACGACGGGCGCAGCGCTGATGCGGTGCTGCACCAGGAGCCGCGCCAGGTCATGCACTCTCGTTTCGGGCGTGACGGAAACGACAGGGGAAGTCATTACATCGCGTGCTTGCATCATGTGCTCCGGAGGTCGATGAATAAGGTCGCGCATACGCGTCCTGAATCACTCTAAGGAGCGCTGCGCGATCCTCGATTGACTTGCATCAAGCAATCCACCGGAGCACGCGTGCGGCGAACCGACGCGGCCTCGTTCAATGCGCGCCGATGAACGCGACGACGTCGGCGAGAACGGGCGAATCCTTGCGGCGCGACGCCGAGAACGTGTCGATGATCGTGTCGTGGCCGTATCCCGCGTATTTCTTCAGCACGACGGCGTCATGATGCGCGCGCAGCGCTTCCGCGAAGCGATCGCTGTTGCGCGGATCGACATCGGTGTCGGCCGTGCCTGCGGCGAGCAGCATCGGCGGTTCGTCTCCCGATATGAACGCGATCGGCAACGCACCCGCGCGCAACGCGGCCGGAAAGATCTCGTCCATGTGGGGATCGCTCGTCGGGATCGCGGCGTACGGGCCGGCGAGTCCGATCATCCCGCGCAGCGAAGTATTCGCGATGCCTTGCGTGGCGAGATAGCGCGGATCGGTTGCGAGCATCGAGGCCAAGTGCGCGCCGGAGGAATGCCCCATCAGAAAGATGCGATTGGGATCGCCGCCGTATTCGTGCGCGTGATCGCGTGCCCAGCGCACGGCGGCGGCGGCGTCATAGAGAAAGCCGGGGAAAACGGCTTGCGGATAAATGCGGTAATCCGGCGCGACGGTCACGATGCCGTGCGCGGCGAGCGCCTCGGCAATATTGCGCGAGTCCTTGCGATGGCCGCTTTGCCAGCCTCCGCCGTAGAAATACACGACGACCGGGCGATTCCCCGGCGTGCCCGAATCGGGTGCATAGACGTCGAGCCGCTCGCGCGGATCCGTGCCGTACGCGATACCGTCGGCTCGTTCGCTATCGTGTTCGAGCGCGCGCGCCGCTATGACGCCGCCCACGCATGCCGCCAGCGCGAGGGCAATGAACTTTCTTCTTGCCGGAAAATGCATGTTGCGTTCGGAGTATTTTTTCAGGCGACATGACATGATGCACGACGCTTATTGTCCGTGCTGGAAATATCGTTGCGTGCATCATCTTAGAGCAGCAGGAACCGCACACACTTACGGCGGCCTGACGAATAGCATCACGAATCTTTCATAATCTTTCCAATTAGGAATGCCACGCATACCGGTTATTCGATGTTTATAAGCGTGTCGAATTCACGCATCGCAAATCGCATTGTTTCGGTCGCGCGAGGTCGCGAATTAACTCTTCAGCCCCTGATTAAATAATATGGCATTACCAGCCGGCGATTCGCGTCATTCCTACCGACTCCCAACGCGCTTCATTAATCAGCGAACGACTTGTGTTTCTCTCCGCACATTACCGGGCGATCTGTCTGGATACGCTTAATCGTCGATGGCACATGTCCGCCGGAATCGGACCTATTCGAGAGCGCGAAAAAGCGCCGCAGACAATCCAGAGATTTAAAAAAAGAAGGCAAACCGAGTGCCCAAAGGTATTGCCATAACTGCTGAGGGAGCCACTTCATGGATCGTTCGGAATCGCCCGGCGAGGCGAAGTCGCGTCTGCCGATTTTTGTCCAGGAAACCGTCCAAACCACACCATCGCAGATATCCGCATTCACCGCGGCGCTGCGAGCGCAATCCGACCAGCCATTAAAAGACTTTAGCGAGTTACACGACTTCTCGATCCGCGATTACCGCGGCTTCTGGAAGTCCTTTCTGCAATGGACGCCGGGATTGACGTGGTCGGGCAAAGCCGAGCCGGTATGCGTCGGCGATAGTTGCGAACACGCGCGGTTCTTTCCCGACGTCACGCTGAATTACGCTGAGAATCTGCTCGGCTTCTCGATTGCGCCCGCGGATTCGCCAGCGCTCACCGCCTGTCACGCCGATGGCCGCCGCGTGCGCTTTACGCGCGGCGACTTGCGTGCGCGCGTGGCTCGTCTCGCCGACGCGCTCACGCAACTCGGCCTGCGCGAAGGCGACCGCGTCGCGGGCGTGATGCGCAACGACGCCGATGCGATCGTCACCGCGCTCGCCGTGACCGCGATCGGCGCGACGTTGTCCACCGCCGCGCCGGAAATGGGCATCGAAACGCTGCTCGACCGCTTCACGCAGCTCGAACCGCGCTTCCTGTTCGCGCATACCGCCGCCAAGTCCTTCGACACCGGCACGCCGCTCGACAAGAAGATATCGATGCTCGCCGACGCGCTCCCAACGCTTGCGGGCATCGTCAGTCTCGATGGCGATCCGTCGGCCGTGCACGCCGCGCCGCCCGTCAACTCGCTGGACGCGCTGCTCGCGGCCGGCGATCCGGCGCGGGTCGAATGGAAGCGCTTTAACTTCAATCACCCGCTCTTCGTGATGTTCTCGTCCGGCACGACTGGCAAGCCCAAATGCATCGTGCACGGCGCGGGCGGGAGCCTCATCGAGCATCTGAAGGAGCATCGGCTGCATTGCGATCTCCGGCCGGGCGACCGCATGTTCTTCCACACGAGTTGCGCGTGGATGATGTGGAACTGGCAGTTGTCGGCGCTCGCGTCGGGCGTCGAAATCGTCACCTATGACGGGCCGATCGCATCGGTCGATACGTTGTGGCGGCTCGTCGCCGAAGAACGCGTCAACGTGTTCGGCACGAGTCCCGCGTATCTGAAGATGTGCGAGGACGCCGGGCTCGTGCCGTCGCGCGAATTCGATCTGGGCGGCCTTCACGCGATGATGTCCACCGGCGCGATCCTCTTCGACGCGCAGTTCGAATGGGTCCGCGACAACGTGAAGCCGCTGCGATTGCAGTCGATTTCCGGCGGCACCGACATCCTCGGCTGCTTCGTGCTCGGCAACCCGGACCTGCCGGTTTATGCGGGCGAGGCGCAATGCAAGAGCCTCGCGTTCGATGTGCAGGCGTGGCGCGACGGCGCGCGCACGCAAGGCGTCGGCGATCTGGTGTGCGTGAACCCGTTCCCGTCGCGCCCGCTCGGATTTCTCAACGATCCGGACGGCGAGCGCTTTCACAAGGCGTATTTCAGCGCCAATGCGGGCGTGTGGACGCACGGCGATCAGATCGAGTTTCCGCCGGAAGGCACGGCGCGTCTGCACGGACGCAGCGACGGCGTGCTCGTCGTGCGCGGCATCAATGTCGGGCCGGGCGAGATCTATCGCGTGCTCAACGACATTCCCGAGATTCGCGAGGGCATCGTCGTTCAGCAGCGCGTGCGCGCCGCCGATGCCGATGCCGATGCGCCCGGCAATCCGGTCGGCGAACGGCTCGTGCTGCTCGTGACGCTGAAAGCCGGCGCGCGGCTCACCGGCACGCTGATCGCGCGCATCCGGCGCGATCTCGTGAGCCGCACGTCCGCCGCCCATGTCCCCGACGTGATCGCGGCCGTCGACGATCTGCCGGTCACGCATAGCGGCAAGCTGACGGAAGCCGCAGTGCGCAATGCCGTCAACGGGCTCGATGTGACCAACGCCGCCGCGCTGCGCAATCCGGCATCGCTCGATGCGATCCGTCATCATCCCGCGTTGCAGCCGCGATCCGGCGACGTGCCGCAGAGCTACGCGACGCGCGAGGAACTGGAGCGGCTGTTGCAGACCAAATGGGAGCAGCTCTTCGCGTTCGCCCCGATCGCTCGCGACGACAATTTCTTCGAACTCGGCGGACATTCGCTGCTTGCGGCGCGTCTGCTGGCGGAACTGCAACCGATCATCGGACGGCCAATCCCGCTCTCGACGATGTTGCGCGCGCCGACCATCGCGAAGCTCGCCGATGTCATCGACAACGGCGCGCTGCCGCAGACATCGGAAGTGCTCGTGCCGATGCGCGAAGGCGAAGGCGTCCCGCTCTTCCTCGTGCATAGCGTGACGGGATCGGTGCTCGAATGCACGCGCCTGATCGGCAACATGCGCAAGGAGCGCCCGGTGTACGGCCTTCAGGCGCTCGGGCTCGATGGCGAGACGGCGCCGCAACGCCGCGTCGAGGACATGGCGAAGACTTACGTCGAGCAGATTCGCAAGGTTCAGCCGAACGGCCCGTATGCGCTCGCCGGATTCTCGTTCGGCGGACTGGTCGCGCTCGAAATCGCGCAGCAGTTGTTCGGCGCAGGCGAGCAGACAGAGTTCGTGTGTCTGCTCGACACCTACGTGCAGGAACGCTGGCTGCCGTGGTTCGCGCTGCTCGAATTCCGCCGCGATTACGCGAGCCGTCTATGGAAGACGCTCGCGGGGATGTCGCCGCGCGAACGCGTCGGTTTTGCGGGCGCTAAATTGTCGGCCGCCGGGAACAAGCTGGCGATGCGCCTCGGCCGCGTGCCGCAGACGCCGGCGCAAGTCGCATCCGCCGATCCGATGCCGCCGGTTTTGCGGCGCATGCGCGACACGTTCCGCGCCGCGATGAACAACTATCGGCCGAAGCCGTACGAAGGCGGCCCGATCGTCTACGTACGGGCCGCGTCGCGCGAGGAAGACCGGGGCGATCCGCTGCCGCTCTGGCGCAAGATTGCGCGCCGTGGGCTGACGGTCGCGGAAGTGCCGGGCAACCATGCGGGCGTCATCGAGGAACCGGGCGTGTATGCGGCGGCTGCCGCGCTCGACCGCGACTACAGCGCCGAGGACGACACCGAAATGCAGCGTCGCGGTCATGGCGTGATGGTGCGGGGCGCGTAGGACTTGCCAGCGGGTCAGCCGCTCGCGCGAACGGAGCGGCTGACTGCCGATGAATCACTGGCTATCGGAACGCGGTGCGGTAGCGGTCGGCGCGAAGCTGGTGAGGAAGAAGTAGCAGATGAAGACGCTCGCCGCGCCCACGCCGGTCCCGAGCAGCACGCCCTGCGATCCGAAAAAGCGGATCAGAATCGCCGTGGCCGCTAGCTTGGTCGCGAATCCCAGCACGGAAATGACCGTGATCGCCTTGTAGCGCGCCTCGCTCGCGAACGACTGAATGAGCACGCACATCCCGAACGAAAACGGAATCTGCGAAAGCCCGCAGCGGAACAGGCTCGTGACCGCGATCGTGTCCTCGCTCGTGAACGCGCCCTTCTGGAACAGCAGCTTGATCGCGTACGGCGCAAGCGCATAGGCGATCATCGCGCCGACCGTTCCCACGCCCAGCATCACGAACGACCATTTGCGCGCCGTGCTGCGCGCCCGCGCGTGATCGCCGCGATGCAGGATTTCCGAAAGAATCGGCAAGGTCGCCCGACTGATCGCGATCGCGCCCATGCTCACGAGCAGCGACAGCAGCCGGTTCGCGTAGCCGAGCGTCGCGATGGCGCCATCGCCCATATGCGCCATGAAGTATTGATCGACGGGAAGCCACAGGTTCGCCACCACCGAGCCGATCAGCAACATGCCGAGCGAGCGCGTCATGCCCGGCCAATGCGGCGCGCGCACGGAGAGACGCGGGCGCGCGGGCACGCCATCGGCGCGCCGGGCGAGGATGCGCAGCCACACGGCCTGAATCACGATGCCGATCGTCGTGCCGACGATGAGCGGCATGATCGACGTGTTGTTGCGCGCGCTCAGCACGAACACCAGCAGCGCGATGGCCGGCACGCATTCCAGCAGCGTGTTGATGTGCCTTTCGGATGCCTGGAGCCGCGCCGCCGAAATGCAGATCGTGAAGGCCAGCACGCCGACCGGCGTCATCCCGACGACCATCTGCCGGCACATTTCGCGCGTCGATTCCGAGAGCGTTCCGGCGAAGAGACCGACCATGTGCGGCCACAAAAAATACAGCAGCAGCGATACCACGATGCCGATGGCAAGCCCCGCGCCCTCGAGCTCGCTGAGAAGCTGGTTCTGCCGGTGCTTGTCGTTCCTGAGCGCGACGAGCGCGGGCACGAGCAGCACACTCAACTGATTCGTGATCGTCGCGGGCAGCCAGGTGATGATCGTGAGCGCGAGCTGATAGGCATCGACGGTGCCGCTGACGCCGTATCGATACGCGATCGCCATTTCCTTCGATGCGCCGATCAGCTTCCCGGCAAGAACGAACAGCAGCAGGACGAAGGCGCTCCTCGCGATGCGCTTGTGATCCTGATGAACCCCGAGCAGACGTTCTCTTAGCGATTGCACTGTTGCGGTCAGCACTCTCCCTCCGGCAAATTGACCTCGATCCGCGCAAGACGGATGCTTGCTTGCGCACCGGGGGAGAGTGCATCAAACGGCATGCGCGAACTGTTCGCCACAGCACGGCGCGCGCCGATGCCATGCGCGAACCCCGCGATTCTGCACGATCATGCTGGCACGCCCGGCCAGTTTGCGCGCTTGCCGGGTGCGCTACCGTGCAGAAGTCCACGTTCATAACGTGCGAGAGTGGCGGCTGCGCGCGGCGTCATCGGAGCCTCGTCATCGTGAATCTCAATGCGCGTACGGAAGGCAAATGAAGAAATCCATTTGGGTTGTCGTAATAATGATTGTTGTTTCCGTGCTCGCGATAAACACGCCACGCGTGACGCAGCATGTGCAGACGGTCTACGCAGTCTGGGACGATGGCCGGGTTCTGAACCGGCTGAACTGGCAAACCTTCGTGCGCTGGTGGCATCGGCTGAGGAACGAGAACTACGGCGGCGCGCATCGCGCCACGCTCACGAGTTCGCCGGTCCCGGCGACGCCGAGTTGCCCGCTGACGTCGTTCACGCCGCCGAAGCTCGTCGATCCGCGCAGCCCGAAGGATTTCGGCGCGGCCGGCGACGGCAAGACCGACGACACCAAGGCGTTCCAGGCCGCCATCGATGCCGGCGATGTGCTCGTGCCCGCCGGCACGTATCTGCTCAATCACACGGTCGTCGTCACGGCCAGCAACCGGCATCTACAGTGCGAGCCGGGCGTGACGCTCAGGAAGACGATCCGCAACAACGGCAACATGTTCAATTACGAAGGGCCGTCGACGGGCAACAGTCTCGTCGGCTGCAACTTCGTGGGCGCGAATCCGACGCGTATCCGCGAATGGGATCGCCCCGGCGAATACGACATTCCCGTCCAGACCAATGGCGCGGTCGACAACTTCGTCCTCGCGGGCAACAGCTTCCGCGATTTCTTCGGCCAGTCTATGTTCCAGACCGAAGGCCAGGGCGGCGGCACCGGCGCCGTGCTGATGTTCAACTCGTTCGCCAACTGCCCGCTGTACGGCATCGCGCTCGTCGGCTCGGTGAACGGGCGCGTGGCCTATAACCTCGCCGACAACTGCCGCATGGGCCCCGAGAACAACGACGCCACGCAGGACACCGGCGGCAACGTGCTCGAATGCAACCGCATGGTCAACGGGGGCAACATCACGGGCGGGGCGAATGGCGAAGGCGGCGTCGACTATAGCGGGAACGTCGTGCGTCACAACATCCTGGATGGCGGCTATATGCAGATCAGCCCGCCCACGCACGGCAAACCGGCGAGGTACATCGACAACACCTGCAACGACTGCGGGACGGAATAAGCGGGTTACTGACGCTGGAGTGGGAAGCGCATCTTTCTTGCTTGACGTTGCCATCGATACCCGGAGCCGCGAGTTCTTCCTCGCCGGACGACATTCCGTCGACGCGCGCGAAGCCGCCCCGGACAAGGATGAGACGGAGGAGCGATGCGCCAGATCGGAATCACGCCCGGCATTCGCCGCGCAATTTCTGCCGTGCTGATTGCACTGCTTACCTCATGCGGCGGCGGCAGCGGCAGCGATAGCGACTCGGGCGGAACGAGTCCGTCCGCGCCGGCGGGCGGCGTGAAGCTGCAGGTCGTCGCGTTCGGCGACAGCTTGTCGGATGTCGGCACGTACGCGCCCATCGCGAGCGCGGTCAAAGGCGGGCGCTTCACGACCAATCCGGGCCAGGTCTGGACGCAGAATGTCGCGCAGTATTACGGCGACACGCTGACGGCGGCATTCACGATCGACCTCGGACACGAGTTGAAGCCGCAAAGCGGTTTGGGCTACGCGCAAGGCGGTTCCACGGTCGCCACGCCGGCCGATCAGAACCAGTTCCTGACCGATGTGATCGGCGATATCGAAATGCCGGTCAATCAGCAGATTTCGAGCTATCTGTCGTCGCACGGAAGTTTCAATTCGAATCAGCTCGTGCTCGTTTGGGCCGGCGCGAACGATGTTCTGCGCGCGGGCACGCCGCCCGCCGCCAGCACGACCGTGCAGACCGCCGCGACGACGCTCGCGCAACTCGTCGGCAAGATCGTGCAGAGCGGAGCCACGCATGTGGTGGTGGTGAACGTGCCGAATATCGGACTCTCGCCCGATGGCCTCCGCCAGTCCGATGGCGGCGGCAACCTCACGCAACTGTCGCAGCTTTTCAATGCGACGCTGACCTCGGCGTTGCAGACGAACGGGCTGCAAGGCAAGGTCATCGTCGTCGATTCCTATACGTGGACGACGCAGACCATCGCGAACTATCAGGCCAACGGATTCACCGTGTCGAACACGGCGCAGGCGTGCGATCCGTCGAAGACGCCGCACGATACGTCGCTGCTGTGCTCGCCGGCGACCTACGTGACGTCGAACGCGGACCAGACGTACATGTTCGCCGACGAACTGCATCCGACGACGCGCATGCACGCGCTCTTCGCGCAGTATGTCGAGCAGCAGATCGCGGCGAGCGGGCTCGGGCGGTGAGTGCGTCCGCCCATTTGCATTCCATGCTTTTGCACATCGATCCAAAAATCCCTTATACATCAATCAAATAGAGCGAAATGCGAACCGCATCAATCCGCACCTTTCCGCGCGAATCCGCTATTATTTTGTGGGTCGATATGTGGGTTCAATCATGGCAAACGCAATCAATCGTCTCTCTCAGGCGTTCGCCAACAAGACTGCCGCGCCGGGAACTACTGTGACGGGAACGGGCTGTACTTACAGATTACAAAGAACGGCGTCAACGTGGCTGTTCCGCTACATGCGGCAGGGCCGCGCCCGATACATGGGTCTCGGGCCACTCCACACGATCGGACTCGCCGACGCCCGTACGCGCGCTCGAATGTCGGCGGCTCCTGCTCGACGGGATTGACCCGCTCGACGCCAAGCAGAAAGACCGCGCCGCCGACGAAACGGCCAAAGCGAAAGCGATCACGTTCGACGAATGCGCCAGCGCCTATATAGAAGCGCATCGCAGCGGCTGGAAGAGCGCGCCGCCTAAACAAATTTCTGCGCGAATGCCGAGCGCGACTGGCGAACAACACATGACTCGCATCGACACCCCATGCCCCGAAATGCGCTTCGCACGGGGGGTGGTTGAAAAACGGCGGCGCGGGTCCTTCCTAAATCAGAATCGCTATGCGGGCGCGATGACGCGCAAATACTCAGTAGCTAAGTATTCGCAAAGGTGTACGCATGAACGAATGCACTCATGCTCATTTAGACTGGCACGTTCCGACGCAGGTGCGAATTGGTGCGGACAATGCGAACGCCTCACGCGAACGTTCGCATGTCAATTGCGGACATTCGAGCGATAGACGGTTCCCTTTATGTTCGCGCGCTGGTCTTTGACACGACGCCGCATTTAACAAGCTCATCGAAAAGCTGTTGTTCGGCGGCGTCCATCGGTCGAAGCATGGCGCGCACCGATTGGAAAAGCTGTATTGACAATCTGGCATTTGCCAATGCCGCCAACAGACTGGACTCAACGGCATCCAGCTTTGCCGCCTGTTCAGCGCAAAGCGTCTGCTTCTGTTGTGCGATGATGTCTTGCGTCCGTTTGATAGTCACGGCTGTCTGACTCAGCCGATGCTCGATCCTGACTGTGCCTGTGACAGAATGGACGCTTCGATTACCCATGTCTCACTCCTGTGTGAAGCCCGGAGCCGCGCCCTTCGATGGAAGGGGCGGGCGGGAACAGTGACAAGGGTGGCAGACCGGGTGAGTACAACCATTACCGGCAACCCTTTCGGATTCCCTGCCACGTCCCGCCCATAGGCGTGCCAAAGCACCATGCGTCAACGGTCCTTTTGGCGCTTGGGGTTCTATCGCTTCGCTCGCATTGCGCGACCGTCGCGGGTTGGAAAACTCACTAAAGGCTGCCAAGCCCGTCCCTGCGCAACCACGCGCCAGATTTCGCCGAATACGACAGAACCCCGCAGCGCTGATTTTATGATGCCGTAAAAATTCGTTGATTTCGCCGTGTCTATGTCGTCGGCTGCTTGCGCGTGGTCGCTGCCTTCGTATGCTGACGATGCCGCTCAAACCGGGCGAGCATTCACGACAGGGATAGAAACAAATGCCAAAAAGCAAGCATAACGAATCAATGATCCTTGCCGATAGAGCGGCGAGCATTGCATGACTGACAAGCTGGTTGGAAAAGGCGATTGGACGACTACGCGAGGCCGAGTTCTAGGCGGCTCTTCGTCGTTCTTCGCGGAGAACGGGCGAACGCTCTCACGCCGCAACGACATTGCTAGTTGTGGGAATTGTGAAGGTGGTTTTCCGATATTGGGCACTGCCGACACGATGCTCGACGAAGGGCTACCGCTCGTCAGGCAATATGGATCGAGTGCTTTGTCCGTGTGGGCAGAATCGCGTGCTTTCGGGGCATCCCGAGTTCTTGATAAGGGACGGGAAAGGAGACGGGACTCACACATCAACAGATGGTGGTGCTCCAATTGCAGCGCCACCTACACAGGCAGCCCGCGAAGGCAAGCATACGAGTCGGTTCTATGTGCAGGACAGCGTTACCGGTGAGCCGCTACGCGATCAGAAGTATGTTGCGCGCGTGTCCGGCGTCGAACAATCCGGAAAAACAGACGCCAACGGCTACGCAAAAATTGAGACAGATGGCGTGAGTGCTATCGATATCCACGTCTCGTTCTCGTCACCCAAACGGGAGCTAAACCCCGGAAGAGGAGCTTAAGCACATGAGCACGGATTACAAGATCGAACACTGGACATCGAGTCGTTCAGCGCTGGGAAGCAGTAAAGATGATGCGATAGCCATCTCTGTGAATAATCGTGCGGCGACCCGGCAGGCGATCATTAATGCGCTTTCAAGAAAGGGCTACAAGCTGATCGAGCGATCGGAATGGCACGCAAAACCGCCGCGAAAAGTATTGAAGGATAGTTATTGGGACTACCAAGATATTGTTTTGCATCACGCTGGCCGAAGTTATTCGTGTGGCGCGCCCTCTATTGAGGAAATGCAGCGCGTTCAAGCAGAAGACATGGGTAGAAGCCCGCCATTTGATGATGCCGGATACCACTACGCTATTTCGTGCCAAGGTGAAATCTATGAAGGTCGCGATATACGGTTCACCGGCGAGCACGTCGCCGGCGATAACACGGGTAAGATAGGAATAGTTTTTCTTGCCGATCTTGTGCAAGCTGGTGAAGCGTATCAGGAAGAATATAGCCGCTTATCGTTGGTTGATAAGATTAAGAATATTCGCGGAATTTTAACGGACCAGGTTGTTTTGTGGCATGACAAACCAACGCTTGAACAAATAAAGGCAAGCAAAGCGTTGTGTAGCGTGCTCGTGGAATTCTTCGATATTCAAAGGTTAGGCGGGCACCGTGAATATCAGCAACTCGCAACAAAAAAGGGACGCGCGTGCCCCGGAAATCTCGGAATGGATATTGTTAAATTGCTGCGCTCGGAACTGTCACTTGCCGATCCGGGGAAGTAATTTCTATGAATAGAAAGAGAAACGTTGCTGCTATTTTTATGGTTTTTGCTTTGCTCACGCTCGGATTTTGGTTGAGCATCGGATATTACCATTCCTATATCGATCATGAGGATAACGTCATCTACTTCTTGAAAAGGAGGCTGACGCTTCGAAGAGAGTTCGTCAATCCGTTCGCAAATGAGGGAAATCCTTTTCCTGCGAATGAGCTATCACCTGACATCCAAAAAGAGCTTTCTGAATATTGCAAATATGCGTATGGAATAGCGCAGACTGACGAGAAGTCTATCGAAGGTTGCAGAAAGCGGATTGTTCGCGAAGTTCAATAGCCAGAAATAGCTAGCGTCATATTGATGTCGGGTAAGTCCCGCTCTCGCTTGCTCCCCGCTTGCGAGAGCATTCCAAGTCGTGCGAGTTAGCGATGCGTCAGGACGTGTCGCTCTTCGCTCCGACACGCCACAAGAAAGATGTGAGGACCGTTTGTATCAATTCGAACGGCAACGCTCAATGTCAGACCAACGGCACATCAAAGGCCGTGACAGACGTGGGTCATTTTGTGGGTCGCCAAAACAAAAATCCCGCAAGTCATTAACTATACGGGATTTTTTTATGGTGCTTTGGCGGTGAATCGGGCGATTTTGGGCGGAATCGCGTTGCTACGGGACTGAATATGGTCGAGATTCGGTTGTTCATTCCTTGACTGAATTGACCGTGAACATAGCCGACCCCATGAAACCGACGATCAATCTTGAGAGCGAAGCGGCGCAAAGCGGCGCGACCGCGCAAATAACGAACGCGCTCTTGGATATCCTTGCCATCGGGCATACGCAAATCGATCGCGCTGACCACGTCGACGGCGACGAATTCTTCGCGAACCTCGGCGAACTCGACCGCCAACAGAAAATTCGCTAGCGCGTGGCCCGCACTCACCGCCGCGTCGATTTCCGCGCGCCGCGAATGTGCTGACGTTCGGAAGCGACTATCACCCGCTATCAGCCCAGCGGCGAAATCCGCACGGGCACCTTCGAAGCCCCCCATCGACTGTGATTTAATGTGCTCCGTTCGGGTCCACGGAGCGCATCCGATGACGAGCACCTGGTTGCACAACCTTCCGCTTTGGCAGATGACGCTCGTGGTATTCGGCGCGACGGGCGTCGCGGGGGCGGCGATCCACTTCGTAACGGGCCGGCTCGCGGCCAGCGCGCATCGGCGCGCCTTCACGACGCTCTCGCCGGGCCTGCTTTCGCCGATCGGCGTCATCTTCGGCTTGCTCATCGCGTTCACCGCCGCGCAGGTCTGGAACGACACCGCGCGCGCCAACGGCGCCGTCGATGCCGAAGCCGGCGCGCTGCGATCCGTCGTCGTGCTATCCGCCGCTTTTCCGCCAGACGCGCAGATCCAGTTGCGCAAGCTGATCCGCGAATACATCGAATACACCGTCAATACGGAATGGCCGATGATGGCGCAAGGCGCGGTCACGCTGAAAATCAGTCCGCCGACGCTGAACAAGGCGCTTCAGTTCGCGCTCGCCCTGCCCGCGATAACCCCCGGACAGCAGACCGCGCAGCGGCAGGTAGCGGTATCGCTGGAACGGGCGCTCGAAGCGCGCCGCGAGCGCATTCTGGTGAGCCGGTCCGAAGTCAGCGGCATCAAATGGCTGTGCCTCGGCTTTCTCGCCGTGTGTCTCGTCTTCGCGATCGCGCTCGTTCATGGCGAAAACCGGCTGACATCGGCCGTCGCGATCGGGCTCTTCTGCGCGAGTCTCGCGACGACCATGCTGCTGATTCTCTCGCACGACCGCCCATTCTCCGGCGAGATCGCGGTGAAGCCCGAGCCGCTCCTGCAGGTCGTCCCCGCGTTCGGCTGATTCACTGAAGATTTTCGAAGATCGCCGCGATGCCCTGACCGCCGCCGATGCACATCGTGACGAGCGCGTAACGCCCGCCGATGCGCTTCAGTTCATAAAGCGCCTTCACCGTGATGAGCGCGCCCGTCGCGCCGACCGGATGCCCGAGCGAAATGCCCGAACCGTTCGGATTCACCTTGCGCGGATCGAGTCCGAGCTCGTTCGTCACCGCGCACGCCTGCGCGGCGAACGCTTCGTTGGCCTCGACGACATCGAGCTGATCGACGGACAGACCCGCCCGTTCCAGCGCCTTGCGCGTCGCGGGCACGGGACCGATGCCCATATACGCCGGATCGACGCCCGCGTGCGCGTAGGACACGAGCCGCGCGAGCGGTTTCGCGCCGCGCCGCTCGGCTTCGCCACGCTCCATCAGCAGCACGGCCGCCGCCGCGTCGTTGATGCCCGATGCGTTGCCGGCCGTCACCGTGCCGTTCTCCTTGACGAACACGGCCTTCAGGCTTTCGAAGTCGCTCGGGCGCGCGTCGTGGCGGACGTGCTCGTCGGTGTCGAAGACGGCATCGCCTTTTTTCGCGCGCACGGTGATCGGCAGAATCTGCTCGCCGAAACGGCCTTCCGCGATCGCACGCGCCGCACGGCGATGCGATTCGAGCGCGAGCGCATCCTGCGCCTCGCGGGAAATGCCGTATTTGCGCGCGACGTTTTCCGCCGTCACGCCCATGTGGATTGTCTGAAAGGGATCGTGCAGCGCGCCGAGCATCATGTCGACGAGCTTGCCATCGCCCATGCGCTGCCCGAAGCGCGCGCCCGGCAACGCGTACAGCGCGCGGCTCATGGATTCCGCGCCGCCGCCGATCGCGACGTCCGAGTCGCCGAGCATGATCGTCTGCGCAGCCGATACGATGGCCTGCAAGCCCGATCCGCACAGCCGGTTCACCGTCAGCGCCGGAACGTGCTGCGCGACGCCGCCGTCGATCGCCGCGACGCGCGCGAGATACATGTCCTTCGGTTCCGTATGCACGACATTGCCGAAGACGACGTGACCGACGTCGTCGCCCGCGACGTTCGCGCGCTGAAGCGTTTCGCGCACGATCATCGCGCCGAGTTGCGTCGGAGAGAAATCCTTCAGGCTGCCGCCGAAGTCGCCGATCGCAGTTCGCACGCCGCTTGCCACCACTACTTCACGCATTGCATCGCTCCTGTTGATTTCGCGCGCAGGCGTCAGAATTGCGCCTCGCTCAATGTGAACAGCGGATCGTCGCCGTGCGCCGAGACGATCGCGGTTTCCAGCGCGCGCGCCTGCGTCAGCACGTATTCGGAGAAGCAGTGCGCGGTCGCGATCTTCGCGCCGTGGAACGCCGGATCGTCGGCCCGTCTGGCTTGCGCGACGAGCAGCGCGCGCGCCATCTGCCAGCCCGACAACACGATGCCCGCGAGCTTCAGATACAGCACGCTGCCCGCGAACACCGCGTTCGGATCGCGCTTCGCGGATTCGAGCACGTAGGCGACGACGTTCGCGAGCGCGTCGCGGCCATCGGCGAGTCGGCGATGCATCGAATCGAAAACGCGCGCGGCATCGCCGGCATCGACGGATTTCAGAGCGTCGAGCGTCTCGTCGATCTGCGCGAGCAGCACCTGCGCCGTCGCGCCGCGATCGCGCAGCGTCTTGCGGCCGACGAGATCGTTCGCCTGAATCGCCGTCGTGCCTTCGTAGATCGCGAGGATGCGCGCGTCGCGATAGAGCTGCGCCGCGCCGGTCTCCTCGATGAAACCCATGCCGCCGTGAACCTGAACGCCGAGGCTCGTCACGTCGTTCGCCATTTCGGTGCTCCAGCCTTTCACGACCGGCACGAGGAATTCGTTGAGCGCGAGATGGCGGGCGCGCGTGTCGGCGTCGTCGTGATGATGGGCGATATCCGCGTGCGCGGCCGCGACGTAGGCGAGCGCACGCGCGCCTTCGGTCATCGCGCGCATCGTGCCGAGCATGCGCCGCACGTCGGGATGACGGATGATCGCGACGGAACCCGCGCTCGAACCATCGACGGGACGGCTCTGCACGCGTTCCTTCGCATAGTCGGCGGCCTTCTGATAAGCGGCGTCGGACAGCGCGATGCCCTGCAAGCCGACGCCGAAGCGCGCCGCGTTCATCATCACGAACATGTATTCGAGGCCGCGATTCTCTTCGCCGACGAGATAGCCGGTCGCGCCGCCGTTATCGCCGTACTGGAGCACGGCGGTCGGGCTCGCCTTGATGCCGAGCTTGTGCTCGATCGACACGCAATGCACGTCGTTGCGCGCGCCGAGGCTGCCGTCGTCGTTGACGAGGAACTTCGGCACGACGAACAGCGAGATGCCTTTCACGCCTTCGGGCGCGTCCGGCGTGCGCGCCAGCACGAGATGGACGATGTTCTCGGCCATGTCGTGCTCGCCCCAGGTGATGAAAATCTTGGTGCCGAACACCTTGTAGGTGCCGTCGCCCTGCCGTTCGGCGCGCGAACGCACGAGCGCGAGATCGGAGCCGGCTTGCGGCTCGGTCAGATTCATCGTGCCGGTCCAGACGCCTTCGATCAGCTTCGGCAGATAGCGCGCCTTCAGTTCGTCCGAGCCCGCGAGCAGCAACGCTTCGATGGCGCCATCGGTGAGCAGCGGGCACAGCGCGAAGGAAAGGTTCGACGCGTTCAGCATTTCGATGCACGGCGACGCGATCAGTTTCGCGAGCCCTTGTCCGCCGAATTCGGCCGGATGGCTGATGCCTTGCCAGCCGCCTTCCGTGTATCGACGGAAGGCATCGGCGAAACCGGGCGTCGCCGTCACTTCGCCGTCGCGCCACTCGCTCGGCTGCTGGTCGCCGCGCGCATTCAGCGGCGCGATGACTTCGGCGGCGAGTTTCGCGCCTTCGTCGAGAATGGCAAGCGCTGTGTCCGCGTTCGAATCGGCAAGTCCGGGAAGCTGGCTGATGCTTGCAATATCTGCCAGCTCTTCCATGACAAACATCATTTCCTTGACGGGCGGCGTGTAATTCATCGATGACTCCTGGGCCCACAGCCTTTCGACGAAACGCGCGCTGTGGCAAACAAACGTTGATGTGTTGCGATGCATGGTATCAACGCCGCCGGAATCCTTAGCTACCGGAATCTGCCCTTTCACTGACAAAATCTGCCAAACGCGCCGGCTGCTTTTGGGCGCGTCACTCGCCTTTTCTTTGCCGGTACGCCGCGGGCGTGCTGCCGGTCCAGTGACGGAACGCGCGATGAAACGCGGTCGGATTATCGAAGCCGACGTCGTATGCAATGGCCGCGATGGCATCGTTCGAACGGGTGAGACGCTGGATCGCGATGTCGCGGCGCACTTCGTCCTTGATCGCCTGAAAGGTCGTGCCCTCGGCTTCGAGACGTCGGCAGAGCGTGCGCATCGAATAGTGCAACTGCTGCGCGACGGCATCGACGGTCGGCGTCGACGGCAGGCCCGTCGCGATGCACTGCCGCACGCGATGACACACCATCTCTTCCGTGAACGACACGAAAATCCAGTCCTCCGGCGCGCGCTGAAGAAACGCGTCGAGGTCGGATTTGCGCTGACGGATCGGGCGGTCGAGATAGCGCGCATCGAACGCGATGAGCGTGCGGTCGCGGCCGAAACGCACCGGCCCCGGAAACAGGTACAGCAGATCGCCGGACTGCGCGGGCCGCATGAATTCGAACGCCGCTTCGATGAGTGGAATCTTCGCGCGGATCAGCCACGACGCGACGCCGTGCACGAGCTTCAGCACGAGTTCCCGCGCGAGCGCGCTCGCGGGCGGTCCAGCGGGATTCGCGACGAATTCGACGGTCGCATACGGTCCCTCGCGGCGCGACACGAGCTGGAATTCATCGAGCACCAGATGGAAGAACTGCCCGAAGCGATGCAGCGCGACCTCCAGACGCGGCGCGTCGAGCAGGCTCAAACACAGAAATTTGAGCGTGCCGTTGCGCAGCGGACGCGCGAAGATTCCCGGCATCTCGTCGTCGAGTTCCATCGCAAGCAGGCGATAAAGCGTCGAAAACTGCTCCTGTGTGACGCGCGCGGCTGGCATGCCGAGTAATTCGTGCGGAATGCCGGAATGTTCCGCGAGCCGGATGACCGCGGCGCGGTCGGCGCCCGAAAGGAAGCCGTTGACGACCGAGATGGGAACGGTTGGGGAAGGAGGCCTCATGAGGCCGATTTTGTCATAGCCGCCGGGCGGCGTAGCGCGGAACGCGTACGTTCGTGCTTCATCGCGAACGTCCAGAGCGGTGCGGACGACTCGCTGGACCTTTCAGATTGAAACTTCTATAACGGGATGTGCAAGCGCCGTCCGAAAGGCATCCGTCTGCGACGAAGCTCGCTCGAATTAGTTAGGAACTCGAACCATATGTTCTGAAGAAAATTTTGGAGGTTGATCATGACCCGTTTCCCCTGTTCAACGAAACTCCTTGCGTTGCCGGTTCTGAGCCTGATGGCAGGCGCATCCGCCGCTTGGGCGCAGACGCTTCCGAAGCAAGGCAATATCGAAGCCACGTACACCGCATCCGGCGCGGATGTGCGCAATATCAGCGTGAGCGGCGATGACGCCGTGTATCTCTTCGAATCCACGCTCCTGATGACGAACAACAAATCGCCGCTGATGCAGAACGTCACCGCGCGCTGCGTCGAAGCCGGCTTCAGCGCGGGCACGGCGACCGGATATTGCGTCTATTCGGACAAGGACGGCGACAAGTTCATCGAGTCCTACACGTATCAGGGCGGCACGCCCAAGGGCAAGGGAACGATCGGCTCGGGCACGGGAAAATACAAGGGCATCGAAGGTCAGTTCGACTGGCAGCAAGTCGTCGCCCTGCCCTCGGACAAAGGGACATATAACTACGTCGGCAAGAAGACCGGCAGCTATCGCATTCCGTGAGCGAGATTCAAAGCTGAAAGATGGACGCCACATGATCGATGAACGCGCGGACGACAGGCGGCAGCCCGCGACGGGTCGTGAAGACGAGGTGGACGATCCCGGTTTCGGTTTTCCACGACGGAAATACATGCACGAGCTCGCCGCTCGCGACCTGCTCGCGACAGACGTGATCCGGCAGCAAGGCGACGCCGAGCCCAGCCATCGTCGCATCGCGCAGTGAGACATAGTCCACGCACGTCATGCGCGGCTCGCTGCGGATCGTATGCGACGCGCCATCCGGTCCGGTGAATTGCCATTCGATCTCGCCCATCTGATCGGTGGTCGCGAGCGTCGGCAATGTCGATAACACCGCAATGTCGCCGCTCGTGCAAAGCGACGCGACAACGGGCGCGGCCACCAGAATGCGGCTCGAATGCCCCAGCGTCCGCACGATCAACGACGCGTCCGTGTCCAGCCTGACGCGCACGCGAATGGCAATGTCGATGCGTTCCTCGATCAGATCGACGGGACGATCCACGGCGATCACCTGCAAGCGCGCCTTCGGAAAGCGCGTGAGAAACGTGTTGTATGCCTTCGACAAAGTCGGCATGAGACCGAGCGGACAACTGCAGCGGATCACGCCGCGCGGTTCGCTGAGCGCTTCGGAGACGACCGAATCGGCTTGCTGTACGTCGAGCACGATCGTCCGGCAACGCTCGTAGAACGCCTGTCCGACGTCGGTCACGCGAAAGCGGCGCGTCGAACGTTCGATCAGGCGCACGCCGAGCCGCGCTTCGAGCCCGGCGATGCGTCGGCTGATCGTCGATTTAGGCGTGCGCAGGACGCGGCTCGCCGCCGCGAAGCCTCCATGCCCGACGACTTCCGCAAATAGAACGTAATCGTTGATGTCCGCCATGCCGAATGCCTCGATTGACCCATTTTTGGAACTATCAAACTCAGTTTCGCAGTCTACCGCGCCGATTGTCTCATCGGCATGATGTCTTCAACGCGACGCAACGTGCGACGCGAAACCAACGGAGAACTCAAATGACTGGCAAATTCGAAAACAAGGTCGTGGTCGTGACGGGCGGCACCAGCGGAATCGGCTATGCAACGGCGGCGCGTTTCGCGGCGGAAGGCGCGTCGGTGTTCATCACCGGCCGTCGTCAGAAGGAGCTCGACGCGGCTGTCGAGTCGATGAAGGGCCGCGTCGTCGGCATCCGCGCGGACATGTCGAACCTCGCGGATATCGACCGCGTCTACGATGCCGTTCAGCAGAAGCATTCGCACATCGACGTGATGTTCGCCAACGCCGGCGGCGGCTCGATGCTGCCGCTCGGCGCGATCACCGAAGAGCACTACGAAGACACGTTCGGGCGCAACGTGAAGGGCACGATCTTCACCGTTCAGAAGGCGCTTCCGCTGCTGCGCGACGGCGCATCGGTGATCCTGACCGGGTCGACGGCGGGCAGCGTGGGCACCGCCGCGTTCAGCGTCTATAGCGCGTCGAAGGCGGCCGTGCGCAACCTCGCGCGTAGCTGGACGCTGGACCTGAAGGAGCGCGGAATTCGCGTGAACGTCGTCAGCCCGGGGCCGGTGAAAACGCCTGGTCTCGTCGAGCTGGCCGGCCCCGATCAGGCGCAGCAGCAAGGCCTGCTCGACTACATGGCGTCGAACGTGCCGCTCGGACGCGTCGGCGATCCGGACGAAGTCGCGAAGGTCGTGCTGTTCCTCGGATCCGATGAATCGAGCTTCGTCGCGGGCGCGGAATTCTTCGTCGACGGCGGCATCGCTCAGGTCTGAGACCTCACTAAGGCTTGACGAACCTGAGCGTCATGCGATCCGACTCGCCGATGGCGGCGTAACGCGACCGGTCGACATCGCCGCCCCGGTAAGTGGGCGGCAAGGACCACACGCCGTTCGGATAGTCCTTCGTATCCTTTGCATTCGCGTTGATCTCGCTGCGCGCAACCAGCACGAAACCCGCTGCTTGCGCGTGCTCGATCACGAATGCTTCGGTCACGTAGCCGGAATCGATCATTTGCTGCACGGTCGTTCCCGGCCGCGCGCGATGCTCCTCCACGCCGAGCACGCCGCCATGCTTGAGCGCGTCATTGAACGCGCGCAGGTTTGCATCGATCTGGCCGTCCTTGATCCAGTTATGGATGTTCCTGAACGTGAACACGCGGTCGAACCGCTCATGCGCGTTAAAGCCGATGAAGCGCCCCGCGTGCAACGTGCCGACGACGACGTTTCCATACACCGCGGGCGCAGCCGCGAGCTTGCGCCGATAAGCGGCGTCGGTATCGCTGTCCTCGGCGGCGAGATCGGCGGATATGCTCAGATATTGCGCCTCGTAAAGCTGACCCGAATCGTGCAGATAGGGCGCGAGTATGTCCGTGTACCACCCGCCGCCCGGCGCGATTTCGAGCACCGCCTGTGTCGGAGTCAGCTCGAAGAACTGCAGCGTTTCTCTCGGATGACGATAGACGTCGCGCGCCCTCGCCTTGTCGCTGCGTTGCGATCCGTTAATGGCGGCATCGAGCGACGATTGCGCATCGCGTGAAGAAGACGCGCATCCTGTCAGCGCGAGCATGAAGCTGGCGGCGGCGATGACAATCGCGCGCCGCATGTCGAGGCGAATGAGGTTCATGAAGCACGATGCGAGTCCGAGGTATCCGACACGATACGCGTTTCTTTCGCTATTCGCTCGCCAGGAAACTGCGCACCAGCGGCCCGACTTCGCATGTTCGCGTGATGAGAAACAGATGCCCGTCCTCGATGACATGCAGCGTCGCGCGCCGGATGCGGCGTGCAAGGATTTGCGCGTTGACGAGCGGAACGATGGGATCGTCGTCGCCGTGCATGACGAGCGTCGGCTGGCGCAGGGAGCCGAGCCAGAGCAGGCTGCTCCATCCGCACGTCGCGAGCAGTTGATACATGTATCCGCGTCCGCCCGGCGCGCGAATGTGACGGCCATGTTCCGCCAGCAGCGCGGGATCGCGCCGGTAAGCGCCGCCGTAAATCTCCGCGCCCACTTCCCGCAGATAGTCCGGATCGCGGTAACGCCGCGCGCCGACGAGCTTCGACAGCACCGATAGCCGCCCCGGCACCATGATGACGCCCGGCGATGTCGCGGCCAACACCAGCCTGCGGCAGCGATACGGATACATATACGCGAACTGTTGCGCCAGCGCGCCGCCCCACGACACGCCGAGAATGTCGACCGGCCCTTCGTAGCCGAGCTTCCCGAGCAGCTTGTCGGTCATCACCGCGAGCGTCGCGAAGCGATACGGCACGAGCGGCGCGGGCGATCCGCCGACGCCGGGAACATCGAAGACGACGACTTCGACATCGCCGAGCGCATCGGCGAATGGCTGAATCAGTTCGAGATTCGCGCCGATGCCGTTGAACACGACGAGCGGCGGCGAAGTCTCGTTGCCACGCCAGATGCCCACGCGAAGCGTTTGGCCATCCAGCGAAACAGTCTGTATTTCCGGTGCGCGCACGTTTTTCATCTTTGTTTTCCGTTTGGACGCTTCGCTTCAGGCCTCGCTGACATACGTTCCGGGCGCGTCGGCCAGTCGCTTGTGACGCCGGTTGCCGAGGGCTCGCGGCGCGGGACGCAGTTCGCCCGAGCGTTGCGCAAGCCAGTCGCGCCAGTCGTTCCACCACGAATCCGCTTCCGGGCGCGCGCCGGCGAACCATGCATCGGCGTCTTCGGGCAATGCGTCGTTACGGAAGAACTTCGCCTTCGGATTGCCCGGCGGATTGATGAGGCTCTGGATATGCCCGCTCGAACTCAGCACATAGCGCGTCTTGCCGCCGAACGCGCGCGCCGTGTTATAGACGCCCTTCCACGGCGTGATGTGATCGGTCACGCCGGCCATCACATACGTGTCGCACTCGACCTTCGACAGATCGACCGGCGTGCCGAGCACCGTCAGCTTGCCCGGCTCGCTGAGCAGGCTGCGCGTGAAGATGTCGAGCAACTGGCCGTGCAGCTTCGCGGGCAGGCGCGTCGTGTCGTTGTTCCAGTAGAGGATGTCGAAGGCCGGCGGCGCCTCGCCCATCAGATAGTTGTTGACCCAGAAGCTCCAGACGAGATCGTTCGGCCGCATCCATGCGAACACGCGGCCCATTTCCTCGCCGGGCAGCACGCCCTTCGCGCGACTGTTGCGCTTGGCGACTTCGATGGCTTCGGGCGTCGTAAAGAGACCGAGTTGCGAATCGGCGCTGCTGTCGAGCACGGCGACCATCAGCGTGGCCGCGTGGACCGTCTTGTCGCCGCGCGCCGCCAGATGGCCGAGCAGCGCGGAGATCGTCATCGCGCCGGAGCACGCGCCGTGCAGGTTCACATCCGCGTGACCGGTGATGTCGCGCACCGCGTCGATCGCTTCGATGAGCGCGGCGACATACGTGTCCATGTCCCAGTCGCGCTGCGCCTCGGTCGGATTGCGCCAGCTCACGGCGAACACCTGGAACTCGCTCTGCACCAGATATTCGACGATGCTCTTCCCCGCCGACAGATCGAAGATATAGAACTTGTTGATCTGCGGCGGCACGATGAGCTGCGGACGCGCGCGGACGTTCGGCGTCGCCGGCGCATACTGGATGAGTTCGAGCACTTCGTTGCGGAAGACGACCGCGCCCGGCGTCGTCGCGAGATTCCCGCCGACGCGAAACGCGCGCTTGTCGACCTGCGAAGGCATGCCCTTGTTGTTGAGCGTATCGGTGAGCATGTTGCGCATGCCGGCGACGACGCTCGCACCGCGCGTGTCGACGAGCTTGCGCAGCGCCGCCGGATTGCCCGCGAGCGTGTTGGTCGGCGCGAGCGCATCGGTCAGGAGCGACATCACGAACTGCGCGCGCTCCTTGCTGGCATCGTCGAGCGCGGACCGATCGATGAATCCGGCGAGCGCATCGCGCCATGCCAGATACCCCGTCAGCGTCGTGCGATACAGCGGCTGTTCGCGCCATGCCGGATCGGCGAATCGCTTGTCGCCTTGCTGCGGCGAAGGCGCGTGAGCGCCGTTGACCGCCGAGCTCAGATCGCGGACGAGCGCCGCGGTCTGTCCCATCAGCAACGCGGGATGCAGCATCGCCTGAGCGCCGATCTGTCCCGCAGCCGCAAACATGTCGACCGCGCGCAATCCGACGAACGGGTTGGGTCCGAGCATGCCGTCGGCGGCGCTGGCCGTGAGGCCTTCGTTCTCGTTGATCATTTGAAATTCCTTCCACGCGCCGCCGTTACGCGACGAGCATTGCGAGCGTTTGTGCGATCAGCGCCGGCTTCGTCTCGCCTTCGATCTGCAATTCACTGTCCGTCTTCACGAGGATGCGTCCGCCGTCCTTGCGCTCCACCGCACTGAGCACGACGCGGCATCGCACGCGCTTGCCCGATCGCACCGGCGTCATGAAGCGCACCTTGTCGAGTCCGTAATTCAGCGCGGCGGATGCATCGGGCGGAATGAGGCCGACTTCGATCGCGAGCGTCGCCAGGAGCGACAGCGTCAGATAGCCGTGCGCGATCGTTCCGCCGAACGGGCTCTCGCGTTTCGCGCGTTCCTCGTTGACGTGAATCCACTGCATGTCGCCCGTGCATTGCGCGAATGCCTCGATGCGCGCCTGATCGACGATGACCCAGTCCGACACGCCCAATTCCTGGCCGACGAATTCATCGATCGTCGCCATGCTGTATTCCATCGTTCTCATGCAATCTCCGTTATTGCGCGAAATTGCGCCGCACGGTCAGCTTGTTCGTGACAGACGTCACGCCCGGGACGCCTTTCGCCAGCGTTGCAGCCTTCTCGATCTGCGCCGCGTCGGCCGCGGTGCCCGTCAGCGTCACCGCGCCGTCTTTCGCGCTCACGCCGATATCGCCCGCATCGATGCTCTTGTCCTTCGCGAACGCCGCGTACACGAGCTTGCGCAGCACGCGATTCTCCTTGCGCGTCGCGACAGGTGCGCTCGCGGCCGAGGCCATCGAAGGCGCGTTCGCCGCCGCGATCGACTGGCTCGATTCGAGGCCGGCGCTCATCGACGCCATCACGATCGCTGCGCCGCCCACCGCATTGCGTGACATGATTTTCTTCATGGTTGCTCCGTTTATCGTCTTAGAAGTTGTGCCGCAGGCCGATCATCGCCGCGGTGGTCGACTCGCCCGGAGCCACGGGTTGCCCGTAGACGATCGTCTGGTTCATCGTGCCGTGATTGTCGACATAGCCGACTTGCGCATATGCGAGCGTGCGCTTCGACAGGCTGTACTCCGCGCCGAGCGCGAATTCGCTCGAATGATTCGTCGAGTTGTTGTTGTCCTTCAGGTAATAGAAGCCCGAAGTCATCTTGAACACCGGCGAGAAGCGATAGCCGAGGCCCGCCGAATAGAGGTCGTAGTCCGCGCGGCCCGCGTTCGCCGGATTCTTGCCGTGGCTGTACGAGCCGGACACCGAAATGTCGCTGAACGTGTACATCGCGCCGAAGTAGACGAGCCGGTTGTTGTTGAGGCCGGTCGCCGCGACGCCGGGCAGCGGGTTCGCATCGTGTCCGTTGTAGTAGACCGCCGCGAGGTTCAGGCCGAAGTTCGAATACTTGACCACGGCGGACTCGCGCGTGCCGCCCTGGAATTCGCCCGGTACGCCGCCCGGCGCGTATTCGAGCGCGAGCGACGCGCCATAGAATTTCGGCGATTCGTAGACGAGCGCGTTGCTGTCGTACAGCGCGCCGATCGGACCGTTCGTGCTGGTGCCCGGCCAGCCGGCGGCCTGATTCATGCCGAGCCACGCGGTGAGAATGCTGCCGAAATACTGCGCGCCGCGCACGTCGGTATCGAACATTGCGTAGACCATCGGCACGATCTGGCGGCCCGCGTTGAACGTGCCGAACGGGCCGGAAATGCCGAGCGTCGCGAACTGGTTGAACTGCGCGGGCACGCCGGGTGTATCGGACAGACCGAAGCGGCCGCTGCCCGAATCGAAGGTGCCCTGCAGCCTGAAGTTGACGCGATATCCGCCGCCGAGATCTTCGTAGCCTTTAAGGCCCCAGTAGCTGGCGTAGATGCCGCCGTCCTTGTAGCGATACACCTTGCCCAGATTGGGCGCGTTCGGCGCGAACGACGCGGCCGACGTGCTCTGATAAAGCAAGCCTGCATCGACGACGCCGTAAAGCGTCACCGAACCTTGTGCCGCCGCAGCGCCTGAGCACGCGAGCAACGCGGCGAAGCATGGAATTCTTCCGAGTTTCATAAGGTCTCCGTATCTTGTTGCTTCCGGACGTCGTGATCGAAAAGGCAGCCGCGTAATCGGCCGCTTCACGGCGCGTGAAGTCATGTTGCAAGAATACGGAAAGCGCGCGGTCAAAACCCCTCTCGCGGCGGGAGGGGCAACGGCTGCAGATCGCGCCCTCAATATCGCGCCCTCCCCTCCCGACGCGAGAGGGTTGCACGAGACATCTCTCCACTACGATGGGTTCAGGTCAACGAATCCAATTCACAGGAGCGAACATGCAATTCCTCGACGATTCCCTGCACCCCGAAAACCAGGACAAGGTCGTAATCACCGTTGCGCCTTACGGTCCCGAGTGGATGCCGGAAGATTTCCCTGAAGATATCCCCGTGACGATGGAAGAGCAGGTGCAGAAAGCCGTCGACTGCTACAACGCGGGCGCGACGGTTCTCCATCTGCATGTGCGGGAACTCGACGGCAAGGGCAGCAAGCGCCTCTCGAAGTTCAACGAGCTGATCGCCGGCGTGCGCGCGGCGGTGCCGGACATGATCATCCAGGTCGGCGGTTCGATCTCGTTCGCGCCGGAAGACGACGGTCAGGCGGCCAAGTGGCTCTCCGACGATACGCGTCACATGCTCGCCGAACTCGATCCGAAGCCCGATCAGGTGACCGTCGCGATCAACACGACGCAGATGAACATCATGGAGCTGCTGTATCCGGAGTATCTGGCGGGCACTTCGCTCTCCAACCCGGCGTTCATGGCCGCCTACGCGGAAATGACGGTTCCCGCCGGCCCCGCATGGGTCGAGGAGCATCTGCGCCGTCTGCAGGCGTCCGGCATCCAGCCGCATTTCCAGTTGACCGGCATCCACGCGCTGGAGACGCTCGAACGCCTCGTGCGCAAGGGCGTGTACAAGGGGCCGCTGAATCTGACGTGGATCGGCATCGGCGGCGGCTTCGACGGTCCGAATCCGTTCAACTTCTTCAACTTCGTGCATCGCGCGCCGGACGGCTGCACGCTCACGGCGGAGTCGCTGCTGAAGAACGTGCTGCCGTTCAACATGATGGCGATGTCGATGGGCCTGCATCCGCGCTGCGGCATCGAGGATACGATCATCGATCAGCACGGCAACCGTTTCACGTCGGTGCAGCAGATCGAGCAGTGCGTGCGCGTGGCGCGCGAACTGGGACGCGAGATCGCGAGCGGCAAGGAAGCGCGCGAGATCTATCGCATCGGCGTGCAATACGAAACCATCGACGAAACGCTCGCCGCCAACGGCATGGCGCCGAACCGCAAGGCCGGCCAGGTCAATCTGCCGCTGCGCGCGGCCTGACATCAACACTCCACGGCGATGGCGGGATGCTCACGCGTCCTGCCGGAAGCCGGACATCGGAGGAGACAATCTTGGATATTCATTGCATCGAGCCGGCGAAGTGTGACGACAACACCGCCACGGCCAAATCACGCAAATACGCGTGGATCGTTTTCGCGCTGACCTTCGGTCTGCTTTTATCGGACTACATGTCCCGGCAAGTGCTGAACGCGGTGTTTCCGCTGCTCAAGCAGGCATGGGGCCTTTCCGACACGCAGTTGGGCTCGTTGAGCGGCGTCGTCGCGCTGATGGTCGGCCTACTCACCTTTCCGCTTTCCGTGCTCGCCGACCGCTGGGGCCGCGTGCGCAGCCTCGTTCTGATGGCGACGCTCTGGAGTCTCGCGACGCTCGGCTGTGCGATCGCGACCAACTACGGCGAAATGCTCGTGGCGCGCGCCTGCGTCGGTCTCGGCGAGGCGGCTTACGGCAGCGTCGGCATCGCGCTGATTCTCAGCATTTTCCCCGCGCACTTGCGCTCCACGCTCACCGGCGCGTTCATGGCCGGCGGTGCGTTCGGCTCGGTGCTCGGCATGGCGCTCGGCGGCTTCGTCGCCATGCACTTCGGATGGCGTGCCTCGTTCGCGGCGATGGCGATCTTCGGCATCGTGCTTGTGATCGTCTATCGTCTGACGGTTTCCGACAAGCGCATCGCCGCGCGATATGGCGACGCGCAACCCGCCACGCGACAGGCGGACGGCATCCGCACGAGTCTGCGCGCGCTGCTGGCCGGACTCTTCTCGACGGTTTCCGTCGTCTGCGCGTACGTCGGCAGCGGCTTGCAGCTTTTCATCATGGGCGCGGTGATCGCGTGGATGCCGAGCTTCCTCAACCGCTACTACGCGATGCCCGCCGACAAGGCCGCGGCAGGCGCCGCCGTCTTCGTGCTGCTCGGCGGCATCGGCATGGTCGCGTGCGGTGTCGTCACGGACAAGATTTGCCGCAACGCGCCGTCGCGCAAGTGGATCACGGCGCTGGCCTATTGCCTGATCTCGATCGTGCTGCTGTCCATCGGCTTCCGCGTTGCTCCCGGCGCATTGCAGCTCGTGCTGCTCGGCGCGGGCATTCTGGTCGTCGCGGGTACGTCGGGGCCGGCGGGCGCGATGGTGGCCAACCTCACGCCATCGACGATCCACGCCTCCGCATTCGCGACGCTCACGCTCGCCAACAACCTGCTCGGCCTCGCGCCCGGCCCGCTCGTGACGGGCGCGATCGCCGACCGCATCGGTCTGTTGGGCGCGTTACAGGTGATTCCGCTCGTCGGCGTGGCGGCAATGGTCGCATTCGCGCTCGGCAGAGCGAGATATGCACGCGATCTCGACAAGATCGACGCGCTGCGCGGACGTGCAACAGAGCAGCAAGCAACCGAAATCAGCAGATAAATTCACGCCACTTCAAGGAGAAACAGCAATGACCGATCGTCTGCACACGGCTTCGTCGACCGAAACCGCCGACACCGTCGAACAATCGAAACCGGAGGTCCCGTCGACCACGACGTCCACGCGGACATGGGCGTGGGGAGCGTCATACGGCCCCTACGACTGGATGGACGCGCACACGCCGTGCGATGACCTGAGTCCGTGGCATTGAATCCGCGATGACACACAAACTATCGATCGCGCCCGAGAACGTGCCGCAGACCGGCGCGCGCACGCTCACGTTCGTCGATGGACGCAGCGTCGTGCTCTTCAATATCGAAGGCGTCGTTCACGCGATCGACAATTCATGTCCGCACAACGGCGCTTCGCTCGCGAACGGCCGGCTCGACGGACATATCCTTCAATGCCCCGCGCACGGCCTGCGTTTCGATGTCGTGACGGGCTGTGTCGTCGGGGCGAAAGGAATGTGCCTGACGAAACTCGATATCGAATGACGTCGGACGTTTCATTGCTTCACGCTCTGCGCCAATGCGCGCAGCAACGCAGCGCCGTCACCGCTCCACGCGCTGCCGTGCATGCAGGCGAGCGTGGTCGGAGCGAGTTGCGCGAGGCGCTCGAACATCGCGTCGGCGTTACGCGTGTGAGAGAAGTAATCCATGCTGCGCCGAAACGCTTCGCTCGGGCCCAGAATATCCCCGGTGGTCAACGCGGGCAGCGTCGCGCCGCCTTGCGTGAACAGATCGCCGCATAACAGCGTGCGCGTGCTGTCTTCCATCATGAAGCCGCACTCCCAGGCGTGCGGCAGATGCGGCGTGTCGATCCATCGCACGCGATGACGTCCGAGCGGGATCGATTCTCCGTCGGCGAGCGCGACGGGCGCGCGATCGGCGAGATCGGTGATCGACACCATCGCCGCAACCGTGCCGCACAGCGGCGTGGCATCGGGCGACGCCGCAAGCCACTCGTTGAGCGAACCGCACTCGTCCGCTTCGACGTGCGAGAACGCGATGTGCCGCAAGCGCGCCGGATCGATCACGCTCGCGAGCGCTTCCCGCACGAGCGGGAACATCTTGCGCGGACCGGTATGAAAGAGCAGCGGATCGTCATCGACGATCAGATACTGGTTGAAGGAAAAACCGCCCGCATCGCCGGGCAGCGTCACGGGCGTGTTGATGCGATACACGCCAGCGGCGATTTCCTCGACGTTCGTGCCGGACTGCGAGTTCGTGATGACCATGGATGCCTCCTTGGTTGATCGTTTCCCGCCGCACGCGATTCCTGCGAACCGGTCGCGTTTTCGGATGACGGCGTCATCTCATACTTCGCCCGCGGACGCAGCAGGAAAGTCTGCGTGCGCTGCTCCATCACATGCGCGGCTCAGCCGCCCGTGCGGCTGACGATCCAGATCGCCGTCGCCGATCCGAGCGAATCAGATGTACGAGCCGATCGCCCGCCGCCACGCATTGAATATATCCGCATTCGTCGATGCCGCCACGCGCGCATAACGCACGCTGCGGCCCGAGCCAGCCGACGCAACCCGTCATGCTTTGCTGCACGAGACGCGCCGATCTAGGGGTAAACATCCAGTTCGTCGGAATCGCTTTGATATAGTTGGTGTACGGAGTATATTTCAGGCCATCGAGACATCCAGTCAAAGAGGGAGACACCATGCAATTTCATCTCGACGGTTTCCGCGTCGGCGATCCGACGATCGAACCTGCCGCCAGCGACGCGCCTCGCGTCGACATGCCCGAAACGGTCGATGTCCTGATCGTCGGCAGCGGGCCTGCGGGACTCGTGCTGGCCGCGCAACTCTCGCAGTTTCCGACGATCGATACGCGCATCGTCGAGCGCCGTTCCGGACCGCTCTTGATGGGCCAGGCGGACGGCGTCGCGTGCCGCACCGTCGAGATGTTCAATGCGTTCGGCCTGAGCGATCGCCTGCAGCGCGAGGCGTACTGGGTCAACGAAACGGCTTTCTGGCGGCCCGATGCCGAAGATCGCGGCGCGATCAGGCGTACCGGCCGCGTTCAGGATACCGAAACAGGTTTGTCGGAGTTTCCGCACGTCATCGTCAATCAGGCGCGCGTGCAGGACTATCTGCTGGGTGTGATGCGGCGTTCCGCCTTGCGTCTCGAACCGGACTACGATCTCGAAGTCGTCGATGTCGAGCGCGACGACGACGGCGACGGCGACGGCGACGGCGATCATCCGGTGAAAGTCACGCTGCGGCGCACCGATGCGGCGCGGCTCGACGAGACCGTCACCGTGCGCGCGCGTTATGTCGTGGGTTGCGATGGCGCGCGCAGCCGCGTGCGGACGGCCATCGGGCAAACGCTGCGTGGCGATGCGGCCAATCACGCGTGGGGCGTGATGGATGCGCTCGCTGTCACGGACTTCCCCGACATTCGTCTGAAGGTCGCGATTCAATCCGCGAGCGAAGGCAATCTGCTCATCATTCCGCGCGAAGGCGGGTATCTGGTGCGCTTTTACGTCGATCTGGGCGAGGTCACGGCGGACAATCGCGACACCATCAAGCAGATCAAGGTCGATCGCATCATTCAGACCGCGCAACGTATCCTTCATCCCTATTCGCTCGACGTGAAGGAAGTCGCGTGGTTCTCCGTGTACGAGGTCGGGCAGCGTCTGACGGACCGTTTCGACGATGCCATCGCCGCCGATGGCACGAGTCGCGAGCCGCGCGTGTTCATCGCGGGCGATGCCTGCCACACGCATAGCGCGAAGGCCGGCCAGGGCATGAACGTCTCGATGCAGGACGGCTTCAATCTCGGCTGGAAACTCGGCGCGGTGCTGCGCGGACTCGGCGACGCCGACCTGCTGCGCACCTATTCCGACGAACGTCAGCCGATCGCGCAGGAGCTCATCGATTTCGACAAGGAATGGTCGGCCATGATGGCCGCACCGCCCAAAGACCCGAACCGGCCCGAAGCGGGCGGCGTCGATCCCGCCGAGCTTCAGGCGTACTTCGTGCGCGCGGGCCGCTACACGGCGGGCGTCGCGACGCGCTACCGTCCGGCCATGCTGACGGGCGAGCCGACGCATCAGGCGCTCGCGAGCGGCTTCGCGATCGGCACGCGCTTTCACTCGTCGCCCGTGATTCGTCTGGCCGATGCCAAGCCGATGCATCTCGGACACGTCGCGCGCGCCGATGGCCGCTGGCGTCTGTATGCGTTTTCTGATGCGAACGGCCGCGCGCTGCATGCGCTATGCGAACATCTTTGCGCTTCGCCCGATTCCGTTCTGCGGCGCGTGACGCCGGAAGGCGCCGATCCGGACAGCGTTCTCGATCTGCGCGCGGTGTTGCAGCGGGATCATCGCGACGTCGCGTTGAATGAACTGCCGGGCATTCTCCTGCCGCGCAAGGGGCGCTATGGTCTGGTCGACTACGAGAAAGCATTTACCAACGATGCGGCGACTGATATTTTCCACGAGCGCGGCATCGATCGCGAACGGGGCGCGATCGTCGTGGTCCGTCCGGATCAATACGTCGCGCATGTCCTGCCCCTGGACGCGTACGCGGAACTGAACGCCTTTTTCGATCCGATCTTTCCGCGTGCTTCAACCCGCTCATGAACTGATCAAATTGCCGAATAAAGAAGATGACCGCGCGCTGTCGCGATACACGGGCAGCCTCGTGCGTCGCGCGCAGCAGCGCCATGTCGCGGTGTGGCTCGCCGAGGTTTCCGCCGAGATTACGAGCGTGCAGTACGCGGCGCTCGAAGTCCTGCACGAAACGCCCGGCGTCAATCAGCGCCAGCTCGGCGATGAACTCGATGTGGACCGTTCGACGATCGCCGATCTCGTCGCGCGCATGGTTCGCAACGGTCTCATCGAACGCTCGGACGATCCCGTCGACAAGCGCAGTTACGTGCTCTTCCTGACGCCGGCCGGAAAGAAGCAACTGGCGGCGCTGCGTCCGCGCGTCGAGGAAGTCGAGCGCATTCTCACCGCGCGGCTGACGAAAAAGGAATGTCTGGAGTTACGGCGGCTGCTTGCGGCGTTGCTGCCCGATCGCGAAGTTTGAGTAAGCAGTTAGTCCCAACGCGACATGCGGATGCGCGCGCCGGACAGGTTCCAGGCCGACAAGGTCTTGGCGATTTCCGTCCGGCCGGCATGTCCCCGGTTTCATGACAGTACCCTCGCAGGCAATGACAACCACGTCCAGTCGACTTGGGGGAGACATGAACCGGATTCAGGCACTCTTGGCGGCATTGGCCGCCACTTCGTTGCTGGCGGCTTGCGGCGGCGGCGGCGACAGTTCTTCGGGCGTTCAAAGCACGTCCACCGCGACCGCGCCTACGCCGGCTTCAGAGCCTGCTCCCGCTGCCACGCCCGCGGGTTCGTCGCCGAATATCGTTGCCATCGGCGATAGCCTGACGCAGGGAGTCGGATCGGATATCGGCGGCTACCCGGCAATTTTGTCCGGCATGCTAAATAATCGGACCTTTGCGAATCTCGGCATCGGCGGGCAGACATCGACGCAGATCGCGGCGCGCGTCGGAGCATTGCCATCGACGGTCACGGTCGATGGCGACGCCGTGCCGGCGAGCAACACGGCGGTCCATCTTTCGAGCGTGTCGATCGACATGCTGTCGACACCCGCCGATGACGTCGCTCGGAGCAAGCCGGGCACGCTCTGCTCGGTGCATGGCGCGCTCCAGCGCACAGCGGACGGCGGACCGCCATCGACGACCGAAACCTATACGTTCGTGCGGGACAGCGCCGGATCGGCAGTGCCTTGCGCCGCCGGATCGGCATTCCTCGGCGATTCGGAAGGCTATGACACATGGACCGCGATCATCTGGGTCGGCCGCAACAATGGCTATGACGCACAGACCGTCCTCGCGGACGTGAAGTCCATCGTACAGTGGCTCAAGCCCGCGGGCGCGCACTTCGCGGTGCTTTCGATCATCAAGGGCGATTTCACCGGCGAGTATGCGGGCGGAGAAGTCGCGAAATATCTCGACGATCTCAACGCGTCCCTGAAGGCGGCGTATCCCGACAATTTCATCGACGTCGAGTCTGCGCTCGTCAATGCCTACAATCCGAGCCTTCCTCAGGACGTCATCGATCACAGCCACGACATTCCGCCGTCTTCACTGCGCTCCGACGCGATCCATCTCAACGACGCCGGCTATACCATCGTCGCCGGACAGGTGAAGGCGCTGCTCGCATCGAAGAACTGGTAACGGCGATCGGGACTTCTAGTCGCGGACAGCAGGACGAACACGCGCCGGATTCCCGACCGCCGTGGCGCCGGCGGGCACATCGCGCGTCACGATGCTGCCTGCGCCGATCAGAGCGTCATCGCCGATCGTCACGCCCGGCAGGATGATCGCGCCCGCGCCGATCCACACATTGCGGCCGATCCGCACGGGACGCCCCAGTTCGAGGCCCGTCGCGCGCACGGCAGGATCGCGCGGATGATCGGCGGTCAGAATCTGCACGCCCGTCGCGATCTGCGTCATGTCGCCGATCTCCACGGCGACGACATCGAGAATCGTGCAGTTGTAGTTCAAGAACACGCCCGCGCCGAGCGTGATGTTGTAGCCGTAGTCGCAATGAAACGGCGGCCGGACCATCGAGTCCGGACCGATGGCGGCGAACCGTTCGCCGAGCAACCCGTACCGCTGTGCGAGCGGCATGTCCATCGCGCCATTGAAGCGCGCCATCCATGCGCGCGCCGCTGCCTGATCGGCCTGAATTTCTGCGTCGTTGGCCGTGTACAGCTCGCCAGCCAGCATCTTTTCTTTCTCTGTCCGATTCATCTGCAAATCCTCGACTCATGATGGGCGCGCCGCAGAACAATCGTTCGCTCGCGGAGAAATCAGTATTTTCCCCCGAATACGAACCGCCGGAATTCGACAGAAAATAAGTCCCGAAACGATACGACAAGCCGAATGACGGCCTTCGCCCGCGTTAAGCGAACGCCCGAACCGCGTATGACCTTCACTTGATGGAGTGCCCTGTCATGAAAACGTTCGTTTCCCTCTTCGCGGCGTCCGCGCTCTGCCTGGCTCCGCTCATTGCAAGCGCGCAGCAGACCGTCAAGATCGGCCTGTCCGCGCCGCTCACCGGCATCAGCGCCGCGAACGGCAAGGATCTGGAAAACGGCGTGCGGCTCGCGATCGAAGAAGCCAACGCCCAGCACATCAGCATCGACGGACAGCCGGTCCAGTTCGAGCTCGCATCCGTCGACGATCAGGGCGATCCGCGCATCGGCGTTCAGGTGGCGCAGAAACTCGTCGACGATGGCGTCGTTGCGGTCGTCGGCTATTACAACTCCGGCGTCGCGCTTCCTTCCGCGCCCATCTTCGGGAAGGCCGGCATTCCGCTGCTCGATCCCGCGGCGACGAATCCCGCGATTACGCGTCAGGGCTTGAACAACGTGTTCCGCATCATCGCCACCGACACGCAGAATTCCGGCAACGCCGGCACGTATGCCGTGAAGGTCACGAAGGCGAAGCGGATCGCGGTCATGGACGACCGGACCGCCTTCGGGCAAGGCGCGGTCGAAGAGTTCAGGAAGGCGGTGCAGGCGGCGGGCGGCCAGGTCGTGTCGGAGGAATACACCAACGACAAGGCCGTCGAATTCAATGCGCAACTGACGAACATCAAGGCCGCCAACGCCGATCTTCTGTACTTCGGCGGACTCGATGGTCAGGCCGGGCTGATCGTCAAGCGGATGAAGCAGCTCGGCATCCGCGCGCAGTTCTTCGGCAGCGGCGGGATAGCCGACAGCGTGTTCATCAGTTCAGCGGGAAACGCGGCTGAAGGCGCGATGGCCTGGGAATACGGCCGGCCCGTCGATTCATTGCCCGAAGGCCGCGCGTTCGCCGCGAAATTCAAGAAGCGCTTCGGCGCGGAGACGCTGACCTACGCGCCGTTCGCGTATGACTGCGCGTGGCTCGCCATCACCGCGATGAAGAAAGCAAATTCCGTGAAGCCCGCCGCGATCATCGAGACGCTGCGCACGATCCAGTACAACGGCATCACCGGAAATATCTCGTTCGACAAGTTCGGCGATCTGAACAACCCGACATCGACGCTGTATCAGGTCAAGTCGATGAAATGGCAGCCCGTGACGACCATCGGCGCGGAGAAATAGACGCGCTCGCGGAACGTCATCGGGCAACCGATTCAGGCCGCGTTAGCCGCCTGCTTGTCGACCAGCGCGCAGACGGCGGCCGTCACTTGCGCCGTCGTCGCGGTGCCGCCGAGATCGCCGGTGTGCAGCGACTTGTCGGATGTCACGGCTTCGATCGCCTGCATGACGCGTTTGGCCGCGTCGAACTCGCCGAGATGTTCGAGCAGCATCACGACCGACCAGAACGTGCCGACGGGATTCGCCAGGCCCTTGCCCATGATGTCGAACGCGGAGCCGTGTATCGGTTCGAACATCGACGGATAGCGGCGCTCCGGATCGATGTTGCCCGTCGGCGCGATGCCGAGACTGCCCGCGAGCGCGGCGGCGAGATCGCTGAGAATGTCGGCGTGAAGATTGGTGGCGACGATCGTATCGAGCGTCTGCGGACGATTGACCATGCGCGCGGTGGCGGCGTCGACGAGTTCCTTGTCCCATTTGACATCGGGGAATTCGGCGGCGACTTCGTTCGCGATCTCGTCCCACATGACCATTGCGTGACGTTGCGCGTTGCTCTTCGTGATGACGGTCAGCAGCTTGCGCGGACGCGACTGCGCGAGGCGGAACGCGAACCGCAGAATGCGCTCGACGCCCGCGCGCGTCATGATCGACACATCGGTCGCGGCTTCGATCGGATGACCTTGATGCACGCGCCCGCCCACGCCGGAATATTCGCCTTCCGAGTTTTCACGCACGATCACCCAGTTCAGGTCTTCGGGCTTGCAGCGCTTCAGCGGCGCGTCGATGCCCGGCAGGATGCGCGTCGGACGCACGTTCGCGTACTGGTCGAATCCCTGGCAAATCTTGAGACGCAGGCCCCACAGCGTGATGTGATCGGGCACGTCCGGATCGCCCGCCGAGCCGAAGAGAATGGCGTCCTTGTCCCGGATCGCATCGAGTCCGTTCGCGGGCATCATCACGCCATGCTGACGGTAATAGTCCGCGCCCCAGTCGAAATTCTCGAATTCGAAAGCGAATGCCTGCGTGGACTTGGCGAGCGCTTCGAGCACTTGCTGGCCCGCCGGAACCACTTCCTTGCCGATGCCGTCGCCGGGAATCGTTGCGATGCGATAGGTCTTCATGTCTCCGTCCTTCGATGTTGTCGGGTATGGGCGAACTTTAACCGCATTCCGGCTCCAAAACCGGTGCTAGACTCAAAGCATCTTTAACCTGAAGTTACGAATGAACCGATGCCCGATGCCGTCCAGCCCGCCGATCTGAGCTTCTTCTCCACGCTGTCGGCGGCAGGCAGTCTGAGCGCGGCCGCGCGCGAGCTCGGCCTCACGGCGGCGGCCGTCAGCAAGCGTCTTTCGCAGATGGAAGCGCGCGCCGGCGTGGCGCTCGTCAATCGCACGACGCGGCGGATGATGCTCACGCCGGAAGGCGAGTTGTATCTGGAACACGCGCGCCGGATTCTCGACGAGATCGACGAACTCTCCGAACTGCTCGGCGCCGCCAAGCAAAGCCCGAAAGGTCTGCTGCGCGTGAACGCGACGCTCGGTTTCGGGCGCAGTCACGTCGCGCCGCTGATTTCGCGTTTCAGCAGGATGTATCCGCAAGTGTCGGTGCAGTTGCAGTTGTCGGTCACGCCGCCGCCGCTCACCGACGACAAGTTCGACGTCTGCATCCGGTTCGGCGAACCGCCCGATACGCGCGTGATCGCGCGGCGTCTCGCGGGAAACCGGCGGCTGTTGTGCGCCGCGCCGTCGTATATCGAGGCGCATGGCATGCCGCTCGTCCCGCACGATCTGACGCGGCATAACTGCATCGGCATTCGTCAGGGCGACGAAGCCTACGGCGTGTGGCGGCTCACGTCCGGACGCGGCGCGTCGCGCAAGACGGAAGCGGTGCGGATCGACGGCACGCTCACGACGAACGACGGCGAAATAGCCGTGAAGTGGGCGCTCGAAGGCCACGGCATCCTGATGCGCGCCGAATGGGATTTGAAGCCGTATCTGGCCGATGGCTCGCTCGTGCGCGTGCTGCCCGACCACGAAACGCCCAACGCCGATATCTTCGCGGTCTACTCGCAGCGGCATCAGATGTCGAACCGCATTCGCACGTTCGTCGACTTCATCGCGCAGGAGCTGAAGGGCGACGCGTGAAGCGCCGCTACCACGGCGAGCCGGCGGGCGAAGGACCATCGGCGTGCTGGCCGAGATAGTGACGCAGATGATCGACGAAAACCGCGACCTTCGGCGACAGATTCAGCCGTTCGGGATAGACCGCGTAGATATCGGCGGGCGGCGTGTCGTATTCGCTCAACACCTGAACCAGCCTTCCGCTGCGCAGATACTTCGCGACGTCCCATTCCGCGCGCATGAGAATGCCGCGCCCTTCCAGCGCCCAGTTCAGCGCCACTTCGCCGTCGTTGGTGCTGAGCTTGCCGTGCACTTTCACGGTCTCCGTGCGCCCGCTGCGCGTCAGACGCCAGTTGCCATAGGCGGCCTCGTTCTGACGCAGCACGATGCATTGATGCGAAGTCAGATCATGCGGATGCGCCGGCTCCCCGGCCACACGCAAATATCCCGGCGACGACACCAGAAGCCGCCGATTCGACGCGATCTTCTTCGCGATCAGCCGTGAATCCGGCATCTCGCCGAAGCGCACGGACACGTCGATGCTCTCGTCCGGCAGGCTGATCGGCCGATCGGTCAGATGCAGTTGCACTTCGACATCGGGAAACGCCTCGCTGAATTCCGAGATCGCCGGACCGATATACGACCGCCCGAATCCCAACGGCGCATTGACGCGCAACAGTCCTTTCGGCGCGGCCCGGCTGCTGGAGACCGTCCGCTCCATGTCGTCGATGTCGCTCAATATTCGCTGGGCGTTCGCGAAATACACCTCGCCTTCGCTCGTCAGACTGATGCGCCGCGTCGTGCGGTTGAGCAGGCGCACGCCGAGCCGGTCTTCGAGCGAAGAGAGCCGCCGCGAGACCGCCGGCGGCGTCAGATTCAGCTCTCGCGCGGTCGCGGCCAGACTGCCTTGCTTCACCAGCAGGCAGAAGAATCCCAGTTCCGAGTCGGCGCCCATTCGTGATTTTTTTGCAATGATGAATTAAGTTTAAGTCGATTCATACGCGATTCCAACGGTTTTAACCTAGGCGTCAGCTCACGTAAAGGGCGACCCGCTTCGAGCCGACGTTCGAAGACGGCATCAAAACCGCACCAGACGGTTTCGAACCCTATCAATCGGAATCAGGAGACGTTCCATGGAAATGGACATCGAGAAGCGCACTCTGCGCAAGGTCAGCTGGCGCATCGTGCCGTTCATCATGCTGCTGTACTTCATCGCGTATATCGACCGGGTGAATATCGGCTTCGCGGCGCTCACGATGAAGACCGACCTCGGCTTCACCGCGTCGATTCTCGGCTTCGGCGCGGGCATCTTCTTCTGGGGCTATTTCCTGTTCGAAGTGCCGTCGAACATCGTGCTGCACAAGGTCGGCGCGCGCATCTGGATTGCGCGGGTCATGGTGACGTGGGCGATCATCTCGGCGGCGATGGCGTTCGTCACCGGGCCGACGAGCTTCTACATCATCCGCTTCCTGCTGGGCGCGGCCGAAGCGGGCTTCTTCCCCGGCATCATCCTGTATCTCAGCTACTGGTTTCCCGCGCGGCATCGCGCTGGCGTCGTCGCGTTTTTCATGGCCGCCGCGCCGCTTTCCACCGCGCTCGGCTCGCCGCTGTCCGCCGCGCTGCTCGAAATGGACGGCGTAAGTGGACTGCACGGATGGCAATGGCTCTTCATCCTCGAAGCCGTGCCGGCGCTCATTCTCGGCGTGGTCGTTTTCTTCTACATGACCGACAAGCCCGAGAAGGCCAAATGGCTGAAGGACGACGAGCGCAACTGGCTGGTCGATGTCATGAACGCCGAAACCGCCAGCCGCGCGACCACGGCGAAGCACGGCATCATCAGCGGCCTTGCGAATCCCCGCGTAATCGCGCTGTCGCTGATTTACTTCGGCACGTCGGCGGGGCTGTACACGCTCGGCATCTGGGCGCCGCAGATCATCAAGCAACTGGGCGTGTCGTCGATGACCGTCGGCCTGCTCAACGCGATTCCGCCGATCGTGTCCGTCATCGCGATGGTCCTGTGGTCGCGCCATTCGGATCGCACCGGCGAGCGAACCTGGCACGTCGTGCTGGCGTGCGTCGCGGCGGCGGTCGGCCTGATCGTGGCGGCGATGGCCAATAGCGTCGTCGGTCTGATCGCCTCGCTGACGCTGGTGAACATCGGCATCAGTTGCGCGAAGCCGCCGCTCTGGACCATGCCGACGATGTTTCTCTCCGGCGCGGCGGCCGCCACCGGCATCGCGACGATCAACTCGATCGGCAATCTGGGCGGCTTCGCCGGTCCGGTCGTCATCGGCTGGCTCAAGGAATCGACGGGCAGCTATGCGGGCGGCCTCTATTTCGTCGCCGGTCTTCTCGTGATGTCCGCCGTGCTGACCTTGCTTCTCGCCCGCTCGCAGAAGCCTTCGGTATCGACCAGCAACGCCGCCGCACACTGAAAAAGCACGCGCGCGTCCCCCAACTCAACACGTCGTAGAGGAATCAAGATGGAAAAGGAAGCGGCCATTCAGTCCGTCACGGACACCATGGCGAAGTTCACCGCCTATATCGGCAAGCGCCTGCCGAAGGATGTCAAGGCGAAGCTCGCGGAATTGCGCACGATGGAAACCAATCCGCTCGCCAAGTCGATTTACGATTCGATGGACAGCAACCAGGACGCCGCCGACAAGCTGAACCGTCCGAGCTGTCAGGACACGGGTGTGATCCAGTATTTCGTCGAGGCGGGCGCGAATTTTCCGCTGCTCGGCGAGCTCGAGGAAATCCTTCAGGAAGCCACCGCCGGCGCGACGAAGCTCGGGCCTTTGCGTCACAACGCCGTCGAAACGTTCGACGAGAAGAACACGGGCACGAACACCGGCACGCAGATTCCGTGGCTCGACTGGCGCATCGTGCCGGAGAAGGACAGCTGCACGATCGACGTCTACATGGCGGGCGGCGGCTGCACGCTTCCCGGCGCGGCGAAGGTTCTGATGCCGGGGCAAGGCTATGAAGGCGTCGCCGAATTCGTGATGGACGTCATCACCGAGCGCGGCGTGAATGCGTGCCCGCCGCTGCTCGTCGGCGTCGGCGTATCCACTTCGGTCGAGACTGCCGCGCGATTGTCGAAGCTGGCGATCCTTCGTCCGGTCGATTCGAAGAGCGCGAATCCGCGCGCCGCGCTGATGGAAGAGTTGCTCGAACAAGGGCTCAACGAAGTCGGCATCGGCCCTCAGGGGCTCACCGGAAACAATAGCGTGATGGGCGTCAACATCGAATCGTCGGCGCGGCATCCGTCGACCATCGGGGTGGCCATCAACACCGGATGCTGGGCGCATCGCCGCGGCAAGATCCGCATCAACGCAGACATGTCCTACGAAGTGCTCTCGCATGAAGGAGTCGTACTGTGAAGAAGGTTCTGACAACCCCCATCAAAAGCGAAGACCTCGAGGATCTGAAGGTCGGCGACGTCGTCTATCTGACGGGGCGCCTGGTGACGTGCCGCGATGTCGCGCATCGTCGATTGATCGAGCAAGGGCGCGAGCTGCCCGTCGATCTCAACGGCGGCGCGATCTTTCATGCGGGCCCGATCGTGCGCAAGAAGGACGACGGCGCGTTCGAGATGGTGTCCATCGGACCGACGACGAGCATGCGCATGGAGAAATTCGAGCGCGAGTTCATCGAGCAGACCGGCGTGAAGCTGATCGTCGGCAAAGGCGGCATGGGACCGGAAACGGCCGCGGGCTGCATGGAGCACAAGGCGGTTCATGCGATCTTCCCGGGCGGATGCGCGGTGCTCGCGGCGACGCTCGTCGAGGAAATCGAAGGCGCCGAATGGCAGGATCTCGGCATGCCCGAAACCTTGTGGATCAACCGCGTGAAGGAGTTCGGCCCGCTGATCATCTCGATCGATACCAAGGGCAACAATCTCATCCAGGAAAACAAGGCGGTCTTCAACGAGAGAAAGAAGCCGATCCTCGAAAAGATCAGCAAGGAACTCAGCTTCATCAAGTAGCGGCTTTAGACGAGCGCCTCGCGTTGCCGTCTTCGGAATTCGGGGTTCGGGCATACTACTCGGCGGCAGGTTTGCCGAACAGCGTCGATCTGCGACGCCCCTATCCCGAACCACGGACAGAGAGATGAACGCAAGCAACCGCAGCGCCGGCGAACGCTACGTCGTTGGCGTCGACGTCGGCACCGGCAGCGCACGCGCCGGAATTTTCGATACCGCCGGCAACATGGCCGCATCGGCGAAAAAGGACATCACGCTGTTTCATGAAAGCGGCGGCATCGTCGAGCAATCGAGCGGGGAAATCTGGAGCGCCGTCTGCCACGCCGTAAAAGCGGCGCTCGCGCAGGCGGCAATCGCGCCGGAGTCCGTCGCGGGCATCAGCTTCGATGCGACCTGCTCGCTCGTCGTGCTCGGCGATGGCGGCAAACCGCTGCCCGTGGGACCGTCGGAGCAGGCGGAACGCGACATCGTCGTCTGGATGGATCATCGCGCGATCGGGCAGGCGGAGCGCATCAACGCGACCGGCCACGCGGTGCTGAAATACGTCGGCGGCAGGATCTCACCGGAAATGGAGACGCCGAAGCTGTTGTGGCTTCTGGAAAACCGTCCGCGCGTCTTCGACGCCGCATGGCAATTCTTCGATCTCACCGACTTCCTGACATGGCGCGCGACCGGCGATACGTCGCGGTCGGTCTGCACCGTGACCTGCAAGTGGACCTATCTCGCGCATGAACGGCGCTGGGACGAGAGCTATTTCCGGACCATCGGTCTCGGCGCGCTGGCGGACGAGGGCTTCGCGCGCATCGGCCAGCAGGTGGTCGAACCGGGCACGCGGCTCGGCAACGGGCTGACCGAACGCGCCGCCGCGGAACTCGGGCTGATCGCGGGCACACCGGTCGGCGCGGGCGTGATCGATGCCCATGCGGGCGGCATCGGCACCGTGGGCGCACAGGGCGATCCGGAGTCGTGCCTCGCCTATGTGTTCGGCACGTCGTCATGCACGATGACGACGACCGCCGAGCCGGTCTTCGTGCCCGGCGTCTGGGGCCCGTACTTCTCGGCGATGGTGCCGCAGGCGTGGCTCAACGAAGGCGGTCAATCGGTCGCCGGCGCGGCGATCGAGCGCCTGCTCGCGATGCAGCCCGCCGCCGCCGAAGCCACGCTTCGCGCGAAAGAGCGCGGCGAATCGCTGCCGGGCATGCTCGCCGGCTTGGCGGCCCAGGGCTCCGGCAGCCTGTCGGACGCGGTGAAGCTCGCCGATGGCCTGCACGTCGTCCCGGAGTTTCTCGGCAACCGCGCGCCCTTCGCCGATCCGCACGCGCGCGCGGTCATCGCCGGTCTCGGCATGGAAGCCGGCCTCGACAATCTGGTCGCGCTGTATGTCGCCGGCGTATGCAGCATCGCTTATGGTCTGCGGCAGATCATCGAAGCGCAGGCGGACGCCGGCGCGCCGATCGAGCGCGTGATGATCAGCGGCGGCGCGGGCCGGCTCGATCTCGTCCGGCAGCTGCTCGCCGATGCGACCGGCAAGCCGGTGCTGGCCACGCAGGTCGATGAGCCGGTGCTGCTCGGCGCCGCGATGCTCGGCGCGGTGGCGGGCGGCCTGTTCGGCGACGTTCGATCGGCGATGAGCGGCATGGCGCGCGTCGAAAAAACCTACGCGCCGGCAACGGGCGATCTCGCGCGCCTTCACGACGCGCGGTATCGGGCATTCATCCGCTTGCAGCGTTGCGCACGGGAAATCCGCGAAGACTAGCGGGGAAAAGTACGGACGCGCGGTGCGCTCCGTCGTCTTTTTACTTGACATCTAAATTATCCAAACCTAAATTATCACGAGGAAAGACACGAGTCGGAGAGCAAGCATGCGTATCGTCTGCATCGGCGGAGGTCCGGCGGGCCTGTATTTCGCGCTTTTGATGAAGCGCCGCCATCCCGCTTACGACATCACCGTGGTCGAACGCAACCGTCCTTACGACACGTTCGGCTGGGGCGTCGTGTTCTCCGACCAGACGCTCGGCAACCTGCGCGCGGCGGACCCGCCAAGCGCCGATGCCATTCTCGACGCCTTCAATCACTGGGACGACATCGACGTCCACATCGGCGGGCGCACCGTGCGCTCGTCGGGTCACGGCTTCTGCGGCATCGGCCGCAAACGTCTGCTGAATATCCTGCAAGCGCGTTGCGAAGACCTCGGCGTGAAGCTCGTCTTCGAAACGCAAGTCACGAACGACGAGGACTACGACGCCGACCTCATCATCGCGAGCGACGGATTGAACAGCGCGATCCGGCAGAAATACGCGTCGACGTATCAGCCCGATATCGACATGCGCGATTGCCGCTTCGTGTGGCTCGGCACGCACAAGTGCTTCGACGCATTCACGTTCGCGTTCGAAAAAACCGAATGGGGCTGGTTTCAGGCGCATGCTTATCGCTTCGATGAAGACACGTCGACGTTCATCGTCGAGGCGCCCGAACGCGTATGGCGTGCGGCCGGCCTCGCCGACATGAGCAAGGAAGACGGCATCGCGTTCTGCGAAAAGCTTTTTGCGAAGCATCTCGACGGCCACGCGCTGATCTCGAACGCCACGCACTTGCGCGGATCGGCGCAATGGATCCGCTTTCCGCGCGTCGTCAATCGCGAATGGGTGCATTGGCGCGAATCCGCGAATGGCAAACGGACGCCCGTCGTGTTGATGGGCGATGCCGCGCATACCGCGCATTTTTCGATCGGATCGGGGACGAAGCTCGCACTCGAAGATGCGATCGAACTCGCGAACAGCATCGACACTGCGTTCGCGATGAAGAACGGCGATCTCGACGGCGCGCTCGCGCATTACACGCAAGTACGCAGCGTCGATGTATTGCGCATTCAGAATGCCGCGCGCAATTCGACGGAGTGGTTCGAGCATGTGGATCGATACGCGTCGTTCGAGCCCGAGCAGTTTGCATACTCGTTGCTCACGCGCTCGCAGCGCATTTCGCATGAAAACCTGCGCGAGCGCGATGCAGGATATCTCGCCTCATTCGAAGACTGGCTGGCCGCGCGTGCGGGCATCGAGCGCAACGCGCGGCAACGATCCGTTCCGCCGATGTTCACGCCGTTCACATTGCGCGGCGTCACGCTGAAGAATCGCGTGGTCGTTTCTCCGATGGCGCAGTATTCCGCCGTCGATGGCATCGCGGGCGACTATCACCTGATGCATCTCGGCGCGCGCGCGATGGGCGGCGCCGCGCTCGTGATGACCGAGATGACCTGCGTGTCGCCCGAAGCGCGCATCACGCCGGGATGTCCGGGCATGTATGCGCCGGAGCATCTCGCGGCGTGGAAGCGCATCGTCGATTTCGTGCATGCGCAATCGGATGCGAAGATCGGCATGCAGCTCGGCCATGCGGGCGCGAAGGCATCGACGCGCGTGAGCTGGGAAGGCATCGATCAGCCGCTTCCCGATGGCAACTGGCCGCTGGTTTCCGCATCGCCGCAACAGTATCTGCAAGGCGTGAGCCAATGGTCGCGCGAGGCATCGCACGACGAATTGCGCGAGATCGAAACGCAGTTCGTGCGCGCCACGGAAATGGCCGCGCTTGCAGGCTTCGACTGGCTCGAACTGCACTGCGCGCATGGCTACTTTCTGTCGAGCTTTCTCTCGCCGCTGACGAATCATCGCACTGACGAATACGGCGGCTCGCTCGAAAATCGCCTGCGTTATCCGCTCGAAGTATTCAAGGCGATGCGCGCCGTGTGGCCGCAAGACAAGCCGATGTCCGTTCGCATTTCCGCGCACGATTGGGTCGATGGCGGGACGACGCCCGACGACGCCGTCGAGATCGCGCGCGCATTCAAGGCCGCCGACGCGGACATGATCGACGTCTCTTCAGGGCAAGTCAGCAAGCAGGAGAAGCCTGTGTTCGGGCGCATGTTCCAGACGCCGTTCGCGGATCGCATACGCAATGAAGCGGGTATCGCGACCATCGCGGTCGGCGCGATCTCGGAAGCGGATCACGTGAACAGCATCATCGCCGCGGGACGTGCGGACTTGTGCGCGGTGGCGCGCCCGCATCTCGCGAATCCATCGTGGACATTGAACGAGGCCGCGAAGATCGGCTACTTCGATATCGCGTGGCCGAAGCAATACGCGGCCGCCAAATCGCAACTGGAACGCAATCTCGAACGCGAGCGCGCACTGGCCGCCGACAATGCGCGCCTCACGCCGCAAGAACGCGCGCAACGCGCTGAAGGAACGGTCTGATCATGACGACTCTCGCCGACAAACACGCGGTCGTGACAGGCGGTGGCAGCGGCATCGGCGCATCGTGCGCAGAGGCGCTCGCGCATGCCGGCGCACGCATCACGCTGATGGGCCGCGATCTCGCGCGCCTCGAAGCGCAACGCGACGCGATGCGCGATTACGCCGACGTCGCGTGCATACGCGTCGATGTGACGAATGAAGCCGCCGTCGCCGAAGCCTTCTTGCGCGCCGGTCCGGCCGATATCCTCTTGAACAACGCAGGCCACGCGCAAGCCGCGCCTTTCACGCAAACCGATGCGGCACTGTGGCAACGCATGATCGACGTCAATCTCACCGGCGTGTTCTTCTGCACGCGCGCCGTGTTGCCGTCGATGCTGGAGCGTGGCTTTGGCCGCATCGTGAATGTCGCGAGCACGGCGGGACAGATCGGTTATGCGTATGTCGCGGCGTATTGCGCGGCGAAGCATGGCGTCATCGGTCTCACGCGCGCGCTCGCTCTCGAAGTCGCGACGAAGGGCATAACCGTCAACGCGGTATGCCCCGGTTATACCGAAACCGAGCTGCTGCGCGCATCGCTGGATCAGATCATGTCGAAGACCGCGCGCAGCGAACAGGACGCACGCGATGCGCTCGTGCGCAACAACCCGCAACGCCGTTTCGTGCAGCCGGAAGAAGTCGCCAACGCCGTGCTATGGCTGTGCGCGCCCGGTTCCAATGCGATGAACGGCCAGTCGATATCCGTATCAGGTGGAGAAGTAACGTGAGCAACATCGCAGGCAACAAGAAGACGAACGCCGCAACCGAGCAGAAAGCGCCGCGCAAGGGCGTGGAGAAACCGGCGGACAACGTCGTCGATCTCGAGATGAGCACCGGCGCCGACAGCCACATGGGACTGCGCTTATGGCTGCGCATGCTGACCACGACGAACCTCGTGCAAGCCGAACTGCGCAAGCGCCTGCGCACCGAGTTCGATACGACCTTGCCGCGCTTCGACCTGATGGCCCAACTCGAACGTCATCCCGAGGGCCTGAAGATGACCGAGCTATCGCGCCGCATGATGGTCACCGGCGGCAATGTGACGGGCATCACGGATCAGCTCGAAAAAGAAGGACTGGTATCGCGTTATGCCGATCCGAACGATCGCCGTTCGACGAGCGTGCGTCTCACGCCGCAAGGCCGCGCCGCGTTCGACAAGATGGCGACCGCGCATGAGCAATGGGTCGTCGAAATGTTCGGCGGTCTCGAACTGAACGAAAAATCGCAGACGCATCAGCGGCTCGGCAAGCTGAAGCAGCATCTGCGGAAGACGCTGAAGGACTAAGGAGACACAGATGAGCTCATCGAGCGCCGATGCGCTTCTCGCCGGCAATCGCGTAACGCTCGCGGACTATCGCGCGACGCACTTCGGATGGTCCGTCACGAACGATGTCGCGACGATCATGCTGAACCGGCCCGAACGCAAGAACCCGCTGACGTTCGAATCGTATGCGGAGTTGCGCGATCTGTTTCGGCAACTCGCCTATGCGACCGATGTGAAAGCCGTCGTGATCCACGGCGCGGGCGACAACTTCTGCTCCGGCGGCGACGTGCATGAAATCATCGCACCGCTGATCGATCTACCGATGCCCGAGCTATTGCTCTTCACACGCATGACGGGCGATCTCGTCAAGGCGATGCGTCATTGCCCGCAGCCGATCATAGCCGCCGTCGATGGCGTCTGCGCGGGCGCGGGCGCGATCCTCGCGATGGCGTCCGACATGCGTCTCGGCACCGCGCGCAGCAAGCTCGCATTTCTCTTTGCGCGCGTCGGTCTCGCGGGCTGCGACATGGGCGCCTGTTCGATTCTGCCGCGCATCATCGGTCAGGGACGCGCTGCCGAATTGCTCTTCACGGGCCGCTCGGCAAGCGGCGACGAAGGCTATCACTGGGGCTTCTACAACCGCCTTTGCGCACCCGAAACCTTGCTCGACGAAGCCGCGAAGCTCGCGTCCGAACTCGTCGCCGGGCCGACCTTCGCGCACGGCATCACGAAGAAGATGCTGCATCAGGAATGGAGCATGAGCATCGACCAAGCGATCGAATCGGAAGCGCAGGCGCAAGCCATCTGCATGAGCACGCGCGATTTCGAGCGCGCCTATCGCGCGTTCGCGGGGAAGACGCGTCCCGTGTTCGAAGGAGACTGAATGAACGCCGATCCACACAGCGCGCTCGCATGGCCCTTCTTCGATGAGAGACATCGCGAACTCGCACGCGATGCCGATGCATGGGCGAACGAGCATCTGAAGCATGTCGTTCACGCCGATACCGACGCGGCCTGCAAGCGCCTCGTGCGCATGCTCGGCGATGCGGGATGGCTCAGGCATTGCATCGGCGGCACCCGATACGGCGCATCGAACGATACGATCGACACGCGCGCCGTGTGCCTGCTGCGCGAAACGCTCGCGAAACACGACGGCCTCGCGGACTTCGCCTTCGCGATGCAAGGGCTCGGCTCGGGCGCCATATCGCTCGCCGGCACCGATGCGCAGAAAGAGCGCTATTTGCCGCGCGTCGCGAACGGCACTGCATTGGCGGCGTTCGCGTTGTCGGAACCGGAAGCGGGATCGGATGTCGCGGCGATGTCGCTCGATGCGCGCGCCGATGGCGACGCCTACGTGCTGAACGGCGACAAGACGTGGATATCGAACGGCGGCATCGCGGACTTCCATGTCGTGTTCGCGCGCACAGGCGAAGCGCCGGGCTCGCGCGGCATCAGCGCGTTCATCGTCGATGCGGATACGCCCGGCTTGCAGATCGCCGAACGCATCGACGTGATCGCGCCGCATCCGCTCGCGCGCCTGCACTTCGAGAACGCGCGCGTGCCGCGCAGTCAGATGCTGGGCGCCGCGGGCGAAGGCTTCAAGATCGCGATGCGCACGCTCGATATCTTCCGCACGTCGGTGGCGGCGGCATCGCTCGGCTTCGCGCGTCACGCGATGCAGGAAGGGCTCGAACGCGCCGCATCGCGCAAGATGTTCGGCCAGACGCTCGGCGACTTTCAGCTCACGCAGGCGAAGCTCGCGCAGATGGCGTTGACCATCGACACGAGCGCGCTGCTCGTGTATCGCGCCGCGTGGCTGCGCGATCAGGGCGAGAGCGTGACGCGCGAAGCCGCGATGGCGAAATGGCACGCGAGCGAAGGCGCGCAACAGGTCATCGATGCAGCCGTGCAGTTGTGGGGCGGCCTCGGCGTGAAGAGCGGTACGGCGGTCGAATCGCTGTATCGCGAGATACGCGCGCTGCGCATCTATGAAGGCGCGACGGAAGTGCAGCAGTTGATCGTCGGACGCGACTTGCTCAAGGCGCACGGAGCACATCAACGATGACACAACGCTTCGACATGCCGATGCGAATCCGCTTCGCGCACTGCGATCCGGCGGGCATCGTGTACTTTCCGCAATACCTGGTGATGACGAACATGCTCGTCGAAGACTGGTTCGACGATGCGCTCGGCATCGACTACGCGCACATGATCTCGCGGCGCCGCGTCGGACTTCCCATCGTCAAGCTCAATTGCGAGTTCTCGCGACCGAGCCGCATGGGCGAAACGGTGACGCTGTCGCTCGCGGTCGATTCCGTCGGACAGCGCTCGATCCGCATCGACATCGTCTGTCATTGCGACGGCGAAGTGCGCTTTCGCGCGAAGCAGGTCCTCGTGACGACATCGCTCGACGATGGCCGCTCGATCGCCATTCCCGGCGACATCGCCCTCGCGATCGAACGGTTCGCGCCGGGCACGAGCCGCGCACTTCAAGAGGAATCACGCTCATGAAAAAGACCCTTCAGCCTTCGGACTGGATCAAGCCGCGCGGTTACGCGAACGGCGTCGCGGTGCGCGGCACGCAGGTGTTCATCGCGGGGCAGATCGGCTGGGACGAAGAGGCGCGCTTCGTCAGCAACGCATTCGGCGCTCAGGCCGCGCAGGCGCTGCGCAATATCGTGGCCGTGCTGCGCGAAGCGGGCGGCAAGCCGGAGCATCTCGTTCGCATGACGTGGTACGTGACCGACAAGCGCGCGTATCTCGCGGCGGCGAAGGAAATCGGCGCGGCATTCCGCGAGCTGATCGGCGATTACGACATCGCGATGAGTGCGGTGCAAGTCGTCGCGCTCATCGAAGACGATGCGCTGGTGGAGATCGAAGCCACGGCTGTTATCCCCGACTAAGCGGAGGACACGATGGAACGCTCGGCACACATCGATACTTTCGCGCGCGATCATTTGCCGCCGCAGGAACAATGGCCGGTGCTCATGCTCGACAATGCGGACGTCGCTTATCCGGCGCGCGTGAATTGCGCGACCGAATTGCTGGATTGCGCGATCGAAAGCGGACATGGCGATCGCACGGCAATCTGGTCCGATGCGAACGGCGAGCCGCACGCAACGACGTATCGCGAGTTGCGCACGCTCGTGAATCGCAGCGCGCATGTGCTCGTCGATGAAATGGGTTTGCGTCCGGGCAATCGCGTGTTGTTGCGCGGGCCGAATACGTTGCAGATGGCCGTCGCGTTCTTCGCGGCGCTGAAGGCCGGTCTCGTCGTCGTGCCGACGATGCCGCTGCTGCGCGCGAAAGAACTGAAGCAGATCATCGAGAAGGCGCGGATATCGGCGGCGCTATGCGATGTGCGTCTCATGGAAGAACTGCAGCGCTGCACGACGAAAGGCGACGACTTCCATTGCGAAGCGCTCGCGCAAGTGCTGACGTTTCACGACGATGCACCCGCGTCGCTCGAATCGCTGGCTCGAAGCAAGCCCGATCATTTCGATGCCTGCGACACCGCCGCCGACGACGTGTGCCTCATCGCATTCACGAGCGGCACGACCGGCGCGCCGAAAGGCTGCATGCACTTTCATCGCGACGTCCTTGCGATGTGCGATCTGTTCCCGCGACACATCCTGAAGCCCACGGCCGACGATGTGTTCTGCGGCACGCCGCCGCTCGCGTTCACGTTCGGCCTCGGCGGCCTGCTGTGCTTTCCATTGCGCGTCGGCGCGTCGACGATCCTGCTCGAAAAGCTCACGCCCGAAACGCTCCTGCAAACCGTGCAGCGCTTTCGCGCGACGATCATGTTCACTGCGCCGACGTTCTATCGGCAGATGGCGCCGCTCATCGAAGGCTTCGATGTGTCGAGCCTGAAGAAGACCGTGTCGGCGGGCGAAGCGTTGCCCGATTCCACGCGCGCGTCATGGCGCGAAGCGAGCGGCATCGAAATGATCGACGGCATCGGCGGCACGGAGATGATCCATATCTTCGTTTCGTCGGCGGGTGCGGACGTGCGCGAGCACGCGATCGGACGCGCGGTGCCGGGCTATATCGTGCAGGCCGTCGACGATGCGATGCAGCCGGTGCCGCCCGGAACCATCGGCAAGCTCGCGGTGCGCGGCCCGACTGGTTGCCGCTATCTCGCCGATGAACGTCAGTCGAAATTCGTGCGCGACGGCTGGAACTTGCCCGGCGATTCCGTCGTGATCGATGATGACGGTTACGTGTTCTATCAGGCGCGCGCCGACGACATGATCGTATCGGCGGGCTACAACATCTCCGGGCCGGAAGTGGAAAGCGTGCTGATGCAGCATGAAGCGGTGGCGGAATGCGGCGTGATCGGCGTGCCCGATGAAACGCGCGGGCAAGCGGTAAAGGCGTTCGTCGTGCTCAATCCCGGTTTCACCGGCGACGATGCGCTCATTGCTGAATTGCAGGCGTTCGTCAAGCGCACTGTCGCGCCTTACAAGTATCCGCGCATCGTGACGTTTCTAACGGCGTTGCCGCGCACCGAGACGGGCAAGCTCAAGCGCTTCGCGTTGCGCTCGATGTAGCAAGCTCGAAAAACGTTTGCTTGGTAGAGTATGGCTCACGCCCGCCGCGAGGCGGCTTGCCCACTCTTCCGAGCAAACAAGAAAAATGGTTCTGACGCATCGACTCCTTGCCGTTTCCCTCTTTGCCGCATTCGCATTGACGTCGCAAGCCGCATCGGCGGCGAACAAGACGCTCGTGTTCTGTTCCGAAGGCAGCCCCGCCGGTTTCGATTCCGCGCAATACACGACGAGCACCGACTTCGATGCGGGCGCGCATGCGGTCTACGATCAGCTCGTCGAATTCAAGCGCGGCACGCTCGATCTCGTGCCGGGTCTCGCCGAGAAGTGGGATGAGTCCGCGGATGCGAAGGCCTTCACGTTTCATCTTCGGCGCGGCGTGAAGTTTCAGTCGACCGCCTGGTTCAAGCCGACGCGCGACTTCGACGCGGACGATGTCGTATTCACGTTCAAGCGCATGATCGATCCGAACGAGCCGTTTCAGAAGGCGCATCCCGTCAGCTTCCCGTATCTGACCGATCTCGGCTACGACAAGAACATTGCATCCGTCGACAAGCTCGACGACTACACCGTGCGCTTCACGTTGAAGACGCCTGATGTCGTGTTCGTGCGCAACATCGCGATGGAGTTCGCATCGATCGTATCGGCGGAATATGCCGCGCAACTGCTGAAGCAGGGCAAGCCGGAAGACCTCAATCAGAAGCCAGTGGGCACGGGCGCGTTCGTGTTCCGCGACTATCAGAAGGACGCGACGATCCGCTACGACGCCAATCCGACTTACTGGAACCGCAAGGACGTGCATATCGACAAGCTGGTTTTCTCGATCACGCCCGATGCCGCCGTGCGTCAGCAGAAGCTATCGAGCGGAGAATGCCAGGTGACGTCGTTTCCGCGTCCCGCCGACATTGCCGCAGCGAAGCAGGATCCGAAGCTCACGGTGCTGTCGGGCGTCGGCTTCAACGTCGCGTATGTGGGCTACAACACGACGCACAAGCCGCTCGATAACGTGAACGTGCGCCGCGCGCTCGACATGGCGATCGACAAGCAGGCGATCATCAAGACGGTCTACGAAGGCGCAGCGACCATCGCGACGAATCCGATGCCGCCGTCGCAATGGTCGTATAACAAGGCGCTGAAGGACGCACCGCGCGACCCCGCGAAGGCGAAGGAACTGCTGAAGGAAGCGGGCTTTCCAAACGGCTTCACGATCACGCTATGGGCGATGCCCGTGCAGCGCGGCTATAACCCGAACGCGCGTCTGATGGCGCAACTGATTCAATCGGACTGGGCGAAGATCGGCGTGAAGGCGAACATCGTCACTTACGAATGGGCCGAGTACAACAAGCGCGCGAAGACGAACGGCGAGCACGACGCGATTCTTTACGGCTGGCTCGGCGACAACGGCGATCCCGACAACTGGCTCGGCACGACGCTCGGTTGCGACGCGGTTCACGGCAGCAACATGGCCAAGTGGTGCAACAGGCAGTTCGACGATCTGCTCGCGAAAGCGCGTCTCGTCACCGATCAGAACGCGCGCACGAAGCTCTATGAAGAAGCGCAAGTGGTGTTCAAGGATCAGGTGCCGTATACGCCGCTCGCGCACGCCAACATCTTCCAGCCGATATCGAAACGCGTGCATGGCTATCTGATCAGTCCGCTCGGCGGACATCGTTTCGACGGCATCACGTTCGATTGAGCGATCAGCCGCCGCGATACCACGCATCGATGCTGTCGTGCTGCTCGTGTTCGATTGGCGGCGTCTTGGCAGCGTCGGGCATTTCGTGTCCGGTGCTCTTCGCGCGCATCCCATGAACCGCCCGCGCGCTGTTTTCCTTGTGCGATACATGCTTCACCGCGTTTTCGCACTGCATGTTCGCCGCGCCGCAATCGTGCGCGAACGCAGGCACGGCCGACGACGCCGCGCTCGCGGCGAGAAGAACGGCGATGGTCTTCGCTTTCATGGCAACCCCGTGAATCCGTCGATAAAAAGAGGCGCGATCCGTCGACACGGTTCCCGGAATGAAATCATCGTGCCGGCGGCATCGCGCCCGCTTCATCAAATGCATGGCTCGTGCCAATGACGCGCTGAATCGCTGTGAGCGTTGCGTGTAAAGGGATTGGCGCGTTGAGCGATGATCGCGTCAAGGCGCTCCTGTCGGACCGAGGCCAACGCTTGCGCGTCGCGTGTGCGATGCAATCCGACATTGCAATGATGCGAGTGTCGTTTTCTGCCGATTCAAGGACGCGTGAGCGAAGGCATGCACGCGGCGCGACCCGCACACTCTGATCATTCATCGTGCCGAGGGCCCCGCGCCCCATCGGCGGCCTTCCGCGCGAACGCAACGCAGTCCCTCGCGTTCGCCGCGAAATCAGGAGTGAGACAATTGAGCCTCTCGCACGAGCGCAACGCCCGAAGCAAAACGTCGCCGCATCTCACGCTGGGCGATATCACGGTAGTCGACCATGCCTTGCTGAAACGTGCCGTCGGCGCGATGGCGCTCGGCAACGCCATGGAATGGTTCGACTTTGGCGTGTATAGCTATATCGCCGTCGTGCTGGGGAAAGTATTTTTTCCGTCGAGCAGTCCGTCCGCGCAGTTGATCGCGACCTTCGGCACGTTCGCCGCTGCGTTTCTCGTGCGTCCTGTCGGCGGGATGGTCTTCGGGCCGCTCGGCGACAGGATCGGCCGCCAGCGCGTGCTCGCAATGACGATGATCATGATGGCCGTCGGCACGTTCTGCATCGGCCTGATTCCGAGCTATCACTCGATCGGCATTCTCGCGCCCGTTCTCCTGCTCGTCGCGCGTCTCGTGCAAGGCTTCTCGACGGGCGGCGAATACGGCGGCGCGGCGACGTTCATCGCTGAGTTCTCGACCGATGCGCGGCGCGGCTTCTATGGCAGCTTTCTGGAGGTCGGCACGCTCGCGGGCTATATCCTCGGCGCGGGCACGGTCGCGTTGCTGACCGCCCTGCTCCCGCACGACGCGCTGCTTTCATGGGGATGGCGCGTGCCGTTCATGATCGCGGGTCCGCTCGGGCTGGTCGGCTTGTATATCCGCATGAAGCTCGAAGAGACGCCCGCGTTCAAGAAGGAAGCCGAGACACGGGAGGCGCATGAACGGTCGCGTCCGAAACAATCGTTGGCCGAACTGCTGTCGCGGCAATTCAAGCCGATGATGCAATGCGTCGGCCTCGTGCTGATCTTCAACGTTACCGACTATATGGCGCTGTCGTATCTGCCGAGCTTTCTTTCGGCGACGCTGCACTTCGATGAAACGCACGGTCTGTTTCTCGTGTTGCTCGTGATGATGCTGATGATCCCGATGACGCTCTTCGCGGGCCATCTCTCCGATCTCATCGGCCGCAAGCCGGTGATGATGATCGGCTGCATCGGGCTTTTCGCGCTGTCGATTCCCGCGTTGCTGCTCGTGCAAACGGGCGCGATGCTTCCGGTGTTTCTCGGCTTGCTGATACTCGGCGCGCTGCTATCGACGTTCACCGGCGTGATGCCTTCATCGCTGCCCGCGCTCTTTCCGACGCGCATTCGTTATGGCGCGCTCGCCATCGGTTTCAACGTATCCGTGTCGCTCTTCGGCGGCACGACGCCGCTCGTCACGGCGTGGCTCGTCGATGCGACCGGCAATCTGATGATGCCCGCGTATTACCTGATGGCGGCATCCGTGATTGGCGTGGTGTCCGTGCTCGCGTTGCGCGAGACGGCGCGTCAGCCTTTGCTCGGCTCAGGGCCGTGCGTCGCAACGAAGGCCGAAGCGCTCGCTCTTACGCGCAAGAAGTTGAAGGTGGTGCCGGCGGGCAAGCGCGAGCGTGAGGTCGTGGTGCAGAGGAAGCGAGCGTGAAGGCGTTGGCCGCGAGGACGCAGCCCGTTTTCACCTGATTGGAGCGCGCCGGTAGAGACGTAGCCCCCCCATATGATGCCTTGGGGGCGGGGGGGTTTCAGCGCGGTCAATGAATCATTGCAATCCTAACGGCTGTCTTTCGATGAAACATTCGTATAGGACGCGTCAGGTTCATGCAATCATTGCTGAACGTATTCGAACAATAGGTTCGTCGAAAGCGATCTGAAGTTCTTGCTGACGTAGAACGTGAACTTGGGCCAGGTCGTCAAGACGAGATGACCCGAGAAAGGCAGCGTCGTTCTTCCGCCGACGTTCTTCGTTTGCGATCCGAAGTAATAAGGATCCGGATAGCTTGGATCTCGCTCCAATTGATCCGGCGGGAGGTTGATATACGCGCGAACCAGGTCGTTATCGCCTGTCGATGGAGCCGCGATTCCAGTGATCAGGCCGGAGACGCGGTACAAACCCTTTGTCTTTATGGCGATAGCACCATCGTTTGCGTCGATCGTGACTGGGTCACCGCCTTGGTTGTTGAGGCCCCAACGACCGTTCCAAACGTTGAAAGTCGAATCATACTCAACCATTTCATCGTCGCGCAGACCGACAAAGAAAATGCAAGACATGGTTATTATCCTTGTGTATCTAGATGTGCATATTGAGCGTCCGCCTCAACAAGACGACAGACGCGAGTAAGCTTAGATATCGATTCGCACGGCGTCGATTGTTGCGAATGAGTTTTTTACAAAAGGAGAAGAGTAACGAAACAAGAATGATCGATGTCAAGCTTTCATGCGGCGGTCAGATCACGAATGGTACACTTCGGCATCCGTAATATTTATGGCAAGGGAAATACGTGAAAAACCACCGCACCGGCATACTCGTCTACGTAGACAATGCTGCCACAATGCTCGAGGAATTCTCGTGGCTGTACAAAAGCTTGATCTTCTCGGGTGCAACTGCGACGTGTGATCTCATCGCCGTCTGCCACCCTGACGCCCTGAAGAAACTTCCTTCAAACGATCGAATTCGATACATCACCGCGCTACCCTTCGCGGACGAGCATGCCGCGTGGTCGGACTATAAGTTCATCAATTCGGTAGCAAATCTAGTCAGCCCCGCTGTATTCGACCTCTGTCGTGAGTACGAATACATCCTCAAAACAGATTGCGACACGTTTGTGACTTCTGCGTTAGTCGAGTTTGAGCCATCAGGTCTTTGCCTCGGATTCGGCGCATATGCTTATGCGGAGTCGGTCCGTCGAAAACTAGCCGAATGCAGTGAGCGATGGGGGTTCCCGCATAACGGCACGCACAACGTGGGCGCGTCGGTTCTCGGCCCTACGGAAATGGTGCTGAACTTTTTGGCTTCTCAGATGGAAAATTGCGAACGTCTTCTGCAAGAAGAGTTCGCCGACTTTACGGGCGAGTGGCCGGGCTGGAGCAAGCAGGTTTTGACCATGTACGCTGGCGAGCTTGCCCTGCGCCTCACGTATCCGCAACGCTGTTCGCTTGGCTTACTTGATCACTTCACCTCGGGAGATCGAAAAATTGCAAGCGATGTCCTGCACATTCACGCGTGGCACACGGACAGTTATTGGTCGAAGCACGACTTTCGAGCGGGAAAATATGGAACGATCGAACTGGGGCACATTGATCGAACAACCTTGGGTGGCTATTGTCATTGGCTCGCCGCGGCTACATTAGACGAAGTTAAGGCCGCGGCACGAACGTTATCACGCTAGGGCGGCATTCATCCCCCGACCGCATCTCTCAACGCCTCTAGAAACCTGACATAAGCCGTCGCGCCGGGATCCGCGTGCCCGATGCTGCGCTCCTGCACCCATGCAGCGCGGCCCTTCTTCGACTGCATCGTGGCAGTCGCGCTGACCTGCTCGCGTGCCTTGGCGATCATGGCATCGAGCGTGTCCGTCGCGCTGCCTTGCGATGCGGCCAGCACATCGAGACTCGGCACGAGCGCATCGAGCACGGTCTTGTCGCCGACCTGACTCTTGCCGCGTTCGATGATGCGCGCCGCCACCGCCTGACCGATCGCAAGCGCATCGTCGCGGCCGATCGCGTCCTTGTCCTTCACCGTCTTCGCCGCTGCGATCAATCCGCCGCCGACGAGCGCCGCGAACGTCGACGGATTCGCCGTCGAGAATGCCTTGGCCGCGGCCAGCATGATGTCGTTCAACGTCGCCTCGTCGGGCAATGCGTTCAACGCTTTCACGACTGCCGTCGATCCCGCCTGCACCGTGATGCCGAGATCGCCATCGCCGAGCGCCGCGTCGAGATCGCGCAGTTCATCGGCGTGTGCGGGAAGCGCGTTCAGCGCGCGCGTGAGGATGTCCCGCAGTTCCTTGCTCGTCACACTCATTGCACGCTCCTTTCAGGATTCGGTGCCGTCGCGGAAGAACGGCGAACGCGCGGGCGCTTCGAGCAGCGCCTCGAGTTCGTCGTCGAGCAGCATGATCGTGATCGATGCGCCCGCCATCTCGAGACTCGTCACGTATTCGCCGACATACGAGCGCGCGATTTTCAGGCCTTCATCGGCGATGAGTTTCGCCGAATGCCGGTACAGCAGATAGAGCTCTTCGAGCGGCGTCGCGCCGAGGCCGTTGACGAGCAACGCGACGCGCGAGCCTTTCGGCGCGGCGAGATCGCCGACGATCTGCTTCGTGATGCGCTCGGCGATGGCATCGGCGGATTCGAGCTTGCCGCGATGCGTGCCGGGTTCGCCGTGTATGCCGATGCCGATTTCCATCTCGCCTTCGGGCAGCGTGAACGTCGGTTTGCCTGCGGCGGGCAGGATGGTCGGCGAGAGGCCGACGCCCATCGTGCGGCAATTCGCGTTGGCCTTGGCGCAGATGCGCGCGACGTCGTCGAGCGAATCGCCGCGTTCTGCGGCGGCGCCAGCGCATTTGAATGCGAAGACCATGCCGGCGACGCCGCGTCGGTCGGCGGCGCGGTCTTTCGGTGCGGAGGCGACATCGTCGGTCAGCACGACCGTTTTGATGTCGATGCCTTCGGCTTCCGCGAGGTCCGCGGCGAGATCGAAGTTGAGCACGTCGCCGCCGTAGTTGCCGTAGACGTAGAGCACGCCTGCATCGCCGTTGACTGCTTTCGTCGCTTCGAATATCTGTTCCGATGATGGCGATGAGAAGACGTTGCCTACTGCCACGCCGGCGCATAGGCCCTCGCCTACGTAGCCGAGGAAGCCGGGCATGTGGCCCGAGCCACCGCCGGTGACGATGCCTACGCGGCCTTGCGTCGGGGCGTCAGCGCGGACGAGTGCGCGTTTGTCTTCTGTCGCGGGTTTGATCCATTTTGGATGCGCTATCAGCAGGGATTCGATGATTTCATCGACGAAGGCTTCAGGGTTGTTGATGATCTTCTTCATCTCTTTGTTTGCTCCTTGTTTCGGTTCGGTTCGGTTCTGTTCTGTTCGCTTGCGTTTGTGTGGAATCCTGATTTCGTGTCGGTCTATTAGCACTGCCCCTGTGCGGGGCGGCACTCACTTTCTTTGCTGCTGCAAAGAAAGTAAGCAAAGAAAGCAGCTTCCGATACGCCCGCGGTCACACGCAATTTGGGTAGTCCTCTCGTCCTTCGTGGGCTGCCTAAAGAGTGCCCTCATAGGCCCCATCGGACTTGGCTCGCGCACGGTCTGTCTCATCGCACCACACGCCAAACGGGTTCAGCACCAAATAGCTCCAGCCCGCTTCGCGGCCGATGGGTCAATCGGGAGTGCATGTGCTTCTCTGCTAACGTCTCCATCTCACTGCAATCGCCGCCCTTTGGTTTCCCTTGCATACCCGGCGGCAGCGCGTAGCGCTGTGCCGAAGCCCTTTCGTGCTGAACCAGCGCGCTCGACGCATTCGGGCGGCAGACCGTGCGCGAGCCAAGCCGGATGGGGCCTATGAGGGCACTCTTTAGGCGAGTGCCGCCGTGGACGAGAGAACTACCCAAATTGCGTGTGACCGCGGGCCGTGACGAGCTGCTTTCTTTGGTTACTTTCTTTGCAGCAGCAAAGAAAGTGACTGCCGCCCCGCACAGGGGCAACGCTAATAGACCGACACGACAGCGGGATCCGGCGATAAAAAGCAGAAACCATCAAACCTTTCTCCGCTGACTAAGCGCATCGAGCAAGACCGCAGCAAAGATGACACCACCTTGAATGAACTGCGTCCAGAACGGATTCACCCCAAGAAGAGAGAGCCCAACATTGATGACCCCAATCAGCACGACACCGATAAAAGTCCCGACGATGGACCCACGCCCGCCCGCCAGCGAAGTCCCCCCAATCACAATAGCCGCGATAACCTGCAACTCCAGCCCATTAGCCGCCGAAGGCAAAGCGGAATTCAACCGCCCGGCAAGCACGATGCCTGCAATCGCCGCCGTCGCACCGGCAAGCATGTAAGTGAAGAACACCACACGTCGAACCGGAATCCCGGCAAGCCGCGCCGCTTCCTGATTCCCGCCGACGGCGAACACCTGATGCCCGAACGTCGTCTTGCGCAGCAACACATGTCCGACGACGAACACGACGAGCATCACGACCATCGGCATAGGCAAGCCAGCAACGGTCTTCGCACCGAACATCGTGAACGCGTCAGGAAAATCGAACTTGGTGCGGCCATCGGAAATGGCGAGCGTCAGGCCACGCGCCATGGCCATCGCGGCAAGCGTGACGATGAACGGCACGAGCCTCAGCCACGAAATCACGAGCCCATTCAGCGCGCCCGCGAACGCGCCCACCGCGAGCGCCACGCACAACCCCGCAACGCCCAATCCGACCGCGCCCGGACTCGACCCCGCCATGACGGTCGCCGCGACCATCCCGCTCAACGCAACGAGCGATCCGACAGAAAGATCGATGCCGGACGTGATGATGACGAACGTCCCGCCCACCGCCGCGATGCCGACGACAGACACCTGCACCATGATGTTGGTCAGCGTGCTCGTCGTAAGAAACTCGGGCGATGCAATCGACAACGCAATACAGATGATGACGAGCGCCGCGAACAAAGGTCCGATGCCGCTCCTCAACTGACGGATCACACGGCGCGACAGCGCCTCCGTATCCGAACGATCGGCTGCCGTGGAGGTCATGCGCCTGCTCCTGTCGTTGCCCACTGAATGACCGTTTCCGAATCCGCCTTGTCGCGCGCGATCTCGGTCACGATGCTGCCGCGATACATCACCAGCACGCGATCCGACATGCCCAGCAACTCCGGCAACTCCGAACTCACCATGACGACCGCCGCGCCCGCGCGCGCCATCGTCACCATGTGCGCGTAGATCTCCGACTTCGCGCCCACGTCGATGCCGCGCGTCGGTTCATCGAGCATGATGACGACCGGACTCGTCGCCGTCGCGCGGCCAAGAATCACCTTCTGCTGATTGCCGCCCGAAAGCGTTCCCGTGATCTGCAACACCGAAGACGCACGCACGCCGAAGCGCGCACTCGCTTCCTGCGCGAGCCTGCGCTTCTTCACGCGGCTCACGAAGCCGCCGCTCGCCAGCGCCTTGAGGCTCGACAGCGCGACGTTCTCTTCGATATTCGCCTCCAGCACCAGCCCTTCGAGCTTGCGATCCTCCGACGTATAGACAAGCCCATGACGCACGCCTTGCGTCGGCGAATGATTGCTGACCTTCTTCCCCTTGACGAGGATCTCGCCGCTCGTCACCGGCAACGCGCCGAAGATCGTCTTCAGCAGCTCGGTGCGCCCCGCACCCGCGATGCCCGCAATGCCGACGATCTCGCCCGCACGCACCGTGAAGCTCGCATTGCGCAGAAGCGGCGCGCTCGCGAGATTGCGCACTTCGAGCACGACCGGACCGTACTCGCGCGGCTCCCACGGATAGAACGATTCGAGATTGCGCGCGACCATCGCCTGCACGAGATCGGCTTCGGTCCATGCGGACATCGGGCGCGCGCCGACGGTCGCGCCATCGCGCATCACGACAGCGGAATCCGCAAGCTCGAACACCTCCTCCAGATGATGCGAGATGAAGATGATGCCCATGCCTTCCGCGCGCAGGCGGCGCACGACCGCATACAGATTCTCGATGTCGTGGCTTTGCAGCGCGGCAGTCGGTTCGTCCATCACGAGGATGCGCGCATCGCGTGCAATCGCCTTCGCCACTTCGACGAGTTGCCGCTTGTTCAACGGCAGATCGCCGAGCCGCATCCAGGGCGGCACGTTGTCGAGGCCGACGCGCGCGAGCGCTTCGCGCGCCATCGTGTTCGCCTCGCGCATCATCACGAAGCCGTTGCGCGAAGGCATGCGGCCGAGGAACAGATTTTCCGCGACCGTCATGTCGTTGATGAGCGAAAGCTCCTGATAAATGACGGCCACGCCCGCATCGATTGCCGCATTCGTGCCACGCGCGAGCGGCATGCCGTCGATCTCGATCGTGCCTTCGTCGGGTTCATATGCGCCCGACAACACCTTCACGAGCGACGACTTGCCCGCCCCGTTCTCGCCGACGATCGCCATCACGTGACCCGCCTGCAACTCCAGGCTCACGCCACGCAGCGCCTTCACGCCGGGGAAGCTCTTGACGATGCCCTGCATGCGCAACAACGGCTTCGCCGCGTGCGAAGCCGTGTGCGCGAGTGCTGCCGTTTCGACTGTCATGTCGCGCGTTCCGGTTGGCCTTACTGCTTCACTTCCTCGGACCACAGGCCGTACTTCTTCACTTCGTCCGAATCGATGTTCGACTTGTCGATGAGCATCGTCGGCCACGCATAGTTCGCGGGCACGTCCTTCTTCGCGTTGTAATCCGCGATGAACTGCAGCGACTTCGCCGCCATCTGGATCGGGTTCTGCGAGATCGTCGCATCCTGCTTGCCCGCGCGAATCGCGGACAGCGCCTGCGCGGTGCCGTCCGCGCCGATCACGAGAATGTGCTCCTTGTCGCCCAGCGGCTTGTAGCGGCCCGCATTGTCGATGGCCTTTTCCGCGCCCACCGTGTTGTCATCGTTGGCGCCGAACACCGCATCGATCTGCGGGAATTTCTGCAGGATGCTCGTCATCGCGTTGAGCGACTTCTCCTGGTCGAACGCGCCTTCCTGACGCGCGACGACCTTGATGTTCGGATACTTCGCGATCTCTTCGCTGAAGCCCTTTTCGCGATCCGTCGCGGCGGTCGTGCCGACAAGACCGATCAGGTCGACCACGTTGCCCTTCTCTTCGCCATAGCGCTTCTTCAGTTGCTCGGCGATCCACTTCGCTCCCGTCTGCCCGAGCGCGACGTTATCCGATGCAACGAAGGACGTGACCTTGCCGCCGTCCGAGCCGCGATCGAGCGTGAAGACGGGTATGTTCATCGAGTTGGCTTTCTCGACAGCGGGAATGATCGCCTTCGAATCGATCGGATTCAGCACGAGCGCCGTCACGCCCTGACTCAGCAGATTGATCGCATCGTTGACCTGCTGCTGCGCGTCGCCGTTCGCGTTGGTCTGCACGAGCTCGAAGCCCTGATCCTTCGCGCCGCGCTCCACGCCCGCCTTCAATCCGACGAAGAACGCGTTGTTCAAAGTCGCGATCGAAAAGCCGATCTTCGTCTTGCCGCCCGCCGAGGTTGCGGCCGGCGCACTCGCCGGCGCGCTAGCCGCCGCGTTCGCGCCCGATGCCGCGTTGGTGCTGCTTGTCGACGACGAGTTGTCGCTCTTCGAGCATCCGCTCAACGCGGCCGCCGCGCAGAGCAACGCCGCGCCCGTGGATTTGGCGAACGTTCCCCAACTGTCGAATCTTGCCGAGCTCCAGGCCATGACTGTCTCCGTTGTACGAGTTGTTCAATGCGATTTGTTCTTGCGATGAGGCATCGCTTCCCGTCACGCGCGTATCAGCGATCCTCCGTATTGCGCTTGCCGTATGTCTTGAACTTCTCCAGCACTTCTTCCATCTGTTGATCGGAAAGCAAAGGCGGTGCGCCGATCTGCAACGCCAGCAGATATTGCTTCGCGAGCACTTCCACTTCATGCGCGAGCCACACGGCGCGCGAGAGATCGGTGCCGAGCGCGATCACGCCATGATGCGCGAGCAGACATGCGCGACGCTCGTCCAGCGCGGCAAGCGCGTGATCCGACAATGCCTGGCTGCCGAAGATCGCAGAAGGCGCGCAACGTATCGACTTGCCGCCCGCCGCCGCGACCATGTAATGCAGCGCGGGAATGTCGCGGCCATGAATGGCGAGCGCGGTCGCGGCGATCGAATGCGTATGCACGACCGCATGAATATCGCCACGCGCGCGCAGGATGTCGCGATGAATGCGCCATTCCGACGACGGCCGTGCGATGCGAAGAATGTCGGCATCGTCGGTAACGTCGAGCGGCAGCCACACGATCTGTTGCTCGTCGAGCTCGCGCGCCGACACGCCGCTCGGCGTGACAAGAAAGCCATCGCGATACCGCGCGCTCACATTGCCCGATGTGCCCTGATTGATGCCGAGCCGCTCCATTTCGAGCGACGTATCGACGATCGCGCGGCGCAACGCGCTTTCATCGGCCGCGATCATGCGGCGTTCCCCTCTGCGTCGAACAGCGTGCGCAACGAGCGCTCGAACGGCGCGCGCACGATGCCGCGTTCCGTGATGAAGCCGCTGACGAGCGCATGCGGCGTCACGTCGAACGCGGGATTGCGCGCCTGCATCGCATCGGGCGCGATGCGTCGTCCGGCGAGATGCGTGATTTCCTCGGCGTCGCGCTCTTCGATTTCGATGCGCGATCCGCTTGCCGTTTGCAGATCGAGCGTCGATGAAGGACACGCGACATAGAACGGAATGCCGTAGTGATTCGCTGCGATGGCAAGTCCGAGCGTGCCGATCTTGTTGGCGAAATCGCCGTTCGCCGCGACGCGATCCGTCCCGACGATCACGAGATCGACGAGCCCTTGCGACATGATCGATGCGGCCGCGCTATCCATGATGAGCGTGACGTCGACGCCCGCCTGCTGCAGTTCGAACGCGGTAAGCCGCGCGCCTTGCAGAAGCGGACGCGTTTCATCGGCGTAGACCTTGAACGCGAGGCCCGCGCGACGCGCCGCATAGATCGGCGCGGTGGCCGTGCCGATGCCCGTCGTCGCGAGCGCGCCCGCATTGCAGTGCGTGAGCACGCCGATGCCTTCGCGTATCAACGGCATGCCATGCTCGCCGATGCCTTCGCACAGCGCGCGATCTTCATCGTGGATTCGCTTCGCTTCTTCGACGAGCGCCGCGTGAAGCGTCGCGCTATCTTTCGCGTCGATATCGCGTGCGTGACGCAGCATGCGCCGCACGCCCCAGCTCAGGTTCACCGCGGTAGGCCGCGCCGTTTCGAGCCAGTTCGCATGACGTTCCAGCTCCGCGCGATACAGCGCAACCGGAAGCGTCGTCGAATCACGCATCGCGATGCAAAGCCCGTACGCCGCCGCCACGCCGATAGCCGGCGCCCCGCGCACGCGCAACTCGCGGATGGCGCGCCATACCGCTTTCACGTCGGCGATGTTCTCCACGACGATCTCATGCGGCAGACGCGTCTGATCGAGCAGCAGCAGATCGCCGTCGCGCCATTCGATCGTCGGGGGAAGCGTGCTGAACAAGGGCTGCGAAGCCATGAAGTCTCCTGTCACATCGTCGCGGTGTCGCGCTGAATTTCGCGCGCGAGCACCGCAACCTGTTCGATATCGCCAAACGTCGCGCGTCCAACGAGCAACGCTTCCGCGCAACGCAGGCAACGCACTTCGATACGCGCGCGCGCCTCGGCATCCGGAATGCGCGTGATCTCCGCCACCTTCGCCATGCCGACGATGCGGCGAATCATCTTGCAGCCCGCGAAGCCCAGCGTATCCGCCAGCAAACGCCGCATGAAATGCGCGCGATACGCGCTGAGCGCGCGGCTTTCCGCTTGCCCGCCGATGAAGCGCCGCTTGCTGCGGCTCTCGTGATCGCGCCACAGTTCGAGAAACTGCGCGCTGAAGCCGGTCCAGATGCGCGTCATCTGTTCGAGCAGCCATTCCTGATACGCGACGGGATCGCGTCCGTCGATGCGGCCGTGCCAGTCGCGCGAGAAATATGCGAGCAGCAGATTCGCGATGAGCGCGCCGACGTCGAAGCCCATCGGTCCATAGAACGCGAACTCCGGATCGATCACGAAGGTTTCGTCTTCGTTGACCATGATCGAGCCGGTATGCAGATCGCCATGCAGCAAGGTCTCGGCGTGATTCATGAACGCCCACTTCATGTCGGCGGCCGCGATGCGCAAAGGCTCGTGCGTTCGCAACCTTTCGATCGCGGCCTTCGGCAAGGCGGGGCTATACATGTTCGACGGATGATCCTCGAACGGATACGTGAAGACGAGATCCTCGGTGATCTTGCATAGCTCCGAGTTGACCGCGGCGCTCGCGGCCTGCTTCTTGATATCGGGCGCGAGAAAGAGATCGGAGCCGTAGAACAGCGTATGCGCGAGATAGCTCGACAGATGATTCGCGAGACGCGGATACGTCGTGCCATCCATCAGACCTTGACGCAGAATGCGATGCGACGCGAGATGCTGCATCACCATCAGAAAGCGCTTGCTGTCGGCGTGATAAACCTTCGGCACATGCTGCGGACACAGCGCGCCGAAGCGCCGCAACGCCGCGACTTCATGCTCCATGCGCTGACATGAAAGCGGCCACGTCTTGCCGACGAGCCGCAGGAACGGCGGCGCCTGCTTGACGACGACACTGCGCTGCGGCGTCTTCGCGTTGGTCACGAAGTACACATAGTTCAGATTGCCATCGCCGACTTCGACGACTTCGAGATCGTCGGGCTCGCCCAGCAACGCGCGCACGTCGGGCACGCCGCCGAGATAGGCAGCGAGTTCCTGCGCGGTGAAAGCTTCAAACTCCATCGGTGTCTCCTCCGATGTTGCCCGTGCGCGCATCCCAGTCAGCGACGCTTGCGCACCAGATCGAACTTGAAGATGCTCGTGTTGTAGTAGTCGTTGCTATAGCAAAGCGGCTCGCCGCTCTGATCGAAATCCACTTCGTCCAGCAGCAGAAACAGACCGAAACCGTCGCCCAGTTCGGGCAGATCGCGCGGCGTGAGAATGGTCGGCTGTATCGACGTATGTGTATGCGACAGCCGCCGTCCCGTGCGCTCGAACATGCCGAAGAGCGATTCGCCCAGATCGCCTTCGGCCGCATCGAACACGCGCTTCGGGATCGTGTCGATGCAATACGCGGCGATGGCGTCGTCCGCGCGCCGCACGCGCTCGATTCGCACGCATGGATCGCCGGGCCTGATCGCGAGCTTTTCCGCGAGACTTTCCGATGCGGCGACCGTGTCCGTGTGGATGCGACTCGTCGATGGCACTGCGCCCACGCTGCGAATCATGTCCGTCACCGACATCAGATCATCGAGTCCGCCGTGCAGCTTCAGCGAAATTTGTCTGATGAATGTGCCCTTGCCTTGCTGACGCGACAGCAAGCCATGCGAGATCATCTGCGCAACCGCTTCGCGCAAGCTCGACCGTCCGACGCCGAGCAGCTCGCAAAGCTCTATTTCAGTGGGAATCTGGTCGCCGGGCTTGAGCTTGCGCTCGCGGATCATGGTGAGGAGCGACTCCTGGATCTTGTCGCTCATCGATCGCTCGACGCTCAGTCGCATGAGGCTCTCTCGGATGACAGTCCATGAAATATACATCAGACGTCTGATGTTTCCGTAGGGACTTTCCCGAAGCGTTTACTGCTTTATACAGGCGGTTTTCTTTGCGCACGTGCAGCATGAAAAAGCCCGTCGCGCGCAATGCGACGGGCTTTGCGGTGCACGATTTTTCGCCACTCAGGCGAGCGCGGCGACGTCGATGTAAGGCGCGATGTTTTTCATCGCGCGCTCGACGTAGGCTTCCTTTTCGCCGACGGGCGCGACGTAATGCATTGCACTGCGCGCCGCTTCGACGCCTTCGACCCGCGCGATCGCCCACGCCGCGAGATATTGCGATGCGAGGCACCCACCCGCCGTCGCGACATTGCCGTTTGCGACGAACGGCTGATCGAGCGTGCGCACGCCCGCTTCCTCGACCCACGGCTTGGTCGTCAGATCGGTGCAGGCGGGGACGTCCCGAAGAAGTCCGAGCTTCGCGAGGACAAGCGTGCCCGAGCATTGTGCCGCCAGCAACTGACGCGCGGGATCGAGCCTGATGCGCGCCATCAGCGATTGATCCGCGACGACTTCGCGCGTGAGCATGCCGCTGCCGACGATCACGGCATCGGCCTGCGCGGCGTCTTCGAGCGTGGCTTGCGCTTTGAGCACGACGCCGTTCATCGAACGCGCTTCGTCCGATGGACATGCAATCGACACCTTCCACCCAGGCTTTTTCACGCGATTGAGAATGCCGAGCGCGATCAGTGAGTCGAGTTCGTTGAAGCCGTCGAACGTGAGAATGGCGATATGCATGATGTTCTCCTTTCATCGCATGGAACGCATGAGTGCATGCTACGGCGCGAGACGAATACAATCAAACAATTGTCATGGATACATCGGGAATGGGCGCTCATGCCGAAACCACCGCGCTACAAGCAGATCGTCGACAGGTTCGTCGATGACATTCGTTCCGGCCGCCTCAAGCCCGGCACGCGTCTGCCGACGCATCGCGAGCTGGCCGCGCGCGAGCGGCTCGGCATCGTGACCGCGACGCGCGTGTATGCCGAACTGAACGCGATGGGACTCGTCAGCGGCGAAACGGGACGCGGTACGTTCGTGAAGGAAACGACGCTTTCTCGAGCGCTCGGCATCGATCAGGTCGCGATCGCCGCGGACATGGTCGACCTCAACTTCAACTACCCCGCGCTCGCCGGCCAGGCGGAACTGTTGCGCAGTGCGTTGCGGCAGTTGTCATCGGCGGGCGATCTGGAAGCGCTGTTGCGCTATCAGCCGCATGGCGGACGCGCACGCGATCGGGCGACGGTCGCGCGTCATCTCGCGCGCCGTGGTCTCGATGTGAGCGCGGATCGCGTGATGCTCGTCGATGGCGCGCAGCACGGCCTCGCCACGACGGTCATGGCGCTCTTGAAACCCGGCGATGTGGTCGCGGTCGATACGCTGACCTATCCCGGCTTCAAGCTGCTCGCCGACGCGCACCGGATCGAACTCGCGCCGATACGCGCATCGGGCACGGGCCCCGATCCCGACGCGCTCGAGGCGTTGTGCAAGCGGCGCCGCGTGCGCGCGGTCTACACGATGCCGACGCTGCACAATCCGCTCGGCTGGGTGATGACGGCGACGCGGCGCAGGCAACTGGCAGCGCTTGCGCGCAGGCATGGCTTTTTCATCATCGAGGATGCGGCCTATGCCTTTCTCGCCGATGACGCTCCGCCGCCGCTCGCCGCGATCGCGCCGGAACTGACGGTGTACGTATCCGGCTTTTCGAAGAACGTGGCGACGGGACTGCGTGTCGGCTATGTCGTCGCGCCATCCGAATGGGTGCCGAAGATCGAGCGCGCCATCCGCGTGACGACGTGGAACACGCCGGGCGTCATGACGGCTATCGCGTGCGGCTGGCTAGCGGACGGCACGGTCGAGAGACTCGAAGCGGAAAAGCGCGCGGATGCGTCGATGCGCCAGCTCATCGCGGCGCGTGCGTTGGGGCGTTTGAAGCGCGTGACGCATCCGGCGTCGTACTTTCTGTGGCTGCCGATGCCCGAGGAAGTGCGCGCGGATCGCATCGCGGCGGCGCTGATGGAAGAGCGGATTTCGGTATCGACGGCCGAGCCGTTTTGCACGGCGGCGCAGGTGCCGCATGCGCTGCGGCTGGCGCTGGGATCGGTGGATGTGGCGACGTTGGGCGACGCGTTGGGGCGCGTCGCGGAAGTCGTGGCGAGGTATGCGTATTGAATCTGAAGCAACCGCAAAAGCAATAGCGTAATAATCGCCCAATAAACCAATTCCGCGAACCGCATTTTCCGGATAACGAAATAAACCATCCGCCGCGAGGGGTACATTCCCGCATCGCAAATCCGAACGCGCGAAAGAAAGCAAGCCGAATTTACCGCCATCCGCCCATCGGCACGGAATTAATACTCACGCAATAAATCCGCGAATGCGCAACCGGTCATTTGTCGTACTTATGCCCATAACGCCTTACGATCCAGTCAATAATCCCCGGCATGCCGCCCCGACGCGCTTCATCGGCGGCCCAACCCTCTAAAAATCTTCTCGAACAGCAAACGATTGCGGCCGTATTTGTGTTCCAATTGAGCGATTAATCCGTCGCAAAAAACCCGATATCTCCGCGACTCGAAGATCGCGAATCCATCGATTGGAAATACCCTATGCGGACTCAATACGAGGCGTCGACACCGGAAAAGAAAATCAAGGCGGAACATACGCGTCAGGCGCATTTCCAGCGATGGTTCGCCACGTTCGCCAGCCTCGCCCATTCGCGGCTCCCGCTTAACGCTTATCTGCAGAAAGTCACTGACACGCTGAGAGAAGTCGCGGGCGTCGCGTCCGCCGTCGTGGAATGGATCGAGGGCGACACGCTCCACTACCGCGCGGCAAGCGGCAAGGCGGCGGCGCACATCGGCGTGCGGCTGCCCACGGCCGGCAGTCTGTCCGGGCTTTGCATCACGCGCCAGCAAGCGCTCATCTGCCGCAATTCGGCGACGGATCATCGCGTCGACCGCGCGGCGTGCAAAGCCGTCGGCGCCGTGTCGATGGTCGTCGCGCCCGTCGTCTACGAAGGCCGCTCGGTCGCCGTGCTGAAGCTCATCTCCGGCGAAGTCGACTATTTCGGACATTCGGACATCAGCATCCTCGATGCGTTTTGCGCGTGCATCGCGGAAACCATCGCGCGCGAGGAGATCGCGCAGGAAAATCGCGCGCTGCTGCGGGAGAAAGCCAGCGTCGCCGCGGATCTCTCCGTCGAGTCGTCGCTGCGCATCGAATACGAGAAGAAGCTCGCCGACGCCCTGCGCCGCCGTCAGACCGTGCTCGATAACGCGCACGTCGCATTCGTATCGATGGACGAAGCCGGCATGGTCGTCGAATGGAACGAGGCCGCGAGCGTGCTTTTCGGCTGGAAACATCGCGAAGTCGCGGGCCGGGAACTCGCGTCGTTCATCGTGCCGGAACGCTTTCGCGACGCACACCGCACGGGCCTCACGCGCTATCTCGCGACGGGCGAGGCGCGCATCATCAACACGCGCGTCGAGTTGCCCGCGCTGCGCCGCGACGGCACCGAGTTCGCCGCCGAGCTGACGATCAGCGAAGTCTGGTACGAAGGCCAGCGCCAGTTCGCGTGCTTCGTGCACGACATCACCGACCGGCACGTCGCGAACGAGGCGAACGAACGGCTGCGCCTGCTCATCGATTCGGTGAGCGACTACGCGATCTGCATGCTCGACCAGAACGGCTACGTGCGCTCGTGGAACGAAGGCGCGCGCGAGATCTACGGCTTCACGGCGGCCGAAGCGATCGGCCGGCATTTCGCGCTTTTCTACACCTCGGACGAACACGGCCGCGACCGTCCGACCGACGATCTCGCGCTCGCCGCGAAGCGCGGCCGCGTCGAACACGAGGACTGGCACGTTCGCAAGGACGGCACCGAGTTCTGGGCGCACGTCATGCTGAGCGCGCTGCCCAACAAGAACGGCGGCGCGCAAGGCTTCGTCAAGATCACGCGCGACATGACCGCGCGGCGGCGTCTCGAAGAACTCGAAGCGTCGAGCCGGCGCATGAACGAGTTCCTCGCGCTGCTCGGCCACGAGTTGCGCAATCCGCTCGCGCCGATCCGCAACGCGGTCAGCATCCTCAAGCTGAAATCGTCCGACGACGCCGACGTGATCCGCAGCCGTCAGATCGTCGACCGCCAGCTCGCGCATCTGACGAAGCTCGTCGACGATCTGCTCGAAGCGGGGCGCGTCAGCTCGGGCAAGATCCGTCTTTCGACGGACATCGTCGATATCGCGGATGTCGTGCACCTGAGCGTCGAGGCGAGCCAGCCATCGTTCGACGAGCGCGGACAGCGCATCGACATTCAGGACAGCGGCCAGCCGCTTTTCGTCAACGGCGATCCGACGCGGCTCGTGCAGGCGCTCAACAATCTGCTCAACAACGCGTCGAAATTCAGCCCGCACGGCTCGACCATCACGCTCGAAGTCGGCCCGCGCGGGGGCACGGTGCTGGTGCGCGTCATCGACGAAGGCCGCGGCATCTCGCCCGAAGCGCTCGGCACGGTGTTCGATCTGTTCGTGCAGGAGCATCCGCCGGGCGCGCATGCCGACGAAGGCGGGCTCGGCATCGGCCTCACGCTCGTGCGCGCCATCGCGGAACTGCACGGCGGCCACGTCGAGGCGAAAAGCGGCGGCGCCGGGCGAGGCAGCGCGTTCTCGCTGTGGCTGCCGCTCGCCGAGCCGCCCGCGCGCGGCACGCCTGCGAGCGGCACGCCGGCCGCTACGGCGGGACGTCAGCTCGATGTGCTCGTCGTCGACGACAATCGCGATTCCGCCGACAGCATGACGCTGCTCGTCGACATGCTCGGCCACAACGCGCGCGCCGCCTACGACGGGTCGCACGCGCTCGAATCGTTCGAAGCGGCGCGGCCGCAGGTCGTGCTGCTCGATCTGTCGATGCCCGGCCTGACGGGTTTCGACGTGATCCGCCGCATGCGTGACGATGGCAAGCACGTCATCGTCGCGGCGATGACGGGCCTCGGCTCCGACGAGGACATGGCCCGCACGCGCGCCGCCGGTTTCGACGCGCATCTCGTCAAGCCGGTAGATCTTCCGGAGCTGGAGCGCGTGCTGGCGCTGGCGGGGCGCGTCTGACGCGTTGCGGCGCGCCCGGCACGGCGCGCACGCGCGCGGGCGTTTTCGTCAGCCGATATGGCAGCTTCAGCACGGCCAGAACCTGCCGTTCGCATCGCGGACGAGAGCACATCGGCGAGGAAATCGCTGTCGTCGAGAAATTCGTCGACGCGCATCGCCGGCGCGGCGCCCGCGATTGCCCTCGCCGCCGTCGCTTTCGGCCGAACGGCGGCTTGCTTTCGCGCGGTCATCCGGTCGGCGCGACCGGGCTCGCGCAGATCGTCGAGTTGACGCAGCAGTTGCGCGGCCGGGCGGGCGCGCGGCAACGGCCAGGCGCGAAAGTCGCGCTCGCCGAGCATAACGGCGGTCAGCTCGCAGGCGATTCCGCCGTCGCGCTGGTCACGATTCTTTCGACGTAACCTGCGCCGTCTCCACCGTCACATTCCCCCGCTCTTCGAAGCGCGCGAGCACCGGCGCTTCGGCCCATGCATCTGTGACGAGCGTCCAGTTGCGTTCCAGCGGCGTCCAGTGCTGCTGATTCGCGCGCTCCAGCTTGTTCGACGTGACGAGCACGAACACGCCAGCCGCCTGGCCCGCGATGCATTCCTTCAGAAACGCCTGCTCCGCCGTCGCCTCGCACAGCCCGCGGCCCGCGACGACACCATCCGCGCCGAGAAACGCCTTGTCGAACGTGACGCGCGTGAGCGCCACCTGCGCGATCGGTCCGAGCGTGCTCATGCTCGATGGCCGCACGTCGCCGCCGATCAGCGTCACGCGCACATCCGCCGCCGCGAGCGTGTTCACCGCCAGCAGATTGTTCGTCACGACGTGAATCTCGGTGCGCCCGGCGAGGCAGCGCGCGAGCGCGGCGGTCGTCGTGCCGCCGTCGAGAAAGATCGTGTCGCCGTCCTGAACGTGACGCGCCGCCGCGCGCGCGATCGCTTCCTTCTGCTCGCGATAGCTCTCGCGCCGCGTATCGAGCGATTCTTCCGGCTCGTGCATCCCGACCGACGCCGCGCCGCCATACGTGCGCACGATGCGCCGTTCGTCGGCGAGCGCGCGCAGGTCGCGGCGCACCGTCGCCTCCGACATGCCGAAGTGCTCGCACAGCGCGGCGACATCGTTCATGCCGGAGAGCACGGCCTTCAACATGGCTTCGCGGCGTTTCTCGACTTTCATCCTGTTCCTTTCTTTTGACGGTTCTGGCGGCGACGCACAGTGTAGCGAACCGGCCGGGTCCGTCGAATGCTCGCGGTTCGTGTCGAGCGCACGGCCGATATTTTGATCGATTTGGTCATTCGAGCAGTCGGAATGATCGACATCGATCAGAGTAAACGCCTAGAACGACCAAATTGCGCAAAACAAACGGGAGGACTACACTGCGATTTGATCGATTCGATCAATCGATGATCGAATCGGACAAAGACCACTCAGGAGACTTCATGGCTCAACTTCACATCAAGCGCGCCGTCGAGCGCGTTCCTGGCGGGATGATGATCGTCCCGTTGCTCATCGGCTCGCTGATCGCGACGTTCATGCCGGGCATGCCGAAGTTCTTCGGCTCGTTCACGAACGCGCTCTTCACCGGCGCGCTGCCGATTCTCGCGGTGTTCTACGTATGCATGGGCGCCAGCATCGACGTGAAGGCGACGCCTTATCTGCTGAAGAAAGGCGGCGCGCTGTTCGTGACCAAGGTCGGCACGGCAATCATCGCGGGCATCGTGCTCGGGCATTTCCTGGGCGAGCAGCCGATTTCATCGGGACTGTTCGCGGGCATTTCGACGCTCGCCGTCGTCGCCGCGATGAACGACACCAACGGCGGCCTCTACATGGCGCTGATGGGCCAGTACGGCCGCTCGGAAGACGTGGGCGCGTACACGATCATGTCGCTCGAATCGGGCCCGTTCCTGACGATGGTTACGCTCGGCGTCGCCGGTTTGTCCGCGTTTCCGTGGCCGACGCTCGTCGGCAGCATTCTGCCGCTCGCGGTCGGCATGCTGCTCGGCAATCTCGATCGCGAGATGCGCGAGTTTCTCGGCCGCGCCGTCCCGGTGATGATTCCGTTCTTCGCGCTGGCGCTCGGCGCGAGCCTCGACCTGCACAAGGTCTGGCAAGCCGGTTTGCTCGGCATCGGACTGGGTTTCGCGGTCGTCATCGTGACGGGCATTCCGCTCTATTTCGCGGATCGTCTGACGGGCGGCACGGGCGTGGCGGGCGCGGCGGCAGCGAACACCGCGGGCAACGCGGCGGCCGTTCCGGCGCTGATCGCGGCGGCGAATCCGGTGTACAACGAGGCGGCCAAGTCGGCGACGCTGCTCGTCGCGGCGTGCGTCGTCGTGACGGCGATCGTGTCGCCGATATTGACCGCATCCATCGCGAAACGCGTGAACGCGCGGCGCGATGCGGGTTCGTCCGCGAAGGCTCGGGGGGCCACGCAATGAAGAGTTTGCTGATCGTCGCCGACGATCTGTCGGGCGCGGCCGATTGCGCGATCGCGTTCGCGGCGGCGGGCCGCAAGACGGTCGTGTCGCTCGACGCGGGCGCATCGGACGCGAACGCGACCGTCGTCGCCGCCGACACCGACACGCGCCGCCTCGCGCCCGCCGACGCCGCGAAGCGCACGGCCGACGCGTGGCACGCGTTGCGCGCGCCGGGCCGGCGTCTCTACAAGAAGATCGATTCGACGTTGCGCGGCAACTGGGCCGCCGAAGTCGCGGCGCTGACGCGCGTCGCCGGTCCGGCGATCGTCACGCCCGCGTTTCCCGCGACGGGCCGCACGGTGCGCGATGCGCGCGTGTTCGTGCGCGGCGTGCCGCTCGAAGACACGGAAACGTGGCAGCTCGAACACGCCGGGCAGCATGCCGGCTTGCGCGAGTTGCTGGACGCGGTCGGCCTGCGCGCCGCGCATGTTCCGCTCGATGCGTTCCGCGCCGCGCCGCAGGAAGTCGCGCTGATGATCGCGTCGGCGGCGGCGTCGGGCAATGGCATCGACGCGATCATCGTCGATGCCGAAACCAGCGACGATCTCGCATCGCTCGCACGCGTGAGCGCTTCCGTCGATGAGCCGTTCTTCTGGGTCGGCTCCGGCGGACTCGCCCGCGAACTCGCCGCGCTGCCCGATCTCTTCGATACCGACGCTTCCACGCAGTCGGCGAGCATTATCGAGCCGGCGCAAGGCCCGATTCTCGCGCTCGTCGGCAGCCTGTCGGCCATCTCCGAACGTCAATGCGCGCTGCTGTGCGCCGAAGCCGGCGTGTGCGAAATGATCGTGCCGCCCGCCGTGTTGCGCGACGGCGCGCGTCATCCGCAATGGCAAACGTGGAGCGCGCGCATCGGCGACGCGGTGCGCGGCCAGGAAGACGCGATCGTGCGAATCGGCCGCGACGACGCGTTCGATCCCGCCGAGGGCGCGCGCTTGTCGAACGCGCTCGCCGCGCTCGTCGCGCCGCATTTCGATGCGCTCGGCGGGCTGATCGCGACCGGCGGCGAAACGGCGCGCGCGATGCTCGCCGCCGCGAACGTCGGCAGCCTCGAACTCGTGCGCGAAATCGAAGCGGGCGTCGCGCTCGGACGGCCATCGAACGGCAAAGGGCCGTCGGTCGTCACCAAGGCCGGCGCGTTCGGCAGCGAGCACGCGCTGCTCGGCGCGTACCTGCATTTGCGCGGCGCGGATATTCCCATCGCGCGTTGAAGCGCGTTGAAAACAGACATCACCAGACGAAAATCATGAGCAACTATCTCCCCGTAATCGGCATCACGATGGGCGACGCAAGCGGCGTCGGACCGGAAGTCGTCGTCAAGAGCCTCGCGCACGACGCGGTCTACAAGCAGTGCCGTCCGCTCGTGATCGGCGATGCGCGGCGTCTCGAACGCGCCAACGAAATCGTCGGCGGCAAGGCGACGGTGCGGCGCATCAAGGACGCGACCGAAGCGCGCTACGAGCCGGGCGTGATCGACTGCATCGACCTCGGTCTCATCCCCGACGACCTGCCCTTCGGCGAACTGTCGGCCGTTGCGGGCGATGCGGCTTACCAGTACATCGCGCGCGCCGTGGAACTGGCGCAGGCGAATCAGATCGACGCGATCTGCACCGCGCCGCTCAACAAGGAAGCGCTGCACGCGGGCGGCCACAAGTTTCCGGGTCACACGGAAATGCTCGCGCATCTGACGGGCGTGGAAGAAGTGTCGATGATGCTCGTCGCGCCGCAATTGCGCGTGATTCACGTGACGACGCATATCGGCATCATCGATGCGATCCGCAAGATCGAGCCGGGTCTCGTGCAACGCACGATCGAGCGCGGCAACGCGACGCTCGTGAAGGCGGGCATCGCGAAGCCGCGCATCGGCGTGTGCGGGATCAATCCGCACGCGGGCGAGAACGGTCTGTTCGGTTACGGCGAGGAAGAGGAAAAGATCATTCCCGCGGTGAAGCTCTTGCAGGAACGCGGCCTCGATGTGACCGGCCCGCTGCCCGCCGATACGCTGTTCTATCGCGCGGGGCGTGGCGACTTCGATCTCGTCGTCGCGATGTATCACGATCAGGGTCACGGTCCGGTGAAGGTGCTCGGTCTCGAAGCGGGCGTGAACGTGACCGTCGGTCTGGATGTGATCCGCACGTCGGTCGATCACGGCACGGCGTTCGATATCGCGGGCAAGGGCATCGCCGATGAAGGCAGCATGCTCGAAGCGCTGCGTCAGGGCGCGGAGCTGGCGACGCGGCGTCAATGACGCATATGGCGTGATAATGGGCGCTCCATCGACTCAGGAGCGCCCGACATGACTTCCTCTCTCGATACGCTGCGCAGCCTATGGCGCATCGCCGGCTTGCCCGACGATGCGCTTTCTTTCATCGACCTTCCGGGTCGCGATCCGGTTTTCCCTTCCAGTTTCGCTGTCGGCACGGCGGCGCAGGCGACCATCGGCGCGGCGGCGCTCGCGGCGTGCGAGCTTGGTTTCGCGCGCGGCGTGGAGCGGCAGCGCGTGTCCGTCGACATGACGCACGCGGCGGTCGAATGCACCGGCGCGTTCACGGTGGACGGCAAGGAGCCGGAGACATGGGGACGCTTCTCCGGTCTCTATCGATGCGCCGATGGCTACGTGCGGATTCATGCGAACTTCGAACATCATCAGGATGGCGCACTGCTTCTGCTCGGGCTCGATCCGCGCATCGCGACGCGTGAGGACGCCGAACGCGCGCTGCTTTCGTGGCGCGCGGGCGACTACGAGAACGCGGCGGCGGAGCGCGGTCTCGTCGTGACGATGCTGCGGACGTTCGACGAATGGGATGCGACGCCGCAGGGCCAGGTTATCGCCGCGCAGCCGTTGATGACGATCACGCGCATCGGCGATGCGCCCGCGCTTGCGTTGCCTTCTTTATCGGCGGATGCGCGTCCGCTCGATGGCCTGCGCGTGCTCGATTTCACGCGCATTCTCGCGGGGCCGGTCGGCGGGCGCGCGCTCGCCGCGTTCGGCGCGGACGTGATGCTCGTGAACGGACCGCATCTGCCGAATATTCCGGCTATCGCGGATACGAGCCGCGGAAAACGATCGGCGCTGCTCGATCTTCGGTCGCCTTCGGATCGCGAGACGCTCTGGCATCTCATCGATGACGCGCATGTGTTCGCGCAGGGGTATCGGCCGGGCGGGATCGCGTCGCTGGGATTCGGGCCGGATGAAGTGGCGCGGCTTCGGCCGGGCATCGTTTATACGTCGTTGAGCGCGTATGGCGCCGAGGGACCGTGGGCCGCGCGACGCGGTTTCGATTCGCTCGTGCAGACCGCGATGGGCTTCAACGCGGCGGAGGGAGAAGCAGCCGGCGAGAGCAAGCCGCGCGTCTTGCCGATGCAGATGCTCGACATGGCGAGCGGATTTTTGATGGCGTTCGGCGCGGCGGCGGCGCTGTGGAAGCAGCAGCGTGAGGGCGGAAGCTGGCATGTGGAGGTTTCGCTCGCGCAGACGGGACATTGGTTGCGCGGGCTCGGGCGTGTGGACGGCGGGTTCGCTATCGCAAAGCCGGATCTCGCGCCGTATATGGAGCGGTATGAATCGGGATTCGGTGCGTTGATGGCGGTGCGGCCGAGCGCGCAACTTGCGCGGACGCCGGCGGGGTATGCGAGGGAATCGGCGCCGCCGGGGACGGCGCAGACGCGGTGGTGAGGGGTGGGCTTGCGCAGTCGAGCGAGTAACGAAGGTCGATGGACCGCTTGGTCGACGGAGTCCTTACTTTTATTCAGATAAGTCTCCTTGCGCTCACTGTGATGTCCATCTAAAAGTCGTGGTCAGTGTCAACTCTCGGCCGATCGTCAGGCATTCCGCCTGACATCCCCGATTTCGCACGGATCACGCAATGGAAGCACAATCAAAGCGATCCACCGCCCTCGCGCGCTGGATCACGGGCAGGCAGAACTACTATCTCAAGGTGCGAGGCGCACCGCCGAGCGATGGCCTCTCGATCATCTCCGTCAAGGCGATCGAGCGGCTAGGCAGTCCGTATCACATCACGCTTGAACTGACCGCCAATGTGGAACTGGCGCGCGCCGACTATCTCGGGCACAACGCGACATTCAGCATCGAGCCGTTACCCGGCGACGGCACGCCGCGCGAGTGGAACGGCAACATCACGCGCTTCACACGAACTCGCAAGACGCGCGACTTCTGCGCGTATCGCGTCGTGGTCGAATCGCCGCTGGCTCGACTGCGCATCACCAAGCGATCGCGCATCTACCAGAACAAGACCGTGCCCGAAATCATCGAGGCGATCTTGCGCGATCACGATTTCCTCACGCATCAGTTCGCGTTCAAGCTGCGGCGCAAGTTTCCGAAGCTCGTCTTTCACATGCAGCAC
>NZ_JARUXN010000003.1:0-187559 GCF_031451415.1 Caballeronia sp. LZ028 | reverse complement strand
GAGTACGGCGGCAAGACGCAACTGAACCTGGGCTACATCGTCAACGCCGAAAGGCAGAAGCGCGGCGAAGGCTATGAGCTTCGCTCTGATTCGTGGGGAGCGCTTCGCGCCGGTAAAGGACTATTCCTTTCCGCCGATGCGCAGAAGACCGCGAGCGGTCAGACGCTCGACATGAGCGCGGCGCTCACGCAATTGCAGGCGGCGCAAGCACGCATGCAAAGCCTTTCCGATGCGGTCAACAAGGCCAAGGCCGTGGTCGCCGCGTGCGAGGCGCAGAAGTCGCTGCTGGAAACGCAACTCAAGGACTTGCAGCAGGCGGTCATCCTCGCATCCGCGCCGCATGGCGTTGCGCTCACGAGCGGCGAGCACATGCAACTGGCCGCGGGCGGGCATCTCTTCACCAGCACCGGCGGCAACGCCGACGCCGCGATCGGCGGCAATTACACCGTCGCGGCGGGCAATGCGGTGTCGCTCTTCGCCAATACGCAGGGCGTCAAGGTGACGGCCGCCGAGGGCAAGATCGACGTGCAGGCGCAAGGCGATGCGCTCAATCTCGCCGCGCTCAAGGGCGTGACGATCGCGAGCACGGAAGACGCGATCACGCTCAACGCCAAGAAGGAACTGACGCTCTATTGCGGCGGCGCGTACGTCAAATTGACGAGTACGGGCGTGGAATTTGGCGGCCCGGAGATCATCCTGAAGGGACCGATGCGCGTGCGTGAATCGGCCACCAAGCAAAGCGCGCTGCCGCTCATGCCGAAGCAGGAGCCGACCGGCATGCAGCTTTGGCACGCCTATCCGAACGGCGAGCCGGTCAAGAACGCGCCGTATCGCGTGGCGTATCCGGACGGTTCATTCAGATGGGGCACGCTCGACGAGAACGGCAAGGGGATGCTCGCGAACGTGCCGCGCGGCGGCGGGCGTATCGAGTATTTCGAGGATGGATATTCGATCAAGGACGACAAGCGCAGATGGACGCACCCCGCAGGCGTCGCCCAGACGCCAACAGAAGGTGCGGACGTGGCGTTGCCGAGCTTGACCGGTCCCGCCATGGCGGCTGTGCAGAACGCTTTACCAGCGCTCGCTGGACAAGCGGCATCGGTTGCTGCACTTACAGGCGGTGCGGGCGCAGCGCTCCACACGGCAGCGCAAACCGTTACCCAAGCCGCCATTGGCTCGATGGGTCAGCCACTCGGCCAGGTCACGCAACGCGCGGCCGGGACGCCACTGACGGGCATGGGACAGCAATCCACGCCGACGCTCGCCAAGTCCCTGACGTCGAAGTAACTCGCACTATTCACGCATAAGAACCAACAAGAAATGTCTACACCCGCAACACCGAGCAAGCCCGCGCCGCGACAGATCGCGCCGGCTATCAAACAGAATGCCGAAGAGCGGCGCGTCATTACTTACGAAATCACGCCCGCCAACCCGACGCCGAAGACCCGGCCGAAGCTCACGCAGGCCACCGTCGATTCGGTCAAGAACCACAGTCAGGAAATCTTCGTCCAGTGCCTTTACATGCTGCCTGTCGTCGGCAACGCCATGTCGTTGTCTGACGTGGGCATGGACATTTACCGCATTTGCAGCAAGCCGGGTGAGTCGAAGAGTTTTACGGCATGGGGCATCCTCGCCATCGACGCCATCGGCGTGATTCCAGCGGCAGGCAACGCGAGCCGTCCCGCGCGCGCGGTCGTCAGGGAGGTGCTGCTCGCGTTCGCCAAGGGCGCGGCGGCGGCCGTGCTGGTCGATCTGTTCTGGGCGACAGCGGGCGGCGACGCGATCGCCTTTATGGAGCAACTCGACGAGAAACTGAAGGGGTGGCGTTCCGAGATCGACGCCGGAATTGCAAATGCATCGCGCACCGTGCGCAGCTTCGTGAAAGACCCTGTGTCGGCCGGCAAGCAAATGGGTCTCATCAAGGAGAACACAGGCTTTCTGTCGTGGTTGATCGACGAACGCCTTCAGGATTTGAAACGGCGGCCGAGTTCCGCCTGGGCGAAAAACGCGCTCGCAACCTTGAGGATCTCGTTGGCACGACGCAGTTCCTTGACCTCGCGCTCCAGGGCCTTCAGCCGTTCGCGTTCGTCAGTCGTCACGCCATCGCGCTCGCCCTGGTCAACCTGATCACGCTTGATCCATTCGTGCAGCGTCTGCGGCGTGCACCCGATCATCGGCGCAATCGACTCGACCGCTGCCCACATCGACGGATGTTCGCTACGCTGCTCGCGCACTAAACGTACTGCACGCTCGCGAACCTCTGGCAAAAACTTGGTTGCCTTCTTGTTCATGGCTCCATTGTCTCAAGAGTGGGAGCCTCCACAAAATCCGGTGCGGTTCAGATCGTCTACTCGGCGGTAATGGTGAGCCGCCCGTGTTCAACATTGATTCTCACGCGCCGCCCTGCCTGAAATCCTGCCTGCTCGATCCATCGTCCGGCGAGTTTGAGCCGCGGAAAACGCGGCGGCTCGGTTCGCTGCCAGTAGGGTTTGGTAGAGCGGCTCTCGCGCTGCGACTGCTGAACGGTCACGAAGCGTTCCGTAACGTGTGGACGTGCTTTAAGATTCGCGTCAGCAATGATCAACTCCGTTAGCGAGTTGGTTGGTGGTCAGCGGGCCACGAGTGTTGACGCACTCCCGGCCCGCGCTTCGTGTACCGCGCTACATCTCTTTCCTCTCTACTACTGAGCTTGCGCGAGTACGGTTTCGAGCAACTGCGCGACGAACTGCTGCTTGGCGCGTGGCCGTTGCGCGAGGGCTTCGATGAGTTTCGGCCACTTGGGCATGGTGCCGCGCTTGTGCGGCGAAGTCTCGGTTTCTCAGAACGCATCCTCCAGCGAAACCGACAACAAGCGCGCCACGCTCGGTGGCGTCGAAACGGGAATGCGTCTGCGCCCGGTCACGTAAGAGGCGTGGCTTTGCTGAGTCAGTCCAAGGGCTTCGGCGATTTGCGTTTGCGTGATGTCGCTAGCTTCGCGGAACTGCGCCATCCGCGCGCCAAGAGCGACGAAAAACGAGCGTGGTGAACCGATGACCGTCAAGACCAAGCCTTCGGGCGCTGCGCGGCCTTGACGGATTCGGGCGCGGTGGGCGAAGACTTGCGCGAACGTGGCGCATCGGTGTGCTTCGGCCAAGTTCCGCCGCGTCTGCGGTCGGCCTGCGGCCGCCGTCAGCCACTGCGGGTAACGAGCAAGCGTTACTCGGACGAGTCGCATAGTTCGGGCTACCGATGAGCGTCTAGAATCGCGTCTACAAAAATAATTCTCTCGTGCATGAGCTCGTCGAGCTGGACGGCTTGCTGGATAAGGGACTGCGGCCTGCGCGCGAGGAGTTTGTGTCCAGGCGAAGTCAGACGGGGCTTCATTACAACCGGCATCCGTACGATGATCCGGCGACGGGCAGATTCATATCGAAGGACCTGATTGGCCTTACGGGCGGACTCAACGCCGTTGCCGCCGATCGGGATATTCAAGTCAAGGTAGACGAATCGAATCGTCGCAATCGAAGAATCATCGAAGGCCGCTAGAGAGACTCGACAATGGAAACATGCCAGAAGGACGGAGCGTCCGTAAGATACACGTCTGCCCGGTGGTCTTGCCGTGGGTGAACATGTCGTTAGCGTCGAGCAAGAAAAGCTACGGGCCTTCCTGAGACGACGATGAACAAAGGAGTTGATCGATGGATATTCATCTCAAGAAGGCGTACGAGATTCATGTTGGTCAAGGCATCGACCAGCAAAGGCTACTCGACGCCATCGCCGCTGAACTTGGCGCTCGCGGTATCAGGCGTGATTCCTACCGCTTAGGTGACGACCCGCATATCGGGTTTGGAGAGTTGCGCCTGTCCGAGGAAGATGGTTACTGGGTCGTATGCGTCGACGAGCGAGGCACCTCGTTCAATCCTTGCATATTCACCAACTATTTCGACGCGGTGAAATTCTTCATCTTCGAATTGTCCGGCGCAAGCGCTGAACCGATCTGGAAAAACCTCTAACCGCACGATAACGAAAATGACTTCAATCGCATGCATAGGCGACGCAACGACCCACGGCGGCCGCATCATCACGGGCTCCGACACGATGGACATCAAGGGCCGCGGGGTCGCGAGAATGGGCGACTTGGTGACATGCCCCGAACACGGCACGAACCCGATCATTCAGTGTTCCGATATGTTGATCGACACGAACGGCAATGGCGTCGCGCTGGATGGGCATCTGACCGCCTGCGGCAGCCGTGTGCTTGCCGTCGAAAGTCACGGCAGTATTGATTAGAAGCCCTCTTCAGGGAAGGTCATGCGAGCAACAGATAATCGCGTGAGGCCGGTTCCCTAACTCGGGATCGCCCTCCGCGCAAACGCGAGATATCCACCCAATGCCAGCATGACGACGCCCGAGGTCCGCGTGAGCATCCTCGCGTGGGCGACGCGTGCGGCGCTCGACTTCAGCAGACGCGAAGCGGCGAGCACCGCGCCCACGTCGACAAGCGTATTAAGCACGACGCAAATGCTCCCGAGCATCGCCAGTTGCGGAATCAGCGCATGCCCCGGCGAAACGAACTGCGGAAGAAAGGCGAGAAAAAACAGCGCCGTCTTGACGTTGAGCGCTTCGACCAGGACGCCTTCGCGAAACGCACGCCGCGCACCGTGCGATGCAACCGGCGCGACGCCGCCCGCTTCGCCTTCGCGAAACAGAAGCCGAACGCCCAGATAAATCAGATACGCCGCGCCGACGTACTTCACGACGCTAAAGAGCGTCGCCGAGCGCGCGATCAACAGGGATAGCCCGAGCGCCGCCGCGGCCACATGGACGAGACCGCCCACCGCCGTGCCGAGACACGACGCCATGCCTTCGGAACGACCACCAGCGACAGTGCGAGCCACGACATACGCGAGGCCCGGACCGGGCGTAATGGCGAGAACGATCGCCGCGATCAGAAAAGCAATAAAAGCCATGAACTAGTCTCCCGCCCGCACCATCACCCGCGCCAGCTCCCCCTTCCCCCGCGCGTCGAGCGCATCCGCGGCGCCGATCCGATCGCGCGTTTCCTTGTTCTGACTCAGCTTCGACTTGCCGACAAGCGACGTCACCGCGATTTCGATGCCCACGATATTCCGCAGCATCCCATCGATGAATTCGCGCTCGGAATCGCCCATCTTCCACGGCTTCGGCTCGTTCGCCTCGTGCCGCCGCGTCAGACGCGCGACGAGACCGCGCACGAACTGCTCGTCGTCGCGCACGGTGAGCACGCCGTGCGCGTGCACGACTTCGTAGTTCCACGTCGGCACTTGCCGATGCGTCTCATGCTTGCTCGGATACCAGTTCGGCGAGACATAACCCTCCGCGCCGCGAAAAATCACCATGACCGGCGTGCCGCCCGGGCAACGCTGCCACACGTCGTTGGCGCGCGCGACGTGCGCCGTCAGCAAGCCATGCTCGCCCTGCGCCGGATCGAATTCGAACGGAATGTGATTGGCGTCGAGACCGGCGGCGTCGTGCGTCACCAGCATTCCGAGCGGATGCGCACGAATGATCCGATGCAGCTCTTCAGGGCGAGTCTCGGCGAAATGCGGCGGAATATACATCTTGGATGCCCGATGGAAAGTGGCGGAACCCCGTCACTATCGCCCGAAACAGGCACAATAAGAAGATCCAGTTTCGAGCAATTTTCATGGTCCAGTTGAAAGACGCCATCGGCACCGGACGGCGCATTTACGATCTGCTGCGCGCCCAGATCGCCGATGGCACGTTGCCCGCCGGCGCTCCCGCACCTTCTACGCGCGCGCTGGCCGCCGATCTCGGCGTCTCGCGCACGACCGTCACGGCAGCGTACGAACAGCTCGCGGCGGAGGGCTTTCTCGTCACGTCGGCGGGACGCGTGGCGCGAGTCGCCACGCCGCCGATGCCGCTCGCGCCGCCGATTCCCGCGCGCGCCGAACGCACCGCGCCCGCCCTTTCCGCCTATGGCCGGCGCGTTTCCACACTGCCGATGCCCGTTCTCGCGCAAGTGACGAAAGGCAGCATCAACTTCCTGTACGGCGCAGTGTCCGCGCGCGACTTTCCTTCGTTGATCTGGAAACGCGCGTATCAAGCCGAACTGCTGCATCAACCGGACAGCCTCTATTACGTCGCGCCCGAAGGCGACGCGTCGCTCAGGCGCGCGTTGCAGGCGTATCTCGGCCGCGCGCGCGGGCTCGTCTGCGATAGCGATCAGATCGTCGTCGTGAACGGCACGCAGCAGGCGCTCGATCTTTGCGCGCGCCTGCTGCTCGATCCCGGCGACGCCTTCGCATTCGAAGATCCCGGCTATCTGATCGCGCGGCATTGCTTCGAGGCATCGGGCGGCGTGGCGCTGCCGGTGCCCGTCGACGAACACGGTCTCGATACGCGCGGCCTTCCCGCCGATGGACGCGCGCGGCTCGCCTACGTGACGCCATCGCACCAGTTTCCGCTGGGCGGCGTGCTGCCGATCGGCCGCCGTCTCGAATTGCTCGAATGGGCGCAACGGCACGACGCGTGGATCATCGAAGACGATTACGACGGCGAGTTCCGATACGGCCAGCGCCCGATCGACGCCTTGCAATCGATCGATACGAATGGCCGCGTGATCTACATCGGCACGTTTTCGAAGGCGCTTTCGCCGCATCTGCGGCTCGGCTACATGATCCTGCCGCACGATCTCGTGCCGGCGTTCCGTCAGGCGAAGCGGCTCGCGGATCGTCATTCGGCCGTCATCGATCAGCGCGTGCTCGCGGCGCTAATCGAAAGCGGCGCGTATGAGCGTCACGTGCGGCGCGTGCGGCGCGAATACGAACGGCGGCGCGCGGCCTTGCTCGACGCCATCGCCGATCTTCTTCCGAAGCGCGCGCACGCGACGGGCACGGCTGCCGGATTGCACGTCACGCTGTGGCTGCCCTTCATCGACGCGGCGCACGAAGCCGCGCTCGTCGCCGCCGCGCATGCGAAGGGCGTGGGCGTCTATCCGGTGTCGCCGCTTCATGTCGCGCCGTGCGGCGGCACGTCGAACCGGACGGCCGGGCTCATCCTCGGCTATGCGAGCGTGCCGGTCGAGCAGATCCGCAAAGGCATCGAAATCCTCGCCGATGTGATCGCGCATTTTCGAACGTAAGCACTGCCTTCGAGACGCGTCATCGTGAGCGTCATGCCGAATGCGCTTCTGCCCGATTCGAAACGCCCGCGTCGATCGCGACGGGCACGCGCCGCGCGAGCGCGCACATCAACTCGTAGCCGATCGTGCCGGACGGTTCGGCCACTTCATCGACCCGGACGCGTTCGCCCCATAGTTCCACCGGCGATCCGATGCCCGCAGCCGGACACGGCGCGAGATCGACGGTGAGCATGTCCATCGACACGCGTCCGACGATGCGCGTACGCACGCCATCGACGATGACGGGCGTGCCCGTCGGGGCGTGACGCGGATAGCCGTCCGCGTAGCCGCATGCGACCACGCCGATCTTCATCGCGCGATCCGCGGTGAAAGTGCGGCCATAGCCGATCGTCTCGCCCGCCGCGAGCGTCTGCACGCCGATGATGCGGCTCTCGAGCGTCATCGCCGCGCGCAACGGGAAATGCTCGATGTGGCGCGCGCAGCCCGTCGGCGAGGCGCCGTAGAGGATCGTGCCCGGCCGCACCCAGTCGCGATGCGCGCGCGGATGCCACAGCACCGCCGCCGAATTCGACAGCGAGCGCGTGCCGGGAAGATCGCGCGTGGCCGCTTCGAATTCGTCTATCTGCCAGTCGATCGCGCCTTCGTCGGCGTTCGCGAAGTGACTCATCAGGCCGATCGAGCCGATCGCCGCGATATCCGACGCCCTTTTCCAAGCCTCGACGAATTCGCCCGGCCGATAGCCGAGCCGGTTCATGCCCGAGTTCATCTTCAACTGTATGTCGATGCGCTCGTTCGGCCGCGCCGCCTTCAGCAACGCAAGCTGCTCGTCGCAATGCACCGTGACCGTGAGCCGGTGACGATCCGCCGTTTCGACATCCGCGGGCTCGAAAACGCCTTCGAGCAAAAGAATCGGCTTTTTCCAGCCGAGCTCGCGCACGCGCACGGCTTCATCGAGATCGAGCAGCGCGATGCCGTCGGCTTCAGCGAGCGCCGGATAAATGCGCTCGATGCCGTGACCATAAGCATTCGCCTTGATGACGGACCACACGCGCGACGACGGCGCCGTGCGTTTGACAAGTTGAAGATTCTGTCGGATGGCGTCGAGATGGATGCGCGCGGAAATCGGACGTGGCATGACGTGCTGGATTTGTGGTTGAAGGCAGTGGAATGATGAATCGTATCGGCCTAATGGCAGTCGTTGTTATTTTATTTGCGCCGATTTTTGGTGGAAAGGCCTGCCGCCATCGATGGCTTTCGCGGTGCGCTTCGCGGTATCTTGTCGCTCATGTCGCGCCGCCAAGGAGCCGCCATGAACGACGCCCGTCGCCTCGCCTGCCTGCGCATCGTGCTCGCCGTCGTCGGGCTGATCGCGCTCTTCGCCTTCTATCCGCTCATGCTGCTCTGGCCTTCAGGATGGGCGTGGGATGCCGGCCACGAAGGCCATTCGGAATACGCGATGATGATCGTCGGCATCTACGCGACGCTCGGCGTTTTCCTGCTGATCGCATCGCGCGAGCCGATGAGGCATCTGAGCCTCATCTGGTTCACGGTGTGGTCGAGCGTCGTGCACGGCGCGATCATGGCCGTGCAGTCGTTCGGCGGCGCGGGGCGCCACCTCGGTCATCTGGCGGGCGACGTGCCCGCGCTTTTCATCGTCGCCGCCGTGCTCGCGATTCTCACGCCGCGCGGCGGCAAGGCGCGCATCCTCAGCCGAGATGGCCGAGATGTTCGGCCAGAATGACGCTGCCGACGCCGATCAGAATCAGCCCGCCGACGATTTCCGCCCGCTTGCCGATCGTCGCGCCGACGAGCCGGCCGACCATCACGCCGATCGTCACCATCAGCATCGTCGCGAAACCGATGGTCGCGGCCGTCGAGAAGATATCGACATCGATGAACGCGAGGCCCGCGCCGACCGCCATCGCGTCGATGCTGGTCGCGAAACCGGTGAGCGCCAACACCCAGAACGAATGCGAATTGGGCTTTTCCGCTTCGTGGCTCACGCTGCTGAAACCTTCGCGGATCATGCGCGCGCCGAGCAGGAAGAGCAGGCCGAACGCGATCCAGTGATCCCACGCGGTGACATACTGCGCGGCCGCCCTGCCGAGCGCCCAGCCGACGAGCGGCGTCAGGGCTTCGATCACGCCAAAGATCACGCCGGTCTTCAACGCTTCCGCGATGCGCGGCTTGTGCAGGGTCGCGCCCTTGCCGACGGCTGCGGCGAACGCGTCGGTGGACATGGCGAAGGCTAGAAAAATTGTGGAGGCGAGATTCATCGAGTAGCGCTCTGGTCGGGCAAGATGGAACGACAGAACGCGCGCCCGACCGGTCGCGAATTCTGTCGATGGTCTTGCCAACCTTTGATGGCTGCTCATGCCACGGCCTGAACGACCGAGCGTGTTGACATGAGCGCTTTCCCTGTGCAGGAAAGCCGGCTACTCCCCAGCGAAGAACCGAGAGCTTAACATGACTTCGCGACCGTTCCACGGCGTTTCGGCTAGTTGCGGCGCGCTCGCGGCGTCACGCCCGGCGCCGCGTTCGCGCGCCGATCCTATTTCGACAACAGCCCGAACACGGCGACGCCGTTCTTCGTGCCGACATACACCTTGCCGTTCGCGATCATCGGCGTGATGAACTTGTTGCCCGCACCGAACTGGTCGCGCGTGCCGGCGTCGTTGCTGCTGTAGAGCTGGCGCGCGAGATTGGCCGCGTCGTAGGCGCGCAGCGCGCCTGTCGCGCCGTTCTCCGCCGCCCACAGAATGCCGTTCGCCGTGCCGTTCGCGGAAATGCTCGGCGTCGCGCCGGGGAAGCCGAACGCATTCGACGTCTGACTCGTCGACGTCGCCGAAAGCAACGCGTTGCTGACCGCGAACGCCCGAATGCTGTCGCCGACCGCGCCGAAATAGACCGTGTTGTTGAAATACGCGGGCGCGCCGAACATCGCCCCGCGAATCTGGCCGACGAGTTCCTGATAGATGTGGTCCGCGTTCGAATCGAACTTGCCCATCGAGAAGCGGTTCACGACGTAGATCGTCGAGTTCTTGCCCGCGCCGATCGCCAGATGCCGGACCGTGCCGCCCGCATCGGTGAAGTCCGGCAGCACCATCGCGCCGCCGGAACCGAGATCTTCGTCCTCGTTCGACTCCTGCACCGTGTTCGACGGCTCGAAATAGTCCTGCACCCTGAGCGGCGACGTTTCCAGCCGCAAAAAACCGTTGCCGAAGTTGCCGTTGATCGGCATCTCCTGCGCGTTTTGCGTCGGATCGAAGGTGCCGTTGGCGTCGAGGAAAAAGATCGCCTGGCCGTCCGATGCGAGGCCCGCGCCGCTCATCCAGATCGAGCCCATCTGGCCGTTCGGCGTGAGGTTCAGCACGCTCGCCTGTTGCAGGGTCGCGGCGTCGTAGCCCATGACCCAGCCGGTGTACGGCATGAAGTCGCAATGCGAAGTCCACGCCGTGTAGACGACGCCGTTCAGCAGCAGCAACGCCGCGCGCTCGGCGTACTGGCCGGGATCGAACGTCAGCGTGCCGTTCTGGCTGCCCGCGCCGTTGCCCGGATACGTCGCCCGGATTTCGGTGGGGCCGTTGAAGAGCTCGGCGCCCGTCGCGACATCGAGCGCGTGAATGCGCTGGTGATACGCGCCCGACGCATCCTTCGACATGCCGACGACATACATCGCGCCGTTCGGGCCGCGCGTCCGGTCGATGACCGGCGTCGCCGTGACACCGATTGTCGGCGTGATCTGATGACAGTTGTGGTCGTCGCTCGGCGACTCGCCGCTGCCGAGCGTCGAGACTTTCCACAGCACCGCGCCGCTGTCGGCGTCGAAAGCGTAGACGCTGGCGTTTTCCGTCGCGACGTAGAGCACGTTGCGCGTGCCGCCCGCGATCGGTACGCCCGCCAGAAAGAGCGGCTGCGCGTCGACGGCGCCATCGACGGAAAAGAGCGCGAGCTTGCCGAAAGTACGCTGATTGACGTTCGCCGGCGTGAGGACGGTTTCCGCGAGTTGCTGTCCGGTGCGCGCGATGTCGTTGTGCCAGGTGACGACATCTTTCGACACCGCAGCCAGAGGCGCCGATGCCCCCGCCGGGCTCGATGCCCCCGACGGGCTCGATGCCGCCGGCGGCGCGCCGCCGCTCGCCGCAGACGAAGTGGCGCTATCGCCGGAACCGCCACTGCACGCGACGACGATCGCCGCGATGAGCACAACGGCGCCGATCGCCGCGATACGAGCCGGAAAGTGCGTCTTCATCTGGATGCTCCTTCAGAGCGTTTCGCCTTTGCGTACGGTCAATTCCCCGAAAGATATTTGTTGCAATGCGTCATAATGTGCTAACCTAGGGTTATTACCTAGTTAGTACGGAGTTCATCATGGGAATCATCGCTGCCACGCCGATCGCCCTCGTTTCCTTCATCGTCGCCGCCGTCCGCAATGCGCTGAGCGCGCGCGCGAAGGTCAGCGCGCTCATGGCCGAGGCTTATCGCCGGACGTAACGTGCAGGCGCGGGAGAAAATTCCCGCGCTTTTTTTCGCATTCACTGCAACGCATAGGCGATCACATAATCGCCCGCCTTCGTGCCGAGCGAGCCATGACCGCCCGCCGTCACGAGCACATATTGCTTGCCGCTTGCATCGGCGTAGCTCATCGGCGTGGCCTGACCGCCCGCCGGCAGACGCGCCTCCCACAGCTTCTTGCCGTCGCGCACGTCGTAGGCGCGCACGTATTGATCGAGCGTGCCCGTCAGGAACGCGACGCCGCCCGCCGTCACGATCGTCCCGCCGAGGCTCGGCACGCCGAGCGGCATCGGAATCGGCAGCGGCGCGCTGTCGAAGATGGTGCCGTTCTTGTGCATCCACGCAATCTTCTGCGTGCGCAGATCGACGCCCGCGATGTAGCCCCACGGCGGCGCCTGGCACGGAATCCCGAGCGGTGAAAGAAACGCGCTGATCTCAAAGCCGAACGGCGTACCGCGCGCGAGCTTGATACCGCTCGTTTCGCTGCCTTTCTTCTCGCCGTTGTCCTCGGGAATCTTGTCACGCGGAATCAGCTTCGACGTGAACGCCATGTAGTCCGGATTCGCGATCAGAATCTGCCGCACCGGATCGACGGAAATCCCGCCCCAGTCGAATACGCCGAAGTTACCCGGAAACACGAGCGACCCCTGCTCCGACGGCGGCGTGTACGGCCCGTCGTAGCGCAGGCTCCTGAACTTGATGCGGCACCAAAGCTGATCGAACGGCGTCGTGCCCCACATGTCCGCCTCCGTCACGCGCGGCGGGTTGAAGTTGAGCGCGGAAACGGCCTGCGTCGGCGCGGTGTGATCGCCTTTCGCCGCGCCGCCCGGCACGGCGACTTCGCTGATCGGCACGATCGGCTGGCCGGTTTCGCGATTCAGCACGTAGATGCTGCCCTGCTTCGTCGATGCGATCAGCGCCGGCTGCGTGCCCTGCGCCGTCTGCAGATCGACGAGCGTCGGCTGCCCGCCCACATCCATATCCCACAGATCGTGATGCGTGAACTGATAGTTCCAGCGCAGCTTGCCCGTCGCGGCATCGAGCGCGACGACGCCCGCGCCGAACTTCTCGGCCTGTGGCGTGCGCTCGCCGCCCCACTGATCGGGCGTCTGGTTGCCCATCGGCAGAAAAATCATGCCGCGCTTTTCGTCGACGCTGAACATCGACCACATGTTCGGCGAATTGCGCACATAAGTGCCGCCCGCCGCGATCGGTTCGGTGACGTCCGGATTGCCTGGATCCCAGTTCCAGACGAGATGGCCGTCATTGACGTCGAACGCGCGGATCACGCCCGACGGCTCGTTGTTCGATTCGTTGTCGGTCACATGACCGCCGACGATCACGAGATTGCGGAACACCGCCGGCGGCGAGGTCGAGTAATAGCCGCCCGGCGTGAACGGCCCGATATTCGCGCGCAAATCGATTGCACCGTTCTTTCCGAAGCTCGCGCACGGCTTGCCGGTGTCCGCGTCGAGCGCGATCAGGCGGGCGTCGGCGGTCGGAAGGAACAGGCGATGCGGACATTCGGCCTGCGCCGTGGTTTGCGCGGGCGTCCGCACGGGCGCGGACGCTTCCGTGGGCGCGGATGCGTCGGCAGGCGCGGAGGCCGCATCGGCTTCGGCGGGCGCGCTGGCTTCGGGCGCGGCGGCAGCGGGCATCGGATGCATCGACGCATCGTAATAAGCGACGCCCCGGCAAGTCATGTGCTCCCAATGCTTGAACCCGATCGGACTCTGAATCCGCGGATCGAAACGCCACTTTTCCTTGCCGCTCGCGGCATCGAGCGCGATCGCCTTGCTATGCGGCGTGCACAGGAAAATCGTGTCGCCGACCTTGAGCGGCGTGTTCTCGTCGGTGGTTTCGGTCGGATCGTCGGGGCCGGGCATGTCGCCGGTGCGATACGTCCACGCCACCTTTAGCCGATGCGCGTTATCCGGCGTGATCTGGGCGAGCGGCGCGTAACGCTGCGCGAGCGGCGAGCCGCCATAGTCGACCCAGTCGCCCGCCGCGCGGCCGGTCGCGGCGTTGGCATCGGGCTGATTGGCGTCGGCGGCGACGTTCACGTCGATGCGCCCCGGCCGGTCGTGCGGATGATTGAACCAGGTGCCGACGCCGAGCAGCAGCGTGAGGATGATCGCGGCGGCGAGCGGCGTGCGCGCGGCGCGCGATGTCGAAGGCGGCCCGAACAACGCGCCGCGATGCACGAACGGAATCAGCAGCCAGATCGCGAGCAGCAGCCAGATCCACAGGCGCGGCATCAGTTGCCAGAAATCGAAACGCACTTCGACGACGGCCCAGATCGTCGAGGCGAACAGGAACAGCGCGAAAAGCAGCAATGCGGAGCGCCGCCGGATCAACAACAAGAGCCCGGTCAGCAGGATGGCCGCACCCGCGATCACGTAGTACCACGATCCTTTGAGCGCAACGAGATACGCTCCGCCCGCCGCCAGCAACACGCCGATGACGATAAACACGATGGCCGTAAAGAACGTGAGCGGACTGAGTCTGCCGTTGCCAGCCATGCTGAATCCTCCGTGACGATGAAAGGCGGAACACGGCCGTCGCGCGGTCGTGGTTCGGACGCTGTCGCGTGGAGGAACGGAGCAATCGCTGTGCCGTTCGGCGGGGAACGGGCGCGTGCGAGGAGTGCTTACGGATGACTTGCCGAATGAAGCCTAAATCACAGCGCCCGCGGCCAGAGCCCGCCGTGTGCGCTCGGGGGCATGACGCCTGCGACGAACGCGGCCTTCAGATCGGCGCGTTCGGAGAAACGCGGCGCATCGAACCACGCGAGGAAATCGTCGCGCCAGACGCCCCAGGCGTTTTCGTCGAAATCGAAGTCTTCGTCGAGGCGGCCGTTGTCGCGCAAATAGGCGCCGACCACTTGCGTGCCGTTCCAGTACGCGACGGCGACATCACTGAGATCGGCCGTCACGCCGCGCGGCAGATCGCGCAGCATCATCGCGACGTGCGCCTTGAACGATTTGAATTCGGTCGGTCTCATCGCCTGCTCCGCTTCAAAAAAGTGCGTGAAAAAACTGCGTGCGCGTGCCCGTTCATCTGAACACGCCCTTGTTCAAGTCTTTTTCGAACGCGGCGGTCCATTGCGTGCCGTGTCCGATGCGATATTCGCGTTCCTTCAACGTGGAACGTCGCGTGATGGTGACGACGCCCTGCAACGGATAAACATCGTCCACGACATCGGACGCGCCGCCTTCGTGCACCAGAAAATCGCTCTCGTCGAGCCGATGGCGCGCGAGAATCGCGAGGAAATCCGCTCTTTCGTCCGGCGCGATCACAGTCATGTCGCCCTCCATGATCGAATGCTGCTTCCATTCAAAGTAGCACACGCGCGGAGGAACGTCGGCGCGTATCTTGCGAGGAGCGCGGGACGGCGCACGCGCTTTTTCCGGGAGTCGATAGCCGATGAATCGCAAAACGATGTTTCTATGCGCAGCGGCGCTGGCCGTCTGCACGCACGCACGCGCCGACGACGCCGTCTGCGGCACGCTCGAAAGCGCCACGAACGGGCAGGACGGCATGATCGCGCTGCGCGAAGGGGAAAGCGTGAATTTCTGGCGGGGCGGCGCCGTGCGGCACGGCGCGCTGCATGTGTACAAGGACGGCGAGGTGTATCGCGTGTACTGGCAGCCGGAAGGAAGCGGCGATATCTACGTGCTCGCGAACGAAGGCACGAGTGCCGTGCGGCTCATTCTGACGCCGCCGCGCGGCACGAAAGTCGAGACGGGACCGGGCAGCCTTCCGCCGCAGAAAGTGCTGTCCTGTCCCGCGATGTAGCGATTTACTTCGCCGCCAGCACCTTGCCGATGGCATCGGCGACGATCTGCACGTTGCTGTCGTTCAGGCCCGCGACGCACATGCGGCCCGAGCGCAGGATGTACACGCCGAATTCCTCCTTGAGCCGGTCGGCTTGATCCGCGACCAGACCCGTGTACGTGAACATGCCGCGCTGCTTGATATACCGCGTGAGCATCTCGCCGCGAACGTGATCCTTCAGTCCGTCGTGGATCGCCTGACGCATGCGCGCGATGCGCTGGCACATCGACGCGAGTTCCTTTTCCCACGACTGTTTAAGTTCGGGCGTGTTCAGCACATGCGTGACGATCTTCGCGCCGTGCGTCGGCGGATTGCTGTAGTTCGCGCGTACCGCGCTCGTCAGCTGGCCGAGCACGCGATCGGCTTCGGCGGCATCGTCGCAAATGACGTGCAGGCCGCCGCAGCGCTCGCCGTACAGCGAGAAATTCTTCGAGAACGAATTGGCGATGAACGCCGGCACGCCACGGCGCGCGAGTTCGCGCACGGCGAACGCGTCGTCGTCGAGACCGGAACCGAAGCCCTGATACGCCATATCGACGAACGGCAGCAGATCGCGCTTTTGCAGCACGTCGATGATCTTCACCCATTGCGCCTGATCGAGATCGACGCCCGTCGGGTTATGACAGCACGCGTGCAGCAGCACGACGCTCTTCGCGGGCAGCTTGTCGATGGCGTCGAGCATCGCATCGAAGCGCAGTCCGCCGGTGGCTTCGTCGTAATACGGATACGTGTTCACTTCGAAACCCGCGCGCTCGAAGATGAAACGATGGTTCTCCCACGTCGGATCGCTCACCCACACTTGCGACTTCGGAAAGTAGCGCTTGATGAAATCCGCGCCGACCTTCAGCGCGCCCGATCCGCCGAGCGTCTGCACGCTCGCGATGCGGCCATCGGCGCGCGCCGGGCTGTCGTTGCCGAACACGAGCGCCTGCACGGCGTCGCGATAATGCGCGAAACCGGCCATCGGCAAATACGGTTTCGGGCCGAGGTCTTTCAGGATCGACAGTTCCGCCTCGCGCACGGCCTGCATCACGGGCAAACGGCCTTCGTCGTCAAAGTAAATGCCGATGCTCAGGTTGACCTTATTGGTGCGCGGATCTTTCTGGAAGTTTTCGTTCAGCGACAGGATCGGGTCGCCGGGGTAAGCATCGATATGTTCGAACATGGTGACTTATAGGACGAGAGAGGACGAGAGATCAGCAAGCGCGGCCGCGTCAGTCTCCGCGCGCGGCCCGAGTTTTGAGATAGTAGCCGATTCCGAGAACGGCCAGCCAGACCGGAATCAGGTACACGGACAGGCGCAGATCCGGAATCTCGTACATCACCCAGACGATGCCCGCGAGAAACGCGAGCACGACGTAGTTCGTGAACGGATGCAGAAAGCTCGGAAACGAGGTCGCTTCGGCGTTCGCGCGCTTCTGCCGGCGGAACATGAGATGGATGATGCTGATCATCGCCCAGTTGATGACGAGCGCCGACACCGCGAGTCCCATCAAGAGGCCGAACGCGCGCCCCGGAATCACATAGTTGATGACGACGCACGCCGCCGTCACCAGCGCCGACACCGCCAGCGCCGCGAGCGGAATGCCGCGTCCGCTCACGTTGAGCAGCGCGCGCGGCGCGTTGCCTTGCTGCGCGAGGCCGTACAGCATGCGGCTGTTCGCATAGACGCCGCTGTTGTACACGGAGAGCGCGGCCGTCAGCACGATCACGTTGAGCACGTTCGCGACGACCGTGCTGTTCATCTCGCGGAAAATCAGCACGAACGGACTGCCGCCGGTCGCGACCTTGTCCCACGGATAAAGCGACAGCAGCACGCCGAGCGCGCCGACATAAAAAATCAGGATGCGATAGATGACCTGATTGGTCGCGCGCGGAATGCTGCGCGACGGGTCTTCCGCTTCCGCCGCCGTAATGCCGACGAGCTCCAGCCCGCCGAACGAGAACATGATGACGGCCATCGACATGACGAGCCCGTGCACGCCGTTCGGAAAGAAGCCGCCGAGCCGCCAAAGATTCGCGACGCTCGCTTCCGGCCCCGCCTTGCCCGACGCGAGCAGCCAGCCGCCGAACAGGATCATGCCGACGATCGCCGCCACTTTGACGATCGCGAACCAGAACTCCGTCTCGCCGTAGGACTTCACGCTCGTCAGATTGATCGCGTTGACGATCACGAAGCACGCGAGCGCCGATATCCACATCGGCAATCCCGGCCACCAGTACTGCATGTAGATGCCCACGGCCGACAGCTCCGCCATGCTCACCAGAATGTAAATGGCCCAGTAGTTCCAGCCGGAGATGAAACCGGCGGCGTGGCCCCAGTATTTATCGGCGAAATGGCTGAAGGAACCGGCAACCGGCTCGTCGACGATCATCTCGCCGAGCTGACGTATGATGAAGAACGCCATCAGCCCGGCGATCGCGTAACCGAGCAGCACGGATGGCCCGGCGAGCTTGATCGTCTGCGCGACGCCGAGAAAAAGCCCGGTGCCGATCGCGCCGCCGAGCGCGATCAACTGGATGTGGCGACTCTTGAGTCCGCGTTTGAGTGTGTGCAGCGAGGGTGTTTCGTTCGTCGTGGGTGAAGCCATGTCGATGTCTGTTGCACTGCAAAAATTACTGCGTTCATGGATCGAACGATCGCGCGTACCGTTTGATCCGACCTTTTAGTCTGCTTTTTGGTAAGAAACTGTTGTTTTTTCGTGCGGATGACCCCACAAGCCGCTGCAAAAAAGGCCGATTATCAGCGGACGGATCTGCGATTTTACCGCCCGGCGGCCGCAAAGCCTTGATGGGCGGGCGTATAGCAGCCGTGCTCCGAATCGCGGAAACGGACATCAAACGAATTGAGGCCGGAATCAGGGCTTGTTCGGAGGATTACTCGAGGCGTCGCGGCGTGAGAATCGCATCATCCACTCACGACGGGGGTCGCCATGTATCAGACGATGGAAGGAAACGCCAGGCCGCATCGAACGGCGCAGCGTTTCGGCGAAGGATCGCAGGACAGCGCGGCGACACAAGCGGAATTGCTGAGCGCGCTGCAGTCGGTGTCGGACAACATCATGCGTCTCGCCGGGAAGCTGCACGGCGATCCGAACGCCACCGACGACGATGCAGAGACCATTACCGAGCAGCATGCGTTCGCGCAAGAGCTGATCGGACGTTTGCTGGCGCTGCCCGCGTCGCAAACGTAACGGACCAACAGGGCCAACAGAAGGCGGGCAGCGGTGACGGCAAAGCCGCCCGCGCTCGGAGCATCGGGGAGAAGGATATGAGCTACTTGACGATCATCGCGGTGGTCTGGGCTGTTTGCGCGGTGGGTGCGGTGTTGTTCATCCGCGGCGCGGCGCAACGCAATCACGAACCGCTGCGCAAGCAGAGCGAACGCGAGCCGGTCGCGCCCGCGTCGAAGGATTTCAGTCGCCCGGCCTGACCCGATGACACGGCGAAGCGCCCACACGCTTCGCCGTGAAGGCATCGGCCTTATTTGATCGCGGCGACTGCTGCGCGCAAGCCCAGCAAGTAGCTATCGACGCCGAAACCGGAAATTTGCCCTCGCGCGATTTCCGCGAACACCGATTTGTGGCGGAACTCCTCCCGCGCGTGCACGTGCGACATGTGCACTTCGATGATCGGCGCCTTCAGGATCGCGAGCGCATCGCGGATCGCGTAGCTGTAGTGCGTCCACGCACCCGCGTTGATGACGATCGCATCGACGTTTTCTTCGAACGCGCGATGAATGCGCGAGCACATCTCACCTTCGATATTCGTCTGGTAGCACTCCACCTCGACGCCGAGTTCCTTGCCGAGCGCGGCCATCTGCTCGTCGATTTGCGCGAGCGTCGCCGTGCCGTACTGCTTCGGGTCGCGCTTGCCGAACATGTTGAGGTTGACGCCGTGCAGCGTCAGGATCGTTGCCATGTGATTTCCTTGAACTGGAAGGGGAATTGAAAAGATTCAGGCGGTCTCGACGATCCTGCCGCTCGTGGCGGCAAGAACGATGGCCTCGGTGATCCGCAGATTCTGCAGTCCGTCGCGCGCGCTGACAATAGGTTCGGCTTCCCCGCGCGCCACGCGCCCGAAATGTTCCATCTGATGCGCGAGCGGATCGTCGCGCTGCATCGCCACGACGTCTTCGTCGAACGGCTTCCACCATGATCGATCTTCGGCCTTCGCGTAGGACTTGAGACGCATCGTCGGCACGGAAAGCGAGCCGAACGTGCCCGCGATCACGTAGCAGTCTTCGTCGGGATACGTGGAATACGCCTTGTTCTCCTGCGACGTCTGCTCCCAGCTTCGCGGGCACGCGGCGGTGTCGGACAGCATGAACGTGCCGAGCGCGCCGCTCGCGAAACGCAGATTGATCGCGACCGTATCTTCGACGGGAAAGCCGCGCGTCGCGTGCGATGCGAACGCCTGCACCGCGACGATATCGCCGCACAGCATCCGCAAGTTGTGCACCTCGTGGATCATGTTGAGCAGGATCGGCCCGCCGCCCGGCTCGCGTCGCCACGGCGCGCTGGCGTAATACTCGTCGGGCTTGAAGAACACCGCGCTGCCCATCACCGCGACGAGCTTGCCGAGCCGCCCTTCGTCGATGACCTGCTTCGCGCGCGCCATGATCGGGCTGTGCGCGCGATGATGGCCGATCAGCACTTTCGCGCCGGAATGCTCCACTTCATCGACGAGCATCTGCGCTTCCTCGACCGTCGGCGCGATCGGCTTCTCCAGCAGGATCGGCACGCCCGCCGCGATGCACACGCGCGCATGTTCGACGTGCAATTGATTCGGCGTCGCGAGCACGATGCCGTCCGGGCGATCCTTCGCGAGCAGTTCGTCGAGCGTTTTGTAGAGCGGCACGCCCGCCTTCTGCGCGATGTCGACGGCGGCGGGCGCCGGATCGACGATGGCCGAGAGCGTGCACGTCGTGCTCGCCTGCGCGACGCCCATGTGCGCCTGACCGATATAGCCCGCGCCCGCCACCGCGATACGCGTCTTGCCTGAGTCTGTATTCACTTCGATTCACCGTGTTGAAAAAGCGCGAGTTCACCCCGGCGGCGCTGTCGCGCCGCCTGAGCAAGGAAAGAGGACATGAGCTTCAGGAAGTGCGCGCGTTCGCGACCGATTCCGCGCGCAGGCGGTCGTACTCGGACTTCTCGACCGGCCGCGCGTCCGGCTCGCCGAGCTGGTTGAGCGGAATCCGGTACGTCTCCCGCGCGCTCCACGCGGCGATCGCCGAGATGATCGTGACGGCGAGCGTGATTGAACCGATCATGACCGGAATGTTCGTCGATCCGGGCGGCGCGACGCTCGCGAACAGCGCGGGCAACAGCGCCGTGATGGTCGTGCCGATGTTCTGCGAGATCGCCATCGCGGAGACGCGCGTGCGCGTCGGGAAGAGTTCGGGATAGAAGCTCGGGAAGATCGCGTTGTAGCCCTGATAGACGATGCCCCACATCAAGAGCGACGCGACGATCGCCATGCCGACGTTGTGAATGCTGATCGCGTAGAGATACAGATACGACAGCAGCCCCGAGGCGATCGCCCCGACGATGATCGGCGGCCTGCGCCCGATCTTGTCGGAGAGATTGCCGACGATCGGAATCACGATGACGGCGAGAATATTGCCGACGACCGGAATCCACAGATACACGCTCTTGTGAAAGCCGATGCCGTACGCCGCCTGCACCGCATACGCCGCGCCGAAGATCGTCGCGACCACGGGAATCACGTTCATCAGCGCCATGCAGACGACGCGGATCATGTCGGGCAGGTTGTACTTGAAGGCGTCGACGATTGGCGAGCGCGGCACCGCGCCCTTCTCGCCTTCCTTCTCGAACGCGGGCGTCTCGTGCACTTCGCGCCGGATGATGTAGCCGGCAACCAGCACGAACGCCGAAAGCAGGAACGGAATGCGCCAGCCCCATGAATTGAACGCATCCTCGGGCATGTAGTACGCGAGCGGCAGGAACACGGCGGCGGCGAGAATCTGTCCGGCCTGCACGCCTTGCAGCGTGAAGCTCGCGAAGAAACCGCGGCGTCCGAATGGCGCGTGTTCGAGAATCATCGAGCTCGCGCCGGAGATTTCGCCCGCGACCGCGAAGCCCTGGACGAGCCGCAGGATTACGAGCAGCGTCGGCGCGAGCATGCCGACGCTGTGATACGTCGGCAAAAGTCCGACGGCCATCGTCGAGAAGCCCATCAGGAACATGCACAGCACGAGCACGGTCTTGCGGCCGTGCGTATCGCCCCAATGACCGAGCACGAATGCGCCGATCGGACGCGCCACGTAACCGACGCCGTAGGTCGCGAGCGACGCGACGATCGCCACTTTCGGATTGCCCGAAGGAAAGAAGAGTTGCGGAAAGATCAGCGCGGCGGCTTGCGCGTAGATGAAGAAGTCGTAGTACTCGAGCGCGGAGCCGATCCAGCCGCTCGCGGTCGCCTTCTTCGTCTGCTTGTGGTGCTCGGCGTGCGACCCGCCTTTGGCACCGGGTGAGAGAGAGTTCGTGTCCATGACGTCTCCTTTTATGAATCGCCCGACGGTTTCTGTGGCCATCTTTCCGCGAAACTGCTTCTTTCATCCTCACCGACGACGCCTTCGCGGCATGGCGCGCAGGACATCAAACATGATCGTCTCTGAAACGAAAGCTTTCGATGAGGCAAAACCCGGCGTCAGGCCAGGTTGAAAGACTTGAGCCCTAAATTACTATGTCCGCGCGAAAACATAATCCGGCTCGAAGGAAAGTCAGAATGCGCTCTCAGCGAATAATCGACGCTCACCACGCCTGAGCCGCCGCTAAGTCTTGCCTAAAGAACACGCAGACGCCGCCGTATACACGATTACCGGCGGTGATCGCATCACCGCCGCCTTCGTATTCATCCTCTCGCCGGCCCGGTCTTGCGTATGTCAGGCAATCCGTCCTTGATCGATTCGATTCTGGCCACGCCGGCGACCGCGGACGGACGGATCACGCCTGCCGTTCGCGCATCGCTGCTGTCGACGCTTGTCGAAGACATCCGCCCGCTGCTGCTGTCCGGCATCTCCGGCGCGTTCGTCGCGATGATCGCGCTCGGACGCCAGCCGTCCCTCTGGACGATGCTCTGGCTCGCCGCCGACGCGCTTCTGCTCGCCACCCGCCTTTCGATCGTCGGCCGATATCGCGCGCTGAGCCGCACGGACGCGCCGCAGCCCGGCCGGTGGGCCGCGCGCTATGCGCCGTTCGGGCTGCTGGCCTGTCTCGTGACGGGCCTCGGCGCGATGGGCTGCGTGATCTCGGGCGACGCCGTGCTCGCGTCGCTCGCGATCATGGTGACGGCCGGCCTGCTCGGCGGCGTCGCGTCGCGCAACGCGGGCACGCCGCATCTGGCGATCGCGCAGGTGTGCCTCGGCGCGCTGCCGATCGGCGTCGGCGGGCTGTTCGGGCCGTCCGGCTACTGGATTCTCGTGCCGCCGCTCGTCCTCTATATCGCCGCGATGTGCGCGGTCGTGCAGCGGCACTATCGCGGCCTCGTCGCGCTGATGACCGCCAAGGAAAGCCACGCCGAAATCGCCACGCGCTTCGACGCGGCACTCGCGCACATGCCGCACGGCCTCTGCACCGTGGATGCGTCGGGCAGGGTGGTGATCGCGAATCGCAAGGCGGCGGAGCTGTTCGGCGCGACCATCGACATGCTGCGGCTGAACGTGTCGCTGCCGGAGTTCATCGGCTATGCCGCGCTCGCGAAATTCGGCGAGACACCGCGCGCGCAGCTTGCCGAGCGATGCGCGCAATGGCTCGAAAGCGGCCATCCGACGCTCGACCTGCCCTTGCGCGACGGACGGCATCTCGAACTGAGCCGCAATCCGGTGCCCGACGGCAGCGCGGTCATCATCATCGAGGACGTGACGGAGCGCCGCAAAGCCGAAGCGAAAATCCTGCAATGGGCGCATCACGATTCGCTGACGGGCCTGCCGAACCGGCGCTATCTCGGCGACCAGGCCGGGCGTCTGATGGCGGGCGGCGCGGGCCGCGAGAAAGTGACAGTGATGTACGTCGATCTCGACGGCTTCAAGCACGTCAACGACACGCACGGCCACAATGCCGGCGACGAACTGCTGAAGCTCGTCGCCGACCGCCTGCGCAACGCGATGCGCCGCGGCGAGCTGGTCGCGCGTCTGGGCGGCGACGAGTTCGCGATCGTCGCCACGTATATCGCGCACGCGGCCAACGTGGTTTTCGCGCGCAAGATCATCGGCGAGCTGTCGGCGCCGTACACGCTCGAATCCGGGCAGACGGTGCGCGTGGGCGTGAGCGTCGGCATCGCGCTGGCGCGTCCGGCGGAGTCGTTCGAAAGCGCATTGAAGCGCGCCGATGCCGCGCTGTACGAAGCGAAATCGGAGGAACGCGGCACCTATCGCTTCGCCGATCGCGACGGCGACTCCATCGCGAGCGACGAACAAGCCGTCGCGAACGACCGCGGCCGCGCCTGGTAAGCGAGCCTACGCCTCTTCCGGCCCGGCGATGAGCGCTTGCTCGTTCGACGCGCGCCACGCGTCGAGCCACGCTTCGAGCTTCGCGGGGGGCAGCGGCCGGCTCAGGTGATAGCCCTGCGCCAGATCGCAGCGCAGCGCCTTCAGCCGCTCCAGCATCTCTTCGGTTTCGACGCCTTCCGCGACGACCTTCAGTCCCATGTTGTGCCCGAGATCGATTGTCGAGCGCACGATGGTTTCATCGTCCTTGTGCTGGAACATGCCCATCACGAACGATTTGTCGATCTTCAGCTCATCCACGGGCATGCGCTTCAGATACGACAGCGACGAATACCCAGTGCCGAAATCGTCGATGGACAGGCGAATGCCGAGCGCGTGCAGCCGGTCGAGCGTCTCGATCGCGTGATTCGGGTCGTCCATGATCGCGCTCTCGGTGATCTCGATCCAGATCGATTCCGGCGCGACGCCGTGCTTGTCGAGCAGTCCCTGGAAGATTTCGGGCAGCGTCGACTGGATCAGCTCGCGCGCCGACACGTTCACCGACACGGCCAGCTCGATGCCCTGCCTGCGCCACGCGGCGCATTGCGCGATGGCCTTGTCGGCGACCCAGCGCGAAATCGTCTTGATGTAGCCGGTCTGCTCCGCGAACGGGATGAACTGGTCGGGCGAGACGAAGCCGCGCGTCGGATGATCCCAGCGCACGAGCGCCTCGACATATTTCACGCGATGCGTCGCGAGATCGACCTTCGGCTGATAGTAGAGCGTCAATTGATCGTGCTCGACGGCCTGCCGCAGCTCGCTCATCAGCGAAAGACGCTCGGCGTTGTTCTGGTCGTGACGTTCGTCGTAGAGCGCGTAGCCGAGATTCGAGCGCTTCGCCACGTACATCGCGATATCGGCGCGGCGCAGCAGCACGTTCATGTCCGTGCCGTTCTGCGGAAACGTGACGATGCCGATGCTCGCGCCCACATCGACGAGTTGCCCTTCGATCGTGATCGGCTCTTCGAGCGCGTTCAGCATGCGCGTGGCGAGAAGACGCGCGGACGCCAGATCGTCGGTCGGCAGAAGGACGGCGAATTCGTCGCCGCCCAGACGCGCGACCGTATCGGTCTTGCGATGCAGCGCCGCGCGCAGGCGCTTCGCCACTTCGCACAGCAGCATGTCGCCGATCGGATGCCCGAGCGTGTCGTTCACGTACTTGAAGCGGTCGAGGTCCATCATCATCACCGCGAGCGGGCGCTTGCTCCGCGTCGCCGCGCCGATCGCCTGCTGCAGGCGGTCGTTGAAGAGCGCGCGATTCGGCAGGCCGGTGAGCCGATCCATGTACGCGAGCTCGGTGATGCGTTTCTCGCGCTCCGAGATGCCGTCGCGCATCTGATTGAACGCGCGCGCCAGCTCGCCGATTTCGTCATTCTGGCGAATCTCGATGGGCGCGGCGTAATCGCCCTGCCCGATGCGCTTCGAAAACTGCGTGAGCGCCGCGATCGGCCGCGTGACCGAGCGCGCCATCAGCACGCTGCCGACGCTCGACACGAGCACGCCGAGCAGCGTAATGAGCAGCAGCGTCGTCTGCAGGCGCTTGAACGGCGCGAGCGCCTCGTTGAGCGAGCGTTCGAGCAGCACGGCGACCGTGCGCCCTTCGGAGTGCAGCCGCATGACGCGCGTCGCGTAGCCGTTCGCGGCGAGTTGCGCCTGATCCGTCAGCGCGTCGCGTGCGTCGTGGGGGAGCGAGCTTGCGAGCACGCCCCATTTGCCGTCGTCGCCGACGGTGAGAAACGACACGTCGAGCGACGTAAGCGAGCTCAGATCGCGTGCGAGCGCATCGTCGACCGCGAAGCCCATCACGACCCACGCGATCGCGATGGGCGCTTTCACCGGCACCGCGACGAGCTGATACGCGCGCGGCCCGATCATGCCGAACGACGACGCATCGCCCTTCGTCGCGACGGTCCTGATGAGCTTCGGGAACGGAAACGCCATGCCTTCGCGCCCGACGCCGCCGCTATCGGCGATCAGCTTGCCGTCGAGATCGACGAGCATCACGACGTCCGCATGAACGCGGTCGCCGTGATTGCGCAGCGCGGACGCGACCGTCTTGCTGTCGTGCGTCGCGACCGCTTCGCGAAAGCCGAAGTCGAGCGCGACCACGCTCGCCGCCTGCGTCAACTGTTCGCTATTGCCGCGCAAAATCTGCGCGAATACGCGCTCGGCCACCGACAGTTGCTCTTCGGCGTTGCGATGCGCGTTCTTCAGAATCACCGAGTTGATGACGAGAAACGCCGCCGCCTGCGCGACGAGCATCAGCACGACGAAGACGAGCGCGATTCGCGCGCGCAGGCTGTGAAAGAGCATCGTGACGGGCGTCCTATTCGGCGGGGCGCAGTTGCAGCACGAATTTCGCCGCGCCGTCCGCGTTGACCTTCTGCGTCGGCTGCGCGTTCGGATCGCTCTGGCGGAAATGCCACGCGATCACCTTGTACGCATCGGCGGGCAGATTGTCGATGGTCGCGGCGCCGTGCGCGTCGGTCTTCGCGAACCACGGCGTATCGACGATCAGCAGATACGCGACCATCGAATCGTGGATGTTGCAGCCCATCACGACGAGGCCGGGCTTGTCGAACACGACCGGATTCGCGGGAATGCCGTGATACAGATTCAGCTCGAAGCGCTTGGGCGGCGAGAACGAATAGACGTCGTGCTCGATGTTGTCCTTGTTCGGGAACGCCACCGACGCGCCCGTCTGCACGACGGAGACCATCGGCACGAAGCGCCGCTTGATCTGATCGATGACCGCGCTGGTGGGCTTCGTCGCGGGCGGCTTGCCGTTGACGGGCAGCGCATAGACGATGGCGTCGGGCACGGGCGCGCCGGCCTGATCGACCACTTGCACGCGCACGCTCCCGGCGTGGGCGATCGTCGCGCCGAACGCCAGCAGCGTGATGAAAAATTTGAGCATGTTCATTCGCGGTCTTGCACGTCGCGGTACATCGGCGCGAGCTTCGCCAGGAGTTTGTTTTGCGCGTGGAACGGCACGCCGTTCTTGTCCATCGCGGCCTGCAAGTCTTCGACGAGCGCGTTGAACGCGGCCCGGTCGATGTTCTGTCCTTCGTGCGTGCGGCGCATCGGGCGGCCGGTGTAGACGCACGGGCCGTCGAGCAGCACGCAGATCTGCTCGACGAGCTTCTGCTTGATGCGCTTGACGGGCGCGTTGTCGAAATACGGCGCGGTGCGCGGATCGGCGAGCACGTTGTCGTACATGTCGTCGACGATCTTCGTCAGCCCTGCTCGCTCGCCGAACTGTTCGTAGAGCGCGTCGTCGGCGTGCGCGTTCGCGCAGGCGAGCGCGAGAGCCAGCATTGCGGCGTGGCGGATTTTCATCGTCAGAACCCCGCCTGCATCGAAACGTAGAGGCCGCGCTGATTCTTCACCGTCGCGATGTCGCCGAGCGCGACATACGCCGCCGTCAGCGAGACGTGCTTGTTCGGCGCCCACGCGACGAACGCGTCGTACGCGTCCTGCTCGCGCGCGAACGAGAGATTGTTCGGCTTCATCCGATATTCCCCGCCGATCGCGACGTTCTTCGTCAGCAGATACGCCACCGACGACTCGAATTCCGGGTGATACGCGTTCGACTTGTCGCCGCCGAACCCGAGCAGGCCGAACTGGTTCGCCTTCGTGAAGCGCAGCGTGCCGTTCAAGAGGAGGCTTTGCGCGAGCAGCAGCTTCGTCGCGGACAGATAGAAATCGGTGCCGGAATTGCTCGCCGCGCCGACCGCTTTCACGATATCGCCCTGTTCGTTGTGCTTGAACTGCAGCCCCGCGGCGATTTGCGGTATCCACGTGTCCTGATCGAGCACCGCGTCGCCGAGCAGCCGCACCTTCACGCCGAAGATGTTCTGATTGAACTTGAAGTTCTCGCCGAGGCCGAGTTTCGCGCCGACATCGCGCGTATCGAAACTTTGACGCGCGAGCGACAGCTCGACGCGATTCGCGACGCCGACGGTCAGGCCCCACGTGCCGAGCGCGTAATCCTGCGTGCGGATGTAGGTGCCGTACGCGTTCGCGCCGAGTTGGCGCGCGGTGCCGTATCCGCCGATGACGGCCCACGGCGTGAGGCCGCCGCCCGCCGCGCCTTCGACTTCCGAGACGCCGCCCGTCAGCAGCAGCTTGCCGCCGGTGAGCGGCACGGCGGGCGGATCGTCGGCGAAAGCGGACGACGAGAACGAAACGAGCGACGCCACGGCCAGACTGGCGAGGCGCATCTTTGAGTAAATCTGACGCATGCGGGAGACATCGAGCGGTTGTCGGGGTTGCCGTCGCCGCCTCGGGGTGCCGCGCGACGCGTCGCGGCGAGCCAGGCGCTCTGGGAAGGTCACTCGCCAGGTAGGCGGCGCCTTTTCATATGCGTGTAAACGGCCGCTGACGGTCGAACTTGACGGCCGTTCGTCAGTTTTTGCGGGCCGAACGTTTGCAATCCGGGATGGGTCAGCGCGTCGGCCTAACCGTGGATCGTGTCGCGATGCAGGTCGCGCAGTTCGAGAAGGTCCGAGCGAATCAGCGAGACGTATGTCTCGACGTCCTCGACCCAGTTGCCCGCCTCTCTAAGCGTCGCGCGCAATTCCTCGCACTGATCGAAGAGCATGGACGGGCCGAGCACCGACAGCCCGCCCGACAGCTTGTGCGCCCAGCGGCGCAGCGCCGGCGCGTCGCGCTGCGAGCAGATCGCGTCGAGCGCGGCGATGTCTTCGCCGATCTGCTGGACGAAGGCGGCGACATACGGCGCCGGCACCGTCGGCAATCGTGGCGGCGACGCATCATCGGCCGATGCGTTTCCTTCATCGACGGCTAACGTGCGCAACACGTCAGCGAGCACGGAGAGCGCAACCGGCTTTGTCAGATAGTCGGTGAAACCGGCGTCGCGACCACGTTGAACATCGGTCGCGCTCGCACTCGCGCTCACCGCATAGACACGCATCGACGGATCGAGGGCACGCGCGGCCGCCAGGAGTTGCGCGCCGTTCATCTTCGGCATGTCCATGTCGGTCAGCACGAGGTCCACGCGGTTCTTGCGCAGCAGATCGAGCGCTTCCTCGCCGTCGGCTGCTTCGATCACGGATGCGCCGAGCGTCAGCAACTGGTCGCGCAACAAACCTCGGTTGAGGCGATTGTCCTCGGCGATCAGCACTGTCGCGCCGGGATTCGCCGAAGCGGGTTGCAGAGGCGCCGACCGAATGGGCGACGCGGAGATCGCGTGATGCCTCCCGTCTCTGACAATCTGCACCGCTTCCCGGAACTCCTTGGCCGCGAAGATGCTGACGGCTATTTCGCCGTTCTCTCTCGCCACCGGCACGAGCGGGCCGTCTTGCGTCACGCGGATGACGCGCGCGCGATCTGTCCATCGCGCATCGATCTCGTCATCCGAGATTTCGTCGGTCGCGATGAGATAGTCGCAACCCTCCACGTTCGCCGCCGCGCCCTCGTTCGTGATGTACGTGATCGAACTGCGCTCTGCATCGAAGAGTGCGTCGAACCACTCGCGATGCTCGTTCGCCCGATACAGGATGGCGGGCCGGCCGACGAGCAAGGCATCGACTTCGTCCGGCGACGACTCAGCCACTTGCAACGGCAGCGTGACGGTGATGCGCGTGCCGACGCCCTCCGTGCTTTCAAGCGCGATGCGCCCTTTCATCAGCCGGCACAGATGCTCGCAGATCGAGAGCCCGAGCCCGGTGCCGCGCGCTTGAGTCAGCCGGTGCGCGTCGCCCTGGACAAACGGCTGAAAGAGCATCTGACGCTGCGCTTCCGGAATGCCAATGCCCGAATCGGCCACACTCAGTGCGAGCGCGCCGTCGACCCAGCGCGCACGCACGACGACCTTGCCCGAATACGTGAACTTGAGCGCGTTGCCAAGGAGGTTGTTGAGTATCTGCGCGACGCGAATCGGATCGAGCCATAAGCGTGACGGGCACTCGCGGTCGATCACGACGAACAAACGCAAGCCCTGGCGATTCGCGATGGGCGAATGACCGACCATCACGCGCATGACGATGTCGCGTATCGACGCCGGCTCTTCGCTGAGACGCATTTCTCCGACGTCCATCTTCGAGAAATCGAGAACATCGTTGACGACCTGCAGCAGCGCGCCCGCCGACGCCTGCATCGCACCGACGCGGGCTTCCTGTTCCGCCGCCAGCGGGCCCCTGGCGACGAGTTCGAGATTGCCGACGAGCGACGACAGCGGCGTTCTGATCTCGTGGCTCATCGAAGCGAAGAAATTCAGCTTGGCCTTGGCGGCGGCGTCGCTGGTTTCCTTCGCTTCGCGCAGCAGGCGTTCGGCTTCGTGATGCTCCGTGATGTCGGCAATGGCGCAGAACAGCACATCGGTCTTGTTGACGACCGCCGACGTGTAGGAAATCTTCAGGTGACGCGACGACTGGTCCGCTTTCTCCAGCGTGCATTCGAATTGCCAGATCACGGCGGCGTCGCCTTTTGCGGGCAAGGTCATGCCGTGTTGATGGAAGGCCACACATAGCGCGGCGGGCAGATGCATCGCGCTGGCATCGAGGTCGAGCAGGTTACGCGCGACCTGATTCGCGGCAATGGCGCTGAAATCGCTACGCAGCGCAATGCACAAACCGACCGGCGTCACCTGCACCTGCAGATGATTTAGAATCTCGCCTTCCACCGCGCGGCAAGCCTGCTCATAGGTACGCGTCAGGAAGCGGTAGTTCCAGTATCGGTATAACGCCACGAGCATAGTTGAGAGCGCCGCTTCCACCAGAACGATAACCGACACTTCCGTACGCTTGACAGCGAGATTGGTCGCCGTCGGCAAGGAAACGACGATGTGGCCGACGCCGAGCGCAAGCGGTTCCATTCGCGCGCCCCATCCGTGTCCCATGATCCAGTGGGATACGCCAGGCGGCCCCTTCTCGAGATGTTTGTCGACGAATCGCGCGTCTCCCGATGCATCGCCCGCCAGCACCGTGCCATCGTCGCTAAAGATCGTTATTTCCGAATTGAGGGCGGCGGGCCGGACCAATTTCAGCACACGCTCGACATCGACCTTCGTGAAGACAAACGCAACGGGTCGATCGTTCTTCTCGACCACCATGAACATAACGATCGTCGAACTCTCGAAACCCAGCAGGGCCGGTGCACGGAACCATAGAACGCTATGTTCTCGTGCGACGCTTACGGGATCGAGGCCGCGAGAACTCATGGTGGCCTTGGCGGTATCGACGAGTGAGCGCAATCGTTCGGTGCCGGGTCCCTCATCGGCGTCGCGCTTGGTGAAAAATTCAAAACCATACGACGCGCTTCCGTCGAACCGTGCGAATTGCAGGGAGAACGGCAAGCTCCCGTCGGGAATAGCACGCAGTGCCGCGCTGCAAATCCGGCTCATCGATGCGTCTTCGCTGTCCGAAGGTAAGGGCGCGCACGGCAGCGCGGCCCGAGGACCGTTGGGCGATGGATGGTAGTCCTGCGGGGTGACTTCGAGGAGTAGCTCGCCTGTCTTCAGCATGTTGTAACGACTGAAGATACCGATATTCACGCCGCGCATGACGGACTGGACGTCGGCAAGCTCGGTCCTGAGCGTACTATTGACCAGAAAAACGATGGCCGCGAAAGCGGCACACATCGAAGAGAAAATCAGCAAGCCGATGGCGACCGCGAAAATGCGTCGCTCGCGTTTGAGATTGTCCTCGAGCATTCGCAGCATCTGCAGAGGAGAATCTCGCGATGCGGCGAAAACATGCTCCATCAGGCTAGTCCTGCTCTGGCCGCGTATTTGACGAGATCGACGTGGTTCTCCACATGCAGCTTGCGCATGGCCGATCGCTTCTGCGTGGCGACGGTCGGCACGGATCGGTTCAGCGTGCGCGCGATTTCAGTCACCGAAAGGCCCTGTGCGAAGAGGCGCACCACTTCCAGTTCGCGGGGCGAAAGCGGCTGCTCGCGCGCGAGGTCCTGCAGGGTCGATCCATCGCGCGCCAGACGGTGTTGAATCTTAGGCGAAATGATCGTCTCTTTCGTGCTCAATGCACGAAGCGTGACCTGGCTGAGCTCGCTGGCGGGCTCCTCCTTGCTCATGATCGCAGCGACGCCCAGCTTGCACAATTCGTGGTAGATGCCACCGCTCGTCATCATGGTCAGCACAATGACGGGTATGTTCGGAAAGGACCGCTTGAGCTTGCTGATCAGCCGCAAGCCGTCTATGTCCGTCTCGTCTTCTCCCTGCATCACGAGATCGGTGATGATAAGGTCGACGGGCTCCTTTTCGAGTACGCGAAGCAACTCGGCGCCGGAATGAGCCATGGCGGCGATCGTAAAACCCGGAATTTTCGAGAATTGGTCGGCTACAGCCAACAGCACGATCGGATGATCGTCCGCCAAAACCATCCGAATCTTGTCCCCTCGTGCGTTCATATAACAACCGTTTTTTGAGTTGCCGCTCTTCGAGTCCAAACCCGAAACGTACGGCTCATTTATTGATGTAAAAGCAACTCACGAATGTCGGGCGGGCCTGAGCTATCCCGCAAAGGAAGCCTATCGGATTTTAGGACGTGCTCAATCCGGGAGAAACATCGGCGGTGTCAGAAGTGCGTTTCGCCCGGCGAAACGAATCTTCCCGGCGACACCGGCTTCACGTCCCGCACGCACTTTGTCTGCAGCGCGGACGTTTGTGCATCCTGACCCGCGCTGCTCATGCTCATTGCTTCCACGAAGCGAACTCGCGAGTTGGTCGAGCGGAATCGATGTCACCGGCGGCCTGGCCTCACGTTCGTACTTACGGCTTTCGGATAGCAGCATGCAAGCAAAGATGATCATCGAAAGGCTGAATACCAAAGCAATCGGCACGATCAAATTCCAACTCGATACCCCTAGCGCTGCCAGAAGCAGGAACGACAAGCCGAAATAAACCGACGTGAGAATCGACGACGCGCGCCCGGCCATTGCGCAGTAATGCCGAAATTTTCGGCTCAGAAATTCGAGAATTGACATGGCGATATTCAGTGCAAAGGGCACGACGGTCGACCCCGGCTCATACAGGATCCGAAGGAAGACAGTGCTTACTCAGGCCAGCACGCAGGCAGAGCGAGTGCCCATCGCTCGTGACTTGCGCCCTGCCACAACGATGGTCGAATTTAGCCGACGGGCTCTCCGCTCGATATAGAAAAATATCGAAAGCCCGATATGGTCAAAATATCCGCACGATTCATCCGGGAATGGTCTTGCTTCGATCTGCGAACTTATGTAGGGAGATCGTTTTTTTCGTCATCTCCGAAGACGAAAACACCGAAGCGCGAGAGGGTCTATCGCGGAGTCTTCGGTGATTGGGCACAGCATGCAAGACATCCCGCAGACTCGCGTCTTGAGGATGTCTTATGAATTTCTCAGACGCACGTGGTATCGGCCCTTAGCATCTTCAGATGCCCGGCGATGCGCGCGACCACTTCCGACCAGTCGCAACCGTGACGCTTGCGGAAGAGACGCATCGTCGGATACCAGGGACTGTCCTCGCGGGTGTAGTGCCAGCGCCAGTCGCCGTAGAACGGCAGCATCATCCACACGCGCTTGCCCATCGCACCGGCGACGTGCGCCACCGACGTATCCACCGTGAGCACGACGTCGAGTGACTCGATGGCTTTCGCCGTCTCCGCCATCGTCGTGACTTGCGCGCCTACATCGTGGAAGTTCGCGTGCTTCTGCGCGTAGTCGGCGGCTTCGTCGGCTCCGGCGCCCTTCTGCAGGCTGAAGAACTCGATGTCCGGAATCCTGAGCAGATCGTCGAGCACGGCAAGCGAGGGCAAGGAGCGCGCGCGATCGTTCTCATGCGTGGGATTGCCCTTGAACACCAATCCCACTTTCAGCTTGTTCGGCGCGACGATCGGCAGCTTCGAAGGCACAGCGGACGGCGCACGAAGATACGGCACTGCTTTTGGCAACGCTTCGAGATCGAGCGTCAAATGAGCCGGAATCGCGTGCGGATACACCCAGTAATCGATGTCCGGAAGATTCGCGGCCGATTCGGTGCTCACGACTTCGTCCGCCTCGCCCGACGCCTCGTAAAGCTCGACGAGCGGCGGCTGACACATGACGATGACGCGTTTTGCCCCGCACTGCTCGCGGAAGAATCTCGCGAAACGCAGGAAGAAGATTTCGTCACCGAGGCCGAACTCGCTCCAGATCGCAATCGCTTTCCCCTCAAGCGACTGGCCGCTCCACTCCGTTACATGACGCGGCGGCTCGACGGTCGTGCGGCGCTTCCAGCCGAAGCGTGCCATCAATTCCTCGCGCATGCGAAAGCCCTTCTGCAGCCGTCCGCGTGCGATCTCGTGCAGCACGTGATAAAGGCGCGGGTGATGTTCCCCAGGCAGGCGCTTCACGCATTCCTCCCACATCGAGTCGACTTCTTCCAATGCGTCCCAGCGCAGCAGTTCCAGCAACACGTATCGATAAAGGTCGAAGTGATACGGATACGTGCGCAGCGCTTCCCTGCAAGCAGCGACACCTTCGTGCACGCTGCGCGCACGCGACGCGGCTTGCGCCAGTTCACGCGGCGACGCCACAGCGCGCTTGCGCAACACGATCTCGATCGCGCATTCCGCAAGACCCTTCGCGGTCTGGTCCTCATTCGCGTCGCGCTCGTCGTAGCCGTTGCGCACGAGCGTGACTCGCTCACAGTGCGCGACCGGCGACATCGTCTGAATCAGTTCCAGCACGTTGACGGAACGCGGCAAGCGCTTGTCTGATTTGTGGACCGTGAAGCTCCACTTATGGCGGCGATTGAAACGGCTCGGCCATGTGCCCTTACCGTAGAGATCCTCGTCCGGCACGGTCACGACCGCATGGCCGCCCGGCTTCAGCAGCTCCAGCCAGCGCGACAACGCCTTATGAGGATTATCGAGCTCGGCGAGACTATGGCTGGAATGCAGGAAGTCCAGTGTCGACTCTTTCACGCCCTCCATCTTCGTGAGATCGCCCTGCGACGAAGGATAAGACGCGGCGTTGCGCATCTTCGGGAACATGGCGACGTGAGCGGAAAGCGGATCGTCCGCAGGTCCGATGTCGATGCCCTCACCGACGAAATAGTGGTTCACGAAGGCCGGATCATGCGAACGGCGCAGGCTTGCTTTACTGGTCTCTTTCATCATTGCCTCACAGTGCTTCTGCTACGACTTGCGTATCCGCCTTCTCCTTCAGCAAAGCACGGATGCGCTCACCGAGAATCTCCGGACGGCCTTTGAAAATGAGCTTCTCCACTGCCTTGCGGCCCGCGAACTTGCGCGCGAGCTGGTTGCGCTCTTTCGAATCGTCGATGAGACGCAACGCCGCCGCCTTGTACTCTTCGGTCGTCTTCGTGATCATCCACTGCGGGAAGCCGAGACGACGGAACATACCTTCATCGATATGCTCATGCACTTCCCGGCCGGTCTTGCATACGCCGACGAGACCCGCCCACACCGTATCGACGATGCCGTTCGTGTTGCCGAACGGGAACGGATTGAGGAACATGTCGCAATCCGCGATGACCTTCATGTAGTTCGCATAGCTCTGATGCTTGTGGACGACGCCCTTGTCGCCCATCAGGCGGCGTACCAGATTGCGCACTTGCGGGAACGTGATGCCCGTCGCCTGGCCCACCAGAAAATGGAACTCAACAGGCACCGATGCTTCATTCGCGATATCCGCGCATGTCTGCAGGAAACCGGGGTTGAGCTTGATCGTCGTGGCCGCGACCGCGATCTTCACCGGGTCCGACTTGGCGCGCTTGCGCGGCTCGAGCTCGACTTCGAGCATCGCGGCGGGCGGACGATACGGCATGCCGTCCTGCGGCAGCTTCAGGAGCTTCTCGCTGAAGCACGCTTCGTCGCCGACGTAGTCTTCTTCCACGACGACGTAATCCATCGCATGACCATGCGTCGTGGCCGGATGACCGAGCGCCATCAACTGCAGCGGCGCGACGCGCAGGCATGCGAGTCCCATCGTGATCGGGAACATGCCGACGCTCGGCATGTACATCGCCTGCGCCTCGCGCGCTTCGCTCACGTCGCGAACCTGGCGCATGTTTTGCCACAAGTCGCCCTGCAACGGGATGAACTCGTGGAACACTTCGCGGCCCGCTTCATCCACACGCCCGTCATAACCCATGCCGATGATGTGGAACTTGTCGCGCATCGCGACGATGGTCTGCGAATGCGTGCGATAGATCGAATGATTCTTCGAGAACCATTCGAGCACGACCAGCAACACCGGCTTTTGTCCTTCTGCAGCGGGCCGCGCCTGGCGCTCGACATCATGAATGCCGAGGCTCGCGAGCTTGCGGCGGATCAGCGTGTTGATCGGCTTCTTGATGTCGTGCTTGCCCGGCAGGTCCGCGTAACTGCAATGCATGTACATGTCGTGCAGCACGCCCATCGGCAGGGCATCCACGCTTTCGATCTGATCGAGCCGCTCCGGCAGCCAGCGCAGAATCAGCTCGCGCTTCTGATGCGCCGCCGGCGTGCCCAGAAAGCGCGACGACAGGATGGTCGTGGCAAGGCCGGCAGCGGCGACCTTGTCATGCTTCCACAGCGCGTCCCAGTCGAGCCGCACTTCGGATTCGGGCGTGTAAAACAGCCGGAACTTGTCGATGTCCGACTTGCGCAGTTCCACGGAATAGCGTGCATCTTCGTTGACGCCCAACGAACGCAGAATGTGATCGGCATTGCGGAACGAACTCGCCGCGAACAGTCCCGCGATCCAGCGCTGATAAACCAGCGTCCTCGCAATGCCTTCTTCCGAGAAGCGAAAGGCCGGGTCGCTCAGAAGCGAAGTGATCGCGGACGTGATGCGCGTGAGCAAGTGCTCGTCCAAGATGTCCTGCGCCTCGCCGGATTGCGACCAGCTGTCGACGTCCATCAGCACGCCGTAGTTGGCGTCGATGAGCGCAAGCAGCTTGAGAAGCTCGCGGCCCGCAGCACCGTGATCACGGCGATAGCAAAGATATTCGAACTTGTTGATGCTGAATTGCATGATGTCTTCCTTCATCCTGATAGGGTGCGATGCGTTTGCCGAAGCAGCGACGACGCGCGGAAATGAACGTTAGTGATTCCAGGAAACCGAGAGCCAGACCTGCGCCGGCTTCTTGCCGGGATCGACCCACGAGGTCTGCGAAAATCCATAAGCCTTGGAGACCGCGACCGACGCGGTCGCGCCCCACGGCGTCAGCCAGTCGACGCTCACGCCGTAGCCTGCGAGCGTGCGTGTGTTCTGCACGCCCGGCACGTTCACGTAGCTTTGCTCCCAGTTCGTCCACGGCGAGTGATTCACGCGGCCATACGCAAGATCGGAGAAGACGCCGAACTGAAGCTGATGTCCCGCGGCGACCGGCAGCGAACCACCACCTACGTTTGTGATATTGCCCGCGAGATACACCGCATTGGCGCCCGCCAGACCGTTGCCATTCACGGTATTGCCAGAGGCGCTGAGCGTGCCGCCATTCAGATTCGTATTCGCACCCTGAACCGTCACCGAACCATTGTGGTTCCCGCTCATATCAGCGGTCAGGTTCAGATTCAGCTTGTTCGCCGTGGACGTGATATTGCCGTTGAGCTGAATGCTGCCATTGGCCAGCATCGTCAGCGTCGCGTCCGTGCCGCTCGTCTTGACGATATCCGCGCCCGCCTGCTGCACGATGTTGCCCGTGGCCGTGCCCGAGCTCGCCGTCGTGATCGTCACGTTCGTGCCGCCGCTCAACACATTGCTGATCGACTGGTTGTTCACCGTCGCCGCGTTGCCGCTCGGCGTGAAGCCGCTCATGCCGCCCGTGTAGTTCGCATCCGGGTTCGTGCTGATGGTCACGTCCGTCGGATCGATCAGCCACTCGCCACCCTTGCCGTTCGGCGCCGCCGCGCTCAGGTTGCCCTGCACGCTCAGGCTATGGCCCGACGTCTCGATGAAACCGCCATCGCCATGCGCCGCGTCCGCCTTGATCGTCGCGCCGCTATCGACTTGCGTGAAGTCCGCGAACTGCACGCCGTCTTGCAACATGCCTTGTGCTTGCGTGCCCGAGAGCTTGCTCAGGCTGTCACCACCGATGATGACCTTGCCGCCCGACTTGTCGCCGCTCGCGTCGATGCTCGCGTTGCCGAACACGCCCACGCGGTTGCCCGAGAGCACCACCGTGCCGCCCTGACCGCCCGCGCTCATGTTCGATGCATCGATCTTGCCCGACACCGTCACGTCGCCCGTGTTGCCCGCATCGGCCACCACCGTGCCCGCCTTCACCACGCCAGACATGTTCACCACGCTGTTCAAGAGCGTGTTGCTGCCGCGCGCGGTCAGCAGGACCGAACCGTTGTCCGCCTTGATCGTGCCGCTGTTCTCGACGAGCGCGTTGGCCGTCGCGTTGTTCAGCGTCAACTGGATGCCCTGGCCGTTGGCGAGCGCAACCGTCGCGCTGTCGCCCGCGGCGAGCGCGACCTGACCGTTCTTGCCCGCATCGATGGAGCCGGTGTTGCGCACCTGATCGCCCATCAGCGTGACATAGCCTTGCGCGTTGATCGTGCCGTCGTTGACCACGCTCGCGTTCTTGCCCGTGCTCGACAGCTTCAGCGGACCGCCCGACATGAACTGGTTCGCGTCGATCGACTTGGTCGTCGCCAGCAGCGAACCGACGTTCACCACCGCGCCCTTGCCGAACAGCACGCCGTTGGCGTTCTGGATCAGCACCTGACCGTTGGCCAAGAGCGAACCTTGAATGTTGGAAGCGCCCGCGCCCGTCACGCGGTTCAGCGCCTGCGCTTGTGCGTTCGGCTGATTGAACTGGACCGTGTTGCCCTGGCCGACGTTGAACGAGTTCCAGTCGATCACGGCACGTTGCGTGCCCTGATTGATGGTCATCGTGTTGGAATTCTGCGAGATCGAAGCCTGACCTGCGGTGACTTGACCGCCGGTCGGCAGTGCCTGCGCGAAGCTCGTCGCAGGGGTCGATGCGAACATCGCGAGCGCGAAAGCCGTCATCGTTGCGATGACGCCCATTTTCGCGCTTTGAGGAGAAGAGGAGGAGGAGGCGTTGCCTTCGCCGGGCGCCTTGCCCTGGCTTGTTACGTCTTCCGCAACGGCGACCAGCATGCCATGACGCTTACTGAAAACACGACGAAACCGATTCTTGTTCATCCGAAAATAAACCTAGTAAATGAGATTTAGCCGTCCCGGATATCCGGTACGGCGCAACGTGTGACAGGAATTCGCTCAGCTCGACGCACGCGCAGTCGCGCACCTTTTTCACACTCAGGAACCGGTGCCAGAAAGCAGACCAACTCCACGGATCGAATGCTATTGATCGACGCCGCGTCGCCATATAGAAGAAATTCGAATGCCCTCACGGCTGCCCGAGCGGGTACCGTGGATCAAAGGCCCGGCGGGCCAAGCGTCGATGGAATTCAGAATGTTCCCCAATCGACAAAGCGTGAACTTCGAGACAGCCGGCAGTTAGCGGCGCGCGCACCTCGATGCGCGCCATCCAGCCCGGTACACCGATAAGGGATCGTGGGAGAAACGCGCCGTTTCTGTACGCGACGCCGAAACGCGTGCGCCCGGTCTGGATAGACCGGGCATCGGCACGCCGCCCGAATCAGGCTGCGTGGGAAAGGTCGCCCGGACCGAACCGGTCCAGCTTCAATCCAAGGTTCGATGCGAAGCGATGCAGCTCCGAAAGCCGGTCGAAGCCCAGCAAGCTGCGTACTTTGATACTCTGCGAGCTGATCGCGCTCTTGCGACGTTGCATCAAACTCGCTATCTCGCGGCCTGAAATGCCGCACAGCATGAGCCCGGCGATCTCCATCTGGCGCGCCGTCAGCATCCCGAAGCGCTGTAGCTCCGGATTACTCCGGTACTGATACAAAGCCGCGCGCGCGGTCGGCGACAGATATGACGCGCCGCGCTCGAGCTCGCGCACCGCAGTCAACACCTCGGACATCTCGTCGGATTTGCTCACGATCCCTGCCACACCGCGTTGCTCGAGCGATCCAACGAGAAACGGCTCATGAAATTCGGTATAGACAAGAATCCGCAGATCGGGAAATTCGCGCGAAACAATGGAAAGGAATCGCCATCCGTCTGGCGATCCTCTGCCCGGCATCGAATAGTCGGCGATCAAAATATCGCATTCGCGGTGTGCCAGTAAATCCATCAGATCGGAGACGTCGTGCGTCGTGCCGACCACATCGCAGCCGGCCTCATCCAATGCCTTGTGGAGACCAAATGCGACGAGTGGATGATCATCCGCGATAACGACCTTCAGCTTCTCGCGATTGCCAGTCATGACATTTACCCCCGGATCGCGTCGAATTCGACGCCGATTTGCGAACGCTCCAACGACAATCCGTGACTCGCCGCGAAGCGATACATCTCGGATTCCCGGGAAAACCCCAGTCGCTTGCAAGCCGCCGCACGCTGAGAGCTGATCGTATTCATTCGGCGATCGAGCAGGCGCGCCGTTTCGCATACAGAAAGACCACATAGCATCAAGCCCGCGATCTCCATTTGCCGACGCGTGAGCGCGGTGAAGCGGCTCAACTCCGGCGACACATTGAAGCGCTCTACTGCCGATTGCGCGACGGGAGACAAATAGCGCCCGCCAGCGAAGAGCGTATGGATCGCGACAAGCATTTCAGACATGTTTTCGCGCTTGCTGACCACGCCAGCGACGCCGCGTTGCGCGAGACTTCCCACGAGAAATGGATCGTCGAATTCGCTGAAAACGACGACGGGCAACTTCGGGTATTTGCTCGACAAGGCGGTCAGAAATTGCCAGCCGTCCAACGAGGAAGCATCCGGCATCGAATAATCGGCCACGACCACATCGCACGCTTCATTTTCAAGGACGTTCATCAAACCGTCGGCGCTGCTTTCCACGCCACGTACGTTGAATCCCGCTTCAAGTAATGCTTTATTGAGGCCGCACAGGACGATCGGATGATCGTCGACTATTGCGACTCGAATGTCTTTCGCCATCGTTTCATCTCCCCGAAATCTGCTTAGCTCAACCGTACTGAATATGGATAACGATCCGGATGAACAATATCGACCGGGATTTCGGCTCGATATAGAACGACTTTGAAACGAACCGGGAAGGACGAAACGTTCGACTTGCGTCATGAAAGCCGATGGTTTGCCGAGCAAGGCGCATCGCCGTATTGCGGATAGCGGACGTACATACGAAAAAAAGCCGCCGGGCTAACGCAACGGCGGCTGAACGGGGGCAGACTTAAAACTACGACGGGAGATTACGCGCGATCCGGGCGCCGATATATCGATCGATTTCGAAATGGCGAAGACCTGCCTTGCTTGCATCAAACGTTCGTATAAGCACGCCGAGCCGTTCGTAGAATGGCGCGCGCGCATGCGCTTCTCTAAGCTGACGTCATGGTCACGCATCGGGAGCGCATCATGGGCGATACATCGACACGCAGGCTGTTATCCGCTTGCGCCGCCGTTCTGGCGTTCGGAACGTGGTATTCGCTGAGCGCGCCGCACGACTGGAGCGCGCTCGATCGCGCCGGTTACGACACGCAGTTGCCGCTCGAACGCATCGCGTTGAGCGAAGAAACCGCGCCCTCGATGATGCAAGACCGCTAGGCGCGCGGCGGCGTCGATGCGCCTTGCGGCATCTTCACGCCGAGCGCTTCGGCTTTTAGCACCAGGTCGGCCAGCGAACGCGCGGCCATTTTCTTCATCGCCTGGCCGCGATGAATCTTCACCGTGATCTCGCTCAGATTCATCTCCGCTGCGATCTGCTTGTTCATCAGACCCGACACGACGAACGCCATCACCTCGCGCTCACGCGGCGTCAGCGACTCATACGCGCGCCGCAAGTCCGCGACCGAGCGGCTCGCCGCGCGCCGTTCTTCATCGGCTTCGAGCGCCTGCGCGACGGCATCGAGCATGTCCTGATCGCGGAACGGCTTCGCGAGAAAATCCTTCGCACCCGCTTTCATCGCTTTCACCGTCATCGCTATGTCGCCGTGCGCCGTCATGAAGACGATCGGCAAGCCGAGCTGGCTCGCGGCCATCTGCTCCTGCACGGCGAGACCGCTCTGCCCTTTCAGCCGAACGTCGAGGATCAAACAGCTCGGCACTTCGGGCATGTCGTGCGCAAGGAACTCGTGCGCGGACGCGAACGTCGTCACGTTCAGTCCGACCGAACGCAGCAGCATGCGCAGCGCATCGCGCATCGATTCGTCGTCGTCGACCACGTAGACCATCGCGGCGTGCTTGTCATTGCTCATCGTCTCTTCTCTCGTTTTCGGGCAGCACGAAAAGCAGACGCGCGCCGCCTTCATCGGGCGATTCCGCCCATATCCTGCCGCCGTGCGCCTCGATGATCGAACGGCAGATCGACAAGCCCATGCCCATGCCTTCGGCCTTCGTCGTGAAGAACGCATCGAACAGACGCCGCGCGTTCTCGTCGCTGATGCCCGTGCCCGAATCCTGCACGACGATCTGCGCGTAACCGGGATCGCTGTCGCTCTCGCGCGTCGCCACACGCAACACACGCGGCCCGTTCACGGCAGACATCGCCTGCGCCGCGTTCATCATCAGATTGATGAGCACCTGCTGCAACTGCACGCGGTCGCAACGCACCGTCGGCGACGGCGTCGCGAGATCGGCGCGCACATCCACGCGATGACGCGCGAGTTCGCGCCGCACGAGCTCGATCGTCTCGCCGACGATCTCGGTGACTTCGAGCGTCGCGGGCTGGCTGTCGCGCTTTCTCGCCATCGCGCGAATGCGTGCGATGACTTCGCTCGCGCGCTTGGCGTCGCGGACCATCTGCGCGATCGATTGCTGCGCCTCCGCGATATCCGGTTGCGCGCGATTGAGCCAGCGCAAGGCGGCGCCGCCGCTCGTGACGATCGCGGCCATCGGCTGCGTGACTTCGTGCGCGATCGACGCGGCCAGCTCGCCCAGCATCGTCACGCGCGTCACATGCGCGAGTTCGGCGGTCGAGCGCGCGAGCGCTTCCTGCGCGAGCTTGGTTTCGGTGACGTCCATCAGCGCGCCGACGTATTCGCCGCCGTCGTTTTCGCTCGATGCACGATGCGCCACGTAATGAACGTGCTTCACGGTTCCATCCGGCAGCAGCAGCCGATGCTCGACATCGATATCGCGCACGCTGGACAGCGCCGCTTCATGCGCGCCGCGCACGATCGCGATGTCGTCGGGATGCGAGCGCGCGAGAATTGCATCGATGGAAGGCGTCATGTCGCGCGGATAATCGAAGATGCGATACGCCTCGTCGGACCACCACATCGTGCCGGCGGGCAGACGCGTCGCGATGCTGCCGGTAAGCGAAAGCCGCTGCGCATCGAGCAGGAACGCTTCGCTGCGCTTCAATGCATCGCGCTGACGCTGCAACTCGGCTTCCATGCGCTTGCGCTGCATCGTCGTGGCCTGAATGCGCAGCGAGAGAACGGCGGTCGTGCCGATTGCGAGCAGGCTCACCGCGCAGCGTGCGAGCGCGCCGCCCGAGACGTTCTCGTCGTGCGAAAGAATGAAGCCGACGAGCGTGAGGATGACGCAGCCCCACGCGGTCGCGACCGTCGCGGTGCGATTGCCCGTCGATGCGATCAGCAGCACGACGACGACATACAGCACCGCGATGGCGATATCGAGCGGCGTGAGCGCGTCGATCAGAAACACGGCGAGCGCGATGGCCGCCGCGAGCATCGACACGATGCGCGTATCGTGACGCACCGCGCGCGGCGCGCTCTGGAATGTCTCCATCAATCAATCATCGGCGTTCGTTGGAAAGGTCCGGGCCCGCGCCAGATTACGCGAAGCATTCTAATCCTTCAAAAATCCTTGCCGAATGCGTTCGAGGCAATCGGCGACGGCGGTTCCATCGACGGGCTTGCTGAGAAAGCACACCGCGCCGCCGTCGAGCGCCTGACGGCGCGCGGCATCGGATGCGAACGCGGTGATGAACATGACCGGCACGTTCAGATTCAGCTCGTGCAGACGTTGCTGAAGTTGCAGGCCGGACATGCCGGGCATGTTGAGATCGGTGATGATGCACGCGAGGCCGTCGAGCGGATCTGCGTCGAGAAACGTCTCCGCCGACGCGTACAGGCTGACCTCCCAGCCGAGCGAGCGCAGCAGACTGGAAGAGGCGACGCGGACGGATTCGTCATCGTCGATCACGGAAACTCTGGAAGGCGATTGCAAGGGCGTTGTCCTGTTTCGGCGCGCAATGAACTGATCCACGCCTGATTGGAAGCCATCTTACGCACGCGCCTCGTGCCGCGAAATAACATGAAGGTATAGGTCCGAAGCGCACGCTTTCATCTGATGAAACGGCGTGAGCCCTTGCTGCGGGAAATGCGCCGACAACGTATAGTCCCGTTCTGCTCCCTCAGGGTCTGTTTACATGCCGGCTTCAGCTTCGACCACACGCGACGGCGGCAAGCACGTCGAACTCACGCGCGGCCTCATTGCGCTCTTCGCCTTCTGCTGCGGCGCGATCGTCGCGAATCTGTATTACGCGCAGCCGATCATCGAACTCATCGCGCCCGATCTGCACATGGCGGGCGGCACGGCGAGCCTGATCGTGTCGCTCACGCAGATCGGCTATGCGCTCGGACTGTTCTTCATCGTGCCGCTCGGCGATCTGCTCGAAAACCGCAAGTTGATGATCGCGACCGCGCTCGTTTCGATCGCGAGTCTCACGGCCGCCACGTTCACGCACACGCCCGGCTGGTTTCTCCTGATCTCGCTCGTGATCGGCTTTTCGTCGGTGGCGGTGCAGATTCTGATTCCGCTCGCCGCGCATCTCGCGCCGGACGAATCGCGCGGCAAAGTGGTCGGCACGATCATGAGCGGGTTGTTGCTCGGCATTCTGCTGTCGCGGCCGATATCGAGTCTCGTCGCGGGCCACTTCGGCTGGCGCGCGATGTTCGGCGCGGCCGCCGTGTTGATGATCGGCATCACGAGCGTGCTCGCGTTCACGATTCCGAGCCGCAAGCCAGATCATCAGGCGACGTATTTTCAGCTCATCGGCTCGCTCGGGCATCTCGTGCGAACGATGCCGGTGCTGCGTCATCGCTCGCTTTATCAAGGGCTGATGTTCGCATCGTTCAGTCTCTTCTGGACCGGCATTCCGATCGAACTGACGCGTCATTACGGGCTTTCGCAGACGGCCATCGGCATCTTCGCGCTGATCGGCGCGACCGGGGCGACATCCGCGCCGATCGCCGGGCGTCTCGCCGATGCGGGCCACACCGTGCGCGCGACCTTCATCGCGCTGATTCTCGCGGCGATCGCGTATCTTCCCGTGGTGATTCATCCCGCGTGGGGCGTGGGCGCGCTTGTCGTGACGGGCATCGTGCTCGATTTCGCCGTGCAGATGAACATGGTGCTCGGCCAGCGCGAAATCTACGCGCTACACGCCGCGAGCCGCAACCGGCTGAACGCCGTTTACATGACGAGCATTTTCATAGGCGGCGCATTCGGCTCGGCGTTCGCGAGCCAGCTTTACGAGCACGGCGGCTGGACGCTCGTCGCGAGCGTCGCGACGTGCTTTCCGCTCATCGCGCTCGCGCACTTTCTGCTGATCGGGCGGCATCACGCGGCTTCGGCCAGTGCTTGATCCTCACGGCTTGGGAATGCGGATGCGGCTGATCATCAGCGAGCCGGAGATCGCGTAGATCAGCACGAGCGGATGCAGCGTGAAGCCGCCGAGACGCACCGTGCCGAGCCACATGCTTTCGCCGATCGCGCCGGACCACGCGCCGATGGTCAGCAGCAGCACGATGAGAAACGATGTGGGAATGGGCGTGCCTTCGAAGTGCGTGACCTTGCCGCTTGCGCCCGACATCTCTTCGGTCGTGACGTTGTAGCGCGCGAGCCGCGACACGCCGCACGCGACGAAATAGGCCAGGATCACGCGGTCGTAGAGGCCGCGCATGCCGAACCCATAGCCGATGATCGCCGGCGCGACGCCGAACGAGATCACATCGGCCAGCGAGTCCAGCTCCTTGCCCAAGAGCGACGCCTTCTGACGCCAGCGCGCGATGCGGCCGTCGAGCACGTCGAACACGAGCGCCGCGAACACGAGCGCGCAAGCGAGATAGATATGCAGCACATCGGAGTCGTCGAGATAGGACATCGACGAGAAAAGCGCGCCCGTGCCGCACACCGCGTTGCCCAGCGTGAACCAGTCGGCCAGATGGAAATCGCGGATCATCGAGAATCGTTTGGCTTTCATTCGTTTCTGTTTTCGTGACGTTCGGGCAGCGCCGATGGCCAGCGCCGCGAGACTTTCAAGTCTATCATCGCGCCCTCTTTCCCTTAGCACTCCGCATGCCACGCATCGTGGCAAACGGCGTGAGGCAGTATCATCACCGCACGCAAAGGAGGACCGCGACGATGATGTTCAAACGCGCCCTGGCGCTCGCGAGCCTGATGCTCGCCTGCGCGTCATCGATGGCCGCATCGCTCACGATCAACGTCGGCGGCGAGCGCTCGCTCACGGCCGATCAATTGCTCGCGCGCCCGGATGCCGCGATCATCCGCGTGCCGAACGACGTCACGTTTCATCGCAGCATGACGTATCGCGCCGTGCCCTTGCGCGCGCTGCTCGGCATCACGGAACTGCCCGCGGGCAAGGAGCTTCAGGTCACGGCCACCGACGGATTCGTCACGCACTTTTCCGCGAAGCTGCTGTTCGGCGATGCGAAGAAGCGCGCCGAACCGTGGCTCGCGATCGAGCCGGCGGACGACCCTTGGCCACAGGTGCCGGGCAGCGGCGATGTCGGTCCGTTCTATGTCGTGTGGATCGATCCGGCCGCGTCGGGCGTCACGAGCGAGCAGTGGCCGTTCAAGGTCGACGCGATTCGCATTGCGCCGACGCTCGCCGCGCGCTTCCCGCAGATCGCCGTCGACAAGAGCGTGCCCGCCAATTCGCCGATACGTCGCGGCATGACCGTCTTCACGACGCAATGCATGGTCTGCCACAAGCTGAACGGCGCGGGCGATGCGTCGGTCGGCCCGGACCTGAATCGTCCGCATAATCCGACCGAATATTTTCAGCCGTGGGCGCTGAAGGGGTACATCCGCGATCCGAAGTCGATTCGCGCGTGGGCCGACATGAAGATGCCCGGCTTCGACAAGAACGCGATCAGCGATAGCGATCTCGATGCGGTCATCGCGTATCTCGGCTACATGGCGAAGCGCAAGAAGTAGCCGGGTACGTTACGCGCGCGCGTCGAAAATCGCGTTGAGATCGTTGCCCGCCGCGGCGTCCTTGAACCCGTCGAAGCGGCCATCGACAAGTCCTTGCGCCGCGCGCATGAACCCGCCCCACGCGACGCGCGCAAGCCCTCCGCCGACGCTCACGCGCCGCACGCCGAGCGCGGCGACGTCGCTCAGCGTGAACTCGGACACGCCGCCGATCAGCAGATTCACCGGCTTCGGCGCGACCGCCTTCACGACAGCTTCGATCTGCTCGCGCGTCTTGATGCCGGGCGCGTAGAGGCAATCGGCGCCGGCATCGGAATACGCCTTGAGACGCGCGATGGCATCGTCGATATCGGGCTTGCCCGCGAAGAAGTTTTCCGCGCGGCCGACGAGCAAGGTGTCGCCGCCGCTTGCGTCGATCGCGCGCCGCGCCGCCTTCATGCGCGCCACGGCGACATCGAGCGCAAAGAGCGGCGCGGATGCGTCGCCGGTCGAATCCTCGATCGACAAGCCCGCGACGCCCGCCTCCACCGCGAGCATCACGCTTTGAGCCACTTCGTCGGGCGTCGCGCCGAAGCCGCTTTCGAAGTCGGCGTTCACGGGCAAATCCGTCGCCTCGACGATTACGCGCAGATGAGCGAGCACGGCGTCGCGCTGCATGTGATTGTCCGCATGACCTTTGGACCATGCGAAGCCCGAGCTCGTCGTCGCGAGCGCCTTGAAGCCGAGCGTCGCGAGATAGCGGGCGGAACCGACGTCCCAGGGATTCGGCAACATGAAGCAGCCGGATTCGTGCAGCGCGCGAAAAGCGGCGCGTTTCTCGGCGTCAGTGCGGGGCATGGCGTGGCTCCTTGTGGATGAACGGGTCGGAAGGTCGACGATACGCGAAGGGGCGAAATGGTGCTCGTACTAAGCCTCTCCTAAGCCCCTACCCCTACGCTCGAGTCTTTCCTCGCATGAGAGACGACATGGAGCGAACAGAAAATGCACTCGCCAAGGTCCCCGAACTGACCCTGGCGTTCTGGATCATCAAGATAGCGGCGACGACGCTCGGCGAAACCGGCGGCGACGCACTCTCGATGTCGATGAACCTCGGCTATCTGGTGAGCACGTTCATCTTCGCGGCCGTGTTCGTCGTCGCGGTGATTGCGCAAGTCAAGGCGGAGCGATTCCAGCCCGCGCTCTACTGGATCACGATCATCGCGACGACGACCGTCGGCACCACGCTCGCCGACTTCGCGGACCGCTCGGTCGGCATCGGCTATGCAGGCGGAAGCGCGATCTTGCTTGCGTTGCTGATCGCATCGCTCGCGGTGTGGCATCGTGCGATGGGATCGGTCTCGGTATCGACGATCGCATCGCCGAAAGCGGAAGCCTTCTACTGGGTCACGATCATGTTCTCGCAGACCCTCGGCACCGCGCTCGGCGACTGGACCGCCGACACCGCGGGCTTCGGCTACACGGGCGCCGCGACGATCTTCGGCGGCGCGCTGTTGCTGATCGTGCTCGCGTATCGGTTCACGAACGTTTCGCGCACCCTGCTGTTCTGGAGCGCGTTCATCCTGACGCGGCCGCTCGGCGCCGTAGTCGGCGATTTTCTCGACAAGCCGGTCGCGAACGGCGGTCTCGCGATGAGCCGCTACGGCGCGTCGATCGCGCTCGCGATGTTCATCGTCGTGTGCGGATTTCTCTTCAAGCAGCGGCCCGCGCGCGTCGCGCATTGAAGCGCGTTGCAAGAAGAAACGGCGGCCCCGAAGGACCGCCGCGTTGCCTGCAGCTTCTACGAGCCTGGCCGCTTACTTCTTCAGATCGAAGCGGTCGAGGTTCATCACCTTCGTCCACGCCGCGACGAAGTCGCTGACGAACTTCTCCTTCGCATCGCTGCTCGCATAGACTTCGGCGAGCGCGCGCAGCACCGAATGCGAGCCGAAGATCAGATCGACGCGGCTGGCGGTCCACTTGCGCTGCCCCGACTTGCGATCGCGCCCTTCGAACACATCGCGGCGCGACGACATCGGCAACCACTCCGTATTCATGTCGAGCAGGTTGACGAAGAAGTCGTTCGTCAACGTTTCGGGCTTGTCGGTGAAGACGCCGTGCGCGTTGTCTGCGGCGGTCACGTTGAGCGCGCGCAAACCGCCGATGAGCGCTGTCATCTCCGGCGCGGTCAGCGTCAGCAATTGCGCCTTGTCGATCAAAAGCGTCTCGACGGGCACGCGCACGTTCGACTTGACGAAGTTGCGGAAGCCATCGGCGACCGGTTCGAGCGCCGAGACCGAGAGCACGTCTGTCTTGTCCTGCGACGCGTCCATGCGGCCCGGCGTGAACGGCACCGTGACCGTGTGGCCCGCCTTCTCCGCCGCCTTCTCGATCGCCGCGTTGCCCGCCAGCACGATCAGATCGGCCATCGAGATCTTCTTGCCGCCCACTTGCGCGCCGTTGAATTCTTTCTGGATGCCTTCGAGCGTCGACAAGACCTTGCCGAGCTGTTCAGGCCTGTTCGCCTCCCAGTCCTTCTGCGGAGCGAGACGAATGCGCGCACCGTTCGCGCCGCCGCGCTTGTCGGAGCCCCGGAACGTCGATGCCGATGCCCACGCCGCCGACACCAGATCGGTAATCGACAACCCCGACGCCAGCACCTTCTGCTTGAGCCCCGCGACATCCTGATCACCGACGAGCGGATGATCCACCGCCGGAATCGGGTCTTGCCACAGCAGTTCTTCCTCCGGCACTTCCGGCCCGAGATAGCGAGCCTTCGGACCCATGTCGCGATGCGTCAGCTTGAACCACGCGCGGGCGAAGGCGTCGGCGAACTGGTCTGGATTCTCCCAGAAGCGCTTGGAAATCTTCGCGTATTCCGGATCGAAGCGCAGCGACAGGTCCGTCGTCAGCATCGTCGGCCTGATCTTCTTCGACGGGTCGTGCGCGTGCGGGATGGTTTCCGTCGAATCCTTCGCGATCCACTGATTCGCGCCCGCGGGACTCTTCGTCAGTTCCCACTCGTAACCGAAAAGGTTCTCCCAGAATCCCTGGCCCCACTTCGTCGGCGTCGTGGTCCAGGTGACTTCGAGGCCGCTCGTGATCGTGTCCGCGCCCTTCCCGCTGCCGTAGCTGTTCTTCCAGCCGAGGCCCATGTTTTCCAGATCCGCCGATTCCGGCTCCGGACCGACGTTATCGGAAGGCCCCGCGCCGTGCGTCTTGCCGAACGTATGGCCGCCGGCGATCAGCGCGACGGTTTCTTCGTCGTTCATCGCCATGCGGGCGAAAGTCTCGCGGATGTCATGCGCCGCCGCGAGCGGATCGGGATTGCCGTCCGGGCCTTCCGGATTGACATAGATCAGGCCCATCTGCACCGCGCCCAGCGGATTCTCCAGATTGCGGCCGCCGTCGGTGCGGCTGACTTCTTCGCCGTGCTTCTGTTCGTCGGCGGTGATGACGCCCTGATCTTCATCGTTGCCGGCCGCGCCCTTGCCGTAGCGGACATCGCCGCCGAGCCAGGTCTTTTCATTGCCCCAGTAGACGTCCTGATCCGGCTCCCATGTGTCTTCGCGTCCGCCCGCGAAGCCGAACGTCTTGAAGCCCATCGTTTCCAGCGCGACGTTGCCGGCGAGGATGATCAGATCGGCCCATGAAAGATTCTGTCCGTATTTCTGCTTGACGGGCCAGAGCAGGCGGCGCGCCTTGTCGAGGCTGACGTTGTCCGGCCAGCTATTGAGCGGCGCGAAACGTTGCTGGCCGCGTCCGCCGCCTCCCCTGCCATCGCCGATGCGATACGTGCCCGCGCTATGCCACGCCATCCGGATGAACAGCGGACCGTAGTGGCCGAAGTCGGCAGGCCACCATTCCTGCGAATCGGTCATGACCTCCGCGAGATCTTTCTTGACCGCGGCGAGATCGAGGCTCTTGAATGCTTCGGCATAGTCGAAACCCGAGCCGAGCGGATTCGACTTGTCGGAATGCTGACTCAGCAGATCTACCCGCAGTTGCCGCGGCCACCAGTCACGGATGGTCGTTCCGGTGCCGGCGGCATGCGTAAACGGGCACTTCGATTCGTTTGACATGCGTTATCTCCTTGCGAGGACGTACCCACTAGTACTAGTTCTTGTGCTACTGACTACCATGGCGTCAGATCCATGCGAGGCGCTGCACGAACCTGGTCCGATAAGGGATTTCGCGGCGTGCATCGGGCGATGCGTGGTTCATCCCGACAGCCTTGTGCAACTTAAAAAATACGTGAGAGCAGCGCTCAATAGAATGCGATTTTTGCAATGCCGCCGATAGGTGACGGCTATAAGGCGGTGGCGCGTTCTTGTCGCGCGGGCATGTTGCAGTGCGGAATCGCGGGCGGCGCGTCTGACTTCTTTTCGTCATGAAAGCGCGCAGCTCAACGCGCGTGTCAGTCTAGCAGCGTCTCGCGAGCTTGGCAGCGAAGGTGTGTCAAGTCGTCCGTTCGGGGAATGGCGGGCGGCGGCCGGGTGTTGGAGCATTTGACAACACACTATGGCGTTGTCAGAGTGTCCAACAGAAACGCTCCGCTCGTCCCGGGTGCGCGAGAGGAGCTGCCTTCCGGTGGTTTCGTCGAACTAACGATATGGCATGTCCATGAGCCTGTTCCGGGATGCACACATTCATATAAATACAGGCTTGCGTATGTCGTCGCTGGCGAGTGCGTGCTGCGTTACGACAACGAGCGAGGCAAAGGCGATCACCGTCACTTCGCGAACGTCGAGACACTTTATGAATTTACGTCGGTCGAGCAGTTATGCGCCGACTTCTTCACGAATGTGCAAGTCTGGAACAGATGGAGCTCAAGATGATGAAGACCGTCACGATCGGCATCGCGTCGCTGGAAGAGTTCAGCGAGCGCGTTCTTGCCACGGTCAAGAGCGGCAAGTTCCCAGGAAGGTTCTTCTCCTACGCCACGCCCGAACTCCTCTTCCGCACCTTCACCACGCCCCGCTGGCAAATCATCCGCGCGATGACCGGCGCCGGCCCGATGTCGATCCGCGAGCTGTCGCGCCGGCTTGAACGCGACGTGAAAGGCGTGCATCGCGACGTGCAAGCGCTTCTCGAAGCCGGCTTGCTGGAACACGACGAGCACGGCGCCATCGCGTTTCCGTACGACACCGTGCGCGTCAACTTCACCTTGAAAGCGGCCGATCTCGCGCCGCCCGCCGCGCAGCACAAATCCGCCGGCACCGCCATCGGCGAAGATTGCGCACCGTCGCCGCGCAGCCCGCGTCGGCGAGCGGCGCCACGAAAGCGCGAGCCGCGTCCGGCGGGAAACCGCTGAACCGTGGAATTCAGCTCCAGTCGTCCATGTCGTGCTTGATCGTGTGGCGATTCGCGATGAGTTCCTCCACGCTCGGCTCGTTGCTCATGGCGCGCTGAATGGCGAGCTTGGTCGCTTCGTAATTCGTGCGGTACATGTCCTTCTTGTCGATGTTCGCGTCCGTCGCGCAACGCGGATCGATCCACACCAGACTGATGATGCACAAATCGTTCGCCTGATCCTTCGGCAGGATGCCTTCTATCAGGCAATCGACGACCGCATCGGCGGTTGCCGACTGCATCACGCCGCCGAACAGATCGATGTTCGCCATGTCCTTCAGCGTCACTTTCGGCACGATCATCGTCGCCGGGCGCACCATCTGATTGCACGCGCGTATCGCGAACATCGCCGTGTGTCCTTTCGATTGCGCCATCATGTTGGCGAACGCGTGGCCGACCGGCCCGTCGACGCGGCCGATGAGAATTTCGGGCATCGCGTCGGTCGCTTGTCCCGGCGCCGCCAGCACGGTTGCTTCGCCTGCGCGGAAGGTCAGATCCAGACTCATGAGCACTCTCCTTTCAGGGCTGAACGATGGTTCGATAGTCCGAAGGAAGAACCGTTTGCAAGGACGATGCCATCCGCGTGATGCCAGGCGCGCCGGCAATCCAGGCAACGAGGCGGCGAACAGTCTGCGCCCGCCGCGTGACACACTGTGCGAGACGGCGTTTTCCCTGTCCTCCCTGTTTCGGGTGGGGGTGCGGTTCGTCACGCGCACTTAACGTGGCGACGTGCAGCTTGCACTCCGCGCGAGCGCGCGCGGCGAAACCTACAACGCACCCCGCGGCCCGAACGGGCGCCGCATTTTTGAGCCGATCCGACCCATGAACTCACTCGACGGTTACAGGCCACGCGCGGCGTGGTTGACGACGCTGATGCTGACGGCGCTTGCCCTCATCAATTTCCTCGACAAGATCGTGCTCGGCATGGTGGCCGTGCCGCTGATGCGCGATCTGAACCTGTCGCCGGCGCAATTCGGCGTCGTCGCGGGAAGCTTCTTCTGGCTGTTCGCCGTATCGACGGTGCTGGTCGGCTTTCTGTCGAACCGCATCCAGACCCGCTGGCTGCTGCTCGCGATGGGCGTCATGTGGGCCGTGCTGCAGATTCCGCAGGCGCTCTTCAGCAGCATGGCCGCGTTTCTCCTGAGCCGCATGGTGCTCGGCGCGGCGGAAGGCCCGTTCTATCCCGTTTCCGTACACGCGCTCTACAAATGGTTTCCCGACGAAAAGCGCAACATGCCGGTCGCCTTGCTCAATCAGGGCGCGATGGTCGGCCTGCTGCTCGCGGGCCTGCTCATTCCGGTGATCACGCATCACTGGGGCTGGCGCATGAACTTCATCCTGCTCGGCATCGTCGGCGCGTTGTGGAGCGTCGTGTGGCTGTTCGTCGGACGCGAGGGCAATCTTGCGCGGCGTCCGCGCGGCAACGCCAGTGCCGACGCCGCGCTTCAGAAAGTGCCGTATCGCAAGCTCCTGAGCAATCCGACCGTCCTCAGCGTGTTCATGCTCGGTTTCGCCGCTTACTGGATGCTCGGCGCCAACACGACCTGGCTGATGAGTTACCTCGAAAAAGCGCTCGGCTTCTCCGGCATCGCGTCCGGACGCTGCTTCGCGCTCGTGATCGCCACCGCGGCGCCGTTCAGCCTCGGGCTCAGTTGGCTGTCGCAGCGCATGCTCGCTCGCGGGGCGTCGTCTCGCAGCGCACGCGTGCGTTTGCTGTGCGCCGCGTTCGCGATATCCGCGTGCCTTTTCTTCGCGCTGATGCTGCCGGGCCTCAGCTCCGCGCAGAAGGTCGCCGTGTTCGCGGTGGCCGGCGCGCTGCCGGCCGTGTGTTTCGCGCTCGCGCCCGCCGTGCTGTCCGAAGTCGTGCCGGATGCGCAGCGCGGCGCGCTCATCGGCATCCACACCGCGCTCGCGAGCACGGGCGCGGCGATCGCGCCGATGGTCATCGGCCGCATCGTGCAGGCGCACGGCAGCACGAGTGCCCACGCCTACGAACTGGGCTTCGCGACGACCGCCGCCATGCTGATCGTCGCCACGCTCATCGCGCTGCGCTGGATGCATCCGGATCGCGCGCCGCGCGCTTCGACCGAGCCGGTCGCGACGAGCGCCGCCTGAGCGCGGCTAGCGCGACACCTTCGCCTTGTACGCGAAGCGGTCGCCGCGAAACAGCAGTTCGGCGCAGCACAGCGCCTTGCCCTGAATGTCGAAAGGCGTGCACCGGACGCGAAGAAGCGGCGCGCCCGGATCCACCTTCAGCCGCCGCGCGTGCTCTTTCGTGGCGGCGATCGCGGCGCTCTCGGTTTCCAGATGCTTCAGCCGATAACCGAGGCGTTCTTCGAGAATGCTCGTGACGTCGTTCGTTTCGAGGTCTTCGGCGACGAGTGCGTCCATGAGCGCCGGGTCGGCCATCACCATGAACATGGCGACGGGCGCGGCGTCCCACAGACGCAAGGTCGTCGCGCAGACGAGCGTGTCGCCTTCGCTTAAGCCGAGCGCTTCCATCGCGAACGGCGGCGGCGTGATCGTCCGCACCGACAGCAGTTCGCCGTTGGCCGTCTGGCCGCGCTTGCGCGCCGCTTCGTAGAAACCGGTCAGTTGTCCGAGATCCGAGCGCTCCGACGGACGCGTGACGAAACTTCCCTTCCCGTTGATCTTCTCGATCAACCCGCTCGCATGCAGCCCGGCGAGCGCCTGCCGGATCGTGATGCGGCTCGCGCCATATTGTTCGACGAGTTCCGCTTCCGACGGCAGCTTGACGCCCGGCGCGAGATCGTTGGCGATGATCTGCTGCCGCAACGCTTCTTCGATCTGCCTGAAACGAGTTTGTGTCATGGCGCCCTTTTATCTTGTCCGGTGGATCGAAACACTGACGGCGATTGTAGCTGTCATGACAGGCTACGGGTTTTAACCGGTACACCTGTTATGACAGGTTGTGCGACCATGCTCGCGAGCATCGCGGCTCGGGCGCCTGTTTTGGCGACGCCGCATCAACGGGAGATCGACATGCAGCAAGCCGGTTCGACCATCGAAGCACGCACTTCCGATTCGGCTCCAGGCGAAATCTGGCCGTTCACCGTCACGCAGGCCACGCCCGCGATCGGCGCTTACGTGAGCGACATCGACCTGCGCCAGCCGCTCGACGAGCCGACGTATCTCGCGCTGCGCCGCGCGCTGATCCGCTACAAGGTGCTGTTCTTCCGCGATCAGGACATTACGCCCGCGCAGCACGTCGCGCTCGGGCAGCGGTTCGGCAAGCTGGAAGTGCATCCCGTCATCGCGCATCATCCCGATCATCCGGAGCTCGTCGTCTTCGACAAGTCCGACAAGAAGCGCGGCCGCGAAAACATCTATCACAGCGATGTTTCGTGGCGCGAAGTGCCGTCGATGGGCTCGATCCTGCGTTGCGTCGAATGTCCGCCAACCGGCGGCGACACCATCTGGGTGAACATGGCGCTCGCCTACGAGAACCTGCCCGCCGAAGTCAAAGCGCGTCTCGAGGGCCTCATCGCCGTGCACGATCTGATGCCGCTCTTCGGCTCGATGCTGCCGCCCGAACAGCGCATCACCGTGCGCGCGCAAAACCCGGCCGTCACGCATCCGGTGGTCCGCACGCATCCCGAATCCGGCGAGAAGCTGCTCTTCGTCAACGAGGCATTCACGACGCATTTCTCCAACTACGCGGAGATCGCGGGCTATCGCTTCGGCTTCGATCTCAAGCTGGCCGAAATGGACCTCCTTCAGTATCTGTTCCGGCAAGCGGCCGCGCCGGAATATCAAGCGCGCCTGAAATGGGAGCCGCACACGATCGCCTTCTGGGACAACCGCGCCACGCAGCACTATGCCGTTCAGGACTACTATCCCGCCGTGCGCCGCATGATGCGCGCGACGATCATCGGTGAGCGCCCGGTCTGAGCGCGTCATCACGCAATGGAGAAACCGTGAAAGAGTTGAACAAGTTCTATATCGGCGGACGTTGGGTCGAGCCGGCCGCCGGCGCGCATTTCGCCGACATCGTCAATCCCGCGACGGAAGACGTCATCGGCCGCGTGGCGATGGGCACGAGCGCCGACGTCGACGCCGCGGTCGCAGCGGCGCGCGCCGCGTTTCCCGCGTGGTCGCGCACGAGCGTCGCGACGCGCGCGGCGTTGCTGAGCCGCGTCATGACGCTGTACAAGGAACGCATGGGCGCGCTCGCCGACGCGATCACCACGGAAATGGGCGCGCCCGCATGGCTCGCGCGCGAGAAGCAGGCGCCCGCCGGACTCGGCCAGTTTCACGGCACGCTGACCGCGCTGCAGGACTTCCCGTTCGTCGCCACGCGCGGACGCACGCAGATCGTGCGCGAGGCGATCGGCGTGGCGGCGCTCATCACGCCGTGGAACTGGCCGCTCAATCAGATCGCGGCGAAAGTCGCGCCCGCGCTTGCGGCGGGCTGCACCATCGTGTTGAAGCCATCGGAAATCACGCCGCTCGACGCCGAGCTTTTCGCGCAGATTCTCCACGACGCGGGCGTGCCAGCCGGCGTGTTCAACATGATTTACGGCGATGGCGCCGACATCGGCGGGGCGCTCGCGAGCCATCGCGGTGTCGATATGGTGTCGATCACCGGATCGACGCGCGCGGGTGTCGATGTCGCGATGAAAGCGGCGCCGACCGTGAAGCGCGTCACGCAGGAGCTGGGCGGCAAGTCGCCGAACCTGATCCTCGACGACGCCGATCTGAAGAGCGCCGTATCGAACGGCGTGATCTCCTGCATGCTCAACTCCGGCCAGACGTGCATCGCGCCGACGCGCATGCTGGTGCCGAAGCGTCTGCACGACCACGCCGTTGCAATCGCTGCCGCGACCGCGAACGCGCTGACGGTCGGCGATCCGGCGCATCCCGATACCAAACTCGGCCCGATCTCGAATCGGCGTCAGTACGAGCGCGTGCAGCAGATGATCCAGCGCGGCATCGACGAAGGCGCGACGCTCGCAGCCGGCGGCCCCGGCCGGCCCGATACGCTCACGCGCGGCTTCTACGCGCGCCCGACCGTGTTCGCCAACGTGCGCAACGACATGAGCATTGCGCGCGAGGAAATTTTCGGTCCGGTCGTCGTGATGATTCCGTATTCGAGCGAAGACGAAGCCATCGACATCGCCAACGATACCGACTTCGGTCTCGCCGCCTACGTGTCGTCATCCGACGCGGCGCGCGCGCGTCGCGTCGCGGATCATCTGCGCGCGGGGGCGGTGATGCTCAACGGCGCGACGCTCGACCTGAACGCGCCTTTCGGCGGCTACAAGACATCCGGCAACGGTCGCGAGTTCGGCGAGCACGGTTTGTCCGAGTTCCTCGAAACGAAGTCGATCGCCGGCTGCGCGTAATGCAAACGCCCCGCGTCGGCGCAAACCGGCGCGGGGCCATGAAGGAACGTTCAAGCGCTATCAGAATGTCGAGAGCGTCAGCGTGTTGCGCACCGTTTTCACGCCCGGCACGCCCTGCGCCACGCGCGTCGCCTGCTCGATCTGCGCGACTTCGGGAACCCAGCCTTCGAGCAGCACGTCGCCGTCGGTGGCGCGCACAGTGATGCCGGCCGCGCGCATTCCCTTTGCGTCGGCGAGCGCGGTGAGGATCTTCCGGCGCAGCGCGCGATCCGCCGCTTTCGACGAAGTCTTGCCGCCAGTCGCCGCCGATGCCATCGCCGGCGCGGACGCGCTCACGGGCGCCGACGCGCCGCTCTGCGCGTTGCCATAAAACGATGCGCTGACGGCGGCGACGCCGATCATCAGCTTTGCAGTTCGAAGTAATTTCATAGTGTGATTTGCCGCCATGTTTGTTGTAACGATGCTCGATGCGATGAATGCCGAACGGCGCACTCCGCCGCGCCCGCAGGTTCGGACGAAGCGCGCCCGCTGTCAATCAGAAGCGATGCGACATGCCGACGCCGACGAGCGTCTGATTTTCGCCCGCGGTCGTCGTGTAGCCGGGCCAGGCGGTCGTCGCGAGGCCGTTGTTCTTCATGAAGCCCGCGCGCGCATAAAGGGTCGTGCGCTTCGAGAGGCTATGATCCGCGCCGACCTGCACGCCCCAGGTGTTGTCATGCACGCCGCGCGCGAGGCGCTGAAAGCCGGCGATTTCGATGGCGTCGGCGGGCGTCGCCTGAATCGTCGCGCCGATTTCCGCGACGCTGAACGGATGCGCCGCGTTCAGCCGCGCCGCGACGGAACCCGCGGCCGGATTCTCCGGCTTGTGATACGTGTAGTTGGCCTGCAGATTCACGATGCCGATGCGATACGCGAGCGCCGCCGTGTAATGCTCGACGGACACCGTGTTCACCGCAGCCGGCAATCCCGGCAAGGTCTTCGATCCGGGATGCTGGAACTGATACGACACGCCTGCGTACAGCCCGTAACCGGAGTACGTGGCGGCCACATCGAGCATGTTGCCCGTGCTCTGCGGATACGGCTGCGTCACGGACGCCGCGAGCGCATACATGCCCCAAAGCTGGAATCCGCTGAGATTCGGCGACTTGTAGACGATCGCATTGCTCGAACGGCCGCCGCCCGTCTGCGTGGCGATCGTGTTTCGGTCGATGGAATTCGCCGATGCCGCGAGCGGCGAGAGCACTTCGTTCGCGCGAAACGGATCGGTCGGATAGAGCGACCAGAACGTCGGCTGATACTGCCGGCCGAACGTCAGCGAGCCGTACTTTTCGTGCGACAGGCCGACCCACGCCTGACGATAGAACATCACCGAGGAATCGGCGAAAGCGGTGCCGTTGTTGATGTTGAAGCCGCTCTCCAGCGTGAACACGGCCTTCAGGCCGCTGCCGAGATCTTCGCTGCCCTTCAGGCCGACCATCGAACCGCTGTTGCCGCCGCTTCGCATCGACCAGGAATGCTGGCCGCCGTTGTCGTACCACTGAAAGAATGCGTCCGCGACGCCGTAAAGCGTGACGCTGGACTGGGCCGCCGCGCCGCTCGCCACGACCGCAAGGGCCGCACCGGCAACGCTCTTCCTGACGATACACATAGCTGTCTCCTCGTTATGGGTTTTTGGTCTCCCCGGCGCGTTTGTCCGATGCACGCGACGCACGCCGACGCCCCTCCGATCCCGTCCGATTCAGTGTTGCAGGGCGTCTTCGCGTCACCACTACCCGAATCGAGTAGGCGCGGGAATACCCCAGTTCGTTCGTCGAGCGAACCATTGCCGTACTCCGATAGTTCCCGCGCCGGACTACGCGTGTTCCCTAGCGGGCACGGCGCGTCGTGAACGCTAGAATCGCCGGCATCGGAGTTTTGTCCCACCTTGAAAGACGCAGGTGCTTGATGACTGAAACGATCCTCCTTCGCTATCCGAATCATTCCGATGACGACACCGCGCGGGCATCCGCGTCCGATCCGGCCTGCGCATCGCCGCGCATATCGACGCGCATCGTGGGCCGCGAGCGGCTCGTCGCGCAGCTCGTCGAAGCGCGGCGCAAGCGCTGCATCGTGATGCAAGGCCCGGCGGGCTACGGCAAGACGACCGCGCTCATCGCGTGGCGCGAGGCGCTTTATCCGCTCGCGTTTCAGGTCGCGTGGCTCACGCTGTCCGATGAAACCGACGACCTCGCCCGGTTCCTCGACGCACTGGCCGCGAGCCTCGCGCAAGTCGATCCGTCGATCGCCGGCGACGCCGCCCTGCTCGGCGGCCGCGGCCTCGACGACGAAGCGGTCGAACGCACGATCATCGCGCTGGTGCGCGGCATCGCGGGCCGTCAGGGCGATCTCGTGCTCGTGCTCGACGATCTGCATCGGCTGACGGATCGGCGCTGTCATCAATCGCTGCAATGGCTGCTCGATTACGCGCCGCCGAATCTGCATGTCGCGATCGCGTCGCGCGGCGCGATTCCGCTGTCCGTCGGCCGCATTCGCGACGAAGGTCTGCTGCTCGAACTCGACATGCGCGATCTGCGCTTTTCGATGGCGGAATCGTTCGCGTTTCTCAAATCGCAGCTTCGCGACATCGCCCCGCGCGACGCGCGCCGCATGCACGAAATGACCGATGGCTGGATCGCCGGGCTGCAGCTGATGGTGGTCGGCGCGAAGCGCGGGAACGTCGCGCCGAAGCAGCTCGCGCTCGATGAAGCGTTCGCGGACGCTCCGCTGCTCGACATCCACACGTTCGCGGAGTATTTCGGACGCGAAGTGCTGTCGCGGCTCGCCGCGAGCGAATGCGAGCTGCTCATGCGGATGGCCGTGTGCGAGCGGCTCTGCGCGCCCTTGTGCGTCGCGCTGATCGGCCGCGCGGATCATCCCGACAGCGTGCTCAAGCTGCTCGCCCGTCTGGAAAGCGACAATCTCTTTCTCGCGCCCGCCGGTCAGGATGCACGCAATGTGTGGTATCGCCTGAATCCGCTTTTTCGCGAGACCTTGCTGGAGCGTTTTCGCGCACGCAGCGAGGCGCAGCAGCGGCAAGTGCATCACACGGCATGGCAGTGGTTCCGCAAGCACGATTACGCCGATGAAGCCGTGCGTCACGCCGTGCTCGCCGGCGAACCCGCCGCCGCCGCCGATCTCGTCGCGCAGATCGCGCGCGCCCTGCAGCCGCGCGGCGAACTGCGCCGGATCGTCGCGCTGATGCGTCTCTTGCCGCAAGCCGAGATTCAGGCGCGCGTCGGGCTGCGGCTCTGGATGATCCATCTGCATCTCTACAATCGCGAGTTCGACGCTTGCGCGAGCGAGATCGAACGGCTGCGCGCCGATCTCGCGCACGACGACACGCACTCGCGCTATCGCGTCACGCTGCTGGAAGCCGCGCTCGCGGTCCAGCGCGACGATCTCGACGCCGCCTGCACACTGCTGCCGCAGCTGCGCACGCTGCCGGACGACGCGCAAGGCATCACCATCGGCGCGCACAACAATCTGCTGACCTGGGCGCATACGCTGCGCGGCGAATTCGACGAAGCGCGCCGCGCGCAGACCGACCGCGCGCCCGTGCTCGCGGACGGCACGCCGCTCATGAGCACGTCGGCGGGCGTGCTGAGCGGGCGCGCGCTCGTGGGTTTCGGTCATCTGCTGGAAGGCGATCTGCTGCGCACCGAGCGCGTGTGCCGCGACGTGCTCCACGAGGCCGAACCGCGTGGCAGCGCCGCGGCGGAGGCGTCCGCGCTCGCCGCCGCGCTGCTCGGCGAAGTGCTCTACGAATCCGGCGATGCCGATCAGGCGTGCAAGCTGCTCGAAGAACGTCTCGACGTCATCGAGCGCGTGTCGTTTCCGGATGCGGTGACGAGCGTGCTCACGGTGCTGTCGTCATCGCGCTGGCTCGCGGGTCATCGGCTCGATGCGATCGCGTGTCTCGATCGGCTCGAGGATTACGCCGCGAAGCACGATCTGCGGCGCGCGCTCGCGCATTGCGTCGCGCAGCGCGTCCGGCGCGACTTGCAGGGCGGCCAGTTCGACGCCGCGCACGCGGGCCTCGCGCGGCTCGACGAACTGACCGCGCGCGCCGGCTCGCTCGCGCACGCGGCCGATTTCCGCTTCGTCGCGCAGCAGGCGCACATCGACTGGCGCATGGCGCACGAGGATCACGACGCGGCGGCGCATGCGCTCGCGCCGCTCATCGAACTGTGCCGGGCGCGCGGCTGGCAGCGACGCACCGTGTCTCTGGAAGTGCGCAGGGCTGTCACGGCGCACGTTCGCGGCGACGCGGATTCGGCGCGCCAGGTCATGCTGGACGCCGTGCGCCACGGACATCGCCTGGGCCTCGTGCGCACGCTGCTCGATGCGCATCCCGCCGCGCTGGATCTGATCGGCGCCGCCGTCCGGACCGAACCGCAGGGCGCGGTGTTGCAGTTCTACGCCGATCGTCTGCGCAGCGCGCAAGCGCGCGCGACGGCGAAGCGGCCGGACGCGCCAGGATCAGGCGTGCGCGCCGGCGAGGCGAAGGCGCCGGAAATCCTGAGCGTGCGGGAAACGAAGGTGTTGAGCCTGCTCGCGCAGGCGTTGCCGAACAAGAAGATCGCCCGGACGATGGGCATATCGCCCGAGACGGTCAAATGGCATCTGAAGAACATCTACAGCAAGCTCGGCGTGTCGAGCCGCGACGAAGCCGTCGCGCGCTCGCGGGACCTCGCGCTGAACGACGGCGCGTGATCCCGGACGCGCGCGTCTCACGCGGCGCGCGCGCGCGCCTCAGGCTCGATCGGCAGATTCGCCAGCACGTCGGCGTGAAATTCGGCATCGCCCAGACGTAGCGACGCCACCATCAGCGACTTGAAGTAATCGCCGACAGCCAGTTCCGCCGTAACGCCCATGCCGCCGTGCAACTGCACGGCCTGCTCGCCGACGAAACGCGCCGCGCGGCTCACGATCAGCTTCGCCGACGAAATCATGCGACGCCGCTCGATGACGCTCGGATGATCGATGGCCGATGCCGCCAGATGCGCCATCGACAACGCCAGCTCCTTTTGCACGGCCATGTCCGCGACGCGATGGCGCAACGCCTGAAAGCGCGCGAGCGGCTGGCCGAACTGCTTGCGCGTGCTCAGATATTCGGCCGTCATCTCGACGAGGCGTTCCAGCGCGCCCGCGCTCGCCGCGCATTGCGCCGCGATGCCGAGTTCGAGTGCGCTTTCGAGCATCGCTTCGCCGCGCGCGGCATCGCCGATGAGCGCGCTTTTCGGCACGCGCACCGCCTTCAGCGTGACTTGCGCATCGTGCGTGCCGTCGAGCGTCGGATAGGCGCGAATCGTCACACCGGCAGCCGACGACGGCACGACGAACAGCGACATCGCCTGCGCCGACGCGTTCCACGCCGATACGATCAGCGATTGCGCGACGGCGCCATGCCATACGTGAACTTTCTCGCCGTCGAGCAGGAAGCCGTCGTCACGCGCTTCGGCTACCGTCGACGGACGCGCGAAGTCGTAGCGGGCACACGGCTCCTGATACGCGAGCGTCACGATCTCGCGGCCTTCGGCGATCGGCGGCAGCCACGCTTCGCGTTGCGCTTCGGTGGCGTATCGCTGAATCAGCCCGGCCGCCATGACCGCGCACGGAATGAGCGGCTCTGGCAAGCACGCGCGGCCCGCTTCGAACTGAATGGCGAATGTGTCCGTGGCTTGGCCATCGAAACCGCCGTGCTCGGAGCCGATCACGAGCCCCAGCACGCCGAATTCCGCGTAGGTTCGCCACGCGTCGCGGCTGAAACCGTTCGCCTTGCGGCGCGCCTCCAGCGGATAGCGCTCTTCCGTGAAGCGCCTCAGGCTGTCCGCGAGCTGGCGCTGTTCTTCGCTGTATGAAAAGTCCATGTCCGATCTCATCCCTCGATGACCGCTTTCGCAATGATTTCCTTCTGCACCTCGTTCGTGCCGCCGTAGATGGTCGGCTTGCGCATTTCCAGATAGAAGCTGCCGATGCTCGCGCCATGACCGGGATCGGGCGTCCATCCGTCGAAGCCGTCGGCGAGCCAGTCGGGCGAGAACGGCACCGCATTCGGCCCGGCGATATCGAGTTGCAGCGCCGACAACGACTGCTGCAGTTCGGACCCGCGAATCTTGAGGATCGACGATTCCACGCCCGCGCCGCGCTGACTCGCCTGCGACGCGACGCGCATCAGCAGCATTTCGAGCGCCAGCACTTCGGCCTCGATGCACGCGATCTTCTCGCGCACGCGCAAGTCGTCCGCGAGCGGCTTGCCGTGGCGGCGCTCGCGCTGCGCCAGCGCCTTCACGTAATTCAGCTCGCGTCTGCAATTGCCGATGCCCGCGATACCCGTGCGCTCGTGGCCGAGCAGGTATTTCGCGTAGGTCCAGCCGCAGTTCTCCTCGCCGACGAGGTTTTCGACGGGCACCTTTACTTCGTCGATGAAGACTTCGTTGACATCGGTGAGGCCTTCGAGCGTGCGGATCGGACGCACGGTGATGCCGGGGCTTTTCATGTCGATCAGCAGCAGCGAGATGCCGCTTTGCGGCTTCGCTTCGGGATCGGTCCGCACGAGACAGAACATCCAGTCGGCGTGCTGCGCGTAGGTCGTCCAGGTCTTTTGCCCGTTGACGATGTAATGGTCTCCGTCGCGCACCGCCCGTGTTTTCAGCGAGGCGAGATCCGAACCCGCGCCCGGTTCGGAATAGCCTTGACACCACCAGTCCTCGGCGGTCGGAATGCGCGGCAGGAAGCGCGCCTGCTGCGCCTTGCTCGCGAACTTCATCAGCACCGGGCCGATCATGTTGAGGCCGAATGGAAGCTGACGCGGCGCACCCGCGATGCCGCATTCGATGTCGAACAGCAGCCGCTGCAACGCACTCCAGCCCGTGCCGCCGAACTCGGCCGGCCAGCCGGGCGCGCCCCAGCCATGCTGATACAGAATGCGCTGCCAGCGCACGAAGTCGTCGGCATCGAGGTGACGATGATTGAGCACTTTCTCTCGCAGATCCACGGGCAGGTTCTCTGCGAGAAAGCGGCGTACCTGGTCGCGGAACGCGAGATCCGCGCTTGAATAGCTGAGGTTCATGGCACTTCCTTCTGGAGGCGCCCCTTCGCGGAGCGCCTGAGTTAGCGTCGGCTGGCGGCTCAGCGCGTGCGTGAGCGCGCCGGAATTTCGTTGCGCTCGTCCTGCGTCAACACAAGATCCCAGATTTGCTGCGCGACCGGGTACTGACGCTCCTCGTACAGATGCGCGATGAGCCCCGCCGCGCGCCCGACGAGCATGAAGCCGCGCGCGAGCAGCGGATCGAGCGACATGTCCGCGACGATCGCACCGATCGCGCCCACGGCGTTGAGCGGCAGGTTCTTGCCGTGCTCGTCGCGCAGCACGCGCTCGATCGCGAACACGAGCCGCCAGTGCTTGCCGAAATAGCCGTTGTCGCGCGATGCCTGCGCGAGCGTCGCGACGCGCGGATCGCCGTGGATGTGGATCGGATGCCCGACGCCGTAGATCGGCTGCTTCGCTTCCTTCGCGCGCCGCACGGTCTCGCGCGCGCACGCGGTGATGTCGTCCTCGCTCGCGTCGTCGCGCAATTCGCGTCCGGCCTTGATGAGCATCTCCGCCGCGTTCTGCGTCGTGCCGAGAAAGACGCTGCCCGCGCCGAGGAGCCCAGCCGCGACCGCCGCCTGCATCGCCTCGGGCGCGCCGAGATACGTGAGACGCGCGCTCATCGCGGAAGGCGTCAGGCCGTGATCGCACGCCGTCACGAGAATGAGATTGACCATGCGCTTTTCGCGCTCGTCGGGCACGCGGTTCAGGATCGTCAACATCATCGTTTCGACGAAGTCGAGTTTGCCCAGAATGTCCTTCGACAGATCCCTGCCGCGCACGGTGATCCTGTCGATCGTCGTGTAGCCGATTTCGGTGCTGACCATGCTGTCTCCTTATGAATCGTTCTGCGCGCGGCGCAGGACCATCATGCGTACGTCGCATTCGCAGACGGTCTCGCCGCGCTGATTGACCGCCACACGCCTGAAATCGACGATGCCGCGCGCCGGGTTCGACGTCTCGCGCCTGTCGCTGATTTCGATGCGCGCCTTGATCGTGTCGCCGATGAGCGTCGGCTTCGGAAAGCGGATGCGCGTCTCCAGCATGCCGATCAGCGACGGCTCGAGCAGTTGATTGACCACCGTGCGCGTGTTCAATCCCGACACGATCGACGCGACGAGCATGCCGTGCGCGATGCGCGCGCCCCACGGCGTGCTCGCGGCGTACTCGGCATCGACGTGCACGCGGTTGTAATCGGCGGAAAGCGCGGCGAAGCTCACGACGTCCGCTTCGGTCACGGTGCGGCTCGCCGTTTCGAACGAGAAGCCCGGCTCCAGGTCTTCCCAGTAGTAGCGCGCGGTGTGGAGGTCGCGCGGCGCGAGCATGTTTTCCTGGTTCATGCGCGCCTCACACGATGGCCGACATGCCGAGCACTTCGCGCCCGACGATCAGCGTCTGCACTTCGGCGGTGCCTTCGGGAATGGTGCCGCCGCTCGTGTCGCGGAATATGCGCTCCAGCGGATACTCCGTCGAATAGCCGATGCCGCCGTGCACGCCGATCGCGATCTTCGCCACTTCATGCGCCGCTTCGGCGGCATAGAGCTTCGCGATCGAGCATTCGATGCGCGCGGGCAAACCCTTCTGCAACGCGACGGCCGCCTTGTAGCCGAGCGCGCGCGCAGCTTCGGTGCGCACCATCATGTCGACGATATGCTTCTGCACGAGCTGGAACTGGCCGATCGGCTTGCCGAACTGCTTGCGCGTCTTCGCGTATTCGACGGACAGATCGAGCGCCGCCTGCGCCGCGCCGACCGCGCCCATCGCAATATTCATGCGGCCGTAGTTCAGTCCGATCGCCATCACCTTGAGGGCGCCGCCTTCCGCGCCGAGCAGGTTTTCCTTCGGAATGCGCAGATCGTTGAGAAACAGCTCGGACGTGCCCGACGCCTTCAGCACCATCTTGTCGACGAGCCGCGCCTCGACGGGCGTCTGCGACTTGTCGACCAGAAAGAGCGAGTGGCCGCCGTCGCACGTCTTGCTGTGCGTGCGCGCGAGCACGATGGCGTAATCGGCCGCGACGCCGTTCGTGATCCACAGCTTCGTGCCGTTGAGCACGTAGTGATCGCCGCGATCTTCGGCGCGCGTTTCGATGCCCGCCGGATTCGAGCCGTGATTCGGCTCGCTGAACGCGACGCACGCGCCCTTTTGCGACGCAAGCACGGGCGCGAGAAAACGCGCCTTCTGCTCGTCGTTGCCCTGATGCGAAACGAGGCGGCAGAACACGTTCGTGATATTGACGATGGTGCGCAGCGAGCCCCAGAAATAACCGCATTCTTCGAGCATCATCGCCCAAGTGACGAAATCGAGGCCCATGCCGCCGTCTTCTTCCGGCAGCAGGCCGCCGATATAGCCGAACTGGCTCACGCCCGCGAGCAGGTCGAGCGGAATGCGCCGCGCCTTCTCGCATTCGTCGATGCGCGCCACGACTTCATTGCGCATATAACGGCGGATGCTGTCGCGCAGCGCGACCTGATCCGCGTCGAAATCAAAATCCATGTGCCACCTGCGTCTTCGAATGATGGGTAAATGAATGCGCGTTCAGGACGAGAAGCGCCCGCCCGTGACGTACAGCGTGACGCCGGAGATGTAGCGCGCGCGCTCCGACGCGATGAACGCAACCGCCGACGCGATGTCGCCGGGCATGCCGAGAAAGCCGACCGGCGTTTTCGCGATCGCCGAGTCGCGCAGCGTTTCGTACGTGGGATTGGCGCGCATCAGTTCGGTCTCGACGAAGCCCGGCGCGACCGCGTTCACGGTGATGCCGAACTTCGCCTGTTCGAGCGCGAGCGCGCGCGTGAAACCGATCAGGCCAAGTTTGGCGGCGCTGTAGTTGGTTTGCCCCGGATTGCCGAACACGGAGCGCGAAGAGATGTTCACGATGCGCCCCCACTTGCGCGCCATCATGCCGGGCAACACCGCGCGGCTGCTGTGAAACGCGCCTTTCAGGATCACGTCGACGACGGAGTCCCATTCGGGCTCGGTCATCTTCGTCAGATAGCGGTCCTTGTTGAAGCCCGCGTTGTTCACGAGGATGTCGACGCCGCCGAAGGCTTCGTCCGCCGCGTTCGCGACGTGCCGCACTTCGTCCTCGCTGCATACGTCGCAGCGCACCGCGATCGCCTGCGCGCCGCTCTTTTGCAGGCCGCTTGCGACTTCGTCTGCGGCGGCGGCGTCGATATCGGACACGACGATGCGCGCGCCTTCCGCCGCCAGCATGCGCGCGACTTCCGCTCCAATGCCGCGTCCGCTGCCCGTGACGAGCGCGACCTTCCCGGCGATACCCAGATCCATGACGTCTCCCTTTGATTCGATGGCTTCACCGATGCGCGTTTTCAGCGACTTCGCGTTGTGCCGCATCGTGGAATGAAGATACGCTGCGGCGCCACAGGAGCCGCCACCCACCTCGGGTGGTCGCCGCCTTGCGCGCAAGCCGTATGCTTCTGAAAAGTGCAGAGCGCTCGCATCAGGCACCCAAGCCCGATCGGAAAGAAGCCAAACATGCTCAGGAGGCAGGCGTAATGAGTACGTTAGAAGCAAGCGACGCGACGAAGCCGCGATATCGTCCCGTGCGGTTTCCGCAACGCCGCACGCTCGTGGAGCGCCGCGCCGACGGCACGCTGATTCTTCGCTGCGACCGTCCGTTGCCGGACATCGCGCAGCGTTCCTTCGCCGATTTCATTCCGCTCTGGGCCGCCGAACGCGGCGACACGCCCGCCTTCTGCGAGCGCGGCGAAGATGGCGCGTGGCGCGCGTTGAGCTGGAGAGAACTGTGGCGGCAAGTCCGCACGGTCGGCGCCGCGCTGCTCGAAATGGGCCTCGGCGCGGAACGTCCGCTGATGCTGCTGTCCGGCAACTCGATCGAACAGGCTGTCGTGCTGCTCGCCGCCGAATACGCGGGCATTCCGAGCGCGCCCATTTCGCCCACTTATGCGCTGCTCAGCAAGGACTTCGCGCGACTCAAGGCGATTTGCGAACGCGTGCCGCCCGGCGCGGTGTTCGTGCAGGAAACCGGTCCGTTCGCGCGGGCGCTCGCGGCGCTGCCGCTGAACGGCGCGCCTGTCATCGCAGTGAAACAGGCGCTGGCAGGACACATCGCATGGGACGCGTTGACCGCTCTTCCGCTATCGGACGCGCGGCTGCAAACGGTCGAGCAAGCGCATGCGGCCATCCAAAACGACGACACCGCGCGCGTGCTCTTCACCTCCGGCTCGACCGGCGCACCGAAGGGCGTGCGCCTCACGTACCGCAATCTCGGCGCGGTGGCGGCCTACTATTCGGACAATCTCGCGTGGCTGCGCGAATCGCAGCCCGTGTTCCTCGACTGGCTGCCGTGGCATCACGGCCTGGGCGGCGTGCTGCATCTCGGGCGCGCAATCCAGTTCGGCGCGACCCATTACATCGACGATGGCCGGCCGCTTCCCGGCATGATCGAGCGCACGCTGCGCAATCTTCGCGACGTCGCGCCGACCATCTATACGAGCGTGCCGTCCGCCTGGGCCGCGCTGTCGAACGAACTCGAACGCGATCCGCTGCTCGCACAGAATCTCTTCGGCAAAGCCAGCTTCTTCGGATATGGCGGCGCGAGCATGCCGGTCGAAGTGTGGAACCGCATTCAGGCCGTCGCGGAGAAGACCATCGGCGAGCGCATGACGTTCTGCTCGGGACTCGCGGCCACGGAAACGTCGGGAATGGGCACGTACTGCGGCTGGGCGACCGACACACCGGGCAATATCGGCACGCCGTCGCTCGGCACCGAAGTCAAGCTGCTGCCGCTTCCGGGCGGCGACGGACGCTATGAAATCCGCATACGCGGCCCGAACGTGTTCGGCGGCTACATCGGCCAGCCGGATTTGACCGCCGCCGCTTTCGACGAAGAAGGCTTCTTCCGTTTCGGCGATGCCGTGCGCCTCGCCGATCCCGCCGATCCGGCGAGGGGCATGGAGTTCGCGGGCCGCACCGTCGAAGACTTCAAGCTCGCGAACGGCAGTTGGGTGCGCGTCGGCGCGTTGCGGCTCGCGCTCGTCGACTGCTGCGCGCCGCTCGTTTCCGACGCCGTGATCTGCGGTCACGACCGCGACTATCTCGCGGCGCTCGCCTGGCCGAACGTCGCGGCATGCCAGCGCCTCGCGCCCGAGCTCGCGTCGCTGGATGCGAAGTCGCTCATCGCGCATCCGCTCGTCATCGGAGCTTTGCGCGAACGGCTCGTGCGGCAAAAGCCCGCCGGCGCGACGCTCGTCATCGAACGGCTCATGCTGATGGCCGAACCGCCATCGCTCGATGCCAACGAAATCGCCGACAAAGGTTACGTCAATCAGGCGACCACGCGCGCGCGCCGGGCGCATCTGATCGACGAGCTGTACGGGACCGAACCGGGCCAGCACATCGTCCGCGCGCGCCGATAACAGAACAAGAGGAGCTTGCAATGCACATCAATCGAACCGTCTTCAGAGACGATCACGAAATGCTTCGGACTACTGCGCGCAGATTCTTCGAGCGCGAATGCGTTCCGCGCCAGGCGCAATGGGACAAGGCCGGTTGCGTGGATCGTGAAACATGGCTCAAGGCCGGCAAGCAAGGGCTGCTGTGCACGTCGATTCCGTCGGAGTACGGCGGCGGCGGCGGCGACTTCGGGCACGTCGCCGTGCTCGTCGAAGAGATGGCGCACACGGGCGTGAGCGGACCGGGCTTTGGCGTGCACTCGGACATCGTCGCACCGTATATCGCGCGCATCGGCAATGAAGAGCAGAAGCAGAAATGGCTTCCCGCGATTTGCGCAGGCGAGCAGATTCTCGCGATCGCGATGACCGAGCCCGGCGTCGGCAGCGATCTCAAAGCCGTGCGAACCACCGCGCGGCGCGAAGGCAACGAGTACGTCATCAACGGCAGCAAGACCTTCATCACGAACGGTCTGAACTGCGATCTGATCGTGGTCGTCTGCACGACCGATCCGGCCGCGGGCGCGAAGGGCGTGAGCCTGATCGTCGTCGAAGCGACGCGCGAAGGCTTTCGCCGCGGCCGCAAGCTCGACAAGGTCGGATTGCACGCGCAGGACACCGCCGAACTCTTCTTCGACGACGTGCGCGTGCCCGTCGCGAACCGGCTCGGCGACGAAGGCAAGGGCTTCGCCTATCTGATGGCGGAATTGCCGCAGGAACGGCTCTCGATCGCGGTGAGCGCGGCGGCGCGTCTCGAAACCTGCCTGCAGCACACGATCGATTACGTGAAGGACCGTCGCGCGTTCGGACAGACCGTGTGGGACTTTCAGAACACCAAGTTCAAGCTCGCGGACGTCAAGGCGCAGGCGATCGCGGTGCGTCTGATGATCGATCACTACATCGGCGAGCACACGCGCCGCCGGCTGACGCTCGAGGAATCCGCGATCGCCAAGCTCTATTCGACCGAAGCGCTCGGCAAGGCGCTCGACGAGATGGTGCAACTGCACGGCGGCTACGGCTACATGCTGGAGTATCCGGTGGCGCGCGCATTCGTCGACGCCCGTGTCTCGCGCATTTTCGGCGGCACCAGTGAAGTCATGCGAGACCTCATCTCGCGCAAGCTCTGAATCCATCGAATCCTCAATCACTGAAGGAGAAGCACATGAGTCGCAAGGTGTATGTCGCGGGCGTGGGAATGATTCCGTTCAAGAAGCCGGGTGCAAGCGAGACGTACGACGTGATGGGCGAAATCGCGATCCGCGATGCGCTCGCCGACGCCGGCCTCGACTTCAAGGCCATCCAGCAGGCTTACGCGGGTTATGTGTACGGCGATTCGACGTGCGGCCAGAAAGCGCTTTATCGCGTCGGCATGACGGGCATTCCGGTCATCAACGTCAACAACAACTGCGCGACGGGTTCGTCGGCGCTCTGGCTTGCGCGCCAGGCCGTGGAAAGCGGCGCGGTCGATTGCGCGCTCGCCTTCGGCTTCGAATTCATGCAGCCGGGACCGCTGCTGCCGAAATGGCCGGATCGCGCGGCCGCGCTCGAGCGTGCGATCAGCCTGACGAACGAACTCGTCGACAACACGGAAGTGCCCACGGCGATTCGCCAGTTCGCGGGCGCGGGCCAGGCGCACATGCGCAAGTACGGCACGAAGCTCGAAACGTTCGCCCGGATTCGCGCGAAGGCGAGCGAGCACGCGGCACGCAATCCGCTCGCGGTGTTCCGCAACGTCGTGACGACCGAAGACGTGATGAACGCGCCGATGCTCTGGGAAGGCGTGCTCACGCGCCTGATGGCCTGCCCGCCGACATGCGGCGGCGCGGCGGCGATCGTCGTGTCCGAGGCCTTCGCGCGCAAGCACGGCCTGCGCACCGACGTGCTGATCGCCGGCCAGTCGCTCGCCACCGATCTGCCGAGCACGTACGAAGCGCGCGACATGATCCGCGTCGTCGGCTTCGACATCACGCGCAACGCGGCGCAGCAGGCATACGAGCAGGCGGGCGTCGGTCCCGAAGACATCGACGTGATCGAACTGCACGACTGCTTCGCGCAAAACGAACTGCTGACCTACGAAGGACTCGGCCTGTGCAAGGAAGGCGAAGGCGAGCGCCTCGTCATGGATGGCGACAACACCTACGGCGGCAAATGGGTGACGAATCCGTCGGGCGGCCTGCTTTCCAAGGGGCATCCGCTCGGCGCGACGGGTCTCGCGCAATGCTACGAGCTGACGCATCAGTTGCGCGGCACGGCCGGCGACCGTCAGGTCAAGGACGCGAAGATCGCATTGCAGCACAACCTCGGGCTGGGCGGCGCGGGCGTCGTCACCATCTACAAGAAGACTGCGTAATGGCGATCGACAAACAACACATCGGCATGAAGTTGCCGGTCTATTCCGCGACGGCGGACGCGTGGCGTCTGCGCTTCTTCGCGAAGGCGATCGGCGAAACCAATCCGGTCTACTTCGACGAAGCCGCCGCTCACGACGCCGGTTATCCGGCGCTGCCGCTGCCGCCGACGTTCCTGTTCTCGCTCGAATTCGAGCAGCCGTCGACGGCGTGGCGCGAGGCGATCGGCATCGTCTCGTCGCGCATTCTCCACGGCGAGCAGTCGTTCACGTATCACCGCATGGCGTATGCGGGCGACGTGCTGCGCTTCGAGAGCCGCATCGCCGATATCTACGACAAGAAGAACGGCGCGCTGTGGTTCATCGTGCGCGAGACGCGTGTCACGAACCAGCGCGGCGAGCACGTTGCCGATCTGCGCAGCGTCGTCGTTCAGCGATAAGCGGGGAAATGCGAATGAGCACCATCAATTTCGATTCGATCCAGATCGGCGACAGCTTGCCGCCGCTCACCCTTCCGCCCGTCGACCGCACGATGCTCGCGCTGTTCGCGGGCGCATCGGGCGATCACAACGCCATTCACATCGACACCGACTATGCGCGGCGCGCCCGCGTGCCGGACGTGTTCGCGCACGGCATGTTGTCGATGGCCTGGCTCGGCCGGCTGTTGACGTCGTGGGTGGAGCAACGGCAGCTTCGTGCGTTCGGCGTGCGCTTTGTCGGCATCACGCAGCTCGGGCATGTCGTGACGTGCACGGGCAAGGTCACCGAAAAATTCGAAGCCGACGGCGAACGCCGCGTGCGGCTCGAGATCCAGACCGTCAATCAATATGGCGAACCGCGCGTGCTCGGCGACGCGGTGATCGCGCTCTGACTTCAATCATCAGGAAGACATCATGGGAAAGCTCGAAGGCAAAGTGGCATTGGTAACCGGCTCGGGACGCGGCATCGGTCAGGCGATCGCGATGAAGCTCGCGAGCGAAGGCGCGCACCTCGTCATCAACGATCTCGATGCCGAACCCGCGCAGGAAACCGTGGAACTGCTGCGCAAGCAAGGCACGGAAGCGGTGGCGTGTGTCGGTAACGTATCCGCGCCGGATTTTGCGGACCGGTTCATCGGCACGGCGATGAATTCGTTCAAGGGCATCGACATCATCGTGAATAACGCTGGTTTCACCTGGGACGACGTCGTGCAGAAGATGACCGACGAGCAATGGTACGCGGTGCTCGATTGCCATCTGACCGCGCCGTTTCGCATCCTGCGCGCCGCGTATCCGCACATCAAGGCGCTGCACGCCGCCGACAAGGAAGCCGGACGCGACAATTACCGCAAGATCGTGAACATTTCGTCGACGTCCGCGCTGAACGGTAACGCCGGTCAGATGAACTACTCGTCGGCGAAAGCGGGCGTGATCGGGATGACGCGCGCGCTGGCGCGCGAATGGGGCCGCTTCAACGTGAACGTCAACGCCGTGGCTTTCGGGCTCATCCATACGCGCATGACCGTGAGCACGGAGCAGGCGCAGACCGTGAAGATCGACGGGCGCGACATCCGTGTCGGCCTCAACGCCGACATGCTGAAGACGCACGCACAGCGCAATCCGCTCGGTCGTGGCGGCACGCCGGAAGAAGCCGCGGGCGGCGTTTATCTGTTCTGCTCGCCCGAGTCGAATTACATTACCGGCCAGACGGTGGCGGTTGCGGGCAACTTGCAGTAGAGCGATCGATTTTCCTTGGAGTGGCTGCTTCTCTTTGGCACGTTCGGATAGAGCCGAACGTGCCTTTTTGCTTTTTATCGCCATGGGAACGCGATAAGATTTCGAAGTCCATAATTGACCGCCTTCGCGTCAGCCCGGTCATTAATTCGTGAATAGCAGGAGAACTGAAGTATTAAGTTCTTGTTGAAACAAGATATAACAGGGAAAATCTGCTGAATTGAACCATGCACCGGTTTGGCAATAGTCAATGACCCTGATGCGTGCATGCGATGCACCAAGTAGAATCCCTAAGCCGTTCTACTGAAAAAGGTCTCGAAGCTGGGACTGACAATACATGCAAGCACCGCCAAAAATCAGTGTCCTGCTGCCCGTGTACAAAGTCGAGCCGTACATTGAAGAATGCCTCGACTCGCTATTGTCACAAACCTCCACCGACTTTGAGATTATTGCCGTCGACGACAGCAGTCCTGATCGATCCGGCGAAATGACTTCACGCATTCTGGAAAAGCAAAACAGAATATCGTGGAAACTCATCAAGAATCTCAAGAACAAAGGACTGGCCGAAACCCGCAAAATCGCCGCAATGGCGGCGCGTGGCGAATACGTTTTGTGCGTCGACAGTGACGATCACATTCATCACGACACCATTCGCCGTGTCATCCAGGAAGCCGACAAGCACAATGCAGACGTCGTGGTCTTCGCCGCCGAGAATCTGACGCCGGATGGCAAGGTCAATTACCGCATCGAGACGGGCGACGCCGTTATCAGCGGCATGCAGGCGGTCGAGAAAATCCTCGATTTGTCCTTGCAGGCGTATTGCTGCAACAAACTCGTGCGCCGTTCGATTTTTCTCTCCGTGGAACATCCGACCGGACTGATTTACGAGGATATCGTCGTCTCGGTCCAGACGCTCGGGAAGTCGAAAATCGTGCGGCTGATGCCCGATACCTTGTACGCGTATATGTATCGGGAAGCGGGAATTTCGACGCGCTTCAATCCGAGGATCGTGGATCTCTTTGCGATTGTCGATCGCGTGGAGAGACTAACGGCGTCGATGCCTATACCGAATTACCGGCGTCTGCTGTTCCGGTTGAAGTACATCTATGCGTATCGCACAATTGCGTTTCAGGCGGCGATGAAGGCGCCGACTTACGGTTCGGCGAAGCCGATTCTACGCAGCGTGTCGGAAAAGTTGCGCATGGCGCATTTGCTCGGCATGTATTCGGACAGTCGGCCGAAACTGTCGATCGTCATGGCGATGCTGAAGATTCATCCGTGGATTTTCTATTGCTTCGTCCGGCGATTCGGACAAAGGTAATCCTGCCACAGCGGCCGCGCTCCACGCGGCCGCTCGTCCCGCCGGTCAGTCTTCCGCGTTGAATCCCAATCCGCTCGCGCGCAAACGCGTCAGTTCCGCGTCGTTCAACCCCCAATCCCGAAGTGCATCGCGCCCGCCTTCGCCGCGTTGCGGCGCGGGGCGCGAGATCGCGGATGGCGTCGCGGAAAAGCGCGGCGCGGGCGCGGGCTGTACGACGCCATCGAACTCGACGAAGCTTCCGCGCGCCCGATGATGCGCGTGCGCCGGCGCTTCCGAGAAGCCGAGCACGGGCGCGACGCACGCATCGCTGCCATCGAACACGCGGCACCATTCGTCGCGCGTGCGCTCGGCAAAAGCCGCCGTGAACCGCGCCTTCAGCACGGGCCATCCGGCGCGATCGTGCTGCGCTGGCAAACCGGCATCGGCGAGCCCGAGCTTCTGCAGCAGTTCCGCATAGAAGCGCGCCTCCACTGCACCGACCGACATGTAATGCCCGTCGCGGGTGCGATAGCTGTCGTACCACGGCGTGCCGCCATCGAGCAGATTGCTTTCGCGCGTCTCGCGCCAGTTGCCCGATGCGATCAAGCCCCAGACGGTCGTGCCGAGTTGCGCGGCGCCTTCGATCATCGCGGCATCGACGACCTGACCCGCGCCGCCGCGCTGCACGTTGAGAAGCGCCGCCACGACGCCGAGCGCGAGCAGCATGCCGCCGCCGCCATAATCGCCGACGAGGTTGAGCGGCGGCACCGGCGCTTCGCCCGCGCGGCCGATTCCCGACAGCACGCCCGACAACGCGACGTAGTTCAGATCGTGCCCGGCGCTTTGCGCGAGCGGCCCCGTCTGTCCCCAACCGGTCATGCGTCCGTAGACGAGCTTCGAATTGCGCGCGAGCGCGGCGTCCGGGCCGAGGCCGAGACGCTCCATCGTGCCCGGACGGAATCCTTCGATGACGACATCCGCCTTCGACATCAGTTCGAGCGCGGCATCGGCCGATTCGCGCTTTTTCAGATCGAGCGTGACCGAGCGCCGGCCGCGCCCTGTCAGATTCTTGTGCTTGCCGCTGACCTTCGGTCCGAGATCGCCGGGCGCGACGGCCCGATCGATACGCAGCACGTCCGCGCCCATATCGGCGAGCAACATGCAGCCGAACGGCGCAGGACCGATCGCCTCGAATTCCAGAACCTTTATCCCGCTCAATACGCCCATGACTGCCCGCCTCCGCATTTAGAAGTTTTGCAATCTTGCCAGTAGGCCAGACGCGCGAACGCGCCGCGCCACCCGCTTCGGGTAGACTGCGCTGACATCCCTCCGCGCTGCGTCAGCGAATCCGATGCTCACACTTTCCCCACGCGACACCGCCATGCTCAACGGCGATTTCGGCGATGGCCTCGCGCTCGCGATGCGTATCGTCGCGGCGACGGCGCGCGTCATGGATGCCGATGCGCTCATCGATATCTCGGGCGCGCATATCGACGGCTGTCTGTATCACGGCGCGGCGAGTCTCGATTTCGTCGAGCGCTTCGTCGCGAGCGGCGCGAAGGTCGCCGTGCCGACCACGCTCAATGTCGGCTCGCTCGATCTCATTCACCCGGAACTCTTTCGCGGCGACGCCGGTATCGCGAGCGCGGGCAAGCGGCTCATGCAGGCGCATCTCGAACTCGGATGCGAAGCCAGCTTCACCTGCGCGCCGTATCAATTGAAGCATCGTCCGAAGCTGGGCGATCAGATCGCGTGGGCCGAATCGAATGCGATCGTTTTCGCGAACTCCGTGCTCGGCGCGCGCACGAGCCGTTACGGCGATTTCCTCGATCTCGCCGCCGCCATCACCGCGCGCGTGCCGGATGCGGGCCTGCATGTGACGGCGAATCGCGCGGCGCGCATCGTGATCGCCGCGCCCGATCTGCGCGCGTCGCCGCATCGCGATGCCGATTTCGCCGCGCTCGGCTTTCTGCTCGGCGGCATTGCCGGCGCGACGGTCGCCGCGATCACCGGCCTGCCCGGCGACACCACCGAAGACGAACTCAAAGCGCTAGGCGCGGCGGCGGCATCGAGCGGATCGGTGGCGCTGTTCCATGCGGTCGGCATCACGCCGGAAGCCGCCACGCTCGATGCCGCGCTTCAGGGCCGCGCGCCCGAACGCACGATTGCCGTCAGCGCAGCCGATCTTCACGACGTGCGCGCGCGTTGGTCGCACGCGAAACCCGGCGATGCGCTCGCCGCGGTGAGCCTCGGCACGCCGCACTTTTCCGTCGATGAATTTCGCACGCTTGCCGCGCTCATGGGGCGTCACGACGGCGCGCCGCGCTGCGATATCTACGTGAACACGAGCCGCTTCGTGCTGTGGCAACTCGAGGAAGAAGGCATTGCGCAGAAGCTCGCGGCACGCGGCGTGCAGATCGTCGTCGATACCTGCACGTACATCACGCCGGTGATGAAGCAGGTGAGCGGCCTCGTGATGACCAACTCGGGCAAATGGGCGCATTACGCGCCGGCGAATATCGGCGTGACGGTCGCGTTCGGCAGCATGAGCGAATGCGTGCGATCGGCGTTCGAAGGAAAGGTGTGCATCGATGAACACGTTTGAGGCCGTCACGCTCGTTCCGGGCCACGCGCGCGCGTCGGGAATCGCGTTGCCGCCGCTCAGCTTCTGGGGCGGTTACGACGCTGAGCGCGGCCTGATCGTCGATGCGACGCATCCCGGTCACGGCCAAAGTCTCGCGTCGCGCATTCTCGTGATGCCGCGTGCGCGCGGATCGAGTTCGAGCAGCAGCGTGCTCGCCGAAGCGTTGCGCAACGGCACCGGGCCCGCGGGCATCGTGCTCGCGGAGCGCGATCTGATTCTGTCGATCGGCGCGATCGTCGCGAACGAACTCTATGCGTCGAACGTGCCCGTCGTGATGGTCGATGAAACCGCGTTCGCGCACATCGCCGCCGCCGGCGATGCTCACATCGAAATCGATGCGCGCGATGCGGCGAGCGTGCGGCTCGTCCTCAACCCTGACGCGACATGATCGTCTCCACGACCGAGATGATCTGCTGCGCCGCCGTCTTGACGTGCTGTTCCAGCAGCTTCGCGCCGAGCTTCGCATCGCGCTTCTTGCATGCGTCTATCAGGTTCATGTGCTCTTCGTGCGACTGCTCGCGGATCGGCACCTGCACCACCTGAAAGCGGAAATAGCGGTCGCTGCGATCGTGCAGCACGCGCAGCATCTGCAATGTGATGTCGCGCCGCGCCGGCAGATAAAGCGTCTCGTGCAGACGCCAGTTCAACTGGCCCCAGACGCCCGAATCGGCGGTATCCATTTCGGCGACGAGCTTTTCGGCTTTCGCGATCTCGGCATCGGTGATATGCGGGATCGCCTGCGAAAAGAGCCACGGCTCCAGCCGAATGCGGATTTCGAACGTCTCCTGCACTTCTTCGATCGACAGCTCCGCGACATACGCGCCCTTGTGCGGCACCTTCGTCAGCAACCCTTCTCCGGTAAGCCGCGTGATCGCTTCGCGGATCGGCACGCGGCTCACGCCGAGTTCATCGGCGAGCGCTTCCTGGCGCAGCACTTCGCCCGGCGCGAGATCGCCCGACAGAATGCGTTGCCGGATCGCGGTCGTGACGAGTTCGACCGTCGTCGTGCGCACGATCCTGTGCGTGGAGTCGCTCTCTTTTCGAAGGGATTTGGCGGCGACCGGAGACATGTTTTATCGGCTTAGGCGTGAAGGTGCGGCATCGTAACACGCGTGTTCACAGCAACTTCTCGCGTACCCACGCACCGTTTTTCATCACGCCCGCGATGCGCTCGCCCTGCCCTGTCAGCACGCGAATATCCTTCAGCGGATCGCCATCGACGACGAGCAAATCCGCGTACGCGCCCGCCGCGACGACGCCGAGCTTGCCCTTCATGTTGACGATCTCCGCGCCGATGGCCGTCGCCTGACGAATCGCCTCGAAGGCGCCGACGATATTCGCGCGTATCGACAACTCATCGCTTTGATACTGATGCATGTCGCCGAGCAGATCGCTCCCGAGGCCGATCTTCACGCCGCGTTCGTGCAGCATCGCGAGCGCTTCGAGACCGCGCTTGCGCACCGATTCATTCTTGTCGAGCGTGTCTTGCGCGAGGCCCATTTGCGCGCCGACCTTTGACATCGCGTCATAGGTGACGAGCGTCGGCACCGCGTAGGCGCCGTGTTCGGCCATCACGCGCGCGGCATCTTCATCGATCAGATTGCCGTGCTCGATCGTGCGCACGCCGAGCTTCACGACACGCGCAATCGCCTTCGCGGTGTACGCATGCGCCATCACATACGTCTGATGCGATTCCGCTTCTTCGACGGCGGCCTTCACTTCGTCGACGGAGAATTGCAGATTGCCGATGGGATCGGTCGGCGAAGCCACGCCGCCCGACGCCATGATCTTGATGTGATTCGCACCCGCGCGCATCTCCTCGCGCACGGCCTTGCGCATTTCGTCGACGCCGTCGACCACGCGCCCGATCGCGCCCATGTTGCGATTGCAGCCGCACGGGTCCGGATCGGCGTTGTCGAAGCGCTCGCGAAAATCGCCGTGGCCGCCCGTCTGCGAAAGCGCCTTGCCCGCGACGAACAAGCGCGGCCCCGCGATCACGCCGTCTTCGATCGCGCGCGACAGCGCATAGTCCGCGCCGCCCGCATCGCGCACGGTCGTGAAGCCGCGATCGAGCATGCCCGCGAGGATCGGCACGGCGCGCAGCACGGCGAACGTGTTCGGCAGACGGCTGTTGTTGCCGAGATGCGCGACCGATGCAATGACATGCACATGGCAATCGATCATGCCGGGCATCACCGTCTTGCCGCCGACATCGATCACTTGCGCGCCGCTCGCCTCGACCGGTTCGCGCGTGACTTCGCGGATCGTATCGCCGTCGATGACGATGGAATAGCGGCCGTCGTCGCGTTCGTGGTCGGCGTCGAGCACGCGGGCGTTCTTCAGAATCAGCATGCGTTTTCTCCGTTATTTCAGCAGGAATCCGTGCGCGAGCGGATCGCGGTCATCGACGAAAATCGTGTTGTGGCCCGTCACGCGCGCCCATCCTTCGATGGCCGGCACGATCGCATCGTATTCGCCGACGCGCGCCGCTTCCATCGGCACGCCTTCGAACAAGGTGCCGATGATGCTTTCATGCACGAAGCGCTCGCCGATCTTCAACTGCCCTTTCGCGACACGCTGCGCCATGCGCGCCGACGTGCCCGTGCCGCACGGCGAGCGGTCGATGGCTTTGTCGCCGTAGAACACCGCGTTGCGCGCGCTCGCGCCTTCCACCGTCGGCTCGCCCGTCCACATGACGTGACTGAGGCCGCGTATCGCATCGTTTTCCGGATGCACGAACGCGTACTTTTCGTTCGCCTTCTGACGCAGGATCGGACTCAGACGCTGAATGTCCGATGGCTTCAGCGCGTGCAGCCCTTCGTAGTCGCGCTGCGGCTCGACGATCGCGTAGAAGTTGCCGCCATACGCGACATCGAAACGAATCTCGCCCAGGCCCTCGACGTCGACGGACAAGTCTTGCGAATGCAGAAACGAAGGCACGTTGACGAGCTGCACCGAATCGACATGCTCGCCGTTCATCCTGTAACGCGCGATCACGAGACCGGCGGGCGTGTCGAGCCGCAGCACGCCCGGCTCGCGCGGCCGCACGAGTCCGTTTTCGATGGCCGTCGTCACCGTGCCGATGGTGCCGTGCCCGCACATCGGCAGGCATCCGCTCACTTCGATGAAGAGAATCGCGAGATCGCAGTCGGCGCGCGTCGGCGGATAGAGAATGCTGCCGGACATCACTTCGTGGCCGCGCGGCTCGAACATGAGCGCGGTGCGTATCCAGTCGAACTCGCGCAGGAAGTGCGCGCGCCGTTCGATCATGTTCGCGCCTTCGAGCGGCGGCGCGCCGCCCGCGACGACGCGCACCGGATTGCCGCATGTGTGTCCGTCGATGCAGAAGAACGTCGATTTCATTGCGCGAGCGCCCGCACGTTGGCGATCGCCTTCTCGACGATCTCGATGGTCCGCTGCCGTTCCGCGCCTTCGAGCAAGAGGCGCGGCGCTTTCACGTACTCCGGATAACCCGCCGTGATGTTCTCCGCGAGCTTGATGTACTGCACGAGCTTGACGTGCGTGTCGAGATGGAACAAGTCGATCAACGCGCGATAGAGCGCGCGCGCCTTGTCGTATTCGCCGTTGACCGCGTAATTCAGCAGATCGACGGATTCCTTCGGCATCGCGTTGGCCATGCCGGAAACCCAGCCCTTCACGCCGAGCGCGACGGATTCCACGATCAGATCGTCGACGCCGCAGAACACGACGAAGCGGTCGCCGAAGCGCGCGTAGAGATCGGTGACGCGCGTCGTGTCGTAGGTCTCTTCCTTGATCGCGACGACGTTGGGTTCATCCGCGAGTTGCGCGAGCAAGTCCGGCCGCATATCGACGCCATAGCCGCGCGGATTGTTGTAGATCATGAGCCCGAGCTTCGTCGAGCGCGCAATCGACCGATAGTATTCGACGGTCTCGCGATCGTCCGATCGATACGTGAGGCCCGGAAACACCATCAGCCCTTGCACGCCGATGGCTTCCGCGTCTTTCGCGAACTGCATCGCGTTGGCCGTGTTCAGTTCCGCCAGTCCCGAGATCACAGGCACGCGCCCGTTCACGGTTTCGACCGCGATCTTCAGCACCGTGCGCTTTTCCTCGGGCGTGAGCTGCGCGTTCTCGCCGACCATGCCCATCATCACGACGCCGCCGACACCGTTGTCGATCAGACGGTTCAGGCCGTTCACGATAGCGTCACGATCGAGCGAGCCGTCCTGCTTGAGCTTCGTCGTCACGGCGGGGAATACGCCTTTCCAGTTCACTTGCATGTTTGCTCCTCCAATTTAGAAACGTGCGATCGAGTAAGGCGTGAGCGGCACGCGCGGCGTGCGTCCCGCGAGTACATCGGCGACGAGCGCGGCGGTCGTCGCCGATTGCGTGAGGCCGAGATGACCGTGCCCGAATGCATGGACGACCGACGGCATGCGCGGCGATGCGCCGATCACCGGCAGCGAGTCGGGCGTCGCGGGGCGATGGCCCATCCATTTCACGGCATCCGTATCGTCGATGCCTTGGATGAAGCGCTTGCCCAGTTCGAGCAACGCGTCGCTGCGACGATAGTTCGGCGGCGCGTCGATGCCCGCGAACTCCGCCGCGCCGCCGATGCGCAAGCCAATATCGAGCGGCGTCGCCACGAACTTGCGCTCCGCGAAGATCACTTCGCGCGTCAGTGCGACGCCGTGCTTTGGCAGCGTCGCGTTGTAGCCGCGTTCGCTTTCGAGCAACACGCTATCGCCGATCGACCTCGCGAGCGCCGCCGACCATGCGCCCGCCGCGATCACGATGCGTCGTCCGTTGACGCGCGTGCCGTCGTCTAGCACGACGGATTCCGGCGCGTCGATGGCGCGCGCGATGCCCGTCACGAAGCGCGCGCCGAGCGCACGCACGCGCTCGCGCAATAGCGTGACGATGCGGCGCGGATCGCCGATATGCGACCAGTCGTCGAGGAACACGCCATGCCTGAAGACCGGCGCGAGCGACGGCTCGCATTCGCGCACTTGCTGCGCGCTCAACGCGTGCCAGCGCGCGCCGAGTTCGCGCTTGAAGGACCATTCGGGCTGATCGGCGGCGAAGGCTGCATCGGTTTCATAGACCGTGAGCGCGCCCCGCCGATACAGCATCGCGCTTGCGCCGATATCGTCGAACATCGGCAGGATGTCGTCGTAGACGCGGTTGTTGAGCAGCGAAAGCGCATGCGAGATCGCCCGAAAGCGCGCCGGCTCGCTCGCGCGGCGAAACGCCATGAACCACGGCAGCGCCTTCGGCACATGCTTCCAGTCGAGCGCGAGCGGCCCGAGCGGGTCCATCAGCCATTTCGCGGCCTTCGTGAACATGCCGTGCACGGCGATCGGCGTGCTCTCCGTCACCGCGATGCCGCCCGCATTGCCGTGCGATGCGCGATCGCCTTCGAAATCGCGATCGACGAGCGTCACGCGCGCGCCCTCGCGCAACGCGGCCCACGCGCACGCGAGTCCTACGATGCCCGCGCCGATCACGATGACGTCCGTCATGTCTTCACTCGCCACGTTGCGAACTCACGCGCGATTTGATGAGCTTGTCGTCGACGGCTTCGCACCATGTGTCGGCGAGCGTGAAGCCGGTCTGGAAGCGATCGGTCGGATCGACGCCGACCTGCGAGATCGCCGTGATCCACGCCTGTCCCGCGACGACGGGCACGACGGCGGGAACATCGCCTAGACGCGTCGTGGACTCGATGCGGCTTTCGAACACCGATCCGATGATCGACTCGTGCAGAAACGTCTCGCCGACATCGATCAGCCCTTTCGCGTGCATGACCGCGAGCCGCGCGGACGTGCCCGTGCCGCACGGCGAACGATCGCAGCGTCCCGGCGACACGATCACCGTGTTGCGCGATTTCAGCACGCCGTTCTCGCGCGAAATCGGGCCGACGAACTCGGTCATCGTGATGCCCTTGATGAGCGGATTGAGCGGATGCGGCGAAGGCAACTGCGCCCCCGCCGCGGCCTTGATGACTTGCCCCAGCTCGCACAGTTCGCGCGCTTCATCGGGCGTGATGCGAAAGCCGAGTTTCTCCGCATCGACGATCACATACGTCATGCCGCCATAGCCGACATCGACGGTCAAACTGCCGATGCCTTCGACCTCGATCGTCTTGTCGAGATGATTCGCGAACGCGGGCTGGTTCGTGAACTCGACCTTCGTGACCTTGCCGTTCGCGCACGAGCAGCGAAGATGGATGAGGCCCGCGGGCGCTTCGAGCACGAGTTCGGTGACGGGCTCGGTCATCGGCAAGATGCCGGTTTCGAGCAGCACGGTCGCGACGCACATCGTGTTCGAGCCGGACATCGCCGGATATTCGGTCGATTCCGCGATCACGTAGCCCATCTGCGCGCGCGGATCGGTCGCGGGCAAGATGAAGTTGACGGTCTGATTCGCCGAGCCGCGCGGCTCGAAGATGCAGATGCGCCGCAAGTCGTCGCGCACTTCTTCGAGGTGCATCATCTTGTCGAACATCGTGGCGCCGGGCACGTCGAAGACGCCGCCGGTCACGACATTGCCGACTTCGCCTTCGGCGTGGCAGTTCACTACGGTAAGCGTGCGATTCCAGCGCATGTTTATTGCAGCGGCGCGTGCGCCGTCTCCTTGATGGTGGCGACCGTGATCGTCGAAAGCAACGCCGCGAGCATCACGAAATACGCGGGCGAAAGCGGCGAGCCGGTTGCCTTGATGAGCGCGATGGAGATCATCGGCGCGAAACCGCCGAACACCGCGTTGGCGATGCCGTAGCCGATCGACATCCACGTCGTGCGGATTTTCGTCGGGAAAAGTTCGGAGAGCACGGCCGGCCCCACACCCGAAAATATGCCGATGACGACGCCGCCCAGCACCTGCACCGCGCCGACGATCGCCGCCGACTTGTACGTGAGCATCAAGTGAAAGATCGGATACGGCAGCACGAGAAACGCGATGCAGCCGATCGCATAGATCGGCTTGCGGCCGAAGCGATCCGACGCCGCGCCCCAGAACGGAATCGACGCGGTCATCGCGATGAGGCCCGCCGTGTTGAGCCACAGCGCCGTCGACGGATGCATGCCGACGTATTTCGTCGTGAACGACGGCAGATAGTTGAGCAGCACGTAGAGCGAGACCGTCCACACGATCACGAGCCCGCACGCCTGCAGACCGAGCAGCGCGGGCGCGCGGCCTTTGGCCTTCGGCGCTTCGTCGCTTGCGCTTTGATACGCGGGCGTCTCCTCGCTGCGCTTTCTGATGATCCAGCCGATCGGCCCGATCACGATCGCACCGATGATGAACGGCACGCGCCAGCCCCAATCGAGCATCGCTTGAGGCGAGAGCAGCGTCGTCATGAGCGCGGCCGCGCCCGAGCCGAGCAGCATGCCGCCGAGGGTGCTGCATTGCTGGAAGCTGCCGTAGAAGCCGCGCTTGTTCGGCGGCGCCCATTCGACGAGAAACGCGACCGCGTTGCCCAGCTCGCCGCCGACGGAAATGCCTTGCAGCATGCGCGCCGCGACGAGCAGGATCGGCGCCCATATGCCGATGGCCGCATACGACGGCAGCAGCGCCATGAAGAGCGTCGCGGCGGCCATGAGCGGCATGACGAAGGTGAGCGTCCACTTGCGGCCTTTCTTGTCGCCGAGCCAGCCGAAGATGATCGCGCCGAGCGGACGCGCCGCGAAGCCCAGGCCGAATGCGCCGAATGTGCCGAGCATGGCGGCGAAGTCGTCGCCGGTGGGGAACATCACTTTGGCGATGACGGTCGCGAGGAACGCGTACGTGCCGAAATCGAACCATTCGAGGATATTGCCGATGACGGCGGCGGTGACTGCACGGCTGGTTTTCGATGAGACCCGCGGGCTGTCGCTCGCGGCATAGGGGTTCGCAACGGCATTGGCTCGGTCGGTCATGGGGGCTCCGTCGGCAGCGTTGGGTGCGGCGTGGGGGTGATTGTGCGCCCATGTCAAAATTGAATCAAGGATTTTGGATCCAAAATCGAAGCCCGCAAACCGCCGGATTTTCTGGCGACCCGTCGGCTTTCAGCGCGCCGTCTGCGCCGCGACGGTCTGCGTGACGGCCGGTGCCCCATAAAACATCTGCGCCATCGCGATATCCGTCGCGCTCAACTGTCCGTTACCGTTCCATTGCGGATTGCAGTAATTCATGATCGACGCCAGATCCCACGCGCCGATCATCGTGTCGCCGTAAGTGCCTTGCGCGGGCTCCTTGCATGTCGTCGATGGCGTGTCCGGCCGATTCTGCTCATGCGCGAATCCCAGCGCATGACCGAACTCGTGCGCGGCGATGGCGCGAACACAATACTCCTCGCGTCCGATGCAACTCGTACTCCAGTTTCTGAACGTGAAGTTGAAGACCATGCCGCCGGCGACATTGTTGATCTGCGTCCCGAGACCTTGCGTATGCGGTCCCGCCTTGGCGCTATCCTCGACCGATATTCGAATGCCGTAATAGTTCGGCGCGTTGGTGCATTGCTGCCATCCCGCGAATACGACGCCCGAATGCGCCTCCCAGCTTTGCTGAACCGCGAGCTGACTCCAACTGCGTTGATTGGCGTACATCGCGAAATCGGTGTTGCTCAGATCCCAGCACACGTTGATCGGAAACTGCTTCCAGATGACCGTCGATAATGCGAAACCCTTGTTCGTCCCATTCATCTGGGCATCTTTCGCGGATGAATTCACGGCATCGGATGCGCCGTCGCCTCCGCCGCATGCGCCAAGCAGCATTGCTAACAATAATGCGAATAGGCACGCGCCGATCCGTCTCATCTTCTTCTCCTGCTGCGATAGTTTCGCTGCAAACGAGAAGTATATTTTCAAAGCAGCCGTGAAATTCGTTTGGTCATTCCATAGCATTTACGAAAGATGCGTGAAGCGCACCGTCACGACCACCCCACGATCCGGATGCTCGCGCTGCGCCAGCACGATCTGCCCGCGATGCGCCAACACGATCTCCTTCGCAATCGCGAGGCCGAGGCCGGTTCCTTCCGTATCCGCCGATGCGCGATAAAACGGCTCGAACACGCGACTGCGCGCTTCGGCGGGAATACCGGGGCCATCGTCGATGACGGTGAGCGTCACGCGTTGCGCATCGCGCATGACGGCAACGGTCACGTGCCCGCCCGGCTGCGTATAGCGAATCGCATTCTCGACGACGTTGTACACGAGCGCCGACAACAACCCTTCATGGCCGATGATCCACGCCGATTCAACCAGCTCCGCGCCGAGATCGATCTCGCGCTTCTGCGCGAACATCGCCAGATCCTCGATCACGTCCTGCGCGATGGCGGCAAGATCCACCTTCTGCCGCGCGAGTTGCGCGTAGTCCGCGGCTTCGGCCTGCGCGAGCAGCAACAGCTTGTTGGTGAGACCGACCATCGAACGATTGCTTCGCTGCATCGCCGCGAGCGTTTCATTCAGCGACGGCTCCATCGCGCGATGCTGCCGCGCGAACTGCAATTGCGTCTCCAGCAGCGTGAGCGGCGTGCGCAACTGATGCGCCGCATCCGCGATGAAACGCCGCTGCGCCGCGACCTGAAGCCCGAGCCGCGCGATGCACTGATTGATCGCATCGACGATCGGCCGCAACTCCGTATGCAAGCGCTCCACGCGCAGCGGCTCGAGCTGCATCGGATCGCGGTCCATCACTTCTTTCTTCACCTTCAGCAGCGGCCGCAGCTCGAACGTCAGTCCGATGCAGGCGAGCGCCACGGCCAGCAACACCATCTCGATCTGCCGCACGAGCTGCGGACGCCATAGCTCGCGCACCATCGCATCGCGCGAAGCCTGCGTCTTGCCGACCGACACCAGCACGCGGCGAATCGCGCCGTTGTCGTACATCTGGCGCACGAAGCCGACGGCGCGTATCGGCTTGCCGTGGAGATCGGCGTCGTAGTAATCGGGCGCGTCGTGGCCGGCGGCGTCGCGCGTCGGGAAATCGGGCACACCAGCGAGCAGACGGCCATCGTCGACGCTCACGTTGTAGAACACCTGATCGCCCTGCGGCGACGCGAACACTTCGAGCGCGGCCGGCGGAATATCGACGAGCAAGCGTCCGTCCGACCATTCGACCTCGCCCGCGATCATCCGCGCCGATGCAAGCAGCGTGTTCTCCTGCACGAGATCGGCGGTGTGACGCGCGTTGTCGTAGGCGGCTTTGCCTGTCACGAACACGTAGATCGCGAGCGGCACGAGCAGCCACCATAGAAGACGGACGCGCAGGCTATTGGTCATCGTCCTTTTTGCGCAGCAGATAGCCGAGACCACGCAGCGTGACGATCGCCGCCGAACTGCCATCGAGCTTCTTGCGCAGCCGCGAGACGTAGATTTCGAGCGCGTCTTCGCTCGGGCTGTCTTCGTGCGTGAAGATCGTATCGAGCAGCGACGCCTTCGACACCGTCTTGCCGAGACGCAGGATCAGCGCTTCGAGCACGCTGCGTTCGCGCGGCGTCACGTTGAGCGGCGCGCCTTTGAGCGTGAACTGGCGCGTGTCGATATCGAACACGAGATCGCCGCACGACACCTCGTTCGCCGTCGATGAACTGCGCCGCCGGATCATCACCTTCACGCGCGCGACGAGCTCTCGCACTTCGAAAGGCTTCACCAGGTAATCGTCCGCGCCCGCGCCGAGCAACTCCACCTTCTCGTCGATGGAACCGCTCGCCGTGAGGATCATCACCGGCGTTGCGTCGCCGCGTTGACGCATGCGGCGCAGCACGTTCTTGCCGGAAAGACGCGGAAGGTTCAGGTCGAGCAGCACGACGTCGTAAAGATTTGCGCGCAGGAGCTGATCGGCGGATTCGCCATCCTGCACGGTTTCGAGCGTGAACGACTCCTGTTCCAGCATCTTCGCGAGCCAGAGCGAAAGCGTCGGATTGTCTTCGATCAACAGCAGTTTCATGGTGGCGCGATTGTATTGGCTTCGACGAACGATAAAGCATCGGGTTAACACCCATGATTTCGCATCGTCGCAGAAAGCTGGCAGAAGGTTTCGCGTTCCTATAATCGCCGCACAACTGAAAAAGCGGGCCATTCCCAACTTCACGGCCCACATTAAGGAGACTCCTGATGCGTACTCTGCGCCAGATCGCTGCTGTGTCCGGTATCGCTTTCGCCCTCGCCGCCGCTTCCGTATCCGCTCACGCCGAAAAGATTTCGATCATGGTCGGCGGCGCAACCAAGATCATCTATCTGCCCGCGAAGCTCACCGAGCAACTCGGCTATTTCAAGGACGAAGGGCTCGACGTCGAGATCCTGTCGCAACCCGCGGGCGTCGATGCCGAGAACGAATTGCTGGCCGGCGCGGTGCAAGGCGTCGTCGGCTTCTACGATCACACCATCGATCTGCAAAGCAAGGGCAAGGAAGTCCAGGCGCTCGTGATCTTCGGTCAGGTGCCGGGCGAAGTCGAATTGGTCTCGACGAAGCAGGCCGACAAGATCAAGAGCATGGCCGACGTGAAAGGCAAGACGCTCGGCGTGACTGGCCTCGGCTCGTCGACGAGCTTTCTGACGCAATATCTCGCGCAGCGCGCGGGCGTCACGTCGAAGGAATACACGCTGCTGCCGGTGGGCGCGGACGCGAGCTTCATCGCAGCGATCAAGCAGGAGCGCATCGATGCGGGCATGACGACCGAGCCGACCGTCTCGCAGTTGATCAAGACCGGCGAGGCGAAGGTGCTCGTCGACATGCGCACGCTCGAAGGCACGCGCGCCGCGCTCGGCGGCACGTATCCGGCGTCGAGCTTCTACGTGCAGCGCGCGTGGGCCGAAGCGCACAAGCCCGAAGCCGCGAAGCTCGCGCGCGCGTTTGCGAAGACGCTGAATTTCATCGCGACGCATAGCGCCGAAGAAATCACCGAGAAGATGCCGAAGGACTACTACGCGAAAAACAAGGACCTGTACGTGGGCGCGCTGAAAGCCTCGCTGCCGATGTTCACGAAGGACGGCAAGATGCCCGCCGACGGTCCCGAAACCGTTCTGAAGGTGCTCGCCGCGTTCAATCCGTCGGTGAAGGGCAAGCATATCGATCTCGCGCGCACGTATTCGAACGAGTACGTGTCGGGCACGGCGACCGCGTCGAAGTGAGGCTTTCACGATGAATCAATCGAATCAACCCGCGATCGAACTGCGCCACGTATCGTGCCGCTTCATCTCGCCGGACGGCAAGGCGACGGTCGCGCTGCGCGATTTCAGCATGTCGGTCGCGAAGGGCGAATTCGTCGCGATCGTCGGGCCGACCGGCTGCGGCAAATCCACGACGCTCAGCATGATTACCGGTCTGCTCAAGCCGACGACGGGCGAAGTGCGCGTGATGGGCCAGCCGGTCGATGGCATCGATCCCCGCATCGGCTTCGTCTTTCAGGCGGATGCCGTGTTTCCGTGGCGCTCGGTGCTCGACAACGTCGCAGCCGGCCCGCTGTATCGCGGCCGCTCGAAGTCCGCCGCTTACGACGAAGCGCAGTCGTGGCTGCGCCGCGTCGGTCTCGACAAGTTCGGCAAGCACTATCCGCATCAGTTGTCGGGCGGCATGCGAAAGCGCGTCGCGCTCGCGCAGACGTTCATCAACAAGCCCGAAATCCTGTTGATGGACGAGCCGTTCTCCGCGCTCGACATGCAGACGCGCACGCTGATGCAGGACGAATTGCTGCAGCTCTGGTCGGCGAATGCGGGCTCGGTCGTGTTCGTCACGCACGATCTCGAAGAAGCGATCGCGCTCGCGGACCGCGTGTTCGTGCTGACGGCGCGCCCCGCGACGCTCAAGAAGGTCTACGAGATCGACCTGCCGCGTCCGCGCATCACGTCGGAGATTCGCTATCACCCGCGCTTCATCGAAATTTCGCGCGATATCTGGCACGACCTGCGCGAAGAAGTGCAGATCGGTTGAACCCGCCTCAAAGGAACATCACTATGTCCACGCCTCAACAAACGATGCCCTCGGGCATCGATCCCGGCACGCTCGCGCAAGTCGAACGCGAAGCGCAAAAGCGCATCAGGCAGCGCAATGCGCTCGTCATCGGGCTGCGTATCGCGGTGCTCGTGTTCGTGCTCGGCGGCTGGGAACTCTCGGCGCGCCTGCACTGGATCGATCCGTTCTTCTTCTCGATGCCGTCCGCGATCTTCGATCAGATCGTCGAATGGTTCGTCGACGGCACGTCGCAAGGACCGCTGCTCACGCAAGTCTGGGTGACGCTCGAAGAGACGATTCTCGGCTTTCTGATCGGTTCGGCCGGCGGCATTTTCTGCGGCATCGTGTTGGGCCGCAACAAGCTGCTGTCGGATGTGTTCAGCATCTACATCAAGATCGCCAATTCGATTCCGCGCGTCGTGCTCGGCTCGGTGTTCGTGATAGCGCTGGGTCTCGGCATGGCGTCGAAGGTCGCGCTCGCCGTCGTGATGGTGTTTTTCGTCGTGTTCGCGAACGCGTTCCAGGGCGTGCGCGAAGCCGACCGTTACATGATCGCGAACGCGCAGATTCTCGGCGCATCGCGACGCCAGGTGACGACCTCGGTCGTGATTCCGTCGGCGCTTTCGTGGATTCTCGCGAGCCTGCACGTCAGCTTCGGCTTCGCGCTGGTCGGCGCGGTCGTCGGCGAGTTTCTCGGATCGAAGCAGGGCATCGGCTTGCTGATCTCGACCGCGCAGGGCGCGTTCAACGCGAGCGGCGTGTTCGCGGCGATGATCGTGCTCGCGGTCGTCGCGCTCGCGGCGGATTATCTGCTGACGGCGGTCGAGCAGCGTCTGTTGAAGTGGCGGCCGACGGCGAACTGACGCGTCGAATTTCAGGCTCATAAAAAGACAAACCCCACGGCGCGTGGGGTTTGTCTTTTCTGGCGTTCAGCGCAGGCCGACTTCCTTCGCCCGCTTGACGGTGCAGCCCGCGTGCTCCGTATAGACCACGCGATTCTGATTGTTGTAATACACGGACCAGCGGTCGGTGCCGTGCTTCTTGAACGCGTATTCGGTGCACAGCGAATGCCACGGTCCCCAGTTTCCGTCAGGCGGACCGAGGCTGTCCTCGACTTCCGCGCGCGTCATGCCGACCTTTACGCGGCTCATGTATTCCTGCGGATCGGGATCCTTGACGAAGGCCGAACATCCGTTCAGACCGATCAGCACCAGGGCCATGGCCACCGCGCCATACGCTTTCGATTCGAGCATCGTTTCAGCCTCGCAAAAGGTCTGAAACTAACGTCTACGGATGCGCGGAACAATCGAACTAATCCTAAAGCGTCCGGCTACGTCGCCGCACGAATTCCGCCGCGCCGATGCACGCCGCGAGCCACGCGCCGCCCGACGCGAAACCGCCGATCACATCGCCGGGAAAATGCACGCCCATCACCACGCGGCTCACGCCGATCGTCAGCACGATGAAGCACGCGAGCGCGACGATGAGCGGATCGCGGCGCGTCGGCGCGAGGCGCAGCAGCACATAGGCGCACATGCCGTAGCAGACGATCGAGCCGAACGTATGTCCGCTCGGGAACGCGAAGCTTTCGGGCAACGGCACGGTCGCGCCGGTGGGACGGTCGCGGCGCATCATCGACTTGAGCGCCTGATTGAGCAGGCCGCCCGCGCTCGTGACCGCGGCGAAATAGACAGCGAGACCGAAGCGCCGCGTCAGCAGCAGCCACGCGCACATGAGCGCCGACAGCAGCGTGAGGAACCAGGGATCGCCGAGATGCGTGAGCGCGGCGAATCCTCGCGCGGCGAATGCGGGCGTGCCGTCGCGCAGAGCGTCGACCATGCGCTGATCCGCCGATGAAAACGCCGTGCCATGCGCGATGCGCGTCGCGATGGCGATGAACACCGCCGCTCCCGTCGCGCTGACGATGCCCGCCGTAACCGCGACGGCCGCGCCGGAAGCGCGCCGTCCGCGCGCGGCGAAGGCCCACGCGACCGCTGCGAGCGCCGGGCCGGCGAAGAGCGCGATCGCGATGATCGCGGCCGCGTGGCGTTGTGCGAGCGCCGTGTATTCCATGATGTCCTGTTTTCTCCCGATCCCGATCCGTGATTACACGGCGCTCGCGGGCTCAGGACGCGGTTGCGTTGCCCTCCGCTTCGAGCGGCCGTTCCCAGCCGAACGCCTGCACGCGCGCGACGGGCTTGTCCAGGACGAGCACGCCGCAGATGCCGCCGGGCATCGGCAAGGTGAGTCCGTGCCAGTCGGCGTCTGTGTCGGCGTCTGTGTCGCCGCGCTGCGCACGCGACTTGCCGATGCGCGCCGCTTCGTCCCACATCGATTGTCTGGCGGCAGCGTCATGCGCGCCCGTCGATTCGACCGTCAAGCCAAGCCCTATTCTCGCCGATGCCACCGCGACCACGATCCAGATGCCCGAATACGCGACATCGACGTGAACCGGGCCGTCGTCATGCGGATGCGTCACGACGATGCGATCGTCCGGTTCGTCCTCGACGCCCACTTCGTGTGGCTCGCAATGGAACATGTGCGAAAGCACGAGCCGCAGCGTCGCGCGCGCGACGGAAAAGCGCCGCCCGAGCGCGGAATTCGGATGCAGCCGCGTGCGTTTTCGTTCGGCGGGACTGAGCCAGTTCCCGATATTCGATGCCGATGCGAAGCGGAATTCGCTCGGCACCAGCCACAGAAAGACTTCGCCGGGCGCGGGCGGTTCGTGGATCTGCACGCGCGATTTGGCGAGATCGTAGTAGCGCCACGCGACATCGGTGACGGGAAGCGGGGAGATGCGATCGATGGAAGACATGTGCGTCAGCGGACCCGGCGGCGCGCTCACGCCGGAATAATCCGCATTCAGAACAAACTCACATTTTGGGCGCTGGAAGCTTATGGGACGCTTATCCCGCCTACGGGTGATTCCCGAGTTGAGCTTTCATCAATCCGGTCCTCAAAAATCGTCGATTCCTCCCCGCGCGACGCCCGCCGCAGAATGCCTCACATCCACCGCAACGGTGGTTGAACTGCACACATCACGCGGACACAAGGAAGGAGTCAATGGAAAAGAATCTGTTCATCGGCGAAGGCTTCGAAGGGCCGGGCGTCAATCTCGCGCACATCAACGTGCTGGTCGGCCCGCGCAACGGCCCGGCCGGTCAGGCTTTCGCGACCGCGCTCGCGACGCCGTCCGCCGGGCACGCGCCGTTCGTCGTGATCGCGCAGCCGGGCGTGCCGACCAAGCCGCTCACGCTCTATGTCAACAAGGCGCAGATCGACGGCGATTTCCACGGCAACGCGACGTGGGGCGCATCGCAGGCGGGCATCGCGAAGGCGGTCGCCGAATCGCTCGAAAACGGCACGCTGCCGCCGGAAGCGGAGAACGACTGGGTCGTCGTGTCGGCGAACTGGGTCAATCCGAAAACCGACGATCTCGACGCCGTATTCGAGAACAACTATCGCGCGTGCCGTAACGCGATCATCGCCGCGATGGAAGGCCTGCCGCGCAAGGAAGCCGTGTTCAAGGCCGCGCGCGATGTGTCGAATCCGTTCTACACGCCGAAGAAGTAAGGAGTTTTCGACAATGGAATATGTGCGTCTCGGCCAGTCCGGCCTGAAGGTTTCGCGCCTGTGCCTCGGCACGATGAACATGGGCACGCCGCAATGGAAGCCGTGGATTTTCGATGAAGCGCAAAGCGAGCCGATCGTGAAGCACGCGCTCGACCACGGCGTGAACTTCATCGACCTGGCGGATTTCTATTCGACGGGCGTCGGCGAGGAAGTCGTCGGCCGCATTCTGAAGCGGCTCGTTGCGCGCGAGGAAGTCGTCGTGACGACGAAGGTCGGCTACGACATGGCGAGCCATCCGAACGCGGGCGGCCACTCGCGCAAGCACATCATGGACGGCATCGACGGCTCCCTGAAGCGTCTCGGCATGGACTACGTCGATATCTACATGCTGCATTACTTCGACGTGAACACGCCCGTCGAAGAAACGATGCACGCGCTCGACGACATCGTGCGCGCGGGCAAGGCGCGTTACATCGGCGTATCGACGATGTATACGTGGCAGTTCGCCAAGATCGTGCAGGCGTGCGAGCGCCACGGCTGGCACAAGCCGATCAACATGCAGTTGCAGTTGAACGTCGCGTATCGCGAGGAAGAGCGCGAGATGATTCCGTACTGCATCGATCAGGGCGTCGGCGTGTCCGTGTTCAGTCCGCTCGCGCGCGGCCTGCTCACATCCGACGCGAAATCCACGCGCAACCAGACCGATTTCTTCACCGCGCAAATGTATGGCGATCGCGCGTCGCAGGACATCGCGGCATCGGTCGCGCGCGTCGCGGCGCGGCGCGGCGTGCCGGCCGCGCAGATCGCGCAGGCGTGGGTGTTGAGCCGTCCCGGGATTGCGTCCATGCTCGTCGGCGCGGATTCGCCGGCGCAATTCGACAGCGCCTTCGCCGCGCTGGACACGAAGCTCGACGACGACGAACTGCACGAGCTGGAGCGCAACTACACGCCGTGCGATCTCATCAACGACTACACGGCGGGGCGGCGCATCGCGCGCGAGGCGCGTGCGGCGCAAGGCGTGTTCGAACAAGCGATGGAGCGCGCGGCATGATCGATCTGATGCGGACGAATCACTACATCGACGGCACATGGCGCGAAAGCGCGGGCACGTATCCCGTGCGCAATCCGGCGACGGGCGAGTCCATCGCGAACGTCGCGCGCGGCGGTCGTGCCGAAGCGCAGCAGGCGATCGATGCCGCGAAGCGCGCCTTCTCCGCATGGCGCGCGCTGACCGCGAAGGAACGCAGCGCGCGCGTGAAGCGTTGGGGCGAACTGATGCTCGCCAATCGCAACACGCTCGCCGAACTGCTGACTCGCGAACAAGGCAAGCCGCTTGCCGAAGCGCTCGGTGAAGTCGCTTACGCGGCGAGTTTCTTCGAATGGTTCGCGGAAGAAGCGAAGCGCAGCTACGGCGACATCATCCCGAGTCCGAAGCCGAACGCGAAGATCGTCGTGACGCGCGAGCCGGTCGGCGTCGTCGCCGCCATCACGCCGTGGAATTTCCCGCTCGCGATGATCACGCGCAAAGCCGGTCCCGCGCTGGCCGCGGGCTGCACGATGGTGCTGAAGCCGTCGGAGGAAACGCCGCTGTCCGCGCTCGCGCTGGCGGTGCTCGCGGAGCAAGCAGGCATTCCGGCAGGCGTGTTCAACGTCGTGTCGGGCGATGCGGTCGCCATCGGCGAGACGCTGACCGCATCGCCCGACGTGCGCAAGCTCTCGTTCACCGGCTCGACGCGCGTCGGCAAGCTGCTCGCGAAGCAATCGGCGGATACCTTGAAGAAGCTGTCGCTGGAACTCGGCGGCAACGCGCCCTTCATCGTGTTCGACGACGCCGATATCGACGCCGCCGTGCAAGGCGCGATCGCGTCGAAGTTCCGCAATACCGGGCAGACGTGCGTGTGCGTGAACCGCTTCTACGTGCAGGACGGCGTCTACGATGCCTTCACGCAAACGCTGACGCGCGCGGTGCACAAGCTGCGCGTCGGCAACGGGCTCGAAGGCGAGTTCGATCAGGGGCCGCTCATCAACGAAGCCGCGCTGACGAAGGTGCAAGCCCATGTCGCCGATGCCGTGAGCAAAGGCGCGAAGGTGCTGACGGGTGGCAAGCCGCACGCGCTCGGCGGCACGTTCTACGAGCCGACGGTGCTCGCGGACGCCACGCCTTCGATGCTCGTCGCCGATGAGGAAACCTTCGGTCCGGTCGCCGCGTGCTTCCGCTTCGCGACGGAAGAAGACGTCATCGCCGCCGCGAACGACACGCCGTACGGCCTTTCCGCGTACTTCTACACGCGCGATCTGGGCCGCGCGTGGCGTGTCGCGGAGGCGCTGGAGAGCGGCATGGTCGGCATCAACGAAGGCATCATCTCGACGGAAGTCGCGCCGTTCGGCGGCGTGAAGCAGTCGGGACTGGGCCGCGAAGGTTCCAAGTACGGACTCGATGAATACACGGAACTCAAGTACATGATGATGGCCGGACTCGGCCGCTGAATCATCGCCATACCGCGCATGCACGAAACATAACGCTATCGCGTGCGCGGTTTTCTTGCGGCGTCGATGCGCCGCTCCACTCGAGGTGGAGGAGATACTCTTGGACATGCAAAGCCTGAGCGCGCAGCCGCTCGCCCCGGGCGCCGCCGCGCCCTTCGATACGACGCGCAATCGCGTCGCGCTCGACGATGTGCCGCTGAACCGTTTCCACATCAAGATCGCGGGCCTCACGTTCGGCGCGCACTTCACCGAAGGTTATGCGCTCGGCACGATCGGTTATGCGCTGTCGTCGCTCAACAAACAGATTCCGCTCGACGCGTTCTGGATGGGCCTGCTCGGTTCATCCGCGCTGATCGGCATTTTTCTCGGCAGTCTCGTGTTCGGCTGGCTTTCGGACAAGCTCGGACGTCAGAAGATTTTCCTGTTGAGCTTCATCATCATCACGGCGGCCGCGTTCGCGCAGTTCTATGCGACGACGCCCGCGATGCTCGTCGGCTTGCGCGTGCTGATCGGCTTCGGCATGGGCGGCGATTTCGCGGTCGGTCATGCGATTCTCGCGGAGTTCTCGCCGCGCAAGCATCGCGGCGTGCTGCTCGGCTCGTTCAGCGTGATCTGGACGATCGGCTATGTGATCGCGAACGTGCTCGGCATGCATTACGCCGACGCGACGCCCGATGCGTGGCGCTGGCTGCTGGCCTCCGCCGGCGTGCCGGCGTTTCTGGTGCTCATCATGCGCGTGGGCACGCCGGAATCGCCGCGCTGGCTGCTCGGCAAAGGCCGCGTCGATGAAGCGATGCGGATCGTGCGCAAGCACTTCGGCCCGAACGTCACGCTCGAAGCCGATACGGGCGAGCATTTCGCGGGCAAGGGCGGCTTCGCGCGGCTCTTCAAGCCGGATCTGATTCGCCGCACGATCTTCAATTGCGCGTTTTTCGTGTGCCTCGTGATTCCGTACTTTGCGATCTACACGTTCCTGCCGAGCATTCTCACGGCGATCCGTCTGCCCGAAGGATCGGGCGCTGATCTGCTGCTCAATGGCTTTCTCGTGCTCGGCGCGCTGATCGGCATCTGGCTGACCATCAAGCTGTCGCGGCGCTCGTTCCTGATCGGGTCGTTCGCGGTGTGCTGCCTGTCGCTGTTTGCGTTGAGCGTGCTGCCGTCGTCGGCGAATGTGGGGATGATCGTCGCGTTCGGCGTCTTCACGCTGACGATGTCGGCATTCTCGAATCTCGTCGGCGTGTTTCCGCCGGAGTGCTTTCCGACCGAGGCGCGGGCGTGCGGTGTGGGACTGTCGATCGCGTGCAGCAGGTTGGGATCGGCGGTGGGGACGTTTCTTTTGCCTATCGGGATCGCGCAGGCCGGCGTGCAGATGACGATGCTCGCGCTTGCGGCGGTGTTGCTCGTCGGGATGATCGTGTCGATCGCGTGGGCGCCGGAGACGAAGCATCTGACGTTGAGTGAGGCGAGTGGGGGGTGAGGCAAAGTGCAGTAACGCGCGGCAACGGAAACGTTGCCGCGTTTCATGGCAGATTCGGAATAAACGCGTCGAGGCCGTCCGACATAGTTGTTACCTTTGAGGTGAGCGCCGAGAGGACAAGGCGCGAAGCGGGACGTTGACTCGCGTCATTGCCGACAGAGATTTTCCTGTCATTTGACAGTCTCGTCATTCTGAACATCTCGATCGTTTTCGCCATGAGCTATATCAGTTCAAACTACAAGAACTCACCCTCGGCGCGGCTGAACACTTGGGTATGCGCCCCAGGATCCGCACACGGTCCTTACGACGATGCGCCACCCGATGGTCGCACTGGCCACCCGGACTATTGCGGCGGATGCGTCTCCTATGTCAAGCAAGTATGTCCGTCGCTGCCGGCCACGATTGCATGGAAAAAAGGAGCTGCTGTTAAAAACAACCCGCACATCGTTGAGGGGACCGTCATCGCCACATTCGACAATCACCGACACTTCCACGGGCACGCTGCAATCTATGTCAGTCAGAGTCCCGTCGGCGTAACGGTATATGACCAATACGCGCATCCGCCCAAGCCCATTGGACCGCGCATCTTGCGCTGGGGCCAAGGCTCCGACGTCAACAACGGAGACAAATTCTATGTCGTCGAGTAAGACGCTCGCCTGTCTGACGACATTGCTCGTCGCCGCAAGCGTCAGCGGACTCGCGAAGGCGGAAGCGATCGCGTGTCCTGCGTTGCCGGGCACGCATCTCCAATACGTCGCGGCCTTCGACGGAAAGCCGGAAGAACACGTCCGGCTCATTGCGGATCATGGCGATGCCAAGCGGGGCTATTGGAAACTCGGCTACGTCTACGATCACGGCCGCTCAGTGACCGTTCAGTGCGTCTACGCCAACAAGGAAACGCGGGACTTCACCCTTGAGAAGCGAGTCGATGAGTGCCGATATCGGATCGACGAGCCAGGATCCGCCGAACTCGATTGCACGTAACGCGAAGGCGAAGGCCGCGCACTCAATCCCGCGCCGCCTTCGCTCCCTCCCCGCGCAGCCATTCCGCGAACGCCTGCACGGAATCCGCCCCGGCGAACGAAGGCGCGATATCCAGCCAATATCCGTAAGGCCCTGTCGACTCCACCGGCGACAGCAGAACCAGCGACCCGTCATGCAGTTCATCCGCGATCATGTTGCGATCGACGACCGCCAGCCCCGATCCCGCGCGCGCCGCGTGAATCGCCTGATCGAGTGTCGAGAACTCGATGCCGTTCTCGCCGAACGCGCGCGGCAAACCGGCGGCATCGAGCCAGTTGGGCCAGAGCGTGAGCCGCGCATCGTTGTGCAGCACATGCAGCGCGGGCAGCCGCTTCAGCAGCGCTTCGACCGGCTGCCCCGCCAACTTCATCGCGCCGACGAGCACATGCCGCTCGATGAACAGCAGCTCCGACCGATGATCCGCCCGCGCCTCGTATCCGAAGCGAATGCTGCACTGACGGTCTTCGACGGCATCGGTGCGAACGGAGAGATCGATGTCGGGCACGGCGTCCATTAGCGAACCCAGTCGCGGCGAGAGCCAGCGCGTCGCGAAAGTCGGCGGCGCGATCACGGTCAGACGCTTGCGCTCGCTGCGTTGCACGTTGGAAAGCGAACGCGTGACGCGCTCGATCGAATCGAACGCCTCCGACAGGCAAGCAAGCAATTCGGCGCCCTGCTTCGTGAGCCGGATGCCCTTGTGATCGCGATCGAAAAGCTTCGTGCCGAGCGCATCTTCGAGCAGGCGAATTTGACGGCTGACCGCGCCCGGCGTCACGCACAACGCCGCCGCCGACTTGTTGAAGCTCATATGGCGCGCGCTTTCCTCGAAAAAGCGCAACGCGGTCAGAGATGGCAAGCGCCGCACGGTCGGCTCCTTCAGACGAACGCGCTACGCTTGCCGCCGAGCGCCTGCGTCTGTTTCCCGATCTCGCCGCGCAGCCATTCACGAAACAGCGCGACTTGCGGCGCGTCGTCCTGGCCGGTGCGCGTCACAAGCCAGTAAGACTGATGCCCGTCCACTTCGACATCGACGATCGGCACGAGCGTCCCCTGCCGCAACTCGTGCCCGATCATGTGGCGATCGGCGATCGTGACGCCGAGGCCGTCGGTGGCCGCGCGAATCGCGTTGTCGAGCAGATCGAACTCGTAGCCGCCGCGCGTATCGACATTGTCGATGTTCGCCGCCTTGAGCCAGTGCTGCCACGTCAGATAGCGCTGATCGCTCGCCGCGAGCACATGCAGCAGCGTGAACGCGTTCAGATCGATGCCGGTCGTATCGCACTCGGCGAGCAGCGCGGGCGAGCACACGGCGATATGCCGCTCGTTCATCAGCAACTGGTTGTCGAGGCCGTCCCATTCGCCATTGCCGAAGCGGATGGCGCAGTCGAGTGCGCCCGATTCGACGAGATCGTCCTTCAGGCGCGTAGTCAACGTGATTTCGAGTTCCGGCGCGGCGGCGCGCAGCGATTGCAGCCGCGGCATCAGCCAGCGGCGCGCGAAGGTAGGCGGCGCATTGACGCGCAAGCGCGTCAGATGAGTCTTTTCCTGAATGCTGCGCACCGTGAGTTCGATGCGATCGAACGACATTCTGAGCGCCTGCAGCAAGAGCCGCCCCGTCGCCGACAACTCCAGATAATGATGGCGGCGCAACAGCAGCGGTTCGCCGAGCTGCGTTTCGAGCTGACGCACCTGCCGGCTCACCGCGCTTTGCGTCACATGCAGCATTTCCGCCGCGCGCGTGAAGCTGCCGGTGTGCCCGGCGACTTCGAAAGCCCTGAGCGCATTCAGGGCAGGCATTTTTCGCTTCAATTCCGTCTCCTCTTCCTGGCGTTCGACGGGCGCATTGAACACGTATCCGCGCCGGAACGTATCGCTCTTGGGCGACATTTTACGAATCGAGGCAAATTATGCCGCTTCGGGGCGCGAAGACGTTTCATGTCTCGCGCCCGCGTGCATCACGCGATCGCGGCAGGCTCCGCAGGCGCCGACACCTGTTCGATGACCGTGCGGGCATCGTCGAGAATCATGTCCGCGCCTTTCTCCGCGACCATCATCACCGGCGCGTTGAGATTGCCCGACGTGATGTTCGGAAAGATCGACGCATCGACGATGCGCAAGCCTTGCATGCCATGCACGCGCAGGCGCTCGTCGACGACCGCGGTGCGCGCGTCCGGTCCCATCGCGCAGGAACCGCACAGGTGATAGATCGAGCCCGACTGCTCGCGGAAATACTCGAGCATGTCGGCATCGCTTTCGACTTGCGGTCCCGGCGAAATCTCTTCTGCCGTAATCGCCTGCAGCGCGGCCGAACTCATGATCTTGCGCACGAGCTTGCTGCCCTGCACCGCTTCGCGGATGTCCTTCGGCGTCGTCAGCGCGTTGATGCTGATCTTCGCGGCATCTTCCACGCGGTTCGACGCGATTTCGATCGATCCGCGGCTCGTCGGACGGCACGGATTGAAGCACAGCAGGAAGCCCGAATACGGCTCGGGTTCGAGCTGCGCCTTGCTGTTCTTCGGAATCCGATAGGAAAGCGGATTGAAATAGAGCTGCAGGTTCGGCTCTTTCTCGTCGTCATCGCCTTTGAAGAAGCCGCCCGACTGGTTCACGCTCATCGAGAGCGGGCCCTTGCGCGATGTCAGATACCGCATCGCCGCCTTGACCTTGCCGAAGAGCGAGGAGAGTTCGTCGTTCAGCGTCGGCACCGTCGCGCGATAGTAGAAGCTCACGCACAAGTGATCCTGCAGATTCTTGCCGACCGCCGGCAACTCGTGCACGACCGGAATGCCGTGCTTCGCGAGCAGCGCCGCGTCGCCGAGACCGGAAAGCTGCATGAGCTTCGGCGTATCGACCGCGCCCGCCGACAGAATCACCTCGCGCTTCGCACGGAACTGCAGCGATTCGCCGTTGCGCGTGGCGATGACGCCGGTCGCGCGCTTGCCGTCGAACGTCACGCGGCTCACGCTGACATTGCTCTCCACGCGCAGATTCTTGCGCCCGAGCACCGGATGCAGATACTCGAAGCTGCTCGACGAACGCTCGCCATTGCGCGCGTTGATGTCATACACGGTCGCGCCTTCGTAATCGGGGCCGTTGATGTCGCCGGTCACGGGAAAGCCCGCTTGCCGCGCGCCTTCGAGGAACGTGCCGCAGATCGCGTGCGCGCCCTCTTTCATCGACGAAATGCTGATCTTGCCGTTCGCGCCGTGATACGGCGTGTCGCCGGCCCAGTGCGATTCGAGGCGGCGGAAATACGGCAGCACGTCCCGATAGCCCCAGCCCGCGTTGCCGGCGCGCGCCCAGTCGTCGAAATCGTGCGGCTGGCCGCGCACGTAGATCATCGCGTTGATCGAGCCGGAGCCGCCCTGCACCTTGCCGCGCGGGCAATACAGCGAGCGGTCCTTCAGTTGCGCTTCCGGCTCGCTGTAGTACATCCAGTTGTATTGCGGGTTGTAGTAGGTCTTCGTGAAGCCGACCGGCACCTTGAACCAGAACGAATCGTCCTTGCCGCCCGCTTCGAGCAGCAGCACCGAATGCTCGCCGGACTCGGTGAGACGATTGGCGAGCACGCAGCCCGCCGATCCCGCACCTACGATGATGTAATCGAATTCCATGTTTTCTGCTTTTCCGTTCAGCCCTTGGCGGGCGCGAGATCTTTCACGTCGGCGGGCTTCGCGGCCATCTGCAGATGCAGACGCTCGCCCGTGTACGGCGTATGCGCGCGCACGACGTCCATGTTCAGTTCGACGCCCAGGCCCGGCTCAGTCGACGGAATGATGTAGCCGTCTTCCCAGCGAATCTTCGTCTTGAGCACTTCCGCGTGGAATCCGCCCCACGTCTCGATGCTTTCCTGAATCAGGAAGTTCGGCGAGCACGCGGCGATCTGAATGCTCGCCGCCGCGCCGACCGGACCGTTGTAAAGATGCGGCGCGATCTGCGCGTAGTACACCTCGGCGAGACTCGCGATCTTCTTCGCTTCGAGCAGACCGCCGACGCGTCCCACGTTGAATTGCAGGATCGACGCGGCTTTCGCTTCGAGCAGCTTGAAGAACTCGTACTTCGTCGTGAGGCGCTCGCCGGCCGCGATCGGAATGCTGGTTTTCGCGGCGACTTGCGCCATCGCGTCTTCCTGTCCCGGCGGCACCGGTTCCTCGAACCACAGCGGATCGAACTTCTCGAGGCGCTGCGCAAGACGGATCGCCGACGACGGCACCATCTGACCATGCGTGCCGAACAGCAGATCGGCCTTGCTGCCGACCGCCTCGCGCACCTTGCGGCAGAACGTCTCGCAGCGGTCCATCACTTCGAGCGAAATCTGATGCCCCGAATACGCGGTGTACGGGCCGGCCGGATCGAACTTGACGGCCGTGAAGCCGAGCGCGACGTTGTGCGCGGCGCATTCGGCGGCGAGATCGGGATCGTCGTAGTCGTATTCGCCGCGCGCGTTCTTCGGATAGAGATACGTGTACGAACGCAGACGTTCATGCACGCGTCCGCCGAGCAGTTCGTAGACGGGCTTGCCCGCCGCCTTGCCGATGATGTCCCAGCACGCCATTTCGAGGCCGCTGACGACGCCCATCATCGTGAGATCGGGGCGCTGCGTGAAGCCGCTCGAATACGCCTCGCGATAGAAGCGCTCGACATGATGCGGATCGTGACCGAGCAGATAGCGCTCGAACACGTCTTCGATGATCGGCGCCATCGCTTTCGGATGGAACGTCGCCGAATAAATCTCGCCGACGCCCTCGATGCCGCAGTCCGTGCGCAGCTTCACGAAAATCCAGTACATGCCGCCGATATGCGGCGGCGGCACGGCGACGATATGTGTTTCCAGTGCGGCGATCTTCACTGTTGCGCTCCCAGCTTCCTGAGTCGAAGTTTGAACATGATGGCCGCCACGCCGCCGAGCGCGGACATGAAGGCGATATAACCGAAGTACAGCTGATATCCGTACACGCCCGGATAGTTCTGCGTCAGATAGCCGTTGATGAGCGGCAGCACCGCATCGGGCGAATAGCCGACGACGGACACGAGGCCGATCGCGAGGCCCATCGTTTCGGCGGGCACCTTGCATTGATCGAGCAGCGACCAGTAAAGCCCGCGAATCGCGTACGTCATCACGCCGATGAACAGCACGAGCACCGCGACGAGCACATGGCTCGAAATGCTGGGCGCGGCCATCAGCAGGATGAGCGCGGCGGATGCGGAGAAGAGCGCGACGATGAGCACGGTCGTCTTCGAGAAGCGATCGCCGAGAAAGCCGCCGCCGATGCCGCCGATCGGGCGCATCCAGAGTTTCAGCGTCGTGATGAAGCCGGCCAGAACCACCGACAGCCCGATCTCCTTCTCATGCAGATAAGCGGAGAAACTGTAAGTCGACCAGAAGACCTGATAGCCGCAGAAGACGATCGCGGAAAGCAGCGCGAGTTGCGGATTCTTCATCAGCGATATGAGATCGCGCAGCACATTGCGCTTTTCGCGCTTCGCCGCAGCCGCCGCCTGCGCGCCTTGCGGATCGCGCACGAGGCCGAGCACGACGCCGAGCCCGATGCACAGGAACGCGTACATGTAGACGACGAGCCGGAAGCCCGCGACCGTCGAATCGCCGCGCGTCTGCGTGACCCAGGCGAACAGCCCGATCGCGATGGTCGCGAGCAGCGCTTCGATCAGGCCGCGCCCGCCGTCGAGAAAGCCGAAGAAGCGGCCTTGCTCGTCGGCGGCGGCGATCGTCTGCACGCGCTTGATGATCGCGGCCCAGAACGTGAGGCCGGTCGTCAGGCCCCATCCGCCGAAGATCACGATCAGCGAGGCGAACGACGGCGCGGTGGAATACCACAGCCCGAGCGCGCCCGTCGCGATCAGCGAGAAGCTGATGAGCAGGCGCGGCGCGACGCGATCCGCGAGCCAGCCGCTCGGCAAATAGCACACGAGGAAGATCGTGCCGAGCGCGGAGTAGAGATAGCCGAGTTGCGCTTCGGTGATATGGAAGACTTCGAGCATCGTCGGCTGATACACCTGCCGCAGATACAGAATCGGATAGATGGCGCCGGCGGCGATGACGAGCAGCGCGAGCTGGATATAGCGGTCGGCGCGCGTGCCTTCGCGCGGCGTCGCCACGCTTTGGCCGGATTGAGCGGGATTCGATGACACAGGCGTGCTCCTCGAAGGGCAGCGGCGCGCGGCGTGCGGACGCCGCGCGGCTGGGCCTTCACTATGTTTTTGTAGAGGGTGAGAAAAGGAATGCGGCCGGAAACGGCCGCGAGAATCAGTACTTCATGACGACGAGACGCGTCTGCGTGAACTCGAGCATGCCGTGCTTGCCGTCGTCGCCGCCGATGCCGGAGCGCTTCCAGCCGGCGTGAAAACCTTGATACGGATCGGCGGGCGTGCGGTTGATGTACAACTCGCCCGCTTCGATCGAATTCGCGACATTCATCGCCGTGCGGTAGTTCTCGGTGTAGAGCACCGACGAAAGGCCGAACTGATGATCGTTCGCCATCGCGATCGCTTCGTCGATCGTCGCGTACTTCAGCACCGCGAGCACCGGGCCGAACGTCTCTTCCTGCACGATTTCCATGTCCTGACGGCAGTTCGACAGCAGCGTCGGCGGATAGAAAAAGCCCTTGCGGTCCGGCACTTCGCCGCCGGTTTCCAGCGTGGCGCCCGCTTCGATCGCGCGGCGGACCATCGCGTGAATGCCGTCGCGCGACGCCTTGTTCACGAGCGGACCCATGTGGCTCGCGTCCTCGTAGCGATCGCCGATCGCCTTCGCCTTCATCTGCTCGCGCAGCAGGCCGACGAATTCGTCGTGGATGCGCTCGTGCACATAGACGCGTTCGATCGCCGTGCAAAGCTGACCGCTGTGCGTGAGCTTCGATGCGACGAGTTCGCGCGCGGCCTTCTGCAGATCGGCGTCCGGCTCGACGATCGCGGGCGTCTTGCCGCCCAGTTCCAGCGAAGGTTTAGCGATGTTCGCCTTGCAGTATTCGAGCACCTTGCGGCCCGCGTTGACGCTGCCCGTCAAGGTAATCATGCCGACCTTCGGATGCGTGCAGACGACCCCGGCGGTCGCGTGATCCATCGCGAGCACATTGATGACGCCGGCGGGCAAGGCCGCACGCTCGACGGCGCGCGCCAGTTCGAACGCCGACAGCGGCGTGTTGTTGCTCGGACGCACGACGACCGTGTTGCCCGCGATCAGCGCCGGCGCGACCTTGCGCATCAGCGTGTAGATGGGGAAGTTGAACGGGATCAGGCACGCGACAACGCCGATCGGCTCGCGATGCAGCACGAGATTTTCGTTCGGCGTATCGCTCGGAATGACTTCGCCTTCGATGCGGCGCGCCCATTCCGCGTGATAGCGCGTGATCTGCGCGGCGTAGACGGCTTCGTTGGTCGCGTCGAGCAGGCTCTTGCCGGACTCGGCCGCGAGCGCCGCGCCGATATCGGCGGAGGCTTCGACGATGGCATCCGCGAGGCGCTGCATATGCGCGCCGCGCTCCGCGGCAGGCATCGCGCGCCACAGACGTTGCGCGTCGGCGGCCTGATCGACGGCGAGCAGCGCCTGCTCGCGCGACGCATTGTGAACGTGGCCCAGCACCTCTTCGGTCGCGGGATTCAGGACGGCGGTGACGTCATCGCTCACGGGCTCGATGAAACGTCCGTTCACAAAATTGCGTTCTGGCTTCATGTGGCGGTTTCCTTGATCGCTGCGCGCCACGACGCCCGGCCGCCGGGAAATCGGACGACCGCTGCGACAAGGCAACGCATTTGCGGGCCATTCTTTCGTGCCTCGCGCTGCAACGACAAGCGAAGAATTCGCTGGAAAAACATTCAAAAAACTCGCGCTCGCTGTTCGACTAAATCCTTTTGCGGCGTCCCTTTAATCGCGCACAATCCGTCGCTCGCCGTCCTCGCCGAGCCTCATGGCTAGGACTTCTTGACGAATAAGTAAAAGACTTGAGACTTTCATGAGAATCAAAGTAATCGCCCTCGCCTCGCTCGCCTGTATCGTGACTTCAGCTCATGCTCAAAGCAGTGTCACGCTGTTTGGCGTCCTCGATGAAGGCTTCGACTACACGAGCAATGTCGGCGGGAATCGTGTCTATGAGCTGACGAGCGGCTATGCGTCGGGAAGCCGCTGGGGCCTGCGCGGCGTCGAAGATCTGGGCGGCGGCACGAAGGCCGTGTTCCAGCTCGAAAGCGGCATCAATTTGAGCAACGGCGCGGCGGGCCAGGGCGGACGCATGTTCGGGCGGCAGGCCTACGTCGGCGTCACCGATAACCGTCTCGGCTCGGTCACGCTCGGCCGTCAGTACGATTCGGTGGTCGACTATCTCGCGCCGACGACGGCCAACGGCAACTTCGCCGGCTATCTCTTCGCGCATCCGTTCGACAACGACAACACCGACAACTCGTTCCGCGTGAACAACACGGTCAAGTACGCGAGCCCGTCGTTCGGCGGCTTCAGGTTCGGCGGCACGTACAGCTTCAGCAACGACACGAACTTCGCGAACAACCGGCAGTACAGCATCGGCGCGTCGTATGCGAACAGCGGCCTTCTGATCGGCGCGGCTTACTTGCGCGCGGATGGCGTCGGCATGAACGCGAACGGCGCAATCGCCACGAACGACGCGAGCTTCATCGCGCAGCGCATGCAGATTTTCGGCGCGGGCGTGAACTACACGTTCGGCAAGGCGACGGCGGGCTTCGCGTACACGAACTCGAGTTATCGCGATCCGGTGACGAACGGCTATATCGGCGGGTCGCTGGCATCGGCGGGCAACACGCTCAACAACCTGCGCTATCAGAACTTCGAAGTGAACGGGAAGTATCAGTTCACGCCGGCGTTCTTCGTTGGCGGTCAGTACGTCTATTCGATGGAGACGTACGACTCGACCGCCGGCACCGTGAAGCCGCACATCCATTCGGCCGGTCTGATGGCGGATTACTTCCTCTCCAAGCGCACCGATGTGTACGTGCAGGGCGTCTATCAGAAGATCGCGGGCAGTTCGACCGGTTCGGTGATGGATCAGGCGTTCATTCCCGGCACGCAGGGTGTGTCGTCGAATTCGGAGCAGTTCGTCGCGCGCGTCGCGTTGCGGCACGCGTTCTGACGGTCGAATCGATGAAATCGCTGTCCGCGTATTAAACGCGGACAGAAAATTCCTAAGCATTTCCTAAGCTTTCGTCTTCTAATCTTGCGGCTTTCCCGAACGCCAAGACGCCGCAAGATGAATCACACGCTCGCCCCAGCCCCCGCGCGCCGCCGTCGGACGCCATGACTGCCCGGAGACACGCCATGAGGGTATTGCTCGTCGAAGACGATCGCATGATCGGCGAATCGGTTCAGAACGAACTGCGCGACGGCGGCTACGCGGTCGACTGGGTGCGCGACGGCAAGCTCGCGCTCACGACGCTCAACACGCACGTCTACGACGCGATCCTGCTCGACCTCGGCTTGCCCGGCGCCGATGGCTTCGCGGTGCTGCGCGCCGTGCGCAGCGGGGCGAATCACGTGCCGCTCATCATCGTCACCGCGCGCGATTCCGTCGATGAACGCATTCGCGGACTCGACGAAGGCGCCGACGATTACCTCATCAAGCCCTTCGACATCTCCGAGCTCAAAGCGCGCATGCGCGCGGTGATCCGCCGCCGCGGCGGGCAGGCCGCGCCGATCATGTCGAACGGCGTGCTCACGCTCGATCCGGCCACGCGCGAAGCCACGTCCGGCGATATCGCGATCCGACTTTCCAGCCGCGAATTCGCGCTGCTGCAAGCGCTGATGATCCGCCCCGGCGCGATTCTCTCGCGCGCGGAAATCGAAGACCGCATCTACGGCTGGAACGAGGAAGTGGAAAGCAACGCCGTCGAATTCCTGATCCATTCGCTGCGCAAGAAGCTCGGCGCCACGGCCATCAAGAACGTGCGCGGCGTCGGCTGGATGGTCTCTAAGCAGCCATGACGCGTTCGCTTCAGTTCAGGCTGTCGGCCTGGCTGTCGGCGCTGATCGTCGCGATCGCGGCGGCGGGCGGCGTCATCGCGTTCCAGACGGCTTTCCACGAGGCCAACGAATTGCAGGACGGCCAGTTGAAGCAGGTCGCCGCGCTCGTCACGCCGCGCACGCTCGCGACGATGCAGCGTGAAGCGCTCGGCCGCGTCGACGGCGCGGATCCTGAGTCGAAGCTCGTCATCCAGACGATCGGCGAGCGAGCGCCGCTGCCGGTCGCGTCCGATCTGCGCGACGGCCTGCAGAACGCCATCGTCCAAGGCACGCGCTGGCGACTCGTCGTGAAGACGCTCGATGACGGCACGCGCGTCGTGATCGGCCAGCAGACGGCGGGCCGCGACGAGATCGCCCGCAACGGCGCGCTCGCCACCGTGATGCCCTTCGCCGCGCTCGCGCTCGTGCTGCTCGCGGCGCTGCATCTGATCGTGCGCCGCATGTTCCGGCCGTTGAGCGCGCTGTCGGCGAGCCTCGACACACGGCCCGAACACGATCTCTCCGCGCTTTCCCGCGACGCGCTGCCGAGCGAGATCGCGCCCTTCGTCGTCGCGATCAACCGGCTGCTCGCGCGCGTGGAGGCGTCGGTGGCGCTGCAGCGCCGCTTCGTCGCCGATGCCGCGCATGAACTGCGCTCGCCGCTGACCGCGCTGTCGCTGCAGGCCGAGCGCCTCGACGCCGCCGAGTTGCCCGACAGCGCGCGCGAACGGCTCGACGCGCTGCGGCGCGGCCTTGCGCGCACGCGCTCGCTGCTGCATCAACTGTTGACGCTCGCGCGCCTGCAGCAACGCACCGACGCCGATACCGCGCGTTTGCGCGTGCAGGACGTCTTCCGCAATGTTCTCGAAGATCTGATGCCGCTCGCGGAGGCGAAGGACATCGACATCGGCGTATCGACGAGCGACGACGTGTTCATCCACGCGCCGCAAGCCGATCTCACCATCATGGTGAAAAATCTCGTCGACAACGCGATTCGCTATACGCCGGCGGCCGGCCGCGTCGATCTCGCGGCGGGCGTTTCGAATGCGCGGCCGTGGATTCGCGTGGCGGACAGCGGGCCGGGCATCGCGCCCGAGGAACGCGCGCGCGTCTTCGATCCGTTCTATCGCGTGCTCGGCGGCGACGCGGACGGCTCGGGCCTCGGGCTCTCGATCGTCGGCACGATCGCGGCGCGCATCGGCGCGACGATCGAACTCGCGGATGCCGCGCCGCGCGGGCTCGTCGTGACCGTCACGATCTGAAGGCGTCGGCTGCCTGAAGCGACATGCACGACGCGCCGGACCATACGCGCCCGCGCGTGTCCGGCGCACGCGCGGCGTGCTATCGTCGATGCGTCATTCCGACGTGGCATTCCGATGCCGCCATCATGAGTCAAGTGCGCTATCCCCTCGGCCCCGATGACCGCGTGCATCTGCTCTGCTGGCTCACGTGCGGATTGCTCGGCGCGTACTACATCGAAGGCGATTGGCCGGATACGTCGTTTCAGGTGCGCGCCGCGCATCGCTGGCTCGACCGGCATCATCGCGCGGCCGACTGGATCGAGACCGCGCGGCTTTCGGTGGCGGCGCACGCGCTCGCCGCGCGCTTCTCGACGATGCTTGACGCCGACGCCTCGCGCAGCGACATCGAACGCATTCTCGAAGGCGAGGATCTCGACTACGAAAGCGTCCTCGTGCAGCGCATCTATCACGAGTGCTGGATCGAGTTGTCGAGCGGACGAAAGCCGTCGCAGTAACGCGTTCCTCCGATCAATTTCCGTGCCGCGCCGCGCGCGTGCCTTGGCGCGTCTCGCGCGCGGGCACGGACATTTTTTTGCGCTGGCGGAATGTGCGGAACCCCACATTGGCGCTCAGGGCGCGGCGATACCATCGGCGCGCCTGCTCGCACGTCGATGTTCGCGCCTCCCGCCGATGTCCCCAATCGCCGGGCTGAAAAGCGGCTACACCGTCAGCGGCCAAAAACGATGACAACAATCGACACCGACTGGAGGTCGCCATGCAGCGCAGCATTCGTCCGCTTGTTTCTCAAACCGCGATTCGTCGTGCGCGCCTGCGCCCGCTCGCGATCCTCGTGCCGATCGTCGCGGGCCTGACTTGCGCGAGCATCGCCGATGCCGCGCCGCCGCTGCCCGCCGGCGGCCAGTTCGTCGCGGGCAGCGGCGCGATCAGCGGCGGCGGCACCGGTTCGACGCTCACCATCAATCAGACGACGACGCGCGGTGTCATCGACTGGAACAGCTTTTCCATCGGCAGCGGAAGGCAGGTCACGTTCAACAACGGCAGCGGCGCGACGCTCAATCGCGTGACCGGCGGCAATGCTTCGGTCATTCTCGGCCAGCTCAACGCGACGGGCAGCGTGTATCTCGTCAATCCGCAGGGCGTGCTGGTCGGGCCGGGCGGCGTCGTCGCGACGGGCGGGCGCTTCGTTGCGTCGGCGCTCGACATCGGCAACGATGCGTTCATGCAGGGCGGCCCGCTCACGCTTTCGGGCGGCGGCAACGGCATGGTCATCAATCTGGGCACGATCGGATCGAGCGGCGGCGACGTGTTCCTCGTGTCGCGCACGGCGGCGGTGAATGGCGGCAGCATCAACGCGCCGCAGGGCACGGTCGAAATCGCGAGCGGCAATCAGGTGCTTCTGCAGGATTCATCCGGTGGACAGCAGGTTTTCGTGCAGACTGGCAGCGGCGGCACGGCGATGAACGGCGGCGTGATTCGGGCGGCGCAGGCGAGTCTCCAAGCCGCCGATGGCAACGTGTACGCGCTCGCCGGCAACAGCAGCGCGATCCGCGCGACCGGCACCGCGACGCGCGATGGCCACGTCTGGCTCGTCGCCGATCAGGGCGCGGTCCACGCGAACGGCACGCTCGCCGCGACGAACGCAGACGGCAGCGGCGGCACGGTCGAAACGCGCGCGAATACGCTCGATGTCGCGGGCGCGAACGTGACGGCGCGTACATGGAAACTCGGCGCGCCGTCGTTCACCGTCGATCAGGCGAACGCGGATTCCCTCGCGCGCGGCCTTGCCAACGGCACATCGGTGGATGTCGAAGCGAGCACCGGCGATCTGAACGTCGGCGGCAACGTCCAGTGGAACGGCAACGCGTCGCTGACGCTCGGCGCGGCGCACAGCGTGGCCATCGGCGCGGGCGCGACCATCGGCAACACGGGCAACGGCAATCTCACGCTGCGCGCGGATTCGGGCGGCATCGACAACGGCGGCGGCGTGGCGAACGGCGGCACGATCGACTGGTCGAAGAGCGGCGGCATCGTCAGCGCGCTTTACGACATGAACGGCAGCTATGCGCCGGGCACGCTGCTCACGAACAGCGGATGGACCGCCGCGCCGTACAGCGGCGTGCGCACGCAGGCGACCGCGTACCGGCTCGTGAACAATCTCGCGGATCTCTCGAACGTGACGCAGGATCTCGCGGGCAACTACGCGCTCGGCAAGGATATCGACGCGAGCGCGACGTCGTATCCGAACTATTTCACGGCGATCGGCTCGAAGACGACGCCGTTCACCGGACAGTTCGACGGCTTCGGCCACACGATCGACAGGCTCGCGTCGACGCCCAATCTCAACGACGACCGTCAGGGCCTGTTCGGCGTGATCGGCGCGAACGGCGTCGTGCGCGATCTGAATCTCACGAACTCGAGCACGGGCGGCTACGCGTCGGGCGCGTACGGTTTGCTCGCGGGCCAGAACGACGGCCTCGTCACGTACGTCAACACGACGGGCGGCGTCGGACAGAACGGCTTCGGCGGCGCGGGCGCGGGCGGGCTCGTCGGCGTGAACAACGGGATCATCGAGCGCTCGTCGAGCACGGCGGATGTCGGCTATCAGATTCCTGCGGGCGGGCTCGTCGGCGTGAATAACGGCACCATCGTGCAGTCGTATGCGACCGGCACGACGTACGCCGGAAATCACGGCCAGACCGCCGGGCTCGTCGCGTACAACAACGGACTGATCACGCAGTCGTATGCGACGGGCGGCGTGGGCGGCTTCGGCGGCGGCGGGCTCGTGTTCGACAACGGCGCGACGGGTGTCATCAACGAGTCCTTCGCCGTGGGGCAAGTCGGCGGCGGCGGGCCTCCGGGCGACGCATACGGCGGTATCGCGGCGTACAACGAGGGCGCGATTCACAACAACGTCTACTGGAACAAGGAGACGACGATCCGCACGAGCGCGGCCGGTTCGAACTCGGGCACGACGCCGCCGGACTCGAACGGGCTCACGACCGCGCAGATGAGCAATGCGTCGAATTTCCTCGATTGGGGCATTCCGTCGGGCGGCGTCTGGGCGATGCCTACCGGCGCGACGCATCCCGTTTTGCAGTGGCAGCAGGCGCAGCCTTGAGGGGCGTGCCGAGCGGATCGTCAGCTTCCGATCACGAGGAATATCTCCCCCACCGGCGCCTTCGATCCGTTCGGCACGACCGCCTTCAACGGAAACCCATACGTTCCGCGAAAGCTGACGAACCTTCCGACCTGCACACGCACGCCCACACCGACGCTCGCCAGCGAAGCATTGTTCACTTCGCCGAATTCCGCGATGCGATTCCACACGTGACCCGCATCGAAGAACACGAACGGCTGCATCGCCGCCAATCCCGCGCGTCCCGCGCTTCCCGCCGATATCGCCGGCGCACGCAATTCGGTTTGCAGGTTCCATCCGCGATCGCCCTGCGCGGAATACGGCTCGTAGCCGCGCACGGTGGCATCGCCGCCGAGTCCGAGTTCCTCGCTCGGCAATAGCGTGCTGCCCGTCCACTGCAACAATCCGCGCGCCGATATCGAGAATCCCGACTTGCCGAGCGGCATGTCACGCTGCGCCGACAACTGCATGTACTGATAGCGCGGCTTCGCGCCGAGACGAGCGGCATCGTAGGCTTCGTCGTTGCTGTTGCTGTCGAAGTAACCGGGACTCGCGAAGAGCGCTGCGTTCAGATGCGTATCGCCCGATGCATCGCTATTCGAAAGATCGTAGGCGATCACGAACTGATGGATATGCGTGTTCGCATTGAACACCTGAAAGCCGCCGAACTCGAGATCGTTGTTCGAGCGCTTGAAGTCGTAGCCGAGTTGCACTTGCTGTTGCCACGAGCCCGCATTGTCGAGCGGCGGCAGACGCCAGTCGTAACGAAAACTGAGCTGCGCGCTGAGACCCGTTTGTCCGTAACTGTCGGGCAAACGCGGCGTGCTCTGCGCGAACACGCCGAACAACTCGATGCGATCGAGCCACGGCAACGGCGCAACGGCATTGAACGCGTGCGCGATGTAGCGCGGACGATCAGGCCGCCCTTCGATATCCGGATTGCCGCTCAACAGATCGTTACTCGCGGTCATCTGATAGCCGATGCGCGCATCGACGCCGAACAGATTGCCGTAATCGAATCCCGCGAGAATGCGATCGCGGCCGAGGTCGCGCACGCCGTCGTTGTTATAGCCGCCGTAAATGCGGAACGGAAAGCGGTCTTCGGTTTGCAGCACGACGTCGGTCGTATCGGGCGCGGTGCCGGGCGCATAAATCACGTCCACGCGCCGATACGGATTCGCGTTGAGCAACGCGAGTCCCGCGGCGACATCGGCTTCGCGGATCGGCTCGCCGCGCGCGAGCGGCATCTCGCGCGCGAGCAGCGCATCGGAGAAATGGCGGTTGCCCTTCGGCATCACGCGCCCCGCGCGAAACTCCGCGATGGCGATCTTCACGACGCCATTGCTCACGTCCTGCTCGGGCACGTACACATCGACGAGCGGCTGGCCCGCCGCGCGATAACGTTGCACGACGGCGCGCCGGATTTCCGCGAGACGCGCGAAGGTCAGCGGCTTGTGGAGATCGGCGGAGAAGCTGTCGAGAAAATCGGGCGTGAGAAAAGGCGCGCCCGCCGATGTTATCGCGCCGTTCGCGCCCGATTGCGTCGCATCTGATGTAGCATCCGCACGCACGAACGCGATGCCGCGCAGATCCTGAAGCGCGATTCTGTGCGAGTCGTCGCTCGGCTCGGGCGGCGACGGCGACGCGCGCGGACGCTGCTCGGCGGGCGGCGCAATCGGCGCGACATCGCGATACGACTGCGCGGCGGCGTCGCGTTCGGCAACGATGCAGGCGATCGCGGTCGATAGCACCGTCGCCGCGACGCGTGTGCGGTTCAAATCATGTCTCCTCGGCGCCGGCCGCGTAGGTTGGCCCCGCATGTTATCAGCGCACGGAGCGGAACGTTTCATGCGTCGGGCGCGCATGACCGGTCGCGAGAGAAAGATGCTCGCACCGTACCTGTTAGCGTCGCGAACGCGCGTAGAACTGACTCGACGTGAACGGCCGAGCCAGTAGAAAACACCGCAGCGACATTGGCCTTTCTTCCGACCGCGCAACGCATCTATGATTCGGAGATGATCGGCGCGATGAGCAGCCGAACCGCATTGTCAGGACGAGGATGGACAAAACCTCCAACGCAGAAATCACCGATTCCGCTTCGCTCGATGCATCGGTCTACGCGCAATGCGCGCGCGAGCCGATCCACATTCCCGGCGGCATTCAGCCTCACGGCGTGCTCTTCAGCGTCGACGCGCATTGCCACATCCTGCAGGCGAGCGCCAACGTCGCGCAGCTCGCGCACATCGCGCCCGAAGCGTGTCTCGGCCGCGCGCTCTCGACGGTGCTCGGCCAGCACGCGGCCGAACGTGCGAGCGCGGGACTGAAGCAACTCACGCGCGACGGCGCGGCGATCCACGTCGGCAACGTCGTGCTCGACGGATGGACGCCGGACGGTCCCGTCGCGATCGTCGTGCATCGGCATGACGGGCTGTTGTTCGTCGAAGTGGAGCCGGCGCGCGACACCGCCGACGTCTTCTCGACGATGTATCCGCTCGTGCGCTCCTTCGTGAGCGATGTCCAATCGATGCACACCGTCGAGCAGATTTGCCAGTTCGCCGCGAACGAGATCGCGCGCATCACGGGTTTCGGCCGCACGCTCGTCTATCAGTTCGACGAGGAAGGCAACGGCAACGTGCTCGCGGAAAGCGTCGAGCCGGGCTATCCGTCGTATCTGAAGCAGCACTTTCCGGCATCGGACATTCCCGCGCAGGCGCGCGAGCTGTATCGCAAGAATCGCATTCGGCTCATATCGAACGCGAACTACGAAGCCGCGCCGCTCGTGCCCGCGCTGCATCCGGCGACGGGCCGCCCGACCGACCTCACGTACGCGTCCTTGCGCAGCGTGTCGCCCGTGCATCTGCAATACATGCGCAACATGGGCACGCTCGCGTCGATGTCCATGTCGATTCTCGTCGACGACAAGCTCTGGGGCCTCATTTCCTGTCATCACGCGACGCCGCGTCTGCCGCCGTTCGAAGTCCGCACCGCGTGCGAGCACGTCGCGCAGATCGTCTCGCTGCAGATCGAAGCGCGGGAGACGCAGGCCGAAGCGCATTACCGGCTCGAACTGCGCCGCATGCTTTCGAAGCTGCTGTCGTCGATGGCGAACACAGACAGCTTCGTCGAAGCGCTCGTCAGCGACGCCTCCGATCTGCTCGGCTTCACGCGCTCGTCGGGCGCGGCGGTGATTTTCGAAGGACGCACGTCGCTCATCGGCGTGACGCCGAGCGCGCACAGCGTCACGGCGCTCGTCGACTGGCTCGACAATCAGAGCGAGGACGTCGTGATGTCCGACCGCGCTTCGCAGGATTGCCCCGCGCTCGCGGATTCGCCCGAAGTCGCGGGCTTTCTCGCGGTGTCGATCTCGAAGATCTACCGCAATTACGTGATCTGGTTTCGCCGCGAAGTCGTGCAGACGATCGAATGGGCGGGCGATCCGCGCGCGAAGCTGACGGGCCTCGCCGCGTCGCTTTCGCCGCGCGTGAGCTTCGATACCTGGACCGATGTCGTGCGCGGCCGCTCGCTGCCGTGGCGACCCGCCGAGCGCGAGATCGCGCTGGAATTTCGCGCCGCCGTGCTCGGCATCGTGTTGCGGCGCGCGGAGGAAATTGCGCAGCTCGCGACGGAACTCGGGCGCGCGAATCACGAACTCGAAGGATTTTCATACACGGTGTCGCACGATCTGCGCGCGCCGCTGCGGCATATCGTGAGTTTCGCGGACCTGCTAAAGCAGATGGACGGCGAAAAGCTGTCGGAGCGCGGGCGCGGCTATCTGGAGCGCATCGTGACGTCGGCGCGTTTCGGCGGGCGTCTCGTCGATGATCTGCTGTCGTTCGCGCAACTCGGCCGCGCGGCGCTGCGTCCGCACACGGTCGACGTCCACGCGCTGGTGCATACGGTGATTCAGAACGATATCGACGAACAATCGTCCGCACGCGTGCATTGGAAGGTGGACGCGTTGCCGCGCGTCGAAGCGGATCACGTGTTTCTGCATGTCGCGTTCGCGAACGTGATGTCGAACGCGGTGAAGTTCAGCGCGCAACGCGAAGAGCCGACGATCGAGGTCGGCGCGCACGATGGCGTCGGCGAGCTGATCGGGCATGTCGTCTATTTCGTGCGCGACAACGGCATCGGTTTCGATATGCGTTATGTCGACAAGCTCTTCGGCGTGTTCCAGCGTCTGCACGTCAACGAGAAGTTCGACGGCACCGGCATCGGGCTCGCGAACGTGCGGCGCATCATCGAGCGGCATGGCGGCAAGGCATGGGCGGAAGGCGCGCCCGATGGCGGGGCGACCTTCTATATGGCGCTGCCGAAGCAGTTCCGCCCCGAAAGCGGCGTGCGGCGCGATACGGCCGCGACCGCGCTGGCGCGGCTCGCCGCGGGCACGGGCGGCGCGGGGCACGACATCGGCCAGCTCATCAAACGTTCGGAGCAGGACAAGAAGTAACGCGCAATGCAAAACGGCCGCGATCTTGTGGATCGCGGCCGTTCTTTTCCCTACGACGCTGCGCTTAGAAGCGGTGACGCAGGCCCACGGTCGCCGCGACCTGATTCTGCGTCGACGACGGCGACAGCGTGTTGATCATCGCGACGTTGGCGCCCGCATTGCCCAGCTCGCCCGACGCATGCTGGTACACGCCTTCGACGTACACATCGGTGCGCTTCGAGAGCGAGTAGTCAGCCTGCAGCGAAACGGTGTGCCACTTCGGATCGCCCGAGCCGTTCGCGCCCGTCACCTTGCCGTCCGTGTACGTGTACGCGGCGTCGAGGCTCAATGCCGGCGTCACGAGATAGCGGCCGTTCAGCTCGAAGTTGTTCATGTGCAGGTTCGAGTTGCCCGGCAGCGCGAACGTCGTGCCGCCTTGCGATGCGGCGAGCAGGTTGTCGTAGTGCGTGTTGGTCCACACGAAGCCGACCGTCGCCGGGCCGTACGTGTAGTTCACGCCCGCGCCGAACGTGCGCTGCAGTTCAGCCGTCAGATTCGCGTTGTTGCCCTGACCCGCCGACACCGCGCCGCCCGTGTTCGCGTTGTTGCGCGAGTTGTTCGTCTGCAAGTAGGCCGCGGCGAAGTTCAGCGGGCCGTTGCCGTACGACGCGCCGGCGCTCCATGCGCGGTTGTTCGCGAACTGGCCTGCGTCGTTCGAGAAGCCATACAGGCCGCCGAACTTGAAGCCCGCGTAATTCGCGCTCTGATACTTCACCGAATTGCGGATCGAGAACGAGTGATCGAGATTGTCGTTGTCGAACGGATGCGCCGTCAGGTTATTGCCATAGCCCGCGCCTGCTTCGGCGAGCGGCGACAGATAATCGACCATCGAATCATATTGACGGCCGAGCGTGATCGTACCGAATTGATCGTGCTGAAGGCCGACATATGCCTGACGGTTGAACATCGTGCTGTTTTCGGTATAGCGGCCGTTATTGAGGTTGAAGCCGCTCTCCAGCTTGAAGAGCGCGTGCAACCCGCCGCCGAGATCTTCACTGCCTTTCAGGCCGAAGTAAGTATCCGAAACCGCGCCGCTGCCTTGCTGCCAATTGTTATGGCCACCGGCGTTGTTCGTATAGACGAGACCGGCATCCAGCGTGCCGTACAACGTGACGCTGCTCTGAGCGTGGGCTGCTGCTGCGAAGGTGCCGAGAATGCCCGCGATGAGAAGGGTTTTTTTCATGGTTCTCTGTGTCCTGTTTAATGCGAAAGCTTCCAGGGACTGAAAGAGCCCGGGAAACTGGGACACACTGTATGCGACGGGCGCTTGAATGTGACCGCGTATCCGGCGCAATAATCATTTGCTGATTCTGCGAACCGGCGTGCGGATCCCTTCATAATCTTTTAAGGTCAAGTGCTTAGCGGCGATTCGGAGCTCAGATAATCCAATTGGCTGTTGCACATCGACGACGTTATTACTGCGCATTCTGGAGAAGTCCATTGCGTCGCATGCGGTTTATAGCGGCCGAGGCGTTTTGCTAAGCTTCCCGGGTCTGAAGATCTCCACGCAGATATCTCGAGGACACGGAGCGGTTTCGCGAGAGGGAGCCGCTCCGTTTTTATTCCCGACGCGGCGATTAATCCGAGCGCTTTAGACGGTCTCAGAACAGCGGCCGTCGAAATCACTCAGTTACCCGAAGTACCCGAACGATTTTCCCGATTCTCGATGCCGACCGTAAAGGTTACGCGCCCACCGCGAACGGAACGAATCGCATTTAGATGAATCGAATCAACGAGTAACGCGATATGTTTCTCTAAATATCTCGACGTTTTGAAAATTTTGCGCGAGATAGACGGGCAAATCAGGCGACGAAATTACGTCCTGTGACGGCAAATTTCGGAAATTCGCGAACAAGTTCTTCACTAAATGTAACCGTCGCGCAAACGTTTGCTACCGTACAGAACGGGACCGGGCGTTCTGCTCGTTTCATTTCGAAACAATCTGAAGGAGCTTGAATCGCCTCTGCGGAACGCTGCTTGCTTTAATAGAGGCCTCTGTAAAATCTAGCCGGATATAGCCACATGAAAAGAAGCGCCAATGCCACGACCGTCCCAGCATTTCGACAGCGGCGGCCCGCTCAGCTCGCTGAACGCGAGCTTCTGCATCTGGAAATGATTCTCTCGAGTGTCGTCGAAGGGAACTCGGCATCCGATCGCCTTCCCGCCAGCTATTGGGATATGCGGATTTCGCAACTGGACGCGGAGTACGACCTCGTCCCGTCGCAAAGTCAGCGTGTAGCATCGCTTCAACGCAAACTCGCGTTACTCGACAACGCGCTCGCCACCGCTGCCGACGCGCAGGAAGGGCAACAGAACCGGCGCGTCGCTGCCTGATCCGGGTTCGTCGCGCGGCGCTAATTTATAGTGCCGCCCGCACCCATTCGTCGACCAGCGTGCGCGCCTGCGTGTGCGCGCTCATCAGCGCGTCCTCGGCGGATGCGAAATTCGAATAGCGTGTGTTCTCGATCAGGAGTGGCGAGAACGCAGTGACCGGCCTTCCCGAACGGCTGATCGTCACGATCGCCAGATAGCGCAATTCGCCCGGCGGCGGCACGAGCCGGCTGCTCGTTTCGATCGCGACTTCGAGCACGAAGCCCTTGTGGTTGTACGACCGTATCATCCGGACACCCCGTACGCGCCGTGGATATGGCGTGCTTCCAGCATGAGATATACCCGTTCGAAGCGCTGCTACTTCGCGCGTCGAAGCGCCGTGCGCGCGATGTCAGCGGCGAGATCGGCGCGCAGTTCGGCCCATTTGCCGAGCAGCGTGGCGTCGTCGGTGAAGAAGTAAGGCGCGTGCGTCCAATGGGCGACCTTTCCGCCCGCGACGGCCAACTCGAAGATACGCATGTCCTGGTCATCGCTGACGCCTGCGCTCACGAGTTCGCGAAACGATCGAATATCGTGCAGCGAGACGTTCTGTATGCCGACGCCGTGCACCACCGCCATCACCGTCTTGCCGATGCGCCAAGCGGCCTCGCGGCTATCGGCGAGCACGAAAGCGACGCTTTCCAGAGGCGTCTCGAACTTCAGCCGATACAGCCGCGCCCTGCATTGTTCACTGAGTTGCGTGTTCATTTGACTGAAGCCCGCGTCGCTCGCCTGGAGCGACGCGCAGCAGGAATTGATCCCGCTTCAGCATAGGATGCCGCGACCCCGAACGTATGTCCGATTGCACTGCGTTTCGAACGCACGCGCGCGCGTCACCTCATCACCGGTTCAGCTCCTCGAGCCGCAGCCCGTTGGTCTTCGGACCGAACAGGCCGATTGCCAGCGCCACGAGCAGCATGCAAACCGTAATGCCGATGAACACGCCCGGCACGCCGAAATCCTTCAGCAGCGACGCGATGATGAAGCCCGACATCATCGCGCCCGCGCGGCTCGCCGAGTAGACGATTCCGCTCGCCCGGCAGCGCACGGCCGTGGGAAAAAGCTCGGTCTGATACGCGTGATAGCAGACCGAGATCGTCTGGCCGGCGAGCGAGATCAGCACGCCGAGCGCGATGAGCGCAACGGGCGATTTCATCTGCCCGAACGCGAGACCGCTCGCGATCACGACGAGCGCACCGCCGACGATCAGATACTTCCGCTGCACGCGGTCGGCGTAGAACATCGCGAAGAGCGGTCCGAGCGGCAGCGCGAACGCGATGATGAACGAATACAGCAGGCTCTTCGTCACGGTGATGCCCTGTCCGATCAGGAGCGTCGGCACCCAGTTCGCGAAGCCGTAGTACCCGATCGCCTGACAGAAGTTGAAGACGATGAGCATCACGAGACGCGAGCGATACGGCGCGACGAACAGCTCGCCGAGCGACGCCCGCCGATGCGCCGGCTGCTCGACGACAGGCGCGGGCGGCGGCAATGCGGCGCCCGATTCGCGCTCGACCACGCGCTCGATGTCGCCGACGACGCGTTCGCTCTCCTCGAGCCGGCCATGCATCGCGAGCCAGCGCGGGCTTTCCGGCACCGCGCGCCGGATGAACCACACGATCACCGCGCCGACCGAACCCGCGAGCACGACGACGCGCCATCCATCGAGACCGAACACGGTTTCCGGCACGAGCCAGTATGAAAGCAGCGCGGCGACGGGCGCCGCCGCGAACATCACCATCTGATTGAAGGCCATCGCGCGGCCGCGCATGTGCTGCGGCACGAGTTCCGTCACGTAACTGTCGATCGTAATGATTTCGATGCCCACCCCGATGCCCGTCACGAAGCGCCAGAAGATCACGCCTTCGGGGCTCGTCTGGAACGCCATGATCGCGGAGCCGATCGAGTACCACAGCAGCGAGAACGTGAACACGCTGCGCCGCCCGTAGCGGTCCGGCAGCCAGCCGAAGAAGAACGTGCCGATGAACAAGCCCGCGAACGTCGCCGCGATGAATCCCGCAATGCCGGTGAAGCCGAAGAACGCATGCGTCGTCGTCTGCAAAAGTCCGCTCTTCGCCATGCCCGGCGCGATATAGCCGGTGAAGATCAGATCGTAGATTTCGAAAAAGCCGCCGAGCGAGATGAGCAACACGAGCATCCAGAGATGCCGCGTGATCGGCAGTCGATCCATGCGCGCGGAGATTTGCGCGCCGGGCGTCGTGGCGACGCGAACGTCGGGCGTTGCGAGCGGCTCGGCGACCGCGCTGAAAGTGGGCTGCATTGTCCTGTCTCCTGTGTTGGCGACGGCGCGTGTTTTTTATATGCGCCTGTCGCAATGCCTCATGCCGTGACGCGTTTCGTCAGTTGCCCGAGCACTTCGTCCGTGTGCTCGCCGACGCGCGCGAGCGGCTGCCGCACGCCGGGGCGGCGTCCGCCCATCGTGAGCGGGAGCAAAACCACGTCGGTCGTGCCGCCGTCGTCGGTCTGCATCGGCACGAGTCCGCCGCTCGCTTTCAGATGCGGATCGTCGAGCAACTGTTCGGGGCGCATGATCGGCGCGTAGGGAATGCCGGCCGCTTCGAGCTTCGGCGCGAGCTCGTGGGCGCGGTGATCCGCGAGAATCTCGCCGAGCCGCGCGAGCAATTGCGGCCGCACCGCGACGCGCATCGCATTGGTCGCGAACTCGGGCGCCTGCGCGAGATCGGGACGTTCGAGCACATCGCAAAGCGTAACGAATTGCTTGTCGCTCACCGCGCCGATGAACAACTGCTCGCCTTCGGCCAGCGTGAATACGTCGTACACGCTCCATGCCGATACGCGCGACGGCATCGGCGGCGGCGCTTCGCGCGTCATCGCGTATTGCTGCATGTGTTGCGCGGAGAGAAACACGCAGTTCTCGAAGAGCGCGCTCTGCACTTCCTGGCCGCGTCCGGTGAGATCGCGTTCGCGCAGCGCGGCGAGCACGCCGATCGCGCCGAACATGCCGCCCATGATGTCGTTCACCGACGTTCCCGCGCGCAGCGGCCTGCCCGCCGGACCGGTCATGTAGGCGAGGCCGCCCATCATCTGCACGACTTCATCGAGCGCGAGACGCTTCTCGTACGGCCCCGGCAAAAAGCCCTTGTGCGACACGTAGATCAGTTTCGGATGCGCCTTCGACAAGGTTTCGTAGTCGAGACCGAGCTTCGTCATGAGGCCGGGGCGGAAATTTTCGAGCAGCACATCGCATGCGCCGATCAGTTCGAGCGCGCTGTCACGCCCTTCTTCCGTGTTGATGTCGATGACGACGCTCTTCTTGTTCCGATTGAACGAGCGAAAGAAGCCGATGCCGAGACCCGGCAGATTGCGCGTCTTGTCGCCGCCGGGCGGCTCGATCTTGATGACTTCCGCGCCGAGATCCGCGAGGATCATGCCGCAGGTCGGGCCCATCACCATATGCGTGAACTCGATCACGCGCACGCCTTCGAGCGGCAGGGTTGAATGACTCATGACGTCCTCAGGCTTCGATTGCAGTTTTCGATTCGTGATTGACCGGCAAGCCCGCGAGCGCGAGCGCGCCGTGCAGCGTTTCGCCGTCGAGCCAGCGCGCGAGTTTCGCGCGCACGTCCAGCAACGCTGAAATATCGATGCCGGTCTCGATGCCCATATCGGCGAGCATGAACGCGAGGTCTTCGCTCGACGCGTTGCCGCTCGCGCCCGGCGCATGCGGACAGCCGCCGATGCCCGCGAGCGTCGCATCGAAACGCGCGACGCCGGTTTCGAGCGCGGCGTAGACATTGGCGAGCGCGAGGCCGCGCGTGTCGTGAAAGTGGCCGCACCAGAAGCGCTCGCCGGCGATGTCGCGCGCCTTCTCGAAGAGCTCGCGCACCGCACGCGGACCGGCGTATCCAACCGTATCGGCAATGCTCACGCGGTCCGCGCCCGCATCGAGCAGCGCCTGCATGTAGCGCAGCACATCGGCGTGATCGACGCGGCCCTGAATCGTGCAGCCGAACGCCGTGCCGATGCCGCCCTCGATCAGCGTCTTCGCGCCCGACGCATCGCGCGCCGCACGCATGCGCGCGACTTCATCGACGACTTCCTCGGGCGTCTTGCGCAGATTGGCGAGACTGTGCGCGCGGCTCGCGGAAAGCGGCACGAGCATCAGATCGGCGTGCGCTTCGATGGCGCGCTCCGCGCCTTTCAGATTCGGCACGAGCACCGAAACCAGCAGGCCCGGCAGCGTCGTTGCGTAGGCGACGAGTTCGGCGGTATCGGCGAGTTGCGGCAGAAGGCGCGCGGGCACGAACGAACCGACTTCGATTTCGCGCTGACCGGCGGCGTAGGCATCGCCGATCCATTCGATCTTGCGTTCGGTCGGCACGATTGTGCGAATGCTCTGCAGGCCGTCGCGCAGGCCGACTTCGCGGATTACGGCGTTCTGCGGGAACGCGGGCATGGCTTTGTCTCCGGTCTTATGTGTATGGTCTCGACTTTAGAGATTCCGCAAATGGCCTAAAAGCGGTAATTTGGAAAGCTCATGCTTCCCGTTCGGAACGTCAGAGGAATCCAGTCACATGCGCGATATCGATCTGAAAACGCTGCGTCTCTTCGTGACGGTCTGCGAGCACCAGAACATCGCGCGCGCGGCGCACGAGGCGCATATCGAACCATCCGCGATCAGCAAGCGCATCGCGCAACTGGAAACATCGCTCGGCGTGCCGTTGTTGTCGCGCTCGCGGCGCGGCGTCGAACCGACGCCCGCGGGCATCGCGCTGCTCGAACACGCGCGCAGCGTGCTGTTCACGATGGAACGCATCGCCAACGACGTCGCCGCGTTCGGCGGCGGTCTCATGGGGCGCGTGAGCATTTGCGCGTCGGCATCGGCGATTGCGGAAGCGTTGCTCGACGATATCGCGTCGTTCATGCGCGAGCCGTCCAACAAGAACATCAAGGTCGATGTCGAAGAACGGCTATCGAACGATCTCGTGCGGCAGTTGCGCGAAGGCGTGGCGTCGGTGGGCGTGTGCTGGGACAGCGTCGATCTGCACGGGCTGCAACATCGCGCTTATCGGCACGACCGGCTCGCGCTCGCGGTGCCGGCGGATCATCCGTTCGCGAAGCGGCGTTCGGTGAGCTTCGAGGAATCGCTGGAATTCGAGCACGTCGGTCTGCCGCCCGCGACCGCCGTGCATACGATGCTCCAGCGCGCGGCGGCGCAAGCGGGCAAGTCGATGTCGTATCGCGTGATCGTGTCGAGTTTCGATGCGGCGTTTCGCGTCGTCGCGGCGGGGCTCGGCATCAGCGTCGTGCCGATGGAAGTCGCCGGAACGTATCGGCAGGCGCTCGGCATCGAAGCCGTGCCGCTCTCCGATGCGTTCGCGAAGCGCCGCTTCGTCGTATGTTTTCGCGACTTCGAGGCGTTGCAGCCGGCCGCGAGGCGGCTCGTCGAGCATCTCGAAACGCGTGCGGCGCGTTAGGCGGGCGCGTCGCAGAACACGGTTTGCGTGTCCTTTTTCTCGATCGTCAGATTCACCGAACGCGCGCCGCCCGGGCGCGTGCAATGCGGCTTGCCCGCGGGCACGGTCAGCAATTGCCCGGCGCGCAATTCGACGGCGCCTTCCTCGAACTCGATGACGAGCGTGCCTTCGACCGCCACGAAAGTCTCGTCGGAGTTCGGATGAAAGTGCCATCGATACGGCGCGTCCATCACGCTGATATGGACGTCGTGATCGTTGACGTTCGCGATGACGCGATTCATGTAGCCATCGCGCGCGGCATCGGCGATGGCTGCGTAGTCGATTGTGCTGTTCATCGTTTCAGGCTAACGCCGCGCGCGAATCGGCACAAACGAATCGTTTTGACTTTCATGTGAGCGCGATTCACACGCCTGCCGTGTTCGCGTGCCCCATGATCGCCGAGATATTGCCGATGGCCGGTTGCGCGTACCGCACCGGCGGCGCATCGGGCGGCAGCGGCGCGGGGCCGGAATCCGTCGCGTGCGCATAGACCGGCAGCGGCGGCGCACTCTGCACGCTCGATGCGACCGGGAACACCGGCCCGCCCACAATGCCCACGCCGATGAACGGATGCGCCTGCGCCACCGTCACGAGGCCAAGGAGTTTCACGCCCACCATCACATGTCGGATCGTCTTCATTTCTCGTCTCCCTCGCTGCGTTGTTCGTCGATGGAGGCATTCTGCGCGGCGAAAATGAGCAAAGAATGAGAGCGCGCGGGCGTCAGACCATGTGAACTACACTTTCGAGACGTCACGATGCGTTCCACGGTCCCTTCATGCAAAGCCGATTCACCGCGATTCTCGTCGCCCTCACCGCGGCCGCGCTCTTTGGCGCGACCACGCCCATCGCAAAAGCGCTGCTCGGCCCGATGCCGCCGTTCATGGTCGCGGGCCTGTTCTATCTCGGCAGCGGCGTCGGCCTCGGCGCGATTCTGCTCGCGCGCGGAATCTGGCGCGAAAAAACCGAAGGCATGCGCGCTCGGGAAATCGCATGGCTGTGCGGCGCGATCGCGTTCGGCGGCGTCGCCGGGCCGGCCTTGCTGATGCTGGGCCTGACCAGCACGCCCGCCGCGACGAGCTCGCTCTTGCTCAATCTCGAAGGCGTGCTGACGGCGGCGATCGCGTGGATCGTCTTTCGGGAAAACGTCGATGTATCCGTGTTTCTCGGCATGGCCGCGATCGTCGCGGGCGGCGTCGTGCTCGCGTGGGAACCGGGCGCCGCCCATGCGACGACCGGCGCGATCCTGATCGCCCTGGCGTGCCTGTGCTGGGCCATCGACAACAATCTGACGCGCAAGATCTCGACCGCCGACGCAATGGTCATCGCCTGCGCGAAAGGGCTCGTCGCGGGCGCGACGAATCTCGGCATCGCATTCGGGATGGGCGCGCACTTGCCCGCGCCGCCTATCGTCATCGCCGCGATGGCGACGGGCTTCGGCGGCTACGGCGTGAGCCTCGTGCTGTTCGTGATCGCGTTACGGCATCTCGGAACGGCGCGCACCGGCGCGTACTTCTCGGTCGCGCCGGTGTTCGGCGTCGCGCTCTCCCTCGCGATCTGGCCGCAAACGCCGGGCATGCCGTTCTGGATCGCCGCCGCGCTGATGACGCTCGGCGTGTGGCTGCACGTACGCGAACGGCACGAGCACGAGCACACGCACGAGCGCCTGGAACATACGCATCGGCATGTGCATGACGAGCATCATCGGCATACGCACGACTTTCCGTATTCCGGCGACGAACCGCACACGCATCCGCACGCGCATCTGCCGATCACGCACTCGCACGCGCACTTCCCCGACATTCACCACCGGCATTCGCACAAGCGCGGCTAGAACACCTTGCCGGGATTGAGCAGGCCGTGCGGATCGAGCGATGCCTTGATCGCGCGCATCGCCGCGATATCGGCTGCGCGGCGCGCGAGATGAAGATATTCGCGCTTCTTCACGCCGATGCCATGCTCCGCCGAAATCGATCCTTCGAACTCGCGCGTGACGTCGTAAATGACGGCATCGACATCGTCGTGATCCTGCTTTCCCCGTCCGGGAATATCCACGACGATGTGAATGTTGCCGTCGCCGAGATGGCCGTAGGTCATCACGATGGCGCCCGGCCAGCGCGCGCGCAGACGCGCTTCGCATTGCGCGGCCGCATCGCCGACTTGCGCGATCGAAAAGCTCACGTCGTACGCCGCGTAGTTCGGGATGAAGCGATCGTATTCGCCGGGCGCATCGCGGATCGCCCAGAAATCGCGCGCGTGCGCTTCGTTCGATGCAATGGCCGCGTCCGTCACGATGCCCGCTTCGAGCATGCCGCCGAGAAATTCCTCGAACGCTTCGCCGTGCCGCGCGGGATCGGTGCCGACGCTTTCCAGCAGCACGTAGAACGGATGCGCATCGGCGAGCGGCGCGCGCAGGTTTTTCAGATTCGCGATGACCGTATCGTGATAGCCGGCCCACATCACTTCGAACGCGGACACGCCCGGCGCGAGGCTCGCCTGCGCGCGCGTGAGCAGCGTCGTCACCGCGGCGAAATCGGGCAGGCCGCACCATGCGGTCGCGGTCGCCGTGGGCTTTGGACGCAAGCGCAGCACGACCCGCGTGATGATGGCGAGCGTGCCTTCGCTGCCGATCAGAAGATGGCGCAAGTCGTAACCGCTGTTGTTCTTGATCATCTTGTTGAGCCCGCCGACGATCTCGCCGCTCGCGAGCACCGCTTCGACGCCGAGCACCTGATCGCGCATCATCCCGTACTTGATGACGCGGTTGCCGCCCGCGTTCGTCGCGAGATTGCCGCCGATGGAACAACTGCCGCGCGCGCCGAGATCGAGCGGAAAGTAGAAGCCCGCCGCGCTCGCCGCTTCCTGCACGACTTGCAGCGGCGTGCCGGCTTCGACGGTCATCGTCCCCGAGATTGCGTCGATCTCGACGATGCGGTTCATGCGGTCGAGACTCAGGCTCACTTCGCCGCCGAGCAGATTCGCGCCGCCGACGAGTCCGGTCAATCCGCCTTGCGTGACGACCGGCTGCTTGTGCGCCGAGCAGATGGCGAGCGCCTGCGCGACTTCATTCGTATCGCGCGGACGGATGATCGCGAGCGGCGTCGCGCCGGGCATGCCGCTCCAGTCGGCGACGCGCCGGTCGCCGAATTCGTCGGGCAGCGCCACGACCTGTGCGCCGAGCGCTTCACGCAATGCCATCACTGCTTCGCTTACTGCCATGCGTCGTCTCCTTCGTTGTTTCGGTTCGGTATCGGATGCGATAGTTTGAACCAAAACGCGCGAGAATTATTGGCAACGATTCGGGAGAAACGCGACGATGGAACGGGCAGACTACGAAAGCGCGCTGGCACAACTGGTCGGCGCGGCGCAACTGGTTGCGTCGGGCGCGGATAAAGATCGGCGCGCGCAGGCGTTCGAGATGCTGGCGTTTTATCGGCTGCGTCAGGGACGAATCGGGGAAGCGGGCGCGCTCGTCACGTCGAACGACGAGCTTTTCAAGGACACGGCGATCGCCGCGCTCACGATGGCGGGCCGCAAGGAATTTTTCGCCGCCGCCGCGTTGCTCGAACAGGCGCGCGGACTGTTGACGAACTGAACTACGCAAGCGCGAGGAAATTGCGCACCACCGCCGATGGATCGTCGCGCCGCGACGCCAGCGCGAGCCGCGCGCGCAAGCCTCGCGCGACGATCGGACGGTAGACGACGCCCGCGACGCGCACCTGCGTGATCGCCTTCGGCACGATCGATATGCCGAGCCCCGCCGCCACGAGCGTCACCGCCGACGCCATCTGCGGCGCGGGTTGCGCGAGACGCGGCTCGAAACCCGCCGCGGCGCATGCGGCAACGATGTCGTCGAACAGCGTGCCGCCCGCCGCGCGCGGCACTTGCACGAAGGGTTCGTCGATCAGTTCCGCCAACTCGATGCGCCGGCGCGAAGCCAGCCGATGACCGACAGGCAAGGCGACGAACATCGGCTCGTCGTCCCAGTCATGCTGCTGCACGACGTCCGCGACGCGACGCTCCGGACGAACGATGGCGACATCGAGCTGCCCCGCTTCGATCTCGTCCAGCAGCACGCCGGAAGCGGCTTCGTGCAGCGTCAGTTCCGCATCGGGATACGCTTCGCGAAATTTGCGGATCAGCGCCGACACGCGCTCGTTGAACGCCGCCGTGCCCGTGAACCCGACGCGCAAATGTCCGGTTTCACCCCGCGCCGCGCGTTGGGCCGCTCGCGCTGCGCGTTGCGCGTCGTCGAGCACGCGGCGCGCTTCGTCGGCGAACACGCGTCCGGCCAGCGTCAGTTCCGCGCCGCGCGCGGTGCGCTTGAACAACACGACATCGAGTTCCTGCTCCAGCGCTTTCACTTGCTGGGAAAGAGGCGGCTGGCCGATGCCGAGCATCTCGGCGGCCTTCGTGAAATTCGCGGTTTCGGCCACGGCCAGGAAATAACGCAGATGCCGAAGCTCCATTTTCTTTTTCCTTTTGCATGAACACGATCGAGCCAGTGCTAAAACATATCGCCGGGCATACTTTCATATATTGGACATATGAGCGCGCATTGGCAAGAATGAATCCGGTTACTTCTCAACCGGCGACGCCCATGTCCTCCCCTTCGATTTCACCGTCGGCGACCCACGAACGCACCGCCGCGACGCGCCCGCTTCCCAGCGGCATTTCTCCTGCTTCGGCCGCGTATCGGCGCATCGCGCTCGCGCTCTTTCTCGCGGGCTTCTCGACGTTTTCGCTGCTCTATTGCGTCCAGCCGCTGCTTCCGGCGTTCGCGCGCGAGTTTCATATCGGCGCGGCGGCGAGTTCGCTGTCGCTGTCGGTTTCGACCGGATTTCTCGCGGTGTCCATTCTGTGCGCGGGCGCGTTGTCCGAGCGCGTCGGGCGGCGCGGGCTGATGTTCACATCGATGACATCGGCGGCCGTGTTCAATCTGCTGGCGGCGAGCGCGTCGAACTGGGACGCGATGCTCGTATGGCGCGCGCTCGAAGGCTTCGCGCTTGGCGGCGTGCCCGCCGTCGCCATGGCGTATCTCGCCGAAGAAATCGCAGCCGAAGGGCTCGGCTTCGCGATGGGCCTTTACGTCGGCGGCACGGCTTTCGGCGGCATGATCGGGCGGATCGGCATGAGCGCGCTCGAGGAATATTTCTCGTGGCGCACGGCGATGTGGACGATCAGCGTCATCGATCTGATCGCGGCCATCGCATTCGTGATGCTGCTGCCGCCGTCACGGCGTTTCGTCAAACGCACCGATCTCACGCTTCGGCATCATTTTCAGCTGTGGAAAGCGCAATTGCTTCACGGACTTCTGCCGCTCGTGTTCGCCATCGGCTTTCTCGCGATGGGTGCGTTCGTGACCGTGTACAACTACGCGGGATTCCGTCTTGTCGCGCCGCCGTTCAACCTGAGCGCGACCGCATGCGGCCTGATCTTCGGCGCGTATCTGTTCGGGATGGTGTCGTCGTCGACGGCGGGCGCGCTTGCCGACAGGTTCGGACGAGCGCCGGTTCTCGTCAGCGGTGTCGTGCTGTTCGCTCTGGGTCTCGCGCTGACGCTTTCGGGCGCGCTCGTGACGATCATCGTCGGCATCGTGCTCGTGACGATCGGCTTCTTCGTCACGCATTCGGTCGCGAGCGGATGGGTCGGGCAACTCGCCGGCAGTGCCAAGGGTCACGCGGCATCGCTCTATCTGCTCGCTTACTATGTCGGGTCGAGCGTGCTCGGATCGATTGGCGGATCTTTCTGGCAGCACGGCGGATGGCTGGCCGTCGTGGGCTATGTCGGCGCGTTGCTCGCGGTTTGTCTCGTGGTGGTGAGCCGCATCGTTCAGAAGCGCGACATCCGGTAGCGCTAGAACAACTCCGTTTCGAGCGGGAGCAGGTTGATCCATTTCACGGCGGTGCGCCGCTCCACGCCGTCGTCATGAATCGACCGTATCATCACGCGCTGGCCGCGCGCCTCCCCGAGAACTTCGACGATCCGGTTGCGATATCGCGCAAGCGAGCCGCGTAATGGCTTGCGCTTCCTGCTCTTGCGGGGAGAAACTGCGGGCATGGACGTGACAACGATTTATGACGGCCACATCATAACGATGCTCACGCCTGCACTCAAATATTCAACCTCCTCACTGCGGCCCGCCACACCATGCGTCGAATCACTGTCCGGACATCGCCCGTTCATGGCCGGGGCGTTTTCGCTCTCGCCGACCTTCCCACGGGCGCGCTGCTGCTCGAATACAAGGGTCTGCGCCTGTCGTGGAAGGAGGCGCAGCGCATGCACGCGAAATCGAACGCGGAAGAGGGTCATACCTTCCTCTTCGGTCTCGATGACGGCACGGTCATCGACGGCGCGCGCGGCGGCAATTCCGCGCGCTGGCTCAATCATAGTTGCGCGCCGAACTGCGAAGCGGAGCAGGACGGCGAGCGCGTGTTCATCCGCGCGATCCGGCCGATCGGCAAAGGCCAGGAGTTGTTCATCGATTATTGCCTGACCGTCGATGGCCGGCGCACCGCGGCGCTCAAGCGGCTCTATGCGTGCCGGTGTCTCGCGTCGGGTTGCCGTGGAACGATGCTTTCGCACAAGTAGGGATTGCACCGCGAGACACCTGACCTGCACATGACGGACACCTACTCCGGCGATATCGAACGCCTGCCCCGCGAGCGCATCGACGAGATGCTCACGAACGTCGCGAAGGGCGACGAACAGGCGTTCGCCGAGTTGTATCGCGCGACATCGGCGCGAGTGTTCGGCGTGATCGTGCGCATGATCCGCGATCGCGGCGAAGCCGAAGACCTGCTGCAGGAAGTGTTCGCCACGGCCTGGCGTCGCGCGGATACCTTCGATCCGGCACGCGGCAGCGCGATGACATGGCTCGTCGCGCTCGGGCGCAATCGCACGATCGACCGCATGCGTCAGCATCGCGAAGAACTGCTTGGCGAAGGCGATGCGCCCGACATCGCCGACGAAGCGCCCACGCCCGCGGCCGCGGCGGAATCGAGCGAGGAACGGCGGCGGCTCGAATCGTGTCTCGACCGGCTGGAGCCGCAGCAGAAGAGCGCGATCCGCGAGGCGTTCTTCACCGGCGCGACATACAACGAACTGGCGCAAAGGCTCGCCGTGCCGCTCGGCACGATGAAAAGCTGGATTCGCCGCAGCCTGATGCAGCTCAAGACCTGCCTCGAACAATGAACACGCCCGCTCGCGACGACGACGATCTGCGCTGCGCCGAATATGCGCTCGGCGTGCTCGACGCGCACGAACGCGCAGCGCTCGAAGCGGACGTGTCGCGCGATCCCGCGTTGCGGCACACGCTCGATGACTGGCAGCGCCGTCTTGCCCCGCTCGCCGACGATGTCCGCGCGATCGCGCCGCCGCCGCGCGTGTGGACGCGCATCCGCCGCGATCTGGGATTCATCGCGCCGCAGCCGAAACGCGAACGCTGGCGCGACAGCCTGAACGTGTGGCGCTGGCTGACGATCGGCGCGAGCGTCGCCGCGCTCGTCCTGCTCGGCGTGACCTTCACCTTGCTGCGGCAAGCCCCGCAAACGCCGACGACGGCAGCCGTCTCCGGCGAGTACATGGTCGCGTCGATCGCGCGCAAGGACGGCGTCGTGCACTGGACCGCGACCGTCGATGTGCGGCGCGCGCGCATGGTCGTCGTGCCCGCGTCGCACGTCACGATCGCCGCGAATCGCGCGACGGAACTGTGGCTGATTCCGCCGAACGCGAAGCCGATTGCCCTCGGCGTCTTCCCGCCCGATCGTCCCGCGACGATGACGCTGCCGCCCGAGATCGTCGCGCAACTCAGCGCGCAGGCCGTGCTCGCCGTATCCGACGAACCCCCCGGCGGCTCGCCGACGGGCGCCCCGACCGGACCCGTGGTCGCAACCGGCCAGATGCGTTCGACCTGACGATCGATCGCATCGCGACTCTCGCATAGCGAACGTCCATCTTTCGTTCGCTGCATCCAATCGCACTCGGCATCCGTATGACTCGGTGAACGCCTGTTCGCGGAGCCGCCATGCCTTTCATCGTCACCGTGCTCGTCGTCGTCAGCGGATTCGTGCTGGTCTTTTTCGCCGCGTGGCTCTGGCAGTTGCGCACGGAAAACGCGGGCATGGTCGATCCGCTCTGGGCCGCTTCGCTCGGCGCGGCCGCGCTCGTCATCGCCGCGTGCGGGACAGGCGCGACGGTCAATCGCGTATGCGTCGCGGCGGGCGGCGGGCTCTGGAGCGCGCGGCTCGCGCGGCATCTGTGGCGGCGCAATCGCGGCAAGCCGGAAGACACGCGCTATCGCGCGTTTCGCGAACGCTGGGGCGAACACGCCGCGCGCAACATGCTCGGCTTCTTCCAGTTGCAGGCGTTCATTTCGATGCTGCTTGCCATCGCGTTCTTCGTGCCCGCCTATGCGCGCGAGGCGGCGAGTCCGCTGTGCATCGCGGGATTCGCCGCCGTGTGGATCGTCGCGGTCGCGGGCGAAGCGGCGGCCGATCGTCAACTCAAGCGCTTCGCCGCCGATCCCGCGCATCGCGGAAAAGTGTGCCGCGATGGCTGGTGGCGCTATTCGCGCCATCCGAATTACTTCTTCGAATGCGTGCATTGGCTCGCGTACGCGGTGCTCTCGATCGGCATCCCGTGGGGCTGGGCGACGCTCGCGCCGCCCGTGCTGATGGCGTGGCTGCTGTTGAAGGTATCGGGCATTCCGATTCTCGAAGCGCATCTCGCCGATACGCGCGACGGCTATCGCGACTACATGCGAACGACGAGCGCGCTGATTCCGTGGCCGCGTAAACGCGCATGAACAAAGCAAGGACACGCCGATGAACATCACCGCCCGCGCTACCTCATCCGCGCCCGCCGCACCCGCCGACATGCCCGCGCTCGACGAAAGCCGCATCATTCGCGCGTGCGAGCGCGGCCTCGTGCCTGATGCGCTCGTGCGCGCCGGCATGCGCCTGCTGATCCGTCAGCGTCTCATCGACGAATATGCGAACGACAACGCACAACGCACGCAGGCGTTCGAGCGCTTTCTGAACGAACTGCGCGCGAGCCCGATCGCGATCGATACGCACGCCGCCAACGCGCAGCATTACGAGCTGCCCGATGCGTTCTTCGAAGCGCACCTCGGCCCGCGCCTGAAGTACTCGTGCGGTCTGTACCCGCGCGGCGACGAAACGCTCGCGCAAGCCGAACTCGCGATGCTCGAACGCTATGCCGAGCGCGCGCAACTCGCCGATGGTCAACGCATCCTCGATCTCGGCTGCGGCTGGGGCTCGCTCGCGCTGTGGATGGCGGAGCGTTATCCGCGCGCACGAATCGTCGCGCTGTCTAATTCGGGCGGGCAACGCGCGTTCATCGAAGCGCGGGCGCGGCAGCGCGGCCTTCGCAACTTGCGCGTCGTGACGGGCGATGTCGTCGATTTCGATTTCGCGCACGACGAGACGCCGTTCGATCGCATTCTGTCGATCGAAATGTTCGAGCACATGAAGCATTACGGCCTGTTGCTCGCGAAGATCGCGCGCTGGCTCGCCGATGATGGACGACTTCTTGTCCACCACTTCGCGCACGCGACGCTTGCGTATCACTTCACATCGCGCGACGGCGGCGACTGGATGTCGCGCTATTTCTTCACCGGCGGCACGATGCCATCCGCGTCCTTGCTGCTGCACTTTCAGGACGATTTGCGCGTCACGCGTCAGTGGTGGATGAACGGCACGCACTACGCGCGCACGGCGACTCAATGGCTCGCGAATCTCGATGCCGCTCGCGATCGCGTCATGCCGATGCTGCGCGACGTCTACGGCGATGCGGCCGCCATCTGGTTTCAGCGCTGGCGCATGTTCTACATGGCGGTGGCCGAGTTGTTCGGCTACGCGCGCGGCCGCGAATGGGGCGTCGCGCACTATCTGTTCGAGAAGCGTCCGATAAAGGTGATGTCATGACAAACACGAAGCGGGCGCTCATCGTGGCGCTGGTGGCGGCCGGCGTCATCGTGGCGGTGGCGAGCTGTTCGAGTCCGCCGAATCCGAATCCGCGAGCGAACCGACCGCTCGAAACCGTTGCCGTGGACGTGCCGCGCTACATGGGGCGCTGGTATGTCATCGCGAATATTCCGTACTTCGCGGAACGCGATTTCGTCGGCACGCATGTCGAATGGTCGCTGCGCGCGGACGGAAAAATCGACGACGTCTTTCACGGCCGCAAGAACGGCTTCGGGCAAGAGGAAACGACGCATCGTTTCGTCGATACCGTGAAGCCCGGCAGCAACGGCGGCGAATGGAGCGTGCAACTCTTCTGGCCGATACGCGTGACGCAATTCACGCTCTACGTCGATCCGGATTATCGCTACACGATCCTCGGCTATCCGAACAGAAAGCTCGGCTGGATCTTCTCGCGCGAGCCGGCGATGAGCGACGACATCTATCGCTCGATGCTCGCGCGCCTCGACGCGATGGGCTACGACACCGCGCGTTTTAGCCGCGTGCCGCAATCGCCGGAGCAGATCGGTCAGCCGGGATTTCAAAGTCCCGGTCAGCGCGACTGAAGCAGCGCGGCGCGCGTGCATCCGCGCGCGCGTCTTTCTCGTATTTGATCTCGCACTCGTCTGGAACAGCCACGTCCACGCGGCGCGAGGAGACCGCCCGTCATGGAATCATCGACAAAAGAACGACAGCAGCGCATCGCGGTGATCGGGGCGGGGATCGCCGGTCTCGCGAGCGCGTATCTGCTCTCGCGCGCGCATCGCGTGACGCTTTTCGAAGCCGCCGATTATCTCGGCGGCCATACGCATACCGTCGATGTCGCGCTCGACGGCGTGCAGCATCCCGTCGATACGGGCTTTCTCGTGTTCAACGACCGAACGTATCCCAATCTCATCGCGCTGTTCGATGAACTCGGCGTCGCGGCGCATCGCAGCGACATGACGTTTTCCGTTTCGCTCGACGGCGGACGCTTCGAATGGGCGGGCACAAACCTCAACACCGTGTTCGCGCAGCGGCGCAATCTCTTCTCGCCGTCGTTCATCGGCATGCTGGGCGACATTCTGCGCTTCAATGCATCGGCTCATAGGCAGCTCGAACGCGTGAGCGCGACGCGCTGCTCGGTCGGCGAACTGCTCGTCGAGGGCGGATACGGCGCGCCGTTTCAGCGCCACTATCTTCTGCCGATGGCCGCGGCGATCTGGTCGAGCGCCGCGCACGACATCCTGCGCTTTCCCGCCGCCACGTTCCTGCGCTTCTGTCTCAATCACGCGCTATTGCAGGTGAACGGCCGGCCGCCGTGGAAGACCGTCGCGGGCGGCGCGCGCGAGTATGTGCGGCGCATCGCGGCCACGCTCGACGACGTACGCACGCGCGCGCCCGTGCGAGGCGTGCGCCGCGACGACAACGGCGTCACCGTGATGACCGACGATGCCGGTCCCGAGCGCTTCGATGCCGTCGTGCTCGCGACGCACGCACCGACGAGCCTGCGCCTCATCGACGACGCATCCGCCGACGAGCGCGCAGTGCTCGGCGCCGTGCGGTATCAGCGCAACGTCGCGGTGCTGCATACGGATTGCGCGCTCTTGCCGCGCCGCCGCCGCGTGTGGTCGGCGTGGAACTACATCGGCGCGCGTGCGGCGCTTGCGCGCGACGCGGCCGCGCCCGTCTGCGTGAGCTATCTGCTCGATCAGCTTCAGCCGCTTCCTTTCAGGATGCCGGTCATCGTCACGCTCAATCCCGTCGATGAACCCGCGCCTCGCACGCAACTCGGCCGCTACGAATACGAACATCCGCTCTTCGATCTCGCCGCCATCGATGCTCAGGCGCGTCTGCCGCGCATTCAGGGCGTGCGCCGGACGTGGCACGCGGGCGCGTGGACCGGCTACGGCTTTCACGAAGACGGCCTGAAATCGGCGTTGCGCGTCGCGCGCGATTTCGGCGTCCAGCCGGCATGGGCGCGACCATGAAGACGGCGCAATGGCTGACGGGCCGCGTGATGCACGAGCGGCTGCGTCCGGCGCGGCATCGCTTCGAGTATCCGGTGCGCTACGTGCGTTGCGACGTCGCGCGTCTCGACGCGTTGCGCTGTGCGTGGTTCGGCATCGACCGCATTCGGCCGCTCGCGCTGTTTCGATGCGATTACGGCCCGCGCGAACACTGCGATCTCGATCTCTGGATGCGCGCGTGCCTCGCGCAGTCGCGCATTCCCGCCGACGGCGAAATCCATCTTCTGACGATTCCGCGTGTCTTCGGCTACGCGTTCAATCCGGTGAGCTTCTGGTTCTGTCATGACCGCGCAGGCGCGTTGCGCGCGCTTTACGCCGATGTGCGCAACACCTTCGGCGAGCATCGCGGCTATTTGCTGAGCGCGCAGGATCATGCGCCGATCGTCGAAGACACCGTGCTCGTCTGCCGCAAGACGCTGCACGTTTCGCCCTTTTGCGATGTCGCCGGCGACTACGCGTTTCGCGTGCGGCAGCGTGGCGACCGCTTGAGCATCTCGATCGATTATCGCGACCGCGACGGGCTGCTGCTGCGCACCGCGATCGGTCTCGTCGCGCGGCCGCTCACCGGCGCGCTCGCGTGTCGCACGCTCTTGTGCGCGCCGCTCTTCGCCGCGGGCGTCATTGCGCGCATTCACTGGCAGGCGCTGCGGCTGTGGATGAAGCGCGTGCCTTTTTACGGCAAGCATCCACCGACGAGGGACGAGACGCGACCATGAACCTGCTGCGATCTTTCTCCGCGACATCGGCGATGCCGATGTCCGCGCGGATCTTTCTCGGCCTTCTGCGTCGCATCAGCGTCGGACATCTCGTGCTCGTCATGCCGGATGGCGGGCGCTCTGTGTTCGGCGATCCGCTGATGCAACCAGCCGCGCTTCTTTTCATCCGCGACTGGCGCGCGTGCCGGGCGATTCTGCGCGCGGGCGACATCGGCTTCGCGCGGGCGTATCGGGCGAAATGGCTCGATACGCCCGATCCGTGCGCCCTGCTGCGGCTCGCGATCCGCAACGAGACGGCGCTCGCGCGCACGGTCGCGGGCGGCTTTGTCGCGCGGTGCTGGCACAACGTGCGGCATCGTCTGCGCCTGAACACGCGCGCGGGGAGCCGCCGCAACATTCACGCGCATTACGACATCGGCAACGCGTTCTACGGGCTCTGGCTCGATCCGACGTGGACGTATTCGAGCGCATGGTTCGATGGCGACGCCGGTCTTCCGCTCGAAGCGGCGCAGGAACGGAAGTATCGGCGCATCGTCGATACGCTCGGACTCACGGCGGGGATGCGCGTGCTGGAGATCGGCTGCGGCTGGGGCGGCTTCGCGCGGCACGCGGCGCGTCTCGGCATACGCGTGCACGGCGTGACCGTTTCGACCGCGCAGCATGCGTTCGCCGTGGAACGCGTGGCGCGCGAAGGTTTGAGCGGGCTTGTCGATATCGAACTGCGCGACTATCGCGATGTGTATGGACAGTACGACGCGGTGGTGTCGATCGAAATGTTCGAAGCCGTGGGCGAACGGTTCTGGCCGGCGTATTTCCGCGTGCTGCGCCGCTGTCTCGCGCCGGGCGCGAAGGCGCTCGTGCAGTCGATCACCATCGACGATGCGCGCTTTGCCGCGTATCGCGCGTCGAGCGACTTCATCCGCGAGACGATCTTTCCGGGCGGCATGCTGCCGAGCCCGGAGCGCTTCGCACGCGCGGCGCGGCGCGCGGGACTCCATGCACGCGCGACGCTTTCGTTCGGCGCGGATTACGCAAGGACGCTGAGGTGTTGGCGAGACGCGTTCGAGATGCACGCCGATGCAGTCCGCGCGCAAGGATTCGATGAAGCCTTCGTGCGGACGTGGCGGCTGTATCTGGCTTATTGCGAAGCGGGCTTCGACGAGGCGCGCACCGATGTCATGCACTTTGTGGTGTGGGGGGAGGGGTGAGGACGTCGATCGGGCGAAAAAAAGCCCCGACCCTGTCGGGGCAAAGGTACGAGACCACCTTGTAGCGTTGCAGCTACCCGGCGAGCATAGGCGACTGCGCGCGCACTTCCCACCAGTAAAGTCCGAAACCTCACGCGCGACTTCAGAATCGGCGGACGTTGCCGATAACACACGCACACGTCCACCAGGCATCGCCGCCACCGCACACGATGAATCGCGCCCCATCCGACAGTTCGCTCCAGGCCGCTTTCCTGCGGCACGAAGACACACTCGCGCCGCCCGAGCGCGCGCTCGGCGAGGACGATCACGCCGTCTATCGCACGCTGCTCGAATCGACCAAGGCGATTCCGTGGAAGATCGACTGGGCGACGATGGAATTCGCCTACATCGGCCCGCAGATCGAGGCCCTGCTCGGCTGGGCGCCGTCGTCGTGGAAAACGGTCAACGACTGGGCCGAGCGCATGCATCCCGACGACCGCGAAGCAGTCGTCAACTTCTGCGTCTCTCAATCGAAGGCGGGCACGGATCACGAAGCGGATTACCGCGCGCTCACCCGCGACGGCGGCTACGTGTGGCTGCGCGATGTCGTGCACGTCGAGCGCAACGAGAAAGGCGAGGTCGAGGCGCTGATCGGCTTCATGTTCGATATCAGCGAACGCAAGCGCACCGAAGAAAAGCTCGCGCAAATGCAGCGCGAACTGGAACGCCTGTCGTTCAGCGACAGCCTGACGGGCGTCGGCAACCGCCGCCGCTTCGACGACGTAATGGCGCGCGAATGGCATGCCGCGAAGGATTCGGGCAAGCCGCTGTCGCTCGTTATGATCGATATCGACTTCTTCAAGTCGTACAACGATTACTACGGCCACGTTCAGGGCGACGAGTGTCTGAAGCGCATTGCGCGCGTGCTCGGCGAGGCGGCGGGTCCGCAGCACTTTCTCGGCCGGTTCGGCGGCGAGGAATTCGCGCTGATTCTCGCCGATACCGACGCCGAATCCGCGATACGCGTCGCGGAGCGTTGCCGCGCGCTGATCGCCGAGGAAGCGATTGCGCACGTGCGCTCGCCGCACGATCAGCGAGTGACGGCGAGCTTCGGCGTGGGCACCGTCGTTCCGGGCGAGCGCATGGACGTGACGGCGTTCATCAATCTGACCGACGCGCAGTTGTATCAGGCGAAGGACAACGGCCGCAACCGCATTGCGGCGGTGGATCGCGCGGGCATGCAGGGCGAAGGCTTCAAGGCGCAGTCGCGCTGAAACGTCAGACGCGTCCCGTCACCGGAATCGCCGCGCCCGTGATGCATTGCGCATCCGGCGAAAGCAGGAACGCGATCACCGCGCCGAGCGCTTCGGGCCGCACCCAGCGGGAGAAATCGGCGTCGGGCATGTCGCGGCGATTCGGCGCGGTATCGATGATCGACGGCAACACCGCGTTCACCGTCACGCCCGTGTCCTTCAACTCTTCGGCGAGCGCTTCGGTCAGGCGCAACAGCGCGGCCTTCGATGCCGCGTAAGCGCCCATCCCCATGCCCGCTTTCATCGCCGCGAGCGCGCCGACATTGACGATGCGCCCGCCTTCCTTCGCGCCCAGTTGCGCGAGCGCGGCCTTCGATGCGTTGAGCGCGGTCTTCACGTTGACATCGAACATCGCTTGCCAGGTGTCGGCGCTGCCGTCCGCGACCGTTTCCCAGGCGAATGCGCCGGCGACGTTCACGAGCGCATCGAGGCCGCCCGTCCGCTGAACGACCGTATCGATGGCTTGTTGCGCCGATTTCGCATCCGTCAGATCGATGCCGGTCACGATGCACGCGTCGCCGAGCGGCGCGGGCAACGCTTCCGACGCCGCGCCGTGGCCGATCAGCGCGACCCGCGCGCCGCGTTGCGCGAGCACGCGCGCCGTCGCGAGTCCGAGACTGCCGAAGCCGCCCGTGATGGCGACGATCTTTCCTTCGAGGCTGTTCATGACGTTGTCGCTCCCTTCGATAGCGCCTGATGAAGCATAGGACGGAACGCGGCGATCTTCAGGGCGCGTGTCGCGGATCGCGTTTCACCGCGCGCTGGACCGCGAACACGGCCACCGCCGTCGTCGTGCCGGTGACGAGCACGCCATACAAGCCCAGCAACATCGACAAGGCTCGCCCGATGCCCGTCGTCGCGACGACATCGCCGTATCCGATGGTCAGCGCCGTCACGCCGCAGTAATAGACGGTTGCGCCGAACGAAACGCGCGCGTGCGTCGCGGTTTCGACGGGCGCGCCGAGCCAGAACATCGCCGCGCAGAGCGCGAAGAACGCCATCAGCAGCGTGCCGAGCAGCGAGCGCAAATGCCACAGCGCGCGGATGAACTCGACCGTCACCTCGCGTGAATTGATCGTTTCGACCTTGAAGAGTTTCGTGATGCTATTCATTCGGAATGGACCTGCGGCGCGTGAACGAAAGCCGTCATCCTACCTTCGCCCGCATCGGCCCGAAGCATCCGGGCGCGTTATTCAGCCAGCGCCGATCTCGCCTTTCCGGAAGCCTTCGCGCCGCTTTCGGCGGCCGTCAGGTCGTATCCGGATTTCGCGTCTTCATGGCCCGAGCGCCGATCGCGCGACACGCTCGAATCCCGCCCGATGCGCCTTCGCGAGCGCCGATGCCGTCTCGCGAAGCGCCGCGCGATCCATCGCCCGCGCTTCGTGCATGGCGGGGTGCAATTCGGCGATGCTCACCACACCCGGCGCGCCCGCGATCTCCCACGTCGAGGCGTACGCGCGCTGCTTGGCCGCGTCCGTGTGCGCGATATTCACGCGCGGCAAGCCGTACGCCATCGCGACGATCCGGCCATGCAGGCTGCTGCCCGCGTAACCGTCGCTTTTCGCGATCAGCGCGCAGATGTCCCAGACGTCGAGCGAATCGAAGATCGTCACCGACGGATGGCGCATACGCGCCGCCATGCGCTCGTAGACCGCGATGTCGTCGTGCCACGGCGCCGCGCCCGCGCGAAACAGCGCGATGCCCAGTCCCGTCGATGCGCCGATCAGATCCAGTTGATGCGCGATTTGCGCGAGCGTCGCGTCGTCGCCGAAATCCGCGCTGAACTGGACGGCCAGATAAGCGTGCGGGAACGCGCGGCATGCGCCGGCGCGCGTCCGGATGCGCGCGTCGAAAAGCTCGGCGACCATCGATGCCGGATCGGGGACGAGGCGCGCGTCGATTCCCGCGCGCTTCAGGAAGGCTTGCGTGTGCGTGTCTCGGACGCTGATGTCATCGGCTGAACGGAGCTTGGCCAGCACTTCGGCCCGAAACGCGGCATCGCGGGCGTCGAGCGTCGCGCCGCCGATCGCATCGAAGGAAATCGACGCCGCTCGCGGAAACATCTCGCGGCCGATGACGTACGGCGCGAGCGCGTCCATGCCGAGTTCGGCGCGCGCCCACGCGTTGCGATCCGCCGCGCGCGACTCGTATCGGGGGATGCAGGCTTGCGCTTCGTCGGGATGCTTCAGCATCACGGCGGCTTCCCACGCGTCGCACGTCAGCAACTCGCCGCCCGCGTGGATCAGCACGACGGGCTCGTCGCGCCAGCGCGCGGCCAGTTGCGAAAGCGCGGCGACGCCGTGGCCGCCGTGCGCGCGCAGTTCGCGCCGCGCGCATCCGGCGAATATCGGTTCGACGTTCGGACGGCGTTCAGCGAGCAAGGCCGCGACGACATGCGCGAACAACATGTCGCCGAAGTTATGCCGGTCGAACGCGCCGAACACGATGATCCGCCGATTGCTTCCCATCCGAACGCACCTCACGATCCGCTCATTCTGCACGTTCACACTTCCTTCACACGATCACGCCGTCACGCGCGTGATGCCGCCGCTCGACAGCAAACGCACGCGCTGGCCGGCGTAGAACATCTGGCCATCGGCGGCCTGGGTGATCGCGCGCAAATCGCCGTTGTCGAGACGCACGGTGATTTCGATTCCCTTCTGCCGTTCGAGATGGTCCTGAATTTGATCGCCCGCGACCGCGCCCGCAATGCTGCCGATCACGCCGGCGAGCAGCGAGCCGTGTCCTTCTCCGACCGCGCTGCCCGCCACCGCGCCGAGCAGGCCGCCACCGATTGCGCCGAACGGAGCCGGATGGCCGTCGTTGTTCTCGATCGTCACGCCGCGCACGCTTTCGACGGTCGCCATACGCACCGTTTCCTCGTGTTGCGTCTGCATGCTGTCGTAGATGTCGGCGGAACTTCCCATCGATGCGCAACCGCTCATGCCCACCGTGCAGGCGACGGCCAAAGCGCAGACCGCGATAGTCGACTTGTTCATGTTCTTGCTCCTCAGATCGGACGATGTCTTGTTGGTTTCGGCTCGCGTTTCGCGTATCGCGTTGCCATGCAAAGCATCGTAAATAGGCTGAATGAGCGCTGAATGAGCCGGCGCGACGCGCTTCACCTGCATGATTGAAGCGCTTATACAGGACTCTCATCGCTCGCGACCGGAGTGCAGAATGACAAGAAACGCAATTCCCTTCGTGGTTTGCGCCATCGCTCTCGCTGCATGTTCCACCGGCGGTTCCAACTCCGCGCCGCCGCCCGGCGCCGTTACGACGACGCTACCTTCGGGCGGCGTCTACAAAGGCTCGCTCACGGGCAGCACGGCGCAAGCCACGCTTCTCATGCTTTTCGACGGCACCGCCTATCTCTTCTACGCAAGCGCGGGCGGCGCGGGACTCGCGGGCGTCGCGGTCGCGAAGAACGGCAAGCAATCGGGCGATGGCCGCTTCATCAGCGACGCCGCATTCGACTATCGCGTGGGCAAGGCGCCTGCGTCGGCGGCCGTTTTCAGCGTGAACTTCGCGCGCGCGCCCGCCGTCTACGGAACTGTCGCGAACAAGGACGGCGGCGCGGGGCTCGCGTTTTCCGCCAACGCCGCGCCGATGCTCGACATCGCGCCGAGCCGCGCCAACGCGGGCGGCCTGTACAGCGGACGCGGCATGTCGCTCGGCGGAACGACGCAGACGCGCATCACGGTCGCGGGCGACGGCTATCTCGCCGGCACGACGACATCCGGCTGCATCTTCAAAGGCACGACGGCGCCGCACCAAGGCGCGAACGCCTACGACGTCTCCGTGACCTTCGGCCCCGCGCCCTGCCCGCTTCCCGATACGACCGTGACCGGTCACGCGGTGCTCGACGGCGCGCGTCTACTCGTCGCGTTGCCGAGCCCGGACCGCACCGACGTCTTTCTCTTCGACGGCCGGAAATAGATGCCGCATGCAACCCCGCGCCGCAGCGAAACTTAGTCATCCGCTGCTTACTTAAGCGATTTCTATCCTAAGATTGTTTTCATTGCCGAAGCGTCGTGCGATGCGCGCGTCGGCGGAAGTGGCCGTGTTTTGTTCAGTGCAATTCCGAGAGCACCTTTTGCTTTGCATGGAACCGGACGGCGCCACCGAAACGTCCGCTCCGGTTATTAACAACAACAGGAGACAAACCGGATGAACGCAACGTTCAAGCTTTTGCCGTTGGCCGTCGGCGCGATGATCGCCTGCGTGCCGCACGCGAACGCCGCGCAGGACAACATCAACGCGCTTTCGAATTTCCGGCAGACGGGCAATGCCGCACCGCCGGAAACCATTCCGCAAGCTGGCCAGACGGCCGATGCGCTGCGCAAGAATCTCGAGCAGATCAAATTGCCGCCCGGCTTCAAAATCGAGCTATACGCCGTCGTGCCCGAGGCCCGCGCGATGACGATCGAGCCTTCGACGGGCGTCGTGTTCGTCGGCAGCCGCAAAAATCGCGTGTGGCAGGTGACTGACCGGACCAAGCAACGCGTAGCGAGCGATGTCGTGCAGTTCGCGTCGTCGGTGACGTTCAAGGTGCCCAATGGCGTCTGCTTCTCGCCGGACGGCGTGCTCTACGTGGTCGAGCAGAACCGCGTGCTCGGCTTCCCGGCGGCGCAGTTCTTCGGCGAAGGCGGACCGGATGTCGCCGCGGCGGTCGTCGTCCCGCCGGGCAAGCTGATCCCGACGCAGTTCGAAAGCTTCAATCACGGCGCGCGCTACTGCCGCGTCGGGCCGGACAAGAAGCTGTACATCGCGCTCGGCCAGCCGTGGAACGTGCCGCCGAAAGACAAGCTCGCCGAACTCGACAGGAATGGGCTCGCGGGCATCATCCGTCTGGATCAGGACGGCAAGAACCGCGAAGTCTACGCGCACGGCGTGCGCAATTCGGTCGGTCTCGATTTCAATCCGAAGGACAGGACGCTCTGGTTCACCGATAACCAGGTCGACGGCATGGGCGACGACACCCCGCCGGGCGAGCTGAATCGCGCGACCAAGGGCGGCGAGAACTTCGGCTTTCCGTGGTACGGCGGCGGCAAGGTGCGAACGGTGGAATACAAGGACCAGAATCCGCCGGCGGGTCTCGTGTTTCCGCAGGTCGAGTTCGCCGCGCATGCCGCCGATCTCGGCATGTCGTTCTACAACGGGAAGATGTTCCCGCAGAAGTATCAGGGCGGCATCTTCGTTGCGGAGCACGGCTCGTGGAACCGCACGAAGCCGATCGGCGCGCGCATCATGTTCACGCCGATCAAGGACGACGGCACCGCAGGCGAGGCGGAAGTCTTCGCGGAAGGCTGGCTGACGAGCAGCGGTGAGTACATGGGCCGTCCCGCCGACGTGCAGATGCTGCAAGACGGCTCGATGCTCGTCTCCGATGACTACGCGGGCGCGATCTATCGCATTTCGTATTCGGGGGCCAAATGAGGGTCGCGCTGACGGCGGCGGTGCTCGCGGGCGTTCTGGCGGCGGGCGCTTCCGCGTCGTTCGCCGCCGGCGACATCAAAGCCGGGCGCGCGAAGGCGACGGCGTGCGCGGCCTGTCACGGCATCGACGGAATGTCGAAACTGCCGGAAGCGCCCAATCTCGCCGGGCAGACGGAGGAATATCTCGTGAAGGCGCTCAACGATTTCCGCACGGGCGAGCGCAAGAACGAAATGATGTCGATGATGGCGAAAACCTTGTCCGACGCGGACGTCGCCAATCTGGCCGCCTACTATCACAGCCTCGGCAAGCAGTGACCGCCGCCGATGTGTTGCAAATTTGCTGCGGTCGATTACCGATTGCGATTTTTTTTGTTTTAGGTGTTGACGTGGCGGCTTAAGGGTTTATACTAACACCTGTCTCCTCCATGTCTCAACCGATGTGGATTCAAGCCCGCTCAACTGAAGCGGGCTTTTTTTTGGCCTAATTTTCTGGCCGCTTCACCGCTCGTCCGGCATGTCGCCGCGCAATTCGGCCTCGATCTGGTCGATCGAAGGCAGGGTCGTCTCTAGCGATGCCGGAACTTCACGCAGCAGCTGATATTCGGCGACGCCCATCGGCTTCGCGACGCCGCGCAGTGCATATTCGGCGACCAGCCGGTTCTTCTCCTTGCACAGCAAAAGCCCGATCGTCGGCTGATCGTCGGGCGCCTTCAGTTGCGCATCGACAGCGGAGAGGTAGAAATTGAGCTGGCCGGCGTATTCGGGCTTGAACGGCGTCGTCTTCAGTTCGACCACCACGTAGCAGCGCAGCTTCAGGTGATAGAACAGCAGATCGATGAAGAACTCGTCGCCGCCCACATCCAGCCGATACTGCCGTCCGACGAACGCGAAGCCTGCGCCCAGCTCCAGCAGAAAGCGTGTGATGTGCTGCGTGAGCGCCTGTTCGATATCGCGTTCCTGCGCGTTTTCGGCGAGTCCGAGGAAATCGAAGATGTATGGATCCTTGAGCGCGTCGCGCGCCAGATCGGATTGCGGCGGCGGCAGGCGCTCGTCGAAATTGGTGACCGCGCTGCCGCTGCGCGTGTGCGCGGCGGTTTCGATCTGCATCACGAGAATCTGGCGCGACCAGCCGTGCTCCAGCGCCTTCGCCGCGTACCAGCTTCGATCGTCCTGATTCTTGAGCTTGTCGAGCAGCGTGCAGAGATGGAACCACGGCAATTGTGCAGCAGGCTGCTGCACGAATGCCTCGTCCGGCCACGCCTGCGCGAGCGCGCGCATGTATTTCAGATTGCGCGGTGAAAAGCCGCGCATGTCGGGAAACGCCGATTTCAGATCGCGCGCGAGCTGATCGATGACGCCCGCGCCCCAGCCCTGTCGCCGCTGACGATCGAGAATATCGCGGCCGATCTGCCAATACAGCGTGACGAGCTCCCGGTTCGCGCTGGCCGCCGCCCGCTGGCGCGCGCGCTCGACACGCAGTTTCAGTTCGGCGAGCCAGCGCCGGTAATCGTCGTCCCAGACGTTGGGAAGATTGGCGGTCATGCGGTTCCTGGTTCGACGCCGGTTGTCGTGGAACCGTCATTATCGGCGGATTCTGCTGCTGCGTCGGTTGGTCTCCTGACGCGCCCGTGGCGCCTGGCTTGGGGTTATCTTCCCAGGCTCTTCGGCCTCGATGCTTTATGTTGTCCACAGAAACTGGGCACAAGCCTGTGGATATCGTTTCAGATTTTGCTGCAACGCATTGATTCGACAACACTTACTTCCGCCGCCCAACGACGCGCCCCGCGCGCGCCGCCGTCGTCGTCGTCGTCTTCAGTCGGCATTCGGCATGCACGACGCGAGCACCGCGTCGAAGCGATTGATCTCGATGCTGAAAATCGATTGCGGCGCGGTGGCGTTCAGTTCGTCCGCGGGGGATGTCGGCAGCGCCATCGCAATGGTGGCCGTCGCGAGCAGCGCAAGGACAACCGACAGGAACCAGGAAAGAACGATCATCGCCAACCTCGTCAAGTAAGACTCTCTGAATCGGCGCGCGTGAACGTCAGCGCGTGATGTGAAGAGTACGGCTGCGCGGCGCTTCGCACAGCCCTACGGACGGGGGGACGTGAAGGAGGGTAACTAGGGACGCAGCAGTGGCGACGCCGTCGTCGATACGCCTTGCGCGAGCGCCGCGGCTTCCTGCGCCTCGAGCGCGCGGACGAAGCCTTCGCGTTCGCGCAGACGCCGCCAGTATTCCGCGATCGATGGCGCGAAGTGCGCGCTCTGCCCCAGCAATTCCGCGAGCATCAGCGCGTAGCCGACGGAAATGTCCGCCGCCGTGAAACGCCCCGCGCACAGATACGGCTGCGCGTCGAGCAGCGGCGCGAGCGTGCGCAGACGCGCGTGGAACCACCGCGCGTAATCCTCGACGATCTGCGGCTGCAGCCGCTCCGGCGGCTCCAGATGCGCGTAGCGAAGCACGAGCGTCTGCGGAAACGTGAGCGTCGCTTCGCCGAAATGCACGAAGTTGAGATAACGGCCGAAATCGGCCTCGTGCGGCGCGACATCGAGCGCGCCCGGCGAATAGCGCGCCGCCAGATACTGGCAGATCGCCGACGATTCGGTCATGAAAAGCGCGTCGTCCGCATCGTCGGTGAGCGCCGGAATCGTGCCGAGCGGATTCACGTCCTTGAAACCGCGCGCGAACACGCGCGGCGGAAACGGCAGCATCTTCAGTTCATACGGCACGCCGATTTCTTCCAGCGCCCACAGCGGCCGGAACGAGCGCGCGCTCACGCAGTGATGCAGCGTAATCACGTCGATTCCTCCGGTGCTTCAAACGAGCCAGGACGGCTTGCGCTTCTCGAGGAAGCTGCGCACGCCTTCGCGCCCCTCGTCCGATGCGCGGATGCGCGCGATGCGCTCCGCCGTCTCGCCGATCGACGATTCGTCGATCTCCTTGCCCGCGAAATCCGCGACGAGCTTCTTGCATTCGCGCACGGCGTTCGGACTGTTCGCGGCGATGCTCGCGGCGATCGCTTCGACGCGCGCATCGAGCTGATCGGCGGCGACGGCTTCGTGCACGAAACCGAGACGCAGCGCTTCGGCGGCATCGAAGCGCTCGGCCGTCACGAAATAGCGATGCGCCGCGCGCGCGCCCATCGCGCGGATCACGTACGGCGCGATCGTCGCGGGCATCAGGCCGAGCTTCGCTTCGGAGAGACAGAAGTGCGCCGTGTCCGCCGCGACCGCGATATCGCACACGGCGACGAGTCCCATGCCGCCCGCGTAGGCGTCGCCCTGCACACGCGCGATGACCGGCTTCGAGCAGGCGTAAATCGTGTTGAGCATGGTGGCGAGACCGAGCGCATCGGCGCGATTTTCCGCTTCCGAATAGCCCGCCATGCGCTTCATCCAGTTGAGGTCGGCGCCCGCGCAGAATGCCGGACCGTTCGCGGCAAGCACGATGACGCGCACGTTGGCGTCGTCGTCGAGCGCGCGGAAGGCGGCGGTCAGCTCGACGATGGTCGCGTCGTCGAAGGCGTTGCGCACGTCGGGGCGATCGAGCGTCACGCGCGCGACGTGGCCTTCGATGCCGAGCTTCAGGCGTTGCAGATTCCTTGCATCGGTCATGCTTCGTCTCCTGCGCGCTCGAATTGAGCGCGGCTCAGTTTATCGTGGCTGGCAATTTACCTTTCGGCGATAAGTTTCATCGGAAAACATGAAAACGGTCAACTCATATCTTTGAGTGTCACTCACAATGAGTCCATCAAACAATCATCCGACGAGTCGCGCCGAAACCCATGCACCGACGCAATATACTCGTATATATTACGGTGCTCGCCGGACCCTACGGCCACACGCTCGCGGCCTCCAACGCGCCGCCTGAAGTCGTTCCATAAGCAGAATTTCAACTCGGTTCAAGGAGCTTTACGTGATGACTCGTATTCTGCGCGCTTTGCTTTGCGCGTTCGTTCCGCTCGCGGCGGGCATTGCTTCGGCATCCGCGCTGGCCGGCGAAGTGCAGGTCGCGGTCGCGGCCAACTTCACGGCGCCCGTGCAGGCGATCGCCGCCGACTTCGAGAAAGACACCGGCAACAAGGTCGTCGCATCGTTCGGCGCGACGGGTCAGTTCTACGCGCAGATCAAGAACGGCGCGCCGTTCGAAGTATTCCTCGCCGCCGACGACGCCACGCCCGCCAAGCTCGACAGCGAAGGCGCGACCGTGCCCGGCAGCCGCTTCACCTACGCGACGGGCGCGCTCGCGCTGTGGTCCGCGAAAGACGGCTACGTCGACGATAAAGGCGACGTGCTGAAGAAGAACGCGTTCAAGCACATCGCGATCGCGAACCCGAAGGCCGCGCCGTACGGTCTCGCCGGCTATCAGACGCTCGACAAGCTCGGCCTCGCAGCAGAAATCAAGCCCAAGGTCGTCGAAGGCCAGAACATTTCACAGACGCAGCAGTTCGTCGCGAGCGGCAACGCGGAGCTCGGCTTCGTCGCGCTGTCGCAGATCTACAAGAACGGCAAGGTCACGAGCGGCTCGGCGTGGATCGTGCCGGCGAACCTGCACGAGCCAATCAAGCAGGACGCGGTTATCCTGAACAAGGGCAAGGACAATCCGGTCGCGAAGCAGTTCATCGAGTACCTGAAGGGTCCGAAGGCCGCCGAAGTCATCAAGTCCTACGGTTATCAACTCTAATTTCGCCGATGCCGCTCGATAGCGCCGATCTCCAGGCTATTACGCTGACGCTCGAACTCGCGTCGCTGACAACGGTGCTCCTGCTCGTCGTCGGCACGCCGATCGCGTGGTGGCTCACGCATACGCGTTCGAAACTGAAGGGCGTCGTCGGCGCGGTGGTGGCGCTGCCGCTCGTGCTGCCGCCGACGGTCATCGGCTTCTATCTGCTCGTGCTGATGGGGCCGAACGGTTATGTCGGCAAGATCACGCAGGCGCTCGGTATCGGCTTGCTGCCGTTCACGTTCACGGGGCTCGTCGTCGGCTCGGTGATCTATTCGATGCCGTTCGTCGTGCAGCCGCTGCAGAATGCGTTCGAAGCGATCGGGCGCCGTCCGCTCGAAGCCGCCGCGACATTGCGCGCCGGTCCGTGGGACACGTTTCTCACGGTGGCGCTGCCGCTCGCGCGGCCGGGCATCGTCACGGCGACGATTCTCGGCTTCGCACATACCGTCGGCGAATTCGGCGTCGTGCTGATGATCGGCGGCAATATTCCGGGGCGCACGCGCGTCGTGTCCGTGCAGATCTTCGATCACGTCGAGGCGCTCGAATACGCGCAGGCGCACTGGCTCGCGGGCGGCATGGTGATATTCTCGTTCGTCGTTCTTCTGCTGCTCTACTCTGGCCGACGTTCCGTCACGGCTCATGTCTGAACTCACTTATCAACGCGTGATGCTCGACCGCGCGCATACCCGTTCCGACGAAGCCATCGAAGCGCGCTTTCTCGTCGAGCACGAGGGTTTCGCCTTCGATATCGATCTCGCGCTGCCCGGTCGCGGCGTCACCGCGATCTTCGGCCATTCCGGCTCCGGAAAAACCACGCTGCTGCGCTGTCTCGCGGGACTCGCGCGGCCGCGCGCCGGGCGGCTCGTCGTCAACGGCGAAGTCTGGCTCGACACCGAGCGCCGCATTTTTCTGCCGACGCACAAGCGCCCGCTCGGCTACGTCTTTCAGGAAGCGAGCCTCTTTCCGCACTTGAGCGTGAAGAAGAATCTGCGCTTCGGGCTGGAGCGCGTGAAACCGGCAGAGCGGCGCGTGGATTTGTCGCAGGCGGCGGAATTGCTCGGCATCGCGCATCTGCTGGAGCGCATGCCAGCCGGATTGTCAGGCGGCGAACGGCAACGCGTGGGCATCGCGCGGGCGCTCTTGACGAGTCCGCGTCTGCTTTTGCTCGATGAACCGCTCGCGTCGCTCGATCAAAAACGCAAGCAGGAAATCCTGCCGTATCTCGAACGCCTGCACGATGAACTCGACATTCCCGTGATCTACGTGAGCCACGCGCCCGAAGAAGTCGCGCGTCTCGCGGATCATCTCGTGCTGCTCGAAGGCGGCCGTGCGCTTGCGAGCGGGCCGATCGCCGATACGCTCGCGCGGCTCGATCTGCCGCTCGCAATGGCCGACGACGCATCGGTCGTGTTCGAGGGAATCGTCGACGGATACGACAGCAAGTACGGCCTGCTCACGCTCGCGCTGCCGGGCTCGCGCGCGAAGCTCGCCGTCGTGCATACGCCTTTGTCCTGCGGCAAGACGATGCGCGTCGCCATCAAGGCGCGCGACGTGAGTCTCGTCACCGGCACGCACGAGCACGAGCGCAGCAGCGTGCTGAACGTGCTGCCCGCGACGGTGATCGGCATCGCGAAGGACGCCCATCCGTCGCAAGCCGTGGTGCGGCTCGACGTCGACGGCTCGCCGCTGCTCGCGCGCGTCACGCGTTATTCGCTGGACCGGCTAGGCATCGTCGAAGGCATGCGCCTGTGGGCGCAGGTGAAGACGGTGTCGCTACTCGCCTGAACGCGCCGCGAGCGCGGCGTATTGCAGCAGCATGATCGTCTTGCCGTCCATGATTTCGCCGCGCTCGATCATCTGCATGGCGGTTTGCAGCGGGACTTCGATCGTCTCGATTTCCTCGCCCTCTTCCTCTACGCCGCCGCCGTCCGAAACGCGCATCGAGCTGTCGTAATCGCCGACGTAGAAATAGAGCTTCTCCGTGACCGATCCCGGGCTCATGAACGCCTCGAAGATCTTCTCGACGCGATGCACGCGATAGCCCGTTTCCTCCTCGACTTCCGCGCGAATGCGCTCTTCGGGCGTGGCGTCGTCGAGCAGGCCGCCGGGCGACTCGATCAGCATGCCGTCGTGTCCGTTGACGAACGCGGGCATGCGGAACTGGCGCGTCAGCAGCACGTTGCCGGTCTTGCGATCGCGCAGCAGAATCGTCGCGCCGTTGCCGCGATCGTAGGTTTCGCGGCTCTGACGCTGCCAGACGCCATCGCGGCGCTGAAAATCGAAAGTCACTTTTCTGAGGACGTACCAGTCGTCCGACAGCACTTCGGTTTTGAGGATGCGGACGCGCTCGCTCGTTTCCATCGGTTCACCCGTTCGACAAGTTGTTGAACTCATGGTAGCGTGCAGTTTCGTGCAATATCAAGAAATTTCGTGCAAACAATGTTGACCAGTCAGCGCAAGAAAGCGATTCTCGATGCCCTCAAACGCGACGGCCAGGTGCTCGCCGCCGAACTAAGCGCACGCTTCGGCATTTCCGAGGACACGGTGCGGCGCGATCTGCGCGAACTCGCGGCCGAAGGGCTGCTGCAACGCGTGCACGGCGGCGCGCTGCCTGCTTCGCCCGCGATCGCGCCGTTCGCGCGGCGCGAGGACATGGAATCGGAGGCGAAGCGGCGCATCGCGAAGAAAGCGGCGGACATGATCGCGCCGGGGCAGATCGCGATCATCGACGGCGGCACGACGTCCGCGCTGCTCGTGCGTCAGTTGCCGGCGAATCTGTCCGCGACGATCGTCACGCATAGTCCGAGCGTCGCCGTGGCGCTGGCGGAGCACGCTTCGGTCGACGTCGTGCTGATCGGCGGCAAGCTCTACAAGCATTCGATCGTCACGGTCGGGGCCGCTGCCGTCGAAGCCATGTCGCACATTCACGCCGATCTCTATTTCATGGGCGTCACCGGCGTACATCCGACGGCCGGCCTCACCACCGGCGATTTCGAGGAAGCGCACGTCAAGCGCGCGCTCGCGGCGCGCGCGGCGGAAACCGTCGTGCTGGCGTCGGCGGCGAAGCTCAACGCGGCGTCGGCCTACAGGATCGGCGGGATCGATCTGGCTCAGACGGTCATCGTCGAGGAAACCGCCGACGCGAAGCTCGTCGAACCGATCGAACGCGCCGGAATCACCGTGCTGCGCGCGTGAATTCACGACACTTTGTTACCGGGTAACGCGCCGAAAAATACGCGCCGTTCCGCATAATTGAAATTCTCCGGCAAAGGGAATAGCGTTCGAGGATGCGCTATGTCAGGTCAACTGCGGAGGTCGGATTTCCGTTAGTGCCATCGACATCGCAAACATTTTTTCTGGAGAAGGACGTGAATCGCCTGAAGGCTTTTATCGCGCTATCGCTGATCGCGAGCGCGGGCGTGACCGCCAACGCGTACGCCTGGGCGCGCGTCGGCGTGTGGGTCGGCGGACCCGTGTATTACCCGTATCCCGTCGCGCCGGCGCCGTATTACTACTATCCGCCGCCGCCCGTCGTCGTTCAGCCTGCCGCGCCGGTTCAATACGTCGAGCAGGGTCAGCCCGCCGCCGATCCGGGCGCGCCCGCGCAGCAGCCAGGCATGTGGTACTACTGCGACTCCGCGAAGGCCTATTACCCGTACGTGAAGCAATGCGCCAACGCATGGCGTCCGGTTCCGGCGACGCCGCCGCCATCGAACTGATGCTGTTCGGCACTTTGAAAACCGATAACCAAGCGAATTCGCAAGAATCCATGAACTACTCGAGGCTTGGCCTTTTACTGGCGGCAATCGGCGTGACGGGCCTTTCGGCCTGCACCGTGATGCCTACCGGCCCCAGTGTGATGGCGCTACCCGGCAGCACCAAAACGTTCGACCAGTTCCGCGCCGATGACAACTCCTGCCGCCAGTTTGCCCTTCAGCAGGTCGGCGGCGTGGACGCCAATCAGGCGGCGACCAACAGCGCGGTCGGCAGCGCGGTCGTCGGCACCGCGCTCGGCGCGGCGGCGGGCGCGGCCTTCGGCGGCGGATCGGGAGCGGCCATCGGCGCGGGCGCGGGCCTTCTGACCGGCAGCGCGTTCGGCGTCGGGGCATCGCAGGCATCGGGCTACAACGTGCAGCAGCGCTACGACTACGCGTATCTGCAATGCATGTACGCCGCCGGCGACAAAGTGCCGGTACGCGGCTCGACCCGCATGGTTCAGCCGTCCGGCGGCGCGTATTCCACCACGCCTCCGCCGCCTCCGCCGCCGCCGGGCTGGCAGCCGCCGCCCGGAACTTACTGACAGACTGAGTCAATGCCGCACGCGCCGGTCATCGCCGCCGGCGGCGAGCGGCGCATCGGGCACGAACGACGGTGCCACGAGCAAGCCCGTCACCCAGCCGATATAAAACCGCAAGTCGCTCCAGAACTCCGATCGCTCATACACGCGAAACGCCTGTATGTGCGCGAGCCATAGCACGAGTTGCAGCGCGCCCGTCAGCACGAGCCAGGCGAGCGCGATCACGCCGGTCGCGCGGGCGCAGCGCCTGAACGTGAACGCATCCCACTGTTCCCGCACGATGAGACATCCCGCGATCAGCACGGCTATCGTGGGAATCGCGCTCGTCACGAGCACATGCGCGCTCCAGCCGAATATCACGCCGACCAGCAAACCGACGATGATCGACAGCGCCGCAATCGGCCACGCGATCCACGACGGCGCGCGCGCGGCCATCCACGCAATCGTGATGAAAAACGGCGTGATCGCCCATTGCAGCGCCTGCGCCACGGCCACCCAAAGCGCGAAGAAGAACCCGTTCGAAGCACTTCTGAGCGGCATGGCCACCTCGATGCGTTTTTATTGTTCCGGCGGCGACGCATCCTTCACGCGGTCGATCAATGTCGCGCGCACGCGCTCGCGCAGGTCGGCGGGCATCGAAAAGCATTCGTAGGCGAGCGCCTGCGCAACGGTCACGATCCGCAGTTCTTCGTAGCGGCGTCCGCTTTCGATCATCGCTTCGAAGGCGTTGGCGCGCTCGTTGATTTCGATCGGATCGGCATCGACGAGCAGGACGGCGTGCGCAAGCACCGCATAGAGCGGCTGGTCCTTGTCGCCGTGCGGCACGCGCCGCCAGTACTGCGCCGTGCCCGCGATCTTGCGGGCGTCGTCGCCGGGGCCCCAGGCGAGATTGAAGCGGCCGTCGCAGAAAGAACCTTCGACCGCCTGCCAGTGCGTCAGCACGCCGAGCGAGCTGAGCGCATCGGCGAGAATCCGGCACAGATGCACGTAGACGGTTTCGGACAGCGCGCCCATCGGCGCGCGCACCGGATACGCGAGGCTCAGATTGAGCACGCCCGGACCCTGCGGAACGAGACCGCCGCCGGACAGACGCAGCCACACGGGACAGCCGCGCGCAGCAAAAGCCTCGCGCGCGTCGGCGAGCGCCGCGTAACGCTGATAGCTGCGCGGCACGACGAGCGATGCAGGCGCGTCCCAGACATGCGCGACGGCATCGCCCGCGGCCGCGCGCGCGAGGAGCGCTTCTTCGGCTTGCAGCGGATCGTGCGGATCGCCGGAAAGCGCGGCGGGATCGATCAGTTGGAAGGGCATGGCATCGAAGGAATGACGCGCCGACGCAGACGCGATCCCGACATGGTAGTCAAGAACGCGCGGGCGCGCCGCGACGGTGTCCTGCTCCGCCGCGGCGCGCGCCGGACGATCAGCCGCCCTTGCCTACGTGCTCCTTCAACAACGCGTTGACTTCGTTGGCCTTCTCCATCTGACTCATGTGCCCGGCGTCGTCGAACACGCGAACGGTCGCGCCTTCCGGTGCATGCTTCGCGTGCGCGGCGGGAATGATCTGGTCCTTTTCGCCCCAGATCACGAGCACCGGCTTGCCCGACGCAGCCAGCTTGCCGCCCGGCAGCGCGCTCTGCTTTCCGCCCGCGAACAAGCCGCCGTTGAGCGATGTCAGCGCGTCGCTGACGCCGTCGAGCCGCTTGTACTTCAGGAGATCGTCGAGCATCTGGCGGCTGACGAGTTCGGGATTCGCGAACAGCAGTTCGACCACCGGTTTCAGCTCGCGACGCGATTCGGCCGTGACGAAGCCTTCGGTGTACGCATTGTTCACTTCATCGCCGAAGCCGGCAGGCGATATGAGCGACACGGACTGCACGCGCGACGGCTGGTCGACGGCCATCTGCGCCGCGATGCCGCCGCCCATCGAATGGCCGACGAGATGCGCCGCTTCCAGACCCACGGCGTCCATGAACTTGCCGACGAACGCGGCCAGCGCTGCCAGAGACGTTCCAGGCACTTTAGGCGTCGATTGTCCGTGGCCCGGCAGATCCAGCGCGAATACGCGGTTCCTTTCGGCGAGCGCATCGAGGTTGAACAGCCAGTTGTCGAGATCGCCGCCGAAGCCGTGGATGAACAACACCGCGGGCCGGCTCGCATCGTCGCCGCCGCGCGAGGCGTAGCGCACGCGGATGCCATCGACATCGACGAAGTGATACGCCGCCGCTTCCTCGCCCGCTTCCTCATCTTCGGCGGGCGTGACGTAGGACGAAACGTACGCGTCGATATCGGCGTCGCTCACGTCGGACGGCGCGAGCACGCCGAGCAGCGCCTTGACCGGCAGCGTATCGCCCGCCGACGCGACCCGCCGACGCAGCAAACCCGCGTCGGGCGCTTCGACGGCGTTGGCGATCTTGTCGGTTTCGACATCGAGGATCGGCATGCCGACGGTAATCTCCGTGCCCTCCTCCACGAGCCATTCGTTGACCGTGCCTTCCTTCATCGACAAGCCCCATTTGGGCATCACGATCGGTGTGATTGCGGCCATCAGTACTTTCCTCCCTTCATGGTTTTTCGTGCGGCGTCGGCGATCTGCGCGGCGCTCGGTATGTAAAGATCTTCGAGCGTCGGCGAGAACGGCACCGGCGTATGCGGTGCGCAGACCATCTGGATGCCCGCTTTCAGCGCGCCGAACGCCTGCTGCGCGACCTGCGCGGAAATATCCGTGGCGATATTGCAGCGCGGGTTCGCCTCATCGACGACGACGAGCCTGCCCGTGTTCTCGACCGTCTCCAGCACCGTATCGAGATCGAGCGGCGACAGCGTGCGCAGATCGACGACTTCCGCTTCGATGCCTTCCTTCGCGAGCGTCGCGGCCGCCTCCAGCGCGCGATGCACCATCAAGCCGTACGTGACGATCGACACGTCCTTGCCGTCGCGCACGACGTTCGCTTCGCCGAACGGAATCGCATACGAGTTCTCGGGCACTTCGCCTTCGAAGCCGTAGAGATTCTTGTGCTCGCAGAAAATGACCGGATCGTTGTCGCGGATCGCCTGAATCAGCAGTCCCTTCGTGTCGTAAGGCGTCGAAGGGCACACGACCTTCAGCCCCGGAATGTGCGTGAACAGCGAGGTCAGCATCTGGCTATGCTGCGCGGCCGCGCGAAAGCCCGCGCCGACCATCGCGCGGATCACGACGGGCGTTTCCGCCTTGCCGCCGAACATGTAGCGGAACTTCGCCGCCTGATTGAAGATCTGGTCGAAACACACGCCCATGAAGTCGATGAACATCAGCTCCGCGACCGGACGCATGCCGCACGCCGCCGCGCCGATCGCCGCGCCCACGTATGCCGATTCCGAGAGCGGCGTATCCAGAAGGCGATCGCCGTGCTTCGCGTACAGACCTTTGGTGACGCCGAGCACGCCGCCCCACGCGTCTTTCTCGCCGTCCGCGCCTGCGCCGCCGACGATGTCCTCACCCAGCACGATCACACTCGGATCGCGCGTCATTTCCTGATCGATGGCTTCGTTGATCGCCATCTTCATGCTCAGTTTGCGGGCCATGGTGTTTGTCTCCTCGAATCAATATTTGACGTAGACATCGGTGAGCAGATCGGCGGCGGTCGGCAAAGGCGCGTCCTTCGCTTCCTGCACCGCGCGGTCGATCAGCGCGGCGACCTCCTTGTCGATCGCGTCGAGTTCTCCCGGGGAGATCACGTCGGCTTGCGTGACGGCAGCCGCGAACTTCTTCAGGCAATCCTTGTTCGAGCGGATATCGTCGATTTCGCCGGGCGCGCGGTAGGTCTGCGCGTCGCCTTCGAAGTGACCGTAGAAGCGGATCATCTTGCATTCGAGCAGCGCCGGCCCGCCGCCTTCGCGCGCGCGTTTGATGACCTCGCCCGCCGCTTCGTACACCGCGAAGAAATCGGTGCCGTCGACGGTCACGCCCGGAATGCCGAAGCCCGCCGCGCGATCGACGTAGCTATCGACGGCCGTGCCGTAGTCGCGCGCGGTCGATTCGGCATAGCCGTTGTTCTCGATCACGAAGATCACCGGCAGGTTCCACACGGCCGCGAGATTCAGGCTTTCGAGAAACGTGCCCTGGTTCGACGCGCCATCGCCCGCGAACGTGATGCCGACTTCGCCCTTGCCGCGAAACTTCGCCGCGAGCGCCGCGCCGCAGATCAGCGGCGCGCCCGCGCCGAGAATGCCGTTCGCGCCCATCATCCCTTTCGACAGATCGGCGATATGCATCGAGCCGCCCTTGCCGTTGCACGAGCCGCCTTTCTTGCCGTAGATCTCCTTCATCATCGCGACCGGATCGACGCCTTTCGCGATGCAGTGTCCATGTCCACGATGCGTGCTCGCGATGCGGTCGCCATCGTTCAGATGCGTCATGATGCCGACGCCCGCCGCCTCCTCGCCCGCGTACAGGTGCACGAAACCGGGAATGTCGCCGCGTCCGAAATCGACGTGCAGGCGCTCTTCGAAATCGCGGATCGTGCGCATCTTGCGATACGCGCTCAGCAGTTCGTCCTTGGAGAGCGGCAAGCCGCCCGCATGTTGCGTCGCTGTCATCTCTGTCTCCTTTGATGTCTTCCGTGGGTTGGCCTAGCGGGTGTGGCTGCTGGACTGACGCATCAGCCCGGACGCCGCCGCGTAACGCATGCACGCGGCGACATCGATGCTGCGAAAAGCGCTTTCCCTGAGCGTGACGCTCACTTCGTCGCCGGGTCCGAAGGCGAGCTCGCGTTCGCCGTCGAGCGCGACGATGCCGCTCTTCTGCTTCACGCGATGCGGCACGCCGTCGGCGAGGCGCGTCCAGTTCGCGATCGGCACGGGTTCGACGAGGCCGGGCGCGATCGGCGCGTGCAGTTCGAATTCGCAGTCGCCTGGTCTGCCGAGCTCGATCGCGAGTCCGCCCTTGTCGTGCCGCCCGAGCGGTTCGAGCAGACCGGCGATCGCCGACATGCCGATCGCCTGCGGATCGGCGTAAGAGACGTAGACGGCGGCGAGCGTGTCGATCTTCCACAGCGCCCGCGCGCCGATGAAATGCTCGTGCGAAATCACGGCATCGACGAGCGCGATGTCGCGGCGCACGCTGCCTTTCGCATCGCGAATTTCGATGTCGAGCAACTTGTTCGACGCGAGCGCTTGGCGCGCGGGGACGCGGCCCGTTGCGTAGAGCCCCGTCGCAAGTCCGGAGATGGTCGGCTCCCGCATTTCCGGATAGGCGTTGTTCGTGCCCGTCGACAAGCCTGCGATCGGCACCTGGCCGCACTCGCGCACGACCGCGCGATGCGTGCCGTCGCCGCCGAGCACGATGAGCGCATCGGCGCCGGCGTCGTGCATCATGCGCGCGGCGCGAAACGTGTCGTCGACGCGCGCGGTCACGGGCATGTCGAGGAATTCGACGTGAGCGAGCGCGGCGTCCGGACCTTGCTTGCGCGAAAGATGCCGTTGGAGCATGACCTTGAGACCTTCGCGGTCCGGCATCATCAGCACGCGCGAAGCGCCGCACGACGCGAGCGACGACAGCAGCCGCAACACGATATTCACGCGATCCGCGAGCTGCAGGCTGTTCGCATTCGCGATGACGCGCCGGATGTCCCGCGCCGAAACAGGATTGGCGATGATGCCGACGAGCGGCGCCGCGCTGTCACGCATGCCAGTGTCTCCGTTGTGTGTTTTGTGCGGCGGATAAAGGCAAGCGCCATGCCAATCTGAAGACGGCTTTCGCGCGCGAAAAAGCGAGGGATTACCCGCGGAAATCGGGCGCTTTGGAGGGTGTACGGGGCGCCGCCGTGACAGGTGTCACAGCGGCAGGTGTATCGGCGGGAGTACAGGCGTATCGCGCGTTAGTGACCCGCGTCGCGCTGATTCGGCGACTTGATGCCGTAGCGCGCCATGCGCCGGTAAAGCGTCATGCGGCTCACGCCGATCTGCCGCGCGACCGCGCTCAGATTCCAGCTCGCCGCGCGCAGATACTGCATCAGCAGCATGCCTTCGGGCGGCAGCCGATGCGGATCGAAATCCCCGACGACGGCGCGCGCCGGCTCGGCTTCGACTGGCGTCGGCGCGCCGTCGAATCCTTCCGGCAGATCATCGACATCGATCGAACCGTTCGCGCACACCGCGCGCGCATAGCGCAGCACGTTGCAAAGCTCGCGCAGATTGCCCGGCCACTCATGCCGATGCAGCCGTTCACGCGCCGCCGGCGTCAGCGTGACCGCGCCTTCGAGCAGCTTGTCGACGAGCCAGTCGAGATCGCTTCGTTCGCGCAGCGGCGGCAGCGTGAAGCGCGCGCCGTTCAGGCGATAGTAGAGATCCTCGCGGAAGCGTCCGTCGTGCATGAGCGCGTCGAGCGAATGATGGGTGGCGGAAATCACGCGCACATCGACCGATACGGGCCGCGACGCGCCGATCGCGAGCACTTCGCCTTCGGCCAGTACGCGCAGCAGCCGCGATTGCAACTCGCGCGGCATGTCGCCGATTTCATCGAGAAAGAGCGTGCCGCCGTCCGCTTCCTGAATGAGCCCGCGCTTGCCTTTCGCGCCCGCGCCCGAAAAGCTGTTCGGCAGATGCCCGAACAATTCGCTTTCGATGAGCGTCTCCGGAATCGCCGCGCAATTCACCGCGACGAACGGCCCCGCGCGCCGCGCGCTCGCGCGATGCAGCGCCTTCGCGAAAAACTCCTTGCCGCTGCCGGTTTCGCCATTGACGAGCAGGTTGATCGGCGAATCGACGAGCTTCGCGGCGCGTTCCAGTTGACGCCTGAGCGCGGCATCGCCACCGCACAGCGCGGCGAGCGGCGCGGGCACTTCCACGCTGCGCGCCGCAGTCGCGTTGGTCGACGGCGTGACGCACGGCGCGGGCGGCATCACGCTCAGATAAAGCAGCGCGCCGGATTTTGCGAGCGGCACCGCGCGCAATTCGCTCGGGCGCGAATAGACGAAGCGGCCCAGCTCTTCGATGCGCGCGTCGAAAAGCGTATCGAACGGCACGCCGATCAGCGACGTCGCCCTTTCTCCCGGCGCGACCGGACGGCCGATTTCGGCGGCGAGCATCGTATGCGCGCGGCGATTGTGTCCGACGATGCGTCCGCTCGCATCGAGCGCGATCAGATATTCGGGGTTCACATCGACGAATTCCGGCGCGGTGTTCAGCTTCAGAATCCAGTCCTGCCGATGCGTGCGCAGAAAATTCGCGTTCTCGATGTGCCCCGCGTAAATCCGCACGAGTTGCAGCGCGAGATTCTGGCTGTCGCGCGCTTGCGGCGACACGAGCGCGGAAATGTCCAGGATCGCGGAAAGCGCGCCGCGCGAATCGTAGAGCGGCGCGGCGGTGCACGTGAGCGGAATGTGCGTGGCGTCGAAATGATCGATCTGATGGACGGTGAGCGCCTGCCCCGTCGTGAGCGCGGTGCCGACCGCGCAGGTGCCCGCGCCCGCTTCGCTCCACTCCGCGCCGAGATAGAGACCCGCGCGGCGCAGCGAGGAATCGGTGTTCGCATCGCCGATGTAATCGACGGTCACGCCGAGCGCATCGGTGAGCAGCACGACATAACCCATGCCCGCGACCTGCTCGTACAAGGCTTCGAGACCGTGACGCGCGATGCGCGCGAAGTCGTCGATGCGCTGCTGATGCTCGCGCAGGCGCGTCTGCGGCAGGATGCGCGCTTCCTGCATGCGCGACGGATCGAGTCCGTACTGATGCACGCAACGCCGCCATGAAGACTGAATGATGCCGTCGTGCGCTCGCGCCGTACCGAGCGCGTCCGCCCGCGTGGTCGCCGCGACGACTGCCTCGATGTGCTCGCGTTGCCGCATGTCCATCGTGCGCTCCTTGGCGTTCTCGTGCCGCCCGCACGCGGAATTCACCGATTCGCACGAGCGTGTCTCAGGCCATATGATGCTCGAATCGGCAGAACGCGTCATGCGGCGATAGCGCTGCGCCGCAACATAAACGGCCGCTGATACATCGGCGCATCAGAACGAAAATCAGGAGACAGCGGATGGCGAAGATCGCTTACGAAGACTTCGAGCGACAGATCGTGCAGCATCACCTCATCAAGGGCAACGTGTACGAGAACGGCGCGGCGCTCGTCGAGCGCGCGAACAGGTGGATTGCCGAGAACGACGTCGACGTGCTGAACGTCGAGAGCCTCTCGACGTTCGGCGCCGGCGACGATACCAGCGTGAGCCATTGGTACTCGGGCATTCGCGTCTGGTATCGGATCGCGTAGAAGAAGAATCAGCCGCGGCCGACGAACGGCATCTTGGTGGCCATCACGGTGTGGAACAGCACGTTGGCTTCGAGCGGCAGGTTCGCCATGTAGAGCACCGACTGGCCGACGATCTTCACGTCCATCATCGGTTCGATGGCGATCTCGCCGTTCGCTTGCGGCACGCCCTTCGACATGCGCTCCGATAGCTCGGTGAAAGCATTGCCGACATCGATCTGACCGACCGCGATGTCGTACTTGCGGCCATCGAGCGATGCGGTCTTCGTGAGACCTTGCACCGCGTGCTTCGTCGCCGTGTAGGCCGCCGAATTGGGGCGCGGCGCGCTCGCGGAAATCGAACCGTTATTGATGATGCGGCCGCCCGTGGGCGTTTGCGCCTTCATCGTGCGGAATGCTTGCTGCAGGCAATAGAACATGCCGTTCAGATTGATATCGACGACGTTCTTCCATTGCTCGGGCGTCCAGTCCTCGAACGGTCCCGGCGGATTCGTCACGCCAGCGTTGTTGAACAGCAGATCGACGCGGCCGAAGCGCTCGACCGCCGCCTTGAAGAGCTTCTCGACCGATTGCGGATCGGAGACGTCGGTCGGCACGGCGAGCGCGCGCTCCGCTGCATTCGATTCGCCGATCACCGCGTCGAGCGGCGCGGGACGTCTTCCGGCAAGCACGACCGACCAGCCGTCGCCGAGCAAGGCCAGCGCCGCCGCACGGCCGATTCCGCTTCCCGCTCCGGTGACGATGGCGATTCGTTGAGACTGCTTGGCTGCGTCAGACATGTCGGCGTTCTCCTGTTGTCGGGCGCGCGACACTTTGCGCGCGCCTTTGGGGAGAACATTATCGACGATGATTCAGCGATTCCGCGACGCTTCCGTCGTAACGGCGCCGGCCGTCGTCTTGCTCGCGCCGCTGCCGTCGCAGAAGACGGCCGTCATCATCATCGGCACGACCTGTTTGACGACCGCCGTGCTGCCCGATTCGCGCACCTTCGCCTCGACCGTTTCCGACGCGGCGAGCACCACGACGCCATACGCGGAATCGTTGATCGGCTGGCCGCTGCCGCGCTTGAACATGTCGTCGCCGTGCTCGTAGCCCAGCACGGCATACACGCGAAAGCCGTAAGCGGTGAGCTCGCTTCCCTGGGTCGGCTTGAACGCGTTGACCGAATTCGCCTCGACGCGCATGGGGCGCGCGTCGATGGATTTATCGGCGACGAGCGGTGCGATGAAGTTGTGCGCGCTGGACTTGCAGTCGAGCTGGCTTTCGAGAGACGTGGCGGTGCACAGGCTGGGCAGCAGTCCCCCGACCACGGCAGCGATTGCGGTAAGCGTTGCGAGAGGAGCGGTTTTCATGGCAGCGTAACCAACGGTTCGTAAGGCCGGCACGGATTCCCGGGCACCCGTGCCGATGCAATAACCGAGCCAGTGGACCGGCCCGCACGTCGCGTTCGCGCTGCACATTCCCGCAAGGGCTTGGTTTCTTCGTTGTTCGTTGACTTCTTGACCTTCGCGCTGCGCGCAATCCTCGTATCGATGCTGCGATTCCTACAATCGCTTTTGTAGTCGAGGCAAGAACAGATTCCGCGTTTCGACATACGTCGTCTGTACGAGATCCCTCAATCTTTTCCTGTCGATGCGGCAAGCGGATGACAGCGCGCGATGGTGTCTTCGACGCAGGAAAGCCGCGAAATCGTTATATTCGGCGCTTCGACCTTCGAGGACTCTAAATGACCGCGCTTGCCGATTTCCCCATCACCCGCAAATGGCCCGCTCAGCATCCCGAGCGCATTCAGCTCTATTCGCTGCCGACGCCCAATGGCGTGAAAGTCTCGATCATGCTCGAGGAAACCGGCCTGCCTTACGAGCCGCATCTCGTGCGCTTCGACAAGAACGATCAGATGTCGGACGAGTTCCTGTCGCTCAATCCGAACAACAAGATTCCCGCGATCATCGATCCGGACGGACCGAACGGCGAGCCGATGCCGCTCTTCGAATCCGGTGCGATTCTTGTCTATCTCGCGGCGAAGAGCGGCCAGTTGATGCCCGACGATGTGGCGAAGCGCTACGAAACGCTGCAATGGCTGATGTTCCAGATGGGCGGCGTCGGCCCGATGTTCGGGCAGGTCGGCTTCTTTCACAAGTTCGCGGGCAAGGATTACGAGGATAAGCGTCCGCGTGCGCGCTACGTCGCCGAATCGAAGCGGCTTCTTGGTGTCCTCGACAAGCGGCTCGAAGGTCGCGACTGGATCATGGGCGACGAGTACAGCATCGCGGATATCTCCACGTTTCCGTGGGTGCGCAATCTGATCGGCTTTTACGAAGCGCGCGAGCTGGTGGATTTTCACGAGTTCAAGAACGTCGAGCGCGTGCTCGACGCGTTTCTCGCGCGGCCTGCGGTGAAGCGCGGACTGGAGATTCCGAAGCGCGATTGATTGCGGGGCATCGGTCGCTTTCGTTGGGAACGCGCACGCAAAGGTTTGCGGCGCGTGACCGCGGCGCTTGTCACACAAACGTCGTCGACGATCGGTAGATTGCGCTCTCCATAAAAGTCCGATGATTGGCCGCTGCGCGCCTCCGGACTTCTCCGCGCACGTTTCTCTTCTACCGAACATGTCAAAGTTCACCGTCAAGGCGCGCCTCGCGATCGTCATGGGCGCGGTCGCCGCCGTGCTCGTTGCGGTCGGCAGCGTCGGATTATTCGGCGTCCAGCGAAGCAATGCCACGCTACGCCACGTCTTCGAAGGGCGCGTGCAAGCGCTGCAGACCATTTCCACGATCGACGAACTCATCACGCAAAGCCAGTTCGCGATCAGCGACGCCGTGCTCGATCCATCGGCGCAAAAGACGCAAGCCGTGGTCGCATCGACGCAGCAGCGCGTCGCAAATATCGATGCCCTGCTCGGCCGCTATCTGCGCTATCCGCTCGATTCGACCGAAGCGCCGCTCGCAAGGCGCCTCGCCGCCGACTGGGCGACACTGCGCGACAAAGGCTTTCGTCCGTCGACGGATCTGCTCGCCGCCAACAATTTGGCCGAAGCACAGTGGATCGTCACGCAGCAGATCGAGCCGCAAGCGAAGCGCGTCAAGAAGGAAAGCACCGATCTGCGCGCGTTTCAGCTCACCGCCGCACAGCAGGAATACGACGACGCGCAACGCGTGAGCCGCATCGTGCAATGGAGCGTGGGCGCGTGCATCGGGGCGGGCGTGGCGCTCGTCGGCTGGCTCTGCTTTTCGTTGGCGCGCTCGCTCATGCGCCAGCTCGGCGGCGAACCGGAACTCGCGGCAAGCGTGGCGCGGCGCGTCTCGCAAGGCGATCTGCTGACCGATGTGCCCGTCGCGCGCGGCGACACGCAAAGTGTGATGTACGCGATGAGCCTGATGCGCAGCCAGCTCGCGTCGATGGTCGGCGACATCAAGCGCTCGACGCAGACCATCGGCGTCGCGGCGGCGGACATCACCGAGGGCAACCACGCGCTGTCCGCGCGCACCGAGGAACATGCGGCGAGCTTGCAGCAGACGTCGGCGAGCATGGAGCAGATCGCATCCACCGTTCGCGCGAACGCCGATCACGCGAATCGCGCGCGCGAGTTGGCGAGGGAAGCGTCTGGGCGCGCGAAGGATGGCGAACGCGCCGTCGCCGATGCAATCGCGCGCATGACGGATTTGTCGTCGCGTTCGGCGCAGATCGGGCAGATTACGAGCGTGATCGAATCCATCGCGTTTCAGACGAATCTGCTCGCGCTGAACGCGGCGGTCGAAGCGGCGCGAGCCGGGTCGCTCGGACGTGGCTTTGCTGTCGTCGCCGAGGAAGTTCGCGCGCTCGCGCGACGCTCGTCGGCCGCGGCGAAGGAAATCTCGCAATTGACCCGCGAAGTGAACGCGCACGTCGAATCGAGCGGCTCGACGGTCATGCGCGCGGGCACGACGCTCGCCGATCTGCTCGCTTCCGTCGACGCCGTGTCGATGCTCGTCGAAGCGATCGCGACGGCTTCGCGCGAGCAAAGCAGCGGCATCGACGAAGTGAACGACGCGGTATCGCGGATGGATCGTTTGATGCAGAAGAACGCCACCCTCGTGAACGAAGCGGCGACGGCCGCGCACGCGCTCGACGCGCAGGCGCGCGAACTCGGGCAAACCATCCAGGCATTCCGCATTTAGGCTTTTTTGACGCGGCCGGCGCGAATTTTTTTACCGGTTCAGAATGGGAGACGAAGCAACGCGCGAATTTCGTACGCCGGGTCAAATGCGTTACGCATCAACGCGTTGGCCCGGCGATGCTCAGGATATCCACAATCTTGCCCACCGATTCTGTGGACAAGCATTCGTCCGTTCCAGCCGTCACGAGTTCGCCGAACGCATGATTTGTCAATGCGAATCTGACGATGGTGACGCCAATGGATGCCCTCCTCTACCCTTCTCGACGCCGCGCCCGGCGCCTTTCGCTAGCTGCGGCTGCCGGCATGATCTGCATGGCGGCTCACGCGCAAACGCAATGCCCCGGCTACGTCGAAACCGACGCCGGCAGCGCGTTCGATATCGCGTCGATGATTCGCGACGCCGGCTCGCCGCAATCCGCGCTCGACAAGCTGCGTAACGCGGTGGCGAAAGTGAACGCCGGCGGCGGATGCTCGATCTTTCGCGACCGCCTCGCCTGCGAGGAAACGCTCACGCTCGCAAACAAGGCGATCGTCGCGTTGCAGGCGTGCGCGTCGTCAAGGATGCCTAAAGGCACGACGCACGGCTGATGTCATCGCGCAAATAAAAAAGCGCGTGCCGCCATTTCTGGCGGCACGCGCTTCAGAGTTCGCCCGAACGTCAGTCCAGGCGGCCCGCAAGATCAGCGATCCAGGAACGGACGCAGCTTGTCGGCGCGGCTCGGATGCATGAGCTTGCGCATCGCCTTGCTCTCGATCTGGCGAATGCGCTCGCGCGTCACATCGAACTGCTTACCCAGTTCTTCGAGCGTATAGTCCGAAGCCGTGTCGATGCCAAAGCGCATGCGCAGCACCTTCGCCTCGCGCGGCGACAGCGCGTTGAGCGCATCGTCGATCGCGGCGCGCATGTTCGCGTGCACGGCGGCCTCTGCCGGGGAAGCAGCGCCCTGATCTTCGATCATGTCGCCAAGCGTTGCATCGGCATCTTCGCCGACCGGCGTTTCCAGCGACACCGGTTGCTTCGCGATCTTGAGAATGCCGCGGATCTTCTCTTCCGGCATTTCCATGCGCTCGGCCAGCACCGACGGATGCGCTTCCAGGCCCGTCTGCTGCAGGATCTCGCGCGAGATGCGGTTCAGCTTGTTGATCGTTTCGATCATGTGCACCGGCACGCGGATCGTGCGCGCCTGATCGGCGAGCGAACGCGTCACGGCCTGACGAACCCACCACGTCGCATACGTCGAGAACTTCCAGCCACGGCGATATTCGAACTTGTCCACCGCCTTCATCAGACCGATGTTGCCTTCCTGAATCAGATCCAGGAACTGCATGCCGCGATTGACGTACTTCTTCGCAATCGAGATGACGAGACGCAGGTTCGCTTCGATCATCTCGCGCTTGGCCTGACGCATCTTCAATTCGGCAGCCGTCATCTGACGGTTGATCTTCTTCAGTTGCTGCAGCGGCATCTCGACGACGCCTTCGATGTCGATGAGCTTCTGCTGCTCTGCCTGAATCGCCGGCAGGCTGCGCTCGAGCGACGCGCCGTATTGCTTCGAAGCCGCCGACGCACGTGCCGTCCATTCGAGATCGGTCTCGTGACCGACGAACGATTCGACGAACTTGTCGCGCGGCATGCCGCAACGATCCACCGCGATCTGCAACACGCGACGTTCGATGTCACGCACCTGCGCGACCTGCTGCTGAACGTTCGCGCACAGGCGGTCGATGGTCTTCGCCGTGAAGCGGATCGAACCGAGCTCGCGCTGGATTTCGGCTCGAGCCTTTTCGACAGCCTTCGCCGCAGCGGCACCCGAACCCTTAGGACTGCTCGCCTGTTCCGCCAGCTCGCGCACGCGTGCGAAGATCTCCAGACAGTCGGCCTTCAGTTGCTTCAGACGCGCTTCGTTCGATGCAGCGGAATCGCCAGCGCCATCGAGATCGTCGTCGTCGTCTTCGTCGCTGTCGGATTCGTCGGTATCCGTATCGATTTCGGCGGACTCGGTCGTATCGGAAGCCGACATGTCTTCATCTGCCGTGTCCTCTTCCTTCAGGCCATCGACCAGTTCGTCGATCTTCAGCTCGCCCGATTCGACTTGCGCCGCGTCCGCGAGAATCGTCGCGACCGTCGACGGGCACGCCGCGATCGCCTGAATCATCTCGTGCAGCCCGTCTTCGATGCGCTTCGCAATCGCGATTTCGCCGGCGCGCGTGAGCAGCTCGGTCGCGCCCATTTCACGCATGTACATGCGAACCGGGTCGGTCGTGCGGCCGAATTCGGAATCGACGGTCGACAGCGCGTTTTCCGCTTCTTCGTCCGATTGCTCGTCCGTCACCACGCTTGGGGCGTTGTCGCTCAGCAGCAGCGTTTCGGCGTCCGGCGCCTGCTCGTAGACCGCGACACCCATATCGCGGAACGTGCTGACGACGGTTTCCATCGCCGCCGTTTCAGCGAAGTTATCCGGAAGGTGGTCGTTGATCTCGGCGTGCGTGAGATAGCCGCGCTCCTTGCCCAACTGGATGAGCGCGCGCATCTGACGCTGACGCTCTTCATTCTGTTCGGCGGTCATCGCGACATCGGGCTGTATCGTGCCGGCCTGGCCCTTCCCTTTGTTCGCCCGCCGGCCCGGTGCCTTGCGCGCCGGCGCGACGATATCCAGCTCCGAATCTTCCCGATCAAAACTTGCCATACTTTCTCCTCGACAGGTTTGCTCGGCGACGACAGATCCCCGGGAGCGAGCGTAACGGCTCGCGATGATTTCGATGACAGCTTCGACCACGGACGGCTTGCTGAAAATCGCATCGAGCAAAGCACGCAAACCGCATCCAGACGCGGTGTTTGCGTTTTCCAATCGCCCATTCAGGCGCAACCTTAGAGTATATCAGCTTTTGCTGCGACGCAGCAGCCTAATTCAAAAAAGTTTCGGGGGCGGTCTCACGTCGATTCATCTGATGTTTTGGCCGCCCGTTCAGCACGAACTCGTACCCGGTGAATCGCGAAAATTGGTTGATGGCGCCGCACCGAGCACCGCCTGCAAAAGCGAACTCAAAGGGGCGATAGCGGACTTGTCCTTCAGCATTGGTCGCGCCACGTCCCTTGGTTTCGCAGATGGGGTCCCGCCCACGCTCTTCAAGCGGAGAAGCGCTTTGATGTCGCTCAGGCGCGCTTCGGATGTGCGCTGGAGGTCGGTCGGGACTGCGGCTCGAGGCGTCGGGAAATCGACGTGAGAGCCGAAGCGATCTTTGTCGTCGAGCAGGATGTGACCTGCCTCAAAGGCCGCAACGAAATCTTTCTGCCATGTGCCCGCATGGACGCGCGGATGCGGCTCGTCGCGATGGCAGATGACGATGGAACGGGCGTCGTCGGAGACGCGGTAGCGGCGCAAGCCGTCGCGGCTGACGAATGACCGGCCGGCCAAACCGCCTACAACTTCATCTGTGCGCGCAGAAGTCGTTCGCTCGATTTGCTGCTGCACGTGGGCTTCGCGCTGGCTTCGCGCCCGATAGGCGAAGTCGACCGGGACTCGCAGAAGGGTGCGAAGGTAGCTGATCGGATGCGTTGCGCGTTGCAAGGGTGCCCAACTTGCTTCGACGACATCGGAGAGAAGCTTGCCGTGGGCTTTCGCTTCTCGCATCAGTTTGAAGATCAGGAATTCACGAAATCCCAGAGGCACGAGGCGTTGCAGATCGGCGGGAAGTCGTCCTGGTTGTCTCTTTTGAGTATTAGGGAGTAGATCCTTATATATAGCACCGTCTGCCACGGTGACAGACGGATGGCCGTCAGAAAAGCCGGCTTGTGCGTCTGACGCGCTCTCCCGATGTTGAGCGGGCTGCGTAGTGGTCGCATCGGCTACGTCAACGAGTCCGAGCAAAGCGGCTGCCTTCTGCGTCAGGTGGATATATGCGCGACCAAACAGGCCGGCAGCGCCATAGCGGGTCTGAGGCGGCCGGATGATAAACCCGGCGCCCTGGAGGTCGTCCATGCTGCGATAGAAGGTCCGCATGGATTGCTGGGCCCGGCCCGTGAGCAGTTCGCGCCGCGCGAAGATGGGTGCGAACGGACGAGATGCGTCGACTGTGCGGGCCAAGGCGGCGAGCAGGGCACGCGCGCGTGCAGGCAACGCCGTCGTGTGCGTGGCTCGATGAGCGGCCCGGAAAATGACCCAAGGCAGATTCGAACGATCACAAGCGTACTCATCGAGAGCTTCTTGATCGGCAACCGCTGAAGACGGTCCAGAGTTTTTTAGGCGAGAAAGAGCCTCGCCTGCAACGGAAAGTTGCGCGATACGCATGTCAAGTACGTCCATTTCGAAAAATGGAAGACAAATGCTTGACTGCTAATCGCGTTCCGCTAAACTTCGAGTTGCGTACTCGTGACCCGATTGGCGTCGGGAAGCGGACCGGGCGATAAGCAGTTAAGCCCGATATTCAAAAGCCTTCGGTTGGCGCCGAAGGCTTTTGTCTTTGTGGAACTTGTTCGTTACATAGCACCCTCAGGTTTGCCACTACGCTAAGTCTCTTATTTGCAAAGAGGTTCTACTAGGTTCAGTGTCAACGACTTTCCGGTTCTCGTTAAGTCATTGATTTAAAAGAAAACTCTAGTAGAGCCTCAGTCTTGCTCCGATTCACTTAGTGTCTTGTTGATGAAGTCAGCAATGCGCTGTCCCCATTGCTCTGCGTCGCCCGCGTCCTTCTCGAAGAAACGAACTCCCACCACACCATTTCGCGTGGACACTTCGCAGACCTTCCTGCGGCCCGCTCGGACCACTGTTGCGCTTGGAGTCACTGCGCGCGGCTTTTCCGCGACGAGGGCGACCGCCTTGTCCTGCGTAAAATTCTCGTCTTCGACCAACCGTCGGACGGCTTCGACGACCTTTTCCGCCTTGCCGGCTTCTGTTAGCGCCGCGAGCTTTTGCGCGGCATTGCTGCCGAGTCGCTCTGGCTTTTCGGCGAGTGCGGCTTTGGCTGCCTCTGGAAGGGCGTCGAATGAGAAGATTCGCGTGACGTGACTCTTGCTCAATCCGGCGCTCTCAGAAATTTCCGTGCGCGAGAGTCCGCTCAATTCCTGCAATCGTTTGAAGTTCCAATACTTCTCGAAATCCGTAAGCGATGGCGATAGCAGGTTCGAGAAAAACGCCGCGAACTCGATTTCCCCTTCTTCGATCGACGCAACGTTGGCGCGTATCGTCGATCGTCCGAGTTCCCGGTATGCAGCGACGCGGTTATGTCCCGCAACGATCTCGTAACGAGCATCCGGCAAAGCGCGCACCAGAATAGGCGTGGCGAGTGCGTGTTGTGCGAGATTGCTCTTCAACTCCTGGAACTGCTCGGCCGTGAGTTTGCGACGCCGTCCGCTGACTTCCACGAGCGCATCGAGCGGCACTTCGAGCGCCGCTCGTTCCTCGAGTTGGGACTCAAGTTCTTTGATGCGCGCCTGCGCCGTATTGATGCGATGCTGCGCATCCATCAACCGACCGGGAGACGTGCGCGGTTCCGTGCTGACTGGACGCGCTTGCGTTCCTTCTGTGGGCTTACTGCCGATGTTCGCTGTCTTGGCGAGGAGTCTGTCCCCGATGCCCATTTAATCCTCCGTCTGATTCCACGCGCGGGCGAACTGCGCGTCGAGATGCTCGGCGAGCCGGTCGAGCGGCTCTTTGAATCGGTTGTAAGCGGCCGTGCTGCCGTCCGGCTTCGACAAGTCATATACCGTCGACAATTGCGCCGACGCACCTTTTGGTACGGTCGACTCCGGAATCTCGAAAGGCAGGACGCGATCGCCGTATGCTTTCTGAAGCCAACCGCGCACAACACGCGACACGTCATCCGACTTGGCTTTGGTCAGAATCACGTTCACGAAGTCGAAGCGCTTTTGCTCGAGCACGCCCGGCAGCTTCTTGGCGATATCCGCAAAGAGATGCCAGAACTGTGTCGAGCTTGCGAAATCCAGCGCCTCGGGCGGGCAGGGCAGCAGAATCGCATCCGACGCGAGCAGCGCGTTGATGGTGAGATAGCTGAGCGCCGGAGGCGTGTCGATGACGACGGCGTCGTACTCTTCCGTCAGCGGCATGAGACCTTTGCGGACGATTTCCCAGAATTCGAACGTGCTGTCGTTCAGCACCTTGGCGGGAATCTCGAACTCCGCATCGAAGAGCGATGACGAAGCCGGGATGAGATCCAAGTTATGCCAGTACGTTTCCTGCACTGCATAGTGCAGCGTCTGCTGATCGCCGTAGATCAGCGGAAGAAGGGTCTGATCGTCCGAGATTTCGGCGTCGGGCGCCCAGCCGCATAGCTGTGTCGTCGTGCCCTGCGGATCGCAGTCGATGACCAGCACTCTGCGGCCGAGCAGCGTCAGGGCCTGTGCGGCCGAGACGGCGGTTGTGGTCTTGGCGACGCCACCTTTGAAGTTCGCGACGGTCACGATCCGCCCGCGCTTGCCTTCAGGCCGGCGGGGGCGTTCTTTCGTCGCGCGGATCCATGTGAGCGCTTCTTCGAGCGTGAATTCCTTGCTGCGGCCCGCGCCCTTGGACGTGCCCGCTGGCAGCTCGCCCTTGGTCGTCAGGTACTGGAACCGCTGCTTGTCGATGCCGCAGAGCGACGCGACCTGCGCGCTCGTGAATGTTGGTGCGCTTTTGCGCGGATACGGCTCCAACATTGCATCGCGGATCTGATTGAGAATGTCAGTGGCTTGGGCGGCCACCCCCAAGAGAGTTTCGATCGAAACGGATTGATCGACTTCGGGAAGCCGAGCGCTTAGCATGGAATTCGCAGTCACTGGCGGGCCTGGGTAAGCAAATAATTCTTCGGTTTGTGGAAAACAAGCTGCAAACCGAAGAATAAACGGCGAACCGGTAAACCTCAAGTAAACTCTGAAGTGCTTGATCGCCCGCAGCGGACATTTTTACAACGCTCGACGCTCGTGTAAACGCGAAATTAGGACCGATCCGAAGGTTTTCGCGTTGACGAGATGCCGCGAATCAACTTCTCGATGCCAAGGAAACGCCCCGCGTCTTCGTTTTCCAGATACAGAGCGGTGGTCGAAACATCGGAATGGCCGAGTCCGGCGCTGACCTCGCGCAGATCCGCGCCGTGTCCGAGCGCGTGCGTCGAATGTGTGTGGCGCAGCCAATGCGTGCTCGCGCGAGTCAGGTGCCTGCCAGCGCCGGGCGCATGAGATTCCATCAATGCGGCCGCGTTCGAGAAAATCGTCTTGAAAATTTTCCCGATGCCGTCGGGCGTCAATGACTGTCCGCCGCGCGCCTGCGCGAGTATTGGCGTGCCTTCGGCGCAATCCAACGGGCGCGGCAATCCGCGCATCGCCAGGTTTTCGATGAGCGTTTCAACGACGATCGGCGGCAAAAGCACCGTCCGCGTCGCGCCGCGGCCGCCATCGACGGCAAGCCGCCAGACCACGCCGTCCACGCCGGAAAGACGCCCGGCGCTGAGCGCGTCGGTGGTTGCGAATGCGAGTTCGGCCCGTCGCAGGCCCGTGGCGTACGCGAGAAGCAGCGCCAATTTGTCGCGATGCTCGACGAACGAGTATTCGGTCCGCTCGACCGATTGCAACACGCATTTCCACTGCGTCAGATCGAGCGACCGCGTCGCCGAATCGAATACCGGCGGCGTCGCGACACGCGCAAATCCGGCAAACGGATTGGCCGCCAGATAACCTTCGCCGACGAGCCACTCGCACATGGCGCCCAATATCGACCGGGCCGTTTCGCGGCTGCGATCGGAAAGCGGGCCGGCAAAAGGGCGCCAGTCGGCAAAACAACGCTCAGGGCGACCCTTCGCGATCCAGCGCGCCGCCGGCTGCGGATCCGCGAGAAAAACACCGACGTACTGGGCGCAATCGGCTGCATCGAGAGACGAAATCGGCTTGCCTTTCTCGATCAACGCCCACAGCAGCAGGCGTTCCGCCTCCCGCCGATAGGCACGCCGCGTGTGCGTACTGTTTGACCGGGCCTCTAGCCAAGCGATGATCGCGCGGATGTCCGTATCGAATCGCGGGTGCGCGTGCGCCCGATTCGACCCTTTCGAGCCGTCGAGCGCCAGCGGAACCCGCAACGTATCAAGAGGAGAAATGGCGATCGAGTCGCTTGCGTCGACGTCCGCGCTTTGCGTCGACACGACGTCTCCGGGCTGCCACTGGCGCCGAGGCACGAGCGCGGCCGGCGAAAGCGTGTGGCGGAGTGCCTCGGCGTGGAGTTGCAGCCAGTCGACCACGCGTTGCGCGCCTTTTGGACCGAGCCGTGGCACGGCCGTATACCACCGATGCCGTCGCCGCTCGATGAGTTCGATGACATCCGCGAGCGTCGAAAGTCCGGCGGCAGTCAATCGCGCGGCGACGGCCGGCTCGAACCAGCCATCGACCGGATGATCCGGACGTGGATCCTGTGCGAGCGACGCCTCCATGCGCGCGAGCGCGTCCGCCTGCCGGCGACGCAATCGGGCGTTACGCGCCGCGCGCCGATCGAGAGCAGGCGAGCTCTCGGGCGGATAAGCCTCCTCGTAAAGCGCGAGCAGTTCCGATTCGCCGTACACGCCGTCCGGATCGATTTTTTCGCGGAACGCGTCGAGCGGCGGGGCGACGGCGGCGGGCGGCGGCTCGAACAGCGGGATGCTGCCGGGACGAAGCCGCAGCAGGTGAGCCGCGTCCGTGTCCCGTGCGCGGCGTGCGAGAACGGAAAGCGTGTCGCGCAGCGCCTCGATCAGCCGTCGAGTCGAGCGTACATCGGCGCTGGAATCGCCATACGATGCATGCAACTGTGCTTCGGAAACGCCGTCGAGATAACCGCGATAAAGCGCGAAGTGTTGACGCGTGAGACGGCTCGGCGCATTCGCCTGCCCCGAGTTATCTGCCAAGCGCTCTCTGGAGCGCCCTGTGTTGTCTGGCATTTATCCTTACGTTTCAGTGATTTGGGCCGAGGTTAGCAACCGAGTTCGAATTTGACAAGAAAAATCGCTACATCTGATAAGTCCGATTATCAGATGCGAAGCGCAGGGCTACGGCATCTGTAACCAACGCCCGTCCGATGCGCTTGAATGTTCACTCGCCGCGGCGCATATTTTCACAACATCCACAGCAGGTTTCCGCAGGAGAAACGAGCCGATGCTTGATCCTGTACGCCCCGCTTCGAAACCGCCCGAGCAGGACGACGCGTTCCGCCCGAGCCTCCCCGAGGTGTACGCGTCGGTTCATGTGCCCGAAACCGGCCGATGGATTCGGCGCTTCCTCGCGTTCGCGGGTCCCGGCTACATGATTTCGGTCGGCTATATGGACCCGGGCAACTGGGCAACCGACATCGCTGGCGGCTCGCGCTTCGGCTACACCTTGCTCGCCGTCATCCTGTTTTCGAACCTGATGGCGATTCTGCTTCAGGCGCTCGCCGTCCGACTGGGCGTCGCGACCGGGCGCGATCTGGCGCAAGCCTGCCGCGATCATTATCCGAAGCCGGTGAACTTCGCCCTGTGGCTCGCCTGCGAAGCGGCGATCGTCGCGTGCGATCTGGCCGAAGTGATCGGCACCGCGATCGCGCTGCAACTGCTCTTCGGCATCCCGCTGATCGCGGGCGCGCTCCTCACCGCGCTCGATGCCTTCCTTCTGCTGCTTCTCATCAACAAAGGCTTCCGTCTGCTGGAAGCCTTCGTCATCGCGCTTCTGGTCGTGATCGCGAGCTGCTTCGCGTTGCAGATCGCCGCTGCCGCGCCGCCGTTCGCCGAAGTCCTGCGCGGCTTCATCCCGTCGCCGCGCATCGTCGCCGATCGCGAAATGCTGTATGTCGCCATCGGCATCCTCGGCGCGACGGTCATGCCGCACAACCTTTACCTGCATTCGTCGATCGTGCAGACGCGCGCGTATGGCAAGTCCGTCACGGCCCGGCGCGCTGCGATTCGCTGGGCGACGATTGACAGCACCATCGCGCTGACGCTCGCGCTTTTCATCAACGCGGCGATCCTGATCGTCGCCGCCGCGGTGTTTCACGCGAACGGTCATGACGAGGTCGCGGAAATCGGCGATGCGTTCCGCCTGCTTTCGCCGCTCCTCGGCTTGAGCATCGCATCGACGCTCTTCGCGGTGGCATTGCTCGCGTCGGGCCTGAACTCGACCGTGACCGCGACGCTCGCCGGCCAGATCGTGATGGAAGGTTTTCTGCGCCTGCGCATACCGAACTGGGCGCGGCGTCTCATCACGCGCGCGATCGCCATCGTTCCCGTGATCGTCGTGACGGCGATCTACGGCGAAAAGGGCACCGGCCAGTTGCTCGTGCTGAGCCAGGTCATTTTGTCGATGCAACTGCCATTCGCCGTCATTCCGCTGGTGCGCTTCGTATCGGACCGGCGAAAAATGGGCGTCTTCGCGATTTCGCGCTGGACGAGCGCGCTGGCGTGGCTCGTCGCGGCCGTGATCGTCGCGCTGAACGTGAAGCTGCTCGCGGACACGCTGACGTCGTAAGCGCAAGAACAACCTCTATATATAAGGAGACGCAGATATGAGCGGCAGCTTCATCGACATCACGCTTCGCGACGGCACGATCATTCCGGCTTACGTCACGCAGCCCGCGAAAGGTTCGGGACCGGGCATCGTGTTGCTGCACGACGCGGCCGGCCTCGACGAATTCGTCATGCGCTCCGCCGATCTGTACGCCGAAGAAGGGTACGTCGTGATCGCGCCGCAACTTCCCGGGCACGATCCGCGACCCGGCGGTATCGCCGCGGACAATTTCGCGGCGCTCGTCGATGCCCTGCGCGCGTTGCCGCAGCACGCCGGCAAAGTGGGCGTGATCGGGTACGGGCGCGGCGGCCGCTTCGCGACGCGCATCGCCGCGCAGGCCGACGTCGATTGCGCCGCCTGCTACTACGCGGACGATTTCAGCGCCTGTCTCGCCGATATCCCGACGATCCGCTGCCCGATGGTCTTCCACTTCGCCGAACGCGCGGCGCACGATGCGCGCGAAGTCGAGCCGGCGCTCACGGGCAGACCGCACATCGAACGCTATGTTTATCCGGGCGCGTCGGCGGGCTTCATCGTTTCGGATTCCGCGCACTACGACAAACCCGCCGCGCTGATGGCGTACTCACGCACGCTTTCGATGTTGCGCAAGGTGCTCGGTCCGCACTTCGATCTGAATCACCTGTGGGAGCAGCACTGCTATTTCGAATTCGCCACGCGCGACGTCGACGCCGTCATGCCGACGATGGTCGCCGAGCCATACGTGAACCACGTCCCGACGATGACAGGCGGCGTTGGGCACGATCAGTTGAAGCGCTTCTATCGATATCACTTCGTCCACTCGAATCCCGCCGATACGAAGCTGATTCCGGTATCGCGCACGATCGGCGCGGATCGCGTCGTCGACGAATTCGTGTTCTGTGCGACGCATAGTTGCGAAATCGACTGGCTGCTGCCCGGCCTCGCGCCGACGGGAAAATACTTCGAGGTTCCGATGCTAGCCGTTATCCGCTTTCGCGGCGACAAGCTCTACAACGAGCATATCTACTGGGATCAGGCTTCGGTGCTGGTGCAGATCGGTGTGCTGAACCCCGAAGGGCTGCCGGTCGCGGGCCGGCGAACGGCCGAAAAGCTGATCGACGAAACATTGCCGAGCAACGCGTTGATGCCCAATTGGGCATCGAGCGAGGGCAAGCCCATCTGAAGCGGCAAGCGATCAAGCGGACATTGCTGACGCGCAATGCGTGGACTACTCTGAGCAAAAACGTTGACGAGAAGCAGCAATCAGCGGGCCGATCATCGTCGCAACGATGCGAAGCACTGCTGATAAAAATGAAATCGTCAGCGGAGCCGGAGAACCCATGCGCCGCTTTTCGCTTCCGATGCGATCGACGCCGCTCGCTCATGCGTTATCGCTTGCGTTCGGCGTGTCCTGTCTCGTTCGCGTGGCGCCCGCTGTCGCCGGGTGCGACAGGACTGCGCCGCAGTCCAATCAGACCGCGACTTGCGATACACGCTCGCCCAATCCTTCGAACGTATCGGTCATCGCGGTGCCGGGCAGCGTCAACGTGACGATCAATGTGTTGACGGGCGTCGAACTCGACATTGCCGGCAACGGGCTATTCGTGCGCAACACCAGCACGGCGACCAACGAGGGCACGTTGCAAATCACAGGTGACGGTTTCGACGCCATGACGTCGCAAAGCGCGACGACCGGGCGCAACACGCTCGTCAATCGCGGCGCGATCTTCACGGTCGGCACGAATTCGGAAGCGATGTTCAACAACGCCGCCGCCGTCACGATGCGCAACGAGGCAGGCGGCACGCTCACGACGAGCGGTGCAAGCGCTTCGGCTATGAACGACTTCGCCAGTCCGGGCGGCGGCACGTTGGTCAACGATGGCGCGATCGCGACGAGCGGGGCGGGTTCTCATGGCATGGCGGCGCGAACCAGCGGCGACACGCTCGTGAACAATGGCGCCATCACGACGACCGGCGCGAGCGCAAACGGCATGTTCGTGGCCGGTACACCGGGCCAGAACGTCGTGACCAACAACGGCACCATCGACGTGTCGGGCAACAACGCGTCCGGCATCGTTTCGCAGGATGCGACGCCCGGCGCGATCACCAACACAGGATCGATCGTCGCGCGTGGCGCGGGCGGGGCGGGCGTGTCGCTCGCGAATGCGGCGTCCGTCACGAATGCGGCGGGCGCGAGCATCGTCAGCCAGCAGGCGGGCGGCATCGTCGCGAATCGGGGTGGCGCGATCGACAACGCCGGCACGGTTCAGGGCGCGACCGGCGTGACGATTGCCAATGGCGCAGAAACGATCGGCAACAGCGGCGCGATTCGCGGCACGAGCGCGGAGGCGATTGCCGCGACCGGCAAGATCAACGTGTCGATCATCAATAGCGGGACCATTGCGGGGGGCGCGGGCGTCGCCGTACGCACCGATACCGGTAACGATACTTTCGACATGAACGGCGGCGTCATCACCGGACAGATTCGCCAGGGCGACGGCGCCGACACCGCCACGATGACAGGCGGACAGATCGATTCCATCGATCAGGGCGACGGGCGCGACACGTTCTCGATATCGGGCGGGCGCGTGCTTGGCACGCTCGCGAACGGCGACGTCGTGAAGATCACTGGCGGGCGCCTCGCAACGGTGGATTTGAATGTCGGAAACAACGTGTTCGACATGTCGGGCGGACAGGTCGACGGCAACGTGACCGCCGCGCAGAACGACGACACGTTCACGCTGTCGGGCGGGACGATCGGCGGACGCGTCGATCTCGGCAGCGGCACGAACTCGCTGGCGATCGCGGGCGGCTCGATCGGGCAAGGAGTGACGACGACTTTCGGCGTCGATACGCTGATCTGGAGCGGCGGCACGATCGCCGGGCCGGTGTCGCTCGGCGCGGGCAACGATTCGGCGGTGATCCGCAATCTGAACGACGCGACGCTCGCCGCGACCACGAGCTTCGATGGCGGTGCGGGCACCGATTCGCTCACGTTCGACAACGTGCAGGCAAGCGGCCTCGCGCGCTTTTCGAATTGGGAGACGGTGAACGCGTCGAACAATACGCAACTCACATTCGACGCGAAAGGTCTGACGCTCGGCGATGCCGCGACCGGAACCGGCGCGCTCAATCTCGACGCGACGAGCACGATTTTCGCGGGCGGCATCGGACGCACGTCGGTACAGCCGGCGATCGCGGGGCGACTTGTCGCGCTGAACAACGCGGGCACGATCGATCTGACGAACGGCGGTTCGAGCACGAGCGATGCGTTCGTGGTTAACGGCAACTACACGGGCAACGACGGACGGCTTCTCGTGCAGAGCGTGCTCGGCGCGGACGGCGCGCCGAGCGACCGGCTCGTGATCGCACAAGGCGCGGGTGCGGGAACGACGTCGATCGGCGTGACGAATGTCGGCGGCATCGGCGGGCTGACGGTGAACGACGGCATTCTGGTCGTGCAGGCGACGAACGGGGCGACGACGTCGGCGGGGGCGTTTTCGCTCGCACATCCGCTGGAGGTGGGCGCTTACAGGTATTTCCTGTTCAAGGGCGGTGTGAGTGACGGAACGGCGGACAACTGGTATCTGCGTTCGAGCGTGCCGCCCGCGCCTGCTGTGCCTGTGCCTGTGCCGACGCCGACGCCGGTGCCTACGCCAACGCCATCGCCGACGCCAACGCCAACGCCAACGCCAACGCCAACGCCGACGCCGACGCCGACGCCGACGCCGACGCCAACGCCAACGCCAACGCCAACGCCAACGCCAACGCCAACGCCAACGCCAACGCCAACGCCAACGCCAACGCCGACGCCAACGCCGACGCCAATGCCGACGCCAACGCCAACGCCAACGCCGACGCCGACGCCGACGCCAACGCCAACGCCAACGCCAACGCCAACGCCGACGCCGCCGTCCCCACCAACACTGACGCCGGCTCCGACGCCCACGCCCACGCCAAGTCCAACACCGACGCCAACGCCAGCCCCAACGCCCGAACCCGTACCAACCGCCGCCGCGGGCACACCACCGCTGCCGCCGCCACCGCCACCCGGCGCGGCGCCGATCCCGCTCTATCGGATGGAAGTGCCCGTCTACGCAGAGCTGTCGCCGATCGTCCGCGAACTCGCGATCCAGCAGATCGGCACATTCCACGAACGTCAGGGCGAGCAGTCGCTGCTGACCGAAACCGGCGCGCTGCCCGCCGCGTGGTCGCGCGTTTGGGGCGGCCACGCGACCCAGCACAACAGCGGCGCGGCCGATCCCGAATTCAGCGGCGGCATCGGCGGCCTGCAGGTCGGCCACGATATCCATGCCGATGCGACGCCGGCCGGTCATCGAAATCACTACGGCTTCTTCCTCGGCTTCGCGCGCGCGAGCGGCGACGTCGACGGCTTTGCACTCGGCTTTCCGAACTCGAGCGTCGGCCACCTGTCGATCAACGCGTACAGCGCGGGGCTGTACTGGACGCACATCGGCCCGGGCGGCTGGTACACCGACGCCGTGCTGCTCGGCAGTTCGCTCACCGCCGATCCGCAATCGAACCGCGGCGTCGGCGCGACGACGCACGGCAGCGCGTTCGCCGCATCGGTCGAAGCGGGTCTGCCGATTCCGCTATCCGCCCGCCTCGCGATCGAACCGCAAGCGCAACTCATCTGGCAACACGCGAATCTCCACGACATCGACGACGGCATTTCGTCCGTGTCCTTCGACCAAGCGAGCGGCTTCGTCGGCCGGCTCGGCGTGCGCCTCTACGGTCATTTCGATGCGGCCCGCACGACCTTCGAGCCGTATGTGACCGCGAACCTGTGGCGCTACTTCGGCGCGACGGACACCACGACGTTCGCGGGCACGACCGTCATTCCGACGAACGTCTCCGCGACGACCGCGCAATTCGGCGCGGGCATCGTCGCGAAAGTGAGCGCGCGCGGCAGTCTCTTCGCGAACCTCGTGTATTCGACGAACATCGGCGGTTCGCATCGCGATTCCATCGGCGGAGGATTGGGCGTGCGCTGGAAGTGGTGACGCGTTGCATACTGTGGTCACGCGAAAAAAACAGGAGACGAGCATGACCGCTGCGCCGCATTGCCCATTCCACGTCAAAGCACCGAACGGCTGCCCGATCAGCGCGGGCGCGGCCGAGTTCGATCCGTTCGGCGACGGCTATCAGCAAGACCCGCCCGAATACGTGCGATGGGCGCGCGAACAGGAACCGGTGTTCTACAGCCCGAAGCTCGGCTATTGGGTCGTCACGCGCTACGACGACATCAAGGCGATTTTCCGCGACAACATCACGTTCAGTCCGTCGATCGCGCTCGAGAAAATCACGCCGACCGGCCCGGAAGCGAACGCGGTGCTCGCGTCCTACGGATTCGCGCTGAACCGCACGCTCGTCAACGAGGACGAGCCCGCGCACATGCCGCGCCGCCGCGCGCTGATGGATCCGTTCACGCCAGAAGCGCTCGCGCATCACGAGCCGATGGTGCGTGCGCTCGCGCGCGAGTACGTCGATCGCTTCATCGACGATGGCCGCGCCGATCTCGTCGATCAGATGTTGTGGGAAGTGCCGCTCACCGTCGCGCTGCATTTTCTCGGCGTGCCCGAAGAAGACATGGACACGCTGCGCCGCTATTCGATTGCGCACACGGTCAACACATGGGGACGGCCGAAGCCCGAGGAACAGGTCGAAGTCGCGCACGCGGTCGGCAAGTTCTGGCAATACGCGGGCAAGGTGCTCGACAAGATGCGCGAAGATCCGTCCGGTCCCGGCTGGATGCAATACGGCATCCGCAAGCAGAAGGAGCTGCCCGAAGTCGTCACCGACTCTTATCTGCATTCGATGATGATGGCGGGCATCGTCGCCGCGCACGAGACGACGGCCAACGCGACCGCGAACGCGATGAAACTGCTGCTGCAACACCCCGACGCCTGGCGCGACATCTGCGACGACCCGAGCCTGATTCCCAACGCAGTCGAAGAGTGCTTGCGGCATAACGGCTCGGTCGCTGCATGGCGACGGCTCGCGACGAAGGACGTGACGATCGGCGGCATCGAGATCGCGGCGGGATCGAAGCTGTTGATCGTGACGTCGTCGGCGAATCACGATCAACATCAGTTCGCCGATGCCGATCTTTTCGACATCCGCCGCGAAAACGCCAGCGATCAGCTGACGTTCGGCTATGGCGCGCATCAGTGCATGGGCAAGAATCTCGCGCGCATGGAGATGCAGGTTTTTCTGGACGAGCTCACGCGCCGTCTGCCGCACATGCGCCTCGCCGAACAACGCTTCACGTATGTGCCGAACACGTCGTTTCGCGGGCCGGAGCATCTATATGTGGAATGGGATCCGGCGATGAATCCCGAGCGCGCCGATTCATCGGTGCGCGAGCCGCGCGCGGTCGTGCGGATCGGCGAGCCGTCGTCGCATGCGGTGAGCCGCGCGGTGATCGTCGATTCGGTCGAGACATGCGCGGATCGCATCGTGCGCGTGCGGCTCGTGTCGGCGAACGGACGCGATCTGCCGCGCTGGACGGCGGGCTCGCATATCGATGTCGTGTGCGGCGAGACCGGCATCTCGCGCCAGTATTCGCTGTGCGGCGATCCCGCCGACGCCCGCGCGTTCGAAATCGCCGTGCTGCGCGAGAGCGAGAGCCGTGGCGGTTCGGCGTGGGTGCACGAGAACGTGAAGCCGGGCGCGCACTGGCGCATACGCGGCCCGCGCAATCACTTTCGTCTCGACGAGACCGCCAAGAAGCTCGTGCTGATCGCGGGCGGGATCGGCATTACGCCGATCAGCGCGATGGCGCGTCGCGCGCGTTCGCTCGGCATCGACTACGAAGTGCACTACAGCGGACGCTCGCGCGCGTCCATGGCCCTTCTCGTTGAAATGCGCGCGCTGCACGGCGAGCGTCTGCGCGCGTACGTCTCGGAAGAGGGTGTGCGCAACGACTTCGCCGCGCTCGCCGTGGAGGAGGGCACGCGCGTTTATGCGTGCGGCCCGGCGCGGATGCTCGACGCGCTCGCCGACGCGAGCGCGTCGTGGCCCGAAGACGCGCTTCGAATCGAGCATTTCGAATCGAAGATCGGCACGCTCGATCCCGAAAAGGAACGCGCGTTCGAAGTCGAACTGAAGGATTCCGGCCTCGTCCTGACCGTCCCGGCCGATCAGACACTGCTCAGGACGCTCAGACGCGCGAACGTCGATGTTCAGAGCGACTGCGAAGAAGGGCTGTGCGGATCGTGCGAGGTGCGCGTGCTGGAAGGCGAGATCGATCACCGCGACGTGGTGCTGACCCGAGGCGAACGCCAGTCGAACAATCGCATGATGACGTGCTGTTCACGCGCGAAGGGCAAAAGGCTCGTTCTGGCGCTGTGAAGGTTTGGCCGAACGTCGGGCGGCTTTTGCTGCCGTCCGGCACAATTACTTTTTGTTGACGGATGTCAAAATGCCGCAGCAATTGGCAATCGATTAATGGCTCGCACTTTCATCATGGCGTCATATGTGTCCGAATAACCACGTCGATTAAAGATCGAATGGTTATACCCAGTAGTTAATTCGAATATAACGTTAAAGACGGCGCAAACCTTTTCAATGTAGCGCATGCTTCAAATGCCGGGCTTAGGTATTACCTAATTACCTGAATTCGCGCAAAGTGATCATACAACCGCGCAATTTTCACCGTAATATAGGATGATTATTGAACGTGCGTTCGAGTAATTCGCGAATTTCTTACATGAAAGATAAGCGGTTTTTCCGCGATCTAGGGTTTTTACCTACTAATATGAAATTTTTTACGCATGTTTTGCGTTTAGAATTGTTACTAATTTGGTGCGTCGCACAAGCACGCACGACCGAATAACTTCCGATAAACCTTGCTGCACGACTGCGCGAAATTCGCGCGGTGGAATTGCGTCTGCGCGATTTGCGCGGCAAGGCGAAAGAGAAGGGCGGTGCTGAACCTGAGAGATTTTATTAAAGGCCCATATAAATGGACCACGCAATTGGCTGCACGTTTGCCGCATCCCGTTCGGGATTTTCTATGCGGAAGAGACCGCGTCCTTCAGGCGAGGTCATCCCGCAGTCGGCGCGACGCCCTTTGAAAGTCGCTCGCTCAAGCATCGGACGGTCGGACATCGCTCCGCAATCGACGCTGCGCATCAATCGCCCGGGTTCGAATCGAACTCACCGAATCCATTCGTAATGGATGCGTTTCCGTATGGCGTGCATCGCTTCGCAAACGGAAGTCCGTTGACGCTTTCGCAGTTTCACGAGGATAGAAAATGACTGACGTAGTGATCGTATCGGCCGCGCGTACGGCGGTAGGCAAATTCGGCGGCTCGCTCGCGAAAATCGCGGCGCCGGAACTCGGCGCGACGG